>DGTQ01000024.1:0-32277 GCA_002394365.1 Prevotellaceae bacterium UBA4332
TCCTTCTCATAATACCGGCTATAGGGACAGCAGGAGCATGGGCGGATAACACTGCTACTGCGACTCAATTTACTGCGTCGCAGAACGGAACAACTTACACCGTTTCAGCAAAAAGTGGTTACGGAGATTTGTCTGCAATAACAGTTCAAACTGTAGGCAGCAATGGTGGAGTGACTACTAACCGATTAAAGGTTCCTGCTGGATCATTAGTTGTATCGGCCAAAGGTACTGATGTAATTAAAAGTGTAACAATCACATGGCGTAATTCTAGCAATCAATACCCAACATCAAATTCAGAGTTAACATCATCTCCAAGTGGAGTAAGTACGTCTTCTCAGACTTCTACATGGACAGGATCTGCTGCGTCTGTGACATTCACAAATGCAACATCAAACACATTCCAGGTAGTTGGACTTTCCATAACATATGGTGCTTCTGGCTCCACCAAATACACCGTTTCCTTTGCTGACGGCACATGCGGCGCCCACGGAAGCTACACAAGCACTCCTATCGAGCAGGCATCTCCTGGTGCGAGCATCACGCTGCCTACAGTAAGTGCCGGCTCCGGCTATCGCTTCGACGGCTGGTACACAGCCAACAACGGCACGGGCACGAAGTATGCTTCTGGTGCCTCAATGACCCCTACAAGCACTCATACCCTCTATGCATGGTACGTGCCAACCTACACCGTGACCTATGAAGGTAATGGAGAGACGAGCGGTACCGCTCCTACGGACAGCAACAGCCCGTATGACGCTGGTTCTAACGTGACGGTGCTCGGCAATAGCGGCTCGCCCGCGCTCGCCAAGACATACCACACCTTCGTGGGCTGGAACACATCGAATGCTTCTGACGCAACGGTAGACACACAGAAGTCTGTCGGCGACGAGATAACGGGCATCAGCAGCGACATAACCCTCTACGCAGTGTGGAAACACCTGGTAACGATAGGCGTATCGCCTGCAGGCACAGGTACTGCCTCAGCTACGTATTATGAGGATGATACATACTACGACAAGTCGGCAGGTGACGACTTCACGTCGGGCACCTACGTGTCAGACGGCAAGCACCTCGTGCTGAATGCTTATCCTAATGACGGTTATCACTTCGACTCGACTTACAAGATAGGTAAAGACGTGCGTCCTTGGGGCAGCGGCACGTCAAATGCCCTCGAGACAGGCGGCACGGCACAGGTAGGCAACAACGTGGACTACGTAGCCCACTTCGCGCCAAACACATATACTGTAGTGTTCAACGCCAACGGCGGTACGGGTACTATGGCAAACCAAGCGTTCACCTACGGCACGGCGCAGAACCTCACGGAGAAAACCTACACCCGCGACGGCTATAGCTTCACAGGTTGGGCTACGACAGCCGACGGCGACAAGGTTTACGACGATCAGGAGGAGGTAAGCAACCTCACCACAGAGGACGGCGGAACGGTGACGCTCTACGCCAAGTGGTCGCTCATTGCTATGCCGACCATCACATACAGTGATGCCCACAGCAAGGGCACCATGCCTACATCTACTACCAGCGCTACGCTGTCATCAAGTGTGCTGAGCGCAGTGCCTTCAAGCGTAGCAACGGGCTATGAGTTCAAGGAATGGTGTACGGACGCAGCGCTGACCATACCTGCCGTAGCTGGTACTACGATAACGGAGAACACCACGCTGTATGCTAACTACAAAATCAACAGCACCATCGCTGTGTCTCAAGCCAGTGGCTCTACCCTCGTAAAGGGAGCATCAGTAACCTCTACCCTCGCAGGTATGACGATATACGCAGCATGGGGTGGCGCAGCACAGTCATTTGAGACCGTGATAGGTACCACAGGCAAGACATCACCACGTACCGACGGCTTCAGCTATACCGATGCAGGCTCTGATAAGGTGCTCTCACTCGTGGCTTCTGATGGTACGTTCTACAGCGATGTGCAGACATTCTCATACACCGCAGGTACGGTGGCACCAGTCATCACCTGTGCTGCAAACACTGTGACGATAACCACTGAGACTGCTGGTGCGACGATATACTACACCACCAACGGCGATACACCTACGAGCGGCAGCACCCTTTATTCAGCTCCGTTCAGCATCGGTGTCAACACCACTGTCAAGGCTATCGCCATCAAGTCAACATACGAAAGTGCAGTTACAGAGCAGGCGTGCACATATACCTCTGTAGTAACTACACTGCCTGTAACCTATGACTTCACTAACACCGATAAGTGGACAGAGTCAACAGGAAACTTCCCTGGCACTGCGGGTTCACTCGTAGAAAAGACCAACAGGGCACAGGAGCGCGATAACCAAAGCATATTCTTCCGTGCGTCTGCTACAGACAAGTTCTACTACACCAGTGGCACCAAGCTGACGATGAACGACAATGCTTCAAGCTCTAACTTCATCGCCATACCTATCAGCGGCATCAACGGTCGTATAGACATCAACGTGTGGGCACCATACTCTTCTACAGCGGAGTACACCCTGCGCTATGTGCTCGATACCTCTCATGGTACTACAGTGCAGAGCTCTGCGCCAAGCGGTATCACGACGAAGAAGTCACTGAACAAGTATGACACCGACCACTTCAACTTCCGTATAGAGAATATCACCGCTTCAGGTGGTGTGCTATACCTGGGTAGGGGTGAGTCAGGTTTCCCTGACTTCACCAAGATACAGGTGACCACAGCAAGTGCGAGCCTGGTAGCTGACAAGACATCACTGACCCTCGGCGATGCACAGACCGACACAGTGATGGTAACCAACTACACCCCATACCAGGCAATACTGAATGATATCCCAAGCTTCGTGGATGTACTGTACGACAATACTACTGGCAAACTGGCAATCACACCTAATGGTACTGGCACTGGCACAGGAAACATCACGATGGCAGTAGATACCAACGGTGATGGTATTGCCACATCAGTTGACCTCACGGTATCAGTAACAGTTAACGGCATAAGTTCTGTCACAGCTCCTACAAGTGCTGTATATGACACATCAAGTGGCTCTTACTCACCTGATCTCACAGCACTCTCAGTTACTGCTACTCACAGCAGCGGTGCTTCGATGACATACCAGTGGTATAAGAACACAGTGAACAGCAACACTGGCGGCACAGCCATCAGTGGCGCTACCAGCGCAAGTCTTGCAACAAGCAAGATAAGCACCAGCGAGGATGAGGACGCATCGTTCTACTACTGCGTGGTATCTTCAACCAACTGTAGGCCAAAGACCTCTGACGTAGCTTACGTCTTGACATCAAAGACCAAGCGCTACTTCCAGATGAGCAACGTGGCTGGTAATGTGCAGACAAATGCATCAGAGGAGAAGATTACAGGCCAGATTATCGCAGGTGGTAATGCCTACGAGGAGAATACAGCAAGCAATACTTACCGCTATATCACCCGTCCTAACACCTCTACTGCACATACCTACGTAGCGGGTAATACTACACCAAGCACACACTACTTCAAGGTAGAGCTTCCTGCTGGTACTACGATTGCTACAGGTGACCACATTTCTGTTCAGCTCAATGGTCTGTCAGCATCTACGATACGTGGTATATATCTTACTGATGATGCATCATCTACTACTGGCAAGGTGGAAATGTTCACAGCAGCCAACGATGGTGTGATAACTAAGGGTTACACTGTTACTAGCAGTGATTGTCTGACAGGAAAACGTATATTCTACATTGTAGGTAAGACAGGTACGGATTACTTCACCAACCTTATTATATTTAAGACTGCTCCGCTTGCGGTTACTGACCCAACACCTGCTTCACAGGCTCTGCAGGTAGGCGATAAACCAGCTACCATCAGCGTAACAGCTACAGGTGGTACGGGTGCATACACCTACCAGTGGTACAGAAACACTGAAGAGTCAACAACGGGTGCTACGGCTATTACTGGCGCTACGAGTGCAAGCTACACTCCAAGGGCCCTGACAGCAGAGTCTGTGGACTCAGTGTATTACTGCGTAGTAAACGACGGCGACAACACCGTAACCAGTGGCTATGCAATGGTAACGGTGAGTGAGACGATAGACCACGGTTACATGACTATCGATGGTACTGCTCACGACGGCATGACATTCACATTCACCGACGGCAAGTGCTCATACACGCTGCTGAAATCTCCATACGATACTCAGAACAAGGCTACAGCAACGGCATGGACCAACTTCTGGACACACGAGGGTGACTTCTCGTCTGGTGTTAAGATAGCAAGTATAAGTTCGTCTAACGCAAACTACCTCAGGATAAAGAAAGACAAGTCAATGACTTTCTACGTGAGGAGAGCTACGTCGTTCACAATAGAGTCTGGTACTAACAGCTCAAGACAGTACAAGGTGACAGTTGACGACGTGGACATGGGTACTTACAGCGTAAACAGTGAGAGTCCGAGAATAGCACTCGACCACGAAGGCTCAAAGATAGTGATAACAAGCATCACGAGTGATATCTATATAGGACGACTGAACTTCTACTACTCTTCAATGGAGATAAAGAAGGGTTCGGAGACTGTTACCGAGGCTGTGCAATATACTGACGGAGGTGCGGTGGACTACGAGGTACAGAGTAACAGCACTGGTGCGATAGAGGTGAACACCTCTGCGACAGGCTATGACGCAACAGTGGCAACAGCAAGCTATAACTCAACTACTGGTCTGCTGACTGTAACACCAGCAAGCAGTCCTTATAAGGAAGGCACCTGCGTGGTAACCCTCACTCAGGCAGCAAGCGGTGACTATGCAGCGTCAACGACAACGCTGACGGTAACGGTGAAGAAGCACACGCTGGCTCTGGAGTTCTCACTGGAGGAGACGGAGATACCTCTTGCAGTGCTGTCAGGCGGTAGCGCAATACCAAGCGGTTCACTGCCTACACTCTCTGTGAAACTTGATGGTGAGACTCTGACATCAGATCAGATTACCGCTAAGGATATTAATATTAAGTACAAGAGTGACGATATCACCATCGGTAGATTTGCGACAGATCCAGGTACTTCATACAGCGTAATATACGGTGGCGGTCAGGGTGGTGCCTTGATATATGCTTACGTAGAGGCAACTGACCATATCAGTGCAGCCAAGGACTACTTCGGACTGAACATCAAGGCTGGTACGAGCAACGCCATACCAAGCGGCACGCAGGTTAAGGAGCAGCAGCGCTTTGAACTGCAGGACGATGAGGGTGCAAGCGTTGTTACGCTGACATACGGCGGATACAGGTTTGACGACACCAACGGCTGGGCGAAGGCTGCCTCAAGAGGTAAGTATCACATTGACGGCTACAAATACTTTGCTCGTCATAATGATGATGCCCTCGATGAGTACAAGCGTCAGTTGAGAGGTATGCTCGACGAAAACGAAAAGCAGACGAAGGCTCTCTCTGGTGCACCGGCAGCCGACTTCTGGTATGACACGACAGAGGACAAACCAAACAATGGCGGCAAGTACAGCAAGTACGAGCGCATACGTCCGCTGACTCTGCCTTGCCGTGGCGGTTACCTGAAGTTCCAGACTCACAAGACGGGTACGCTGACCATCTATGTATGGCAGAACGGTTCGATGAACACATCGGAGAAGACTCTCGGCTCTAAGCCACGTCTGGGCTACTGGTTCGACCAGGACGGATGGGTGAAGAAACCAAAGGTGGCTCCTATCACCAAGACTCCGCTCACAAGCAAGGGCTATGGTCGTGACGTATTCAACGACGCACTGAAATCAGAGGCTAAGCTTGCTGCGAAGTGGACGGCTGCATGGGACGACGCAGACATCGTGCCGATGCTGTTGAGACCATACTGTAACTCTTCGAAGACTGCATTCTCTAACACAAAGGAGAGTGGCTACATAGATAACCCATATTACTGGATGACTCAGGAAGAGATTGAAACCAACCTTGACGAGGTGCAGACCATCATTCCTAAGAAGATGACTCCTGTGCCTTACCACAATGGTTACATGGTGCCTGAGGAGAGCTACCTGAAGTACGTTATCGACGTAGTGGCTGGTAAGACATACTACTTCTACGGCATGATGACCAAGGTAGGCTACGTGGGCATGAACTTCATTGAGAACAATGATGTGGCTGATGTGGATAATCAGGAAACTCTGCACCTGACTAATTCAGATAATATGGAGACGCTGGTTAGCGGTCTGGGACATGACTACACGATATATAGCGAGGCAACATTGCCAAGTAACTATCGCGCTGGAAAGTGGAACACCATCTGTCTGCCATTCGCTCTGTCAGAGCAGCAGGTAGAAGAGGCGTTCGGTAAGGGTACACAGCTGACTCTCTACAACGGACTCATCAAGAAGGGTAAGGACTACACCATCAAGTATCTGAGCCACGTGGATGGCAACATACTCCCAGGACAGCCATACTTCATCAAACCTTCTGGTAAGGATGCTAATGGTGCTGACCTGCCTACCGTAGATGGAGTACTTGGTTCTACGGTCGAGGGATATGGCACTTGCATTACCTTCAACGTGGTATGTATCGATAAGAAGCAGTTTGACATAGCTAAGTGTACATACAGCAGTGATGCTGATGTCAACGAAAGTGGTGCTGCTACAGGCACTGAGGGCTTCAAGTTCAAAGGATCATACGCTAAGACACCTATGACGAAGTACAGCTATCTGATAAATCCTACTTCAGGTAATCTGAAACAGTACACTGGTGAGACTCAGGCTGATGCATCAAAGGGTCTAAATCCTTACCGTGCATATCTGAAGCCTAACCACGATGATGTGAATCACAACGCTATGTCACAGATAGACTTTGAGGAGGCCTCTATTATAGAGTACGCATGGTTGGAGAACCAGCCTCTGGACCCAACAGATGTAATATCTCTCGAGGAAGAAGTGGTTGAGGCTCTCAACAGCGGCAGATTGCAAATGCCAAACAAGGCATACAACATCATGGGTCAGGAGATAGATCCTCGCTCAGCCAAGGGACTGGTAATCATCAATGGCAAGAAGGTAATGTATTAATCAATTCACAGTTCTTCGAGCGCGAAGCTCTCAGGCGAGCAGAGCTCGGAGCATAATTCACAGTTCACAGTTAAATTTGCAGAAATGAAAAAGAAACGATATATACAGCCTGAGGCTGAATTTGAGGAAATAGAGGATGAATTGCTCTACAAGGCATCCTGGAAGAGCGAGACCACTACAGAGGAGAACCCTACCGTTGGTCCAGGTACTGAGGAAGGTTCTGATGATGAAGGTTGGTGGAACTAATAGCTTCTCTTCCTGACTTCCCCTCAAAGGGATAGCATTCTGAACACACATTATTATATATAATAGTAAAAGGCTCACACCTACCAGGGTGCGAGCCTTTTTTTCGCTTTTATTTTGCCGTGTAAAAAAAAGTTAGTACATTTGCAGGCAAGAAAAGCGAAAGAGAATATGAACACTGCAGAAATGAGAGCGCATAGTATATATAATACTCTGCATTTGGGTGAAATAGATGATGAGGTAAAACGTCAGTTGGTAATATTGTTACTAAAAGTGCCAGAGGCTAAGGAAAAGGAGAAGAGGAACTTCTCTACAGCCTTAAACTCCCTGTCTGGTGCATGGAAGAATAATGGTTTGTCTGCAGAGGAAGAAATAAGGCAGATATATGATGCAAGAACGTCTGGAGAAACAAGGAAACTGGCAGATTGGTGATGGATGGGTATTTGTTGGATACTAATATATGCATATACTTGTTGAAAGACAGGTATAACATAGCAGAGCGTCTGAGTTCTTTGGATGGTGTGCGTGTCTGTATATCTGAAATCACTTTGGCTGAGTTGTATTACGGTGCATCTAAGAGTGAAAGGAAAGAAGAACAAATACGTGACGTTCACATCATTGCAGATATGTTTGAAGTAATACCGATTTCAGATTCTTTAGAGCTATACGGAGATAACCGCTTTCTTCTGGAGAAACAAGGAATGCGCATTGATGATTTCGATTTGCTTATAGGTACGACCGCCGTTGCTAACAATCTTACGATAGTGACGGACAATGTGAAGCACCTTGCCCGTATTCCAAATGCTCAAATCGAGAACTGGATAGTAAGGTGAAATCCATACTACATAACAACAGTAAGGGCTTGCACTTTGGTTGGTGCAAGCCTTTTTTTGTGTCTTTTTGTGGCTGTCTGCGGTTGCTTAGCAAGGGCATGCGGGTGCTAAGTAACCGCGCGTGGGTGCTAAGCAAGGACATGCGGGTGCTAAGCAACCGCAGGAGGGCTAGGAGGGACTAGGAAGGACTAGGAAAAACTAGGGGGAGCTAGGAAACTCTAGGAAGACCTAGGAAACTCTAGGGAAGCCTAGGGAGGCCTAGGGAAGCCTAGGAGAGCCTAGAAAAAAAAACTAGGAGAATGACTAGCAATTGCTATAGCTCTCTTATCTGTTATATGAGCCGTAGGCTATGCGGCGCTTCTGGAAGTCGGTGGCGCGTTTTTCGGAGTTGGGGGAGAGTTTGCCCATGATGTATCTCTCCATGAGCAGGCCTCCGATGGGCACTCCGTATTCGGCACCGAAGCCTCCGTTTTCTACATAGACGGCAACGGCTATCTTAGGATTGTCCATAGGGGCGAAACCCATAAAGACGGAGTGGTCCTGGCCTCGGTTCTGCGCTGTGCCTGTCTTGCCACAGGCTGGGAAAGGCAGGGCGCTGAGTGCGTGACATGTGCCGCCAAGGACGGAGGCGCGCATACCTTGTACTACCCAGTCGTAAGCCTCTCGGGAGGCAAGGGTGTAATGACGAGAGGAGAAGGTTGAGTCAAGAGGTTCTCCCTGTACTTTCTTCACTACGTGAGGCACACGATAATAGCCACGATTGGCTATGGTGGCTCCGAGGTTGGCTATCTGGAGGGGCGTGAGGTTTACCTCACCCTGCCCTATCGAGATAGAGATGATGGTGAGTCCGTTCCACGAACCTTTATAGTGGGAGTCATAGTAATCGCCGTTAGGGATGAGTCCGCGCTTCTCGCCTGGGAGGTCGATACCCGTCTTATAGCCGAAGCCCATAGAGACCATATAGTCTCGCCAACGGTTCATGGCATTGAGCGGGGAGCCGTATTTGGCACGGTTGCCTATCATATAGTATAGTCCCCAGCAGAAGAAGGCGTTGCAGGAGGTGGAAAGGGCGGGCACGAGGGAGAGGGGGGAGGCATGGCCGTGACACCCCACATGGAGGCCTCGGAAGGAGAAGCCGTGATAGCAGGGAAACTGGGTGGTGGGGGTGATGATGCCCTCGGTAAGATAGGTCAGAGCCTGCGTAGTCTTGAAGGTGGAGCCTGGGGGGTATTGTCCCATGATGGAGCGGTTGAGGAGGGGTTTCCACACGTTGCGCTGCAGGGCAAGGTGGTTCTTGCCACGCTTGCGTCCTGTCATAATGCGTGGGTCATAGGTGGGAGAAGACGCCATGCAGAGCACTTCACCTGTGGAGGGTTCTATAGCCACAATGCTGCCTATCTTGCCCTCGAGGAGTCGCTCGGCAAGGGCTTGCAGTTCTAAGTCGAGAGAGAGCGTGAGGTCCTTGCCTGCCACAGGACGACGGTCGAAGGCACCATTGCGGTAGCGGCCCTTGATGCGCCCGTGGGCATCGCGAAGGAGTACCTGCATGCCTTTCTCGCCACGCAGCTGTTTTTCGTAATAGCGCTCTACGCCCAGCTTGCCTATATAGTCGCCTTGCTGATAGTACTCGTCTTCCTTAATGTCGGAGGGTGATACTTCTGCCACGTCTCCGAGGACGTGGGCAGCGTAGGGGTACTGATACTGGCGAATGGTGCGTCGCTGGATATAGAAGCCTGGGAAGCGGAAGAGTTTCTCGCGAAAAATGGAGAAATCGTGTTCGTCAAGCTGCGTCATGAACATCTGCTGGGTGTAGCGGGAATAGCCTGGATTCTTGTTGCTGTCCTTGATGTCGCTCATGCGCTTGATGAAATCTTCCTTGGTTATGCCGAGGGCGTCGCAGAGCTCGAGTGTGTCGATGCGGTCTTTTGCCTCGTTCATGACCACCATGATATCGAAGGCAGGCTGATTATAGACAAGGAGCTTGCCGTTGCGGTCGTAGATGGCGCCACGGGAGGGGTATTCTATCTTCTTGAGAAAAGCGTTGGAGTCGGCACTCTTGCGATAGTCATCGCTCATTATCTGGAGGACAAAGAGGCGCACGATGTATGTGAGCACTATAGCAGCTGCTATACCACCTATAACATACTTGCGCTTTGTAAAGTCTTTATCCATTCTCTCTTATGAATTATCTTTTATTGAAAATTCTATGACAAGGATAATCGCGAGGGTGAGAACCAGACTGGCACCCGTAGTGATGAGCCATTCCTGCCAATCCATAGTGCCTGAAAGGAAACTGAGCATGTAATAGACTATGCAGTATATGGCAAGAAGGATAAGGGCATAGGCAAAATAGCGCGTAAAGCCGAGCGCACGCAGAGTGGGCTGGAAATTGGGGGCATCTTCACGACGGAGGAACAGCTCGAGCACGTAGGGCTGCAGACAGGCTATAAGTGTCATAGTGGTGGATGCCTGACCTGGCGTGTTGCTGAAGGCATCGACGGATAAGCCGAGGATGAAGCTGAGCACCATAGAGAGGACCTTGTTCATGCCTCGATGCATGTGGAGCACCATCCAGGTATATACGAGGGGTGTTGCCACATCAAAGAGATGGATGCGACCAAAGAACAACGCCTGCAAGAGGGTGAAGATGATTATGTAGAGGAGATATTTCAATAGTTGAGAGTTGAGAGTTACTATGAGTTGCCTTCGCGCAGAGAGTCTTGTGCGGCTCGGAGAATCTGGAGGCGCTCACGCATAGGTGTGTCGTCGATGACGCAGACGTCGCGCACGTTGGCGAAGTCGGTGTAGAGCTGCACCTGCAGACTGTAGGAGAGCCCATCAACGGAGTTAAGCACATGTATTATCTTGCCCACGGCTATGCCTGGAGGGAATACTGAGGAGTAGCCCGAGGTAACGACACGGTCGTAGAGGGCAAAATGGGCATGGCGGGGTATGTCGTCAACATAGGCAAGATTGCTCGCCTTGCCGTCCCAGCGCAGATAGCCGAAATAGCCTCGGCGCTGTATGGCACAGCTGATGCTGGACTTAGAGGAGAGGACGGGGATGACGACGGAATAATGGTCGGAGGTGAGATAGACAATGCCCACTATGCCCTTGCCGCTGATAACACCCATATTGCGGTGTATGCCGTCGGCAGAGCCTTTGTTGATAGTGATGAAATTGTCGCGCTCATGCACACTGTTGTGTATCACCTTGGCGGGGGTGAGCTTGTAGCCCTGCAACACAGAAGAAGCAGAAAGGGCTCTATAGAGAGAGTCCCCTTTCTGCTCGGAAAGTTTCTCGGAAAGTTTCTGCACCTCGTGCTCGAGGTAAGCATTGCGCATGGTAAGCTCCTCATTGAGTGTTGCCAGATGGAAGTAATGCTTCACGGCAGAGTCAACTTCATACACCTTGGCTGCCACGATATTGGCAGAAGATATCCACACAGCATTCTGATTGTTGTTGTGTCTGAACAACAGAACGAGACCAGACACTTCGAGCAAAAAGAATACAAACCAATGAAAGTGGACGTTTATGAAATCGAGGAGATTGCGCACGTATTATCTCATTAGGAATGAGAACTTATCTATATTCTTCAAGGCTATGCCTGCACCACGTGCTACGCTGAGCAACGGGTCTTCGGCTACATGGAAGGTGATGCCTATCTTCTTCTCAAGACGCGCACCGAGACCACGCAACAGGGCTCCGCCACCAGAGAGCCAGATGCCATTCTTTACTATGTCGGCATAGAGCTCTGGGGGTGTATTCTCGAGCGCCTGAAGGACGGCGTTCTCAATCTTTGCTACGGTCTTGTCTATGCAGTGGGCTATCTCCTGGTAGCACACTGACACCTCCATAGGGAGGGCTGTGATGCGGTTAGGACCGTGAACGACGTAGTCTTCTGGAGCTTCTTCCTCAGGCAACTCGGCAAGGGCAGAACCAACGTTTATCTTGATGCGCTCTGCCATGCGCTCGCTGACCTTGATATTGTGCTGACGCGCCATGTAGTCCTGTATGTCGGCTGTGAGCTCGTCGCCTGCCACACGGATAGACTGGTTGGTGACGATGCCACCAAGGGAGATAACAGCTATCTCGGTAGAACCACCGCCTATATCTACTATCATGTTGCCTTCTGGTGCCTCCACATCGATGCCGATGCCGACGGCTGCTGCCATAGGCTCGAAGATAAGATAAACGTCGCGACCATCAGCATGCTCGGCTGAATCGCGCACAGCACGCAGCTCTACCTCGGTAGAACCTGAAGGTACGCCTATCACCATGCGGAGAGATGGAGAAAAGAGGTGACGACCAGAGTGGACCATCTTGATAAGTCCGCGCATCATCATCTCACAGGCAGAGAAGTCGGCAATGACTCCATCGCGAAGAGGGCGCACGGTCTTTATGCGGTCATTGGTCTTCTCATACATACTCTTGGCACGCTCACCAACGGCTATCATCTTGTTGGTGTCACGGTCTATTGCCACAACGGAGGGCTGGTCGACAACTATCTTCTCACCCTGAATGATGATGGTGTTGGCTGTGCCGAGGTCAATTGCTATTTCTTGTACGAAAGAAAAGAATCCCATTTATGCGAATTGAAAATTGAGAATTGAAAATTGAAAAAACTTAACTGACGTGCTTACTTCAAGAACCACTTATTGATAGCAGTGTCGTAATGGCTTGAGACACCAAAGGCACGAGTAGCAAACATGCGACGGTCCTCAATGTCGGTCTGGGCACCCTTCTTGTTGAGAATATCAAGAAGCACGCCATACTCTGCCTTGGAAGGCACGATAACGACGTCCTTGAAGTTCTTGGCTCCAGCACGAATGAGAGAGATGCCGCCGATATCTATCTTCTCGATAATGTCTGCCTCAGAAGCACCACTTGCAACGGTCTGCTCGAAGGGATAGAGGTCAACGATAACGAGGTCTATCTCTGGTATCTCATACTTTGCCATCTGGTCGAGGTCTGACTGCAACTCACGACGACCGAGTATGCCACCGAAGATTTTGGGATGAAGAGTCTTGACACGTCCGCCAAGAATAGAGGGATAGGTGGTAACATCTTCAACTGCCTGGCACTCGTAGCCAAGTGATTCAATAAACTTCTGGGTACCACCTGTAGAGAGGAACTTTACACCTTCTGCATTGAGCTTTGCAAGCAATTCGTCAAGGCCGTCCTTATGGAAGACACTGACGAGCGCTGTCTTGATTTTCTTTGTTTCAGCCATTATAAATTCTGTTCTATTTTTATGGGTGGAAATCTAATTTTGATAGACTTACCGAAATACGACAAGGGAAACATTTCCCAATTTACGGCTGCAAAATTACAAAATTTCTCTGGCATAAACAAAATTTTACACATTTTATTATGCAGTTAGCGAAAAATAGGACTCAGGAAAAGGAGGGTTTGGACTTTTTTTAGTAATTTTGCGACATAATTTCTAAAACCACCCACTAAAATGTTTATTATCCGACAATTTGCCGGACGCATGTTCATGGCTTTGACTCTATTGCTAATGGCGGCAACGGCATCATATGCAGACAACTTACAGAAAGGAAAGGCTTCATTCTACTCGAAACGCTCCAACGGAGCAAGGACGAGCAGCGGCATGAGACTGAACAACGACTCGCTGGTTTGTGCGCACAAGACACACCCCTTTGGCACAAAACTGCTGGTGAAGAACCCAGCAAACGGCAAGGAGGTGGTGGTAACCGTGATAGACAGAGGTCCACACATAAGGGGACGCATAGTGGACCTTTCGCGAGAGGCGGCGAGAAGACTTGGCATACTGGCTGCTGGAGTGGCTATGGTAGAGGTGTCGGTATATGATGACATAGTGGTGCCATACGCACCAAAACCATACGAGAAGCCAGAGATAGACCTGGAACTGCCTGCTGAAGGAACGGGAAGCGTGACGCCCGACTGGCAGAAGAAAGACTGACAATGATAGAATATACTGACGAGGAACTCGCAGAGATACTGGACAAGGACATATTCCACCTCATAGCTGATACTGCTGATGAGCTGAAACTGGAATGTTATGTCGTGGGCGGATACGTTCGCGACATCTTTCTTGAATCACCATCGGAGGACATAGATGTCGTGGTGGTGGGAAATGAGAACGGAGACAAAAAGCCGGGGATTGCTGTAGCGAAACTGCTGAAGAAGAAACTGGGCAGGAGAGCTACGCTGTCGGTATTCAAGAATTTTGGTACTGCACAGGTAAAAATAGACGGCAAAACGGAGGTGGAGTTTGTTGGTGCAAGGCGAGAGAGCTACCAGCGGGATTCTCGCAAGCCCATAGTGGAGGATGGCACACTGGAGGATGACCAGAACCGCAGAGACTTTACCATTAACGCTATGGCGATATGCCTGAACAAGGAGCGATTCGGCGAACTCATTGACCCCTTCGGTGGACTTGACGACTTATGGGACGGCATAATACGCACCCCACTCGACCCTGACATAACTTTCTCTGACGACCCTCTGAGGATGCTGCGCTGCATAAGGTTTGCCACAAGACTCAACTTCATGATAGAGGACGAGACTTTTGATGCCCTGCAGCGTAATGCGGAACGCATAAAGATAATATCAGGTGAACGCATAAGCGAAGAGCTGAACAAGATAATGATGACCAAGGCTCCTTCAAGGGGCTTTGTGGATTTGCAGCGCAGCGGACTGTTGGAGCTTATCCTGCCAGAGCTTGCAGCTATGGACATGGTGGAGGAGCGCAACGGCAAGGCGCACAAGAATAATTTCTACCACACCCTGGAGGTGCTGGATAATGTTGTAGCACGCACTTCTGCTACGGGGGACGGGCAAGAAATGGTCTTGTGGCTTAGATGGGCTGCCCTACTCCACGATATAGGCAAACCGAAGTCTAAACGCTGGGACAACAAACTGGGATGGACTTTCCACTCTCACAACTTCATTGGAGCAAAGATGGTGCCTGGGCTATTCCGCAGACTGAAACTGCCTATGGACCAAAAGATGAAGTATGTGCAGAAGCTGGTGGAACTGCACATGCGCCCTATCGCCATAGCTGACAACGAGGTGACTGATAGCGCCGTGAGACGACTGGTGAATGATGCTGGCGACGATATTGATGACCTCATGATATTGTGTGAGGCTGACATAACATCAAAGAACCAGGTAAGGAAAAGACGTTTTCACGACAACTATATACTGGTGCGCAAAAAGATAGAGGACCTGAAGCAAAGGGACTTCAAGCGCTTACTGCAGCCCGTGATTGACGGAAACGAGATAATGGAGATGTTTAACCTGAAGCCTTCGAAAGAGGTAGGTGAACTGAAGCAATATCTGAAGGATGCCGTACTGGACGGCATAGTGCAGAATGAACATGAACCGCTAATGCGACTGCTTAACGATAAGGCGAAAGAAATGGGGCTACTAAAATAGTCCCATTTATTTATACAATCTCCACACATCATTTATGTGACTCGCACGCATCCTTTAATCAAAAAAAAAGCACCACAACAAGAGCGTTGTGATGCCTTTTTTCTATGTAACCCTCCACCACAAGGGGGAAGGAGTAAATTGTCTGTTTATTCAGCCTTAGCTTCCTCAGCTGCAGGTGCTTCAGCAGCAGGTGCTGCCTCTTCTGCCTTTACCTCCTCTGCAGGAGCTTCCTCTGCCTTTGGAGCAGCAGCCTTTTTGCCTGCACGACGAGTCTTCTTGGCAGCCTTTGGAGTCTTTGCCATTGCCTCATCAAAGTCAACGAGCTCGATGAAGCATGTCTCAGCTGCGTCACCCTGACGTGTACCGAGCTTGATGATACGTGTGTAACCACCTGGGCGGTCGCCTACTTTCTCAGATACTGCAGAGAAAAGCTCCTTGATGGCATACTTGTCCTGCAGGTAAGAGAATACGACACGACGGTTGTTGGTGGTGTCTTCCTTAGCACGTGTGATAAGTGGCTCTACGTACTTCTTGAGTGCCTTAGCCTTGGCAACGGTCGTAGTGATTCTTTTGTGCATTATCAGCGATACTGCCATGTTAGCCAACATAGCACTACGGTGAGATGCAGTACGACCGAGATGGTTGAATTTCTTGTTATGTCTCATTTGAGTTTAGTCTTGATTAAGTTTGAATTTTGAAATGTCAGTTCCAAACGACAGATTCAGACTCTCGAGCAAATCATCAAGCTCTGAAAGCGATTTCTTACCAAAGTTGCGGAACTTCAGGAGGTCAGTCTTATTGTACTGAACGAGGTCGCCGAGCGTGTCAACATCAGCTGCCTTGAGACAGTTGAGAGCACGAACAGAGAGGTTCATATCAACAAGACGAGTCTTGAGCAGCTGACGCATGTGCAGGATCTCCTCATCGAACTCCTGGTTAACGTCAAGACCTGTATCCTCCAACTGTATCTTCTCGTCTGAGAAGAGCATGAAGTGGTAGATAAGAATCTTAGCTGCCTCCTTGAGTGCATCCTTTGGGTGGATGGAACCGTCCGTAGTGATTTCGAGGATGAGCTTGTCGTAGTCGGTCTTCTGCTCGACACGGGTAGGCTCAACAGCGAACTTTACATTGCGGATTGGGGTGTAGATAGAATCGATGGCAATTGATGTGGCATCGGTGCAGAACTCACGATTTTCATCAGCTGGCACGTAACCGCGACCCTTGTTGATGGTGAGAGTAATCTGCATAGAAGCCTTTGAATCTAAATGACAAATCACCAACTCGGGGTTTAACACTTCAAATCCAGTAAGATACTTGTTGATATCACCAGCACGGAACTCTGTACAGTTCTCTACGGTGATAGTCACTTTCTCATTCTCGAATTCTTCTACTAACTGCTTGAATCTTACTTGCTTCAAATTCAAGATGATGTTTGTCACATCTTCCTTCACGCCAGGAACAGAAGAGAACTCCTGCTCAACGCCCTCAATACGGATAGTATTGATAGCGAAGCCTTCAAGTGAAGAAAGAAGGATGCGGCGAAGGGAGTTACCAATGGTAACACCAAAGCCAGGCTCCAACGGACGGAATTCGAACTTGCCGAACTTGTCTGTTGACTCCAGCATCACGACTTTGTCGGGTTTTTGAAATGCTAATATCGCCATTAGTTTAATGATTATTTAGAGTACAACTCAACGATTAACTGCTCCTTGATGTTTTCAGGAATGTCTGCACGCTCAGGACGATGCAGGAACTTGCCACCCTTTACAGCGTTATCCCACTCTATCCATGGGTACTTGCTGTGGTTGAAGCCTGCGAGTGCGTTCTCAATAACCTCGAGAGACTTTGACTTTTCGCGAACAGCAACAATCATTCCTGGCTTAACCTGGAAAGAAGGTATGTTAACCACGTTGCCATCAACGGTGATGTGCTTGTGACCTACGAGCTGACGTGCAGCACGACGTGTAGGTGCAATACCGAGACGATAAACAACGTTGTCAAGACGGCTCTCCAGCAACTGGAGGAGGTTCTCACCCTTAATGCCTTCCATCTTGGCTGCCTTCTCAAAAAGGTTACGGAACTGGCGCTCGAGCACACCGTATGTGTACTTGGCTTTCTGCTTCTCTGCCAACATGACACCATACTCTGAAGTCTTGCGACGACGGTTGTTGCCATGCTGTCCAGGCGCGAAGTTACGCTTAGACAAAACTTTTTCTTTGCCGAGGATGGCTTCGCCAAACCTACGGTCAATTCTTGATTTCGGACCTGTGTATCTAGCCATTTTGCTAAAATAAAAATATATGAAATAAAAAAAATTATACGCGACGACGCTTTGGAGGACGGCAACCGTTGTGTGGTAATGGTGTTACGTCAACAATCTCCATAACCTCAATACCGCTGTTGTGACAAGCACGGATAGCGCTCTCACGACCGTTACCTGGACCCTTTACATAAGCCTTTACTTTACGAAGACCAAGGTCATAAGCTACCTTAGCGCAGTCCTCAGCTGCCATCTGAGCAGCGTAAGGAGTATTCTTCTTAGAACCACGGAAGCCCATCTTACCTGCAGAAGACCAAGAGATAACCTGACCCTCAGAGTTAGCAAGGCTTACAATAATATTATTGAAAGAACTGTGAACGTGGAGCTGACCTATTGCGTCAACCTTTACGTTTCTTTTCTTACTTGTTGCTACTTTCTTTGCCATTTTCTTACTTTAAACTTTAAACCTTAAACTTTAAACTTTACTTAGTGGCCTTCTTCTTGTTAGCAACAGTCTTCTTCTTACCCTTACGTGTACGAGCATTGTTCTTGGTGCTCTGACCACGAACAGGAAGACCATTACGATGACGGACACCACGATAACAGCCAATATCCATCAGGCGCTTGATGTTCAACTGGATCTCAGAACGGAGATCACCTTCTACCTTGAATTCAGCGCCGATAATTTCACGGATCTTAGCAGCCTCGTCATCAGTCCAATCGCACACCTTCGTGTCGCGGCTGACACCAGCTTTATCCAATATCTTTGCTGAACTACTTCGACCTATACCATATATATAGGTCAATGCGATTTCGCCACGCTTATTCTGGGGCAAATCTACTCCAACAATTCTTATTGCCATAAATGTTTGAAAATGATAAAATACTTGTTAATTAACCAATTGCCAAAAATTTGGAGGTGCAAAGGTACACAAAAACCCCTACACCACAAAGTTATTTAACATTTTGGTGTTAACTTTTAACTTTTGATAATTTTTTAACCCTGACGAAGTTTGAACTTAGGGTTCTTCTTGTTGATTACGAAAAGGCGACCCTTACGACGTACGATAACACAGTCTGGAGTACGCTTCTTCAATGATGCTCTTGTCTTCATCTTGTATATATAATGTGTTTATGTGTATTGTATCCTTACTTGTATCGGAAACTTATACGCCCCTTAGTAAGATCATAGGGACTCATCTCGACCTTCACCTTGTCGCCAGGAAGTATCTTGATGTAGTGCATACGCATCTTGCCTGAGATATGTGCAATAATCTGCACACCATTCTCCAACTCTACTCTGAACATTGCGTTACTCAGAGCTTCGATGATTGTACCGTCCTGTTCTATAGCAGACTGCTTTGCCATACTTCTTTGTTTTGTAATAAGTATAATTAAAAGTTAAGTTTATATCGTGATTATGGTTTCTATTTCTTCAAACGAAGACAATACCTCTGCCTTGCCCTTACGGATAGCTATTGTATGCTCATAATGGGCTGCAGGTTTCTTGTCTTGAGTTACTATTGACCATTTATCTTGCAAAAGCCATATCTTTCTGTCTCCCTGTGTAACCATCGGTTCTATGGCAATGCACATCCCTTCTTTTAATTTGGGACCGTTACCACGTTTACCATAGTTAGGCACCTGGGGATCCTCATGCATCTTCTTGCCTATACCATGTCCTGTGAGTTCACGAACGATACCGTAGCCTTGAGCTTCGCAGTATTCCTGCACTGTCTGACCGATGTCACCAACGTGACTGCCATGAACTGCAACCTTGATTGCCTCATACAGGCTTTCCTTGGTTGTGCGAAGAAGTTTTCTTACATCATCGCTTATCTCGCCTACAGGAAAGGTAAATGCAGAATCACCATTATAGCCATTGAGCAATGTTCCACAATCAATGGAAATGATATCGCCTTCCTTCAGTATTTGTGTCTCGCTTGGTACTCCATGTACGACACACTCATTTACCGATGTGCATATACTCGCTGGGAAGGGACCACCATAAGGATTTGGAAAGCCGAGAAATGTCGGTGTTGCTCCATTATCACGTATGAAGGTGTCTGCTATTTTATTAAGCTCGGCTGTTGATACACCCGGCTTGATATGCTTTGCGAGTTCACCAAGCGTGCGACCAACCAGTTGATTGGCCGCGCGCATTAGTTCTATCTCTTCTTCAGTCTTTAGAAATATAGCCACTTCAGAAAGACTTACTTTTAATAAGCACTCATACCATGCTGAGAACGTGTACGACCAGAGTTGAGCAGGCCGTCATAGTGACGCATCATCAGATGGGACTCTATCTGCTGGAGAGTGTCAATAACCACACCAACGAGAATGAGCAATGACGTTCCACCGAAGAACTGGGAGAAGCCCTGCTGCACATTGAGCAGACCAGCTAAGGCTGGCATGATAGCAATGAAAGCTATGAACAATGAGCCTGGCAAAGTAAGACGAGACATTATCTCCTCTATATAGTTTGCTGTATCCTTACCAGGACGAACGCCTGGAATAAAGCCATTGTTGCGCTTCATATCTTCTGCCATCTGTGTTGGGTTCAATGTGATTGCTGTATAGAAGTATGTGAACGCCACGATAAGGATGACATATACTACGTTATACAACAAACTGCGGTTATCAAGCAGAGAGCGTGTGAACCAGCCCAGATTGTCACTGCTGTACTGAACGATTGCCAATGGAATGAACATCAAAGCCTGAGCAAAGATGATAGGCATAACGTTAGCAGCAAACAACTTCAGCGGAATGTACTGACGCGCACCACCATACTGGGTGTTGCCAACAAGTTTCTTAGCGTACTGTACTGGAACCTTACGTGTGCCCTGAACAAGGAGTATTGCTGCACAAACGACAGCATAAAGGATAAGGATTTCTGCAATGAACATCACAAGACCACCACCTGTGATAGCTGTGAAACGGCTACCTACTTCCTGGAAGAAAGACTGTGGCAGACGAGCGATGATACCTATCATAATGATAAGAGAGATACCATTACCCACACCCTTGTCAGTAATGCGCTCACCAAGCCACAGGATGAACATGGAACCAGCAGCAAGGATAATTGTTGCAGGAATCATGAACTCCGACCATGACAAGCCTGATGCCAATGCACCTGGAGACTGCATCTTCAGGTTCATAAGGTAAGAAGGAGCCTGAAAGAGCAATATAGCTACTGTGAGATAGCGGGTATATTGCATAATCTTCTTACGTCCACTCTCACCCTCGCGCTGCATTTTCTGGAAAGAAGGTACTGCGATAGCAACGAGCTGCATTACGATTGATGCAGAGATGTAAGGCATTATACCGAGCGCAAAGATTGATGCGTTGGAGAATGCACCACCGGAGAACATGTCAAGAAGTGACATCAAACCACCAGCTGTCTGCTGCTGCAGTTTTTCGAGGTTCGCAGGATTGATACCTGGCAGAACCACGAAAGAACCAAAGCGATAGATAGCAACAAAGAGGATTGTGATAAGGAGTCGCATGCGCAAGTCCTCCACTTTCCAACAATTCTTCAGTGTCTCTATAAATTTCTTCATTATTACTTAAAGTAAAATAAGGGGGATTTTTCTTTAGAGTACTACAGCGTTACCGCCTGCTGCCTTGATAGCCTCTTCAGCAGTCTTAGAGAAGGCATTTGCCTCAACTGTAATCTTTGCAGTAAGCTTACCGTTAGCAAGAATCTTTACGAGTTCTTTGCCATTGGTGAGACCTGCATCCTGCAGTTCTGCTATGCCGATCTTCTCGTAGCCCTTGCGCTCAGCGAGCTTCTGGAGGGTAGAGAGATTAACAGCGAAATACTCCTTGTGGTTGATGTTCTTGAATCCGAACTTAGGCACACGACGCTGGAGAGGCATCTGACCACCTTCAAATCCAATCTTCTTCTTATAACCAGAACGTGCTTTTGCACCCTTATGACCACGAGTAGATGTACCACCGAGACCTGAACCAGGACCACGACCGATACGACGACGTGAATGGGTTGAACCAGCAGCTGGCTGCAAATTATTCAATTTCATAATCTTGTCGTTTAATTGTGTTGTTATTACTCTACTACAGTTGTCAGGTGGTGCACCTTACGTATCATACCACGGATAGATGGGTTATCCTCTACTTCTACTACCTGAGAGATTTTGCGGAGACCCAATGCAAGAAGGGTACGCTTCTGGTCGGCAGAAGCACCGATACGGCTCTTTATCTGCTTTACTTTTATTGTTGCCATTGTGTATTCCTCCTATTTTTAACCGTTAAATACTTTACTTACTGCTACACCACGGTCATTAGCCACTGTGTAAGCATCACGCAGCTCAGTAAGAGCCTTGATTGTAGCCTTCACAAGGTTGTGAGGGTTAGATGAACCCTTTGACTTAGCAAGCACGTCATTGATACCTACGCTCTCAAGCACTGGACGCATAGCGCCACCTGCTACGAGACCTGTACCCTGTGCTGCTGGTCTCAGGAATACCTGAGCACCACCATAGCGTACTTCTACTTCGTGAGGGATTGTACCCTTGAAAACTGGAACCTTAACGAGATTCTTCTTAGCTGCTTCAGTACCCTTAGCGATAGCCTGCTGTACCTCGCCAGCCTTACCAAGACCCCATCCGATAGTACCATTACCGTCACCTACAACGACAATAGCAGCGAATGTGAAGGTGCGACCACCCTTTGTTACCTTAGTAACACGGTTGATAGCAACCAACTTGTCTTTCAACTCAACGTCACTGTTTACTTTTACTTTATCCATTGCTATATAATCGTTTAGAAGTTAAGACCACCCTCGCGAGCTGCATCGGCAAGAGCCTTTACACGGCCGTGATAGAGGTAGCCGTTACGGTCGAATACTACAGATGTTACACCAGCAACCTTTGCCTTCTCAGCCAAGAGAGCACCTACCTTCTGAGCCTGCTCTATCTTAGGCATAGCCTCAAGACCTATTGATGATGCAGAAGCAAGTGTTGTACCAGTTACATCGTTAATTACCTGAGCGTAAATCTGCTTATTTGAACGGAACACGCTAAGACGTGGACGCTCAGCTGTGCCATTTACATTCTTACGAACTCTATACTTGATTTTGATTCGTCTTTCTACTTTCTTTATTGTCATTGTCGTAATAGTTTAAAGTTATTACTTAGCTGAAGCTGACTTACCAGACTTTCTGCGGATAACCTCGCCCTGGAACAAGATACCCTTACCCTTATAAGGCTCTGGCTTACGGAAAGAACGGATCTTAGCACAAATGAGTCCGATCAACTGCTTGTCGCAAGACTCGAGGATGAGGAGCGGATTCTGATTACGCTCTGACTTTGTCTCAACCTTTACCTCCTTAGGAAGCTCGATAACGATAGGGTGAGTATAACCCAGTGCGAACTCGATGATGTTACCTTTGTTAGACACACGATAACCTACACCGACAAGTTCGAGCACCTTCTTGTAACCCTCGCTGACACCTACAACCATATTGTTTACAAGAGAACGGTACAGACCGTGGAAAGCCTGCTTCTGCTTGTAGTTTACAGGGTTGTTCTCATCAACCTCGAAAGTAATCTGATTATCTTCAACCTTTACTATGATAGAAGAGTCAACCTTCTGTGAAAGTTCACCCTTAGGTCCCTTTACTGTTACAACGCCATCGTTCTGTGATACTGTAACACCTGCAGGGATGCTAATTGGCAATTTACCTATTCTTGACATATTGTAATCCTCCAATTAATAAACGTAGCAAAGAACCTCACCGCCAATCTTGAGCTCGGCAGCTTCTTTGTCAGTCATTACACCTTTAGATGTGGACAGTATTGCAATGCCCAATCCGTTAATAACACGTGGCATGTCCTTATAACCAGTGTACTTACGAAGACCTGGTGTAGAGACACGCTTCAAACACTTGATAGCGTTCTTCTTTGTAGTAGGATTGTACTTGAGAGCAATCTTGATAGCTCCCTGAGGACCATCCTCTACGAACTTGTAGTTCAGGATGTAACCTTTCTCGAAGAGAATCTTTGTGATTTCCTTCTTCAGGTTTGACGCAGGAACTTCCACCACACGGTGATTAGCCATAATGGCGTTTCTGAGTCTTGTCAGATAATCTGCTATTGGATCTGTCATAAAAAAATTAGTTAATTGATCGGGACACTCCCGACAATATTAATTAAATGTAAAATAAGTATCGCTTTTCTCTGTATGTATTACCAGCTTGCCTTCTTAACGCCTGGGATAAGTCCTGCAGATGCCATCTCACGGAACTGAATACGAGAGATACCGAACTGGCGGATGTAACCCTTTGGACGACCAGTCACCTTGCAACGGTTGTGCAGGCGAATTGGGTTGGCGTTCTTAGGAATAGCCTGAAGAGCGCGTGCTGCCTCGTAACGCTCAGCAGCATCCTCAGAGGTTGCAATGACCTTCTTCAGAGCGGCACGCTTTTCAGCGTAACGAGCAACAAGCTTTGCACGCTTTACCTCGCGAGCTTTCATTGATTCTTTTGCCATAGTGCTTTCTCTTTATTAAGCGTTTTTGAATGGAAGACCAAATGCCTTGAGGAGTGCGAAACCCTCTTCATCGGTCTTTGCTGATGTTACGAAGGTGATATTCATACCCTGGATACGATCGATAGCGTCGATGTTGATTTCAGGGAAGATAATCTGCTCCTGAATACCAAGGTTGTAGTTACCACGACCATCAAGCTTTGTCTGGATACCTTTGAAGTCACGAATACGTGGCAGAGCTACACGTACGAGCTTCTCAAGGAACTCATACATACGCTCGCGACGCAGTGTTACCATAACTCCGATAGGCATCTTCTTACGCAACTTGAAGTTTGCGATATCCTTCTTTGAATATGTAGCAACGGCCTTCTGACCTGTTATTGCAGTAATTTCGTTGATAGCTACTTCGATAATCTTCTTGTCCTGGGTAGCGTCACCGAGACCCATGTTGACAACGATCTTCTTCAGCTCTGGAATCTGCATTGCAGAAGTGTAGTTGAACTGCTTCTTCAACTCAGGAGCGATAGTCTCCTTATATACTTTCTTTAACTGTGCTGTATCCATTACTTGATTTCCTCCCCTGACTTTTTAGCAATACGGATAACGTTCTTACCCTCGTGCTTGATAGACACGCGAGTAGGCTTTCCGCTCTTAGGATCAACGAGGCTCAGGTTTGAAATATGGATAGGAGCCTCCTGCTTTACAATACCACCCTGAGGGTTCTGTGCTGAGGGCTTCTGGCTCTTTGAAACCATGTTAAGTCCCTCTACGATAGCGCGGTTCTCCTTCACAAGAACCTTCTGCACCTTACCGGTCTTGGTTTTGTCACGACCAGCCAGCACAACTACGGTATCGCCTTTTCTGATATGTAACTTACTCATTTTTTCTAAATACTTTTAAGGTGTGACTGACTAAAGTACCTCAGGTGCGAGAGAAACGACCTTCATGTTAACGGCGCGGAGCTCACGTGCTACAGGGCCGAAGATACGGCTGCCACGGAGTTCACCAGCGTTGTTAAGGAGGACACAAGCATTGTCATCGAAACGAATATAAGAACCGTCAGCACGACGTATCTCCTTCTTAGTACGTACGATGAGAGCCTTAGATACTGCACCTTTCTTCAGGTCACTAGATGGGATAACGTTCTTGACAGCTACGACAATGACGTCACCCACGCTAGCGTAACGGCGCTTGGTACCACCAAGAACACGGATGCAGAGAGCCTCGCGTGCGCCGCTGTTATCACATACTGTAAGTCTTGATTCTGCCTGTATCATTTTTACTTAGCTTTTTCAATTATTGAAACTAATCTCCATCTCTTTGTCTTAGAGAGTGGACGGGTCTCCATGATGAGGACTGTATCACCTACGTTAGCCTCATTCTTCTCGTCATGTGCGTGATACTTCTTAGTCTTCTGCACAAACTTTCCATAGATTGGGTGCTTCTCCTTGAACTTTGACGCAATAACAATGGTCTTATCCATCTTGTTACTGGTAACGACACCCTGTCTGGTTTTTCTTAAATTACGCTGTTCCATATATGGACCATTTATTTATTACGTGAATTGAGTTCTGTCATCATACGTGCGATATCACGACGAGCAGCCTTAATCTGTGATGGATTCTCAAGTGGAGATACCTGATGGTTCAGCTTCAGTGTCTCGAGAGCTGTCTTAGCGTTCTCCAGCTTCTCTACCAAGTCATTGGTTTCGAGTTCTCTTACTTCTTTAATCTTCATAGTTTAAGCGTTTTTATCGTAATCACGACGTACAACAAACTTTGTTTTAACTGGCAACTTCTGTGCACCGAGACGGAGAGCCTCCTTAGCGGTGTCAAAAGGTACGCCTTCTACCTCGAACAGGATGCGACCAGGAGTAACTGGTGCTACCCATCCTGCTGGATCACCCTTACCTTTACCCATGCGGACATCGGCAGGCTTACGAGTGATTGGTTTATCAGGGAAGATACGTATCCATACCTGTCCCTCACGATTCATGTAACGGTTGATAGCTACACGGGCAGCCTCTATCTGGCGGCTGTCAATCCACTTTGGCTCAAGAGTCTTGATGCCAAAAGAACCGAAAGCAAGCTGTGTACCACGATGTGCGTTACCCTTGTTGCCACGACCGTCCTGCGGTCTTCTATATTTTACTCTTTTTGGCTGTAACATAGTAGATTCTTACTTTTTTAACGGTTATTGTTTCTCTTACGGTTACCGCCACGACCGCCTTGACGACCGCCCATAGAGCGATTTCCGCCCTTGTTCTCCTGAGAGAAGTTTGGTGCCAGGTCACGCTTGCCATAAACCTCACCGCGGCAGATCCATACTTTGATGCCGAGGATACCTACCTTTGTGAGTGCTTCTGTCTTGCAGTAATCGATGTCTGCACGGAAAGTGTGAAGAGGTGTACGACCTTCCTTCAGCATTTCTGCGCGAGCAATCTCGGCGCCGTTAAGACGACCAGAGATCTGAACCTTGATGCCCTCGGCGCCAGCACGCATGGTGTTCTGGATAGCCATCTTGATGGCACGACGATAGGCAATCTTGCCCTCTACCTGGCGAGCGATAGAGTTTGCAACGATGTTTGCGTCAAGGTCTGGTTTCTTTATTTCGAAGATGTTGATTTGAATCTCCTTCTTGTAGAGCTTCTTCAACTCTTCCTTGAGCTTATCAACTTCCTCACCACCTTTACCAATGACAATACCCGGACGGGCTGTGCAGATAGTGATGGTGACACGCTTCAAAGTGCGCTCGATGACGATACGAGAGACGCTGGCCTTAGCGAGACGCTCGTTAAGATACTTACGGATTTTCTGGTCCTCTACGAGGTTATCTCCGAAGCTCTTTCCACCGAACCAGTTTGAATCCCAACCGCGGACAATGCCGAGGCGGTTTGCTATTGGATTAACTTTCTGTCCCATTCTATTCCTTATTTATCATTAGTTTTGGTGTCAACAAACAGTGTAACGTGGTTAGAACGCTTACGTATGCGATAGCCACGACCCTGTGGTGCAGGGCGCATGCGCTTCATTGTCACGCCTTCGTCCACGAATACCTTTGAGATATACAGCTCTCCATCCTCAGCCTTACGGTCATTCTTGACCTCCCAGTTAGCGATGGCAGAGCGGAGCAGCTTCTCTACGTCAGCAGATGCCTGCTTCTTGGAGAATCTGAGCACGCCAAGTGCGCGGTTAACTTCCATGCCACGAATCATATCAACGACATAGCGCATCTTACGTGGTGAAGAAGGCACACCTACGAGCTTGGCAAAATATTGGTTCTTGCGGGCTTCCTTTATCTTTTTAGCCGCATTATGTTTTCTAGCTCCCATTTCTTGGATTTACTTTTTAAATGGTTAGGTTGCCTGTCATTATTTCTTGTTACCGGCATGACCACCGAAGCGGCGTGTAGGAGCAAACTCTCCGAGCTTGTGACCTACCATGTTCTCCGTTACATAGACAGGAATAAATTTGTTACCGTTATGAACAGCTACTGTATGACCCACGAAATCTGGTGAAATTACAGAAGCTCTAGCCCATGTCTTTACGACAGTCTTCTTACCGCTCTCATTCATAGCGAGAATTTTCTTCTCGAGAGAAACGTTGATGTATGGACCTTTTTTTAATGAACGACTCATAATTTACTTAGTTTTTTGTGGATTTACTTCTTGTTAGCTCTTTCAATGATGTATTTGTTAGACTGCTTCTTTGGAGCGCGAGTCTTGAGACCCTTAGCGTAGAGGCCCTTACGTGAACGTGGGTGACCACCAGACTGACGGCCTTCACCACCACCCATTGGGTGATCTACTGGGTTCATAACAACACCACGGTTGTGTGGGCGACGTCCCAACCAGCGAGAGCGACCAGCCTTACCAGACTGCTCGAGTGCGTGGTCTGAGTTGCCTACAGCACCTACGGTAGCCTTGCAGGCAGAAAGCACCTTACGTGTCTCTCCTGAAGGGAGCTTTATGATACAATAACTGCCTTCGCGAGAAGTCAACTGAGCGAAATTACCAGCCGAACGAACAAGGAGAGCACCCTGACCTGGGCGGAGCTCGATGTTGTGGATTACGGTACCTACAGGAATGTTAGCAAGTGGAAGAGCATTACCTACCTCAGGAACAGCATCTGCGCCTGACATGAGAGTAGCACCTACCTGAAGTCCGTTAGGAGCCACGATGTAACGCTTTTCACCATCAGCATAGTAGAGGAGTGCGATGCGCGCAGAGCGGTTTGGATCGTACTCTATTGACTTTACTATAGCTGGAACACCATCCTTCTCTCGCTTGAAGTCGATGAGACGATACTTCCTCTTGTGACCGCCACCGATGTAGCGAACGGTCATCTTACCGGTGTTGTTTCGACCGCCGGTAGAGCGCTTACCGTAAACGAGAGACTTCTCTGGCACGGATGCAGTAATATCCTCGAACGTGCCAATAACTTTGTGTCTTTGACCAGGTGTAACTGGTTTTAATTTACGTACTGCCATTTCTTATATTAAATATTGCTATAAAAATCTATTTCATCGCCACTCTTGAGAGTAACGATAGCCTTCTTGAAGGCGTTACGCTGACCCTTGATGAGACCTGCCTTGGTGTAGCGTGCAGAACGCTTTCCGGCATAGTTCATGGTGTTAACGTCTTCTACTGTAACATTGTAGCGTGCCTCAACCTCCTGCTTAATCTGGAGCTTGTTAGCCTCTGGCTTAACGATGAAGCCGTAGCGATTAGGCTGCTTCTCAGTAATCTTAGTCATCTTCTCAGTGACTACGGGCTTAATGATAAATGCCATAATTCTGTCTCCTCTGGATTAAGTTTACTTGGTTAAAATTGCATCTATCTTCTCTATGGCGTTCTCAGCCATAACGAGCACGTCAGCATTCATCACCTTGTATGCGTTGATGTTTGCAGCACCCATTACTTCAACCCCCTTGAGGTTGCGTGCAGAAAGATAAACATTCTTATTCTCTTCAGGCATAACGAAAAGCAGCTTCTTGCCTTCTACGTTCAGAGCCTTTGCAATTGCAAGAATCTCCTTAGTCTTTGGTGTCTCGATGTTGAAATCCTCAACCACGATGATACCATTCTCCTGCACCTTGTAAGAGAGAGCACTCTTACGTGCCAGCTGCTTTGTCTTGAGGTTAAGCTTTGTACGATAGTCGCGTGGCTTAGGGCCGAATACGCGTGCGCCGCCTACCAATACTGGTGAGTTGATATCACCGCGACGAGCGCCGCCGCCACCCTTCTGGCGACCCAGCTTTCTTGTAGAGCCAGACATCTCGCTGCGCTCCTTTGCCTTTGCTGTACCCTGACGCTGATTAGCGAGGTACTGCTTCACATCGAGGTAGAGAACATGGTCGTTTGGCTCGATAGCGTAGATAGCGTCATTCAGAACAGCCTTACGTCCTGTCTCCTTGCCCTGTATATTCAATACATTTACTTCCATGTCGCTTACTTCTTAATTAATACGGTTGAACCATTGTATCCTGGCACTGAACCCTTCACGATGATGAGGTTCTGCTCTGGGATAACTTTTAACACTCTCAGATTCTGTGTGGTAACACGCTCGTTACCCATGTGTCCACCCATGCGCATGCCCTTGAACACCTTCGCAGGGTATGAACAAGCGCCGATAGAACCTGGCTTACGAAGACGGTCATCCTGACCATGAGTAGCCTGACCTACACCACCGAAACCATGACGCTTTACTACGCCCTGGAAACCCTTACCCTTTGATGTTCCGACTACGTCAACGAAGTCGCCGTCAGCAAAGAGCTCGGCAGAGATAGTGTCGCCGAGGTTGTGCTCCTCGTCAAACTTGAACTCGGCCAAGTGCTGCTTTGGTGTTGTGCCTGCCTTCTTGAAATTACCCATCATAGGCTTTGAAGTGCGGCTCTCCTTAGCCTCGCCGAAGCCAAGCTGCAGAGCGGCGTAACCGTCCTTCTCGACGGTCTTCACCTGAGTTACGACACAAGGACCAGCTTCGATAACAGTGCACGGTGTATTCTTACCGTCGGCACTGAAAACGGATGTCATTCCGATTTTTCTTCCAATTAATCCTGGCATTTCTGTTTAAACTATTAATAATGTATATAAAAAATTTTCTTTCTGTGTGAGCTTTTGCTATTGGCGCGCAGTCCTACACACAGAAAGAAAATACACTCAAGTTCTTCTTTTTCAGCGTGTTGATAGCCTACTGCCAGCGCAACATTCACATTCCGAGGTGCAAAGGTACTAATAATTAATTAATTAGAGGTGCTCACACCACGCAGATTTTCACAGTTTGCGCAATTTCTTATCTTAAATCAAGAATAAGACTTACTCTTTTTTCTAGAATATCTTGCTTCCGCTATGTTTACCACAGAGTCGCAGAGTCTTTCTATCTCGCATATTATGTCCATAAACAGCTCTTTCTTCACGCGGTAGAACATCAGCTGGTTCTGCAACCTTACGGCAGCAGTACGCGGAATGCGGAATGCTTTCTTTATCTTTGTAGGGAATACCAGCGTGGCAGACAGACCTGAGCGCAGTTCGTCATCTGGATTGGGGAAAGTAGCCCTGCATCTTTGTCTCATACTTCACCTGCGAAGCCTTATCGTTCTTTGAACCGCAAGACGCCAGCAACAAGCCTGCTGCCAATGTGAAGGCGAGAAATACTGTGTTTCGGATATTCATCTTTCGTTTGTTATAAATTTCCCTACAGAATTACTTATTTTTTTTAACACATAAAAGAAAACTAATAAAAAGCCTCGCAACTTACGTTGGTTACGAGGCTTTTATTGTAAATCACATTAGAGGTATTTTTCAAACTACACCTTGATTTCTACTTCTACACCAGAAGGAAGATCGAGCTTCATGAGAGCGTCGATAGTCTTTGTTGTTGAGCTGTAGATGTCAATCAGACGCTTATAGTCTGAAAGTTGGAACTGCTCACGGCTCTTCTTGTTAACGAAGGTAGAACGGTTTACGGTGAAGATACGCTTGTGAGTTGGAAGTGGAATTGGACCACTAACGATAGCGCCTGTTGCCTTCACTGCCTTAACAATCTTCTCTGCTGACTTGTCAACGAGAGTGTGGTCGTAAGACTTCAGTTTGATACGAATTTTCTGACTCATGTTGTTTTAATTGATAATTGAAAATTGATAATTGAAAGTTTATATACCATCGCTAAAGAGTCATTTGCTCAGCGACGGTAATCCGCCCCACGGCTCCCTCCCTTTTGGGTTTCTGTCCCCCGATAACGGGGGAACCGAAGGGGGTGTAAAGACCATTGAGGGGATGGGGAGGGGTTGTTTTATACCAAGTCAGCGCGACCGCCGCTCTCCTCGAGGATAGCCTTAGCGATTGAGCTTGATACTGGGTCATGGTGGTCATACTCCATAGAAGAAGTTGCACGACCAGAGGTAATGGTACGGAGAGCTGTTACGTAGCCGAACATCTCAGCCAGTGGCACCATGGCCTTGACAATCTTAGCACCTGAGCGAGCATCGTCCATGCCCTGTACCATACCGCGACGCTTGTTGAGGTCGCCGATTACGTCACCCATAGACTCCTCTGGAGTTACTACCTCTACCTTCATGATAGGCTCCATGAGCACAGGACCTGCCTTAGGACATGCGTTCTTGAAGGCATTGCGTGCAGCGAGCTCGAATGAGAGCTGGTCAGAGTCAACTGGGTGGAAGCTACCATCGAGCAGAGTAACCTTCAGACCTGTTACAGGATAGCCACCGAGTACACCTGCTGAGAGGCAGTCCTGGAAGCCCTTCTGCACTGCAGGGATGAACTCCTTAGGCACGTTACCGCCCTTAACCTCGTTGATGAACTGAAGGTCGCCCTCCTTATAGTCTTCGTCCTTAGGACCGATGTTGACGATGATGTCAGCAAACTTACCACGACCACCAGACTGCTTCTTATAAACCTCACGGAGGTTAACCTCCTTGGTGATAGCCTCTTTGTAGTTAACCTGTGGCTTACCCTGATTACACTCTACCTTGAACTCACG
>DGTQ01000024.1:32361-87207 GCA_002394365.1 Prevotellaceae bacterium UBA4332
TCGAGGTGAAGCTCACCCATACCTGAGATAACGGTCTGACCAGACTGCTCGTCAGTACGAACGGTGAATGTTGGGTCCTCCTCGGCGAGCTTAGCAAGACCGTTGTCAAGCTTAGCAATATCAGCCTGAGACTTTGGCTCAACGGCGATAGAGATAACGGTGTCAGGGAAAGTCATTGACTCCAGCACGATTGGGTGAGCCTCATCACAGAGGGTATCACCAGTGCGGATATCCTTGAAACCTACGCCAGAACCTATATCACCAGCAGAGATTACGTCAACAGGGTTCTGCTTGTTAGAGTGCATCTGGAAGAGGCGGCTTACGCGCTCCTTCTTGCCGGAACGTGGGTTGTAAACGTATGAACCAGCCTCAATCTTACCTGAGTAAACACGGAAGAACACGAGACGGCCAACGTATGGGTCGGTAGCAATCTTGAATGCGAGAGCTGCTGTAGGCTCGTTCTCAGATGGCTTACGGTCCTCTTCCTCGTCGGTGTTAGGGTTGGTACCTACGATGTTCTCTGTATCCATTGGTGAAGGGAGCAGAGCACATACATAGTCGAGCATTGTCTGAACGCCCTTGTTCTTGAATGAAGAACCACAGAGCATAGGCACACACTCGAGTGCTATGGTACCCTTGCGGATTGCAGCAATGATTTCCTCCTCGGTGATTGTTGATGGGTCCTCGAAGTACTTCTCCATGAGAGAGTCGTCGAAGTTTGCTGCAGACTCAAGGAGCTTGTCGCGCCATTCGTTGCACTCGTCAACGAGGTCAGCAGGTATCTCCTCTATGTCATACTCTGCGCCCATTGTCTCATCGTGCCACAGGATAGCCTTCATTTTGATGAGGTCAACAAGACCCTTGAAGGTCTCCTCTGCACCGATAGGCACACAGAGAGGTATTGGGTTGGCACCCAGAACGTCCTTCATCTGCTGTACTACGTCGAAGAAGTTGGCACCAGAACGGTCCATCTTGTTAACGTAGCCGATACGAGGAACGTTGTACTTGTCAGCCTGACGCCAAACGGTCTCAGACTGTGGCTCAACGCCACCAACGGCACAGTATGTAGCAACAGCGCCATCGAGCACACGCAGAGAACGCTCTACCTCAGCGGTGAAGTCAACGTGTCCCGGAGTGTCGATGAGGTTAATCTTATACTGCTGGTTGTTGTAGTTCCAGAAACATGTAGTAGCGGCAGAAGTGATGGTGATACCACGCTCCTGCTCCTGCTCCATCCAGTCCATTGTTGCACCACCTTCGTGCACCTCACCAATCTTGTGAGTCTTACCTGTATAGAAGAGGATACGCTCTGATGTTGTTGTCTTACCGGCATCGATATGAGCCATGATACCGATGTTTCTTGTCAAATGCAAATCGTGCTTAGCCATAATCTAATTGTGAATTTTGAATTATGAATTATGAATTAGATTAGAAGCGGAAATGTGCGAATGCACGGTTAGCCTCAGCCATGCGGTGCATGTCCTCCTTACGCTTGAAGGCACCACCCTGGTTGTTGTATGCGTCCATAATCTCTGCTGCGAGCTTCTCAGACATGCCCTTACCACCGCGCTTGCGAGCGAATGCGATGAGGTTCTTCATTGCTACAGACTCCTTACGGTCAGGACGAATCTCTGTTGGAACCTGGAATGTAGCACCACCGATACGACGGCTCTTAACCTCTACGTGTGGGGTAACATTGTCGAGTGCCTGCTTCCAAATCTCGAGAGCTGGCTTCTCCTCGCTCTTCATCTTCTCACCTACAGTCTCGAGGGCACCATAGAAAATCTCGTAAGAGATGTTCTTCTTGCCGTCATACATCAGGTGGTTAACGAACTTTGAAACTTTCTTGTCGTTGAAGACGGGATCTGGCAGGATCACACGCTTCTTTGGTTTTGCTTTTCTCATTTTTTGTTTTTAATGAAATGTGGTTGTTGTTAAGTTACTTGGTCTTCAACGCTCCCTCTGGAACATTTACTCAACCGGAGATATTCAGTTCACAATTCATAGTTCACAGTTCACAGTTTTCTTACCTTTAATCGGGCTTAACCAACTATAAACTGTGAACTGTGAACTGTAAACTGCGAACTATTTCTTAGCAGCCTTAGGACGCTTAGCACCATACTTGGAGCGGCGCTGAGTGCGGCTTGCTACGCCAGCGGTATCAAGAGTACCGCGAACGATGTGATAACGTACACCTGGAAGGTCCTTTACACGACCGCCACGAACGAGCACGATAGAGTGCTCCTGCAGGTTGTGTCCCTCTCCTGGGATGTACGAGTTAACTTCTTTTGAGTTCGTCAGACGAACACGGGCTACTTTACGCATAGCCGAATTAGGCTTCTTAGGGGTAGTTGTATACACACGCACACATACACCGCGACGCTGTGGACATGATTCCAGAGCTGGTGACTTTGACTTGTCTACAAGTACCTTTCTGCCTTTTCTTACCAATTGTTGAATTGTAGGCATTTTGTTAATTGTTTTTGATTATTATTTATATTATTTTATTTGTATTCAACGCGTTATGTGGCATGCCAATATGCAGGCACACCTCGCCTTTTGAGCGAAATCGGGTGCAAAGGTACTACTTTTTCCCGAATTGACCTAATATATATAGGGGAAACAGGAGCGACAACACTCTATATTATGCTTTTTTAACATTCTCTTTTCTCTTTTAACTCGACTTCCTTGCCTGCAGACATGAAAAACTATATCTTTGCACCGTATTTAGCAATATAAACACTAACACGAACACGCCATATTATATATAATAAGGTGTAGCATATTAAGAAACAAACCCACTTTCTTGTATGGAAGACAACAACAAATTCATGCAGCGAGCCATAAGCCTGAGCATCGAAAACGTAGATAAAGGCGGAGGACCATTCGGTGCCGTCATAGTAAAAGACAGCGAAATCATAGCCGAAGGTGCCAACCGAGTTACCCCAGACTGCGACCCTACTGCCCACGCAGAGGTAAACGCCATAAGGGCAGCATGCCAGAAACTGCACGACTTCAAGCTCTCTGGCTGCACAATCTATACTTCATGCGAACCTTGCCCCATGTGCCTCAGCGCTATCTACTGGGCTGGGATAGACAAGATATACTATGCCAACACAAAGAAAGACGCCGAGTCCATAGGTTTTAGTGACAACTTCATCTATCAGGAACTGGGCAAGCCCCTCGCTGAACGTGCTATCCCCATGCGACCACTCATGCGCCACGAAGCACAGCAGGCCTTCCGCAACTGGAGCAACAAGGAAGACAAACAGGAGTATTGATTCAGCCTCCCCTTGCTTAGCAACAGCATCCTATTGCTTAGCAATAGCATCTCCTTGCTCAGCAACAGCATCTCCTTGCTCAGCTTTAGCACTTTCTTCCGCCTTTTACGAAAGATACATACCCAGTAACACAATCCATTCATCATAAATGAAACTTCTGGATTACATATTTTACTGTGCATATTCTCACTTTAGAAACTTAAAAAACACACCAATGATAAGGTAGAGGATTTTATTTTTCACAGAAAATTTGCATCTGAAGTGTCACCTGTCACTAAAACTGCGCAAAACATTGATTATCAGCACAGAAGCCGAGTGACAGTAAGTAAAAACGTGTCACTAACTGTCACTAACTGTCATTCTAAGACCAAAACGGGTCGGATTGGTCGCTAAAAGCACGGCTTTTCGATGCAGAAGCAATGCTTCTGCATACCAAAACGGGTCGGATTGGTTATAGAGGCAAAGCATTGACAAACAGAGGGTAAGCTACAAGAGCTAAAAGCTCAGCCAACAAGGATACTTATTAAGGAACAAAGAACTCCAAAAGACAGTCATCTGGCACTGGATAATCAACCAAGCCCTACGAAAAGAAACAGCACCCCCAGCTATAGAGAAAACAAATATCCGTGTAAACCTGGTTGTTTACACGGATATTCTTTTGTTAGTCTATTTATTCTGCCTATGCTTACTTAACCTCCCAGATATCGTTTGTTTCGAGGAGCTCGGCAAAGTTGTGATACTTCTTTGCTGCCTTTACCTCTTCTATCTGCTGGTTAACTGCATCGTCATAGGTTGGAGCTTCAACGTCGCGAATAACGCCAAGAGCTACAGGGAAGCCGTCGCCGTTACCCATGAGAGCGAGCTTGAGCTGGAGGGTGTTGTCCTCACAATGAGCATCATGAACGAGGATGTCCTTCTCCGTAATGCCATTTTCACCTATCTTGACAATCTTCAGGCCAAAGCCTTCCTGAGTCTAAGCGCTCAGTTCCTATGCGCCCCATGATGCGCACAGAGGCGTAGCAGGCATTTCGCGAGTGGCAGGAAAAGGAGGACAAGGTTGAGTATTGAAGTTACTTTATAAACTTTTGTCCGTTGCTTATTATCACACCCCTAAAGGCATCGGTTACACGCTGTCCGATTGCATTGCATAGATTTTTACCTTTCAACTTCATATTTTGGTCTAAATCCGATATGCCTTGCGAACTTACTTTGTTGATTGCCGTTACATTTTTGCTAACGAGGTTGATAGTCTGACCTGCTGAGGTGGGTATGTCATAAAGATAGGTGACAGGTAGATTCGTGGCAGGAATCTTTGTCGCATCCTTCACCTTCGGAGCAGGCATATTGTATGGCTGGTTGAGCGGATTGGCATTGTTGCCCTCAGCGAGTGTCAGCGGTGTACCGTCAGCCATCATAAGCGGCTCGTTGGAGCGTATGCGGAGGTTGCCGCCAAGTGTGGATGTCACACTAACCTTTGTCACCCTGCCGAGTGTCCATTCAAGATTTGCTATCTCAAAGCCGCCACGTGCGCGCAGTCCCTTCACTCTACCCTTGTCCCACGCAGCAGGAAGAGCTGGAAGGAGGTGCACGAAACCTGCATGCGACTGTAGGAGCATCTCCGCTATGCCGGCACAGCAGCCGAAGTTACCGTCAATCTGGAACGGAGCATGGGCATCAAACATATTTGCGTAGGTTCCACCATTGGGGTCGTTCATCGTGATGTTAGGGTCAACGAGTCTCAGTTGGTTCTTGATTATATTCAATGCATGGTCACCGTCAAGCATACGCGCCCACTCACACACCTTCCAGCCCATAGACCATCCGCGGGCAGCATCACCTCGTCCTGTCAAAGACTTCAGCACGCCTTGATAGAGTGTCGTATTCTCGTATGGTGACACTTGATTACCAGGATATGCGCCCCAGAGATGTGACAGGTGGCGGTGTGACGACTTTTCCTTGTCCCAATCCTCCAGCCATTCCTGCACTTGTCCGTACTTGCCTATCATATATGGTGCCAACTGCGACTTCAGTGCGTCAAGACTACTTGCGAAGTCTGCATCCTGATTAAGTACGCGCGCTGCCTCTGCTGTGTTCTTCAGTACGTCATACACCATTTGATTATCCATCGCCACGCCACCGAAGATGGCACAATTTTGCGTCTTGCCAGCATCATCCGTATATGATGACAAGCCTGGATGGTTCTCTGGTGAGTTGCTCGGACAAACCACCATGTAGTTGGTATTGGGGTCTTTGACAAGAAAATCCTGGAAGAACTGTGCACATCCTTTCAGCACAGGATATATCCCTGCAAGGTATTCCTTGTCGCCAGAAAAGAGATACTTCTCCCACAAGTGTGAGCAGAACCATGCATTACAGGTAGGCCATACGCCGACAGAGTTATTATCTACCGCACCCGTGGTGCGCCATATATCAGTATTATGATGCAACACCCAACCACGTGCTCCGTACATCTGCTGTGCAGTTTCTGCACCGGTGACAGATACATCTTTCACCATTTCGATGAATGGATTGTGGCACTCCGACAGATTTGCCACCTCTGCAGCCCAGTAGTTCATCTCCACGTTGATGTTGGTGGTGTATTTTGAGTCCCATGCCGGATACTGACGTGCGTTGGGGTTCCATATACCCTGCAGATTGGCAGGCTGTGTGCCGGGTTGTGAAGAACTTATAAGCAGATATCTACCAAACTGGAAGTAGTTGGCTATAAGTCCTGGGTCGTCAGCATATGTATAGAAATCCCTTATGCGTTGCTCAGTGTCCTTCACATACTGTGTCGTATTTTCACCGAGCTCAAGGCTTACGCGGTCAAACTGCTCTTTATATTTTGCCGTATGGTCTGCCTCTGTAGTCGCGTAGTCTTTGTTCTTTTCCAGATAGCTGGTGATATAACCACGTGCCTTTGCCTCAGCGTCACCGCTGATATCATCATAGTCCACGAAATTCGTAGCTGAGGATATTATGATTGTAACAGCATCTGCATCGCTCACCTCTATCATCGGTGCCGCACTGTTGGCAGCTACTATCCCCTGTCCCATTATCTGGGTGGTGGCAGTACTCTGCGTGCCACCTTCATTTATTACCTTAATGAAAGTGTAGCAGTTGAGTTTGTTGTCCACGCCCTCCGTCTGTGTCTTTGCCGGAACCAGTGATGCCTCTATCATGCCGTCGGTGGTAATCTTGTTTATTCCGAGTTTCTCCATATTGGTTTTTATCGGTGCAGCATAGCTCACGTTGAGGTTCACCTTGCCTGCCTCCGATGCCTCGACGCGCATCACGGTGACATTATCTTCAAACGAAGTAAATACCTTGCGGGTATATGCGACGTCATCTATCTGATATGATGTCGTAGCAACGGCAGTGGCGAGGTCAAGGTCGCGGACATACGCCTCCGCATCCCGTGCCTCTGTCTCTGCACCTGCTTCCTCGTCATTGTATCTATGTCCTGGGAAACCTATCAGCACGCATCCTGCCGCCTGATACTGCGCTCCATGCGAGCCTTGCGACATCCAGTTGGGTATGGCAAGTCTCTGTGCCTCCTCATACTGCTTGTTGAATATCAGTTGTTGCACCTGTGACAATACTGTCTTGGCATTGGCATTATAGTTTTTGTTGGGCGACTGTCCCCAGAAAGTGTCTTCATTCAGTTGCAATGTGTCCTTGCACACGCTGCCACTGACCATTGCCCCGAGTCTGCCATTGCCCAACGGCATAGCTTCCTCCCAATATGCAGCAGGACGGTTGTACCACAGACGGTTCTTGCCGTCAAGCACAGGTAGCGGCACAGGATGTCTCTCTGCCGTGGTAAACGTGGTGGAATAAGCCGTCGCACACTTGTTGCCTGATAAGTCTGCAAACGAATTTGCAGCTATGGTAAAGGTGTAAGATGTCAGCAGGTCAAGGGTTTCGTATGCGAATGTCACCTTATTATTATTTATCACGGGCACGATGCTCTGACTCGCATTCGTGGCATTGTTCTTCAGTATTCCCACCGCACCGTCTGCTACCACGATGCTCTCGTCAAACACCATGGTAATCTTACCGCTGGTGCTCACCTTCTCTGCACCCTCCGCAGGAGTGACGCTCTTCATTTGCGGACCGCTGAAGTCATCTGCAAGGATATTGATGTACTTCAGGTTGTAGTTGCTTGTTTTTGTTGCCGACTGTATGAGCATGCGCACTATGAGGCTCTCCTTGTTGTCAGCATCAAGGGTGTAGGTCTTATCAATATAGGTATTCCAGTGGCTGCCAGAAGTATAGTCTTCCAGGCGCTTCCACGTACTACCTCCGTCAACGGAATACACCACGCCGAACTTAGTGCTTGAACTGGAGCCGTCGCCAATGGAGAAGTTCAGTTTTACATTGGAAAGGTTCGTTGTAGGCATCGACACCTCAAAATATTGGTCATGCTTTGAACCGTCAGCATAGTCTGTCGCAGCTGTGAAATTATTTGTAGAGGCAGTATTTAGACGCAGCAGGTAGTTGGGATTACTGCCGCTGGTCGTCAGTTGCCATTTGCCGTTGCTCGTGTGCACCGTAACCTTGCAGTCTTCCTGCGCCAAGCCGCTGGTATTTGGCAAGAAATAGGGCTGTGTCGTCTTCCACGCCACGTTGGCAAGGGCTTCCCATGCACGGTCGTTGGGAGTGTATGTCACAGTAGAGCCACTATTCGTGCTGTCGTAACCAGTGGTAAACTCCCAATGTGCCACGGTTGTCTGGTCAGCATACGCCCTGTTTGCCGCTATGGCAAGCAGACAACATGCGAATGTCTTGAAAAAAATTTTTGTCAGTTTCATAATTGTAAATATTGTTTAGGTTTACGTTTTTACCGCTGCAAAGTTATTCATTATATGTAGCAGGAAAATAAAAAAACAAGTCAACAGTCAAAAAAAACAGGTCAAAAATGACTGAAGTGGTAAAAAAATACTACCTTTGCGGTAAAATTACAACTGAACCATAAATGAAACCTAAGCTAAGCATATCGTTTGTTTTTGCCCATTTCATCGCATTTTTAACGGTTATCATGCCTGTGCACTCTCAGGTCACTAAGCATTTTGACAATTATAGCGGGCTGTCAAGCCAACGTGTGGGTGGAGGCATACAAGACAAAAACGGACTCATGTGGTTTGCCACATGGAATGGTCTCAACTGCTACGACGGCTACGATTTCCACTGGGTAAACATCAAGCCTGGCGACAACGTAGGAATCAGCACAGGCAGACTGCGCGACATACTACTGTCTCCCGAAGGCAACATCTGGTGCCATACGGACAACGGGATATACGAGTTTAACCTCTCAACATACACCTTCAGAGAAATCCCCCTTAAGAAACAAAAGGCAATAGGGAAACACATGGGCAAGAACTGGCGCGGACTGACTGACACGCAGGGCAACCTGTGGACAGCAGACCGCGAAGGACTATATCTCACATCATTCCCACATCATCCCGCAAGCATCATAAAAGGTACGGAGGGAGAATGGCCGAGAGCATTCGCCATCGACAACATAGGTTATCTGTGGATGAGTATGTGCAACAGCCACTGCATAAAAGTCTTCGACACATACGGCAACATCACACGAACCATCACACTCGATACTGCGCCCTATGCCATGCTGCCCATGCAGAACGGGCGTGTATGGGTAGGCGGCAAACCTGGCAGACTGCTGCGCATCGAAGCCAATGGACAGCAAACAGTAGTGTCTGATGACATAGTCTATGACATAAAAGAGGATATCGAAGGACATCTCTGGATTGCCACCTTCGGCGGGGGGATAAAGGTATGCGAGACCCCTGACGGCACTCCCGTCAGCGTTTCCCCTCCCATAAAGGGCACAAAGGGCATGAAAGTAAGGCGCCTGCTCATAACACCGTCGGGCAACATCTTTGCCACGACTACCGAAGGACTGCTGGCAGGACGCATAGACGACAAACACTGGCAAGGCACCAGTCTGAAACTTATAAAACGTGATGCGAGCAATGCCAACAGTCTGTCAAACAATGCCACGATGGATTTAGTGCAGGACAGTAAGGGAAACATCTACGTGGGAACAGAGAGCTCTGGCATCGACATGATAAGCGAGAAAGACCTGATGCAGTGCGTGAACGGTGGTCAGCAGCCCGTTTTCCGCCATTTCAACGTCAACAACTCGTCACTTACGAGCGATTTATGCAAAGCCATGACGATAGCCAACGACTCGCTCATAGTGGTAGTGGCTGGCGACAACGTTACGGCATTCAACCCCATCACCGACCAATCAGTGAACTATGGCAGGATATTCTGGAGTGACAGCGTGTGCTTCGAGGAAACGAAGCCGCTAATACTTAAAGACGGCTCATGGATTCTGGGAACACATGAAGGGGCTCTCCTCGCCTCTGCCCACAGCCTTTATTCGCGCGGATATGTACCCCCATTGGTGTTCACCACCCTTGCAATAAAGGACGGAGGCGCTGACTTCTGCCTCGTGCCACTAAACGAGATATCATTACAGGCAGACCAACGAAGCATCACCATAGGCTATGCCGCCTTGGACTATACCGACAACAGCGGCATACTATACCGCAGCCGCCTCGACGGCTCCACATGGTGTAGTGCCAGCAAGAACCGTAGCATCACACTCTTCAACCTCAGTGCAGGCAGCCATACTCTCGAGCTACAGTCAACAGACCGCTACGGCAGATGGGTTGACAACAACCGCATCATAACAATCACGGTGGCGCCATACTGGTACGAGACATGGTGGGCTAAGCTGCTCTTCCTCCTGACAGCCTTGGCAATCATAGCAGGCATCACATACACATACCTTTATATAAGAAAGGTGAACCTGCAGCGCAGGCAACTGCTTGAGAAATACATGAAAGTGCTGGCACGCACCATGGAAACGGGAACAGAATCAAGAATCCAGACTCCGAAACTAAGAATCACTACAGGCAAGGAAACCAAGACACTGTCAGCCGAAGACACACGTTTTCTCGACAGAGTGCGCAAATACATAGACCAGAACATATCCAACCCCGATGCCAACGTCGGCGACATGGCTGAAGCAGCAGCCGCAAGCCGCTCAACACTCAACCGCCATCTGCACTCCCTACTTGGCATCTCGGCATCACAACTGCTCATTGAAGCACGCATGCAACGCGCCAGACAACTACTTGCCAAGAGAGACGAAACAGAATACTCCATCGCCCACATAGCTGAAAAATGCGGCTATTATGACACCCACTATTTCCAGCGCGCCTTCAAGCAAAAGCATGGGGTGAGTCCGTCGGAATGGAACAACAGAGAAAAAGACGAAGAATAATGACTGGTGGCATACTAATATCAAAGCCCTGCAGGTATCTTTCTGCAGGGCTTTGATATTAGTATGTATTTGTTGGGGGAAGGATTACTTAACCTCCCAGATGTCGTTGGTCTCAAGGAGCTCGGCGAAGTTGTGATACTTCTTTGCTGCCTTTACCTCTTCTATCTGCTGGTTAACTGCATCGTCATAAGTTGGAGCTTCAACGTCGCGAATAACGCCAAGAGCTACAGGGAAGCCGTCGCCGTTACCCATGAGAGCGAGCTTGAGCTGGAGGGTGTTGTCCTCACAATGAGCATCATGAACGAGGATGTCCTTCTCTGTAATGCCGTTCTCGCCTATCTTGACAACCTTCAGTCCAAAGCCTTCCTGCACCAGTCCGAACTCACGGTCCTTACCGAAGATGAGGGGTTTGCCGTGCTCAACGTAGATAGCGTTCTCGGCTCTGCCTGCCTTGTTATAGACAGCAGCATGAGTGCCATCGTTGAAGATTACACAGTTCTGCAGTACCTCAACGACTGACGCACCCTTGTGAGCATTTGCTGCCTTTAGGACCTCAACTGTGTGAGCACCGTCGGTAGCAACGGTACGAGCAAAGAAATGACCACGAGCACCAAAGCAAAGCTCAGCAGGACGGAAGGGGTCTTCAACAGTACCGTAAGGTGACGACTTAGACACGAAACCACGTGGAGAAGTCGGAGAGTATTGACCCTTCGTAAGGCCGTAGATACGGTTGTTGAGAAGAATCATGTTGAGGTTGATGTTACGACGGTTAGCGTGGATGAAGTGGTTACCACCGATAGCGAGACCATCACCGTCACCAGAAATCTGCCAGACGGTAAGGTCAGGATTTACCACCTTGCAACCAGTTGCAATAGCAGCAGCACGACCATGAATGGTATTCATGCCGTAAGTAGCCATATAGTGAGGCAAACGAGAGGAGCAACCGATACCAGAGATAACGGCATTGTTCCAAGGCTCCTTGCCTATTTCTGCCATTGCTTTATGCAGTGAAGCCAAGAAGAAGTGGTCACCGCAACCAGGACACCAGCGAGGCTGTCCTTTCTTGAAATCTTGAGCTGTAAATTCCATATTCTTAATCTCCTTGTTTACTTGATTAATGCACTGAAAGCCTCTACCAACTCGTTTACAACGAATGGCTGACCCTTTACCTGATTAAACTGTGCTGGCACGAAGTTATCTACCTTCATGCGCAGATAGCCAGCGAGCTGTCCCATATTCTGCTCTGCCACAACTACCTTAGGATACTTCAAGAGCACCTCAGCAGTATTCTTTGGCAGTGGGTTGATATAGCGGAACTGTGCCATGGCTACCTTCTTGCCCTGAGAGCGGAGCTCATCCATAGCAGAATGAAGATGACCATAAGTAGAGCCGAAACCTACGATGAGCAGTTCTGCATCATCAACGTCGCCAATAACCTCAAGGTCTGGCACCTCAATATTGGCAATCTTCTGTGCACGCTTGCGAGTCATAAGGTCGTGGTTCTCTGGTGCAGTAGAGATAGCGCCAGTCTTATCATCTTTTTCAAGTCCGCCAAGTATGTGCTGGAAGCCCTCACGACCAGGAACTGCCCAATAGCGTGTTCCATTCTCGGCACGCATGTAAGGTGTCCATGTACCCTTCAGCTCTTCTGGCACATAAGGAGGATTGATAGCATCCATCTTAGCGAGGTCAGGGAGTTTGAATGCACCTGAACCATTAGCTATATATGCATCAGTAAGCAGCACTACGGGAGTCATGTGCTCGAGTGCCATCTTGGCTGCATCATAGGCTGCATAGAAGCAGTCGGTAGGACTGGTGGCTGCAATGACTGGCATTGGTGATTCACCATTTCTGCCATAGAGACACTGCAGAAGGTCGGTCTGCTCTGACTTTGTAGGAAGACCTGTAGCAGGACCGCCACGCTGAACATCAAGCACCACAAGAGGCAACTCCATAATGACAGCAAGGTTCATAGCCTCTGACTTCAGGCAGATACCAGGACCAGAAGTAGAGGTTACTGCGAGTGCGCCACCGAAGGCTGCACCTACAGAAGAAGCACAGCCTGCTATCTCATCCTCACACTGCACTGTAGTAACGCCGAGCGACTTATGCTTAGAGAGTTCGTGAAGAACGTCAGTAGCAGGGGTGATAGGGTAAGAACCGAGATAGAGCTTCAAGCCTGCCTTCTCAGCAGCAGCAATGAAACCGTATGCTGTAGCCTTGTTACCCGTTATATCCATATAACGTCCAGGAGTCTTTACCTTTGACTCGATACGATACACGTTGGCAGCCGAAGAATGAGTGTTGTGGCCATAGTCATAACCAGCCTGTATCACCTTTATGTTAGCCTCAGCAACACCTGGCTTCTTGGCAAACTTCTCCTTGAGGAAGTTAGCTACGAGGTCGAGGTCGCGAGAGAACAACCAACATACGAGACCAAGGGCAAACATGTTACGACACTTCAGCATCGCCTTGTTGTCCATGCCTGTATCCTTGAGGGCATCCTTCACCATCTGGGTGATAGGACACGCAATGACGCGGTCGGGGTCAATGCCCATCTCGCCGAGATAGTCTGTCGTCTGGAACTGTGCCTTGTCAAGGTCGCTCTGTGCAAAAGAGTCTGTATCAATAATGATAGTAGCCCCTGGCTTTGCATACTTATACTGAGTCTTGAGTGCCGCAGCATTCATAGCCACGAGCACGTCGCACTGGTCGCCTGGGGTATATACCTGACCTGCACCGATGTGAACCTGGAAACCAGACACACCCGTCAGCGAACCTTGCGGAGCACGTATGTCGGCTGGATAGTCAGGAAATGTCGAAATACTGTTACCCACGGTAGCAGATACCGTAGAAAAGATATTTCCGGCGAGCTGCATGCCATCACCGGAGTCACCTGAGAAGCGAACGACCACCTGGTCGAGCTCTTTAATGTCTAATGCTTCTGCCATTGTAGTATTGTTGTTTATAGATTGAAATGTCGCTGTCTTTCCGTCTGTAAAAAGACTGTTATCCCTTAAAGTGCTTGCAAAATTACTCAAAATTATTGACATGACAAAACATTTTGTTAGGGAAATGGTCTATATAGTGACAATTTGCTATTTTTATGCCCTGTTTACAGGTCTATGTGTTGCACATTAACATCTTCATGAAGGAACATCGCAGCACACTCCTTAAATCGCTCTGGCGACTCTGTTGTGAAGAACTGAGCCGTTCCACCTCGCGAACAGTTTGCATCTATGTCGGGATGACGATGGAGATAGTCCTCCAGACTGCGTGCCACATACTCTCCTTGTGCTACGATGTTGACACCTGGAGGCACTGCCTTGCGCAAAGCGTTCATCAATAGCGGATAGTGAGTACACCCCAATATGATAGTATCTATCTGGGGGTCTTTCTCAAGGAGCTGTGTTATACGTTTACGAACAAAGAATTCTGCTCCCTCACTCTCACTCTCTCCTGCTTCTACTATTGCAGCCCAAAGTGGACAAGCCTGCCCCGTTACCTTTATGTCAGGATAGAATTTAGCAATCTCCAACGTGTAACTCTCACTGCGCACAGTACCCTCTGTAGCCACCACGCCTACGTGTCTGCTTTGTGTGAGTCTACCTATCACTTCCACCGTGGGACGTATTACTCCGAGAACTCTATATCCCTGCTCCACGAGGCTTGAGGCTTGAGGTTTGAGGTTTGAAGTTCCAATTAACGTTCCAGTTGTCATGAGGTCACGTTGCTGTATGGTGCGAAGAGCCTTAGCCGAAGCTGTGTTACAACCGAGGATGACAAGTTTGCACCCCATCGAGAAGAGTTTCATTACAGCTTGACGCGTGAACTCATATACAATGTCAAAACTCCTTGAGCCATAGGGAGCACGTGCATTGTCTCCGAGATACATGAAGTCCCTATCCGGCAGCTGTTTTCGCAACTGCTGGAAAATGGTGAGACCACCATAGCCTGAGTCAAAAATACCGATTGGTGACAAGGGAATTATAGTTGAGGGTTGAGAGTTAAATGTTGAGACCCCTCCCTGACCTCCCCAAAGGAGAGGAGCTTTGTTCTCCCCCTTGGGGGGGAGTTTGAGGGGGTTTGAGGGTTACTTCATTTGCTTGAGTATAGCTGATGTGACGTCATCCGTTTGAGACATATCAACATAAGGACAGGCATCGCTATCTGTATTGACGATAAGAGTGTAGCCACCCTCCTTCCCTACTGTATTGATAGCACGCTGAAGGTTTTCTTTTATGGGTTTCATCTGGTCAATCTCAGCTTGCTGTATCAAGCGGCGTGAACTGTCACGAAACCTTATATTATTGTTATAGAGATCTCGCAGCTCAGACTGTCGCTTCTCACTTATTGAAGGGTCGAGAGATGACTGCTGCTCAATGAAAAACTCATACTTCTCCGAAAACTCCTTTTCCGAAGCCTGCAGCTCGTCAGCATACTGCTTGCGCATGCGTTCCAAATTCTGCTGAGCGGCGGCATAGGCTGGCAATGCCTGCATCACTGCTTTATAACTGAAATGCCCTATCTTCTGCGCATTTGCTGTACAGAAGACAGAGCATATCATTATGATTGTAAATATTATTTTTCTCATTTAATCTTGTTTATCTCAGCCTTAACCTCTGCTGTGAGATCCTTTGAACCTGCACCTGTATAGAGAGGAGCAGAAGTCTCGAAGATATAGGTGTACTGACCAGCCTTGCCTACATTCTGGATAGCAGTCATAATCTTCTGCTGAATAGGCTGCATCTTCTCCTGCTGCAACTTCTGTATCTCCTGCTGATTCTGCTGAGCAGCACTCTGAATCTTATTGTATTGCTCCTGCAATTCAGCCTCGCGAGTCTGCTGGTCCTGTGCAGAAAGAGTAGCTTTTGTCTTCTCGTAAGCCTCATAGTTCTTCTGGAACTCGTCCTGCATCTCCTTCATTTGGTTGTCCAATTCCTGAGCCTTTGCCTGCAACTCACCGTTAGCCTTTGTAATTTCAGGAAGTGACTGCATGATAGACTGTGTGTCAACGTGACCAAACTTCTGTGCGTTTGCGCCAAGTGCTACAGAAAACATAGCAACAAGGGCGATAATTACTTTTTTCATTTTCTTTCTTCTTTTACCTTATTTATTATTATAGTTAATTTTCCTTCTAATAGCCCAGTTTATTGAGTACCTCGTTGGAGATGTCAATCTTAGGAGAGGCAAAGATAATCCCTGCATTGCCTGAGCGGTCCACAACCATTTGGTAACCTCGCAACTCGGCAACCTCCTTTACTGCATTGTATATCTCCTCCTGTATAGGCGACATAAGACTTTCTCTTTTCTTAAACAATTCACCTTCAGGACCGAAGTACTTCTTTTTCAAATCGGCAGCTTCTTTTTCCTTCTTCACTATCGCATCCTGACGAGCCTGCTTCTGGTCTTGCGAGAGAAACACTATCTCGTTCTGATAGTTCTTATACATGGTCGTGGCCTCGGTGTTAAGAGCCTCAACCTCTGCCTGCCATCGCTTGCTCACTTGAGACAACTGCTCCGTAGCTCGCTCATAGGCAGGGATATTCTTCAGTATATACTCCATGTCTATCAAGGCATACTTCTGCGCACTTGAATTAAGAACGAAGAATGAAGAATGAAGAATGAATATTACTATCAATAGCCTTCTCATAACTATGAACTGATTAGAACTCCTGACCCAGTATGAAGTGGAAGTGGCTTCCACCCTTAGTACCATATACCTTGTCGAAACCGTATGCCCAGTCAAGTCCCATAAGACCGACCATTGGTAGGAAGATACGCACACCTATTCCTGCAGAACGTTTCATCTTGAACGGATTAAAGTTTGATGCGTCATGCCAAGCATTACCAGCTTCAGCAAAGCCAAGACCATAAATGGTTGTATTGCCGAGCAAGAATGGATAACGCAACTCTACCGAGAAGCGGTCATAGGCATAACCCTCTGCACCAGATGGCGTCAGCGAACCATTCTCGTAACCACGCAGGCCGATAGTCTCTTCTGCATAGCTGGTAGAATAACCTGACATACCGTCACCACCCATATAGAACGTCTCAAATGGCGACTTATTGTACTTATTATAGTGACCGAGTATGCCTATCTCAGCCCTCGTCATCAGCACAAGGCACTTCTGACCATTAGTAAGCGAAGTGAAGGTACGTGACTTGAACTTCCACTTGTGGTACTCTATCCAGCGATACTTCTCCTGCTGCTGGTCAGCATAGTTGGCAGCGGATGGATTGGTGGCAAGATTCTTGTAGTCTTTGTTGTTGAACGCTGACCATGGTGGAGTAAGAGCAACGCTCAAACTGAACTCCGAACCACGACGTGGGAATATCTGGTTGTCTGTAGAGTTACGTGTGAGAGCTATGCTGAGGTTGATATTATTACAGTTACCGTTCTTTACAATAAAGTAATTCCAGTTGCGCAACATATAACGTGTATATGCCAACGTGAGGGAGAGCTGGAAGTAGTCATCCGGCCAACGCAGACGCTTACCCCATCCTATTGACGTACCAAACATCTGCACATACTTATCTGGGTCGTAATAGTTGGTAATGTTTGAGTAGTTTGTACCCACACCACTCATATACTGATAATAACTATTCTGCCAGTTGGTATTGTAGTAATTTGAGTTTACGTCGGTCTGCTTAGAGTAGAACACGCCAGCACTGAACTGTATCGGACGCTTGCCTCCGAACCATGCGGTAGAATATGACGCATTGTATGCCTGATAGTAGGTACCATTGGTCTGGGCACTGAGCGCAAGAGTCTCACCATCTCCTACAGGCAAGATACCACGACGCTCTCCCTTCTTGCGGAAGAGGTTTGCCATGGAGAAGTTGTTCAGCTTCAAGCCTATCTTACCTATCACACCTGTCTGTCCCCAGCCGAGTGAGAACTCCACCTGGTCGTTGGACTTCTGCTCCAATTCCCAGTTGATGTCCACAGTACCGTCCTCATAGTTCGGCTTCACATCAGGATTTACCTTCTCCTGGTCAAAATGTCCCATTGAAGCCAGCTCACGTGCAGAACGCATCAGAGCATCCTTTGAGAACAGGTCTCCTGGCTTTGTACGCAACTCACGACGCACAACCTTTTCATACAGCTTCGTGTTACCAGAAATTCGAACATGGGAGATGTGTGCCTGAGGTCCTTCCTGTATGCGCATCTCGAGGTCGATAGAGTCTCCCACCACATTTATCTCCACTGGCTGCAGGTCGTAGAACAGATAGCCGTTATTCCAATAAGCATTACCAACAGCATCCTCGTCTTCTCTCAAACGCTTGTTAAGCAATTTCTGGTTATACACATCACCCTTCTTCATGCCGAGCAAAGTAGAGAGATAATCTGTAGTATATACCGTATTGCCTACCCACGTGATGTTGCGGATATAGTATTTCTGTCCTTCATACAGCTTGAAGTAAATATCAACGTGCTTGTCGTCATACGTCGCAACACTATCCTTCAGGATAACGGCATCGCGATAGCCCAACTCGTTATATTTGTCAAGCAGGTTCTGCTTGTCCTCTGCATATCTCTCGGGGGTGAATTTCTTGCTTCTCAGGAAACTGCTGAGCTTGTTTACTTCATGGAGTTTCTTCAAGGCTCCACCACCAAACACACCGCCCTTCAGTTTTTTATCTGACAGAGCTTTGTTTCCTTCAAAATATATGCGATGAACCTTCGTCTTCTCCTTCCTGTCTATATCAATGTCGAGAATTACGTGGTTCTTCTCTGTTACGTCGTCTCGCTGGGTAATTTCTATCTCAGCATTCTTGAAGCCCTTGTCCTCGTAATACTTCTGGGCAAGCATTTTAGCTCGGGCTATCATGTTTGGTGTAACCTGCGAACCTTTCAGCAAACCGAGTTTCTGCTCAAGGTCCTCACGCTCTGACTTCTTCTTTACACCAGTGTAGTTAATCTGACTTACACGCGGACGAGTCTTCAGATAAATGTGCAGGTATATGCTATCTCCCACAATTGAGTCTGCAGCTATCTTCACCTCTGAAAACAAGCCATGTTTCCAGTATTTCTTTACAGCCTCAGTTATCTCACTGCCTGGCACAGAAATCTCTTGTCCGACGCTGAGTCCCGAAATGCTTGTCAGCATGTAGTCCTCATACCCCTCTACACCACTTACCCTCAGTGCGCCTATGTTAAGCATGCGCACTGACGAAGCGTATGAAATGTCAGGATTTATCTCCTTTACCTGCGCCTGCAAAGTTGTGGCAGCAGTCAAGAGCAATGTCGCTACAAATATGTATATTCTTTTATTCAACTGTGCCTGCATTTTCTTCTTCCACTTGTGCCTCTGTCTTACCAAAACGGCGCTGCTTCGTTTGGTAATATTCAACCGCTTTCAGCAACTCATCATTGTTGAAATCTGGCCAATATACTGGTGTGAAATATAATTCTGAATAAGCTATCTGCCACAACAGATAATTAGATATGCGCACCTCGCCACCAGTACGAATGAGCAGGTCGGGATCTGGCTGAAAAGACGAGTTCAAATGCTCGCTTATGGTATCCTCTGTTATTTTCTCTACGTCGAGTTTTCCTTCCTTAGCCTCCCGTGCTATCTTCTTTACTGCATCGGTTATTTCCCAGCGTGAAGAATAGCTGATGGCAAGCGTTACGGTCATGACATCATATGAAGCCGTATGCTCTTCCATCCATTCCAGCTTTTCCAATACAGCCTTTGGCAAACGTGAACGGTCGCCTATTACACGCATCCTGACATGGTTCTTGTCAAAGAGTTCTTCCGTAAGGTGTGTAAGCACTAAGCCCATCAAGGCTGCCACTTCATCATCGGGACGATTCCAGTTCTCGGTAGAGAAAGCATACAACGTGAGATACTTTACGCCTAATCTGCAGCAATCTGCCGTAACACGCTGAAGGGCTGCGACGCCCTCTATGTGGCCTGCTGTGCGAACTTGTCCGCGCTCCATAGCCCAACGGCCATTACCATCCATGATGATGGCTATATGCTGTGGTATGTTGTTTTTATCTATCACTTTATATTTTTTTATGTTCTATCCTCTTTTACTTCTTTTTTTACTCCCACTTTCACTCCCACTTTTACTCCCTTTCACTCTCCCCCCCTTGTGGGGAGACGGAGGGGGCTTCCCTATCTGTCCTTGTGACATGTTGAGCACTTTGGCGAAAGGCTGTATGTCAACGCAAGGGTGAAAGCCGAATAACAGTCGGTATTCTTGAACATTCCAGAACTGTTTATACGATAAGGGTCATCTATACCATCAAGCTTGTCAGAGAACGAGATATGCACTTGCCAATCAAAAGAGATATTTGTACGTGCACCTAATTTGTACTTCACGCCTACGCCTATCGGCACATTGCCCGTCACCACTGATTTTGACGTACTGTGCTGGGGGTGAAAATCTCCTCCGCTACCCGAACCGTCACCGTAATCGTAGGTGCCGTCCTTACAGTTCACATAAGTCAGACCTAAACCCAAGGAGATGAAAGGAGTAAAACGCTTAGCTCCTCTGTAGTCCCTTCCCGTTCCGTAAGGGAAGAAGTTATACTCATAGCTCGCAGAGAGGTCCACGACAGTGTTGCCGAAAGAGTATTTCAAATCTGTCACGTCAGGATACCTCGTATCCATCGCACTCACGTCTCCCTTGAGTTTTGACACCATCGCGTTGATTCGCATGGCTGAACGCGGATTCAGTATAGCGCGAAACAGCACCGAACCGCCTGGCTGCATGTTCTTGAAAAGCCCGTTGGAGAAATCTCCCTGATAGGAAGTAAAGTTGGCACCAACACCTAACTCCATACGATACTCTACATCATCCTGCGCTTTCAGGTAAAGAGCACAGAACGAAGAATGAAGAATCAATATTATTGCAAGAATCCTTTTCAAAACCTGAACTTTTTTGAACTAATCCTCCTTGTACTCCTGGTAGTCCGTAGATTTCCACGTTGCATTATTCAGCTTGCAACGATATGTTTTGCCTCCATCAGCACTAATGATATAGAAATAGCCCTCTACATCAGCTATGATGAGAGTAGGTTTGTCGCTGCTCAGCGTGAGGTCTGGCATACGCAATCCTGCAAGTTTATGCCATGACGTGCCGCCGTCCTCAGAGCAGTACACCCTCTGGTATGGCTTGTTTACGAGTGGTGTGGTAGCATTAAGCCCCTTACCGCCGATGGCGAGTATCCACCCGTTGTAGTATGGTGTGGCAGAGAGATTCTCCATAGCAGGCAGGGCCAGAGACTTTATCTTTGAATCAGCTGGATCGTTATACACCCACTTTTCCTCGACGATACTGCCTACGTTTTTGTTCCATACTACGGCACACGTATCGCCCTTTTCTGTATAGCTCGCCTTGTTTCCGATAATCGTTATGCGCGAGACATTCGTATTCACACGCTGGTCCACTGATGCCGAACAGATATCCTTTGTTGGCAACAATTCTTCGTTACCATACACTTCGTCCACTGTCCATGCGTCAGCAGAGGTCCATGATGCAATCTCGCTCGTCTGTCCTTCCACTATCTTGCCATCTTCGTTTATGGCAAAAAGAGAGCCGTTACTGCCGCCGAGCAGCATCTTCAGCTTGTGGACAGACACATCTACCTCGTCCCACGTCGTGCCGTCGCCGTGGTAAATGATGTTGTTGTCAAGAACGTAGAGCTGACCTTCCTCTTCAGCCATGGTAGCCTCGCTTCCGAAAGTCTTTTTCTCTGTCCAGCTGCTTCCGTAGTTTGAGCCACAATACAACTTGTTCTCCGTACCCTTTTTAGCCATCACATACACACCCGTATATGTAGCTGCGCCCTTCAGTTTCTCTGCATCTGCAAATATCGTTTGCTGAGCAAGGGTTACATACTGGAAAGAATCGGCATACTCCTTATGGCTTACGATTAGCACCTTGTAGTCACAGATGTAGTCACCCTGTGTTGCCCATACACGAAAACGCAGGGCTTTTGAGTCTGCCCTGTCCTCGCCGAACACAATAGAGTCACCCGAATTATATCTGGTCCACGTTGCGTCATCAGCTGCATCCCAGTCGCGATAACTCATTGATGAATAGTTCTTTGTATTTACGGTTGCCAGCATTTTCATGTGCGACCCCGCAGGCAGGGAGTCGGTATTGTATATCTCTTTCGTCAGCTGGTCTATATACACTGGCGTCTTGCTGCCAGAATAGTTGTAGGTGAAGAAACTGTCAACGGGGTTGCCATCGGCATCCTTTGCATATTTTTTCTTTCCTACATAGCGACTTACTTTCACCGTTCCGAGAGTGAAAGATGTTATGGCTGTGTCTTCGTAAGTAGTGTAAGAAGAAGTTGCATCATCCTTCATGCAGGATGATACGCTGAACAGTATGGATATAATCAAAGCCCAGAGGCAATATAGTCTTTTTGTCATTCTTTCCTTTGTGTGTAAAAGCATCAAAATCAGCTACAAAGTTACAAAGAAAAGTTGAAAATTGAAAATTGAAAATTGAAAAATAGGATTCATTGTATGTTTTATTATGATATTTATCGACTGAACCGCTGTTTTTTAAGGTATGTTTGCACTTTTTTTCACACAAAAAAGGGGAGCCCGATGGTTCCCCTTTGTACTTGGTTACTTGTATGCCCCCTCTGAATCTCCCCAAAGGGGAGACTTCCATACGTCCCCCCATGGAGGGGGGAACGAGGGGGGTTCCGTATTAGTTACACCTGTGCCTTATGATGGCTGCTTGCCGATGTAAGCAAGGATACCGCCGTCAACGTAGAGTATGTGACCGTTAACGGCATCAGAAGCCTTAGAAGCCAGGAACACAGCAGGACCACCGAGTTCTGATGGGTCGAGCCAGCGTCCAGCAGGAGTCTTGGCGCAGATGAATGAATCGAATGGATGACGAGAGCCGTCTGGCTGACGCTCGCGCAGAGGAGCTGTCTGTGGAGTAGCGATGTAGCCAGGGCCGATACCGTTACACTGGATGTTGTACTCGCCATACTCAGAGCAGATGTTTCGTGTGAGCATCTTCAAGCCACCCTTGGCAGCAGCATAAGCAGAAACCGTCTCACGACCAAGCTCAGACATCATAGAGCAGATGTTGATAATCTTACCCTCCTTGCGCTCCATCATCTCTGGGATAACAGCAGCTGCGCAGATATAAGGAGCTACCAGGTCAACATCAACAACTGCCTGGAACTCAGAGCGCTTCATCTCGTGCATAGGTATGCGCTTGATGATACCAGCGTTGTTTACGAGAATGTCAATCTGACCTACCTCTTCGTGAATCTTCTTAACGAGCTCAGCAACAGCCACCTCGTCGCATACGTTACATACGTAACCCTTTACGTTCTCGATGCCTGCCTCCTTGTAGTTAGCCAAGCCCTTCTCAAGAGCTGCCTCGTTGATGTCATTGAAGACAATAGTCTTCACACCAGCAGCAACGAATGCCTTAGCAATGTTGAAACCGATACCATAAGAAGCACCAGTAATCCACGCGTTCTTTCCCTCAAGGGAGAAATTCTGTAAATTTGCCATAATAGAGTGTTTTTTGTAATTTAGTATTTTTTGTGTACGTTTGGTTAGAAACTTCATTTCGTTACAAAGATAGCAATAAATTTCTTTTTTCGTATCAGTTGCCATAAGGAATTAAGAAATTTTAGCAATTCTTCTCCCTTCCTGCTGCGTCTTGCAGATGTTTTTGTGTTTTTCCTCATTTTCCTCGTTTTCCTCATTTTCCCATTTCGGTTGCCTAGCTCTTTTGACTCCCTACCCTGATTGTAAATTTTCCCTCATTTTCATACTTGTTTTGATACCTGTTTCAAGAAAAATTTATAAGAAGGGAAAACCATTATTAAGGAAAGGGTTAATTTTATTATTATAATAACGTGCGTACATGTACGTGGGGGAGAGGAAGTTGAGGAAAATGAGGAAAACGAGGAAAACGAGGAAAAAAAACGTGGATAGACTATGGGGCATTAAATATGAAATGTTAAAAAAGGACATACCTACGGGCAATTTTCGGTCTTTTGTCCTGAAAAATCAGCCATGGAGAAGGCGGCTTTTCTGCCCTCTGGCAAAGAATTGTAAATCAGCACTTTACAGCCAGCACTCTCTAACCCGAAAACAGAACCGCCAGTTCTGGCTGCAGAACCATTAGTTCTGCGCGTAGAACCACTGCCTCTGCATGTAGAACCACTGGTTCTGCAAGCGATTTTTCCCAAGTAAGGGGCGAAATGTTAAAAAGGGACACGCCTATTGTATAGACACAAAACTTGCAGTAACTTTGCATCGTCGTTAGAACTTCTGCCAAACCACCAACAAGCATCGAAAAAACAAAATCTACAGCACTTTGACAAACAAAAGCAATCATACAGCGGCTTTCAGACGATACATAAGGCTACAGCGCGGATTATCGCCCAACACGCAGGATGCCTACCTGAGGGATGTGGACAAGCTTCGGGCATGGAGCGGAGACAGGGACATGCTCTCTCTTCAGCTGAAGGACCTGCAAGAATTTTCTGCCTCACTGCACGACATGGGCATTGCCTCTTCTACCCATGCAAGGATTCTTTGCGGAGTCAGAGCCTTCTACAAGTTCCTGGCGATGGACGGCTGGGTGGAGCAAGACCCTGCGGAACTGCTTGAGTCGCCCATACAGGACAAGCATCTGCCAGAGGTGCTTTCTACGCAGGAGGTAGATATGCTTGAGGCAAGCATCGACCTGAGCAAGTGGGAAGGACACCGCAACCGTGCCATCATCGAGGTTTTGTTTTCGTGCGGACTGCGTGTCTCGGAATTGGTCAACCTTACTTTTTCGCAGGTCTATGAAGATGAGGGATTTCTGAGAATCTGGGGCAAAGGCTCTAAGGAACGTCTTGTTCCCATTTCGGGCAAAGCCATAAAGGAGCTTCACCTGTGGTATGATGACCGTTGCCACATGAAAATAAAGTCTGGCGAGGAAGATTATGTTTTTCTCAACAGAAGGGGAGCCCACCTTACTCGCACCATGATACTCATCATGATAAAGCAGCAGGCAGCAATGGCAGGCATAAAGAAAACCATCTCTCCACACACCCTTCGCCATTCGTTTGCTACAGCATTACTTGAGGGTGGTGCCTCGCTGCGTGCCATCCAAGCTATGTTAGGCCACGAACGCATTGGCACAACAGAGATTTACACCCACATCGACATGTCCACCCTGAGGCAGGAGATAGAGCAGCACCATCCGAGAAACCTTAAAACAGTGCACAGTTCATAGTGCACAGTTCACAGTTAAATTTAGAGGGCATAGTGCATAGTTAAATTTACCACAAATATATATGAAACCCTAACTGTGCACTGTGAACTATGAACTGTGAACTGAACAATGTGAACTGTGAACTCTAATAATCGTCAGTCCATCTCTTAGCGGAAGTATGACTCTCGTAACGCGAGGGTCATTTTTTATGTAATCATTAAATCGGCGGACGCCTTGCGTCTGGTGGTCCCTATCATAGTCTTGGTCTATGACATGACCATCCCAAAGGGTGTTGTCGGCAAGGATTATGCCACCCTTGTTCATCAATGGCAGTATTGCCTCGTATGTTTCCACATAAGTTTTTTTATCTCCGTCGAGGAAAGCCATGTCAAACTTCACTCCCAATTCCCTGCCTTCCTTTGCTACATCACCTATTATAAAGGTAACATAGTCTGCCCAAGGTGATTCTTCTATCCACTTTCTTGTGAAAGTCTCTTGCTCATCGTTTATCTCGAAGGTATAGAGTCTCCCTTTATCGTTCCCGTTAACGTTTGCCAGCCCTTCTGCCATGCAGAGAGCAGAATAGCCTGAGAAAGTGCCCACCTCCAGAATATTCTGCGGACGTATCATCTCAACGAACATCTTCAAGAGCCTGCCCTGCAGCCTGCCTGACGCCATGCGCCCATGAAGCAAATGCACATTGGTAGCGCGCCAAAGTCGGTAGAGGTACTCTGGCTCGTCGTCGCTGTGCTCAAGGACATACTCGTCGAGCAGTCTTTCGCCACTTAGCGTGGTGTGGTTAGGGTCTTGTGTGTGACTCTTCACTGCGCTACAAATTAATTAGAAATTAACTGTGAACTGTGAATTATGAACTGTGAACTGCAACAAGGCTTTCCACTGCCAGCCTGTAGCTGTCGAGTCCGAATCCACAGATAACGCCCTTGCAGGCAGGAGAGAGGTAAGAATGATGGCGGAAATCCTCTCGAGTGAAAACATTGCTGATGTGTACCTCTATGACGGGCGACTTCAGCGAACGAATACAGTCATGAAGAGCCACACTCGTGTGGGTATAGGCACCAGCATTAAGCACTATGCCGTCATAGGTGAAGCCCACCTCCTGAAGCTTGTTTATCATTTCACCCTCCACATTGCTCTGGTAATACTCTATCTCCACCTGCGGAAAGCGTTCCTTCAACTTAGGCAGATAACTCTCGAAAGAGTCATTGCCATATATTCCTGGTTCTCTTACCCCAAGCAGATTGAGGTTCGGACCGTTCATGATAAGTATTTTCATCGTTTTTAAGCTACCCCACCCCCTGCATCCCCCTCCCGAGAGGAGGGAAAGAATATGCTTCAGTGAGGTAATAATTAGTTAAAATGTGAATAGTTTATTTGTAATGTTTCCCCCGCCCTCGGGAGGGGATTTAGGAGAGGGGTCGCAGGCTTTCGCAGAGCCTCCGCATGCCCTCGCTTGCACCACACACCAGGTGGGTTATATTTTGCTTCGCCGATACTGGCTTTGGGTCGATGAGGTATATTGGTATATCGGCTTTCACATATTGTACCAGACCAGCTGCTGGATACACATTCAGCGATGTCCCTATTATGATAAAGATGTCTGCCGTCTGTGCCTCCTGCACTGCATCATACATGTTTGGCACACTCTCGCCAAAGAACACTATGTAAGGCCTCAACAACGAGCCGTCAGCTGCCTTCGCTCCATGTGGCACCTCAAGCCCTGTTTCTCCAAATCCTTCGTGGGGCAATGACACCCAATAGCGAGGATTGTTAACATCACGGCTTGAGCACATCTTCATCATCTCGCCATGCAGATGTATCACCTTGCTCGAACCAGCAGCCTCATGCAGGGCGTCAACATTCTGCGTTACAACCACCACGTCGAAGTCTTTTTCCAGTTCTTTCAACAAGAGATGTCCCTCGTTGGGCTTAACGTCCTTATATTTCACACGAAGCATGTTGTAGAAGTCATTCACATAATCAGGGTTGTCTTCCCAACCTTCGTGAGTGGCAACACGCTCCACTGGATAGTTGTCCCACAAGCCTCCAGCATCTCTAAAAGTAGTGAGGCCGCTCTCTACAGACATTCCTGCGCCTGTCAATACTACTATTTTCTTTCTCTCTGACATTGTTTTTTTATTGTTTAGGGGTTTATTGTTTATAGTTTATAGTTTACGGTTTACGGTTTATAGTTTACCGTTTACGGTTTTCGTTTTCGTAGCCACGAAGTGGCGTGGCGTTCCCGCTCTTGCGCTCCAATAGGTGCTCAGGCGTTTCTGCTCCCCGAAAACGGGGAGACCGAGAGGGGTGTAAAGACTATTGACAGAGCTCGGAGCCCGTTAAAGTTCCCGTTTCAGCGCATAGCGCACAGGATAGAGCACCGAGAGGAATCCCACCAGCACTACGGTGAAGAATATCAGAGCGACATCACTGTAATGAACGCTTACAGGGTAGGCATCTATGACGAAGGCACCAGCACTCTGTCCTAACGAAACAATGCCATACTGCTGTTGTGCCCAGCATAACGCCAGTCCCAGCAACACACCCACCACAGCACCTATAATGCTTATCAGCCAACCTTCCACTATGAAGATTTTCTTTATAAAAGAGTCTCTTGCACCAAGACTGCGCAGGGTTTCCACATCCTTGCTCTTGTCTATTATCAGCATAGACAGCGAACCAATAATGTTGAAACATGCCACCACGAGTATAAACGTGAGGAATACGTAAGCCATCAGTTTCTCTATCTTCATGATGTTGAAAGTGTCCTCCTGCTGTTCGTATCTATCGAGCACCCTGAATTTTGTGCCTGCTATTCCCTGCATCTTCTCCTTCACCTTCTGCGTGTCTGAACCAGCCTTCAACTTTACTTCGAGTGCCGTAATCTCACCGTCACACTGGAAAAGCATCCTTGCAAACGACAAACTGGTAAGTATGTAACTGCCGTCATATTTGCCCTGTTGCACACAGAATACGACTCCTGCCGACAAGAGCGAGTCTTCCACAAAGCCTGTCATAGGATTCATCACGTCGAGCTGTCCCTCTCTCTGTGGAGCATATACGTGCAGATAACCTGGGTAATATGTTCCGACAGACATACTGTTTGCCAGGCGTATTCCCATAATGCCATATTGCAGGTCTGCGGCATGCAGGGCAAATGTGCCCTCGCCATAGCAGATGTTATTGATGTTGGTAATGCGACTGAAGTTGTCATCCACACCCTTCACCACCACCATCGACTGATTATCTCTATAAACAGCCAGCGCCTGGTCTTCTACCGTCTCGCTCGTTATCTCCACCTCCTCCATGCTCTTTATCTCAACCAGAGCAGGGTCGTCAGCAGCACATGTCTTGCCCTCCACTGGCACCACCTTCAGCTGTGGGTCAAAGGATGTGAAGAAAGTTGCCACAAGGTCGCTGAAACCATTGAACACGCTCATCACCACCACCATTGCCATCGTGGCTATCATCACGCCTACGACGCTTATGCCAGAAATGACATTTATGACGTTGGTGCTCTTCTTCGAGAAGAGGTAACGCTTGGCGATAAACAGTTCAATGTTCATAGTTTATGGTTTATTTCACCCTTATTCCTTTCACCCTTATTCCTTATTCACAATCACTTCTTCAGTAATTCGTCTATCTTCTCCATGTAGTCGAGTGAATCGTCTATAAAGAAACGTAATTCTGGAATAACACGCAACTGGTTTCTTACCCTCTGCCCAAGGTCATACCTTATGGCAGAAGTGTTCTTCCTTATGTTCTCCAGCAACTCCTCACCCTTCTCTGAAGGGAATATACTCAGGTACGCAGTGCAGATACCGAGGTCTGGTGACACCTTTACACGTGTTACACTCACCATTACTCCGTGCATGGCTCTCGTCTGACTCTGAAATATCAGACTCAGCTCCTTCTGCAACAGGCGACATATTCTGTTTTGTCTTGTTTCCTGCATATTGTTTTAGTTTACCGTTTATGGTTTACAGTTTATGGTTTACAGTTTACAGTTTATGGTTTACAGTTTACAGTTTATGGTTTACAGTTTATAGTTTTCGTTTTTGTTGCAAAGCGTTTCGTTTTCGTAGCGAAGCGTTTCGTTCCAAAGATTTAGAATTCAAATCCGTTAAAGATGTTTAAGTCCACAGGTCCGTGTATGCCCTGCACCCTGCCGTCCTGGCACAGTTGCCAGTAAACGAGGTTTACATCTGGCTTATACTCCCCATACCTTGCTATCCACACGTCATAGTCACGTTTCAGGTCTGGTGCCAACGGCAGATATTTGTTTACGAAACGCTGACTTATGTAGAGTATCGGTTTTACTCCCCAGTGTCTCTCCACCTCGCTTATCCATCCTCTCACGTTTCTGAAAACCATCTCTATTCCTCCTGCCTGGGCTATCTGCCTGTCCGTAGGCTCTATGTCTATCACAGGTGGCAGGTCTCCCTGCTGATACCGAGCTATCTTCATGAAGTGCCTTGCCTGCTGGCTACCCAGCGTCTTCAGCGAGAAGAAGTGATATGCACCAGTGCGATAACCATGTTTCCTCGACGCCTGGTAGTCGGCTCTGAAATATTTGTTCTCCACCGTGGTGCCCTCCGTCGCCTTTATATAGACGAAACTCACAGGGTAATCCACCACGCCTTTTATCTTTTTCTTCGAGAATGTTCCCAGACTCGTTATGCGCAGTTTGTCCCATTGTATCTGGAACCTTTTTCTGCCCTTTTCGTGCTGATAGCGTGATATATCAATGCCATAGATACGTTCAGGCATGTGTACTATCCTCTCACCTATGAATTTATCCTCACGCCATTCGCCTATCCTCAGCCTGTGTTCAGGTACCATTCTGAAGCCAGTGCCTGTGCGCTTGCCATGCACCCATTCGCCTACGTAGAAATCGCCTTCTTCGCTGTAAAGGCAACCATAGCCATGAGGCAAAGCCAACGAGTCTCGCTCTCCCTCGTAATGGCCTATGCTGTCAACCCAGCTTATCAAGGGCTTGGGACGCATAGCCTCACGCTTCTTCAGCCTTGCCATAGCCTGCTCCTTGCCTACCCTCACATACAGCCTTGCTCCTGTGCTGTCAGCAAGTCGGTATCTTCTATCCAGCACCACTCGCAGGCGGTTTGCTCTCAAGGCTCTCTTAACAAGAGAGTCGGCACACAACACAGAGTCCGTTGCTATTGTCAACAATCTGCCATATCGCTGCACCACGTCAAAACCCCTCTCCGTAACCAGATGAGTCCTCAGGTAGTAGTCCACGTCCACACGCTGTTCTGCCATCACCTTCTTCGACCATTCCAGATACTCAGCCTCTCGTTTCAACAAGGCGTGTAGCTGTCTTGACGACATCTTTGTCAATTTCAGCGTGTCGTAAGGCTCTGCCACGTAGTGTCCGTTGCCGTATGGCAGCAGTTGCCACCTTTTTATATACTGCGCATCAATGGTGTCAATAGTCAGCCTGGCTTCCTTATCTACTATTCCCGACAGCAGAGTATCGCCCCTGCTGCCTCTGAAAGCGAAGAGTATCGTACTGTCTCCCGACATCAACAGATAACGTGTCTCTGTCACAACCTGGGTGTCCGTTTCCTCCAGTTCGCTTTCCGTTGCAGGATGATACATAAACGCCACCCACGCAGACGCTATCAGTGCCAGCACTCCTGCCGCTATAATCCTTTTACTTTTCACCTTTGCTCACTATTTTACTCCCTATTCTAGGGTCACTTGCAAAACCCTGTGTTGATTTTTATCACGGATAGCTCGGATAAACACGGATTTCTTTGTTTATTTCTCGCCAAGCCGAGATGATTAGGGTTGCACCCTTTGAGACTTTATCGATTATTCTCTTTTGGGCAAGCGAGCTTGCCCAAAGCGAATATCTCAAACCCTCGCCGACTATCGCCTGCTCATCATCTCTACGCAAAGAGCCAAGACGCTCCTTCGGAGCTTACGCAAAGTGACCATGCGGTACAACGACTTTTTATATCAAGCGTCAGCCCTTAGCGTAGCAGTCGCAGACTCCGCCTTTGCACTTCGCGTAACTAAGAATAACTGGTGCAACCAGTAGGTATGTAGGTTAGACGGTCGCAGAAAGCTTGCTTTCGGGGCGAATGGATGAAGCTACAGACCTGTGCTCTCGAAGAGAGTTATTCTTAGTATCTTTGCGAGAAAAAATGTAAGACACAGGAATTTGCAGGTGAGCCCTATTCTACTCCCACTTCTACTCCCACTTCTACTCCCTATTCTACTCCCTATTCTACTCCCTATTCTACTCCCTATTCTACTCCCTATTCTACTCCCTATTTTTTATAAAGTTACTGTAAATCTTGTCGGCAGCTTCCTTCATCTCCTCTGCAGAGAGCTGCAGCTTCTCCTTGCGGAAATCCACGTCAGCCTCGCTCTGCATTGGTATAAGGTGTATATGAGCATGAGGCACTTCAAGTCCTAGCACCACCTGTGCCACCTTCTTGCAAGGGAAAGCCTCCTTCACAGCCTTTGCCACCTTCTTGGCAAACAGCTGGTAGCGCTGTATCTCGTCATCCTCCATGTCGAAGATGTAGTCCACCTCCCTGCGAGGAATAACCAGCGTATGACCCTTCACCAATGGGTTTATATCCAGAAAAGCATAAAACTCTTCGTTCTCCGCACACTTATAGCTGGGTATCTCGCCAGCTGCTATCTTTGAAAAAATATCCATAATGACCCCACCCCTTTTATCCCCTCCCGAGAGGAGGGGGGTAGTATGTTCAGGTGGTTTACTACCTAATTAATGATTGTTGTTATTCCTCTTCATATCTTCCCTTTCCCTCGGGGGAGGGTCTGGGAGAGGGGTCTTAATAACTAATATTCTCTATCTTCAGCTTCAGCACACCACGAGGAATCTTAGCCTCAACCTCGTCGCCCACCTTATGGTTCAGCAGAGCCTGAGCAATAGGAGTTTCTATCGAAATCTTGCCCTCGCGCAGGTTAGCCTCGTTGGCGCTCACGATGGTGTAAGTCATCTTCGCCTTGTTGGCAAGATTGGTCATCTCCACCTTAGAGAGAAGCTGCACAGCATCAGTGCTCAGACGGCTCTTGTCCACTATCTTAGCATCAGCTATGGTGGACTTCAGCTGGTTTATCTTCTCAGCTAGGTGAGCCTGCGCCTCCTTTGCTGCGTCATACTCCGAGTTCTCCGACAAGTCTCCCTTGTCGCGTGCCTCCGCTATTGCGGCACTTGCCTTGGGCATCTCTATAGCCTCAAGGCGATGTAGTTCTGCTACGAGGTTTTCGTAGCCTTCTTTTGACATGTATGCCATAATTTCTAATTTATAATTTCTTATTATTAATATCTAATTTCTAATCAACTATTGTTTAGACGTACAAAAAATAAGAACCCCGACCATTTACCCTTTCGCAGGCGCATTGTCGGAATCCTGAGCTATCTTTTAGCCAATATTACTTAGTGTCTGTCGCAAGGCAAACTCCCTTTGCCCTTGCCTATTACATGTGCAAAGTTACAAAGTTTTAGCGAAACTGCAAAAAAAAGTCTGAAAATTTTCTTTCTTTCCAAAGAAAAAGGGAGAAAGTACAGAAAAAGTATGGGCAAAGTGCAATCCTATCGTATTAATTTGTTTGAAGCCCCTTGACGATATCGAAGAATTCTGACAGTGTTCGCACATCTACCTTAGGAAAATCATATTCTTTCAGTTCATCAAAATGTTTGTCATTACTTACAATGTAAGTTGCCCCAGCAGTCACTGCGCAATCGACAAACTTATTGTCATCAGGATCCGCTTTTATCAAGTTAAAGCGATATGAAGGATTAACAAACTCTGTATTAGGCAAGGCAATAATAGCCTCTATCACAGCCTCAGCAAACTGTATGTCTTTGAATCTCCTTTCTATTATTTCACGATATTCCATAAGAATCTCGTTGGTTAGACAAATCCTGTATTTTTGTCTAATCAAAGCTACCCAGACATCTTTATATTTTGATTTGGGGAAGATTATCTGGAGCAGGCAATTTGTATCAAGCACTACTTTCATCTATATGGGAGACGTTCGTGGATGCTTGCCATCTCATCCAGTTTCTGTTGGTCAAGTTCCATGCTATCCCACAAAGTATTAGCGCGTTCCTCTACCTTCTTTATATAGTACTCAGATAACACCTGCTTAACTTCCTTCAATTCTTCCTCCGATTTCATGCAAGAGAACATCTGGAGCAGTTGCAATTGTATAGGATTAAAGACTGTTTGCATATTATATCGTATTATGTTATACTCTTTCCACCTGCAAAGTTACGAATAAGCGAGCAAAAAACCAAATTTATTTGAGTTATTTCGAGCGAGAGAAAGTTTTTTATATTTACAACTTTTTTCCTTTCTCATCAAAGAAAAAAGGGGAAACAGAAAAAAAGCATGGGCAAAGTGGTTTTTATAAAAGCAAAACAGGCACGATTATTCGTCGTGCCTGTTTCCTCTATTATTTTCCCTGATACAGGGATAAGTTCACTTACTGTTTAGTACTCGTCCTCCTCTGTGAAGCCGAACTCCTCAGACGCAATATCGTTTGAGTCATCAATTGTTCCAGTGCTTACCTGCTCTGAACCTGCGAGGATTGTTGGAAGGAGTATCTTTACTTCCTTCACCTCTGGCTGAATATATTCTTTCTTAATCATAATCTTATAAAGATATTAAAAGTTTAACATGTAACCATCCCCTGTCCCTCCCCTCTCCATCCCCCTCCCTACACAGGGAGGGACGGGGTGGGTCTGGATGAGTATTCTTACTTCACCTGCTGTCCAGCAACGTTAAAGTTACCGATGTAGAGCTTACCGTTCTTGATAACCTTTACTGGAGCTGCCTCTGCCTCGCTTGCCTCAGCGATTGCGTCAACTGCTGTTGCCTCGTCTTCAAATACGATGTCGAGAGCATCGCCTGCTGTTGTCTGAAGATATGCCTTGCCTGCTGGGATAGTTACTTCGCCAGAAACCTTCTTGAACTTCAGAGCGCTCTTTGAGTAAGCATAAATATTGTCACCACCCTGTACGGTTCCGTCAGAAGCGAGCAAGAGGTTGGTGATAGCCTCTGCACTTGCTATAACCTCAATGTCATAAGAGCCCTCTGCACCCTTAACGAGAAGAGGTGTACCAGCAGGTACCTGACCTACTACTGCGGTAGTAGCTGAAGTAGTGCTGACAGCTGTTACTGCATATGCCTTGATAGTACCGTTCTGAGTAGAGAAGTCAAGAGCCTGCTTTGTTACGTATGTTGCAACTCCCTCCGATGGGATAGCAACTGGCTCGGTACTTGTAGCGATAGTAATCTTCTCAATTGAGCCGTCGCCACCAGTCTGTGCTGAACGAACTTCGTACATAGCTGCATTATCTTCATCACCATCGAATGTTACAGTTCCACCATTCTTAGCAAGTTTTGTTTTGGCAAGAACTTCTGTTCCATTACGATATACTCTTATATCACGATCACTGCCACATCCAGAAGTCAGTTTGATGGTCTTACAAGGACCTACGAAGAGATAGATGCGAGTTCTACCATCTGCGTTACGCAATTTACCATCAGACTCATCATTCTTAGAGAACTTCCAACCCTTCTTTCCACTTGCTGTGTCGAATGCATAACCTGTCTTTACCCAAGCATCTGTAGCTGTAAATGTATATTCACCCAAACCAGTATAAGGACTTACTGCAACAGGAGTATTGATTGTAAACTCTGCTTTTGTGGTACCGTCCTCTGCAGTTACAGTGAGAGTGTTGCCTGCAACTGCCCATGTAGCACCATCTGATACAATAACACTTTCACTTTCGATTGTAGGAGCAGTTTCTCCTTCAAGATAATATGAAGTAATTGTGTAAGGATCATCGGGCTTTTCTGTCGTTGGCTGCTTAATAAATGCGTAAAAATTATTAGAATACTTCACTTGCAGAAGTTTGCAGTCTGCACGACCAACTGTTGTCACGGTTGCTGTAGCTGAATTTGTAGTACCAGCTGCGTTAGTTGCTGCACAATAGACAGCAACACTACCTATCGTAGTTGCAGAGTATGTGTAAGAATCAGATGTTGCACCCGCTACAGCTGCGCCATCTACATACCACTGGTAAGAAGAAGCATCCTCTGCTACGATAGAGAGTTCCAGAGTACTACCCTTGTTTACGTTGTAAGCTGCGCTCAGGTCTGTTGTAATTACAGGAGGATTAGCTGGAGCTGTAGCTGTAACAGCACAAACAGTAGAAGATGTGCTGCCAATAGAGTTTGTTGCTACACACTTGAGGTTTACAGTACCAGCAGTTGTTGCTGTGTAAGAGTAAGTTGCAGATGTTGCACCCTCGATAGCATTCTCGCCATTATACCACTGATAAGAAGTAGCACCAGTAGCAACGATAGAGAACCCCTCTGCTACGCCTACTGTTACGTCTGCTGTTGCAGGAAGGTCTGTTGTGATTGTAGGAGCTGTAGTAGCACCTGACTTAACCTTTATAGCATATACACGTACATTCGTATCACACCACAGATAAACAGTACCAGCGGTTGTAGCTGTCGCAGAAAGAATGGTAGGAGTGTAACCATCAGCAGTAGCAGAGCCGAAAGCTGTATTTGTGTCACGGTTTGTTCCTGATGCATTGTATGAAACGTACATAGAGCGGTTTCCTGAACCACCTCCCATGAAGTAAACCTTAATCACGTCATTTGCATTTACATCAAAAGACCATACTCTGTTAGGATTACTACTTTTCCAAGTGTCTTTACTGGTATCCCATTGGAAGTTACTTGATCCACCTGTTCCTGTGTATGTATTGTAAGTGGATTCATCTGCCCAAGCAGGTACGTTTTTGTCTGTTGATGTACTAGGAATGTCTGCAGAAGCACCACTTGCCCAATAAGTCAATCCTGCATGACCCGTTGACCAATCTTTCATCACCCATTCGGTGTCTGCACTTGCCCCCGTGACTATCGCCACTAAGAGCACGAATAAAGATAATAGTTTTTTCATTGTTGTAAATAATTTAGTTAATAAAATAGTTTATTGTATTTGTTTTCTTATTTTACTTATTTGTAGTATTTTATATGGCTCTTTTCTTTAATTATATCAGATAAATCACTCTTTATAGCATCTTCATCTTCACTAAGAGAGAACAGAACATAATTAACTGTAACAGCTTTATTGTTTAATCTTACGTCTATTATATCATTTGCAGATTTCAGACGATTATTTATTTTGTTCTTCTCAAACTTTTCAACCAAATGTATAAAGTAGCGTAAAGGATTTATCTCGTCCACATCCTCATTAGGATTTGCAAGTTTGAGGAAATCTTTTTTGAAAGATTTTGATTCCGGATAACCACTTTTGAACTCAATTAGGCATATCCTCTTTAATTTATCGTCGTGTATCACGAAGTCAAAATTTCCTGATTGTCCCACGCCTTCTTTGTCGTCAGTTATTTTTGGCGTATTTTCTCCATTGAATAAATATTTGGATTCAGTCGGAGTTTCTACAGAGTAGAACAGATTATTTTCTTTAGCTATTTCTTCAAAAGCCTCTGTGAAAGCAAAGCGTAACTCTTGTTCGCTTATACGTGTTTTGTCCTCTATTCCTTGACGGTGCTCTCCATATTTGGGAAACACAAGTGTAGTCACCTCATTAGACGAAGACTTCTCACCCCTCTTTACAAGACACTCTCTATTATTGTCAAAAGCCTTTTGTACTTTCTCAAAAGTCCTTTCGAGAACTTGCTTTAATATTTCGTTTATTTCACTGTTTGTACTCATCTCAAAATCTTTTTCAACATACCCTTATATGGGAAGATTATAGGAAACAGAAGAACTTATATAGACTATCCTCGTGTGAGGTTGCCTATATACCTATAGATACAGTTATAGTGGTTGGGAAGTTTTGTTTTTTCGTCATTTATAATAATTTAGTTAATATCAGTATTCTGTAGCATATCGGGATGGAACACACCACCTCCGTTGCAAAGTTACGAAGTTTCTGCGAAATAGACAAGAAAAAGTGCAAAAAAATGCTAAATCGCAGTTTTTAAGCCTTTTCCAAATTACTTATGAAATAATCTATTGCTTGTTTTAGAGGTCTTAATTCATTGGTTGTTATCCAGAGAACCTGAGCTGGATCTATATCAAAATAATGGTGTGATATGATATCGCGCATGCCTTTTACTTGCTTCCAAGGTATTTGGGGATAGGAATTTAAGAGCTGTCCATCAGTTACCTTGTCTAAATTCTTAAGGCTCTCGCCTATTGCTATGAGCAACATACAAGTTGCATCTAATAATATCATTCCGTCAGAAGAGTCCAAGAAGTCATCTATATCATAGACATTCCTTGTTCTTTCTTCAAGTCTCTCTATTGCGGACTGGATATCATAGAGTATATCAAGGGCGAGTTCTTTTTTTTCAGAAGACAGTAATACCATCTCTATCTATGCGTTTTTTTAATCGTGGATTTAAGTTTCGATGGTTGCGAACAATATCTACTGGTCGACCTATAGACTTTTCAAGATAATCCTTGGCTTCCATGAGCAGAAAGGGGTTTGGGGTTTCTGTTTCTACAAAAATGTCAATATCGCTGTCTCCCTTGTGCTCATTACGAGCTAAAGAACCGAAAAGGCGCAGAGAGATTATGCCATAATCCTTACGGAGGATGTAATGACAGCTTTGCAACTTCTCTATGCAATTTTGTTGTGATATGTTCGTGTTAGAAACCATGACGTTGCAAAGTTACGAAATAATGCTGAATTAGAAAAGCATTTTTGGAGAAATCACGCAATTTGCCCCATAAATAAAGGCAATTCAGGGAAAAATGAGGAAAGTTTGAAAGTTGGCACGAAGCAAATATATGCGGTTCGATGAAAGAGTTAGGTCTCTTATTCGTAACCCATATCCCCCCTGTCTGAGAGTTAATCTTTCATAAATCCAAGGGCATAAAAAAGGAAGAATGACGAGTTCCGAACCGAATGGTTTTCGATGACATAATCTGCACTGATTTGCTGAAAAGGCAATTTCCAAAATGGTATTATCTTTGCAGCCGAAATTTTAAAAAAGGAAAGAATTATGAGCAGATCGACTTTCAACATCCTCTTCTATGCCAACAAGGGTAAGGAGAAAAACGGAATTGTCCCGATTATGGGACGTGTGACAATCAACGGAACGCAGTCGCAGTTCAGTTGCAAGATGAATATCCCACTCACGATGTGGGACGTGAAGGGCAACTGTGCCAAAGGCCGCAGCAAGGAAGCGTTGCAGATAAACCGCGACCTCGACAACATCAAGGCACAGATTATCAAACACTACCAACACCTGTCTGACCGTGAGGCATTCGTCACGGCTGAAATGGTGCGCAACGCCTATCAAGGTTTGGGCAGCGAGTATGAGACATTGCTGGGAGCCTTCGACAAGGACTTGGCTACTCTGAAGAAGCGTGTTGACAAAGACCGTGCATCCGGAACCTACAAGATACAAGTGAGGTCGAGAAACTATGTGGCAAGTTTCCTACAGGCTTGTCATCGACGCACAGATATTTCCATGCAGGAACTTACGCCCGACTTCATCAAGGAGTTTGCCGTATATCTCAGCAATGACCGAGGTCTGGCCAGTTCCACCATCTGGCTGTCGTGCATGCACTTGAAGGGAGTTGTTGGCCGTGCCCATGACAACGGGAAGATACAGCGCAATGTCTTTGCCCAGTTCCACATCAGCCCCAAGTGCAAGGAGCGCACGTTTCTGACAGAGGATGAGTTAAGGACGGTGATGACGCATGATTTTGAGGATGTCAACCTTGCCTTCATCCGCGACCTCTTTGTGTTCATGAACTTCACTGCCCTGTCGTTTGTGGACTTGAAGGAACTGACAACGGACAATATCATAGAGGTCAACGGCGACAAGTGGATAGTGGGCAAGCGTCATAAGACGGGCATACCCTATCAGGTGAAGTTGCTGGACGTTCCCCTTCAGATCATTGAACGCTACAAGAACTTTCCAAAGGATAATCCGAAGTCAGTATTTGGTGAAGTGAATTACTGGAGCGTATGCAAAAAACTGAAACCTGTGATGAAAGAGTGTGGCATTGAAAAACCTATTTCCGCACACTGCGCGAGGCATGGATTCGCTACGATGGCGTTAACCAATGGCATGCCCATTGAGAGTGTAAGCCGAGTATTGGGACACACCAACATTGTGACTACACAAATCTATGCCCGCATCACCACTCAGAAACTCGATAACGACCTGACCATGCTGGGCAACAAACTCAACGCATCTTTCAGTAACATCAAAACAGCGTGATTATGAAAAGAGGAATCATTAGAATGACCGATGGCGGCAAGGTGAATATGCCACTGATAGATGTATGGATGACAAAGGAAGAGATTGCCGATATGTTCGGACTTCCAGAGGCTTTGGTCTATCGTGCAATCCGCTCCATCTACAAGAAGAGTGAGTTGTATGAGCATGAGACAGCGGAAAGGATCCCATTCCCAAGTCATGAGACAGACGGTTGGACTATTGAAGTCTATAATCTGGACTTGATACTCTACCTGACCTACAAACTGCCAAGCCGAAACGCACGGATATTCCGCAAGTACATGACCAACAAAGCCTACGAGCGCAGTCCATATGAGCACATCTGCATCATTGTGGACGACGTGGATTTCAGCCATCGGTCACTCAGTCTATAGGCAACGGGATATAATCTCCACCAAACAGAAGAAAGACGGATGCCTCTGACAATAGCCAGAATATCCGTCTTTCTTCTGTTTCTCTTTTTGGAGGGTCAATCCTTCTAAAGGACAATCTTCTGCGATGCCGCTTTACTGATAACAGGGTGATAACATCTTTGCAGTAGAGCCTCCAAGTCACTTTCACGATACAGCACCTTACCACCCAACTTGAAATAAGGAAGGGTACCGTTGTCCCGATAGTCTTGCAAGGTGCGTCGGCTCACTTTCAACCGATGCGACACCTCCACGTCTGACAGATAACGTTCACCGTTCAGTAAGGGACGGTAATTGCTCGTCACCCTGTCAAACAGGCTCTCAATGTCCTTCATCGACTTCATGGCATCCTCCACGCCACTAGTCCTCAATGTAATCAATTCATTCACGTTGTTCTGTAAATCCATACTCCATTAGTCTTCTGTGGTTATACAATCTCTTTTTGTTTCAGACTTCTTGCGAGGCTTGCGCCAAGCAGCGTCTTTTTTCCTGTCCTTGACAATGTCAATAACGCTCTGCACATCCTCTTGCTTGTAATAAGTTTTGTGGCTTATCTGCGAATATGCCAGCGTACCATTGTCCCGTAAAGTCTGCAAGGTTCTCTTGCTGATTTTTAGGATTTTGCAGACCTCATCATTATCAAGCCAGTCACCCAGACATTTGTTAGTGCCACGATTGCCCATCTCCGTCATCTTCTTGACGAAGCCTTCAAACTGTCCTACGAACTTATCGTAAGCCGTTTTCTCAATGTTAACAATTTCAATCATTTTGTTCTATTTTCATTTTGTTGTTATTATTGTCAAATCGAATCGTCGGCAAAGGTAGTCTTTTCCGTTTGGTCGTGTTCGCAACTTACTAGTAGGTTGTGCTCATTTTTTACAGGACTTTAACCTTTCGACTTTCAATCCTGTCTTTAACCGTTTGCCTCCGCGAAGGTACGGTAAGAATCTGACGAAACCAATTTTTCAAAGCAACTGTCCCCGAATGTCCCACGAAAACGGTGACATTGAGGACAGCAGTCTTTCAAATCCAATGCAAAGGTACGCTTCTTTCACGTACCTTGAACATGCCATGAGACAACTTGCGCTGATTTGCGCTCTAAAACTGCGCATTCTGCGCAACCAGTTGCTTCAAATCCGATGCGAAGTTACATAATCTTGATGTTCCTACCAAATTTTTCAGGCCAACTGGCACCCGTGGCCGCTATAAAGGGCGCCACGAACGCCACCCTTTTGTCCAAAATATCGAAATTAGTCACAAAATCTATCAACCAAGCGATAGTCTGAAAAATCAACTCATAAACTCATCAACTAGTAAATCGATAAATATTTAATCAATCAAGAAATTGAGAAACCATACAATCATAATGTGCATCTTATCGTTGCAACGTACTTACGTACCAACGTTAGAACGTACCAACGTTAGAACGTACCAACATTAGAACATTCCAACGTTGTAACGGACGGATGGACTAACGGACTGTAGGTTGGCAGGACTATGGGATGGATGGACTACAGGTGTGCCGGACTACAGAACTAATGGACGTGCCAAAAGAAGCAAGTCATTATGAGCGGGCCTCTATCGATGACTATACCTTTTATTATAATGGCTACATTGAATCCACTGTTGCCAATGTGTACACTCACTACAATGAATCCGCTTGTTACACTCCATCCACCAAATCCACTTAGCAAAATAGGGAATCAAAAACCGAAAAAAGGCACCCTCGGCCACATCCTATGCAGAATGGCGCAGGAAAACCCAAACGCTTGGAGGGTTGTTCCAATCACCTTACCTTTGCTATGAAAAACGGTCAGTAGCGACAGCTCTGGCCACAGTATAAACGATTAAAACCAATTTGAATGGAAAAGAAAGTAAAAGCAGGAAAAATGAGTGAGGAAGAAGAGAAGAAAGTGACGCAGTGGTTCCTGGAAGCGAGGAGTGACAGAAGCCTATCAAAAAGCAGTATGGAAGAACGCTATCCTCTTGTGTATGCCATGACTGACAGTAATCAGAAGGAACCACAACAGGATGAACAGCCAAAAGAGGATAAAACTATTGCAGCCACCGATTCAAGTGCAGCAATTCAACCAACTACAGTCACTGTACCTACGTCTATGGAAACAACACAGCAGGTTTGCGATGAGGAGAAAATAGGGGAGAAAACTATGGTCAAGGTAGCGGCTGAGCCTTCTGATCCCAAACCATCATCAGAATCCTCTGATGTTCCAATGACGGAAGCAGAACCTGTTTCTCTTCCTGACGCGAATGATGGCAAGTTGCCTCCTGTGCATCGAGTGAGCAGTAAGCAGCGCAGACTCTCTTTCGAGGAATACCGCTCTGTCTATCTCCCTGTTCCCAAGATAGAGAACCGTATGCCCATCTTCATCAGTGCCTCCCTCCGCGACGAACTGGATAAGATAGCACGACGGTTGGGAGGCAAGCGTATGAGTGCGTCAGGCATCGTAGAGAATATGGTGAAGCACCACCTGATTACCTATGGCGACGAATTGAAAGAATGGTATAAATTGTAAACTATAAGCACGGAGTCTGCGACTGCATGTAATGGCTTGACACCGTAGGTGGCACAAACGTCTGGATACTTTCGTATGAGTGCGGCGAGGTTATGTTTTCGGCATCCCGAAAACGACCTCGCCCGCCCTCACGATGCGGGGGAAATCCGCTCCCCATTGGTCGCAGATTCTGTGAGTATAGTCACTAAAGTGAATACACTGAAGTTATGATAGCAACAAGGAATCAAGACAATAAGAAGCACGGAGGCAGACCAACCGTTGCCGATGGCAAACGGCTGTCAAAGGCAGTCACGGTCAAGTTCTCCAAGAAGGACTACGAGATATTGAGGACAAGGAGCAAAAAGGCGAACAGGAGGATGGCAGAGTATATCAGAGAGTCGGCCTTACAGTCTAAGGTCGTGCAGCCCTGTACTGAGGCAGACATAAAAGAGTATCGTACATTGGTAGGCATGGCAAACAACCTCAACCAACTGACAAAGATGGCTCATCAGGACGGCATCATCTACTTATACTCACCACTGGTTAGCCTGCTTGGAGAGATTACCAATACCATCAGAGAGTATAAACAAGGCACTAACAAGAAGAAAAAATAATAGGAAAAATCATGAAGGTAGCATCTTTTAGCAGATGCGTCCACTATGTGACAGGTAAGGAGGAAGCAAGAATCCTTGCCTCAGATGGTGTATTGCTGACTTCGACACATGACATCATCGACAGCTTTGAGTTCCAAAGGCAGATGAATCCCAGAATCTCAAAGCCTGTAGGCCATATCGCCTTGAGTTTTCTTCCAGAAGACAAGGACAAGTTGACCGACGAGATGATGACGAAGATTGCAAAGGAGTACATGGAACTGATGGGCATCAAGGACACCCAGTTTCTTCTTGTGCGCCACTTCGACAATGGTAATCCCCACTGTCATCTGGTCTATAACCGCATCAACGACGAGGGTAAGACCATCACAGACCAGAATGATTTTAGGCGAAACGAACAGGTGACAAAACTGCTTAAGCGAAAGTATGGACTTACGTTTTCAAAGGGTAAAGGACGTACTAAAACCGAACGATTAAGGGGAACAGAGAAGACGAAATACGAGATATACCATGCCGTTGGTACAGGCTTACTGCGCTGCAAGTCATGGCCTGAGTTCGTGAATCACCTAAAAGCAAATGGCGTGGAAGTGGAACTTGTCATGAGACGGAATGCCAGCAAAGACCTGAAAGACTTACAGGGTATGCGCTTTAAGAAAGACGGCTATACTTTTAAGGCTTCACAAATCAGAAGGGGTCTGTCTTATGCGGCTATTTTGTCAAAATTGGATTCCAATGCAGAAAAGGAGCAGCAACGAACAATCAACAGCCAGGCACGTCTAATCCAGGCAGAACAGCCAAGAGAAGAGACTTATTCAGAGCCACAAAAGCATAACGAGCCGTCAATAGGAATACCGTCATTAGGATTGTTCGACACCACGAATCCCGTCTATGACCCAGCCGAAGAAGAGTTCAGAAGGCGAATGCAGAAGAAGAAAAAGAAGCGTGGGCCGAGACTATGAAGGAAACGACGCAAAGTGCTTCAATAACCTATAACAAAAAGTTGCGGCAATAACCAATTGGCATTTGCCGCAGCACTTTTAATGGCCTGCTTAATATATCTACAATTTCCTGTTAGCATAATGCTGTATGCACTCAGGGTCTATACGAGTGTATGACTCGTTTCCAAGCAAGGTGGAGGTAAGCAGCATGTCTGCTGTAGTACGGTTAGTGGCAAAGGCAATATTGTAGAGCGAAGCCAGTCTGCTCAGGGCTGAAACATCGTTCTGATGACCCTGTACGGCAAGGTTGTCGCAGAAGAAAATCAGCATGTCTATCTTACCTTCGGCCAGCATGGCACCAATCTGCTGGTCGCCTCCCAACGGGCCACTCAACAGGCGTGTCACCTTGTCCTTGAACGGATATTCCGGTTCTTCCTCTGTTCCGAAAGCAAGCTCACTAATGAGTCTGCCTGTGGTACCAGTAGCGTAAAGATGGTGTTTTGAAAGCAGGTCGGCATTGAATCTGACCCAATCCAAAAGCTCATTCTTTCTTGAATCGTGTGCAACAAGTGCAATGTTTAATATCGCTTTCATAGTCAATCCTTTCTTTTTAATTAAACAATCTTTTTACCTAAATCTAATACCTTTTCGGTATGTTATCCACTGCAAAGGTAGTGCTTTTAGCGGCGAATGTCAAGTGAATTTCATTGATTCCAGGCTTGAAACACGCTTTTCTTGGCTTATGTCAAGTTAAAGAAGTTAAGAATATACTGTGCAACCATACGACCTTGGTGGTTCCAGCGCTGAATGGATTTTATGGCCTCATTCTTGACGTGTTCATCCTCATCTTGCGCGTGGTTCCTGATTAAATGAAGTTCGTATTCTGACGTAAATTCCGGGTGTCCTTGAAAGGTCAGGATATGGTGACCTATGCGGAATCCCTCATGTCGGCAAAAAACGTTGTGGGCAATAACAATGGCACCAGGAGGAAGAACAGTTACTTGGTCATGATGATTATACAAGAGGCGCAGTCGACCATTTGGGAAATATTGATGCATGATTTCGTCTGTGATGACAGATTCACGAATACCAATACCCCAACCTCCGGCATACCGCTTGACCTCGCCTCCTAACGCTTGTGCAATGACCTGATGCCCAAAGCAAATCCCAATCAGTTTGATATTGAGTGAAGCTACATCTCTAATCCACTGAATGAGTTCCAGAATCCAAGGGTCATCATCGTAAGCGGAACTGTTACTTCCTGTAATCAGATACAACTCGTCTTTCTCCAGTTCCTTGGGTAAGACACCCGCCATTACGGGAAACACCTCGAACTCTAAGGAACCGTCAACAGCACGGAACATTTCCCTAAACATTGACGCATAAGAGGGAATCTCTGGCGGTAAAAGTCCAGGGAATGTGTCACACAACAATATATTAATCTTCTGTCTTTTCATCATCTTACAACCCATATGTCGTTGGTCTCCAGAAGTTCTGAGAAATTATGATACTTCTTCTGACTGCTGACCTCCTGAATCTGAGCCTGCACACAGTCGTCGTATGTAGGAGCATCTACATCACGGATGACACCAAGGGCAATAGGGAATCCGTCACCATTACCCATCAGGGCAAGTTTCAACTGCAAGGTATTATCCTCACAATGAGCGTCATGAACAAGGACATCGTCTAAGGTATAGCCATCCTTACCAATCTCAACAACCTTCAGACCGAAACCTTGCTGCACAAGACCGAACTCATTGTTTTCACCAAATACTAGTTTCTCGCCATGATGAACGTAAATGGCATTCTTCTTACGACCTTCCTTGTTGTAAACACTCTCATGTGTGCCATCATTAAAGATGACACAGTTCTGCAGAATCTCACAAACAGCAGCGCCTTTGTGCTCATAGGCAGCTTTTAAGATTTCCACAGTACCTTGGGAATCAGTGGCAACAGCACGGGCAAAGAAATGTCCACGAGCACCGAAGCATAACTCTGCAGGACGGAAAGGATCCTCCACTGTACCATAAGGACTCGACTTAGAGACGAAGCCACGAGGAGAGGTTGGAGAATACTGTCCCTTGGTCAAACCGTAGATACGGTTGTTCAGCAAAATCATATTCAGATTAATATTACGACGATTGGCGTGGATAAAGTGATTACCACCAATAGCAAGTCCATCACCATCACCACTAACCTGCCATACAGTCAGATTGGGGTTAGCTACCTTTGCGCCTGTCGCAATAGCAGCAGCACGACCGTGAATCGTATTCATACCATAGGTTGCCATATAGTGTGGCAGACGGCTGGAACAACCGATACCAGAAATAACGGCAGTATCATAAGGAGCAACACCTATTTCTGCCAATGCTTTATGCAGCGATGCCAGAAAGAAGTGGTCACCGCATCCCGGACACCAACGTGGCTGTCCTTTCTTATAATCTTGTGCTGTATATGTACTCATAGCTTTACTTCTTTAAAATGTCCTCAAATGCGTTGACTAACTCTTCCACTACGAATGGCTGACCCTTCACTTGATTAAACTGCTCAGGCGTGAAGTGATCCACTTTCATACGCAGGTAGGCGGCAAGTTGTCCCATATTCTGCTCAGCAACGACCACCTTCTTATAACGAGAGAGCACTTCTGCCGTGTTCTTGGGCAGTGGGTTCAAGTACTTAAAGTGGGTCTGTGCCACCTTATAGCCCTTGGTACGGAGCTCGTCCATCGCAGAATGCAGATGACCATAGGTTGAACCAAAGCCTACTACGAGTAAATCAGCATCTTTCACATCACCCTCTACTTCCAAGTCAGGTACCTGAATATTAGCAATCTTCTGCTGGCGTAGACGAGTCATCAAATCGTGATTCTCAGGATTCGTTGAGATAGCACCAGTCTCTGAGTCTTTCTCCAGACCGCCAAGGATATGGGTGAATCCCTCACGACCAGGAACAGCCCAATAGCGAGTTCCGTTTTCTGCACGCATATAAGGTGTCCACTTCCCCTTCAACTCCTCTGGAACGTATGGAGGATTGATGGCATCAAGCTTGGTTATCTCTGGCAGTTTAAAGGCACCAGAACCATTGGCAATATAAGCATCGGTGAGAAGTACTACCGGAGTCATATGCTCTAATGCCATCTTACATGCTTGGTAGGCTGCGTCGAAACAGTCGGCAGGACTCGTAGCTGCCAGCACAGGCATCGGGCTCTCACCATTACGCCCAAAAAGCACTTGCAGAAGGTCTGTCTGTTCTGACTTTGTAGGAAGACCCGTAGCAGGACCGCCACGCTGTACGTCAAGTACCACCAAAGGCAATTCCATAATCACTGCAAGATTCATCGCCTCAGACTTCAGACAGATACCAGGACCTGAGGTAGATGTCACACCTAAGGCTCCTGCAAAAGAGGCTCCTAAGGCAGAGGCACATCCACTGATCTCATCCTCACACTGAACAGTTGTCACACCTAATGACTTGTGCTTAGACAACTCATGCAGCACATCTGTTGCAGGTGTTATAGGATAAGAACCTAAGTAAAGCTTCAGACCCGCTTTCTCGGCGGCTGCGATAAAGCCATAGGCTGTCGCCTTGTTACCAGTGATATCCATATAGCGACCAGGCTCTTTCTCCTTAGTCTCGATACGATATACGTTCATCGCTGAGGAATGGGTATTATGTCCATAGTCGTAACCAGCCTGAACGACCTTGATGTTATTCTCTGCAATAGCGGGTATCTTAGCGAATTTCTCACGAAGGAAGTTAGCGACCAGAGAGAGATCACGGTCAAAGAGCCAGCAAACCAGTCCGAGAGCGAACATATTACGGCACTTCAAGACTGCTTTATTGTCCATTCCTGTATCTGCAAGACAATCCTTCACCATGGTTGTCAATGGACACTGGATGACACGGTCTGGGTCAATACCCATCTCACCCAGATAGTCCTCTGTCTGGAACTGCGCTTTCTTCAAGTCATTAGGACCGAAAGAGTCAGTATCAATAATGATGGTTGCCTGCGGCTTTGAATACTTCAGCTGTGTCTTCAAGGCTGCAGCATTCATTGCCACCAACACATCACACTTGTCACCAGGGGTATAAACCTTTCCTGCACCAATATGCACTTGGAAACCACTGACACCTGTCAGAGAACCATGCGGGGCACGGATATCAGCAGGATAGTCGGGGAACGTGGAAATACCATTACCAACGGTGGCACTCACAGTAGAGAAGATGTTACCGGCCAACTGCATACCGTCGCCAGAATCACCAGAGAAACGAACGACCACTTGGTCAAGCTCTTTTATTTCAAATTTTTCATTCATCATTATTAAATATTAAAGTGTATGTATCATAAATAGCAATGCATTCTGTAGGACGACGGGACGGTTGTGGGCGAAGAACACAGTGCCTTCGACTGTCGCTTTGACATCGTTGAGTATCTGCCCATTATAAGGGTCGATGATGTGAGCCAGTGACTCGCCAGGGAATACGCGACTACCTGCATTCACTAACCGATAGAAGATGCCTGCGTGACGAGCCTTTACGTGGAGGAGTTCTACCTCGTCGATGACGACAGATTCGTAGGCAGCACCCAAAGAGCCGTGACTAACTATGCCCATCCGTTGCATCATGCGCAGGATGGCATCGATGGTCTCGCCGCTGGTCTTCAGGTCGATCTGGTTGGTCTGTCCCGCATAGACGGAGAAAGCCCTGGTTGCCCAAAGTTGCCAGTTGTAGTTGAGCAGCGTGGTGTCAAACGGGCGCGGCTTGCAGATGGTGACATACTTCATGCCGAAGAGCCTGGCAGTCTCAACATCCTCATAGCCCGTCTTCAGCATCCGCACATGGGGGATGAAGTCGCCAGGCACATAATAACTGGCCAGTTGCAGGCCATATTCAAAACCATTGAGGGCTGTGAAGATGGCAGCGGCAATGCGCTGGGTGGTCTCCCCCTGGTCGTAGCCGGGAAACATACGGTTGATATCCGTCGAGTCCATTGCCCAGAAACGGCGGCAGACATTCATCGAGAACGGATTACATGAGGGAATGACCAGCAGGCTATGGCCATCAACAATTTCACCACGCTGTTCCATCATCGTCAGGCGGCTCACCAGTTGCGAACAGATGTACTGTTGCTGCACCTCGTCGCCACGCATGGCGCCCACAATAGCCAATGTCTTGGCTCCTTCACCAAACCGATAGCCCTGAATACGGAAATTATCGCGGTAGGGCGAGTTCATTTCAAATATAGTTTCTACTCTCATAAAAATACTTCACTCTTCATTCTTTACTCTTCACTCCTAAAGATTCGCGCCATCAGCGAGCCTTCATAGACTATCGGGTAGGCACGAATGGTGAACAGATAGCCATCAATTGGAGAAATAACGTTACTGAGTACCTGGCCGCGAAGCGGATTGACAATCTGTCCGATGGTCTGACCGCGGCTGACGTTGATACCGCATTTCAGTTCTGTCAGGAATACGCCAGACGTCTCGGCATTGAGGAAAGTCACATAGTCGCCCTTGCAGACGATGGGTTTGGGCAAATCTGCACTGGCACTGCCTTTCCACATGCCCATGCGCATCATCAGATGAAGGATGCCTTCTATCAACCGACGGCACATCTTATGGTTAATGCGCTGACCGACACCCATCTCCACCACCAGGCAGGGCGTACCGGTGGAATTGAGCGAGTGGGCCAGCGTTGCCTCCAATACAGTGGCAGCATCGTGAACCCAGATGAAATCCATGCCTAGCCATTCGGCAAATGGCATGAGCCATTCGGCATTCTGTATATTGATGCGTACCTGGGGTGTCTCCCGCAGATAGAGATTGCTGGAATGGATGTCGATGACCATATCAGCCCCCTTGATGTCCTCGATGATGGCATGAGCGGTCTGTTCTGCCATCGTGCCTTGTGGGTCACCGGGAAAGATGCGGTTCATGTCGAGGTCGAAATTGGGAATACCCCGCTGGATGGTGTCGATGCCCAGAGGATTCAATGCCGGATAAATTTCCAGCGTTCCACAGAGCAAGTCGGGATGCTCTCCTACGATGCGTGCCAGTTCGTAGCACACCATCTGCCCCTCGAGTTCGTCGCCGTGAGTACCTGTAACCACACAGAAGCGGAGACCTTCCTTACCGTTCTGTATGACATTCTTACGGATGCGGAACTGTTCATCGACAGGCAGTTCCGTGGATACTATTGTCTTAATCATATCTCATGTAATGTAACGTGAATCGTGGTTTGCTGACTGGCCTGACCTGTGTACATGCCACGGCTGACGGAGCAGTCGCGGGCATCGCGCCCGTGGGCCAGTTTGACGTAGCCGTTGCTGATGCGGCAGTTGTGGGTGGGGTCGAAGCCCAGCCAGTTGTAGCCGTCGAAAATTTCAACCCAGGCATGGGTCTCCCCCTCGCCCACAAGGAATCCGTTGACGTAGCGGGCAGGAATGCCTTGCCTTCGGCAGAGGGCTATCATGAGGTGGGCAAAGTCCTGGCATACGCCTTGACGCGACTGCATCACTTCTGCCGCCGTGGTCTCTATTGTGGTGGCCTGTGGCTGATACGCAATGTTCTCATTAATCCATTGGCAGATGTCATAAGCGGCTTGGATGCTGTTTTCACTAATATCCGTAATCCCGTCTCCAATTGTAGTAAATGGTGTGGGCTGACGGTAGAGGAGCAGGTTCTCGCCGCGATACTTGACCAGATAGGTGTCGGTGGTAACGATGCCCATGCTGACATAGGCGAATACGGTGTGCGGCTCGGTGGTCCCGCCAAAGAGAATGCGGTTATAAAACGCATCGCTGCCAGCTTGCAGCCAGTAACTGGGTGACATGACCAGATGTTCCTGCTCCACTGTCTGGCAGGTATTGCCGACTGGTTGGCAGCGGAGCATGACGGCATGGGCTGGAACTGACTCGGAGAACTCGACCACTGTCTGATAGTTATACAGATAGCGTTTCACACTCTGACCAGTTGGTTGATAAACTTCAGCAGTTTGTTCTTGTATTCCACATCATTGAGATTGAAACGCTCCTCGATAATGAGACTGTTGAGTTGCCCCTCGATGTGGTCGTCGACGATTGTAGAAATCTGACGGATGTAGCGTTTCAGTGAGTCGTAGGCCAGTGCCACCCGCTCGTAGGGATAGTCGAAACGCAGTAGCATGTCGAGATTCTCCACATTGCGCCCAATCATCATGATATAGAGTGCCTTATGGTTGCGCAGACGCTGCTCTGCAGAGCCCCAAAACGCCAACGACCAGTCGATGACGGGTTGCAGGGCTGTGATGTTCATTTCGTGCCGCTCCTTGCACTCTTTCATCAGTGCCACACTCATCTCCAGATAACTGAGGGTTTCGCTCATGATGTTTTCGCGCAGGAGGATGGCATTATCCTTGGCCTTGACCTGTGCCGCCATCACCGAAGCGATGTTGTCTTCGTCGTACATCATGCCGAAGGTGAATTCTTCACTCGACTGATAGACACCGTTGACATCGAGACGTGTCCATAGTAAGGAATAGTCTTCCAGTTCTCCGTCGATCATCTTGTCGTAACACTTACGCAGCAAATGCAGCGTGATATACACTCTCTCTTCATAGCGCCCCAGCCAGTAGAGGCTGTTCGCCTTGGTTGCTGATATCAAATTTTTCTGTGTCATCCTTCCAACTATTAACTTTTCACTTATGCTTCCATCACCCATGTATCCTTAAAACCTCCACCCTGTGAGGAATTGACCACAAACGAGTTGGGGTTTCTCGAGAAACGCGTCAAACCGCTTTTCCACACCTTCACTGCCTTGCCGCTGACGACGAAGGCTCTCAAGTCGGCCTTGCGCCACACGGTCTGGTCACCCTCCAGAATCTCCAGGTCCTTGAAGTCAATGACTTCCTGTGCAATCCAGCGGCGAGGCTCGCTTCTGACCAGTTCCGTCAGGTCGCCAAGTTCCTTCTCGGCAAGGTCTTTGCCGAACACCACACCATAGCCTCCTGCCTCGCTGACATCCTTGATGACCAGCCGTCGGATGTTTTTCAGCACATAGTCGCGGTCTTTTTCGAAATAAGGCAGATAAGTGGGAGCGTTCTGCAGGATGGGCTGCTCGTCGAGATAGTATTCCACCATCTTCGGTACGAAATAGTAGATACCCTTGTCATCAGCCACGCCATTGCCGATGGCATTGATGAGTGCCACGTTGCCAGCCTTGTAGGCCTGCATCACATTGGGGATGCCCAGCAGTGAGGAAGCCTCAAACAGCAGCGGATCCATATATTCATCACTCACACGACGATAGATGCAGCCCACGCGGGTCTTCTCCTTGTAGATACCCGCATAGTACACCTTGTTGTCCTCCACAAACAGGTCGCCGGGATAGGCCAGCGTGGCTCCCGTCTTCTCGGCAAAATAACTATGTTCAAAATAGGCCGAGTTATAGCGGCCTGGGGTGAGGATGACCGAGAGGCCCCGATCGTCGTTCATCTCTTCCATCATCGTGGCAAGCAGACGGGCATAGTCGCGGTTTTCGGCCACGTCATTTTGGGTGAAGGTCTGTGGCGACACCTTGCGGGTAATCTCGCGGGCTATCATCGGATAACTGGCGCCGGAGGGAATGCGCAGGTTGTCCTCCAGTACATACCACTGTCCGTCCTTGCCTTCTACGAGGTCGATGCCTGCGATGTGGGCATAGACCTCTCCTGTCGGACTGATGCCTTCACATTCAGGCATATAGCCTTTCGAGGAAAACACGAACTCCTCGGGTACAATACCATCCTTGATGATGCGTTTGTTGTGATAGACATCCCATAGGAATTTGTTCAGTGCCGTCACACGTTGGCGGAGTCCTTTCTCCAGATAAGCCCAGTCATCGCTGGAAATGATTCGGGGGATGGAGTCAAAAGGGAACAATTGTTCATTGAAAATTCCATGCTTATAGACTCCGAAGCGAACTCCAAAACGTTCCATCCATTTGTTTACCGTATTACGGCTGTCAACCAATTCGTTTATCCTGATATTCATATTTGTATTTGTATTGTTTATTATATGTACTTATTTACGTCTTCATCTCTTTCTCGCGGATATGCTCTTCGTATTCCGCTATTTCCCGTTCGCCGACATGGGCCAGACCGTAGTGCTCATCGTGCTGACTGTAGTCGAGTCCAACTTTCTCACTATAGACGGAGACACGCATGGGTATCAGTTTGTCTATCAGCGTATAGCCCATCCAACTCATGCCAAATGTATAGACAAAGACAATGACGATGGCCAGCAGATGGTAGAGGAAAATCACGAATCCGTCCCACGTGCCTGCAGTCAGTCCTTCTTGTATGAAGATACCTGTCAGCACAGTTCCGAAGATACCGCCTGTGCCGTGAGTGGGGAATACGTCGAGGGCATCGTCGATGCTGCTACGTGAACGCCAATAGACGGCAATATTGCAGATTAGCGTGATGACGAAGGCAATGAAGATGCTCTGCCCCACCGTGACATAGCCTGCTGACGGGGTGATGGCCACCAAACCTACCACACATCCGACAGCGGCTCCCATGGCCGAAGGCTTGCGGCCACGAAGGCAATCGAAGAATATCCAGGTCATCATGGCAGTAGCCGAGGCTGTATTGGTATTCAGGAATGCCTTCACTGCCTGTCCGTCAGCATGAAGCGACGAACCCGCATTAAAGCCGAACCAGCCCAGCCACAGCAGGGCCGCTCCCAACAGCACAAAGGGAATGTTGGCTGGTTCGCTTCTGCGGGTTTCTGCTTTACGCCTGCCTAAATAGATGGCTCCGGCAAGAGCGGCAACACCACTGGAGGCATGCACCACGATGCCTCCGGCAAAGTCGATGACTCCCCAACGGCAAAACAGCCCCTCTGGATGCCATGTCATGTGGGCCAGCGGACAGTAGATCATAAAGAAGAAAAACATCATGAAGAACATATAGGCAGAGAAACGCACACGTTCGGCAAACGACCCTGTGATCAGCGACGGGGTGATGATGGCAAACTTCATCTGAAACAGGGCATAGAGAGCCAGTGGAATAGTGGCTCCACCTAATATATTACCCGCGGGCGTAGTATAGACAGCACCTCCTACGTTGTGGAACATGGGGAACGTCAGCGGATTGCCAATAATACCTCCGATATCATCGCCAAAACAGAGTGAGAATCCAATCACCACCCACAGAACAGAAATCAGTCCCATAGCAATAAACGACTGGAGCATGGTGCTGATGACGTTCTTCGCTCCTACCATACCGCCATAGAAGAATGACAGTCCAGGTGTCATCATCAGCACAAAGATGGTGGCCGTGATAAGCCAGGCTACGTCAGCAGCAGAAATCACCGACCAGTCGCACTCAAACGCGGGCTCACCTACAAACACACCAGCAATGGCTATCAACGTCATTGCTGCCATCAAGATTATCCAACGTCTCTTTACTTTCATACAAGTGTCATTTTGTTATTTACAGAGTGCAAAGATATTATAAAATGAAAGAAAGACAAAAGAAATCAAAACATTTTGCGTGTTAAAATATTGAATTGCTTACATTATGTAATATTATTATTTGAATTTTGTTACAAATTGACACAAATACGCCTTAAATACTTTCGATTTCCTATCAAATTGTAAGTTGGAGTAAATTGTTGTTAGATAAAATTAGATAAAGTTAAATCCCATGATAAAAGATTGCGAATAGTTTAGTGGTTTCAAAAATTCTTCGTACCTTTGCAACCGATAAAGGGTCATAGAAACGGCTGGTGGCTCTGAGTCGGAGTTCTTTGAAAGCAATTTGATGCAGAACGTGGAATTGAGAACCGTCTCTTATCCGTAACCCTGATTTTCCTCAATACCCCGAACTGCCTTTAAATAAAGAAAGATTGCTTTTTCTGCCAAAATTACAAAATAATTTTGGAACTACAATACTTACAGAGGAAAAAGAATTTTGCAAAATAACCTCACATAGGTCACTTACCCCTCGGGATTCCGCATAAATACTGGGGTTGAGGCGAGTGACCTGTCTTCGAGATACCTCACTTAGAGGTCACTTGAGACCCCCTCCCTGTCAGTTTCAAACTGACATCCCTCCGCCGAGAGGGAGGGAATGAATTACATTCAAATTATGGAAATCTGTCTCCTGCCCTCGGGAAGGAACATCTTATCTGAAAATCTGTGAAAAATCGAAAAGAAAATAAAGGGGACGATTATTCATTATTTCGCCTATCGGCTCAGAAATCTTGAG
>DGTQ01000022.1:0-272 GCA_002394365.1 Prevotellaceae bacterium UBA4332
ATTTCAATTTATGAAAGAATGGCTGTTTCTGATTGGTGCCATCTTCCTGGAGACGTTTGCCACCTCGATGCTCAAATACTCCGAGCAGTTTACTAAGCTGCTGCCCACCACCGCAATGGTTGTAGGCTATATGTTCTCGTTCTATTGCCTGTTGTGAGAAGGACATGTTCTATCGTTTTATGAATGATGGTAATATCAAGTGGCGCAAGCTGCTGTATGCTATGAATCTCCAGCTGCTGCGTAAGATCAGCCGCAGCACAGAGGCTAAGCAT
>DGTQ01000022.1:464-41527 GCA_002394365.1 Prevotellaceae bacterium UBA4332
CTTCTGAGCGATGGCATGAGCCAGTTGTTCCTCGATTTCTCGCTTCATGGCGAAGAGGGCCGCAAACCTGACAAGAAGCAGGGGCTGACGGATAGGCAGCGCAAAGCACGGTATAGCAAGGATCATAGCGGAGAGGCTGTCGAGGAACGCATCAAGGAGTACACGATGTCAAAGATTGACAAGGCCATCGAGATGGTGAAGTACGCCATCAAGCGCGGCATCCGATTCGACTATCTGCTCATTGACAGCTGGTTTACCTGTGCAGACTTTGTGAAACTCATTACCAGCCGACACATCAAGTGCCATCTGATTGGTATGATCAAATTGGGAAAGACCAAATACCACACCCAATGGGGCGACTTGACAGCCAACCAAATCATCAAGAAGCTCCAGAAGCAGGGACTCACCATGCACAATAGGACATTGAAGTGCACTTACTGCACCATAGACGTGAAGTTTGCAGGTACCACCGTGCGCCTGTTCTTCTCGAAACGAGGCAGGAGTGGGCATTGGAATGGATTGCTCACAACGGATCTCTCGCTCAGTTTTCTCAAAGCATATAGGACGTACGCTACCCGCTGGACTACCGAGGTGGCTTATCACGATTGCAAGCAACTGCTCGACTTCTGCAGATGTCAGAGCGTACACTTCTCTGCACAGATTGCCAGCTTCACGCTGACCATGATGCAGTACAACATATTTTGCACGGTGAAACGGTTTGAGGCCTACGAGACCGTCGGAGAACTCTTCCGCGAAGCCACTGCTGGTACTCTCGAGCTGTCTGCCTCGGACAGGATATGGGAACTGATATTGGACACCATTCTGGAAATCGCAGAGATGATCTCTGCCGATGCCAGCGAGCTGCTTTCTGCAGTTATTGATGCCAATCCTAAGTTCCATAAACTCTATCAAATGTATAAATTAGTCGCTTGATGAATGAATATTCACTTGCGAAAGTTCAGTATAATTATCTTTGCCGTCCAAAAAAGAGAGAGGTAGCTCGGTTTAATTGGATAAGGTACGGTTTAGTTTATTCCCATATTATATATCCATAACCTAAACTAAACCTTATATCTTCCGGCTATAATATATATTTGTTGCGCAGAAGGGACAGAATAAGAGCCTGGAGGGACACGAAGGGAGAAAAGTGTCCCCAGAGGGACAGATTTCGAAAAATGGCACAAAGGGACAAAAACAGGGACAACACTTTTTAACAACCCAATTTTGAGTTACAAAATGCACCGTTTTTTCGTCTGATTATAAAAATATACAAAGAACTGCAAAGATAAATGTACCTAAATGGACAGAAATTGGAAGTTGCATTTCACTCGCTTCTCAGCGAATACAAAAATGTGTAAGAATCCGTGTTAACGAATGTGAATATACAAAGAACTGGAAAATCGATTTTGCAGATGTTTGCATTTTCTTTTTTTGACGGCAGTCATATTTGCAGATTTTTGCCTATTTTGCGTCCCCCCACCGTCCCTTGGAGTCACTTTAGTTACCCTAAAACAAAGGCATTAGCACTGATTATCAGATACTTATATTTACAGATAGTAACTTCTGCGTCGGAAAATAGGTTTAGTTTAGAACTCTTTATGTATAAAGCGGAGTAAACTAAGCTGGCTTTATTTATAGGAATCTTATTTCGATGTTGGGAAGTCACATTCTTTTATATAAACAATATGGAAGGATTTTATTTATTATCGCTAAAATATGCCAACGCTTAGTAACGTAGGCTTTGGATTTCTTCTTCTGAATGGCAGTAATGATTTGATTAGCAACTGTTTCTACTGGCATTACCCAAAACAATCCTTCTCCTTTTGCCATTGCTGTGTAAACGAGACCAGGACGAATATCTGTAACAATTATATGCTCTCCATTTTTGAAAGCCTTCTTACGTAGAGCTTCCATATAATTGATTTGATAAGCTTTTGTTGCGCTATAGGCAGGTGCCATTGGTTCACCTCGCAGTCCACCAACGGAAGTGATTGCAACAAGATGGCCATGACCTTGTTGCTCAAAGATATGATACAGTATGTCAATGACAAAAGTCCAACCTACAACATTAGTATCAATTGTTGGACGCTCCACGGCATAGTCCAAAGAGGTGTTAATATCCCCTGTACCCGAACACACGATAGCAAGATCAATGTATTCCATCTCTTTGTGAAGCGCATTGATGGCTTGTTCAATCTCTTCCAATTTGGTTATGTCTGCCTTAGCAGAAATGGTCTTGGACGGATATCTCTGTTGCAATTCGTAAAGCAAATTTGCGCGTCGACCAATGATGCCTATTCTATTGTCCTCATTTGCATATTTCTCGAAAAGAGCTTTACCAATACCAGAGGTGGCTCCGATGATAACGATATTCATATTGTGCTTTTTGCGTACAAAAGTAATAGTTTATTGTAAGCCTAAGCACAATAAAAAGTAAAAGAAGCGCCATTATGGCAAACTCTCAAAATGTTTTGAGAATTTACAGACCAAAAGTTATCTCTCTACGTATGTTGCTAATAGTTGTAGGTGTTACTTTTAGATAAGAGGCAATATCTTTTAGGTTGATACTTTGTACTATTTCAGGACAACGAAGCAGTAAACGTTTATAACGTTCTCTGGTAGTCATTCGATATGTATCAAGGTATTGTGTATAGATCTGAAAAAAGAGGTGGTCGGATATGGCTTGTTTTATATCTCTCATTTCATCGGAACCTAACAGTTTACATAATTCCTCACCAGCTAATTGATAGACCTTACATGAAGTTCCAGCTACAATAGTAACTTCTGACTTTTTTCCTGAAAGACAGTTTGGATAATCGCCCACAAACTCACTTTCAAATGCAAAGCCTGTAATATAGTCTATTTGTTCAGAGGAATTATGTACTTTGTAGTTGAAGTAACCACATTCAACAAGCCCAATATACCGAGATTCTTCACCAGCTTTGATGAAATAATCGCCTTTAGCGTATTGTGTCAGTCGTCCATGATTAACACAATACGCTTTCAACGCCGAGAGATCAAGACCTTCGATATATGAGTTTAAACTTATCATATTTTCTATTTGTTGGCAATGTCAGAAATGAAACTCGTTTTCGCCCAATTGAATTGGCGTATAGTTACGAGCCAAATAATTGCGAGTGCATTTAAGTTCTCTTGTCTCTATGCCAATTTTTAGTATAAGAATGGCAACAATACTGATGCCAGTAACTCCTTTCGATACTTCGTACACCCACAATATCTTTTAATGCTGCAAAGATACAAAATACTTTCAAAATGGTTGTAACATTACAGCTTATTTTGATACTATTCTCTCAATATTTATTGGAAAGACATCAAAAACACATTCCATTAACCCTCTATTCTCCGACTGTATTATACTATGTAGAAGTAACAAAATAAGAAAACTGAAGAGTAAATTAAGACCTCTCTGGTGCCCCTCAAGGGACATTTTTATAGCTATGAGACAAAAACAGGGCAAGCACGCTTTACCAACGCGATTTTATGACAATAAAAACACTGTTTTTTCGTTACAACATAAAGAGACACAAATAACTACGTAAACTACACGAATAAGAAAGAGAATTACTGCCTGTTGATTGGAAAAAAACATAAAGAGAGAGCGTGTCTCTGATTTAGAGCGAATGAAGCTACAGAAGTAACAATTTTCATTCTTAAAAGATAAGAATATTCATGATTTTTTAATAACATGACAATACAAGAATTTCGTGATTACATGGCATCGGGCAAGCCTGTCGTTGGCGGTGGTGATGTCCACATGATGTTTCATAAATTATCGCAGGAGGCACTGAAGATAACGGCAGAGATTAACGGGAGCTACCATACGCCAGAGCAGCTGCACGATTTGTTAGAACAGCTTTGGGGGCGCGAGGTGCCGCAGTCGGTTGGTATGTTTCCGCCCTTCTACACCGATTGCGGAAAGAACACCGTGGTTGGCGAACACGTTTTCATCAACATGGGCTGCAAGTTTCAGGACCAGGGTGGCATCACCATTGATGAAGGTGCGCTCATAGGCCACAACGTTGTGCTTGCCACCATCAACCACGATCTCGACCCTGCCAAGCGTCAGAGTATGTCGTATGCCCCCATCCACATCGGCAAGAATGTGTGGGTTGGAGCCAATGCGACCATCCTTGCTGGAGTGACAGTTGGTGACGGAGCCGTTGTAGCCGCTGGTGCTGTGGTGACAAAGGATGTAGAGCCAAACACTATTGTTGGCGGCATACCCGCGAAAGTTATCAAGAAGATAGAGGTGTAACAATGAACATAGAGGACTATCGCGAATATTGCCTGTCGTTGGGTGATGACATAGACGAGAAACTGCCGTTCCAGAAATTCAAGAGCGGCGAGGGCGTATTGGTGTTTTACGTGTCAGGTCACATGTTCTCTTTCTTCGACTGCAATGACTTCTCCGTCGTCTCGCTCAAGTGCCAGCCTGAGCGCATCGAGGAGTTGAAGGCACAACATGACTGCATAGGCAATCCGTACAACGAATCGCCCAGGCACTGGATAGGCATCAATCCAGTTGCTGCGCCCGATGAACTGCTGAAGGAACTTACCCGAAACTCCTACGAGATAGTCAAGGCCAAGTACAGGAAAAAGAAATGAAGGTCTCTGCCTACTCGTATCAATCTGTCACCACCTCCCTGAAGTGCTCTTTCCCCCAATCTATGAGTGACAAGATTACGGGAATCAGAGATTTGCCCGTTTCGGTTAGCGAATACTCCACACGAGGCGGCACCTCGGGAAACACCTCTCTATGCACCAGGTGGCTCTGCTCCAGATTCTTCAACGTCTGGGAGAGCATCTTCTGCGAGCAGTCAGTCATTTGGTGGCGTATTTCACTAAATCTCAACACACCCTTGTCGCTTCTGCTCAACAAGAAAAGCACCAACATAGACCATTTATCGCCGAAGCGACTTATAACCTGCCTGATGGGACATGAAAAATATTCTGCTTTTATATCTGCCATAACACCAATGTTTTCGGCAAAAGTAACAAAAAGTTACCAGGTAACAGCAAAAGACTATGTTAATCTGCGTTAAAAGTCTTTCTCGTCATGTGCCGTCAATGCTCAATTCCTACCTTTTGGTAACTATGAAACTAAAAAGTGACTTCTTGCACAGATATTATTTTTGCAGTAACTTTGCACCCGAAATCAAAAAAAACATAATAAACAAAAAACATTTTAAGACCTATGAAGCAGATAGAGACAATTAAGAATGGCAAGAATTTCAGCGCAGTAAGCGTAGGTAAGCTAAACGAAATCATAGAGCATGTCCTGCCTATGGGACCTGACGTAACTATTCAGGGCAAGGTGTTTGTCGGTCAGGCAGCTGGCACTACTGGCAGCGAACTCAGTTTCCAGACTCTCGTTCCTGGTCAGGATAGCGGTTTCCTTCACACCCACAAGACCCACGAAGAACTTTACATCATTCTAAAGGGCGAGGGGCAGTATCAGGTAGATGGAGAAATCTTCCCCATCAGCGAGGGCAGCATCATTCGTGTAGCTCCCGACGGCAAGCGTGCCATGAAGAATACGGGTAAGGAGAACCTTACGATGCTCTGCATACAGTATAAGGCAAACGCATTCACCGAGGCTGACAGCCCCATGACCGACGGCGTAATCCTTCAGGACGAGCTGAAATGGTAACAGCCAAACAAGTTTAGAGTGGGCCAAATCAGTTGTTCTTCTTATAACTCTGTACAGCCCAGCCAGCCATGAATATGCCTATGGCTGAAAGTGCCAGCACCTGATGTGCTACTTCGCGGAAGGCACCACCACGTATGAATACCGTGCGTATGGCGTCAATGAAGTAGTGCATCGGGTTGACGTAGGTAGTCAGGTAAGCCCAGTGGGGCATGGAGCGCGTAGGGGTAAAGAGACCGCTGAGCAGCATGATGCATACCACGAAAAACCACATGACGAACATGGCCTGCTGCATAGTGTCGCTGTAGTTGGATATGATAAGGCCAAACGACGAGAAGAACAACGCCAGCAACATGGCAAGCACATACACCAGCCAGAGCGGTCCGACAGGCGTAATGCCATAGACCATCCACGCCAGCACGAGGCAGACGGTGACAACAAACAGGGCTATGAGCCAGTAGGGAATGAGTTTGGAGAGGATGAAGGTCCACTTCGATACGGGCGTAACGTTTATCTGCTCTATGGTGCCGCTTTCCTTCTCCCCTACTATGTTGAGCGTAGGCAGAAATCCTGTCATCAGCATCATCACTATTGCCAGCAGTGCAGGAATCATGTAGAGCTTGTAGTTCTGGTGCTTGTTATATAAGTTTATTGTTCCGCCCTGCGTCTGAGCAGCCGCTGGAGCGCAAGGCGACCTTAGGCCATCTTCGCTGACTATCTGCGAGAGGTAGGCGCTGCCCATCGACCCTTTGGTGCCGTTGACTGCGTTGGCGGCTATGAGATAGTGCCCGTCGCGTATCTCCAGTATCACGTCCGCCCGCCCCCTCTCTATGTCCTTCATCGCCTCGGCGTATGTAGCCTTCTGCCCGCCGAATATGAAGTAGCGTGAAGCAGCTATCCGTTGCACAAGGCGTTCAGACTCCACGGTACGGTCTATGTCAACCACATCCACCACCACGTTCTTCACCTCCATGTTCATCACCCACGGCATCACGCACATAATCATGACAGGAAACATGATGATGAGTCTGGGCAGAAAAGCGTTGCGGCGAATCTGCAGAAATTCCTTTTGTATGAGATACTTGAGCATGGTTGAAGATTGAAGATTGAAAATTGAAGATTGAAAATTGAAGATTGAACGCTCGCCGAGACCGACCTTGAACAGTCGAGCCGATGTTGCCCCTGCGGGGTTTCTGTCCCCCGCGAAACGGGGGAACCGAAGGGGGTGCTCAGACTGTTGGGAGGAATCAAGAGGGTCAGCGAAGCTAAGATTGAAGATTGAAGATTGAAAATTTAAGATTGAAGATTATTATTCCAGACGTTGCTTAAACTTCTTCAGGGCAACGGTGAGCAGCACGACTGTCATGCCTATGAGCACAACCACCTCCTTCATCACCTCGCCTATGCCCACGCCCATAATCATCAGTTTGCGCATGGCGTCGATATAGTAGCGCGGCGGCACTACGGCGGCTATCCATTGCAGCACCCGTGGCATCGACTCCACAGGAAACATCATGCCCGAAAGCATTACCACAGGCATGAGCAGTACCATGGCCGAGAGCAGCAGTGCAACGAGCTGCGTCTGGGCAACATTGGATATGAGCAGTCCGAGCGAGAGCGCCAGCAGGATGTATATGACGCTCACCACTATAATCCACAACAGCGAGCCAGCCAGGGGCACGCCGAGCACATAGCGTGCCATGAGCAGTATTACTATGAGAATCACGAAAGCCAGCACCAGATAGGGCACAGCCTTTGCCATGACTACCGTCAGCGGACGCACGGGCGAGACGAGCAGCACCTCCATCGTGCCGCGTTCCTTTTCGCGCACTATGGATATGGACGTCATCATGGCACATATAAGCATCAGCAGCATACCCATTATGGCAGGCACGAAGTTGTATGCCGACTTCATCTGCGGGTTGTATAGTAGTTGAGAGTTGAGAGTTCTTGCTCTGGCAAGCCAACAAGTTGGAGCGGAGAGTTGAGGGTTTTCTGACGCTAAGGTCTGCTGTGCATAGCTGGTCCACTGCTGCGCCATATTGGGGTCTGAACCGTCAACTATCAGTTGCAGCCCCTTGTTCCTGCTGGCATAATCATGAGCAAACACCACCGCCATATCAGCCTTCTGACTGCGTATGAGCCGCTCTGCCTCCTGCGGTGTGGCTGCTGTGGCTGTAATGGTGAAGTATTCCGACTGCGCCAGTCTCTCTACAGCTTTCTGCGTCTGGTGGTCCATCTGCGATGTCACCACCACCGTCCTCACATTCTTCACATCCGTCGTTATGGCAAAGCCGAAGAGAAGCATCATCACCACAGGCATGCCAAAGAGGATAAGCATCGTGCGCTTGTCGCGCAGGATGTGCCTGGTTTCCTTTATTATAAAACTTACAAACTGTTTCATCTTCCTTTAATCGCTTGAGCGCGTTGCCTGTCGTGCCAGGTAAGTGAACACGTGGTCCATGTCGGGCTGTTGGAACCGCTCTTTCAGCTCGTCGGGAGTACCGAGCGCACTTATTTTTCCGTCAACCATTATGGATATGCGGTCGCAGTATTCAGCCTCGTCCATGTAGTGGGTGGTAACGAATACGGTTATGCCACGACTGGCAGCATCATATATGAGTTCCCAGAACTGTCGTCGCGTGGCTGGGTCAACACCTCCCGTAGGCTCGTCGAGAAACACCACGCCTGGCTCATGGAATATGCTGACCGAGAACGCCAGTTTCTGCTTCCACCCTAATGGCAGACTGCTTACCAGCGTGTCTTTGTGCTCCGTAAACTTCAGGCGTTGCAACAACTCGTCGGTCTTTCTGCTTATCTCCTCGTCCTTCATGCCATAGATGCCGGCAAATAGCCTGATGTTCTCACTCACGGTAAGGTCTTCGTACAGCGAAAACTTCTGCGACATATAGCCTATATGCTTCTTTATCTGCTCGTGCTGCGTGCGTATGTCGTAACCCACTACGGTGCCCGTGCCGCTGGTAGGCTGGTTCAGTCCTGTCAGCATGTGCATGGCGGTGGTCTTGCCCGCACCATTGGCACCGAGGAAACCGAATATCTCGCCCCTCTTCACACTGAACGAAATGTCATCCACAGCGTGAAACGTACCAAAGGCTTTCACCAGATGCTCTACCTCAATGACGTTGTCAGGTTCCCCACTCTTGCCATGCAAGCGTAGCTCTGCGTCCGATTCCTTTATTCCGCACCCTCTATTCCTTACTATCGCTGGCGGATTAAAGATGTCCTTAAACTCCTCCAATATAACATCAGGAGTGCCAACGCCCCTCAGCTGTCCGTGGTCCAGAAAAGCCACCCTCTCACAGCAGCGCACCTCGTCGAGGTAGGGCGTGGAGGCAACGATGGTGATGCCGCGCTCCTTCAGCGTCAGCAGCATCTCCCAGAACTCCTTGCGGCTCACGGGGTCAACGCCCGTGGTGGGCTCGTCGAGGAAGAGCACGCTTGGCGAATGGACCAACGCACAGGAGAGAGCCAGTTTCTGCTTCATGCCGCCCGACAGAGCCCCTGCCTTACGGTCCTTGAAGCGCTCTATCTGCGAGTATATGGCACGTATGCTGTCATAGCCCGCCTCAACGGTCGTGCCAAATAGCGTGGCAAAAAACTGCAGGTTCTCCTCTATGGTCAAATCCTGATAAAGGGAGAACTTGCCAGGCATGTAGCCCACTCGGCAGCGCACCTCTCGCATCTGCCCTACTACGTCGTAACCGTCCACCGTTGCCGTGCCCGTCTCGGGCAGCAGCAGCGAGCAGAGTATGCGAAACATCGTGGACTTGCCGGCGCCGTCAGGACCGATGAGTCCGAAAACCTCGCCCTTCCTTACGCTGAACGACACATCGTCGAGTGCCTTCACCTTGCCATACGATTTCGACACGTTATTTACAACTATAGCCTCCATATCGGCAGCAAATTCTTCATTAAAATTTCACCTCACCATACATACCTATCTTTATGTAGCCGTCGTTCTTCACGGCTATCTTTACGGCATACACCAGGTCGGCACGCTCGTCGTCGGTCAGTATGGTCTTTGGTGTAAACTCCGAGCGCGAGGAAATCCACGCTATGGTGCCTCCGTACTCCCTCTTCTGCTGGTCTCCATAGTCGGCAAACACCTTCACCCTCTGCCCCAACTTGATACCTTGCAGTTGAGCCGAGGTAACGTAAGCCCTGAGATACATGTTCTGTGTGTCGGCTATCTTAAACAGCGGCTTGCCCGTAGCCACAAGCTCGCCACGCTCTGCGTATTTCTCCAGTATGGTCCCTCTGGCTGGCGCAGTAATGTGGCATTTGCGCAGCATGTCGCGCAGCTGCTCTATCTGTACGTCTGCCGTCGAGAGCTGGGAGTTGAGCGTTGAGAGCTGTGTGCTGAGCGTGCTCACCTGCGCATCCAGCTGTTTCTGCAACACCTTCACCTGACTCTTTGCATCGTCAAGCATCTTCGATGGAGCCGCACCGTCAGCCACCAGTTCCCTGTATCGCTGCTCCTCCTGCTTAGCCTTTGCCAGCTGTTGGCGTGTGGCAGCTATCTGTCGCTCCATGTCTGGTTTCTGACTCTGATACACCTGCTTTGTCGCCTCAAGCTGCCTTATCTTCAGTTGCGTCTGTGTGGTGTCTATCAAGCCTGCCGTCTTGCCTTGGCTTATGCTGTCACCCTCGTTTACGTTGAACGTAAGCAGCACTCCGCTCTGCTCTGCATACACGGTAGTTTCCGTAGCCTCAAACGTGCCTGTGGCATCATACGCCTGCTCGTTGCCTCCGCATGCGGTCATCATCAGGACCATCCCTGCCAGTTGAAATATCTTTCTCATACCACTACTTTATACTTTATTCTTTATTCTTTATACCTTATACTTTACACTTTATACTTTATACTTTACACTACTTTACACTTTACACTTTATACTTTACACTTCATTCTCCATACACTACTCATTCGTAGTAAACTTATTGTCGTAAATCTCTTTCAGCATCTCTATCTCGTGCATCGACTTCCCAGTTCGGGCAGCGTTCTCCTGATTTATTTCCCTCACCAGGTCGTTCACGTCTATTATGCCGTGCGCAAGTTTCGATTCGGCAGCCTTTCTCACCGCCGCCCTCAGCGCGATAATCTCCTCGTCGTCAGCTATCATTTTTTTGTAGCGTGCTATCTCCTCCTGCTGCTGAATCTGCTCCATGCGGTTGTTGAAGAGAAACACCTCGCGGTTCGACTCCGTCATCTCGCGCTGCAACTGCAGCTTCGCCTTGTCGTTCTTGCGGGTATATATCGCCCCGATGTTCCAGCTCAGTCGAGCACCTATCACTCCGTTCAGGCTCCACCTGTGGCGCATCATGTCCTCAAACATGTTCAGCCCCGGGTAACCGTAATACCCCTGGGCAAAGACGCCAAGCCTTGGCATCAGTGCCGAGTTGAGTCCCTTTTCCTGTGCATCAAAGAGGCGCAGCTGGGCGTCGAAGAGCTTCATCTCTGGTCTCTGTCCAGCCGACTGCCCTGCAGCCTCCAGCCCCGCTGGTTTCTGCACGCCCCTCACCTCTATGCCGCAGAATGCAGAGAGCATTCTCGTCAGCATGCGCTTCTGCGACTCCAGACTTGCCGCCTGCTGAACCACCTTCAGCCTCTCCGCCTTCACGTTCTGCCAGTCGCTCTCTGCCGCCGTGCCGCCCTTCACCATAGAGTGCAGCTTCCTCTCGTTGCCAGCCAGCAGTTCCTGCAGGTCGCGGTTCAGCAGCATCTGCTCCTCCAGCATGAGCAACGAGAAATACATCTCGTTCACGCGGCGGCGCACTGCATACAGGCTCACCTCCGTCTGTGCCTCCTGCACCTTTCCCTGTTCGCGGGCTACAGCCTTCTGGCTGCTTATGGTGCCGCCGTCGTATATGGTCTGCTGCACGTCTATCCCCACGCGGTACTGGTCTTTCTTCAGTCCCTTCATGCTTATGCCCATGCCCGTCATCATCATCTTCATTTCGTCGGGCCATGCCGTCACGTCGCTCTGGTAGGTAGCCTGTGCCTGTGCCGACACCTGTGGCAGCCAGCCCTTCTGTATGTTAGCCACCGTCAGCTCCGTCGTCTTCTCTATTAGTCCGTACTGCCGTATCAGCGGATAATTCCTTTCCGCCGCCAGCCAGCATTCCTCCAATGTCTGCCCCAGCGCCACGGTGCTGATTGCAGCAAAAGCCAAAGTTATAATAATACACTTCTTCATGGGTGCAAATATACGCTTTTTACTTTATATTTCCATTACCCGATTGTACGAAAAAAATACGTATTTGTACGATTTCCGCCTTTCATGCTTGCAATTCTCCATAAAACATACTAATTTTGCAAGCAAATCATACAAAACTGCAATTATGAACAACCCCCAGCTCTTCTCGCTCGACTCCGTCAACCTGCAATATCTGGCTGGAGCCGACAGCCATGTCTTCACGTGCGACGACCTCAGCATCATTCTTGGTGGGCGGCCTTCAGACAAAACCTTCTTTCACGAGGGCGAGGTCTATCAGTTGCCCGAACCCCGCCTGCTGCTCTTCATCAATGGCGAAGCCGACGTGCATCTGGACCTGGAGCAGTACCATTTCGAGCGTGGCACGGTGATACTCACCATGCCCGACGTGATTCTCGAGTTTGAACACATCGGAGAGGACGTAGAAGTGTGCGGCATCGGCATGAAGAGTGCCATACACGTAGCAGAAAGCATCATTACCCGCGCCTCAGCCAAGGATTTCGAGTTGCTGTTGCGCTCCATGTACCTGCTCTGGGACGTTGCCACGCTGTCGCCCTACCGTCGCGATGCCGTGCTGCATATAGTCAGGGCTATGGTGGCAGACGTGCAATACATCAAGCAAGCCTCCTACAGCACTGTGAACAACGCCACCCGCTCCCGCCATCAGGAACTGTTTCAGCAGTTCAAGACACTCGTGAGCCGCCACTGCGAGCAGCAACGCAACATCCCCTACTATGCCGACCAGCTCCACATCACTCCCCACCACCTTTCGGCAGTCATCAGCCGCGCCAGCGGACACAGCGCCATGTACTGGATAAACCGTGCCATCGTGCTCCGCGCCAAAGTGCTGCTGCACACCACCGACCTGCTGACCTACGAGATAGCCGAGCGCCTCCACTTTGCCAATCCTCCCGCCTTCAATAACTTCTTCAAGCGCGAGACTGGTCTTACCCCGAAAGAATACAGAAAAACTTAGCCCCCCCTTTTTTTTACAAAATTCTACTAATTACGCTTCTTATACAAAGGAGCAATATATGGGAATAGGTATCGTCGCCTGCTGAAATATTTGCAAATCACGGCAGAATGAGGAAATGAGCCTCGAACTTGCTCGCTTATACCTTTAGGTGTAAGAACCGTTGCCAGTTCGTAACCCGGATTTTTCTCAATCCTCCGAACTGCATTTGTTTACAAAAGGTTTGCGATTTTATCCAAAATTACAAAATAATGCAGAAATAAAAGGCTTTTCGCGGAAAAAATCATTTTTTTCCACTAATCTCGCATATGCTCGCCTTGCCTTCCACGTCTATGGCGATGGGGTAGAGAGCGTACGTGATGCGGACGGGCGTTTCCGGATACTCACAATAATAATCCGACTAAGATCAGAAGGACAACAAAAATCCAGAACAAGCATCCAAATATGTTTGACCAACCTTCGGCCAGAAGATTGATGATTTCGCCTATGCCTTTCAATATCCATCCGAGGATGCCTCCACCAGTGAATATGATGAGAATGACAACAACAAAACCTATAATGACAAGTATTCCCATAAATTTTATCTGTATATATAGTTAGACATGATTTGATTCTTAAAATCAAATTCCAAATTCATCCTTAATCCATTTAGGGAAATACTTAGGGATATTGTCTGGATAAGGGTCACTGCTTACACCTGGATTTACTTCAACAACGAAATCCGGGGTGGCATCAATAACATAATAGGGACTATTCAGCGACTTGAGTCTCTCTACTGCCTTTACCACAACTGCAGGAATGTTGCCACTACGATGATAAGCGTGATGGTTGAGAACCCAGTAGCGATCTTCCTTGAGAAAGACTTGTTCTGGCATGAATTGCCGAATTATGTATGGCGGTGGCATTGTAGTGATGTGCTGTCCGTAGGCTGAAGATAGTTTATCCATACTGACTTCAGGCCATACGGGAAGCTCCAAATCGGTGTTGCTCTCTGGAAACATATACTTTAAAGATTTCATGGAGCTTCTGACAAAAGCTCGATTCCAACCTCTCCGAACGATGGCTTTAGCGGTTGAATTGTTCAATTCTGGAACAATAAATGAAGGAATAGTAATGTCTTCTATCAGTGGCAGGTAGATGCTCATATCAGAAATTACGCGATAGTCTCGCCACCGAGATATATAGCGCGGATCATCAGGAAAATCTGCCTTGTCGCTGATAACATAGGAGCGATACAATAGTCTGTCAGCATTGAGGTTTGGCGTATCTGACACACAGAGGCCCAAAGCTCTCATGGCTGTCATTTCGTCAAGCCATCCATTATAATAATCTGGCGTACTCGGCTCAAAGCATTCTTTTTGGTATATTATCTGAAGTTTCATTATTGCTCTCGTCGCGAAGTAGCGCATGTAGCCATGCAGCTATGCTCAATCGTGCACCGTACTCCACGTATTCCTTAAAATCTAATGCAAAAACATTTATATCAAAAAACTTACTGGTTTCGTATGGAGAGAAGTTTTTATTATGTGTCAACTCGTACACTTCGTTAAACAAAATTCTCAAGATGGGCTTTGCCATCTCCAAACCATCCAGTTCGAGTCCATACATATCGGCAACATATCCGAATTCACTAAGTTCGTTTGGCAAGATGCCTTTGAAGTATCTCCTTGCCCACCATTTTGAAACATCTTCACCTTCACCTAAGCGAAGGCTTGCAATCTGCTGTATAATGTTCATATCAGCAAACGGAACTTCAAGTTTTATCCCAGCAGGTGAGTAATACATATCAGCTCCTGCACACATTTCGAACTCGTCGCCCACAGCAAGCAGCAACGGACGGTCTTGAGGTACCGCATCTACAAAAAGGGTATCACCTCCTTGCCCTGAAAAAACGGTTGTTACACCAAAATCCTTAAAGCGAGCAATCATGGCTTGGCTGATGCTGTAATCCTTAAACCCCAATCCGTATGGAGACTGGCATTTGGGGCATTTGTCCAATTCGCTGTAAAACGGATACTCATCAATATCGATGAGTTCTGCGTGTTGCGCATATTGTGCCATACGTTCCTGCACACGCTGTTCTGTGCGGAATTCCCATCTATTGCTTTTGAATCCGATGGCGGTGAAAGGTATGTGCAACTCATGCAGCCACGACATGATGATGCTTGTGTCAAGCCCGCCACTTAAATGAACACCTATTTTCTCTCCCTCGAATTCCTGAAAATAATCCTCAACTGCGCTCATCAATGTTTTGTAGCTACATGAACTGGATATTTCAATGGGTGTATATACGATTTCCGTATCACCCTTTTTATCATTCCATGTATGCCCTGGCTCAACGACTGCGAAATGTGGATATACAAGCAGGTTTCTTATATTTTCCTTATGCTCCGCATTTATGGCATATTGACGCTCGTTCTCCAAGAACGCATCAATGTCAAACTCCTTCCACATTCCATGTTCAAGCTCGTCCCATATATCGTGTTGAAGACAGCATGTTATGGTGTTATAAAAACGGAACGAGCTGTCATAGTATTTAGGGCGAGTGATTTTAATGTTGTTCATAAAAGCATCACTACTGGTTGAAAGTATATCCATTGTTTATCAAATCGGTCGACAGGCATACCATCTTCCACGACCCAAGCATGCATTCGCACTGTAGGAAGAAAGGTTCCTATGAAAGCCACCCCATGCTCTCTGAAACGTTGTGAAGTAGTAGAGATAAAGATTGTGCGAGGTAAACACAGGGTATGTTGAATTTTCATTTCAGGGTACACACTATAGTAGAAGTTCGATGCATCGCACCCATTTTTGAAGAGGTTCAGTTTGAGATGGATGAATAATAGATTGGCTATAGGATAACAATGTGCGCACAACCATGTTAAAAGCATCGCATAGCTTCTAGCCAGCCGAGGATATCTTATCTTTTTCCACCCAAGGCTTTTGTTCCTCTCGCGCATCTTGAAGGGATCTATCACAGCCTCAACGCATCGTTGTTTCTCTGCATCATCAATATTCTCGAGTAGTTCTGTCGTTTCAGACATCTTCTGTTCACGAATAAGACAACCCAAAAAGCTGTTGAATCTAAAAGTCTTTCCATAGTATTCTATGGGATGGTTGATAACCTTCATTATCGGAATGGGATTTACTCCCCACGGACTGTCGTTATGGCCGTGGGGAGTTGTTGTTGGTTGGGTTCTTAGGGTTAATTGATGTCGGCACGGCCGCCAGTGCTACTGTCCCTCTTCATCTTCTGCTTGTAGTTAACATTGGCATCAGAAATACCAACACTCTTTGCACCCTGTACGTTCTTGCTCGTAGCGTAGATTTCTGCGCCAAAGAGCTTGCTGAAAAACTTGTTCATATTGATTTGTTTTTATTGTTATGTGCCTACTCTTTAAAGGATTTTCGGCTTCTTCCTATTTGTTGCTTAAATACTGAATAATCTTACGAAAATCGGAGTTAACTCCTTTAGGGTAGCGATTGCGTCCCTTTCCCCATATGACAATGATGTTCTGGCCATGTATTGTGAAGAGTTGAATGTTGTGCGGAGCATTCTTATCAAACGGAAGTATGTCGATCCGTTGTACAGAGGTGCAGCAACTGCAAATCCTCTCAAAGAGATAGTAGAACTGTGAACCGATACACAAGCCCAAACGAGTGTCCGAATTCTTAACGGCATCAATCAATGGTCTGACAAAGAATCTGTCAATAACAGGACTAATTTCTTTATCGTCATATAGTGAGCGACAAGCATTTGCCGGCCACTTGGTGGAATGCCATCCGCAAAACTCTATGGCAAATGGTTTCTTGGTAGATTCCTTATAATTGGGTATTTCTTTTCCAATCTCATCCAGCCACTTCATTTTGTTAAGCCACCACTTTCTGCCTTCGTATTCTTTCCACCAGCAGGTTGTTTCGCCTTTGTTCTCGGCATCATCGATAATGGGAAAATCTATTGCAACCTTACTGTATCCTAACTTCTTAACCTGATTGATGAAACTTTCTGGGCACCAAGCACACTCTCGGTAAGTATGTCTGTTTCGGTCAGCTCCACCTCCAGGATTATAGTTGGCAATTACTATTGAGCATTTGTGTGGATTTCCCCAATATGGCTCAGGCATGTGCATACTGTTCAAGTTCAGCGACCCTTGGTTTAGAAAAGTCTGCTGACTTTCCTCAATATGCTCATCGAACCATTGACGGATGACGTCATCCCAATAGTTAAGGAAACAATCCATGTTTTGAGTAGCCATTGATACCGTTTATTTCTTTCCAAACAGTCCTTTAATGCCTTTGATGATTTTTGTAGAAATCTTGCTGTCGTGGTATTCCTGAAGCAGTCTCTCCTTGTCGGCAGGATTTGTCAGCAGGTTGTAGGCCAGTACCCATTTCTTAGGAATGGAGACGCTGTTGCTCATCATACCATATATTCTGATGGAAATGCCTTCACTGCCAGAGACTGTCATGTCAAACCCATTGGCCTGTATGAGCAGTTTTATCTGTTCGTCGTCTATGGCAAAGAAGTTGTGCTCGTAGTCTTTTTGAGAAATCTGCGAAGAGAGCAGTTCCTTAGAGTATGTGACTGGCAACAACTTGAAAGCCTTGGCCCCAACACTTATGGAGATAATGCCACCATCAAGACCGAGCGGGAATTCTTCATTTCTTTCTCCCTCATCGTCTGTGGAGTAAGGGATGTTACTACCCAGTTCAAAATAGAATGCCAATGGCTCGCCATCCTTTTGTGCTGCATGCATTTTAAGACTGAGGTGGTAGTTGTTTTTTTGATGACGGCCTATCAGAGACTTGCTGTCGCTAACGTGTATGACTGTCATGTTGCTGGTGATGTCACGATACTGCTTGTAGCAAGGTGCATCGGTTGGAACGGCCTGCAAGGTTTTCTCGTTAGCGCCCAACAAACGGGCAACCTCATCCATGTTGTCTCCTGTCTTTTTTGTCTGAAATTCTGCGTCGGGGAATGCCGTTGGATCAACAAACGAGCGATATGCCACCTGAGCATAACGGGCGAAATTTCCAATTGGAGTTGCCGTCAGATCGTAATATTTGGAGTCGTCGGAGCCTCTGTTGACAATATGCAATCGGGCAATAGAGAGGCTGAAGGTTTTGGCCTCACATAGTTGTTTCAGCATTTCCGCATCTATTTGCCCGGCAAGCTTTATTTCGGTGGTTTTTCCTTTAACCATAGGAGCTTCGAAGTATCGGTGATAGTCCCAATAACTAAGACCTACTTGGAATGTGTTGCTTTCCGTCTTGATAGTTATTGACCTTGCACTATTGGCATACTGATCATCGGGGAGCAGTCCAAACACATGAATGCCAAGACCGTGTTTCTTCTCGCCTTCTCTGTGATGTGTCACATCAACGAAGGTCATGTAAAGGCCCTTGATGGGTGTCCCTTTGGCAGACAGCTGTAATTTCTCGTTCATTTCATAGTAAGTGATGTCTTCACCCTTCACCTTTCCAACCATTGATAAGTCTCTCTTGTTATTTGGCTCTTGAGGTGTTGGCTTTGTGGAATTGACTATAAGCCCATCGATATACACGTCAATTTCGTCTTCATCGATACCTTCTGCCGCTGCTTTCTTGTGCAGCACACTACGTTCTTTGTCGGTAATAGCTCCATCGGCTATCACCGACTTAATCAGTTGTTCAAGTTGTTCGGAATACATAGTTTTTTGTTTTAGTTATTAAAGTTCATTTTAGTTATTAATGTTCATTGTTCATTCATACAGGCACAAAGAGTGTGAGCCTTCTCGACATTCTTAGTCTGAAGGTTCTGGAATACCCGTGTACGTCAGAATGAAAAATCAGCTCACACCTGCAGGTATATATGTGAGCCGACTCCATAACGGAGTGAGCAGTATATATGCTACTGCAGGAGGAATAGCTTTCAGACCTTTCGCCCGTACACGTTGAATTTTCCAGATTCTCAGACGGGTCAAAGCTTAATAGCTCTCCTCGATGTCGTAGTTTCTTGCGAAACCACGGCACAGAGATAGGCATTTTTTTTGAAACTTGTTCCATTGTGAGCCGAAATTTTGTTTATTGGGGGCAAAATTAGGGTATTTCCCCCAAAATCAATTGTTCCATTTCATTCCTTTTCGATATTTATTCGTACTTTTGCAGAAGATTTGTTACTTTTGCACCATGCAGCGGGATTATGACTCATCTGCTTCGGGCTACCTTTCAGATTCGTTTGAAGGACTCAGCCAAGTGTTTACTGACGTGGAGATACTGAACACGTCGGAGGTGAATGTCGTGGCTAAGGCAAAACGATATGGACGATGGTGGCTATTGAAAGGACTTCAACAAGAAATTGCCAATGAAGCGGGCTTTAAGCAACGGCTTCGCAAGGAACTGGAAATACTGATACAGTTACAGCATCCCAACATCGTGTCGGCATTTGCCCTGGAAATGGTGGACGGTCTTGGCATGTGTATCGTGATGGAATATGTTGAGGGCAGCACCCTGAAAGAATGGTTACGAGGAAAAACACAAAGGCTGACACGTCAACGGATAGCAAGGGAACTGACGGATGCCGTAGGCTACATCCATTCTAAGGGTATTGTTCACCGAGACCTGAAGCCGGAGAACGTCATCATCACTCATAATGGCGAGAACGTAAAACTGATAGACTTTGGACTGGCCGACACTGACAGCCACACCGTACTGAAGCAACCTGCGGGAACGCCTCGCTATATGTCGCCAGAACAGATGCATACTTCCGTAGCCGATGTGCGTAACGACATCTACAGTCTTGGCATCATCTTCCAGCAGATGAAGTTAGGACCGGGCTACCGCAGTATTATAAAAAGGTGTATCCTGCCTATTGACAGGCGATACCCCAATGTGCAAGCCCTTCAGAAAGCCGTGGTCAGGCAAAGAGCTTGTGTACGATGGGGAATGATACTGGCAGCCAGCCTTATACTCCTGATGGCGATTGCGTCGCTTGTTGCTTTGGGGCTCAGACAAAAGGAGCAGAACGCCTTTATCGAAGGGCAGCAGGGCATCATACAGGCGCAGCAGACAGAGATAAAGCAGCAACGGCACAAAATGGACAGCCTGCAGCGACAAGTGGGCGAGAGCGTGGACGAAATGGCTGATTATCAAAAACGCCAACAGAGAAAGGAGGAAGATGAACGGCTCCATGAGCAGAGCCAGGAACGTATGTCAAAAGCATTTATGGCAGGCATCGACAGTTTGCGTAAGGCTGTGAAGGAAAAAGGCACGAGTATCGATGAGAGACGTAATCGGGGGCAATATGCCATTGAGCACTTTATGGAAACCCAGACACATGACCTTACCAACAAGGAAAAGAAGGAGGTAAGGACAGGACTCATCCGAAATCTGGATGCCTATATGAGGGTGTGGAAGAATACAGAGGAACAACTAAACAGAATGCGGAATGAACACAACAGCCCAACTACTGACTGACATAGAAACAGCTCTCGGAAAGAAGCTGCACACGCCGAAAGATTTTGATTTCCTGCGTGAACGCATCTATGCCCGCCTGCACATCCTCGTCAGCCGTACCACCCTGATGAGAATATGGGGCTATGTCTGCGAAGATGTCAAGCCCCGCAAAAGTACACTTGATGTCCTGACACAGTTTCTTGGCTATCAGGATTGGGATGAATACTTACATAATTCCCAGTTGCCCAAAGAGCAGCAAAGCAGCCCCGTCCTAACCCGTAGACTGAGCGTTGCAAGGAGTCTGACACGTGGAGACCGTCTGCGGTTGATGTGGCAACCAGGCAGGGTCTGCGATGTGGAATATACGGGTGATTTGCTGTTCCGTGTCATTTCGTCAGCCAATACTCGCATTCATGAGGGCGACACTTTCGAGTGCAGTCTTATCATTGAAGGCGAACCGCTTTATCTGGATAATCTCAAACAAGGTAATCGCCCGACTATTGCCTATGTATGTGGCAAAAAATCGGGCGTTTTGTTTGAGTATCTGCTGTAAGCTCAGGAGGTAATGTCCCTTTTACTCCCTCTCACTCATCTCCCCTATGCTCACTTTGCCTTCCCCGTCTATGCTTATGGGGGCAGAGAGCGTGGGCATATCGTCGTAGGTGAGCACGAGCCCTGTGGTGAACTTCACCCCTGGCGTTATGAGCAGGCGCGGTGTGTCGCCGCTGAGGTCATACTCTATCTGCTCGCCTATCCACAGGGGCTGTTCGCTGTCGAAGCCGCCCATGTCGCTGACGGTGTTGGTGGCGCGTGCTATCTCGCGTCCCCCGTCGTAGAGCGTCACCTGTTCTCCCTCTATGCTGTAGCCCAGGCGCTGGCACACTTGCTGCTGAATGTCGTAGGGGTCTATGGTGCAGGCTATATGAGCCTTGTTGTTCTTGTCGAAGCGCATCAGGTACAGTCGCTCTACCTGCACCCCCGTGCCCCACATGGCGCAGTTGGCAAACCATAGCGTGCCCGTCTTTGCGTCGTATCGCGCCTTGGGCTGGCGGGCGTTGCCGAGGTTGAGGAACGAGGTAGATGCCGCCCCCTTCTCCACCACTATGCCGTAGCCCTCGGTGGGCGTGGTGTCCACCTCGCCGATAGCCTCCACGCATAGGTCGTGTGCCGTGTCGCTCATTATCTCGTGGTTATGGTAGCGCGTAGCCCTCTCCATAGCCTCCATCACCTTGGCAGGAGCCGAGTCGGGCTGCAGCGGAGCCTCCAGCGTGCCAGCCACGAGCGGATAGCTCGTTTCTGTTGTCTTACTGCTGCTTTTGCATGAGCAGAATAATACTTCACAGCCGCAGAGAGTGACGATGGCGGCTATCATCCATGTCTTCATATTTTTCATGTTGCGTTTCTCTGTTTCCTCGTTATCTGTTCAAATACGCCTTACCTTTATAGATTACAATGCCCTTGGCATTCTTGCTGACGCGCTGACCGAGGAGGTTGTAGCAGTCGTCGTCGCCGACACCGTACATAGTGGCAGGGGTAGCCTGACGCTGTCCGTCAGCCCCCACGGTCTCTATGGCTGTCATGCCCGTAATCTTCTGCAATCCGCCGAGGGCGTTTATCTTGCCTGCACCAGCCTGTATGGTGTTCTTTGATGGTATCTTCTCTACGTTGGTGGTATAGTCGTCATTATAGCTCGTCTCCTTTATTAAAGAGCGCACGTCGGCATAGGTAAGCTTGGGGTTAGCCTGCAGCCAGAGGGCTATGACACCGGTTGTATTTGGCGCAGACATCGAGGTGCCCTGCATTATTCCGTAGTATTGGGTGTGCTTGAACTCCGTCGATGGCATAGTCACCTTATTGGTTATATACATTATCGGTATGTTGGGGTCAGCAGGGTCGTCAGACTTTGCCTTTATCTCGCCACTCTCCGTGAAGTATGAGGCATCGTAATAGTTATATGCAGAGTACACCTCAGCACCTGGAGCTATGACATCAGGGCAGTTTCTGCTACCATAATCGTCTGTGCCCCATGAAGAGAAAGACGCGATTTTATCGTTCTCCTCCTGACCTGGATAGTATAAACGCTGGTTCTCTAAAGTGTACCAGTCATAGCACGAAACGTAAGCTCCGACACTTATCACCTCTTCGCCACAGACGTGAATGCTGAAGGCTCCGTTGTCCTGTCCGTCAGCATATCCTGCCAAGCCACAAGAGAAGAATCCTGCTGTTCCTGCCTGTCTATCCTCTATAGCCCTTAGCGTCTTGCCCTGAGCATCCTTCACAAAGTAGGCAAGCTTTAGGTTTGGCTCGTGAAACTGGTAGGTGTCAGCCAGAATGAACTGTATATATTGCTTGCCGTTCTGTGTGCCTTTCTGTTTTGGGAATGATGTTATTTTCTTACTTTCATCATCACCGTTATACAGGGGTTTCTGCTCAAGTGTGTATAGCTGTCCTGTATTCACATCTACCACCTTCACATCAGCGTCTATCTCGCTTCCGTCAGTGTTATAGAACATGTTGTTTACTTTGTTATATACAAAAACTGTCTGTTCGTTATACTTGCCCTGTCCCGACTCGCCCAGCACTGTTCTGAGGCAGTATCCGTCAGTGCCTGCAGCCTGTGTTGTTGTAAGTATGGCAGCCTGGTGTCCGCTACTGTTGCCTGCTGACAAGACAATTATTCTGCCCTTCTTCTTACTGTCTGTGTTATAGTATTCTCTGAGGCCATTCAATACTACTGACGACTTAGAGTCGTGAAAGCCTATCAGGTCACCCATACTGCAGTTTATCACGCAAGGTTTGCCCTGGCTGTCGGCAAACTGGAAAATGTTCATCATGGCTATGAGCAGCTGTGAGTCACTTGTGTCCTCTCCTCCCATTCCGCACAAGGCAAGGTCTGCCTCGGGTGCCATTCCTTGGTTGTTTATGCCCTCGACAATGCTGCCTGCTGCTGTTCCGCCCACATGGGTTCCGTGTGACATCTTCGTATTGTCGGTAGTCAGCGTTGCTATCTCTGCGGCGTCAGTAGTGGTTTTCAGTATATTCTTGCCGCTATACACCTGGGCAAACTTCACTCGCGTTGTGCCGTCAGCCTTGCGAAAGGCAGCATGGTTAAAGTCTATGCCTGTATCTACAATGCCCACTATAACGCCGTTTCCCGTATATGCCTGAGGCAGATTGTGCGACTGGGCTGCCTCCAGGGTAGCTACCTCTTCTACATGGCTCTTCGTTCTGCCCGAATAGTTCATCAGGTGGTTCATCTTATCGGCATTCACGCTCTCTATCTCGTCTATACCGTCAAGCGCCAACAGGCTCTCGGCAGGCACGTTGAGTATCAGCATCCTGCCTATCTGCATCACGATTTCCACACCCAGTGCCTGAAGCTGGGCAGCAGGACACTCGGCTCCCTCACTCAGCATCGCTATGGCACTGAAGGTCTTTACAGTGCAGTCAGTGTTAAACTCCACGTTTATCTGCTTCTTCACCGAAGCCGTGTCGATGGTATGTGGCTGTAATGAGCTCTTGGCACTTATCGCCTCGTTCTTTGATGGCAACAGGCTTGTCAGTCTTGTGTCTATCTTCTGTGCCTGAATCGTGATGGCAGCGTATATCGTAACCGCCGCAATAGTGAATAGTCTTGTCATAGATTTTTTTTTATTTAATGGTGCAAAGGTACGGCTTTAATTTGGAACAGCCAAACATTATCTGGAGAAAAAAGAGTGATGAAAAAAAACAACAAAAAGACGTGGATTGTTTGGCTTTTTTATTAACTTTGCACCCTGAATTGAGGTTAAGGAGGTTGTGAGGAGTGATGGGGAGTGAAGAGGAGTGAAGGGGAGTGCGGAGGAGTGAAAGAGGAGTGAAAGAGGAGTGAGTGGGGAGTGCAGAGGAGTGAAGGGGAGTGAAGGGGAGTGCTCAACTTGTGAGGTTGTGAGGTTGTGAGGTTGTGAGGTTATAAGGTTGTTTGGATTAAGGTTTGAGTTCAAGAGTTCAAGAGTTCAAGAGTTCAAAAGTTCAAGAGTTCAAAAGTTCAAAGTTTCCCAAACGACTAAACGACTAAACGACCAAACGACTAAACGACCAAACGACTAAACGACCAAACGACTAAACGACTAAACGACTAAACGACCAAACGACTAATTAGGATGAATCGTAATGCACAGATAATAAGGACCAGTTGGATAGGCATAATAGCCAACGTGATGCTGGCTGCCTTCAAGGCGGCAGTGGGCATGCTGGCGGGGTCGGTGGCTATAGTGATGGACGCGGTAAACAACCTGAGCGACGCGCTCTCGAGCGTGATAACCATAGTGGGCACGAAACTCTCGGCGAAGCCTGCTGACAGGGAGCACCCCTTCGGGCATGGGCGCATAGAGTATTTCAGCGCCATCATAATAGCCGTAATAGTGCTGTCGGCGGGCATCACCTCGCTCATAGAGTCGGCAAAGAAGATTTTCAGCCCCACGGAGCCTTCCTACACCGCCACGACGCTCGTGGTGATAGTGGTGGCTATTGGGGTGAAACTGGCATTGGGACAGTACGTGAAGCGCAAGGGCGAGCAGCTGAACAGCGACGCCCTGACTGCCTCGGGGGCTGACGCGCTGTTTGATGCCGTAATCACACTTGCCACGCTCATCTCGGCTGGCATAATGCTGCTGTGGGGGGTGTCGATAGACGGCATACTGGGCGTGCTGATTTCGCTCGCCATAGTGAAGGCTGGCGTGGAGATGCTCGTATCGCCCGTAAACGAACTGCTGGGCACCAGCATATCTGCCGAGCTGGCTGGCGAGATAAAGAGGGAGGTGGCTTCATTCGAGGGAGTACACGGGGTGTATGACCTGATACTGCACAACTATGGTCCCGACATGAAGATAGGCTCCATACACATCAACGTGCTCGACACGATGACGGCTCACGAGATACACGGACTGACGCGCAGGATAACCATGCACATGATAGAGCACCACAACATCATCTTGACAGTAGGTGTTTATGCCATAGCCACTGGCGACAACCGCAGGACGGAGATACAGACGGCGGTGTCGAGGGTGATAGCCAGCCACAAGGAGATAGTGCAGGCGCACGGCTTCTACTACGACGAGGGGGAGAACTACGTCTCGGTTGATGTGGTGCCCGACCTCTCGGTGCACGACGAGCCTGCATTCGTAGCCAAGCTCAAGGACGAGATACAGCCGCTGGTGCCTGGTATGCGTGTGGAGATAGTGGTGGACCATAATTATAGCGAATAAATATCATGAAGAAGCTTCTATTTTCAATGGCAGTTATGCTTGCCATCGTGAGTTCTTGCAACAAGAGCAAGACAGAACAGCCACAGGCCTCAGAGCCTGTAGCGCAAGACACTATTAAGCCTGCCAATGCTGAGCAGGCAAAGGTAGCTAAGGCTGACAGCGTAAAGATTGCCAAGATTACCCCCGAACTTGCTTATGAGGGCATCAACAACTATTGCCACAAGGAGTTTGACTGGAGCCCAGCCGAGGAAAATCCTTCCATCATGTATGTGACGATGGGCGACGAGACAGAGACGGAATACAAGGTGATATTCCGTAGCTACACAGGCTCCTTCACCTATTTCTATGTCAATAAGAACACAGGCAAAACAAGGATTGAAGAGTTCGTACCCGCTCTTGACATAACCCAGAAGTCTGGCACCCTCAACCTGTTTGATTACGTAAAGAAATAAGAATACTCTTACGCCCCATTGATTACACAGAGCACCACACTCAAATTCTCTTAAGAGGTCATTAAAGAATATAGGTGTCACTTTGGAGTTGCAGACCGACTACATCGACCTGCTGCTCATCCACCAAGCCTACGGCGACGTGTTCGGCACGTGGAGGGCTATGGAGCGAGCCTACCAGCAGCACCTGAAGACCGACCACTTCCTGCGATACAAGCAGGGCACGCTGCACATGGTGCGAAGCCTCAAACTGCCCACCATGCAGCCGCTCGACCCTGAAGCAATGAAACTGATATTCCAGAAACAGAGATAAAGAACAAGAAGATGAAGAAGAAAGTAATAATATTTTTAATAGGAGTCTTAGCAACTATGACAACAGTAAATGCACAGACGCTCAGCGAGCGTCAGAAAGGATTGGCAGCGTGTGCCTGCCTTATGGCACAAGGTGATTTACAGCGTCTGGAGCCTGCCGTGCGCATGGCTCTCGACAGCGGGGCGACCATAAACGAGCTGAAGGAGGCTTTCTCTCAGCTCTATGCCTACACGGGGTTCCCACGCTCGCTTAACGCACTGGGCGTGCTGAGCAAGGTGCTGGAAAGCAGGCAGCCCAACTGGCAGGAGGGCAAGCCCTGGGTGCGCCCTGCCGAGTGGGACAACGCGCGCAGTGCCTACGAACTGGGCGTAAAGAACCAGACGCAGCTGTCGGGCAAGCCCTTCAACTACGACTTCTGCCCTCAGGACGACTACTACCTGAAGTCGCACCTCTTTGGCGACATCTTTGCTGGCGACCAGCTCTCGGCTGCCGACCGCGAGATTGTTACCGTGGCTGCCCTCAGCGGCTTGGAGGGTGTGGCTCCGCAACTGGCTGCCCACAAGGCTGGAGCAGTGAACATGGGCAATAGCAAGGAACTGGTGGATGAACTCTCCGCATGGCTTAGCAGCAAGGGCTACACGCTGCTTAGCAAATGGCCTAAGGGCGAGCCTAACCCTTACGGAAAGTTCTTCATCGGTCAGAGCTATCTTGCCGACGTCGGCGGGGGCGTGATACGCTCGGCGCAAAGCGACGCTTCTTCGAGTGAAACGAGTCTGAAGAACGTGACCTTCGAGCCTCGCTGCCGCAACAACTGGCACATACACCACAAGCAGGTGCAGGTCCTGATATGCGTGGCTGGTCGCGGCTGGTATCAGGAGTGGGGCAAGGAGCCTGTAGAGATGACTCCTGGCACTGTCATCGCCGTACCCGCAGAAGTCAAACATTGGCACGGAGCACAGAAAGACTCATGGTTTCAGCACCTTACATATCATAAGGACGTCAAGGAGGATGCCTCTAACGAGTGGTTAGAGCCTGTTGACGACGAAACGTATGATAGGGTTGGGAAATAAAGAGTAAAGTATAAAGAGTAAACGAATATGAAGAGAATGAGAATCATGGCAGCTGCAGTGCTGCTCCTTATGACGACAACGATGAGTTTTGCACAGAGCAAGGTTTACTTCACCAAGGAGATAAGCCCCGAGGCTCTGGTGAAAATCTACAAGGCACTTGGCGTGGAGGCTAAGGGCCGCGTGGCAGTGAAGATTTCTACTGGCGAGGGTGGCAACAACCACTACCTGAAGCCTACGCTCATACGCCAGCTGGTGGACGAGGTGAACGGCACCATCGTGGAGTGCAACACTGCCTACGGCGGTTCGCGCCAGGACGTGAAGAAGCACTGGGAGACCATCCACGAGCACGGGTTTGACAGCATCTTTGCCGTAGATATCATGGACGAATACCACGACATGCGCATACCCGTTCAGGACAAGAAGCACCTGAAGTATGACATCGTGGGCGAGCACCTTGCCAACTACACAGCGATGATAAACCTTGCCCACTTCAAGGGCCACGCCATGGGTGGCTTTGGCGGTGTGCTGAAGAACGCCTCTATCGGTGTTGCTTCTACGGCTGGCAAGGCTTATATCCACTCCCACGGCGTGACCAGCAAGACACCTGATTGCTGGGACTATACAGCCCCGCAGGACTTCTTCCTCGAGTCTATGGCTGCTGCTGCACAGGCTGTGCACAATTATTTCTCGGGCAACGTCATCTACATCAACGTCATGAACAACATGTCTGTTGACTGCGACTGCGACGGCCACCCTGCCAAGCCCGAACTGCAGGACATGGGCATCATGGCGAGCCTCGACCCCGTAGCCGTTGACCAGGCGTGCCTCGACAAGGTGTTCAACTACAATGGCAAGCCAGGCGACGACAACAAGCCCCTCATAGAGCGCATCAACCGCCAGCACGGTACCTACATCACCGACTACGCTGAGCAGATAGGGCTGGGCTCAAAGAAGTATGAACTCATAAACCTCGACAAATAGTGACAAATCGTTTTACCCCCTGTGTGCTCGCGACATTTGCCGTGGGCACTCTTTTCTTTCCGCTGTCCCTGCAGGCTGAGCAGAGGCAGGAGGCGGCTGTGGGCGACACACTGAAGCAGTTGCAGGAGGTGGTGGTTACCGGCACCCGCAATGCCACCGACGTGCGCCATCTGCCCATGACCGTCACCGTCATAGACCGCAACAGGCTCACGGAGCAGTATCGCTCCTCCGTCCTGCCTACCGTGATGGAGCAGGTGCCCGGCATGATGATTACGAGCCGTGCCATGATGGGCTACGGCGTGTCGAGCGTGGGGGCTGGCGGCATCAACCTGCGCGGCATAACGGGCGGCGCAGGACAGATGCTGGTGCTAATCGACGGCCATCCGCAGTATAACGGCATCTACGGCCACCCCATAAGCGACAGCTACCAGACGCTGATGGCTGAGCGCGTGGAGGTGCTGCGCGGTCCTGCCTCGGTGCTCTATGGTTCTAACGCCATGGGGGGCGTGATAAACATAGTGACGCGCTCCGCCCACTCCGACGGCATGCGCACCGCCATCAACCTCGGTGCTGGCAGCTACGGCACCCTGCAGACGGAGGCGTCAAACCAGTATCGCAGGGGCAGGTTCTCCTCTACCCTCGCTGCGCAGTATGGCAGAACCGACAACCACCGTCCCCGCATGGGCTTTGAGCAGTACGGCGGCTACCTCAAGCTGGGCTACGACTTCACGCCCCACTGGAATGCCTGGGTGGATGCCAACATCACCCACTTCAACTGCAGCTATCCCGGCACCACCAGCAGTCCGCTCTACGACGCCGACCAGTGGATAACGCGCGGCATGGTGTCTGCCGCCCTGGAGAACCACTACAACAACACCAGCGGCGCACTGAGCGTATATACCAACTTCGGTCGCCACAAGATAGACGACGGCACCCCCGACCCCATGCAGCCTACCGAGAGATACTTTCGCTCTACCGATGCCCTGACGGGCGTTTCGTGGTATCAGAGTGCGCAGCTCTTCGAGGGCAACCGCCTCACCCTGGGCATAGACTACCAGCACATCTACGGCCGCGCCTACTACACCTCTAAACTTACGGGCGAGGAGCTCAGCACCCCCAACAAGCAGAGCGGCAGGAGCCATCGCAACGAGATAGCCGCCTACGTGGATTTTCGTCAGGACATCCTCTCGTGGCTCACGCTGGACGCTGGCGTGCGCTGGGACCACCACTCCGTCTCTGGCACCGAGTGGATACCCCAGGCGGGCATAGTCATACGCCCTATGGACCGAGGCGAGATAAAGGCCATGGCGAGCAAGGGCTTCCGCAACCCCTCCATGCGCGAGATGTACCTCTACCCCCCATCCAACGAGGAACTGCAGCCCGAGCGCCTGTGGAACTACGAGCTGTCGTGGCGCCACCGCCTGGGCTCCGTGAGCTACGGGGCAAACGTGTTCTACATAAAGGGGGATAACATGATTCAGACCGTGAACCGCAAGAATGTCAACACAGGCAAGATAGAAAACTGGGGAATGGAACTGGAGGCAGACTGGAGATTTGGCGAGCACTGGCGACTCAACACCAACCACTCCCTGCTCCACATGGAGCACCCTGTACTGGCAGCACCTGGATACAAGGGCTTCCTCGGGGCAGACTGCCGATATGGCAAATGGAGCATCGTGGCAGGCATGCAGTACATAGGCGGCTTATACACCGCCGTGGGCTCCAAGGAGAAGAAGGAGAACTTCTGCCTGCTCAACGCCACCGTGAGCTACGCCCTCCTCAAGGGGCTCACCCTCTGGCTGAGGGGCGAGAACCTGCTGGCGCAGAGCTACGAACTGAAAGAGGGCGACCCCATGCCCCGCGCCACCTTCATGGCTGGCGTACACTGCCACTTTTAACCTCACCCCTTATGATTGCACAGATACATGCCCACGAGGATGAACATCGTGCCCAGGAGGAACCAGGGCGTGATGCGCTCGCCGAGCAGCCAGTGGGCAAAGAGGATGGTAGTGATGGGATTGAAGTATATCCAGTTGGTCGCCACCACGGTGTCCAGCTTTTTTATTACCCAGTTCCATATAAGGAAGCACGCCATCGACGCCACCACGCCGAGAAAGAGCAGATTGCCCGTTACGGCTGCCGTAAACACCTCCTGCGCCCTCGCGCCAAGAGGGGCGAATATCCACGCCTCATCGGGGCAGAAGAGGTAGTAGGGCATGATGCCCACAAGACCGTAGAAGAACACCTTTCTCGTAATCATTATGGCGGAATAGTGCTCCAGGGCTCGCTTCATAAGCAGCGAATACACCGCCCAGGAGAGGCACGCCGTAAATGCCAGCACATCGCCAAGGGGCGAGAGGTGCAGGACGAAATGGCCGTTCAGCACCACCGCCGCCATGCCCACGAGGGCAAGCAGCGAGCCCACCACCCTCTGTCTCGACAGCGTGTGCTCGCCTCGGTAGATGAGCGCCAGCAGCAGCATGGCAAAGAGGGGGCAGGAGCACACGATGAGCGACGTGTTGGTGGCGGTAGTGTAGAGCAAGGCTACGTTCTCGGCTGTGAAATAGAGCGTGCCGCCCGTTATGCCGAGCGCCGCCATGAGGAGCTCGTCCTGCCAGGAGCGCGTAGCGACCTGCCACCTGCCCTTAGATATGCACCACGCCGCCATCAGCACATAGGCTATGGCAAAGCGCAGGGTGAATATCTGCGTGGGCGACAGCCCTGCCGCAAGGAGCAGTTTGGTGAACACAAACGTGCTGCCCCACACTGCCACTACGAGAAAGGCTATAAAGTGGTATATTATGTCTCCTGAAAATCTCTGAATCATCGTTTTTTTCTAGGTGGTTCTAGGTTTTCCTAGGCAGTCCTAGGTTTTCCTAGGTTCTCCTAGGCTTTCCTAGCCCCTCCTATTACCAGCGAGAGGAAGAATTCATGCACCCGCCTGTCCTCGTCCAGTTCGGGGTGAAACGCCAGCGCCAGCTGTCTGCCCTCGAGGGTGGCTGTCACGTTGCCGTCAACCCTTGCCACTGCCTTGCAGCGGGGCGATAGCAGTTTCTCCACGTAGGGTGCTCTGATGAATGTCATGGGCACTTCGTCCCCCACTCCATCTACCGTGCCGAGGGTGTGAAAGCTGCCCAGCTGCCTGCCGTAGGCGTTGCGCCTCACGCTCATGTGCATGGTGCCGAGATAGCCCTCCGACAGCAGTATCATGCCTGCGCAGGTGCCCATCACGGCGAGTCCGCCCTCTATAGCCTCCTTCAGCGGGGCGAAGAGCCCCAGACTGCGCAGCAGGCGCATCTGCACGGTGCTCTCTCCGCCTGGCAGTATGAGTCCCCTGTCCTGCAGCGAGTCGGTGCCGCCGCAGAAGTCGTGCCAGTCCTTGAGGTTCCTTATCTGGCAGGTCTCTATGCCGAGCTCCTGCATGCGTTGCTCGTGCTCTGTGAATGCGCCTTGCAGCGCCAGTATTGCTACTTTCATCGTTCTTTTTTTTCTAGGGGGGCTAGGCAGTTCTAGGTGGTCCTAGGTTCTCCTAGGTTTTCCTAGGGCCTCCAAGAATCTCCTAGTCCTTCCTATTATACGCCTCTCTCTGCCATGAGCAGCTCTATCTCGTGCTCGTTTATGCCTACCATAGCCTCGCCGAGGTCCTCCGACAGTCGGGCAAGGAGCTTGGCGTCCTTGTAGTTGGTTACCGCCTGCACTATTGCTGCAGCCCTCTTGGCTGGGTTGCCACTCTTGAATATGCCGCTGCCCACGAAGACGCCCTCTGCCCCCAGCTGCATCATGAGGGCGGCGTCGGCTGGTGTGGCTACGCCGCCGGCGGCAAAATTCACTACGGGCAGCTTGCCGTTCTCGTGTACGTAGCGCACGAGCTCATAGGGTGCCTGCAACTGCTTGGCAGCCTCGAAGAGTTCGTCGTCGGCCATGCCCACGAGTCTGCGTATCTCGCTCTGCATCAGGCGCATGTGGCTCACTGCCTGCACTACGTCGCCCGTGCCTGGCTCGCCCTTGGTGCGTATCATGGTGGCACCCTCGGCTATGCGCCTGAGAGCCTCGCCCAGGTTGCGCGCTCCGCACACGAAGGGCACCCTGAACCTCGTCTTGTCTATGTGGTAGATATTGTCGGCAGGCGACAGCACCTCGCTCTCGTCTATGTAGTCTATCTCGATGGCCTCCAGTATCTGCGCCTCGGCTATGTGGCCTATGCGGCACTTCGCCATCACGGGTATGCTCACCGCCTCCTGTATGCCCCGTATCATCTTGGGGTCGCTCATGCGGCTCACGCCCCCCGCCGCCCTTATGTCGGCAGGTATGCGCTCCAGCGCCATCACGGCACACGCGCCAGCCTCCTCGGCTATGCGTGCCTGCTCGGGGGTTGTCACGTCCATTATCACTCCGCCCTTCAGCATCTGTGCCAGCTGGCGGTTTAGGGTTTGTCTGTCTTCCATTGTTTTTTTTTGCTTTTTTTTCTAGGGGGTTCTAGGGGTTTCTAGGTTTTCCTAGGGGTTCCTAGGGGTTCCTAGGGGTTCCTAGGGGCTTCTAGGCAGTCCTAATTCTTCTTATTCTTTCTCTCAGCCGCCTCGCAGCCTTCTGTAGTGAGTGGGTGCCATGCCCACCTGCCGCCTGAAGAACTTGGCGAAATGCGCCTGGTCGGTAAAGCCGAGGGCGTAGGCTGTCTCCTGAATGGTGCCGTCGGTATCCTCGAGCATGTGCTTGGCCTCCTCGAGTATGCGCTCGTCGATGATGGCCTTGGGCGAATTGCCGTGGAAGCGCCGCGTGACCTGTGCCAGATAGCCGCCTGCCACGTTCAGACGGTCGGCATACGACCGCACGTCGCTGTCCTCGCGGAAGTGCATCTCCACCTCCTTCAGGAAGCGCTCATACAGCTCCCTGCTCCTGCTCCTCAGCCCCGTCACGCCTGTGCTCGCTCCGCTCCTTGCCATAAGGGTGCTGGCGCGCTCCAGAGCCTCAGCCGCAGACATACCCTCGTTGAGGTAACACGCCACGGCAGAGGCATACGTGTTGGCCTCGCCATGAGTGGAGAAATGCCTGTCCTGTATCACCACCGTGCACAGGGGCTCCAGCCGCTCCCTGAGCGCCTCGGCCACCTCGCGCGGCACCAGTCGCTCGCCACCCGCAGAGTGCGTGACAGGTCGGTAAACCACGTGTCCCGGGTGGTACTTCTTCAAGAGACGCACCACCACGTCCAGCGTCTCCAGCGTGCGTATCATGCCTATCTTCACCGTGCGGGGCTCCACGTCGTTGACCACAGCCTCCACCTGTCCCTCCACCACCGAGGCGGGCAGGTCGTGGAAGTCGAGGATGCCCAGCGTGTTCTGCACCGTGATGCTCGTGACGGCAGTGACGGCATAGCCGCCCAGCGCCGAGATAGTCTTCAGGTCGGCCTGCACACCCGAGCCGCCCACGGGGTCAGAACCCGTAATCGTAAGTATCGGGGGGGTGTTGCTGCTGCTGATGATGTTATTATTATTTTCCACCTTTTATTATTTTCAGTTTCGATGATTCGTTATTTCGGCGTTTCGATGATTCGTTATTTCGATAATTCGATAATTCGATGTATCCGTTTTCCCTTTTTTCTTGTTATCGACGTGCAAAGTAACAAAATTTTCGTGAAATACGAAAATAAAACTACGAAATAGACAAATAAAACTTTATTCTTTACAAGAAAGTTACCAGTTATAAGTTACAAGTTACAAGTTACAAGCTATAAGATTTTCTACTTGGATTTTCTAAAGATTTTTTGAGGCGAAGCCGTAATCTATTAAAAATCTTTTCAACTGGTAACTGGTAACTGGTAACTAGTAACTGGTAACTACCCTCAGCCTTACGGCTGAGGGTTAGCCTTCTCCGCCAGGTCAATAACCTTGTACTCAAAGCCAGTGCCCGAGATGGCACGCGAGCTCAAGCCCGACGCCTTGCCCGCAGAGGCATTCTCGGCAGAGCGGGTGTATTCGGGCGTGAAGCGCACGCGTCCGCTCTTGATGTTGTCGGCAATCGCCCAGTCCTCCTTCGTCACCGCCCCTGTAGAGCGTATGGAGGGATAGAAGTAGCCCAGGCGCTCGATGTAGATTTTGTTGGAGTTGGCTATCTCGAAAGCCATCACCGAAGCCATCTCTATGAGCACCGCATAGACATCCGATTCCTTCACCGAGACGTTGGCCTCTATGCGCTTCGCCAGCTGGTGGGTGTCGATGATGTTGGGGCAGAACGAGCGGCCGTACCACAACTTGTTTGAGCTTTTTCTCTTGTCCTGACGGACAGCAATGAAAACTGACATAATTTTAATCTCCTTTCTTTCTTTTTTTAGTTTAACTTTCGGGGGGGCTAGGTTCTCCTAGGGAGTCCTAGGGAGTCCTAGGGAGTCCTAGGGAGTCCTAGGGAGTCCTAGGTTCTCCTAGGGTTTCCTAGGGCCTCCTAGGATTTCCTAGGATTTCCTAGGCTATCCTAGGGGCCTCCTATATTCCTCCCAGGTTCCTCTTTTCAGGGGAGGGCTGCCTGCAGTTGCTTTGCCACCTCGCGCGGGAGCTAAGCTCCCAGCCCCGGATGCTAAGTCACCACACGCGGTAACAATGCTTCTGCATCCCCTTAATTATCACTTACAAAGTTACTAAAAATAAGTGAATTACGCAACTTTTCCGAGCATTTTCTTCATCGTTTTCAGCAACTTTTTTCGGTTGCTATGCGAGGAGCAAATCGGCAAGGTCGGTGTTGGGTGGAAACGCCTCCAAGCGGGCTGAAATGTTGTAGTCTATGCCCTGCGTGAGCCGCATCTTCTCGCTCCATTTGTCGTAGCATCCGCTGTCAGGAAAGAGCGTCACTCGCCTGCCCTTCAGACACTCCGTGCGTTCCCTTGACAGTCCGCCACTGCCCGCCGTGGCGAGCCACAGCATCTGCGGCTGGCAGACAGCCATCATGAGCGCCGTCTTCTCGCTCTCCACTATGCACACGTGGCGGTCGGGGTAGCGACTGAGCAGGTGCTCGCCATAGAGGCACTGGTAGAGTAGCCAGTCATGTGGCAGTTTTCCCTCGTTTATGAGCCGCGTGTGCATCCATCCCTGGTAGCCGCTGCGGTGTCCGTCAGTGCCATATTGCATTATGTGACCTGTGTGCACCCTGCCCTCGCGGTCTATCTGCCAGAAGATGACGTCGCCCCTCGGCGTAGCACCCACCATGTAGTCGTCAAACACCCTCTGCAGCTGCGCCCCGTCCAGAGACAGTCTCTTTGCCACATCAGTTGACAGCCACTGCCAGAAGGCGCTCTGCCTGCTGTGGCTCTGCACCACAAGTTCCATAGGCAGGGGCTGAAAGGGCGGCAGTGGTGGCGGCATGAACGGCTTTCGGGGCTTCAGGCGGTCATGCTCTTTCGCCCACTTGTGGTCCCTGAAATACTCGCTCGGCTTATAGTGGTAGCCGCACGAGTGCTGATGGTCACATTTGCCCACATCGTCTGCCACATACTGGCAATCGTTATGCGTATCCACGTAGCGCACGAAGCACTTACGTTTGCCACACTGCGGGCACTCAAACTTCTGTTGTCTTCTGCCCGTCACCCTCGGTGTTTCAAGCAGGAATCTGTAATCGTTTGTCATGTTGGAAATGATAAATGAAAAATGATAAATTATAGATTTTTTTGGCGGCTATCCCGTCTAATCGTCTAATCCACTATATATATAGGTGGATTAGACGATTAGACAAAATATCTTGTCGCGGGTCAGAGAGGAAGTACATTATCAGGAGTCAGCTGAATCATACCTTCAACCTCATAGAAAGCACTGCCTATGTTTCTTGATATAAAAGCACTGACCGTAGCCCTACTTAGTTCAAACTTCTTTATCAAGATTTCAGTCAACTGCTTTCTGCTGATGCTTCCGCTATAGTCATCGATGCACTTCAGGGCATAGTCAAGGCGTTCCTTCTGCTTGCGCTCGGTTTCCTCCCTGCGCTTCTGCTGCTGGTCAGCCTTGCGCTGCTCAATGAACTGCTGGCGCTGCTCGTCGGCATCCACTATGTGGCCCTCGCCGTCAAACGTGATGCTCCATTCAGGCATCTCCTGATGGCGCGACTCGCTGCACGTGACGCTGATGATGCCACCCTGCTTCTTGCACTCCAGCACCGTGCCAGCCTTCTGCGCCAGCATCGTGCCCAGGTGACCGCGCATGTTGTGGTCTTCGTCAGCCTTGTTAGTATGCAGTACGCACACCACCGCGCACTCATGCTCCTGACTCATCACCTGCAGGTCGTGCATCAGCTTCTTAGCTATCGCCTCGTCGTTAAACGACGCCACGAACTCCACTATGCCGTCCACTATCACCACCTGAGGCTTGAAGTCTGTCACCGCCTGAAGCATCAGCTCATGCAGGTTAGCGTAGTCGCAGCAACGCAGAGCATGCACGTGCAGATGGCTCGTGATGTAGTCCTTGTCAAGCCCCGTCATCTCCACGATGTCAGTCAGTATCTGCTTCACGTCAGGGCGGTTCTGCTCAGTGTCCAGCCACAGCACGCGCGGCTCCTCCAGCTCCGACTTCACGCGGAACTGTGCGCCCCTCAGCCATGCCGCCGCACACACCTTAAGCATCGTCGTCTTGCCAGCCTTCTGCTTCGCCTTCACCCCGTGGATGTCGAGCAGGGAGAAGAACCCCACCCCGTCCATCGACAGCGTGTACCTCAGCGGCTCCACCTCCGTGTCCAGCGTGATGAGCGTCTCAGAGAGCACCTTGCGCCTCTCCAGCGCCTTCTGCTCCTCTGCCGACGGCTCGTTCACAGCCTCGCCCACGATGTCCTGCACCGTCACGCCTTTGTTTACAGCCTCGCCAGCGGCATTCTGCACCTCTGCGGCTTGGCTGCCTACCTGTCCAGCCAGACTCTCAGCCTGCTGAACGTTCCTTGTCTCGTTGTTAGCTTCCATCGTTTCTTTCTTTTTTTATGGAAGTTATATGTCTAGCACTTGCAATCTTACCTTAGACAATATTCAGGGGATTGCGGGCTCCGTGCTCAGAGTAGTTCCCTAATACACGTGTAACAATAATGTGGAGGTTTACTCTCATCGTCACAAATACAAATTGCGTCCGAGTGAGAGTTTCTCGAACGCAAAATTATGAAATATCAAAAAGTTATCAAAGAAAATGGCGCGAACGAACTTATAGTATCACCTTATAGTATCCGTTGCGCCACCTTATAGTATTTTAATAGCACCTTATAGTATTTTACGTAGCGTCTTATAGTATTTTGTTAACTTTCTTATAGTGTTTTATGGCATTATCTTTAAGTGAATCAAACGTTTCTGCAACTCCTTCTATCTTATAAGCTGCCTGCACAATGGTATCCCATTTTGTCTCTATGCCAAAATCAGAACAGAACTTTCTACCCACCTCAGCCTCACTTAAACGAGAACCATCTGCATGCTTGAAGTATCCTGACATATACATTGCTTTAACCACACGCGCCATTTCACTTTGATTAGTCAGAACAATTTGCTTTTTATCTCTTGATGTTGAATCATTAGACAGCACAGATTTTGCAGCACGCAGTTCTTGGAGCTTTTTCTGATTCTCTATTATTTTATCTATTGGTTTATTAATTTTTTCTATTATGACTGCTGGTGTATTCGATTTCATTTTGGAAGTAAGATAAGGAAAAACCCACACCTTATATTCTTCATCATCACGATGGAGATAATATAACAAAATGTAGAGACGAGTAACAAGAGATTCTCTATAAGCTTGAATATCCTGTGCAGATGTATTCTGCCTTGTAAATTGTTTTACCATATTACACGTATTTGTATGTACACTTAACACTTCCTTGTTTATATTTACACAGTAATGCACAACTTTTGACCACTCGGTAAGTTTTGCCACTGATATATTTGTGCACACTTCTTCTTCTAAACAATCAAGCATATATTGAGAAATTACTTCCTCACTCTGCTCAATGGATGTATCTACGTATATATTTTTGTCCATGATATTATTATTTTAAATTGCACACAAAGTTACAAAAAATTTGCAGAAACAAAAAATAATTGTTACTTTTGCAGAGTGTTCCTTATTATAAGGGCACAAGACATATTGCTCAATTGCCTAAGAAATCACCACCTCGAAGAAAAGCGAGCAATTCACATACAGAAAGAGCCAAACCTTTATAGGCGTAGGCTTTAACATACTGTATGTGGGTTTGTGGTGAACCTCTTAGGCGTATGGCGGGAGCCTACGCTTTTTTATTTGTGTTGGCTCTATGGAGTGAAACTTTTATCCTATTAACTAGAGCCGACGGGCAACGGCATATAAACGCCCAAATAAAACTATGAGAAAAGTATTTTTTATTCTATGTATGGCAATTTGCAGTATTTGTCTTACTTCTTGCGGAGACGATGACAAAGGTTCTAGTAGAGGTGGGAATTCCACCAGTGGTGGATCTTCTACTGGTGGTGGTAGTGGATCGACTATAGTGGACGGAGTTCATGTTAATCCCCGTAAACTATTGACCATAGATTTGTATAAACAAGATAATACAAATGATAATTTACATTTTGCAATGTCTTATGACTCTAAGGGAAGATTATCGAAGGTCAATATGACAAATGGCGAACGGTCAATTGACTTACTGAACATTGACTATGACTTAAATTTAATCACAGCTAGTAAAGAATACTCTTTTTATAGTAGTTATAATAGTGAGGCAAAAGATCACTATCCGTTTTCTCTAAATAAATTTGGCTTTATTTCAAGTCTTAGTAATTGTGAGTTTTCATATAATGATGATGGCTATCTCATAGGTGCCAATACTGTAAAAGACATATGGACTTTCGCATATAATGAAGGAGAAATAATCAAATTCATGGTAGAAACGTTAAAAACAGGTAATTTGCAGATTTATTATATGTATTATGGTGAAAAGGAGGGCGAATTATACTTCACACTAAACGGAAAGTTTAGTGGCAGAAGTGATTGGTCATACAATGATTTGCGTACTGTATCAATGCTGATATTATATCATGCCGGATTCTTTGGAAACATTAGTAAGCATTGCAGTAACTTATCGGCTTATTCTAGCAAAGGTACTGTTATTGATCAAATTAGTGGTAGTAAAAACACAATTGTTCATTGCTCTTTCAAAATCGAATAGTGATATCTACTAATAAATATCCTAACAGTGCAACATATCTGTCAGGGAGTTTAATTTATAAGGACAACAATTGAAGTGGTTAGTAGGACTAACCACTTGAAAGGAAAAGCCGATAGAGCACACGCTCCATCGGCTTATTTTTTTTCCTACCCCTCTATCCCATGCTCTCTGAGCAAATGTTGCAGGCGCTCTATTTCGGCGCGCAGGCGCGGTACCTCCTGGCGCAGGCGGGCTAACTCCTCCATCTCCATCTGGCGGTAACCAGTACGGACAGCGTGCATGCGCTCCTTTATGCCTCCCTGCTCTACAAACTCTTTTTCCAGAGTCTGGAGGTGGCTATTGAGCATGGCGTCGGTCATGTAGCACAGCGTGAGAGCTATGTTTGCCATCTCCTCGCCGTTCCACTGAGCAAGGTAAGGCTGGTAGTCTTCCAGGCGGTTATGATTGCGGCAGAAGGTCTGCATCTGGCTGTAACGGGCATGAGCAGCCGTCCATATAGGCATGTTGCGAGAGATGAGAAAATCGCGATAGTCCTCACGCAGTTCCTGCAGGCTGCTGCGTGCCACGTTGAGCAGTTTTATGTGCATCTCCGTAGATGTCTCTCCGTCCTCCGTGCCTTCTATGATATTCTGTTTTCCCGAGCGGGCAGCCTGAATCATCTGGTCCACCGTGCGGTCTCCATGCTGTGGTAAGAAACGCTGACAGAAAGTGTAGGTCATCTGATAAAGCACCTCCGTCTTCTGATAGTAATAAGCGTCGCGCCACGGCTTCTGACGCTTCAAGACATGGTATTTCTTATCAAGCATGGCTGTTGTATTTTTTTTGTTAAAGTTATTTGTCGTTCTTTTTGTTTTATAGTAGCTATAGTTCCTATAGTGTTTATAGTGCCTATAGTGCCTATAGTGTTTATAGTTCCTATAGCACCTATTGTTACTATTCTACCTATTCCTCTGCAAAATTAAGAAGTTTTTTCTTTTTTCCAAAATTTTAGCCAGAAAACATTGGAGGAAGAGTTTTCTACCCTTTTATTTGCGTATTTCGAAAACTTTTGCTAATTTTGCAGGCGAATTAAAAAAAAAGTATAGAGTGCCGATATGGCTCAGTTGGTAGAGCAACGCATTCGTAATGCGTGGGTCACGAGTTCGAGTCTCGTTATCGGCTCTTAATCAAGGGAACCTCTGGCGGGTTCCTTTTTTGCGGTAATAGCTCAGTTGGTAGAGCAGCGGCTTCCCAAGCCGCAGGTCACGAGTTCGAGCCTCGCTTACCGCTCTCGCGCAAAGGGACTTGACCACACGCGACTACGTCACGAGCTATTCGGACGAGGTCCTCATCAGTTTCACAGTCGAGCCTCGCTTACCGCTCTCCTCTCACCCGCGACCTTTCGGTTGCGGGCTTTTTTTTGCTTTGCAAGCGCTTTTGTGGGGAGTGCCGCTCGCTTTTCTTGCTCTGGCAAGCCAACAAGTTGGAGCGGCTTGCTGGAGTGATTGTAGGGAGTGCTAGTGTAGTGTCAGGGGAGTGCCGCTCGCTTTTCTTGCTCTGGCAAGCCAACAA
>DGTQ01000022.1:41673-49481 GCA_002394365.1 Prevotellaceae bacterium UBA4332
ACAAGTTGGAGCGGCTCGCTGGAGTTTCAGGGACATATGCTCTCACTCCTCCGTACTCCTCTCCCCTCTTATTCCTCCGTACTCCCTCCGTACTCCTCTCTTACTCCCTCTCACTCCTCATCACTCCTCCCTACTCCCCTCACTCCTCCCTACTCCCCTCACTCCTCCTACTCCCTTTTACTCCCTCTCACTCCTCCTCACTCCCTCTTACTCCTCCGTCCTCCTCTCTTACTCCCCAGTACTTCTCCTCACTCCCTCTCACTCCCTCACCTTATTATAATATACGCACGCGAGGGGGAGACAATCTAAAGAAATGTTAGAAAAGGGAAAAAGAGACCTAACAAAGCTTAATAACGTTGACGTTAATCAAGAAAAGCTGGCTGTGTGCGCACACAATTTGTTTTTTTCTTGCACAGTATTGCAAATAGACGTACCTTTGCATCGTCAAAAGGAAATAAGAAGCCTGAGACGAAAAAAGAACAAAACGTTTAACAACAACAAAAAAAACAGAAAGGATCGCATTATGATTAAGAATGTATTAGTTTGGATGGTACAGCATACCCCAATCACAGAGTTCTATGCCGAGGCATAACTGAAAAGCGAGCCCGGTTCTTACAGACAAAGAAAGTTAGTTAGATTAGTTAGTATAATAGTTAGTTAGTTTTTAAAAGAAAGGATTGTATTATGATTAAGAAAGTTTTGATTTGGATGGTATCTCATACCCCAATCACTGAGTTTTATGCTGAGGCATAATTAAAAGTAATGCAAAGTACCTAACCTTAAAAAAAAGAGTCCTCCCCACCCTATGAGTGGAGAGGATTCTTCTTTTTTATAGTATAGTGCCTATAGGAACTATAAATACTATAGGAACTATAGGTACTATAGGTACTATAGATACTATAGAAATCATAGAAACTACAAACTTCTATTTCGCCTCAAGCAGCACGACGTTCTCTACGTGTGGCGTGTGGGGGAACATATCCACTGGCTGCACCTTCGTTACCTGATAGAGGGCGTCGAGGAGCTGCAGGTCGCGAGCCTGGGTGGCAGGGTTGCAGCTGACATAGACGATGCGCCTTGGGCGGGCATTCATGATTACCTGTATGACGTCGGGGTGCATGCCTGCGCGTGGCGGGTCGGTGATGATGACGTCGGGCCTGCCGTGCTCAGAGATGAAGTCGTCGGTCAGGATGTCCTTCATGTCGCCTGCATAGAAGAGGGTATTTTCTATGCCATTTATGCTGGAGTTTATCCTGGCGTCTTTTATGGCGTCCTCTACATACTCTATGCCGATGACCTGCTTCGCCTTGCGAGCCACGAAATTGGCTATGGTGCCTGTGCCTGTGTAGAGGTCATAGACGAGTTCGGAGCCTGAGAGCTGCGCAAAGTCGCGCGCTACTTCGTAGAGGTGCAGCGCCTGCTCGGTGTTGGTCTGGTAGAAGGATTTTGGTCCCACCTTGAACCTGAGGTCCTCCATGTGGAGGAAGATGTGGTCTTCGCCCTTGTAGAGCTCTACGGGCAGGTCGCCGAAGGTGTCGTTGCACTTGGGGTTATACACCCACATGAGCGACGTAATCTGGGGAAACTCGTCGGCAAGAAACTGCATGAGCTGCATGGCTGCTGGGCGGTCGAAGCACTTCTGTGAGGTGAGTTCGCCGTCGAGCCATTCCTTGGCTGCCTGCTTGTCTTCGGCATTGGCGCGCCTGTTGTTGCCTCGTGGCGGACAGGAGTCCATATTGATGCTTGGGCCAAACTGCACGAGCACCATCCACGCGCCAGAGTTGCTGCACCTTATTATGACGTCGCGCAGGAGTCCCGTCTGCTGGCGCAGGTCGAAGAAGCTGAGCTGGTGGCTCAAGGCATACTGATAGATGCTGTTGCGCATCTGGTTGTGCAGGTCGTCCATGAGCCAGCATTTCTCTATGGGCAGTATCTTGTCGAAGGCTCCGGTGATGTGGAAGCCTATGCCTGGCTGTGTGAGCCCCGCCCCCTCGGGCATCTCGCTGAGCTGTTCGCGCGTGTACCAGCGCTTGTTGCAACAGCCGAAGTCGAGCTTGTTGCGATACTCCCACGTCCTTACGCTGCCCTTGATGGGCGACAGGGGCGGCAGGGCTATCTTGCCTATGCGCGTGAGCTGGTCCTGCACCTGCTGCTGCTTGAAGGCGAGCTGCTCCTCGTAGGGCATGTTCTGCCACTTGCATCCGCCGCAGATGCCGAAATGCTGGCACATGGGCTCGATGCGCTTAGGCGAGGGCTTGACGAGGCGCACTACCTCGCCCTCAGCATAGGAATGTTTCTTGCGGGTGAGCTGAACATCTACCACGTCGCCTGGCACGCAGAAGGGCACAAAGACGACGAGCGAGGGATGAGACTCCGATTCCGTTGCCACATGAAACAGGCACTTGCCTTCAGCAGCTACGGCTTCGATGGTTACGTTTTGCAGGAGGGGGAGTTTCTTTTTCAAATTGAATGTTGAAAATTGTAGATTGAAAATTAAACCGAATTTGGTGCAAAGGTAGTAATAAAAGTTGAAAATTGAAAGTTGAAAGTTGAAAGTTTTGGCTTTTTAGCCCCCTTTTACAAAAAAAGATGATAATTTTGTTCGCTTTTCGAATATTTTTTCGTATCTTTGTCCTCGCTGTTTGATAAAAACAATAAACCTAATATATAAAAACATCATTAAACAAATGTCACAACAGAAAAGAGTTTACACCTTCGGCAACGGACAGGCAGAGGGTAATGCGCAGATGCGTGAACAACTGGGCGGTAAGGGTGCTAACCTTGCTGAGATGAACCTGATTGGCGTGCCAGTGCCTCCAGGTTTTACTATCACCACCGACACCTGCAACGAGTATTATGCAGTAGGTCAGGAGAAGATTGTGGAACTGCTGCAGGACGAGGTAAACGCTGCCGTTAAGCACATCGAGAAGCTGATGAACAGCCAGTTTGGCTCCGTAGAGAACCCATTGCTTGTGAGCGTTCGCTCTGGTGCTCGCGCCTCTATGCCTGGCATGATGGACACCATCCTCAACCTGGGTCTGAACGACGCAGTGGCTGAGGGCATGGTGAAGAAGACGGGCAACCCACACTTCGTATATGACTCATATCGCCGCTTCGTGCAGATGTACGGCGACGTGGTGCTGGGCATGAAACCTGTAAACAAGACCGACATCGACCCATTCGAGAAGATTATAGAAGAGGTGAAGAAGGAGCAGGGCGTAGTGCTCGATAAGGACCTGAGCGTGGAGTCGCTGAAGAAACTCGTTGAGCTCTTCAAGAAGGCTATCAAGGAGCAGACGGGCAGCGACTTCCCTGAAGACCCTATCACACAGCTCTGGGGCGCTATCTGCGCCGTGTTCCGCTCCTGGATGAACGAGCGCGCCATCCTCTACCGCAAGATGGAAGGCATACCCGACGAATGGGGCACTGCCGTATCGGTCATGGCGATGGTATTCGGCAACATGGGCGACACGAGTGCTACGGGCGTATGCTTCTCTCGCGACGCAGGCAACGGCGAAAACCTCTTCAATGGCGAGTACCTCATCAATGCACAGGGCGAGGACGTAGTGGCTGGTATCCGTACCCCACAGCAGATTACAAAGCTCGGTTCGCAGCGCTGGGCACAGCGTGCAGGCATCTCTGAGGAGGAGCGCGCAAGCAAGTACCCTTCAATGGAGGAGGCTATGCCTGAACTCTATGCAGAGCTCGACGCACTGCAGGACAAGCTGGAGCACCACTACCACGACATGCAGGACATGGAGTTCACCGTGCAGGAGGGCAAACTGTGGTTCCTGCAGACACGTAACGGCAAGCGCACGGGTACGGCGATGGTGAAGATAGCCATGGACCTGGTGAAGGAAGGACTGATAGACGAGAAGACAGCCATACTGCGCTGTGAGCCCCAGAAGCTCGACGAGCTCCTTCACCCTGTATTCGACAAGGACGCCCTCGCCAAGGCAAAGGTGATAACACAGGGCTTGCCAGCATCGCCTGGCGCTGCCTGCGGACAGATAGTATTCCACGCCGACGACGCCCAGGAGTGGGCTGAGAACGGCCACAAGGTAGTGATGGTGCGCATCGAGACATCACCAGAAGACCTCGCTGGCATGGCGTGTGCCGAGGGCATCCTCACGGCTCGTGGCGGTATGACCTCTCACGCTGCCGTCGTGGCTCGCGGCATGGGCAAGTGCTGCGTATCAGGAGCTGGTGCCATCAATGTTGACTATAAGGCTAAGACCGTAGAGATAGAGGGCGTGGTATATAAGGAAGGCGACTATATCTCACTGAACGGCTCAACAGGTCAGGTGTATGCCGGAGAGATTAAGACCAAGGCTGCCGAGCTGTCTGGCGACTTCAAGGCACTCATGGACCTCTGCGACAAATACACCAAGATGGAGGTGCGCACCAATGCCGACACTCCAAAGGACGCACAGATAGCACGCGAGTTTGGTGCCAAGGGCATCGGACTGACCAGAACGGAGCACATGTTCTTTGAGGACCAGAAGATTGTGGCTATGCGCGAGATGATTCTTGCCGACTCCGTAGAGGGACGCGAGAAGGCTCTTGCCAAACTGCTGCCTTACCAGAAGAAGGACTTCTACGGAATACTCAAGGCTATGGACGGACTGCCTGTAAACATCCGCCTGCTCGATCCCCCACTCCACGAGTTCGTGCCACACGACCTCGCCGGGCAGCAGACTATGGCTGACGAGATGGGCGTGAGCATCGCCGAGATACAGAAGCGCGTCAACTCACTGGCTGAGAACAACCCAATGCTGGGTCACCGCGGTTGCCGTCTGGGCATCACGTTCCCAGAAATCACTGCCATGCAGACCCGCGCCATACTCGGTGCAGCATGTCAGCTCAAGAAGGAAGGCTTCGACCCGCATCCAGAAATCATGGTTCCGCTCATCGGTTCTGTAGCAGAGCTCAAGCAGCAGAAGGACGTTATCAAGAAGACCTCCGAGGAGGTATTTGCCGAGGCTGGCGTATCACTCGAGTTTGAGATAGGCACGATGATAGAGATACCACGCGCAGCACTCACGGCAGGTCAGATAGCCGAGGAGGCAGAATACTTCTCATTCGGCACCAACGACCTCACCCAGATGACCTACGGATACTCTCGTGACGATATAGCAAGCTTCCTGCCTGCATATCTTGACAAGAAGATACTGAAGGTTGACCCATTCCAGGTGCTCGACCAGGAGGGCGTAGGTCAGCTCATCGAGATGGCAGTGAAGAACGGTCGCGCCGTGCGTCCAACACTCCGCACAGGCATCTGCGGCGAGCATGGTGGTGAGCCAAGCTCAGTGAAGTTCTGCGCCCGCGTCGGCATGAACTACGCATCCTGCTCTCCATTCCGCGTGCCAATCGCACGCCTCGCCGCCGCGCAGGGCGCTCTGGAGGAATAAGATAACGTAAAATAGAACTTTAACTAATTGGGGTAAGTCTTTAATTATAAAAGATTTACCCCAATTTTATTTGTTTTTCAAAATTTCCTGTATTTGGCAAAAAAGTGCAGAAAATCAACATTTGTTTAACACATTCTGCACGTGTTTTACGCAAAATGTGCTTGTTTATTCCGTGTGCCAATAGGATAAAGGCTACCGCAATCCATCTGTTTATATATATTATATGGTCTAATTTTAATAAACAGATTTATGGCATTCTTCAAAGCAACGGTATTACGTCAAAGAAAGGACGGAATGTATGTAGTTTACATACGAGTAACTCAAAACCGCAAGAGTAAATACATCAGAACCTCATGGGTTGTTGGCGATGATGGATTGAGCAGAGACAAACTTGATATTATTAACCCCTTCGTAGCGGAACAAACTACCAAGATAATATCCAGATACTATAACACACTGAATAGGATTGACACACAAGACTGGACGGTTTATGAAATCGTAGATTATCTTCAGAAAGGAAAGGATGGTATATCGTTCTCATTGTATGCGCGCAAACATATTGAGAAAATGATTGCCAGAGGGCAAGAAAGAACTTCACGTGATTACAAGTGGGCACTTTATAGTCTGGAGAAATTTGCAGGTGGTGATGAAATCATGTTTTCACAACTAACATACTCATTCCTTTCCCGATGGATAGACTCTCTTTCCCAGACGGCAAGGTCGAAGAACAAATACCCAATCAACATCAGGCAGATTCACAAAGCAGCCATGTTGGAATATAACGATGAAGAAAGAGGTATTCAATTGATCACAAACCCTTGGCCCAAGATTGCAATCCCCAAGGAAGATACACCAAACAAGAGAGCAATAAGCCCCAATATGCTTCGTAAGTTCTTTGACGTCGTTCCTGACTTCAGCAGATTTACCCATCCGCTCCAGGAACTTGGGCAGGATGTTGCGCTGATAAGCTTCTGTATGTGTGGCATCAATAGTGTAGATTTGTTCTTTGCGAAAAAGGACCAATATCACGATGGCATTTTCCACTATAACAGAAGAAAGACAAGTAAATCCCGTTCCGATAATGCATACTTTGAGATAAGGGTGCCACAATTTATAAAGTCCACATTCGAGAAGTACTTGTCCAAGGACATGAAATCTCCTTGGCTGTTTGACTTTCAAGACCGCCTAAGCACATCAGACTCATTCAATGCCAATGTGAACGCAGGCATCAGCCAAATCTGCAAGAAAGTCTCGCCAGACTTCCATGCCAGCTTGTATTCGTTTCGTCATTCGTGGGCAACGATAGCACAAAACGGATGCGGTGCGTCGCTTGGTGATGTTGACTTTGCACTCAATCATTCCACATACAAGATGGCGAGAGTATATACAAAGATAGATTACTCACCGGCATGGGAATTGAACGAGAAAGTCATTGACTATATATTCTTCAGTAACGAGGATATAGATAATCGTGAAGATTCGGGTAAATCATTTGAAAGAATGTCGAAGTACAATCTTATCCGTGGAGAGGCATTCATCAGAGGTGAGTGTGTGTCTATAATTGAGGACTCTGGCTTTACAAATGTGGAACAGGTAATAACGAGACTTCTTTCGTCTTTGTATGATGTCATCCCCCGTCCCTTCAAAGTTCAAATAAAGATAACCAATCTCGATAAGAGAATTTTTCAACTGTACCAGAGGATGCTACAACAGGAGATATGACTGCTTTGTACGTCAAAGAATAAAATCAAGAGTTGCTAGTCACGAAGGTGTTTTCTGACGAAAGTAGAGCCAAAACGTCGCATATTGTGCGGTATTTTACAGATCCGTTTGGTGATTCGGAATTAAATTCGTATCTTTGCCGCAGAATTTGCGACGTTAATCATTGTGTTATGTCGCACAAAGTACGAATGCATTATGTATATACACGAAAGAGATAATTGGACGGACTTCCGTTGGGACACGTCCCAAGTGTCACTCCTTCAGGAAAAAGTATTCCGTAAGCAGGGTTTGCTTTACGGCAGGCTGAGTTCGTTGGGATTTGACAGCAAGCTGCGTGCAATGGCAGAGAACCTGACATACGATGTGGTATATTCTTCGGAGATAGAAGGCATACGGCTGAACGTTGATCAGGTTCGTTCTTCCATTGCCCGGAAGCTTGGGATTGAGAACGTGAAAGATACTGCGCCTTCACACTATGTCGATTCTGTTGTTGGTGTAATGCTTGAAGCGGTACAGCACTATGACATGCCCCTCAGTAAAGAGAAACTATGTGCGTGGCAAGCTGCATTTTTCCCTTCAGGCTATAGTGAAGGAAGTCAGATCGAAATTGGCCAGTACCGCACAAACGAGGAGCATATTGTCAGCGGAATGTTTGGGCGCGAGAAAATCCACTAT
>DGTQ01000022.1:49550-50715 GCA_002394365.1 Prevotellaceae bacterium UBA4332
TTGCTCCTTCTCCAGACCGTGTTGAAAAGGAGATGGAAAAGTTTCTCGCCTGGTTTGATGACGAGGAGCCTGTGAGTAGCGTCATCCGTTCTGCTATTGCCCATTTCTGGTTTGTGAGCATTCATCCCTTCGAGGATGGCAATGGCCGGTTGGCCCGCATCCTTTCAGACATGCTTCTTGCTCGTGGTGAGAAGAGCGAGTTCCGTTTCTATAATGTTTCATCACAGATTAACAAGGACAAGAATCACTACTATGACATTCTGGAGCGGATGCAGCATGGCGATGGCGATATAACGGAGTGGTTGGTGTGGTACATGCAGAAATTGGTGGATGCACTCGACGAGGCTGACACCATCGTCACCACCATCTTGAACAAGAGCTTCTTCTGGCAGAAGGCATCGTCAGTTCCGATGACAGAGCGTCAGACGCAGATGCTCAACCTCTTTCTTGACGGCTATGAGGCAAAGATTACGTCAAAGACTTGGGCGACATTGGCAAAGTGCTCGAAGGACACAGCCATACGTGACATACAAGACCTCGTGGAAAAGAATATCCTGATAGAAGACATTCCTGGAGCCAAACGTCCGAGTTATTCTATTGTCTATGATTCAGAGGACTTGACGCAGTTCTTCAGCGATGTGAGCATTGTTGAAGAGAATGGCATACCATATCTAAAAGCCTTATATAAAGGAAAGAGACCTATTAACGAAAGAATTCTCAAGCTCGATGCTGAAAGATACAAGAAAGGCGATTTACCTTTGTCCAATATGCTCAGTAAATATTGCTCGTATATCGCCAGCTGACACCAGAACATTTCTTTGTGAATAGGTCGGAATCATAGTTTCTGGCTGAAATACAAAAATGAAGAAAATATCTGTATATAAATTCTATAAGCACAAGTATGGCGATGAGCTGCTGGTGGATGTCATCAGCTACGAGAAGATGATGCCCGACATCAGACGGACGCTTGTGTTCAGTGAGACATTCTACAGCATTACGCTGGTATTGGAAGCAGATGCAACGGTGGCTGTCAACGGGAAGTCGCGACGCTTGAAGAAGGGACTAATCATTTGCTCCATACCGGGCGAGGTGTGGGCGTTCGAGGCAGAACCGCAGATAGAGGCGCTGAACCTGATATTCGAGAAGGAATTCCTGTTGTCGTTCT
>DGTQ01000007.1:0-154118 GCA_002394365.1 Prevotellaceae bacterium UBA4332
CGCCTATCGGCTCAGAAATCTTGAGAGGAATCTAAAGGAAAATCAAGAAAAAAATAAATTTTCAATCTTAGCTTACGCTTTCCCACTTGCTCCCTCGTTAGCGCCTAAGCCTCCCCGCAGGGGCAACGTCGGCTTGGCTCTAATCTTCGGTAGCGGCATGTGCTCAATTTTCAATTATATAAAGTGACCTCTAAGTGACCTCTCTTAAAGACACCTCACTTGCGGGAAACCGCATAAACACTGGGATGAGAGGGCGTCAAGTGAGGTAAGTGAGGTTTTTTCCTGTTTTTATTGAAAATTGAAGATTGAAGATTGAAAGATTCCTGATAAAAATCCAAGATAAAATCTGCTTGAAAATCCATTTTGCATACTTATTCAAATATACAGAACCAATGCTTCTGCTCGCTCCAATAGGTGCTCAGGCTGTAGAACCATTGGTTCTACCTGCAGAAGTACTGGCTCTACCTGTAGAACTACTGGCTCTACCTGCAGAAGTACTGGTTCTACATGCAGAGGCAGTGCTTCTGCACTTGGACATAACAAATGGATATTTATTCGTTTTTTGGAGAAATTAAGAACCATTGGCTCAACGTACAGAATTAAAAATAAACAAATTTATTTTGTTCTGCGCTCGTTTTTTCGTAACTTTGCAGGACTTATCGCATTATTAAAACTGATAAGAAAAAGGAATATATTGACAGGATTGATATGCAAAAGAAGATAATTTTAACAATAACAAGCGTGTTGTGTTGCTGGATGATGACGGCAGGGGCACAGGACTCGCTGGGCACAAAGATAACCTACGACCTCTCGGCTGAGACGGCTGTGGGCGCAGGCGACTACACGGCTTACCAGCTGGTGACAAATCGCCACCACATACTCGGCACGCGCTCTAACACAGCATACATGCGCGGAGCTGTGGAGGTGGAACACTCGTTCAGCAAGGACTGGACGCTCTCGGGCAAGGTGGATATGGTGGCTTCTGTTCATGCCGACCACAAGGCGTATCTGCAGCAGGCTTACATGAACTTGCAATGGAAGAATTTCTTCATAGAGGCTGGCAGCAGGGAAATAGCTCCTGCCTTGCGCAACCCTCTGCTCTCAAACGGGGCTTTTGCCAAGGGCGCCAACGCCAAGCCCGTTCCGCAGGTGAGGATTGGTACTGAGGGCTTCTGGACCGTGCCTGGCACTAAGGGCTGGTTGGAGATAAACTTTGACTGTGGCGTGGGCAAGTTTATGGATAGCGGCTACAGAGAGAATATGTTCAACGAACATCGCGGAGCGAACTACACATACACCTCTGGCATATATTATCACCAGAAGCATTTCTACTTCCGTTCCAACCCCAACTGGACTGTGTATGCGACGCTGGGAATAGAACATGTGGCGCAGTTTGGTGGCACACAGTACAAGGTAGATGCCAACGGAGACATCGTTTCTGTCACCAAGTCTCATAATTTCAAGGCTTTCTGGAACGTCTTCCTGCCTTTGGGCGACAAGAACTACTTCGAGAACAACACCCTGGAGGACTGGGTGTATGGCAACCACATAGGCTCGATAACCTACCAACTGACATGGAACATAGACAAGAAGCACCAGCTGGAGGCTTATCTCGACGTACCTTTTGAGGACGGCTCGGGCATGCGCAAGGGCAACGGATGGGACGGTCTGTGGGGACTGAGCTACTGTTCGAAGAAGGAGGGCGTGCAATACGTGAGGGGTGCCCTGTTTGAATATTTCCAGAGCACCAACCAGTGCGGGCCTCTTCATTGGGACAAAGGCGACTACCCCGAACCCGTAAGAAGCCAGATTACTGACATGGTGACTGGTAACGACAACTACTATAACCACATGTTCTACAACTCCTACGCCTATTACGGCATGACGCCTGGCAACGCCCTCATACCTTCACCTATATATAACAGGGACGGCTACACAGCCTATCGCGACAACCGCATCAAGGCGTGGCACATAGGCATACACGGCGAGCTGAGCCCACGTCTGTCATACCTCGTGAAGGGTTCTTACCGTGAGGGTTGGGGCACATACGACGTGCCACTCGCAAACAAGCACCACTCTTTTGACGCCATGCTGCAGGGCAACTACAAATCTGGACCTTGGATGTTCAGCGCTGCCTGCGCTATCGACAGGGGCAACATCTATGGCAACAATACCTCTTTCAACATCAAAATAGGATATCATGGCAAGATACTTTAAGTTCATAGTTCACAGTGCACAGTTCATAGTTCTTTTGTTAGCGTTCCCGTTAACGTTAACGTTTTCTTCCTGTCAGGAAGGCAGGGACGCAGGCGACCTGTTAGGACAATGGCGCATGACGGGCTCAGACTCCAAGTACGTAAGTTTCTCGGGCAGCATAGCGGAGTTTCGCTATGTGGAGGACGGAGCGTTACGCCAGTTTGTGTTTGGAAACTTCCAGCACGTGGGCGACAGCCTCTTCATACAGTGCCACTCCATAGACGAAGAACAGAAGATTATAGACAAAGAACTCATAGAGAATACCTACAACATGAAACCTTCCGACAACATACGCGTGAAGATAGAGGTGCTTGACGACAATCACCTCTCGCTAAGCAAGGACGGGCAATGGTGGTATTTTTATAAGTATTAACCCCCTCCCTGTCAGCAAAGCTGACCTCCCTCCCCGAGAGGGAGGTATTTATAAAAGTGACATAAATTTAAGCGGAATCTACTATATGTAAATTCCGCTTAACTGTAGTTATTCCCCTCCTCTCGGGAGGGGATAAAGGGGTGGGGTCTTACTTGCGATAGTCCTCGAGGTCTGCCTCTGTGCAAGACATTACGAAGTCGTAGTGCTTCTCTATCTCAGCAGCAGCATAGCGGGTATAGACCTTAGCCGACTTAGCGAACAGGTCGGCATCCTTGCTTGCATCGCCCAGCAGGAGGATAGCCATGATGATGTCGCCTGCCATCTCGTAGAGGTGGCGTATGCAGAGGTCCTTGAGCTCGTCGTTCTTCTGCTCGTTTACGTAAGCAACGGCAGCATTATACTTCTCAGCCATCTTGGCTATGCGCTCCTTCTGTGGCAGGAGGTCGGCAGAACACCAAGCCTCCCCCGTCCCCTCCGAAGGGAGGGGTGACCGAACAAATGCAGTAGCATTTGCAAGAGCATAGCCAGCCTCGCCCTGAGCCAGGAAGCCGTCGATTATCTGACCATAGAAGCCGTTGGTGATGTAGCGTCCTGCTGCTACGGTCTGCAACTGTGTGGTGCCCTCATAGATGGTGAGAATACGCGCATCACGATACAGACGCTGGCAGGCATACTCGAGCATGAAGCCCGAACCGCCGTGCACCTGTATGCCGTCGTAGGCGTTCTGGTTAGCATACTCCGAAGTCATACCCTTGGCGATAGGCGTGAAGGCATCAGCAAGTTTTGAGAATGTCTTACACTCGGTGCGTTCCTCAGCCGTCAGCTTCTCGCCCTTCTCCTTGCGCTCGCGCTCTATATCCTCGAGAGTCTTATAGACATCCACGAAGCGAGAGGTAGCGTAATAGAGCGAGCGACCTGCGTCGAGCTTAGCCTTCATGATTGAGAGCATGTCATAGACGGCAGGGAAGTTGATGATAGCCTTGCCGAACTGCTTACGGTCCTTAGCGTATGCAAGAGCCTCGTTGTAAGCCATCTGGCTGGTGCCAGTTGACTGGCCTGCAATGCCCAGACGCGCGCCGTTCATCAGTCCCATGACGTACTTGATAAGTCCCAGTTTCTCGCTTCCGCAGAGTTCTGCCTTGGCGTTCTTATACACCAGTTCGCAGGTTGGCGAACCGTGTATGCCGAGCTTATTCTCTATACGGCGCACGTCAACGCCTCCGTCGCGCTTGTCGTAGATGAACATTGACAAGCCACGACCGTCGCGAGTGCCCTCTACCGAGCGAGCCAGCACGAGGTGGATGTCAGAGTCGCCGTTGGTTATGAAGCGCTTGCAGCCGTTAAGGCGCCAGCACTTGTTGGCCTCGTCGTATGTAGCCTTGAGCATGACAGACTGCAGGTCAGAGCCTGCGTCAGGCTCCGTGAGGTCCATAGACATGGTCTCGCCCTGGCACACTCGTGGTACGAAGCGCTTGCGCTGGTCCTCGTCGCCAAACTCATAGAGCGTCTCGATGCAGTCCTGCAGGGACCAGATGTTCTCAAAGCCCGTATCGCCTGCTGCTATCATCTCGTTGATTGCCGAATAGATAGCCATAGGGAAGTTCAAGCCACCATAGCGGCGAGGCATGGTGACGCCGTTGAGACCAGCCTTGATTGTAGCGTCAAGGTTCTCGTAGGTCTTTGAGGCATATATCATTCTGCCGTTCTCGCATCGTGGTCCCTCGGCATCCACGCTCTCGGCGTTAGGTGCTATCACGTTAGCGCTCACGTCGCCTGCCAGTTCGAGTACCTTCTCGTAGTTCTCCATAGCCTCCTCGAAGTCGGCAGGAGCGTAGTCATACTTGTCGGCATCGGCGTAGTTGCGCTCTTTCAGTTCTACTATATGCTTGAGCAAAGGATGGCTCAAGTGAAACTTAATCTCTGGGTGTTCTGTATAAAAGTTTGCCATAATTATTTACCCACGACCCCCTCTCTACCCTTTGGGCATCTCTCCCCGAGAGGGAGAGAGGATATGTGTTTGTAGGATTTTTATATAGGTTATTACATAGTCTCCCCCCTACCCTCGGGGAGGGGTTTGGGGGAGGGGGTCATTTATTATTCTCTTTATAATACTTTATAAGCTTTGGCACCACCTCTTCCACCGTGCCGTTGATAACGTAGTCGGCAATGGTGTTGATAGGAGCCTCGGGGTCGCTGTTTACTGAGATGATGATGCCAGAATCCTGCATGCCTGCTATGTGCTGTATCTGACCAGAGATGCCACAGGCGATATACACCTTAGGACGCACGGTTACGCCCGTCTGACCTATCTGGCGGTCGTGGTCAACCCAGCCTGCATCAACGGCAGCACGGCTTGCGCCTACCTCGGCATGTATCTCCTTGGCAAGTTCGAAGAGCTTGTCGAAACCCTCCTTTGAGCCTACGCCGTAGCCGCCAGCCACGATGATTGGCGAGCCCTTCAGGTTGTGCTTAGCCTGCTCCACGTGGCGGTCGAGCACCTTTACCACATACTCCGTCTCAGGCACATACTTGGCAACGTCGTGTTTCACTACCTCACCCTTGTAGTTCTCGTCGAGCACCTCTTTCTTCATCACGCCCTCACGAACGGTAGCCATCTGTGGGCGGTGCTCAGGGTTGACGATGGTGGCAACGATATTGCCGCCAAAGGCAGGACGAATCTGCATCAGCTGGTTTTCGTAGTGCTTGGTTACCATCTCGCCAGCCTCGTTCTTCACCTTCATGTCGAAGTCGTCTATCTCGAGTTCGGTGCAGTCTGCCGTAAGGCCGCTGAACAGGGCTGAAGAGACGCGCGGACCGAGGTCGCGACCTATTACCGTAGCGCCCATGAGGCATATCTGCGGCTTCTCCTCCTTGAAGAGGTTTACCACCAGCGCCGTGTGAGGATTAGAAGTGTAGGGGAACAAGCCCTCGGCATCAAAGATGTGCACCTTATCGACGCCATACTTCATCACCTGCTTCTCAACGCCGTCAAGACCAGAGCCCGCAATGATGCACTCCAATTCCACGCCGAGCGTGTTGGCGAGCTTGCGTCCCTTGGTCAACAGTTCGAGAGCCACATCCTTTACCTGTGTGCCCTCTATCTCGCAATATACAAATACGTTGTTCATTGTTCTATTTAGTCGTTTGGGAGATTAGTCGTTTAGTCGTTTGGGAGATTAGTCGTTTGGTCGTTTGACCGTTTAGTCGTTTAGTCGTTTGGTCGTTTGACCGTTTAGTCGTTTAGTCGTTTGGTCGTTTGACCGTTTGGTCGTTTAGATTAAGGATTAAAGCTTTATTCCTTCTTCCATTCACCCTTCTTCCATTCACCCTTAAACCTAAACGACTAAACGACTAATCCCCTAATTTCCTAAGTGTCTATCCTATTATCTTTTCCTTTATCAGTTCCTGCATCAGGCTGTTGATGTCCTCGTCAGAGCCAGTCATGGTGCGTGATTCCTTAGCCTTGAACACGATGTTCTCCACCTTCTTCACGTTGGTTGGCGAACCAGCCTTGCCTATCTGCTTAGGGTCGCAGTCTATGTCGGCAGCCCCCCACTGGGTTATGTTGAGATAAGGCTTCTTCCCGGCAGCAGCAGCGAGTTTCTCGTTGCCCTCACGCTCCAGCGCTACGGTAGCATACTTATACTTCATCACGCGCTTGGCGTTCCTTGGACGGCAAGGAGCAGCCGAGCCGTTGACCGTAACCACCAATGGCAGCGGAGCCTCAACGGTCTCCACGCCACCGTCTATATGGCGCTTGATGACCACCTTGCGGGCCTTCTCGTCGAGCGATACAATCTCCTCGGCGTATGTCACCTGAGTCAAGCCCAGCTTCTCGGCTATCTGCGGACCTACCTGTGCCGTATCGCCGTCGATAGCCTGTCTGCCACAGAGGATTATGACCCCTCTCTCATCTCCCCCAAGGGGAGAAGCCCCCTCTCCTCGGGAGAGGGATGGGGTGAGGTGTTTTATAGCCTGAGCCAGAGTGTAGCTGGTGGCAAGCGTGTCGGCACCACCCAGAGGGCGGTCGGTCACCACATACCCTTCGTCAGCACCCCTGTAGAGCGCCTCGCGTATCACCTCTGCACTCTTAGGCAGACCCATCGTAACCACCGATATGGTAGAACCAGGGAATTTATCCTTCAATCTCAAAGCCTGCTCCAGCGCGTTAAGGTCGTCTGGATTAAAGACGGCAGGCAGCGCAGAACGGTTGATGGTGCCCTCGGGGGTCATCGCATCTGGTCCCACGTTGTGTGTGTCTGGTACCTGCTTAGCAAGTACAACGATTCTTAAACTCATAAATTACCTTATTTATAATATAGTTTCAGTTAGCGTAAAAAAAGCTCCGACAAAATTACGAAAAATAATCTATACGGCAAAACAATTTAAGGCTTTTTCACTTTGACCTCTTCTGTTGCTCCCTGCTCTGCCTGTCCGTCACGTTCTGCACCCTTATTCCCGCCTGCTGAAACCAAGATTTTTTGCTGTTATTCCTCTGCTTCTGCCTGCTGAAACTAAGCTCCCACGAGCCCTTTCCTTGCTTTCAACTATCAAAACAGGCTGTTTTGTAGAACAAACTAGGCTAGTTTGTTGAACAAAGTAGGTTAGTTTGTTAAACAAAGTAGGTTAGTTTGTTGAACAAAGTAGGCTAGTTTGTTATTTAGAAGCAGAGCTACTACTCGTGGAAGCATAGTTTCAGCAGTCAGGAGCAGGGCTACAGCAGACGAAAATCAGGCTACAGCAGTCAGGAGCAAGGCTGCAACAAACGGGAATCAGGCTTAAGCAAACAGGAATTTGGCTTCAGCAGACGAAAATCAGACTTCAGCAGACGGGAGCAGGGCTGCAACAGATGGGAATCAGGCTTAAGCAAATAGAAATTTGACTTCAGCAGACGAAAATCAGGCTACAGCAGACGGGAGCAGGGCTGCAGACTGTTGCGGCATTAAGTTTTCGGGGGAATATTTGGCAAAACGGAAAAAAAACAGTAACTTTGTTCTCGAAATTCATCGGAATACATGAAGCAACTCACATACATACTATTCCTGTTCACGATGCTGGCGCAAGAGGCTGTTGCCCAGAACGAAACCATTGTCTTCACACCACAGTGGACGGCCCAGGCTCAGTTTGCCGGCTACTACGTGGCTGAGGCGAAGGGCTTCTACAAGGAGGCTGGCGTGAAGGTGCGCATAGAGCACCCTACTGCCACCCAGCCTGCCATGAGCCGACTGCGCAACAAGCAGTGCCAGGCTACGACCCTGCAGCTCTGTCAGGCTCTGGAGATAGTTGATGCCAACATCCCTTTGGTCAACATATTGCAGACGTCGATGAACAACGCGATGGTCATAGTTTCGGCTCGCGGCAAGAACCCCCTGAAGCAGAAGGGGGCTCGCGTGGGTATATGGAGCGTGGGCTTCGGACAGCTCGCCATCTGCATGAGCATCAAGGACCATCTGGACTACCAGTGGGTGCGCTTCGCCCAGAACATCAACCTCTTTGTGGCTGGAGCCCTCGACGCCACGCTCGCCATGAGCTATAACGAGTACTACCAGCTGATGCAGGCTGGCATCAGGATGACGGAGAGGAACGTGTATCGCTTCTGCGACCACGGCTACAACGTGCAGGAGGACGGCGTCTATATGACGCGCGACTACTACGAGAAGCACAAGGAGCAGGCTCGCCGCTTCGCCCTCGCCAGCAGGAAGGGCTGGGAGTGGACGGTTGCCCACCCCGAGGAGGCTCTCGACATAGTGATGAGATACGTGAACCGCGAGCACATAGCCACCAACCGCGTGATGCAGCGCCTAATGCTGAATGAGGTGCTGCGACTGCAGATAGACCGAGAATCGAAGAAGCGCGAGTTCCGCCTGCGCCCCGATATGGTGAAGAAGGCGAGCCAACTGATGGTGGAGAACCACATGCTGGGCAGGCAAATAAAGTATGAGCAGCTGATAGGCACAAAATAAAGGGACACAAGGATGAAGAAAATCATAGAGTACATACGCCGTGAGCTCTCGGTCAAGGTAAGCCTGTGGGTGGTGTTCTTTGCAGCCGTGATATTCAATGCCGCCCTCGCCTTCCTCTTCTATCAGGCACGCGAGGCCGTGCGACAGGAGGCTGTAAGCCGAGCCACGCAGATACTCGACAAGACATCCTTGCGCGTGGAGGGCATACTGAACCGCGTGGAGGTGGCGTCAAACATGACCAAATGGCTCGTGGAGCGACACCCCGACAAGGCTGACTCCATGTTCGTATATAGCAGGGGAGTGTTGCTTAACAACCCCGATTTCTTCAACTGCTCCATAGCCTTCGAGCCCTACCACTTCAAGGACAAGGGCAGGTACTTCTCTGCCTACACCAAGTACACGGGCGACTCCCTGCGCACCATACAGGGCGGAAGCGACAATTACCAGTATTTCTTCGTCGACTGGTATCTCATGCCCTCGCTGCTCAACCGTCCATGCTGGACTGAGCCCTACATGGACCACGACGTGCCCACCAACACCAGCGAGATGGTCACCAGCTACTGCCAGGTGCTTACCGACAACAAGGGGCAGAAGATAGGCGTAATCAACACCAGCCTCTCCATAAGCTGGCTATCGCAGACCATCTCAGCCATCAAGCCCTATCCCCATTCCTACAGCATAATGATAGGCAGAGGCGGAACCTACTTCGTACACCCCGACACATCGAAGATTACCCGCCAGACCATCTTCACCCAGACACTCGAAAACCCCGATACAGCCCTCACATCCCTGGGCTACGCCATGACGCAAGGCAAGGAGGGCATAAAGCAGATGAAGTTTGACGGCGAGGACTGCTACGTATTCTACAAGCCTCTCGGAAAGACAGGCTGCTCTATGGCTATCGTATGCCCCGAGAGCGACATCTTCGGAGGCTTCAACCGACTGCGCCACACCATCAGGTTCATCGTCTTCGGCAGCCTCCTGCTCATGCTCTACGTGTTCATCCGCATCATAACGCGCGAGCTAAAGCCACTGCGAAGGCTGGCGCACGAGGCGGAAAACATAGCCTCTGGACAGTTTGATGCCGTACTGCCCGACCTCAAGCGTGTTGACGAAATAGGCCAGCTGAGCAACTCGTTTGCCAACATGCAGCAGTCGCTCGTGAAATACATAGAAGAACTCAAGGACACCACATCACAAAAGGCATCAATAGAGAGAGACCTGCGCATAGCCAGCGCAATACAGATGGGCATGCTGCCCGAGAGCTTCCCCACAAAGGAAGACCGAGACGACGTGCAGCTCTACGCCTCGCTCACGCCAGCCAAGGAAGTGGGCGGCGACCTGTTCGACTTCTATTTCCACGATGACAAGCTCTTCTTCTGCATAGGCGACGTGTCAGGCAAGGGCGTGCCGGCATCACTCTTCATGGCTGTCACGCGCTCCATCTTCCGAACCGTGTCGGCTCACGAGTCGAAGCCCGACCACATCGTCATGATGATGAACAAGACCATAGCCGACATGAACAAGACCAACATGTTCGTCACCCTCTTCGTAGGAGTGCTCCACCTGCCCACAGGCAAGCTCCTCTACAGCAACGCCGGTCACGATGCCCCCCTCCTTGTTGGCTCAAGCATAAAATCCCTGCCCTGCGATGCGAACATCCCCGTCGGCATCATGCCGTCATGGGAATACACCCAGCAGGAGGTGCAGATTCCTGCTGGCACCACCCTCTTCCTCTTCACCGACGGACTCACCGAGGCAATGAACGCCAGCTACGAGCAGTTCCAGATGGAGCGCATCAACGAAGTAGTGTCCCGCGCCATCGCCCAGCAGCAGCTGGAGCCACGCCAGCTCATCGCCCAGATGCTCCAGGCAGTCCACCACTTCGTCGGCGATGCCGAGCAGAGCGACGACCTCACAATGATGGCGATACAATACATCCACCAGCACAACAACCCTGCTTCGTAAAAGTTTGGAGGAAAGAAAAATAATCTTTAACTTTGCATACTACAATAACATAACATTCATTTATGAAATAAACAGAAACGTAACATATTATAAATAACAAGCATTGACTATTATTGTGGTCTTCCAGAAAAAGCGTAGGAAACTTTTAACTCTGAATAAATGTCCACACCGATAATGGTTGGTTTCTCCGTGTTAGCGTAGGAACGATACTACCCAATTGATAATGTCGATGTCCTCACCTCTTAGGGTGTGGGCATTCTTATATTGGGTAGAGGTTCAGTTATTCCTACGCTTGCCTCGGAAGATCATAAGAAAGGCTCGCACCTTCTTTATGTATCTAAATGCCAGATGATAGCCTGATGCAAAAAACAAACTATCATTATGGCACAAAAAAACAAAAGAATTTCTGTAAGTATGTGTACTTACAATGGTTCAAGATTTGTAGAAGAACAACTTCGTTCTATCTTAAACCAAACAGTTCCTGTTGACGAAATTTGTATTGGAGATGACAACTCAACAGATGACACATTAAACATAATAGAACGTATTGCAACCGAAACCAACAGCAACATTAAGGTTGTAGTAAATCAGCCTAATCTTGGGTGTAATGCAAACTTTGACAAGACAATAAATCGTTGTACGGGAGATATTATCTTCTTTTCAGACCAAGATGATATATGGCTGCCCAATAAAGTTGAAAGCGTAATAAATTATTTTGAGCAGAATCCACAAAAAGAGGTTGTGTTTACTAATGGTTACTTCATCAATGAACATAGCCAACAATTTACTGAAAAGAAGATGTTTGATGCTGTATCCTTGAAACCTTCAACGATTAAACAAATGGAAACTCTAGGTTTAACTCTTGATGTCCTGATTGTTCACAATAGAGCAACTGGCGCAACAATGGCGATGAGAAAGTCTTTTGTAGGTCAATATAATATCCGCGACGTAGAGGCAAGAAAACCAGGAGATGTATATTTTGATCACATAATAGCCCTTGCTGCTGCATCACAAGATAAACTGGGAATCATATCCGAACCTTTGATTAAATACAGAATACACTCAAGTCAAAGTATAGGTTTTAGCAATTGGATAACAAACCCTCCAGCATCGCATGACGTATATACTGTAGGGCATTCGTTAAAGTTTGTGGATTACGTGCCAGAAGCACTTAAAGAACGGGCGAAAATGATTACAGACAGATTTTTCTACAAGAAATCCACATTGTATAACAACCTGCTACGCTATTTTCATCGTTACATTCAGGTGTACGGCTTCGCATTAGGACTACGTGTGTGGTATCATGATGTAATCAACGCAATGAGGAAGAAATCAAATCTGGAATGGTAATACACATTATATAATAAATATCATCCTCACAACCAGTGTGGGGATGACATTTTGCTTTTATACAAACTGAACTGAGAATAACACTAAACACCTAACACTATAGCGGGGTCGATGTTTAACTTTTTACTAATATCTCTTCCGATCTTTAAGGACGGCTCGCTCTTGCCATTCATTATTTCACTGACACGGGCTGTGCTGAGACCGAGTATTTCTGCGAGTTTGGTCTGATTGATACCCATTTCATAAAGACGAAGCCTGATAATATCTATAAGTGATGGCTTGCCTATAGGGTAGTGTACATCTTCGTACTCCTCCACCATATCTGAAAGCATGTCAAGCTCCAGATAGTTTTTGTCATCTGTTGGAGTAGAATCATTCACCAACGGAAGCAATTCATCTATTCTCTTTAATGCTGCACGATAAGCAGCCTCATTCTTTATCTGTGCCATAACTTATATGTTTTGAATGTCCTTAATAGCATCATACTCTTTATGTGTTCCTACAAAACGTATGTAGATTGTTTTAGGAGTGAAATGAATCACTACAACCAATCGGTAGTCATTGCCCTTAACATTGAACACATAATGCTGATTGCCTACATTATCTACACTATTGAAAGTTTTTTTGATATCTGCAAAACAAGTCCATTCTGACTTCCTTGCCTTATTGTACCATTCTTCTAAGGCCGTTTTGGACTTAGGGTCTTTCGTGTAATACTCTACTAATGTGCTCTTTGATATTATTCTCATTATATTGTATGAAATCTTGATGCAAAGATAGCAGTTTTATTTAGAATTACCAAATATTTTTCGAGAATTCTAAACAGATTGCACATATATTTTGTACACCTTTACATAGTCTTCGACGATTCAACATTTTTATTCTCCAAAAAAATTCGGAGAATAATTTGGTTATTCTCCGATTTTGGTGTAATTTTGCAGAGTTCCTTTCGCTCATATAGGCTGTTTCGGCTTGAGGTCAGGGGCTTTTTATAGATAATATGATAACAAGACTATATAACGCTAAGATTCTCTCCATGCGAGAGGGGCAGGAAATCTTTGATGGTGAGATAATCATCGAGGATGGAAGGATAGTGAAAGTTCTGACTAAGGAGGAAGGGAATAAGGATGAAAGCCTTAATCTATCTACCTTCCACCAAATAGACTGTCAGGGCAACCTGCTGATGCCTGGTTTCAAGAATGCGCATACGCACAGCGGAATGAGCGGCATGAGAAGTCTGGCTGATGACAAACCGCTCGACAAATGGCTCAACGAGGACATTTTTCCTGTGGAGGCGAAACTGACGGGAGAGGATGTGTACTGGATGTCGCAACTCTCTGTATTGGAATACCTTACGAGCGGCATAACGGCTTGCTTCGACATGTATCTGGAGCAGGAATGGGTGGCTAAGGCTATGGACGACATGGGCTTCCGTTGCGTGCAGACGGGTGGAGTGAATGACTTCTCGAAGGACGTGCGCTGGATAGACTATATGTATAATAAGTATAACGAGCCTGGCTCTTTGCAGTCATACCAGCTCGGCTTCCACGCTGAATACACCACCAATATGGACAACCTCAAGCTTATAGCCGACGTGGTAAGGAAAAACAAGGCTCCGCTGTATGTGCACGCCTGCGAGACGGAGGCTGAGGTAAAGGGTTGCGTGGAGCGTTATGGCAAGACACCTGTTGCTTTCCTCGACTCGCTCGGCATGTTCGACTATGGTGGCGGCATATACCACGGAGTGTGGATGAGCGAAGAGGACTATGAGGTGATGAGGAAGAGGGGAATGTATGTAGTTACCAACCCTGGCAGCAACACAAAACTGGCTTCTGGAATAGCACCAATCAGCGAATACCTGAAGCGAGGCATAACTGTAGCGATAGGCACAGATGGTCCTGCCTCAAACAACTGCCTCGACATGTTCCGCGAGATGTTCCTCGTGGCTGGTCTTGCCAAGCTGAGGGAGAAGGATGCTGCGGCTATTGACGCTCGCGAGGTGCTGAAAATGGCAACCGTGAATGGTGCCAAGGCTATGCACCTTGACGACTGCGACGTACTTGCTCCAGGCAAGAGGGCTGACATAATAATGATAGACCTCAATCAGCCCAACATGCAGCCCATCAACAATATAGAGAAGAACCTCGTCTATTCGGGCTCTAAGCAGAACGTGAAGATGACAATGGTGAACGGTGAGATTCTCTACATGGACGGAAAGTTTAAGGCTGACGTAGAGACTATATATAATAAGGTAAAGGAAATCGTAGCCAATAAGGCTCAAAATCTGCAATAAAGAAAAAAAATGTACTCTTATCTCGTAAAAGCCGCCAACTGGCTGAGCACTTACACATCTTACTTCATCATCGCCGTAGCGGTGGTGACCTACCTGATACCAGAACTATTCACATGGGTGCACGGCACCACGCAGTCAAGCATACTGGGCTTCATAATGCTCACTATGGGACTGACGCTGACCATGCAGGACATGAAGGTGCTGGCTGCTCGTCCGTGGGACATACTCATAGGCACATGTGCGCAATACTCCCTGATGCCCCTGATAGCATGGACGCTGACGATAGGCGTATGCTACATAGGCATAACTATACCAAAGCCCGTAATAGTGGGCATAATACTGGTGGGCTGTTGTCCGGGAGGTGTTTCGAGCAACATCATGTCCTACCTCTGTCGAGGCGACGTAGCGTTCTCGGTAGGCATGACGACGGCTTCTACCCTTTTGGCACCAGTTGTTACACCTCTGCTCGTATTGTGGCTTGCAGGCGAACAGGTGGAGGTAGACGCTCTGGGCATGTTTCTCAACATACTGATAGTTACACTGATACCTGTGAGCGTAGGTTTCTTCGCCAACCTCTTCTGGGGTAAAAACGAGGGCTTCAAGAAGGCACAAGCTGTAATGCCTGCCTTCTCGGTGCTGGGTTTGGCTTGCATAGTTGGCGGAGTGATTTCAGCTGTTCATGACAAACTGATGACAGAAGGCATAATGTTCTTCCTGCTCGTCTTTGCCGTTGTGCTCTGCCACAATAGCCTTGGTTACCTCACAGGCTACTCCGTAGGCAAACTGTTCAACTTCTCCAAGGCGAAGAACAGGACCATCTCAATAGAGGTGGGTATGCAGAATGCAGGACTTGCCACCGTGCTTGCTTCCACATTCTTTGCCGTCAGCTGTCCACTCGCCGTCATTCCTTGCGCCGTAAGCTGTGCCTGGCACTCTATATCGGGCACCATACTCGCCACTTGGTTCAGGAACAGGGATGAAAAAGTAACCCCTACCCAGCCCTAACGGGCATCCCTCCCCGAGAGGGAGGGACATAAAGAAGAACAACTAAAAAAGAACATACAAAATAATAAACAAAATGTAATATTCCTTCCCCCCTCGGGGAGAAATGTCGCAAAGCGACAAAGAGGGGGTCGTTTCTTTATGGAATACATCGTTTCAGCCAGAAAATACCGTCCGATGACGTTCGACAGCGTGGTGGGGCAAAGCGCCTTGACCACAACGCTGAAGAATGCCGTGAAGAGTGGCAAACTGGCTCACGCCTACCTGTTTTGCGGTCCACGCGGAGTGGGCAAGACAACATGTGCGCGCATCTTTGCAAAGGTAATAAACTGCCTCAACCCAACGGCTGAAGGCGATGCCTGCGGAGAGTGCGAGAGTTGTAAAGCCTTCGACGAAGGCAGGTCACTGAACATCTTTGAACTTGATGCTGCATCAAATAACGGTGTGGAGCACATCAAGCAACTCATGGAGCAGACACGCATACCGCCTCAGACGGGCAAGTACAAAGTGTTTATCATAGACGAGGTGCACATGCTCTCTACACAGGCCTTCAATGCCTTCCTTAAAACACTGGAGGAACCGCCTCAGCATGTAATCTTCATCCTCGCCACGACAGAGAAGCACAAGATTCTACCTACCATCATATCCCGATGCCAGATATACGACTTCGAGCGCATGACGGTACAGAACATCATCAACCATCTCAAGGGGGTAGCTGAGAAAGAAGGCTACACCTATGAGGACGAGGCACTCAACGTGATAGCCGAGAAGGCTGACGGAGGAATGCGCGATGCCCTTTCCATCTTCGACCAAGCAGCAAGTTTCTGTCAGGGCAACATAACCTACGAGAAGGTATTGGAAGACCTCAACGTGCTTGATGCCGAAAACTATTTCAACATCATCGACCTCTCCCTCGAAAACAAGGTGAGCGACATCATGGTGATAGTTAACAAACTTTTGGCAAAGGGCTTTGACGGAGGACAGATGATAAACGGGCTCGCCTCCCACGTGAGAAACGTGCTTATGGCTACCGACCCACAGACCACCCAACTGATAGAGGCAAGCGACAAGGCTCGCCAAAGATACGCTGAGCAGGCAAAAAGGTGTCAGCCAAAGTTCTTGTATCAAGCGCTCAAGATACTCAACCAATGTGACCTGGGCTACAGACAGAGCAGCAACAAACGCCTGCTTGTAGAGCTGACGCTGATACAGGTAGCACAAATTACCCAACCAGACGACAGCGACAGTTCGGGGCGTGGGCCCTGCAAGAGATTAAAAATCCTGTTTCAGAAACTTATTAGCAACAACCAGCCTGACAATACAACGGCTTCACAGGTGGCCAAGGCTGGCACTACTCCCTCCTACCCTGCTCCAGACAACAACTCGGACTACAGCAAGGCAAGCGAGGACTCTGTCTTACACCCATCATCTGCCAACAATACTAAAGAAAAAACCATCTCGGCAGGTGGTGTGCGTACATCTATAAAACTCTCTAATCTGGGCTCGTCTTTCAGAAGCATGCAACGCAAAGACGAAAAGAAAGACAATCAGGAGAACATTTCGCTCGGAAAAGCAGCCACAGAATCAAACAGCTTTACTGATGATGACCTGAGAAGAGAATGGCTCTCTATGTGCAACCGCATGATGACAAACCCAGACATAAATGCTTTAGCAAAACGCATGATGAACGTACATCTGAAGGTAACGCAAGTGCCTGATGCTGAAGCTATAGTGGAAAACACCCTGTTACTCGATGACATTACGCGCATACTACCAAGAGTTAAAGCTACACTGGCACAAAGATTGCACAATGGAGGATTCAAACTCACCCTGCGACTGGCAGAGCAACACGAGATAGCAAGGAGGCTCAGCCCACGCGAATTCCTCCAAAAACTTGTGGAAAACAATCCCGACTTTGCAGCCTTCAAAGAAGAATTGAAGTTGGAAGTTGATAATTAAGAGGGAGTAAAAGAGGGAGTAAAAGGGGAATTGAAAAAGGAATTGAAAAAGGGAGTTAACTCTTTAGAAGGTTCTTAGGAAGTTTCGCCTGATAAGCCTTGAGATAATCTGGAGTAAAATAGGCAACATCCTCAAACTGGTTGTTATAAAAGCGTTTCTCGGCAAGAGGCATCATGTTCTTGGCAAGTGGCTGAACATTGGGGATATAAAGAGCATTGGGATGGTTTATGACTTCCATACACTTCTCAGCGCCGTTTCCAAAAAAGCAAACCTTATGAGAGTTGAGGAAAGACTTATATGTCTCCCCATCTACAATATCTGGTTGAGGAGCACGCACAACCTTGAGCGAAGCATCATAGATAGCCGCAAAAACCTCCATACGACGAGCATCAAGCATAGGACAAAGCAGAGCTCCTTCCTCTAAACTTTCTTCCAGCAATGGCTTTACGCAAAGGAGTTCAAGGGTAGGAATAGCAATAAGTTTTGCATCCCTGCCATAGGCAATGCCCTTTGCCATAGATACACCAATACGAAGTCCCGTATAGCTGCCTGGTCCAGAAGACACTGCCACAGCATCAAGTTTTAGCGACTTTTCTTCTATAGCCTTCATGGCATCATCAACCATCGTTCCTATCTTCTCCGAAGCCTGAGAGCCCTTTGCATTGCCCTCCTCTGTGTGGTCAAACAAAATCATTCCGTCTTTGCTGACAGCAACACTACAAATGTCTGTACTCGTCTCTATGTGTAAAATGCAAGCCATAATTGGCTGCAAAAGTACAAAAAATAGTTGAAAATGCCAAAACTATCAACTATCAACTATGTACTATGAACTTTTTTTTGTACTTTTGCAGAAAAATAATAGTTTAACTGCATGATACTATCAATGACTGGTTACGGCAAAGCCGTAGCAAAATATCAAGACAAGACAATACACGTTGAGATAAAGGCTCTCAACTCCAAAGCTTTAGACTGTTCTACACGCATTGCGCCAATATACCGCGAGAAAGAAATGGAAATGCGTAAGGCTATACAGGAAAGCGCCGTAAGAGGCAAGATTGACTTTTCAATCTGGGTAGAGAAGGAGGTTAGTTCTGAAGCACAAAGCGTGAATATTCCTTTGGTAAAGAACTATTACGAACAACTGCAGGAGGTATCAAACCAACTCGGAATAACCACACAAGATATTCTGTCTGTACTGATGCGCATGCCCGACGTGGTTTCTCGTCAGGAAGTGGAGGAACTAAGCGAAGAGGAATGGGCTGTGGCTTGCAAGGCAATAGACGAGGCATTGAAGAACCTTCACGACTTCCGCAAGCAGGAAGGTGCTGCTTTGCAGAAGAAGTTTGGCGAGAAGATAGACAACATAGCCCGTCTCATGGGCGAAATAGAGCCTTATGAGCAATCTCGAGTGGAAAAGATACGCCAAAGGCTGATAGAAAACCTCAAGGCTATTCCAGATGTGGAATATGACAAAAACAGGCTGGAGCAGGAACTTATTTACTACATAGAAAAACTTGACATTTCGGAGGAGAAACAAAGACTTGCTAATCACCTGAAATATTTCCGCGACACCATGAACGAGGACCTTCCACAAGGACAAGGAAAGAAACTCGGTTTCATAGCACAGGAAATGGGCAGAGAGATAAACACTACTGGTTCCAAAAGCAATAATGCCGAGATGCAGAACATCGTGGTGCAGATGAAAGACGAACTGGAGCAAATAAAAGAACAAGTGCTGAATGCGCTGTAAAACAGTTCATAGTTATGGATATACAAGGATTAGATTATAACACAGAACGAGAGAAAATGCGCCTCAAGGCGTATGGTCGTGACGTACAGCAAATGGTGGAGTATGCTATCACATTGCCTACAAAGGCTGAACGCCAACGTTGTGCCGAGAGCATTATTGACACCATGAAGAGAGTGGTGCCAAGCCAGCACAGCTATAAGGAGCGCATACCAATGTTGTGGTACCACTTAGCATTGATGAGCGACTTCAAGCTCGATATTGACTACCCCGTAGATTTTGAACACGAAGACAAAATGACCACAGCACCAGAGAAGATAGAATACAGCAAGGGTGCTGTGCCCGTGCGTCATTATGGAAAGCTGCTCTTTCAACTGCTCGACAAACTGAAAGAAATGCCAGATGGTCCTATGCGTGATGAACTGGCAAGGGAGGCTGCAGAACAGATGTATCGCAGTCTTGCCACATGGGGATTTGGCTCAGTTGACAAGGAGCGCGTCGTGTCTGACCTTGCCCGCTATACTGATGGCAATATACAGCTGATGAGCAACGACGTGCGTGTAAATGCTAATGACAATGCTAACGCTGGAATCGCAAAAAGCAACAGCAAGAGAAAGAAGAAATAGAGAAAGAGAAACAAAATATATACATGGAGACTTTTGTAATAGAGGGCGGACATTTGCTGAAAGGCGACATAACACCACAAGGAGCCAAAAATGAGGCTCTGCAGGTAATTTGTGCCACATTGCTTACCAACGAACAGGTAACCATCAGCAATATACCTGACATACTGGATGTTAACAATCTCATCAAACTACTGAAAGACATCGGTGTAGAAGTTACAAACCCAGAAAAGGGCGTGTTTACCTTTAACGCTAAAAACCTTAACCTTGACTACCTCAGTAGTGACGAGTTTGTAAGCAAATGTGCGCAGTTGCGTGGCTCTGTGTTGATGATTGGTCCTCTATTGGGCAGATACGGCAGAGCTACTGTAGCAAAGCCTGGCGGTGACAAGATAGGACGCAGAAGACTTGACACCCACTTTCTTGGTTTCCACAAACTTGGGGCGCAGTATCGGCGCATGGCAGGACGTGACGTTTACGAACTAACGGCAGACAGACTGAAGGGGTGTTATATGCTCCTTGACGAAGCCTCGGTTACGGGTACGGCAAACATCGTCATGGCAGCTGTATTGGCAGAAGGTACGACCACTATTTACAATGCAGCGTGTGAGCCCTACATACAACAGCTATGCAACATGCTTAACAGCATGGGAGCAAAAATAACGGGCATCGGGAGCAACCTGCTTACTATTGAAGGAGTACAGAAACTCGGAGGCACCTGTCACCGTCTGCTTCCCGACATGATTGAGGTTGGTTCGTTTATAGCTATGGCAGCTATGGTTGGTGATGGCATACGCATCAAGGACGCATCAGTAAAGAACCTTGGCATTATTCCCGATACTTTCCGCAGGCTGGGCATTACGATACAAGAAGACGGTGATGACCTCTTCATTCCCCATCATAAGCATTACCAGATAGACTCTTTTATTGATGGCACGATAATGACGATTGCCGATGCGCCCTGGCCTGGACTAACCCCTGACCTTATAAGCGTATTACTCGTAGTTGCTACCCAAGCACAAGGTAGTGTGCTGATACACCAGAAGATGTTTGAGAGTCGTTTGTTCTTTGTTGATAAACTTATCGACATGGGTGCGCAGATAATACTATGCGACCCACATCGTGCCGTTGTTGTAGGTCATGACCGCAAAATCCGCCTGCGCTCAGCCCGTATGTCAAGTCCCGATATTCGTGCTGGTATTGCGTTGCTTATTGCCGCCTTGTCTGCCGAAGGCACTTCGCAGATTAGCAACATAGCACAGATAGATCGTGGCTACGAGAACATAGAAGAAAGACTCAATGCTTTAGGGGCAAAGATAACGAGAAAATAAAAATACTTTACCCGTGATTAATAAAGATGAGGTATATAAAATAGGAAGGCTCGGTAAGGCGCATGGCATCAATGGAGAGGTGTCCATGCAGGTAGATGATGACATCTTTGACCGAACAGACGCAGAATATCTCATCTTGGAGCTCGACGGTATCATGGTACCTTTCTTTATGGAAGAATACCGCTTTAAGACCGACGAAACAGCCCTTATAAAATTTGAGGGTATTGATACTATGGAGCGCGCACGAGAACTCACAGGAGCAGATGTTTACTTCCCCACCCCATCAAGTTCCTCCCAGGACGGAGAAGTCACTTACGCTATGCTTGTTGGTTTTACCGTTATTGATTTCAATAACAACAAGAAGATTGGCAAGATAGCCTATATCGATGAGCAAACCATCAACACCATGTTTGAACTTACTGATGGCACACTCATACCTGCCTCAGAAGAACTTATTGAGGATGTTGATATAGATGGTAAAACCGTCACCATCAACATACCTGAAGGTCTTTTATAACCCTTATCTTTTTGAAACAGGAGTGGATATTATAACTCCTTAGAGAGTCTTTTTATATCTTGTTCCTCTCCTACTATCCAAAGAATATCACCTGGCTTGAACAAGTATAAAGGCGAGACGTTCGTAAGATTTTCCAAACCTTCTTCCAAACCTACCAGCATACAATTATATTTGTCTCTCAACTGAGAGGTGATGAGCGACTTTCCAACGAGCATACTATTATCATCAACCGAGAAACGACGCAACTGCATCTCATGCTCAGCAAACTCTGTAGGTTCTGGGTACTGTTCTTCCTGCAAAGCGGCATTTACGATAGCCAGCTGCTCATCCGAACCTATTACGTTTAGCTGGTCGTGTGGAAATATCATGTCCTCACCAGAAGGTATGTTAATCTTTTGGTGGCCTCGCATGATACTGCTTACGTGAACCCCAAATCGTTGTCCCAGTTTCAACTCGCTCAGCGTCTTTCCTGCCCACGTAGAATCTTGCGGTACGTCAACAAGCGCTATGTGCAAGTCTCGGTCAAGCAGTCTGCCCTCAAAAAGAGGTCGTTTCTTGCCCGTTGCCCTTGCCTCCAATTCTTTAGACTTCAAATTCAGCAAGAAAAGGCGCTCCAGTTTTATACTTTGACTCTTTATGCTTCTTGAATATACAATAAAGATTACGGCACATATAGCAAAACACAGCATCATTGCCTTTGGAAAATCCGTAAGCTGGTTTAAGATGTAGCACACATAGGACATAGCTATTGCCACACGTGCTATAATGGTAAATGTCAAAGGAGCACGATTATGGCGACTTCCTATCCACAGTGCACGAAATTCCTCACTACGATTTTTCTTCACCACCATTGCACGAAGGAACGGGGCAAGCATGATTATTGTAATAGCCGCACATAAAAGGTGCGCCCATTTCGTCGGCATAAAGGATTTCAAGATAGCTTCACCTATTGTGAGCATCAATATCACGATGGCACTCGACAATACAGAATAAATCAAGGTATTTATTACCATCTGTATTATCAGCGGTTTCCAATACCCTTGCGAATTATCTTTGTTTGTAGGTGCTATATCGGATATCTTGTTTATTCGGCTTATCCATGCCTTAGGCAAAGATTTCTCAACTATCTTATACACAGGCACAGCACCACGTATCATGTATGGTGTCGTAAATGTAGTTATTACAGAAACCGTTACTACAACAGGATAAAGGAAATTACTTATAATGCCCAGGCTAAGTCCCAAGGAGGCTATGATGAAGGCAAATTCACCAATCTGCGTCATGGAGAAGCCACATCGCATGGCTGTCTTTAGCGGTTGACCAGACAGCAGAAAACCGAACGTGCCAAAAATGCTCTGTCCAAGTATGATAGACAACGTGAGCACCAATATGGCAACCCATTGTTCCATTACCACGTTGATATTCACAAGCATACCTACAGACACAAAGAATATTGCCCCGAAAAGATTCTTTACAGGCTCTACCACCTTCTCTATTTTCTTTGCCTCTATCGTCTCAGCAAGTATGCTGCCCATAACGAAAGAGCCAAAAGCCGAGCTGAATCCCACCATTGATGCAAACACCGCCATAGCACAACACAAGGCAACTGAAACTATCAGCAGTACCTCGTCATTTATCAGTTTGCGAACTTTTCTCAAGAATATCGGGATAAAGAAAAGTCCCACGACAAACCATAAGATAAGGAAGAATACTATTGACAAGAGCGACGTCAACAACCCCTGTTCTTCCGACGAAGCGCTTCCTCCCTTCGCTATAGTAGTGAGCACCACCATCATCACGATGGCAAGAATATCCTCCAGGATAAGCACGCTCATGACAAGCGACGCAAACTGCTGCTGCTTTAGCCCTAAATCGTCAAAAGCCTTATATATAATGGTGGTTGACGACATAGCAAGCATACCAGCAAGAAACAACCCGTTCATGCGCGACCACCCAAACAACTCCGCCACGGTGATGCCGATAGTCATCATGGAAAAGATGATGGTAAGCGCAGCTATGACGGGTGCCATTCCCATCTTCAGTATCTTCTTTATCGAAAAATCCAGTCCCAAGGCAAACAACAGGAACATCACACCTATATCTGCCCATGTGTGGATATTCTGCTCGTCTATTATCGACATCGTCATTGGCATATTTGGCGATACTATCACACCAGCCATTATATACCCGAGCACAAGCGGCTGCTTGAGCTTCTTGAATAACAACGTCACTATACCTGCCGTAACAAGAATCAGGGCAAGGTCTTGTACTAAAGATGGGATTTCCGACATATATTGACTATTGTTTGCACTGCTTTCTCCATTACCTGTATGGAAACGAACTCATGAGGACCGTGAAAATTCACAGCTCCAGTGAAGAGATTAGGACATGGCAATCCCTTGAACGACAACTGCGCTCCGTCTGTCCCGCCGCGAATCGGCTGAACCTTCGGAGTCACTCCAGCCTCCTTCATAGCCTGCTTTGCCACATCTATGATATGCATCATCGGCTCCACCTTCTCAAGCATATTGTAGTATTGGTCCTCTACAACAGCATGACATATCTCCTCGCCATACCTGTTGTTTATCTCCTCAGCCACCTTTTCTATATATAGCTTTCGCTCCTCAAACTTCTCGCGGCTGTGGTCTCTTATTATGTATGCCAACTGCGCCTTCTCACAACCGCCTTCAGCATGTATCAGGTGGTAGAAGCCCTCGTAGCCTTCAGTCCTCTCGGGAGTCTCCTCTGCTGGCATCATTCCAGCAAACTCCGTCGCTATACGCATGGCATTAAGCATCTTTCCCTTGGCATATCCTGGGTGAACACTGCGCCCACAGAACGAAATCTTCGCCGAGGCAGCATTAAAGTTCTCATACTCTAATTCGCCCAGGTCTCCTCCGTCAATAGTATATGCCCAATCACACCCGAACAGTGGAACATTAAACTGATGCGCTCCTCTGCCAATCTCTTCGTCAGGATTGAAGGCTACACGTATCTTTCCGTGTGGTATCTCGGGGTGTGCCTTCAGGTAGCACATTGCCTGCATTATCTCCGCTATGCCAGCCTTATCGTCAGCCCCAAGCAGCGTCTTGCCATCCGTCACGATAATATCCTCGCCCGCGTGACTCAACAATTCAGGAAACTTTGATGTCTCGCTCCTTATACCCTCTGACAGCACTATATCCTTGCCGTCATAATTACTTATTATGCGTGCTTTTACGTCTTTGCCAGAGCAGTCTGGCGACGTATCATAATGGCTTATGAACCCTACAGTCGGGCGCTCTGCCTCGTCATGGATATTACTATCAAGGGTAGCATAGAGATAGCCCTGCTCATCGAGCACAACGTCCTTCAGTCCCTCGGCCATCATCTCATCTCTCAAGAAACGAGCAAAGACAAGTTGCTTCTCAGTACTGGGAACGGTTTCTGACGACTCACACGACTGGGTGTCAAACTCTGTGTAACGTATGAAACGTTCTGCTATGTCCATTATTCCTGTGAATTTATGGCTTCACGTACTTTAGCCTCTAACTCTTCGCACAATTCAGGATTATCCTTGAGCAATGCGAGGCATGCGTCACGTCCCTGTGCCAACTTTGACTCTCCATAAGAGAACCAGGAGCCAGATTTCTTCACTATGTTTTTCTCCACAGCGATGTCAAGTATCTCTCCCGTCTTTGATATTCCTGTGCCAAACATGATGTCAAACTCGCACTTGCGGAATGGAGGTGCCACCTTGTTCTTCACAATCTTTACCTTCGTAAGTTTACCCAGTACCTCCTCACCATTCTTTATAGGAGTAGAGGCACGCACGTCTATGCGTACAGAGGCATAGAATTTCAGGGCATTACCACCAGTAGTTGTCTCAGGATTACCAAACATCACACCAATCTTCTCACGCAACTGGTTGATGAAGATACACGTTGTATTGGTCTTGGAAATAGTAGATGTAAGTTTGCGCAGAGCCTGCGACATCAGCCTTGCCTGCAAACCCACCTTGTTGTCTCCGAAGTCGCCCTCTATCTCTGCCTTAGGAGTAAGCGCAGCTACAGAGTCTATGACGATGATGTCAACAGCAGCACTGGAGATGAGCTGGTCGGCTATCTGCAAAGCCTGCTCACCATTGTCAGGCTGAGAGATAAGCAATTCATCTACATCCACACCCAGATTAGCCGCATAGAAACGGTCAAAAGCATGCTCTGCATCAATGAATGCCGCTATGCCCCCCTGCTTCTGTGCCTCGGCTATGGCGTGGAGCGCCAGCGTGGTCTTACCTGAAGACTCGGGACCATAAATCTCTATTATACGTCCCTTAGGGTAGCCACCCACACCAAGTGCCATGTCAAGACCCAACGAACCTGTGGGGATAACCTCAACTTTCTCTACATTATTCTCGCCAAGTTTCATTATCGAACCCTTGCCGAAATCCCTCTCTATCTTAGACATTGCAGCCTGCAATGCCTTAAGTTTGTCTTCTTTTCTTTCTTCTGCCATTTTTATCTTGTATTTATGTTATCTGAGTAATCCGAGTATCTGATAGAAGTTTACAGCTCCAGGTCTCCGTTAAACACCTCGTGCCAAGGCAAGCCCTGCTTGTTGAGTTGCTCCATGAATGGGTCTGGGTCAAAGTCCTCCACGTTCCATACGCCTGGTTTCTTCCAAATGCCCTTCAGGAACATCATGGCACCTATCATGGCTGGCACACCTGTGGTGTAGCTCACACCCTGCATACCTGTTTCCTCGTATGCCTCCTGGTGCTTGCAGTTATTATATACGTAGTAGGTCTGCTCCTTGCCGTCCTTTATGCCACGTATGCGACAACCTATTGAGGTCTCGCCGTCATAGTTCTCGCCCAGGTCCTGCGGATTAGGCAGTACAGCCTTCAGAAACTGCAGGGGAACAATCTTTACCTTCACCTTCTTGTCAGGATTATCGGCAAGCGGAGCCTCATACTCCATTTCGTCTATGCGGCTCATGCCAAGGTTCTGTATGCAGTCAAGGTAAGTAAGGTATTGCTGTCCGAAGGTCATCCAGAATCGAGCCTGTTTTATGGTAGGATAATTCTTGACGAGCGACTCCAGCTCCTCGTGGTGCATGAGGTAAGACTCTCGCGGACCGATATTGGGGTAAGTCAACGCCTTGTGTACCTCGAGCGGCTCTGTCTCTATCCATTCTCCATCCTTATAGTAAAGCCCCTTCTGGGTAATCTCGCGGATGTTAATCTCTGGATTAAAATTAGTAGCAAAAGCCTTGTGGTGGTTGCCAGCGTTGCAATCTACTATGTCGAGATAGTGTATCTCGTCAAAATGATGCTTTGCAGCGTATGCCGTATAAACACCAGACACACCTGGGTCGAAACCGCAACCCAGAATTGCTGTCAAGCCAGCATCCTCAAAACGCTGCTTGTAAGCCCACTGCCATGAGTATTCAAAATGTGCCTCGTCCTTTGGTTCGTAGTTCGCCGTATCAAGGTAGTTCACCCCACAAGCCAGACAAGCATCCATTATCGTGAGGTCCTGATAAGGCAGAGCAAGGTTTACGCAAAGTTCAGGCTTAAAACTGTTGAAGAGAGCCTTCAGTTGCTCCACGTCGTCGGCATCCACCTGTGCAGTGCTGATATTTATATTTCCACTGTAGTTACGCTCCTTTATGGCAGCAGCCAGCGCATCACATTTCTCTTTCCTGCGGCTTGCTATCATGAAGTCCGTAAATACATCACTATTCTGTGCTATCTTGTGGGCTGCTACAGTGGCTACACCGCCAGCACCAATCATTATAACTCTTGACATCTTCTTATGTAATTGAAAATTATGATTACTCGTAAGGTATCAGGTCTTCAGGTCGCTTCGCTCTCAGGTTTTAAGGTGAGATAACCTCACCGCTCCAACTTGTTGGCTTGCCAGAGCAAGAACCTCACAACCTTTAACCTTATTATAAACTACCTTTTCTGCTCCTTCTCTTGCGCTACCTTGTTCGCCTCCATAGCGTTCAACTTACGATGGAAGCCATAACGCACACCATGCTGCATCAGTATCAGCGAGTCGCCATTGAAACTTACCAGCTGTAACGTATCGAGCGTGTATGTAGCCTTTCTGCCATCCTTGGTGCCAGGTATTCCGCCCTTGCGAGATATAAGCACGAGGTTGCCATTCAGCATATACCACTTCACATAATTCTTCACAGGAGGATACACCACAGGCGAGTCGTCCTCCAGCGAATTAGAACGCATCACCTTTCCCACCGCCTGAGCATTGTGGTTGCGCTTCAGCGTGAAACCATATTCACGAGGTATCATGAAGTTATCCTTTATCGAGTCGTCGATATGCGCCATCATCCTGCGCTGTGCCCTGCGCGACATGTTCTGCAAAGACTTCATAGTAGGCATCACAGGGTACGTCCATGTGCCCTTCAGCGCATCGAGGTTCACCACCATCGTCACGCAGGTGCTGTCCTCCCTGTCAAGCATCACGCCTATCCAGTCGCCTATCTCAGGCTTGCCTATGATGCGCCCGTTTTCCTTGGCATCAATAGTGCTCAGCGTTATGGGGTCGCCAGTGAATGGCCATATTACGACAACAGAATCCGACGTACCGTCGCAAGACAGACCGTAAACCATCGAGTCGCCCTTTACCACTGGTGCGTCATCCACAAACAGTTCCTCCGTCTCGTCGTCTATCTTCTCTGCGCTCCTCCTGCATCCGCCCAAGGCTATCAGCATGGCGAGGCACAAACATAATATCGGGAAATGTAACTTCATTCTATTCATACCACAAAGGTACTTATTTTTCTCCTAACCTCAAAATAAAAAAGCAAAAAACAATAAAACAAACGGCATCCCTACTCTATTGTCAGTAAGGATGCCATTTATTATAATCCGCTGTCTTTAGCGTTTCGCATTTAACGTTTAATGCTTAATGTTTAATGCTTAATGCTTAATGCTTAATGTTTAATCTACCTAACAACCTTGCATAGATTGTTCTCGTTCGGCATAATGAGTAAACTCTTATGCCCTCACTTACTCACAATCTTTCTGGTTGTTCCGTCACTCATTCTAATTATGTTCAGTCCCTTCTGCATAGAACCTGTTTTCAGTCCGTTTATCTGGTATGCATCCACTACCTTCACGTCTTTACTCTGCTGTGGGATGGTTATGCCTGTAGGGAAATCGTACTCCTCCTTTTTATTAAAGTTAAGCCACCACGGAATCTTCTCATAAGTCGCTTTCATGCCTGTTGGCACATACAGCTTAGCACTGCTGTATGTAGCATCGTCAAATGTGTTCTTAGGTATAAAAAATGCATCCTCCGCATTGTTATATATCGATTGCAGACCTGAGCAACCTGCAAATGACTCCTCGCCAATGCTTGTTACCTCCTTCTCTATCCATACTTCCTTGATAGAGCTCATAAAACGGAACCATGTACCAACACTGTTACAATGCAATGTGACAGAGGTCAGTCCTGAGCAACCAGAGAAAGCATAATTTCCTATGTTCGTCACGCTATTAGGTATGGTGACAGAGGTCAGTCCTGAGCAATCACGGAAAGCGCCACCAGCAATACCACAAGTGCCATTTTTTATTGTGATTGAAGTATTTTCTGGCATTGTTCCTTTATATTTGTATGCTACCTTTCCTGCATATACAATTCCATCAGGAAGATTATTATCCCATGCTGTACCAGAGAAAGCATCTTGTCCTATGCTCGTCACGCTGTTAGGAATGGTTACAGAGGTCAGTCCTGTGCAACCATAGAAAGCCCTATATCCTATGCTCGTCACGTTGTTAGGTATGGTGACAGAGGTTAGGCCTGAGCAACCAGAGAAAGTATATCCTCCAATGCTCGTCACGTTGTTAGGTATGGTTACAGAGGTCAGGCCTGAGCAACCGTCGAAAGCATGTTCTCCTATGCTCGTCACGCTATTAGGGATTTCAATAGAGGTCAGCCCTGAGCAACCGTCGAAAGCAGAACCTCCTATGCTCGTCACGCTGTTAGGAATTTCTATAGAGGTCAGTCCAGAGCAATCTCGGAAAGCTTGACTTCCTATGCTCGTCACGCTGTTGCCAATAGTGACAGAGGTAAGGCCTGAGCAATGAGCGAAAGCATCTTGTCCTATGCTCGTCACGCTGTTAGGAATGGTTACAGAGGTCAGTCCTGTGCAACCATAGAAAGCCCTATATCCTATGCTCGTCACACTGTTAGGGATTTCAATAGAGGTCAGTCCTGAGCAATCATAGAAAGCACCACTATCTATGCTCGTCACGCTATATGTTTTGTTATTATAAGTTACAGATTCTGGAATAACGACATTACCAGTGTATTCATTTGGAAAATGGGAATAGTCTGTACCTCTATAGGTTACTGCTAACTCTGTGCCGTAATTAATATAACTGTAATAAATCGTTTTGCCATCTGCATTCTTCACTTCTATGTTGTGTGCAGAAGCATTAAGTCCCACCATGCTCATGAGCATGGTGAGGAGAAAGGTAATGTTTGATTTTTTCATAGTTCTTTAATTATTAATATTTTGTTTTGGTATAGACATAAAAAACGTGGACTAAATTACTTCGTCTACGTATTCTGAGGTATCGCCAAACACCTATGCTGCTTAAACGAGTAAAAGCCCACGTCAATATTGACGTGAGCGCTACAACTTTTACTCTCGCAGCATTCTTTAATTTTGGCGAATTTCAGAATACAAGAATTCAAGCTAACGCTTCTATTTCTATATGTCTTCAAGATTCAGTCTATCTCATAGGTTCTACGGTGTTTGGATTGTTATACGGGATTATATCAATTATTTGTTCTTTTTCTTATTTATCGTCATAATGACCATAAGCAGAGAGAATGTCTATATATACCTCTTTTTCAAAAATACAATACACTAACCGATGCTTTTTTGATAGTTTACGACTCCATCTGCCTTCTGGACTTCCCTTCAGAGGCTCTGGATGACCTGTTCCTGTCTTTGGATGCACTTTGATTTCTTCAATGAAATCCGAAAGTTTCTTGAACACCCTGGGTTCGGAAGATCTCAATTTGGAAGCGTCTTCTAATGCTTTAGGTGATAATATTATTTTGTACATCAGCCAATTCTCCTCAATAAATCGTCCAGAGTTTCTTCAGGGCGCATTTCGATACCCTTACCATTTGCTATGTCGCGTTCGGCTTCATCTAAATGGCGGAAAAAAACATCCTTATCTACCAAAGTTGGATCAGTTTTTTTTGCTGTGAGTTTCTTGATATATTTCAAAGCTTTCTCGAGTAGGTTCTCGTCATCAACTATAACACTCAACTCTCGAAGCAATTCTGCATTTAACTGTAGTGCTGTCATACTCTATATGATTATTACATCTGCAAAATTAAGAAAAAGTTTTGTTTTCGCCAAATAAAAGAGGGAGAAAACTGTTTTTGCACATTTCTCAAGGGGAAAATCGCGAGAAGTCCTTCACACCTTCACAAGCCTTGCAACATGTTGTTGTATAATGCGTTATAGTGTGAAGGAGTATCGTTTCTTTACTGCTAAACCTTCACATTTACAGGTTTGCGGATGCTTAGCTGCCAGGTGCGGGTGCTAAGTATCCGCGTGCCCTTGCTTAGCAACTGCATCTGGGTGCTAAGCAAGGAGAGGGAAATGCAAGAAATATAGAATTTCTTAAAATAACCTCACATAGGTCACTTATGCGCTGGGAAGGCGCATAAACACTGGGCTTGAGGCGAGTGACCTATCTTCGAAACACCTCACTTAGAGGTCACTTGAGACCCCTTCCCTGTCAGTTTCAAACTGACATCCCTCCGCCGAGAGGGAGGGAATGAATTACATTCAAATTATGGAAATCTGTCTCCTGCCCTCGGGAAGGAAAATCTTATCTGAAAATCTCAAGAAAATCGTAAAGAAAATAAAGGGGACGATTATTTTATGATTTCTTGCTCTGGCAAGCGTAGCATCTTCGATGCGTCCGATTACGCCTATCGGCTCAGAAATCTTGAGAGGAATCTAAAGGAAAATCAAGAAAAAAATAAATTTTCAATCTTCAATTTTCAATTATATAAAGTGACCTCTAAGTGACCTCTTTTAAAGACACCTCACCTGCGGGAAACCGCATAAACACTGGGCTGAGAGGGGGTTAAGTGAGGTAAGTGAGGTATTTCACGAAAAAAAACTTTTTTCGTGAAATTAGAAATTAGAAATATTTTGAAAAAGATTTTTAAGGGATTTTTGAGGAATGAAATGACGAAATGAATAGAAAGCCTTCTGAATATTTGTGGACAAGATTTTTTTGTTAAGATTTTAGTAATCGGACGCACCATAGGTGCTACGCTTGCCAGAGCAAGACAGGATTTTTAAGGAAAATCTTATCTGAAAATCTCAAGAAAAAATCTACTTTGACATAAAACTATTAGCTCTGCACGTAGAGCCATTGGTTCTGCAGATAGAGCCATTAGTTCTGCATGTAGAGGCAATGGTTCTGCAGCTAAACATGACGAATGGATTTTTATTCAATCATGCGAATAAAAACAAAACAATCATCCTCCCATGCGGAGGATGATTGTGTAGGGTATTAAGACGAGGTGTAAAGCTCGTCGCATTTATTGCTATTACTTGGAACCACCACCAAGGGCGATATACAAAGCGATGACTGCCTCGGTAGCGTCGTACATATTCATAGCTTCGCCAAGCTGGGCATCGAGCAAAGACTCCTGTGCTCTGAGCACTTCTATATAGCTTGCCTTACCGTTGTCCATCAACTTGTGGGTGCCAGTATATGCTTCGTGCAAAACTTCCACCTGACGGGTGTAGTACTGGTGCTTCTCACGAGCTGCCATGCAGTCTGCCATTGCTTCGTTAACCTGATTGCCAGCGTTGATGACGGTCTGCACATACTTCTTCTGCAGGTCTTCCTCTGTGAGCTGGGCTATCTTCTTGTTGGCTATGAGACGACCACGGGCAAAGATTGGCTGAGTGAGCGAGCCTATAGCCGTGAGCAACAGTTTGCCTGGGTCCAAGATGATACCGCCTGCGGAATTGGTCCAGCCTGCAGAGCCTCCGAGCGTGATGCCTGGATAAAAGGCTGAACGGGCCGCCTGCGTATTATAGAACGCCTCTTCCATAGCGTGGTTTGCCATGCGAATGTCTGGACGGTTTTCGAGCATCATGGCTGGCACGCCGAGCTTGAGATACTTGGTGTCAAACATACGCTCGCCTGCATCGCCTACTGCGTCGGCATGGTGAAGCAAGGTGGTGCCCCACTTCTGGCGATTGATATGCTGAGGGGTAGTTGCCAACAGCTGGCTGATAGAATTCTCTACAGAGCGGATATTGCGACGGGTATCGACAATCTGCTCCTTGATGTTGAGATAGGAGGCTTCCATCTGGTTGACAGCGGTGCTGTATGCCTTACCGTTCTCCCAGAGGGATTTCTCGGTGTCGAGTGATGCCTTCCAGAGGCTGTCGGTCATGAGGAGTATATCCAACTGACAGTCGAGCACCTGAAGCATGAAGTATTGCTGTGCCGTAATGGAGATAAGGTTGGCACGCACTGCCTCCTGCTGCATCTGTGCCTGGAGGAGAACTGCCTTGGCGGCACGCTTCTTATTGGTGATGGAGCCGAAGGCATCTATATCCACTGACAGCTGAAGGGGTAGGTCATAACTCTTGGTGGCTCTGTTGCCATCGAAACTTGCGATAGTTCCCTGTGGAGAGAAGAAGAGCGAAGGCAGGTATGCCATCTTGGCTGCCTTCAGGGAGGCTGCTGCCTTATCTACGGTGATGCGTGCCGAGTTGAGGTCAGTATTGTTTGCCAACACCTGCTCGATGAGCTGCTGGAGCAGAGGGTCGGTGAAGAACTCGCGCCACGACATCTGGGCTATGGACGTATCGCCGCCGACTGACTGCTGTATGTCCTGACTTACGCCAAAGGCATCGGCAGGGGCAGTGGTCTTCTGCTCGTACTTTTTGTATATGCCGCAGCCCGTGAGCAGGAGGCTCACGGCTACAGCAACGAATATATTACTTAGTCTTTTCATTTGTTTATTCTTCTGGTTTTACTTCAACGCTTTTCATTTCAGGCGCTCCCTGGAACTTCTCGTGCAGATTCTGGAACACGATGAAGAAAGCAGGAACGACGAAGAGCAGTGCCACTGTACCTACACTCATACCGCCTATGACACCGAGGGCAAGGGCACGGTTGCCGTTGGCACCTGCACCACCCGCAATAACGAGCGGAACCATACCGATAATCATGGTTGCAACGGTCATGAGGATAGGACGCAGACGCTCCTTGCACGCCTCGAAGGCTGCTTCAGGAATACTCATGCCCTGAGCACGACGCTCGGTGGCAAACTCGGTAATAAGGATTGCCGTCTTTGCCAACAGACCTATCAGCATGATGACACCCGTCTGCAGGTAGATATTGTTATCCATGCCTGGCAGGCTGAGCAGATTGCCGAAGTAGGCGAAGATAAATGCGCCCATGAGTCCGAATGGCACACTGAAGAGCACAGCCCACGGTGTGAACCAGGAGTTATACAGCGAACCAAGGATAAGATAGATGAGGATGGCACAAATAACGTAGATGAGGACGGTGGCATTGGAGCCTGCTGCCTCTTCCAACTCACGTGACATACCACTATACTCATAAGTGGCTGTAGGTGGCATCTCTTCCTTGAACACTTCGGCGATGACCTTGTGAACGTCACCCTCGGTGAAGCCGCTACCTGGAGTAATATAGCATGAAATGCTCTGCAACAGATTGAAATGCTCGATATTGGCTGGACCTACAATCTCCTTCAGTGAGACGAACTCAGCGATAGGTGCCATCTTGCCACCGGCAACCTGAACGAAGATATTGTTGAGCGACTGCGGATCGAGGCGATACTCGGGAGAAGCAGCTGCCATGATACGATAAACCTTACCAAACTGGTTGAAGTTACCGATATAGGCACCACCACAGTAGGAGCCGAGCGTATTGAGCACGACTTCTGGTGTAACTCCTGCACGGTCGCACTGGGCAGCATTGACATCAACCTGATACTTAGGGAAGCGCTCTGAATAGGTTGTCATGGCAGAAGCCACTTCTGGTCGCTCAGACAACTTGTTCAAGAAGCGCTCTGTATGCTTGGCAAATTCCGAGAGGTTTCCGTCCGTAGGGTCCTCTACAATCAAGGAGACATCATTACTTGTACCGTAGCCAGGAATCTGAGGCATCTGGAATGGCAGCACCCTCAGGTTCTTGATGTCCATACAGGCGTAGTAGAAACGGCCAATGACAAGGTCGATGAGGTGGTTCATGCCAGGACGGTCGTCCCAGTTCTTCAGGCGCACAACCATCGTAGCGTAGTTAGAGCCTGCACCAGACAACATACCGTAGCCACAGGTTGTAGAGAAGCTCTCCAGTTCTGGAATCTGCTTTACTTTCTCTTCCACCTTCTTCACCATCTCACGAGTCTGCTTAAGCGTTGTACCCTCTGGAGCCTGTATCTCGGCAAGGAACACGCCCTGGTCCTCCTGTGGAACAAGACCTGAAGGCAGACTCTTCATAAAGAACACCAACAGCACGGAAGCCAACACCAACAGACTCCATGCCATAACTGGACGCTTGATGAACTTCTGCACAGCGCTGCTATACTTATTATATATAGCGTTGTAGCTGATGGTATATGCTTTCTTAGTATAATAGGTAAGACCTTTGCCTTCCTTCTCACCCTCCGTAACACGCATCATGATAGCACAAAGGGCTGGACAGAGCGTGAGAGCCGAAATACATGACAGACCTACGGAAGAGGCAATAGTGACACCAAACTGGGTGAAGAACGTGCCTGACGTGCCTGGCATAAACATAACGGGGATGAACACCGCCATGAACACCAGAGTACATGATACAACGGCTACAGACACTTCGTTCATAGCCTGACGGGTGGCTTCGCGGGCATCGCTGATGCCATTCTCCATCTTTGCCATTACAGCCTCAACTACCACGATGGCATCATCAACCACCGTACCGATAGCGAGCACAAGAGCAAAGAGCGTAAGGATATTGAGCGAGAAGCCTGCCATAGACACTATGGCGAAGGTACCCAGAAGGGAAACGATAATCGAAATGGAAGGGATGATGGTTGCCTTGAAATTCTGCAAGAAGAAGAAAACCACGAGCACCACGAGGATGATAGCGATGACAAGCGTCTCCACCACATTGTGGATGGCTGCAAAGAGGAAGTCATCACTGGTCATCATGGTTACGAACTCCAGTCCGGCAGGCATCGTTTTCTTGGCTTCTTCAAACATCTTGTTGATGCTGGCGTTAACCTGAGTAGCATTAGCACCTGGTGCAGCGAATACCATGAAGAGAGCACCTGGGCGGTCCTGAATATTGGACGTGAAGTTGTAGTTCATAGCGCCTATCTCAACTTCTGCAACATCGCCGAGGTGAAGCATGCCACCACCGCTGGTGCGGAGCACGATGTCGTTGAATTCCTCTACACTCTTCAGCGTACCCTTGTACTGCAAGTTGTACTGGTAGGAATTGCCCGACTGCTCACCCAGTGTACCCACAGCAGACACGAAACTCTGTCCGCCAATGGCAGAAAAGACTTCTTTGGGGGTGAGTCCGTACTGTGCCATCACGTCAGGCTTCAGCCAGATACGCAGAGCGTAGGTGTTACCCAAGCTCAATACGTTACCTACACCTGTGATACGCATCAGGCGAGGCTTGATGTTAATATCAACATAGTTGGAGACAAAGTCTTCGTCATACTTGCCGTCAACACTCTTTACAGCGAAAATCTTCAGGATGTTGTTCTGACGCTTCTCCACCTTCACACCGACTTTGTTTACGTCGGCTGGCAGCAACGCCTGCGCACCGCTCACGCGGTTTTGCACGTTCACAGCTGCGAGGTCGGCATCTGTACCCTGCTTGAAATACACGTTAATCTCCACATCACCATTCGACGAAGCCTTCGAGGTGATATAGGTCATGTCGGTTACGCCATTGATTGCACTCTCCAAAGGCTGGATAACCGATTTCATAACCGTATTCTCATCGGCACCAGAATAGCTGGTGGTGACTTGCACCGTAGGTGGCGCAATGTCGGGGTACTGTTCTACTGGCAGGGTGCTCATTGAGATATAACCCACCAGCGCAATCACAATCGAGATGGCACACGCCATCACGTATTTATTGATAAATATATTATTCTTCATAAAGAGGAAGCAAATTATTCTCTATTTATTTTTTCACTTCCGTAGGGGGGAACAACACCTTCTGTCCCTCCGTTACGTTATTGGCACCTGTGGTCACTATCTGGTCGCCCACCTTCAAGCCGCTGGTAATGATGAAGTCCTTGCCATTACCTGTGTCGGTGGTTGTAACGTCAACTGCGGTTGCTGTGCTGTCTGCCTTTACCTTATATACTATAGCCTTATCCTGCAGACGAACTACTGCGCCCTGAGGAACAACTATCACACCCTTTTCGGCAAAAGACATCACTACCGTGCCCTGAATGCCTGAATAAAGATGGCCGTCGGGGTTAGGGAAGGATATCTTGCCGGTGAGCGAACCTGTAGCGGCATCCACAACACCAGTAAGGCTAACAACACGTCCCTTGTGAGGGTACTTTGTACCATTCTTCATCACGAATGTTGCTGGGGGCAGCATGGCGATGCGATCATCTATCTCGTTAGCCTTTACGCCCTGCTGCACCATCTCCTCAATTACTGCTTCTGTGACTGAAACCTCAGCATACATAGTAGTATTGCCACTAAGGGTGGTGAGTTCGGTCATTGGAGACACCTGGTCGCCAGGACGTACTGGTATTTCACCTATCACACCTGAAACGGCAGCCGTGATTGTGCAGAAACCAAGGTTGACCTTGGCACGGTTTACTGAAGCACGTGCCTGAGCCACAGCGGCCCTTGCCTGCTTGTAGGAATTCTCTGAATTGTTGAGCATATAGCTGCTCACAATCTTCTGCTCGAAAAGGTTCTTGTTTGACTCATACTCCAACTTTGCTGAGTTCTCCTGAGCCAAGGCTGCCTGCAGATTAGCCTGTGCTGCCTCCAGCTCCAATCGAGCATTGCGAGAGTCGATGATAAAAAGTGTCTGTCCCTTCTTTACCTGCTGACCTTCAGTGACGCAGATTTTCATGAGCTGTCCGCTTACCTGAGGAGTAACCGTAACGTCATTCTGACCTTTCATTCTGGCACTGAACTTATAGGGTACCTCAATGTCTGTCTTTTTTATTTTCATCGTCTCAAACGACGAGTTAGTCTCCTGAGGGAGATCAAATCCGCACGATGTCAGCCCTGCGCTGAACATCAGCATCAATGTCCATTTGGAAATTTTCATTCTGTTGTTATTGTTGTTATTTATTCGTTTTTAACTTAGATGTTTACCAGGAAGGAGAGACCCAGTGTGACATAGTTCATGTGCTTACGGATATTATACTGTCTGGTCTCAAGTCCCTTGCCGTCGATAGAGCTTGATGTCATTGCTGCATCCATCAGGAGGTTGGCACCAGAGGTCGTACCTTTCTGTATAAAGTGGAAAGGAGAATAGGTGGCAGTGAAGTCCTTGCGTGTATAGTCGTAGTCAACATAGACACGCCAAGAGAAATTGGACTTATAACGATAGGTAAGGGAGAGACCTGTGCCAAATGAAGTCGATGACTTAGCACCTATAGTGAGGTATTCCCAATCGTCTGTCCACTTCTCGCCTGTGTTGTTAGGATACTTTAATTCGCTGAACGTCACACCTGGATCGCCATCGGAATCCTTACCTCCAGGAGTGTTGTCCATATTCAGCTTATAACTTATGTCCTTCCTATTGCCCTCAGCATGTCCATCTATATCGAGTTCCTGAGTGATGGAACGACCGATAAGCGCCTTAGTTCCCAAAGAGAAATGCTTGCTGAGTGGCAGGTTGAAATACATACCTACACTTGCTGTAAACTCTGTGATGTGGTCACTCTTAATGACACCGTAGCTGTCGGTAACAGGAGCATTCTCATTCCATGCGCTCTCTGAATCAGAAACGTAACCCAACTTCTGGAAATAAGTACGCCTGTTCTGCATTATCTCTGCATCGCTGGTTGGAGTAACATAATCGCCAGGGAAGGCAGCTTCATAATAAGGTTGCAGAGGTTGCCATGCGTCTAAATCCTCAACTGCCACATACTGGGTAAAGTCACCAAAATTCTTGGCTGACTGTGCCCTTACTCTGAGGCGACCACCCACACCTATATACTTGTTGAAGAAGTAGGCACCCTCGGCATCAACAACAGTTGCTGCACGGAATTGGATAGTTTTCTTCTCACCATTGCTCTCAAACTCAAGGTCCTTACCGCCTAAGCCTACACCCATTGAGATGCCGAAGAAAGAAGGCTTCTCACTTTTTATCTCAAGGTCGTTGCGAAGCAATCCTCTGCCCTTGAACATAAGGTCGCAGAGAGCATAGCCCAGCTCGGTGGACATAATACCTATACCTGCACCTGACATCACATCACTAATCCAGTGACGGTTGTTGAGCACACGCATAACACCTGTTGCTGTAGCTACACCATAACCTGCTACTGACCACCAAGGGGAGCGTGTGAGGCCGTACTCCTTGTGGAGCAATGTGGCACCAACAAAGGCTGTAGCAGTATGACCAGAAGGCCATGAATTGGCTGTACTTCCGTCAGGACGCATCTCCTTGGCGCTGTACTTGATACCATTTACGAGAACAGCCATAATTGCATACGACATACCTGCACTTGCCAACAGACGAGGCCAGTCACTACGTCCTTCATAGCCACCTAACTTCAGACCTACAACCATTGCGGGACCAAAGAACTGTGTATAATCGTCAATGCCTGTCTTGAAGTCGGTCAGTAGCTGCGTATTTTTCTTACCACCATCAGCGGCTTTCTGATTGACACGGAACATGGCCTTGTCACCCTTGAGAGCCATACCAGCTACGAACAAAGGAATACCCACGAAGGTCATGTCGTCCATGAACTTGTAAGGCTTCACGCCTGGCTTTGTCTTCTGCTTGAAGAAGTCAAAGTCCATCTTGGTATTGGTGTTTACATTTACCTTGTTGAGCTCAAAAATATTCTGCTCGGACATTTTCTCTACCTCAGCCTGCATGGAAGGCACGTCAAGATTAGGGGCTTCCATATCCTGAAAACTGTCAGCATTTGCCTGAATTGACAGGACAACAGCTATCAACGTTAAAAAGAATCTGATTTTCATACTATATTATATTTTAAGTTTATTATATCCGAATTATGATAGTACATTCACTATTCTGCTTCTTTCATCCTTTCACGTGCACTCAGATTATCAGAGAAATTACGTGTCATCTTATTGCCATGCTTCTCCAGAATAGAAGAATTGAAAATAACAGCAAGGATAGCAACGAGTGCGAATGCACCAAGCCAGCTGCTCCAAGGCATAGCATAATCTACAATGTAACTGACAAAAATAGCCGTGATGATAATGCGCAACACGCCGTATGCTGTCAGTCTAATACGCCAATGAGGTCCGCTATTCCACAATCTGTTGACCTCTGGAGTGTCTCCACCTGCTTTCATAAGCATCCACAGGAAAGGAGCACATATTATGAGAGTAATAAGAGCTGTAACGGGATGAACCCACTGTGCGGGCAACATATTAGCAATCAGTGGTTCGCCATAATAGAGCATGATTGCCATAATGGCTACGCACAGTACGCTATTGATGAGCATATTAAAGACAAAGCGTTTGAAATTGCTGTTCCATATCTTTTGCAACTCGTCAGGAACTTTTTCTTCCTCCTCGTCTGTATTGCGCTCCAGTTTGGCTATCAACTTGGCAGGCAGGATGCGAGACAAGGCGTTATAGGCTGGTTCTGCAAGACGTATCATATATGGTGTGGTGAACGTAGTAAAGACTGAAACTGCCACAACAATAGGATAAAGGAAGTCGCTGGTGACGCCAAGCGAAGTGCCGAGCGTAGCAAGGATAAAAGCGAACTCGCCAATCTGTGTCAGGGAGAATGAACACTGCATAGAGGTCTTCAACGACTGACCAGAAAGCAGGAATCCGCAAGTACTCAGGATGGTCTGTCCCAGCATGACAGCTGCGATGATGCTGACAATAGGAACAATATATTCAATAATGAGGTTCATATCTACCATCATGCCAACGGACACAAAGAATATGGCTCCAAAAAGATTCTTAACAGGAGCTACCAGATGCTCTATCTGCTCTGCCTCAACGGTCTCTGCCAAGATGCTACCCATTACGAAAGCACCAAAAGCTGCTGAGAAACCTGCTTCCGAAGCTGCTACCACCATGCCGAAACAGAGAGCAAGAGCAATGATGAGCAGAGTTTCATCGTTCATCAAGGACTTCAGTTTGCGCAGTATTAGAGGGATAAAATAGAGGCCAACAGTAAACCATAACACGAGATAGAGACCAAGCTGCAAGATGGAATTTATCATCTGAGAGCCCTCAAACTCCTTGCTGACAGCGAGAGTAGAGAGCATTACCATCAGTACGATGGCAAGTATATCCTCAATAATAAGCACACTCAGCACGAGACCAGCAAAGCGCTGTTGGCGCAAGCCCATGTCGTCGAAGGCCTTGAAGATGATTGTTGTTGATGACATGGCAAGCATACCTCCCAAGTATATACAGTCCATCTGGCTCCAGCCAAACAGTTCGCCAGTGCAAGCACCAACGTACATCATGCACAAGATGATTGACAACGCTGCAATAATCGGTGCAGCACCCATCTTCAAAATTTTCTTAAAAGAAAACTCCAGACCAAGAGCGAAGAGGAGGAAGATTACACCTATTTCACTCCATACGTGAATGCCATGCATATCAGTAACGCTTGGCATATATGGCATATTCGGTGAAGCGAGGAAACCCGCCACGATATAGCCAAGAACTATGGGTTGTTTCAGGCTCTTGAAAAGGAGCGTCATGATACCTGCGCAAATGAGAATCAGCGCGAGATCAGCAATTAATGGTTCAAGTTGCGACATACTATTTTCGTTTTTGCGGTTTTTAGTATCATTTAAGGAGTACAAAGTTAAGCAAAAAAATGCAAATCTCATTATATAAAGTGTACTTTAACAATGATTTTGCAAATTTTGAAACGATTTTGCTGATTTTGAAAGTCTATTTGGTGCTCATTTTGCAGAATCATTCATCCAGGTTGTTACATTCTGCCCCATAAGTTGCTTAAAAGCGAGGCTGAACGTGCTATAGCTTCGATAGCCGCTGTCATTAGCCAGTTGTTTGGTGGTAAAAGACCTATTGTTGGCTATGTATTCGTGATATAGCTTGACGAAATGATTGATGCGCAAACCATTGACATAGGCATTGTAAGTGGTTCCTTGACTCGAGAAATACTGACTGAGATAATAGCGATTGATACCAACAACCTTCGCCAGTTGCTGTAGAGTAAGGTCATGTTGCAGGTATAGTTGCGCATCTATACAATGCTCTTGCAGTAATGGTGTAATACTATCATGAACGTAGGACGAAAGACCAACACCTTTCGCTACTTCGTCAGGAGTTGCAGTTTCCTCTTCTGCAAACATAGTCAATGACTGCTGACTGCTCAAGTCACTCAGTGTCTCTACTCTCCACAGAAGATAGCACATCAAAATAACCTCGTTTATCTGAATGATGTACCTATATACTACTCCTCCAACATTACTCGTATAAAAGCTAAAAAATAGCAGAATGGCAACAAGCACGACAAAGCCCTGCCTTACCTCCTTATGCTCCAGGTCAGCGTAATTGTCGCGCAACCAATGACTGTACTGATTTATCGAGTAAATCATATATATGGTAAAACCTATGCCAAACAACAACAGATAGATGTATAATACAGGCATAAGGCTATCACTACCTCTCACAACGCTCACCGCCATTATTGCTACAAGTGGCAATATCACTACCGCAACTGGCCATAAAGGTCGTTTACGATCTTGCAACATAGATAACAACACAATGATTGCCAGAGGCAAAACCGTCATGCTATCAAGTAAACCACCCATGAGATAACCCTTCATTACATCATCAACCGTTGTGCAATAAAGGATAGGCAAATACCACACATGGCTAACAGCAATAGCGATAAATAGAGCTGCTGTCCACCGTCGTAAACGTACGGAAGTCACTACGTCGGGGGCAAAAGCGTTGCCCCGACGAAATAGCAGATAGCAACTTGCAATGATATACATCACTGTCACTCCTGCGTAAAACATACAAAACAGGATATCTTCCCGAATATGTTGTTCGTACATGACTACCTAAATTCCGTAGCTCCTTTGTTGAAGTCACCCATTCACTTACATCGTTTGTTTATTCTCCAAACGATGGAGTGCCATTTTCTCATACTTCGTGCCAGGTCTGCCATAGTTGGCATAAGGAAATATGCTTATGCCTCCACGTGGCAAGAAAAAGCCTGTCACCTCTATATATTTAGGGTCCATGAGTTTTATGAGGTCCTTCATAATTACGTTCACGCAATCCTCATGGAAATCACCATGATTACGGAAAGAGAAGAGATAGAGTTTCAAACTCTTGCTTTCCACCATCCGTTTATCAGGTATATACATTATCTTTATCTCGGCAAAGTCTGGCTGACCTGTGATTGGGCATAAGGAGGTAAACTCCGGACAGTTGAACTGCACCCAATAGTCATTATCAGGATGCTGGTTCTGGAATGTCTCAAGCACCTCTGGCGAATAGTTGCTATTGTATTCAGTTTCCTTGCCGAGCAGTTGCAAGCCCTCTGATTTCCTATCCATAACTACTCTTGGCCTTCTCTGTCATCCACATTGTCGCCATTTGTTGGCTTGAGGTCTTCTTCAAAGTTGACTCCCGCTTCAATGAGAATATTATACCATTGGATGAGTTTCTTAATATCTGAAGAGTGTACACGGTCACGATCAAAGTCAGGCACGAACTTAGCAAAATAGTCGGAAAGCTCTTTGCCACTCGCCTTCTTATAGTTAAGGCTTGAAACCTTACCACCTTCCATGTCTCGCATGGCTTTAAGTATCTCGCCAAGAGGTTTGTCCTCTTCCTCTGTGTACATAGCTATATCACCCAGCGAAGTAACACGGTCGCTTGCAAATGCTGGCATACGCTTATGGTCTGTAAGGCTTTCTACTATAAGAGAACCTTTACCACGTGAAACGAGTTCATAAAGTCCTGGTTTGCCTGAGATGGCTAAAATTGTCTTGCTCATTTTAATTTATTTATTATTGTATTTATTTGTTCGTGTAAGTCTTTCTTACCATCGTTTATTATAACATAATCGGCTCGCTGAGCCACTAAGTCTTGAGACTCTTGTCCGTCAACCCATTGTGAGGCTTTATCGTATGTGATGCCATCACGTTTCATGATTCTTTCGATACGTACCTCGCGTGGAGCTATGACTGCTACTACCTTATCTACATACTGGTCTAAATCGGCCTCATAGATTATTGCACATTCCATCCATTTCATGCCTGAAGCATAAAAATCATCTATTACTGCAGGGTGCACAATAGAGTTTATAGCTTTTTTATTGTCATCGGAGGCAAGGAGGAATTTTGTTACCACTGAGGTGTTATATCGTCCGTCCTTATACGTTTCTTCTCCTATCAGGCTGACGAGCCTGTCGTGTATAACCTTTGAGCTGTTTATAAGGCGTCGAGCCCCTTTATCACAATCGTATATCTCGATGCCATGCTCCCTCATGATATTGCACACGAAAGACTTGCCTGCTCCTATTCCACCCGTTATGCAGTAATGCTTCACTACCTTATTAATATATTAGAACGTTTCGAGGATATAGTCAACCATGCTTGTCATAAGATGGGCTCTGACTATGCCTCGTGGTCGCATCAGGATTTTTACCTTTATTTTTTCGTTGATATTGTTTGGCAGGTCATTGTAGTCTGCTACTACGTTGAATAGTTCGGGCTTTATCTGCGCCATACGCGCAAGGGCTACCGTCACCTTAACATCTACCCTTGCAGGAAAAGTCTTGAGCATCTTGCCTTCAGGCACATTGATAGTCTTTATTGGCACGCTTACCGTAACCTCAGTCATCTGCTCGGCTATCAGGCTCATCGTCACAGATGAAGGTTCGACTCTTGCACCTGTTATGGACTGTAATGCCACGTTGTGGGTTGACGATTCTTTTATCCCCACCAGGTTCTGGGGCACTGTATATACTGCCCTGATTGTGTCAAGGGCATCGTTTGATGCATAGACGCTGGCACTATCGGGGGTGAGCACAGTGCGTGTAACGTAATAATTAGTAGCAGGCAACAACTGTCCCTCTATCACGATAGGCACTCTCTTCATCGACCCATAGTTGTAGTAGAAATCCCACTTGTCTGATTTTACGGACGTTATGGAGGTTGTACCCAGAAGTCGAGACTTCAGTATTTTCTGTATGTCACCCTGTGTTATATTACCTTTACCCTTGGGCTTTGCATATTGCGCAAACCTCAGGTGTATAGTACGCAGTTCGTCTCCGAAGGAATATTCCAAAAGGCTGAAGCCCTTATCGCGCAGAGTCACCCTTATAGTATCAGGCAGCCCTTCTGTAATAACGATGTTCTTCGGAATATCTGTTATCTCTATACGGATGGGATATTCCTTTTCATACGTGTCGTTGAGAGTGGAAAGGAACCAAAATGTGGCACTTACAGCAAGAAAAAATAAAAATATAAGAAACTCCTTGCTTGAAAACTCAAGCAGGGAATTTCTCATGTCCTTATACTTCTTTTTTATTTTTAGTGTATCCACATCCTTAGTCTCCCATTACTTCATCTGTTGGCTTGCTGCATCAGCAAACACATAGCCACGATCGATGGTGATAGTTACACCTTTGGCAATCTCCACATCAAGTGAATTCTGTTCCAGGTTGATGTGCTTTACTGTACCATATACACCACTGGCTGTTACTACCTTGGTGCCTTCAGTTATGGAATTCTGAAAATTCTTGATTTCCTTCTGCTTCTTCTGCTGTGGACGAATCATGAAGAAATACATGATAGCGAAAATTGCCACCATCATGATAATCATTGAATAGCCGCCACCACTGGCACTGCCCTGTGCGGCAAGAATAAGATTTGTCATTTTTGTTGTCGTTAGTTATTTTTGATTTGTTATTTTAACCCTTACGGATTTTGCGTCGAACTCTTTTTCTTATGTGATGGATGCTGCACTTTTGGCATCTCTTTTCGTTCTGGCATAGTCTTCAGCAACAATCCAGAATCTATTAGGTGTCGGGCGATATTGTCCAACATACCATTTATATAGCCACCAGAACGCGGTGTAGAGTAGAGTTTTGCCAGACTTACATACTCGTTTATCGTAACGTTGATTGGTATCTTGGGGAAGGTCATCATCTCTGCTATGGCAAGTTGCATGATAACCACATCCATATATGCGAGTCTTGAAAAGTCCCAATTGCGACTTGACTCTGTCATATAACGCTGATACTGGTCTGCATTGAGTATCGTTGCACGCAGCAGTTTCATGGCAAACTCCCTGTCTTCCTCGCTGTCATACTCTGGCAACAGCTTCTGGTTAGCACCATTGGCTGGGTCAAAACGTTTGATGGTCTTCAGAACAAAAGTATCCACTACATCCTTGTCATCATTCCAATATAGCGAATCCTCCTCAAGTGTCAGACTGAGGTCGTCATTATTCTGTATGAAGAGTTTATAGAGCTTTCTCCACAATTCGCGATGCGTCTCATAGTCATCCTCCCCAGAAGCCATAAACTCTTTGTAAGCTTCGCTCTGCTCCATCTGAACATACAGATTCTTTACGAACTCCAACTTGTCATCCCACGTATTCTTCTGGTTCTCCACAAACTCTATCAGCTGTTTGTTTTCCTCAAGCTGAACAGCAAATTTATTGAAAGCAAACCTTGGCGAAGGTTCTTTCTTTCCTTCACGCTCTGCCTTAGCCAAAGCTATGTCGTAATGTTTACGTGCCATCTTGGTTACTGCTACAATGAGCAACAGCAACGTATTGTATAAGTGATACGCCTTCGAGAGAGAGAACAACAGTTCCTTCTCTGCATTGTCTATGTTGTGATTCCCATTCTGAAAATAGGCGTAGGTTAACTGAATTGCCTTTATTCTTATGAGTTCTCTGTTTATCATATTAGTTTCTCCTTTTTTTAGATCGCTGTGCTATAGTACTAATTTTACTGTCAATATCACCCACAAAGGTACTACATTTATATACAAAAACAAGGGATAGTTTTTCCTTTTTACATTTTTTTCACAGTTTTAGTAATATGACACGCCCCTTTTCTTGGTTAAAAAAACTTAAAACACGGTCTATCTATCAACCATAAACAATAAACTATGAACTAAAATTACTACCTTTGCACCCGCAAAAATCGCAAAGCGCTTTTAGGGTATGCATCTATTACGAGTGGAAATACCCCATGTGTGATGGCAGATTAAGCATTAATCAATCAATTAACAACTTAATTTAGAGTAACACAATTATGTTAGAAATTACACTTAACGGTCAGAAGCGTGCTGACCTCGGCAAGAAGGCTTCTAAGGAGGCTCGCAAGCAGGGTCTTATTCCTTGCAACATCTATGGTGAGAAGAAGGATGAGAAGGGTCTGCCAGTTGCAGAGTCATTCGTTATTCCTTTCACAGAGCTCCGCAAGGCTATCTACACTCCTAACGTTTACGTTATCAACCTCAACCTCGATGGTGAGAAGAAGCTCGCTATCATGAAGGAGCTTCAGTTCCACCCTGTTACAGACGCTCCTCTGCACGTTGATTTCTTCGAGATTACTCCTGAGAAGCCTATCACTGTAGGTATCCCAGTAAACCTCGTAGGTCTTGCTGCTGGTGTACGTCTTGGTGGTCGTATGTCTCTATCTATCCGTCAGATTAAGGTTACAGCTCCTTACACACGTATTCCTGAGAAGCTCGACGTTGACGTTACTTCACTCGAAATTGGCAAGTCAATCAAGGTTGGCTCACTCTCTTACGAAGGACTTGAGTTTGCTACACCTGCTGAGGTTATCGTATGCTCTGTCAAGATGACACGTGCTGCTCAGGCAGCTGCTGCTGCAGCCGCTGAGGCTTAAACAACAGTATATCATTTCTCCCTCGTTGAGAGAACAGATAATCACACTAACTGAAGGCACTCTAACAAAATGGGAGAGTGCCTTCTTTAGTTCATAATTATTTGCTGACGCTCATCAAGCTAAAGCAGTCATAGTTATTCGCTAAAACTGTAATCATTTGTAGTTTTGGAAAAGTTTCTTGTAGTTGGTCTTGGAAACCCCGGAATGGAGTATCACGAGACAAGACATAATGTAGGTTGGATGGTTGTCGATGCCTTCGCTAAGTCGCAAAAGGTAGCCTTTGAAGACAAACGCTACGGCTTTGTGGCAGAAACAAGCGTAAAGGGTAGAAAAATCATCCTCCTCAAGCCTACCACATACATGAATCTCTCTGGCAATGCCGTTCGCTATTGGCTTGAGAAAGAGAATATTCCTACAGAGCACCTCCTTGTAATCGTCGATGACCTCGCTCTGCCTTTGGGCAAGATGCGCTTGAGAGGCAATGGTTCCAATGGTGGGCATAATGGACTTGGACACATCCAACAGCTTATAGGTCAGAAATATGCTCGCCTTCGTATAGGCATAGGTAATGAATTTCAGCATGGAGCGCAGATAGATTACGTGCTGACAAAATTCAGCGACGAGGAGAAACAAACTATCGCACCACTTATTGAAACTTCAGGCGAAATAATAAAGAGCTTTGTACTTGCAGGCATCGATCGCACTATGAATGAGTTTAATAAGAAATAGGGAGTGAAAAGGGGAGTAAAAGGGGGAGTAGAAAAGGGAGTAGAAAAGGAAGTGAAAGAGGAATGACTGAAAGCAAACTGAAATATCAGGAGTCGGCAAGACTTGACAAATGGCTATGGGCAGCTCGAATATTCAAGACGCGCTCTATAGCTGCTGATGCTTGCAAAAACGGGCGCGTCACCAAGGACGGCACTACTCTCAAACCCTCACGCAGTGTGAAAGTTGGAGAGATTATCAGTGTAAAGAAGCCTCCCATCACCTACTCTTTCAAAATACTCAACGCAATAGAGAGCCGCATAGGTGCAAAACTGGTGCCAGAGGTGCTTGAAAACGTTACAGACCCAAAGCAGTACGAATTGCTTGAGATGTCACGCATTTCTGGTTTTATAGACCGCCAGAAAGGCACAGGACGCCCCACGAAGAAGGACAGACGAGCTATGGAGGCGTTTACAGAACCTGCACTTTTCGGCTGGGAAGACGATGACGATGATTTGGATTTTTAGTCCAAAAGACACCATAAAAATAAAAAACTTTTCAAAAAATTGCTACTTTTCAATTTATTTGCGTAACTTTGCATTCATACCTAAAAAGAATAATAAAAAACTAATACAAAAAAATGTCAACAATTACTATTATCGTTGCAGCTTTCGTCATTGGCTATTTCTTCATAGCCATAGAGAGCGTAACCAAAATCAACAAGGCAGCTATTGCCATTCTGATGTGTGTTGTATGCTGGACACTCCTTGCAGTAGGGCATGCTGACATGCTGGGTATTTCATTGCCAGCTGACTGGAGTCTGGGTCACGCTATTGAGAAGAACCTCGGTGAGGCAGGTACTACTCTGTTCTTCCTTATGGGTGCTATGACAATCGTTGAGATTGTGGACCAGCACGGAGGTTTCAACTGGGTGCGTGGTGCGCTCGCTTCTAAGACTAAGCGTTCCCTGCTGTGGAAGATAGCATTCATGACAGCTATCCTCTCTGCTGTGCTCGACAACCTCACCACCTCTATCGTGATGATTATGATTTTGCGTAAGCTCGTTCAGGACAAGCAGGACCGCATGTGGTTTGCTGTCTGCGTCATCATCGCAGCTAATGCTGGTGGTGCTTTCTCTCCTATCGGCGACGTTACCACCATCATGCTCTGGAATGGCAAGATGATTACAGCTCTTGGTGTTATCTCAGAGATTATCGTACCTTCTTTCATCGCCTTCATCGTGCCGACAGCAGTTATGCAGATGCACCTGCATGGCGAACTGCCAAAGGTAGAAGACAAGCGCGAGGCAGAGATAAGCTATATTACAAAAGTTGAGCGTAAGCTCATCTTCATCCTTGGCGTAGGCGGTCTGTGCTCTGTGCCTATTTTCCACTCTCTCACAGAGCTTCCTCCATTCATGGGCATTCTGCTCGTGCTAGCTATCCTCTGGACTGTTACCGAGATTATCTATCGTCGCAATGACGAGCACGACCCAATGGCTAAGCGTGTAACCAAGATGCTCACACGCATCGATATGTCAACCATCCTGTTCTTCCTCGGCATCCTTATGGCAGTTGCTACTCTCTCTGAGATTGGCGTGCTCCGTGCCCTTGGCGAGTGGCTTGACCAGACCATCGGCAACCACTATCTCGTAACAGGTGCTATCGGTGTACTCTCATCAATCGTTGATAATGTACCTCTCGTTGCTGGTGCTATGAAGATGTACCCAATGGGTCCTCTTGGTACCGACTTCGGTGTTGACGGTATCTTCTGGCAGTTGCTCGCTTACTGTGCAGGTGTTGGTGGCTCTATGCTCATCATCGGTTCTGCTGCAGGTGTAGTGGTAATGGGTCTGGAGAAGCTCACCTTCGGCTGGTACATGAAGAATGTTACATGGATTGCCTTCGTAGGCTACGTAGCAGGTATCGTATGCTACTGGCTGGAGAAGACTTACATCTTTTAGTTGTTTAGGGAATTAGTCGTTTAGTCGTTTGGGGATATCACCTCAGAGGACTAAACGACCAAACAATCAGAGGACTATACCCCAAACGGTCAGAGGACTAAACGACCAAACGACCAGAGGACTATACCCCAAACGACTAAACGACTAACCCCCTAAACGACTAATCTCTAAATGGACGAACAACTTTTCTTTCTTATAAACGCCCACCACACTGAGTTTTTCGATGCCTTCATGTGGATGGTAAGCCAAAAGACGGTATGGATTCCGCTCTATGCAAGTCTGCTCTATGTGGTGTGGCGTAACTACTCATGGCGAGGAGCACTCACAGTGCTCCTCGTCTTTGCCATTGGCATGTTTTTTACTGATTGGGCTAACGCCCATATCCTCAGACCTTGGATAGGCAGGCTTCGCCCAAGCAACCCCGACAACCCCATAGCCCCTATGGTGCACATCGTCTATGGCAGGCACGGCAACGGTTGCGGTATGCCCTCAGCCCATAGTGCCAACATGTGGCTGCTCACCTTTGTGGTAAGCCATTGGTTGCGTTCTCGATGGACTTACGTCAGCATGAGTCTGCTGACGCTCCTTATCTGTTATTCGCGTGTCTATCTGGGGTTCCACTATCCTGGTGACATACTCGGAGGCTTCGTTCTTGCTGCTATCGTAGCACTTTGTTCGTTCTGCGTTTTTCGCAAGAATCTGTGGAAGGTAGAGCCTGCCAGTCCTGTTCGAGTAGCATTTCTGCCTACAGTCGTAATCATCCTCACCTTGATTTCCTTCCTTATTGCGTCTGCCTGCATCTAACTTCCCTCCCCTCCATTCCTTTTTACTCCCCTTTCATTTCCCTTTTGCTCCTTTTCAAACTTTTTCCTACATTTTTCTTTTTAATAAGAAAAAAGTTGTAACTTTGCAGACAGAAACAGAAACAAGTGACAAAATGAAGAGTAAATTAGGCAATTGGATATTGGATGTTGCCAAATATATAACAACAGTAGGACTCATTGCTCCTTTCCTCTCATCAGTTACATCGTGGTATGCTTACGTCTTTATGGCAATAGTGGTGATAGTGATGGTTTCAGCAGGACTATATATGACAAGAGAAACAACTAACAACAAATAAAAACTTTGCACTATGAGTATCAGTTATTTAATTTTTGTTGCGCTATTGGCAGTCGGCTTAACATTGATAGCTCTGTGGGCAGAGCGCTACGATAAGATGCACAAGACAAAATAAGAGAAACAACCTAATGCAGACAACAGCTAAGATATAACAAAGTAAGTTCGTTTGTTGAGCAGAACAAGTCGATTTACTAAACACCTCCTTGCCAAAATCTCTTTTTAGCAGGGAGGTGTTATTATAATTATCTGCAGCACCTGATTTACTTCACAATCTTTCTTGTAGTGCAATTTCCCTGTACAAGTCAGGCGTGCCCCGCAGCTTCTTGGTGCGTATCAGATGCTTAATCTGCTGCATGGAGAACACCGTAGGCTTGCCTCGATACACGAGTACCAGAAACTTGCGCCTCTGCTCCTGGCACATTCGCTCCGCCTTCTTGATGGCGCGCTCCTTGCGCCAGTTGAAAAGCCATCTGTCGATGCTTTTCTTGATGTTTTGAATAAAATTCTTCATTGTTTATTTGTTATTTGAAAATAAATGTGTACATTTGCAACGAGAAAGTTCCTTATCTATGCTGGATTGTAGTTCCAGCCGTGATTTGGGGCTTTTTCATTTTCTGAGAGCTTTTAGGACGTTGGCACTATCTGAGATGCTGTAGAGGATAGTATTCCTATCTGGGTATTCCTTCACAATTATCCAAGTCTTATCATTCTGTATTGAGGTTTCAAAGAGGTGAATTGTGATATTTTCATTTTTTTTGTCGTCGCCAGGACCTAAATACGTTGACTTCTTTAGGACCTCATCGATATGCAATATCATACGGTTCTTTTCGGCATAATGTATATGTGGCTGGTTGGTCCATTCATCAATACTTTTTCTGGAGATTTTAATTTCCCTGTTAAATTCAGGATGTGTTATGGTGGAACCTTGGATAGCTTTTCTTGCTTCTTTCTTTATGTGCTTGACATCTTCTTTCGTTGAACCATACAAACATCCGTCAATGAACGGGCAGTTGTAGCAGTCCTTTTCCCTGTTTATAAACAACATCTTCAGGCGGTTAGTCAGTCCGCTATGCCTGTAGACAAAGCAGCTACTGCAATCCTTTGGGAAATACGGGTGTGTATCGTTGAAGGTGTGCCCGTCCTTTCCTGGATTGTCCTCCAGTCCGCGCTGGGGCGGCGTGGGCTCCAAGTCGTCTGGCATGGTGACGGGCTCGTCGGTCTGCTCCAGTGAGCACTTGCAGTTCCAGCGGTCGCCAGGGTGGTGCAGGTTCCAGAAGGGGTCATCCACTGGCAGCACCAGTCCCTTCTCCCAATACTGTCGGTGGGAGTATGTATGACAAGACGAGAAATAACGACACAACAGTACCTAAATATCACTCCAAGACCAAGCTTCTGACTGCGGATGCATGGTCTTTTTCGTTTGTTGCACAGCTTCTAAATAACAAACTAGGCTAGTTTGTTGAACAAAGTAGGTTAGTTTGATGAACAAAGTAGCTTAGTTTGTTGAACAAAGTAGGCTAGTTTGTTCTGTACTTCAGCCTATTTTGTTAGTTAAAAGCATAGCAAGGGCACATTATAGCTATGCAAGGACACATTATAGCTATGCAAGGACACATTGTAGCTAAGCAAGGGGCACATTATAGCATAGCAAGGGCACATTGTAGCTATGCAAGGGCACATTATAGCTATGCAAGGACACACTGTATCTATGCAAGGGAGAGCTTCGAGCTAAGCAGGGAGAGGGGGGAGATTAGCATTTTTCCTTACCTTTATTTTATTATATGAAAATTTATTCGTAACTTTGCAGGACTATATAATAATGAGATAAGAATGAATATACTTGAACTTTCAGAACAAGAGATAGGACGCAGGGAGAGCTTGCAGGAGTTACGCAACATGGGCATAGAGCCCTACCCTGCAGCGGAATTTCCTACTAACGCTTTCTCTACGGATATAATTGCTGACTTCGAGGACCTTCCCTTTGAGGTTGACGAGAGCGGCAATCAGGTGAAGGACGAGGAGGGCACCCCCGTTCGCGTTAAGGCTACGGAGGAGAACTCACGAAACGTGGTGATAGCTGGCAGAATGATGTCGCGACGCATCATGGGCAAGGCTGGCTTTGCCGAGATACAGGACTCTAAGGGCAGGATACAGGTTTATGTGCAGAGAGACGAACTCTGCCCAGGCGAGGATAAGGACTATTATAATAAGGTGTTCAAGAAGTTGCTTGACATTGGCGACTTCATAGGCGTGAAGGGCTTTGTGTTCAGGACGAAGACTGGCGAGATTTCTGTTCACGCCAAGGAGCTTACCCTGCTGAGCAAGTCACTGAAGCCTCTGCCTATCGTGAAGTATAAGGACGGTGTGGCCTACGACAAGTTTGACGACCCAGAGTTGCGCTATCGTCAGCGTTATGTTGACCTTGTGGTGAACGAGGGCGTGAAGGAGACCTTCCTCAAGCGTGCCACTATCATACGCACGCTTCGCTCTATCCTCGACAATGCCGGCTACACCGAGGTTGACACCCCGATATTGCAGAACATACCAGGCGGAGCGTCGGCTCGTCCGTTCATGACCCACTTCAATGCCCTCAATCAGGATATGTATATGCGCATAGCTACGGAGCTGTACCTGAAGCGCCTCATCGTGGGCGGCTTTGAGGGCGTGTATGAGATGGGCAAGAACTTCCGCAACGAGGGTATGGACAAGACGCACAACCCAGAGTTTACCTGCATGGAGCTGTACGTGAGCTACAAAGACCTCAACTGGGGCATGGGCTTCACGGAGAAGATGCTCGAGCAGATATGCACAGCTGTAAACGGCAAGCCCGAGGTGGAGATAGACGGCAAGGTGATTTCGTTCAAGGCTCCGTTCCGCCGTCTGCCTATCCTCGACGCCATAAAGGAGAAGACTGGCTACGACCTCTATCCTATGTCGGAAGACGAGATACGCGAGGTGGCTAAGAAACTCGGCATAGAGGTGGACGAGACGATGGGCAAGGGCAAGCTGATAGACGAGATATTCGGCGAGACCTGCGAGGGCACCTTCATTCAGCCTACGTTCATAACGGACTATCCTGTGGAGATGTCGCCTCTGACCAAGATGCACCGCTCTAAGCCAGGACTGACGGAGCGCTTCGAGCTGATGGTGAACGGCAAGGAGCTTGCCAACGCCTACTCTGAGCTCAACGACCCGATAGACCAGGAGGAGCGCTTCATAGAGCAGATGAAACTTGCCGACAAGGGCGACGACGAGGCTATGATAATAGACCAGGACTTCCTGCGTGCCTTGCAGTATGGTATGCCTCCTACGTTCGGCATCGGCATTGGCATAGACCGCCTCGTGATGCTACTGACGGGCAAGTTTGCCATAGGCGAGGTGATGCTCTTCCCACAGATGAAACCAGAAGCCAAGACACCACAGAGCAGCAAGGCTGAGTGGGCAGAGATTGGCGTAGGTGAGGAATGGGTGCCTGTACTGAGGAAGGCTGGCTTCAACATGGTGCAGAACATAAAGGACGAGAAGGCTCAGGGCCTGCAGCAGAAGATAGGCGAGATAGTAAAGAAATACAAGCTCGACATGCAGAAACCTTCTGTTGACGAGATACAGCAGTGGATAGATAAGGTTAATTAGTCATATCTGATTAAGGTTAATTGGAATAAAGATTAAAGTTTATTTGTAATAACCTTATTCCCTATTCCTTTCACCTTTAATCAAAAAAGTTAATTCGAAGGAAGTGTTCGACTGTGGTAAAATAGCGGTAATAGGCGGTGGTAGCTGGGCAACGGCTATCGCGAAGATTATCCTTGACAGTACGCACCAGCTGGGGTGGTACATGCGCAGGGATGACCGCATAGAGGACTTCAAGCGCATGGGGCACAACCCAGCCTACCTCACAAGCGTTCACTTCAACCTCGACGAGATAGAGTTCACATCAGACATCAACAAGATAGCCGAGGAGTACGACACGCTGGTATTTGTTACCCCTTCGCCCTACATGAAGAACCACCTGAAGAAACTCAGGGTGAGGCTCAGGGACAAGTTCGTCGTCACAGCTATCAAGGGCATCGTGCCTGACGAGAACCTCTGCTGCTCGGAGTATTTCCATGAGGTGCTCGACGTGCCGACCGACAACCTTGCCTGCATCGGTGGTCCTTCCCATGCCGAGGAGGTAGCGCTGGAGCGACTGACCTACCTGACTGTGGGTTGTGCCGACCTGGACAAGGCGCAGGCGTTTGCAAATGTGCTTGCCAACCGCTACGTGAAGACCAAGACTTCTGACGACGTGATAGGCATAGAGTACGCCTCTGTCTTGAAGAACGTCTATGCCATAGCTGGCGGCATCTGTTCAGGCTTGAAGTACGGCGACAATTTCCACGCCGTCCTTATGTCCAACGCCCTTCAGGAGATGTCTCGTTTCCTTGAGTGCATACACCCTATAGACCGCAGGATGGAGGACTCAGCCTACATGGGCGACCTGCTCGTGACGGGCTACTCCAATTTCTCGCGCAACCGCACCTTCGGCACCATGATTGGCAAGGGCTACTCCGTGAAGTCGGCACAGATAGAGATGGAGATGATAGCAGAGGGGTATTTCGGCACCAAGTGCATGAAGGAGATAAACCACCACATGCACGTCAATATGCCCATCCTCGATGCAGTCTATAACATCCTCTATGAGCGCATTTCGCCCCAAGTGGAGATAAAACTGCTGACTGACTCCTTCCGCTAAATCCCTCCCCCACCCAACGATTTTTTTATCTTGCACAACCAAACTTTTGTTTTGCATATTGTATATATTATGAAGACTTATCTTTTCTCTTTACTTTTGATGTTGTTGTCTTTCACAGGCGCTAAGGCACAGACAGAGTTTGTAACTATAACAGATGTTGTTCCTGATGCAATACTCGAGATAAGATATTACGGCACCTATAACTTTGTAGGCGACCGCATAGACGGTTATCTTGCACCAACAGCCCTGCTTACCAAGCAGGCAGCTGACAGCCTCAAGGCAGTAAGCGACGAGGTGAAGGCTAAGGGCTATCGCCTGAAGATATACGACGCCTATCGTCCTCAGATAGCTGTTGACCACTTCGTGCGCTGGTCAAAGGACATTCCTGACACCCGCATGAAGGAGTACTTCTACCCCGACCTCGCAAAAGACGTGCTCTTTCCACAGGAATATATATGCGAGAAGAGTGGCCACACACGTGGCTCTACGCTCGACCTCACCCTCTTTGATATGGCTACAGAGAAAGAACTTGATATGGGTGGCACCTTCGACTGGTTTGGAGGGGAGAGCCATCCCGACTTCTGTGGCAATCCTGAGACAGGCAAATATACAGGCGACAACCACAAGTCGCCTACAGGCAGAAAAATCACCAAGCAACAGTGGGAAAACCGCATGATTCTTCGTCGCGCTATGATGAATCACGGCTTTAAGCCTTTCGAAACCGAGTGGTGGCATTTCACCCTCAAGAACGAGCCGTTCCCCGACACATACTTTACCTTCCCTGTAAAGTAAAAAAACGTAACACCACAGAAACAGACAAAATAAAAGCGTTAACGCAATCCGTTAACGCTTTATTATTTCTTCCACAACGTGGGGGAAGTGTTTCATCTCCAGCACATGCACCTTACCGGCTATATCGTCGGCAGTATCCTCTGGAGACAGCGCCACCTTGTATTGCGCTATAATCTCTCCACCATCACACACAGGGGTAACATAATGTATCGTAATTCCCGATTCCTTCTCTCCCGCTGCCTTCACAGCCTCGTGTACGTGGTGTCCCCACATGCCCTTGCCACCATATTTTGGCAATAGCGACGGGTGAATATTCACTATGCGCATGGGGTAAGCCTCTATCAGGAAGTTTGGCACCAGAGGCAGGAATCCAGCCAAGACGATGAAGTCTATATCATACTCCTTCATAAGAGCCATCATCTTCTCTTCGTCGTTTAGCTCTGCCTTCGGCATTACTGCTGTCGGCACGCCATGCTTCTCAGCCCTGACGAGTGCATAGGCGTCTGCCTTGTTGCTCACCACAAGCGCACATTTCACGCTCTCGCTATCCTTGAAATATTCTATCAGGTTCTCACAGTTTGTTCCACTGCCTGAGACAAAAATTGCTAACTTCACCATATCTTATATAAAATTCTGTATCTTTTCCAGTGTTGCCTTTTTAGCCTCCTCCAAATCGTCATTCACCACTACTGTGTCAAACCTGGGAGCAAAAGACAGTTCGTATTCTGCTCGAGCTATACGCTGTTCTATCACTTCTGGGGCATCTGTTCCTCTGCCCTCGAGTCGGCGACGCAGTTCCTCAATCGATGGAGGTTGTATAAAGATGCTGATAGCCTGAGTGCCATAGGCTTTCTTTATGTTCATAGCGCCATGCACGTCAACATCGAATACCACATTCTCACCAGCCTCCAACTGCTTGTCTACCTGCGACTTCAGGGTGCCGTAGAAGCGGTCTTTATATACCTCCTCGTACTCTACGAACTCATCGTTGCTTATCTTCTTCCTGAAGTCTTCAGGCGAGAGGAAAAAGTATTCCACCCCGTTCTTTTCTGTGCCTCGTGGTGCTCGCGATGTGCAACTGATGGAGAAATGCATGTTCAATTCTGCATGCTCCTTCATCAGCCAGTTTATTATTGTTGATTTGCCGCTTCCGCTTGGTGCCGCAAAGATTATTAGCTTACCCATAAACAACACTTACATCAATCCAAAATACCTCAAGATGTCATTCAGATTTGCTACTACCATCAGCAGGAGCAATATGCCCATACCCACATACTCGGCATAAACCATAAACTTATCGCTCGGCTTACGACGGAATATCATCTCGTAGAGCAGGAACAGCACGTGTCCGCCATCCAGTGCTGGTATAGGCAAAATATTCATGAATGCAAGGATGATAGAAAGGAACGCCGTCATCATCCAGAACATGTACCAATCCCATACGGGTGGGAACATCGAACCTATTGCACCAAATCCGCCCAGACTCTTTGCGCCCTCTGAGGTAAATACATATTTCAAGTCGCTCACATAGCCTCCGAGCATGTCCATAGCATAGCCCACGCCAGCAGGTATGCACGTCAACACATTATAATCTATGTGCGTAGGCTTCATATACTTTCCTATCGTGGTCATACCCACACCCATCACTACTCCTGACGGACTATCCTCCTGTGGGACAAACAGCACTTTGGCAGTATCCAGCTTCTCACCTCTTTTATATACTATAGCCTTCGTCAGCACCTTTGCTGAGTCTGTCTTGGTTTTGCAGTCGGCAAGCGCATCGGCTATTCTGCCAGTCTCGTATGAGAAGGAGTTCCATGAGTCCACTTTCGTACTATCAATAGCCACGATGCGGTCACCCTTCATCAGTCCAGCTTTAGCAGCCGAAGACTGAGGTATTACTGTGTCAATGTCAGCTGGTACGAATGGACGACAGAATACGGGGTCGGTCTTCAGCATGTCAAGCAGCGATATATCGCCAGGCAACTGCACCTTCACTTCCTTGCCCTGTCTGTTTACTCTTACTTCTTTTGCCGTAGAGATATCCCTCAGCATGTTGGCACTAAACTCACGGAAATCACCTTTCTCCGTGCCTATAAGTTTGTCACCGTCCCTAAAGCCATAAGACTGCGCCATCTCATTGAATTTCATACCGTAAGGCATGTCCTTCAACGCATAATACTCCTCGCCCCACGCAAAGAATACAGCACAATAGATTACCAGTGCAAGGAGGAAGTTTACCAGCACGCCACCTATCATTATCAACAGGCGTTGCCACGTTGGCTTTCCTCTAAACTCCCAAGGCTTAGCTGGCTCCTTCAGCTTCTCCACATCGTGCTGCGTCTCATCTATCATGCCCTCTATCTGGCAATAACCACCAAGAGGAATCCAGCCTATGCCGTACTCCGTGCCCTCATACTCGTAGTTGCCGTCTTTGTCCTTCTTTGCAGGAATTACGTTGCCATCCTTGTCCACCTTGCCACGCAACTTGCGCCACCAGTTGAACTTTGTTGAGAATAATGAAAACTTGTAATCAAAGAAAACATAGAACTTGTTTACCCTCACACCAAACAGTTTGGCGAAAAAGAAATGTCCTCCCTCGTGCAGGGCAACAAGTATCGTTATTGCCAGAATAAACTCCAGCGTTCTAATCAAAAATGGATCCATCAATATCAATTATGAACTATAAATTATGCACTATTAACTGTTCAGCAATCTGTCTTGCTTCGTTATCCGAATTTATGTAGTCTTCATACGTAGGTTTCTTTATCACAGAAGCTCTGTCAAGTGTCTTTTCTATTATATCACCCATATCAAGGAAACCTATCCTGCCTTCGCGGAAAGCCAAATTAACAACCTCGTTGGCAGCATTCACTACACAACACGCATTTCCGCCACGCTTGATAGCCTCAAACGCCAGTGCCAAGCACTTGAACTTATTCAAGTCTGGCTCGAAGAACTCCAACTGGTGCTTAAACAAATCCAATCTCTCTCCCGTCATTGTCAAACGGTCGGGGTAGGTGAAGGCATATTGTATAGGCAATCGCATGTCAGGCACACCCAACTGCGCCTTCACCGCACCATCTCTAAACTGCACAGCGCTATGCACAATAGACTGCGGATGAACCAACACCTGTATTCTGTCAGCTTCCACACCGAAGAGCCATTTCGCCTCTATCACCTCAAAACCCTTGTTCATCATCGAGGCAGAATCTATTGTTATCTTAGCTCCCATATCCCATGTCGGGTGTTTCAAAGCATCAGCAGCTGTCATTGAGCGCATCTCGTCTATTGTCTTCAGTCTGAAGGGGCCGCCACTTGCTGTAAGCAGTATTTTTTCAATCTCGTTATCGCCCTCCCCTACTATACTTTGGAATATTGCCGAGTGTTCCGAATCCACAGGCAAAATGGGGGCTCTATACTCCTGAGCTAATTCGCATACTAACTCTCCAGCCACCACCAGCGTTTCTTTGTTTGCCAGGCATATTTTCTTGTGTGCCTTTATGGCGCTTATCGTGGGTGCCAGTCCCGAGAAGCCTACCATAGCTGTCAAGACCATATCTATAGGTCCTGCCGTTACTACTTCGCATAGTGCTTTAGCACCAGCATACACCTTCACGTCAGGACAATCGCTCAGCAAGTCCTTCAGCTGGTCGTATTTTTCCTCGTTGGCTATCACCACGCACGCTGGCATAAACCTGCGAGCCTGCTCAGCCAACAACTCCACGCGGTTATTTGCCGTCAGACAATAAGCCTCGAAGCGCTCATTATGCTCAGCTATCACCTCCAGCGCCTGTGTACCTATCGACCCTGTAGAGCCCAATATGCATATCTGTTGTTTAGTCATTGAGTTGCAAAGTTACTAAGAAAAAATGAAAAAAACGAAAAAAAAAGAGAAATGCCCCCTTTCTTGTCTGAAAAGAGGGCATTGTTTCTCAATATTTCACTTTTTTACCAGCCGAAACTTACGTTCTCAAACTTCACGTCGCGACTCTTGCCTGTTATCTCGATAGGCTTCTTCTCTATGTTGTTCCACTGACAATTCTTCACGTTGATATTATAAATCTGCGTGTCATCGTCAAGTCCGTTGATGAGAGCACCATACTGAGACTTTTGGCAGGTTACATTCTCTACATACACATTGCGTACTGTTGGTATGTGTCCACGCTCAGCTATCTCTTTTGGCTCGTAAACCAAGTTAATGCGCATAACTGCCTCTCGGCACTGTCCCACCTTTATGTTGCGTATAAAGATGTTCTGGTTTATGCCACCACGACAGGTATTGGTCTTGATGCGAAGCACACGGTCAAGGTTGGGTGAGTCCATCTCGCAATTCTCAGCAAAAATATTGTCGCATCCGCCTGATATCTCAGAACCAATCACCACGCCACCATGTCCGTCAGCCATCTTACAACCACGAATGATAACATTCTTACAAGGAGCATTAGCACGCAGTCCGTCAGCATTACGTCCAGACTTGAGGGCTATACAGTCATCACCTGTGTGGAAGGTACAGTTCTCTATGAGCACATCCTCACATGACTCTGGGTCGCAACCATCACCGTTAGGACCTTCGTTATATATAGTAACATCGCGCACAATGAGGTTCTTAACAAACAATGGGTGGATAACCCAGAAAGGAGAGTCTCTCAACTCCACACCCTCAATGATGGCGTTGTTGCAACGCACGAAGTTCACCAACTGTGGGCGCAATCCTTTACCCTTACCGAAAATGCGCTTCTCGGTTGGCACATTGTTGTCTGCCATCTTGAGCAGGTCGGCACGAGTACCAACTGCATCCTTGCCTTGCCACTCGTCCACACCTTCATGATAGCCATGATGTGCATTACCTTTCATGTACCACCAGCGCTCGTTTGAACCATAACCGTCTATAATACCCTTACCTGTTATGCCAATATTCTCAGCATCAACAGCATAGATACATGGTTGGTAGTTTATTATGTTAAGGCCCTCCCAGCGAGTCTCAACGTTAGGATACAAGTCGCGCTCAAAAGCAAAACGCAGGGTAGCGCCCTCCTCTACTACGAGGTTTACGTTTGACTTCAGCGTGATGGCACCCGTCATATACAGTCCTGCCGGCACTACCACTCTGCCACCACCCTGCTTTGAACACGTAGCAATAGCCTTGTTGATAGCCTTCTGGTTCTTAGCAGCCTTAGCAGTCGTACTCGCACCAAAGTCTGTAATGCTGTAATACTTTGACTTAAAGGTTGGAGCCTTAATGCGTGACATAATGGCATCATAAACCTGCTGATCCCAGCCTTCAGCTTGAGCAGAAGTATTTACCATCATGAGGGCAAACACTACGGCAAACAAGCGTAATGAATTGAAAAGAGTCTTCTTCATAGAAAAATTTATTCAGTTTTTAGTTATTATTTTTCTTCACTCTATGTAGCCAAAGGAATAAAAAAAGCGTCGTCCTTACTGAGACAACGCTGATCCTCTTACTTGTTGGGATACCCGGATTCGAACCAGGAAAGGCAGGACCAGAATCTGCAGTGTTACCATTACACCATATCCCAATACTTTATCTTTTTCTGGTGCAAAGGTACTGCTTTTACTTGAAACCACCAAATTTTTTCTCGTTTTTTTGCTCCCTTAGGCACAAAATAACCACTTTTGGCACGGTTTATCCCATATATGGTGGCACAAACATGACACAATGACACTCTTTGGCACATGCAACGTGTGTCATTACCCTTTGGCACAAGGTTTGTTTCGAGGGGGAGCGTGGACTTTTCACAGCCACACATTAATATATAATATAAGTATAAACGAAAAAACAAAACTAAAAACAATACAATTATGGGAAAGATTATTGGTATCGACCTTGGCACAACAAACTCTTGTGTCGCAGTTTTTGAAGGCAATGAGCCTGTAGTAATTGCTAACTCTGAGGGTAAGCGTACTACGCCTTCCGTTGTAGGCTTCGTAAAGGATGGTGAGCGTAAGGTAGGCGACCCTGCCAAGCGTCAGGCTATCACCAACCCTAAGAACACCGTGTTCTCTATCAAGCGTTTCATGGGTGAGACCTATGACCAGAGCTCTAAGGAGGCTACGCGTGTTCCTTATACAGTAGTAAACGAGAACGGCTACCCACGTGTTGACATCGACGGACGTAAATATACTCCGCAGGAGATTTCAGCTATGGTGCTTCAGAAGATGAAGAAGACCGCTGAGGACTACCTCGGACAGGAGGTGACTGATGCTGTCATCACCGTGCCTGCCTACTTCTCTGACTCACAGCGTCAGGCTACAAAGGAGGCTGGTCAGATAGCAGGTCTCAACGTTCAGCGTATCGTCAACGAGCCAACAGCTGCTGCTCTTGCTTATGGTGTTGACAAGGCTAACAAAGACATGAAGATTGCAGTCTTCGACCTCGGTGGTGGTACTTTCGATATCTCTATCCTTGAGTTTGGCGGTGGTGTGTTTGAGGTACTCTCAACCAATGGTGACACACACCTTGGCGGTGACGACTTCGACCAGGTAATCATCGATTGGCTGGCTAACGGTTTCAAGGCTGACGAAGGTATCGACCTCACCAAAGACCCAATGGCTATGCAGCGTCTGAAGGAGGCTGCCGAGAAGGCAAAGATAGAACTGTCAAGCTCTACAAGCACAGAAATCAACCTGCCTTACATCTCAGCAGAGGGTGGCGTGCCAAAGCACCTCGTAAAGACCCTTACCCGTGCACAGTTCGAGCAGTTGGCTCACGACCTCATACAGGCTTGTCTCGTACCTTGCCAGAACGCTATGCGCGATGCAGGCCTCTCAAACAACGAGATTGACGAGGTAATCCTCGTAGGTGGTTCAAGCCGTATCCCTGCCGTTCAGACTCTCGTAAAGAACTACTTCGGCAAGGAGCCTTCTAAGGGCGTTAACCCAGACGAGGTGGTTGCAGTGGGTGCTTCTATCCAGGGTGCCATCCTTAACAAGGAGTCTGGTGTTGGCGACATCGTACTGCTCGACGTTACTCCTCTTACCCTCGGTATCGAGACTATGGGTGGCGTAATGACAAAGCTTATCGACGCTAACTCAACAATCCCTTGCAAGAAGTCTGAGACCTTCTCTACCGCAGTGGACAACCAGACTGCCGTTACCATCCACGTTCTGCAGGGTGAGCGTCCAATGGCAGCACAGAACAAGTCTATCGGTCAGTTCAACCTCGAGGGCATCGCACCAGCACGCCGTGGCGTACCACAGATTGAGGTAACATTCGATATCGACGCCAATGGTATCCTCAACGTATCAGCTAAGGATAAGGCAACAGGCAAGGAGCAGCAAATCCGCATTGAGGCTTCGTCAGGTCTCTCAGAGGAGGAAATCAACCGCATGAAGGCAGAGGCAGAGGCTAACGCTGAGAACGATAAGAAGGAGCGCGAAAAGATTGACAAACTCAATCAGGCAGACTCAATGATATTCTCTACCGAGAACTTCATGAAGGACAATGCCGACAAGATTCCTGCTGAGGACAAGCCAGCCATCGAGGCTGCCATCCAGAAACTGAAAGATGCCCACAAGGCACAGGACATCGCCGCTATCGACGCAGCTACCAACGAGCTCAACACCGTAATGCAGGCTGCAAGTCAGAAGATGTACGCTGCAGGCGCACAGCCAGGCGCAGGTGCTCAGGCTGGTCCAGACATGGGTGGTGCAGGCTTCAATGCAGGTGCTGGAGCACAGGCAGGCCAGAACAATGGCTCTTCTTCTGCACAGCAGGGCGCTGAGGACGCAGACTTCGAGGAGGTGAAGTAAGCATGTAAGTTACAATAACAGATTATATAAAAAGAGTCCCGCATAACTTAATGGTTATGCGGGGCTTTTGCTTATTACCGCTGTTTCTGCTTATATTATTTGCATGTTGCTATCGTTATTGTATATTATTCCGTTTTTGTATATTATTAGTGTTATTGCATGTTACTGCTGTTCTTTGATTATTTCGATAATCTCTAAATCTGCTGGCAACCATTTTACGTTGTTCAGCTCATCTCTTGTGAGCCACAGGGCTGCCTCGTGCTCATTCAGTCTTAACGACTCCTTCTGTAGGGAGCACAGATAGCAGTGCATAGTAAGATGAAAGGTGGGATAGTCATAATCTACGGTGCAGAGGAATTGGTCTATGCTTATCTCTGCTGATAGTTCCTCTCGTATTTCTCGCTTCAAGGCCTCTTCTGGTGTTTCGCCCTGCTCCATCTTGCCTCCTGGAAACTCCCACCAGTCTTTCCACTCGCCATAACCCCTCTGGGTGGCAAATATCCTGTCGTCTTTGCTTATTATAGCTGCTACTACCTCTATCGTTTTCATACTATTCTCTTTTCCGTCTCCTTCCTTATACAGCTCTTACGAATTGTGGTAAAATCGGGTGGTGCATGCGCCAGTCTATGCTCCACCATTCAGTGCCCGCGACTCCCTTAGCCCGTCCAAGACAATATGTGAAACCCACTTCACACAATCCTGCAACTATCAATACCATCCAATTCATCTTATTACTTAGTCTCAATCTTATTATTAAACATCTCCTGCAAAGGTAAGTATTTTTCTTGTTCTGTCATGACAAGTGTTATAATCCTATAATTTCGTGAAAAAACAAGCGGAAAGTGGTAAAATTATGCTGTTTCCGCTGATTTATTAACGAAATAATCGGATTCATTGTATCATTTTTGGACTATTTAGCTTCATTCTACAGAACAAACTCAGACGAAAACTTGCAAAATAACGCAGTTTCCGCTCTAAAATATCAATACCATCCAATTCGTCTTTTTTTCTTATGCCTCAATCTTATTATTAAACATCTCTGCAAAGGTAAGTATTTTTCTATATCAAGGAACCTTCCTAATTATGCCATTTCTCTTTTCAGGATTAGCATTATATTTTACATCATCAATTGTCTTCAAATTTTCTTGTCCTATTTGAACATAATAACAAAAAAGTGGAAAATCATCAGATATTACATATCCATGATCATCTTTCTTTATTTTCTCTCTTAACTCGTTGTATTTATCCGATGTTTCAAGACCTTGCCTTATTGTTGACATAATGGTATAATTTTCATCATACCTTTCAAGTTCGATAATATATGGAATTGAATTTTTACCTTCAAGAACTGATTGATTCATTAGTTCATTTGCACATCGTAAAGGTCCTGGAATAAGTTCAGGGGTTCCACCTTTGTTTTTTTTAATCAGACTCCGAATCAAAATTCCACCATAATTTTTTTCATTAGAATCAAAGCATATGTCTATACCACTATAGTGCCAAAATAGTGATCCTGCCTTGCGGCAACGCTTATAAGTACAAGAATAAAAAGACGATTCCACTTCCTTTTCCTCTTTTTTACCTTTATCAATTACCTTAATAACTCTTTCCTTCGCTTTTTCATTTTTATAGTAAAATTCTATTTCAGTTAAGTAGTACTTAGTACCATCAGGTTCTGGACCAAATACTATAGCAACATTACCAAGCAAATACTTCGCAACCTTATCAAAGAACTTCTGAAACTCAGATATTTCAATAAAATCATTCGGATTCATTTTGGTAGTAGCAAGGAACTTTTCAAAGTTGTTTTTTACATCCTTCATAGTTTGTTAATATTCAAAAGAGATTAAAGAAAAACAAAACGGCAGCATATTTGGTGTTTATCCCACTAACCGTACCTATTCTCATATTGTTATTGTTGCGTATGGCACCATCATAGCTGATTGTACCAAGACGCATATTGTTATTATCACGTACTACGCCATCAGAACTGATTGTACCCAATCGCATGTTATTCTTGTCTCTGATAGTGCCGTCCTTCTCGATAGAGCCAAGTTTCATGTTGTTACTGTCCCTGATGGTTCCGTCTTCGGAGACCTTTCCAATACGTATATTATTGGCATTACGAACTGTGCCGTCTGACTCAACCTTGCCAAGCAGCATATTATTGTTGTCGCGGAAAGACTGAGCATATCCAGAACTTGCCACAAACAGAAACATCAATAATGCGATAATCAATCTATACACCATGTTGCAAAATTACAAATTATTTCTGATAATACAATATTAAAATGGTAAAATAGGGACATGTTACACTAGTTCGAAAGGTAATAGCGTTTTTTTATGTTCCAAGTAATACAATGGAGTGCTCCACCATTTTTAGCTATATCTCTCATTCGGAAACCTCGTACTTCACATTCTGGATTAGCCTCGCGGATATACCTTAAGGCTTGTTTGTCTTCGGGTATTCCAAAAGTTGGTACAATAATCTTACTTCCCACTTGAAGATAGTTGATATAAGCCCAATTGAAATCGCTATTTGGATTTGGTACGTCAAAAAGCATTTCTGTCACCTCGAATCCTACAGCCTCCAAGCGGTATCTGATTTCATCTGCTTCTTCAGGAAAAAAATCTCGATGATTGGACATTAAGACTCTATTATCGCCAGCCCAATGTATAAGGCCGTCTGCATGTCCATAAACATCAGCATTAGGCTTCTGTGGATTATCACAATGCCAAGGCAGGAAAATAACCCTAGAATCAAGAACATGACTTATGTAATCACAAAAATCCGGGTCATATTTCTCCTTCCCGTTTTCTTGGAACACTTTATCCGTGAGCACCAAATGCTCTGCACACGTTACAATGTTTCCGCCATCAAACGTTATATCATATTGTTCCTTATTACAATGATTAAGGATTCCTTCCGCAATAGCATATGAATCTGTGAGATAATCTTCTCCTGAATCTTTCAGGTAGTCTGGATTGTAATTGTAAACGATGAAGCGGTCATCAGATATCTGAATGGGCATATAATCACGAATCCAAATATCTTTCGTACCCTCGATCTCACCCCATTCAATATCCATCTCATTGAATATTTTGGTAAGCCGTGAATAGGTTCTGGGATAGAATTCTTTCAATTTATCGGAGATATACACGAAATTAGTCATGGTATCATTAAAGTTATCGACTGGAATACTAGACAAGCTTGGCAATAACTCTTTAAGATGACGTTCCTGTTTCTTAATCTCCTGACGGAGTCGCTCAGCCTCTTCGTAACTGTGGGGAACAACCACTTCGCTATCATCAAGAGTCGCTCCAGGAATTTGTTCAATCCAGTCAAACATAACATTCACGATGGTTGCAATCTTATCTAGTGAAAAGATAATATGTTCCTTTTGCAACCAATTAGAGATAGATCTGGCTGCGGAATTGAAATCTGGCCAACCGCCATAGCCAACTTCAACATTCCAGTAATTACCAAACGCATCATCAATGGCATCCCAAATAACATCTGAGAGTTCGAAATCAATTCCGTTTAATACCACTTTATGCATCACTTCTGAAGAAAATGCTCCTGGTGCTTTGGGGTCTAATAGATACTTTTCCATACATGACATATTTTAAACTTCGAGTGCAAAGATAGAACGATTTTACTGTCAAGCCAAATTTTTAGAGCAGAAAATCACATTACCATAACAATCGTTAACATACTGATATTTAATTATTTAAATGTAGTTTTTGTATAATAATATACAGGGGTATACCCCTGTTAAAATTATAATTAAATATATGCGGAGAAATGGCGATTTACATTTTTTAAGACCCCTGTTTCTATGTTAGAAGAGTTTATTTTCTCCAAACAATGGGGAGAAAAAGTATAGAAAAATGGATTTTACGCCATTTCAACATCCTAACCTCCCTAAATAGGCGTTGAGCCCAGTGTTTATGCGCCTTCACGATAGGGAGGTTGACTTTCCAAACCTCCCTTCAACCTCCCTTTAACCTCCCTTAGACCTCCCTTGAAGACTATAATTAAAGACAACATAGACAACATAAAACAACTATAAGAGGTCAGTTCAGCAAACCTGCAGAACTGGTTTTATTTAATATCATTTTGGCAAGTTTGCCAAAATACAAAGATAACGTTGAACAGAGTTGTTCGAGTTATATTTATCAAAAAAAGGAGGTATTAGGGAGGTGTAAGGGAGGTGTAAGGGAGGTGTAAGAGAGGTGTAAGAGCCCTACCTCCCTATGCTCAGCCCAGTAACCATGCGGGATAAGGTGGAATTAGGGAGGTTGCTCACGAAAAACTTATGGTTTTTCGTGAAATTAGAAATTAATAAATTAGAAATTAGTAATTTTTTCCTCTTTTTTCAGCATTTTTTCATGCTACTGCAAAACATTGAAAATCAAAAGTTTTCTACAGAAGATAAATACTTCTCGCAGAGGGGCTGCTTCTGCATGCAGAACTAATGGCTCTGCGTGTAGAACTAATGGTTCTGCGTGTAGAACTAATGGTTCTGCAGCCAGAACTAATGGTTCTGCAGCCAGAACTAACGCTTCTGTCAGCTGAGCCCTACGTTAAATCCTGGCAAAACCTTGCATGATTTTAGTTATTATCGTAACTTTGCACAGAGATTTACAAAAACATTAACGCAATATTATGAAGGTACTTTTGATTAACGGCAGTGCAAGAGCGAAGGGCAACACCTTCCTCGCCCTCAGCGAGGCTGCCAGGACGCTGGAGCAGCAGGGTATAGAGACTGAGATTGTGCAGATAGGCACTAAGGCCGTCAGAGGGTGCATAGCCTGCGGACAGTGCCAGATGAAACAGCTGGGCAAGTGTGTGTTTGACGATGACGTATGCAACCGCATAGTGGAGAAACTCGATTCTGCCGATGCCCTGATAGTAGGCTCGCCTGTGTATTACGGTCAGCCCAACGGCTCGGTATTGTCGCTCATCCAGCGTATGTTCTTCTCGGCTGGAGCTAAGGTGCAGAACAAGCCTGCGGCAGCTGTCTGCGTATGCAGGAGAGGAGGTGCAACGGCAGCCTTCCAGACTATGAACATGCCTTTTGAGATGATGAACATGCCCGTAGTGACCTCGCAATACTGGAACATAGTGTATGGCAGAGATGCTGGCGAGGCTGCGCTCGACGCGGAGGGTATGCAGACTATGCGCACCCTTGGCAACAACATGGCGTGGCTGCTGAAGAAGATTCATGCTTCTGGTAATCCCGACTATCCTGAGCGTGAACCCTGGATGCCTATGAACTTCATAAGGTAACCCCCTACTCTCCTCCCTTCACAGCCTGATACTGGCTGGGGGTCCTGCCAGTAACCTTGGTGAAAGCCCTGCGGAAGGTGGAGATGCTGCTGAAACCGCTCTCGTCGGCAACGTATTCGAGGGTGTATTCAGGGTGTTCACGCATGAGGGGTATGCTCCTACGCTCTATGCGCAGCTGATTGATGAAATCGTAGAAGGACATCTGGCACACTCCGCTGAGATACTTGCCCATGTAGGTACGGTTGGTCTTCAGGGCGTGGGAGAGGTCGGCAAGGGTGAGGTTCTTGTTCAGGTACAGTTCTCTTTCCACCACTATGTTGATAAATTCCTCTTTGCTTATGGCGAGCGGATTGACAGAGGCTGAGTTAGCCAGGGCGGGAGCTGCCTCATTGGAGATGCTGACGGGCTGGAAGTGCCAGCTGTAGTGGAGCACCATAGTCCAGAGGCAGAGGGTGGAGATATAATAGAGTATATCTATGAACACCGAGGCATAGAGCGACGTGAAGAGCCACGCAAGCTGGCTTATGATGGCGAAAATAAACACAGGACGAAGCCACGACACGTCGATATTCTCAAGGTTGGAGTAGTTGCGCTCTATGTAGGAAAGATAGCGCCTCACCTTCAGATAGCCCATTATCACCACGCTCCACGCATAGCACCACAGGAAGGCGGCGTAGGAATAGATTACGGCATCCCGACTGGGGACTACTGCGTAGGCTACGGGAAAGAGGGCGAAGGGCAGACTGAGGATGGCGAGCCTGCGCAGGCTCGTCCAGCCAGGCATCGTTACCTCGAATACGAAGACGGTGTAGGTAAGTGCCGAGAAACCGTCGATGAACATTATCCAGTCGAGCACCTTCTCTGTGTACATACCAGGAAAGGTTATCACGATGTCCTTGAGGTTCCACACTGCCCACACTGCCATAATCCAGCCCAGCACCATCTGAAACCTCGTGTTCGGTCTGTGCACCACGAGGATGTAGAAGGAGCAGACAGTGAAGAAGGCTGTGGAGAAGCCTATGAGAAACGCCGATATGTTGAGTCCGTCATACATATTGCCGAGAGAAATCAGTTACAAAGATACAAATTTTTATTTTAATTCCTACAAAAGAAACCTGACGAACTTTCTCGTCAGGCTTCTTTTTTTTGTTGTTATAGTATTCTGCTACTCGCCTGCAACTGCCTTGGCAGCCTCTATTTCCTCTGCTTTCTTGTCGGCCTCGAGTTGCTCCTTGAGCTTCTTGTAGGCATCGGTGGTGCAGTCCATGATGCAGAACTTGGCAATCTTAGCCCAGCGCTTCATCTCGCTTGTATTGTGGCTCCTGGCGCTTGTAGAGCCTACTGAGACGTAAGCTTTCGCCACCAGCTTTGTGCCTTCCTTCGTCTGGTCCAAGCTCATCTCGCCGTCTTCCTTATACCACATGCCGCCTCTGTCGGTATCGATAGCCTTGCCGTCGGTGTCGATAGGAATCATGTAGTAATTACGGAACTGCGAATAATCTATCGTCTTGGTGAAGCTGCCCTTTACTACCGCATAGATGCTGCCCTTGCCGCTGGCATCAATCTTCATGACAGGCTCCAACTTTACAGCCACTCCCTCTTGCACCTCTACGGGAATTTCCTTGCCGTTGAGGGCTTCACGAGCGAGCAGCAGCTTGGCGTCACGCTCCTTCTCGGTCTCGTCAAATTCGGCACGAGCCTTCTTCAGCTCGTCCTCCGTCAGCTGTCCTGAGAACATCTTCTCCCTAAGGTCAACAATCTTGTTGCAATACTTAGCCGTAAGCATAGGCAGCTCGCCCAGCAGTCCGTCAGTAGGAATGTCATTTGCCTCTGCCTCGCTGCTGCCGCCTCCGCCACCGCAACTGGTGAGTCCGAAAACTGCAAACGCCATTACTGCCATGAGGGCAGAAATCTTCTTCATTGTCTTTTTCATACTTGTAATTGTTTTTAATTAGGTTAATATTGAGTTGTTAAGTTAGAGTTATAATTCCTTCTTTTCGGCGACGACCTCAACCATCACTTTTCCATTTCTGTCAATGAACACAGTATGCTCCTCAAGGTCTTCCACCCAGGTGCAGCCAACCACTCTCCATCCAGCAGTTGAGCGCTTGATGCACTTGGCATAGCCGTCTATGCTATAATTATCAGGCGACTCATACTTCCTATCAAAGAGGCGCATAAGTCCCTCGTAGTTCATAACATAACCCGTATCCGTACTTCCACTCTCTGAGAAGCACATGCCAGAATACTCCCATCGGGATGCTGACCACGCCTGTTTTGCAGAAACCATTTCACCTTCTATAAAAGGTTTGCGCACGATTTTCTCTCCCTTAGCATTTGAGGTTTCATACCAAGGTTCTGTTGGAGGCGTACCTGGCTGTGGAGGATTTCCATAATCAAGTAACTTGCCATGAATATTACAGAACTTAGGATACTTCCAATCATCATTCTTTACCACGCATACCGAAGCGTGTACTGGTGTCTTTAACTGGCAGAATGGTGAGGCATAGTCAAATGAAGCCTTAACTTTCATGTCGGTTCCTATGATGTCATACTTGCCTGTGGAGTTGTTCTTAGCCACTGTGGCAGAGGCAACAAAATCACCCACGTTGCACATTTTCGTCCATCCCACCTTGGCATACTGCTCTGGCACCTCGCAGACCTTCTTTCCCTGTACGTCAATAAGCCAAAACTTGTTCTGCGTTGCGGTATAGCCGAAGACTACCGTCACGCCACTGCTGAAATTACGTGCCTCCTCATACTGGGGCTTTATCACCACCGTACCACGAGCATCCATGTAGCCATAGCCTCCTTTGCCATAGAACAGGCGACGATTGCCGTCTATCAGCGGATAAATCTCATCCTTATCTGGTACTGCGGCAGGAAAAACCTTCTGTCCCTTGTCATTGATGAAGAAGTGGTTATAAGAAACAGTGCTTGCAATAGCAACACCATCCATGAAGTTTGTCACTTTGGTGATGTTTTTAGCCAATGGTATTGTCCTGCCATCTTTATTTAATACAAACCACTGTTTACTGTCTGGATCTTGCACTGCACATACACCTTTATTGAAATGAGGCTCATCGGCAGCTCTCCATTTCTTACCATCTATAGGTTTGCCTCCATCTGTACGATAAAATTGCCATTTTCTGGTTTGCTGATCAGGTATGCCAAACACTCCATCATATGAATCCGTAACACAGAGCCAGCGAAACTCACCAACTTCAGCCTTCACTTTTGGTAGAGGAGTCCATGCCCCCGCACCTGACGGCTGAGGTCCTGGGTCACACTCCTTGTGCTTGGAGACATATCTGCCATTACCAGAACCATTACCACCAGAATTGCCAGAGCCAGGTTTCGGGTTTCCCTTGTTGGCGCCTACCATTCCTGCAGCGGCATCTATCACATCCTCCACAGATTTTTTCACACCCTTGTCAACGGCAGACCTCACTCCGCTCTTAAAGCCTTTCCATACTCCGCCCTGGGCATTTGCTGGCGTAACACTGAGTGACAACAGTGCAACTAAAAAAACGGTAGATTTAAGTTTTCTCATAGTCTTATATTGTTTTTAGCTGTTAAGAATAAACATGCTGTATAACGTTGTGGCAAATATACAAAAAAAATAAATCCATTTGTAAACAAACGCCAAAAAGCAGAATGCAAAAATACAATTTCGATGTGTCAAAGAAACAAAAACACTGAAAATAAGCACGTTAGCCTTAACTGCCATTCTGCATCTTTTTTTCTGTTTTTGGCTATTGACACTGTCTTATACTGAAATAGGTTGACACATTTAGGAACTTAATAAACAACTTTTTCAGGAAATAAACTGTCAACCTAAATCAGGAAAATACAAAAAGACAAAAAGACATATCGTAGTCAAAGTAGTCAAAGTAGTCAAAGTCAAACTTGAAAATGGAAAACGCCATTTCGGCTCACTATTAAATAAATATATATATTTATTATAATAGTGGCACTTTTTGACAATGCGAAAACCGACTTTGACTTTGACTACTTTGACTAACATGACTATTTCATTGAAAGTTTGATAACCATAGCATAGCAACAGCCCGCCCTTGCTAAGCAACAATGCGCTATTGCTAAGCAACGGCATTTTTTTCGCTTCAGATGAAAAAATATGCGGAAACATTCGTAAACCGCATTCGCAATGCAGTACCTTTGCAGCACGAAAACAAAAAAAACGCCACCCCTCGAGGGGGCAGCGCCTTACTATCGTTCTGCTCTTATTCTCTACTCCTTATGACAACAACAACTGCTTTCGGTTTGAGATTTATCTTCCTCATGATGGTGACAACAGCAACTGCCTTCGGCTTGAGGTTCTTCCTCTCCCCCTTGGGGGGAGTTGGAGGGGGTATGACAACAACAACATTCATCCTCCCCTCTGAGGTGGCGGATAAGGCTGTAAAGCAACAGAAGGGCGAGCACGCCCGTGCAGAGCCAGTTAAACCACGATGTGTCCTCTGGCGAGCAGCAGGCTGACTGCATGATTGTAGGCATGAACCACTCGCGAGGCATGAGGTCTATTATATTTCCTGCTACTACGGCTCCCGTTATTATGGCAAAAAGATAGAGAGCGAGCGTTTTCCTGCCCAGTCGCTTGCCTATCACGAGCATAGAGGCAACATTGCAGGCTGGTCCTGCCATAAGCAATACGAGTGCAGCTCCTGGGGTAAGCCCCTTCATAATGAGTGCCACAGCGATAGGTATGGAGCCCGTAGCACAGATATACATAGGTATGGCGATGGCAAGCACAAGGAGCATGGAGAGCAGGGTGTTGTCCTTGAATACGGCAAAGAACTCGTTTGGCACAAAGACGGTGATGAGACCTGCCACTATGAGTCCGATGACAAGCCACTTGCCTATGTCGCCCATCATGTCGATGAAGCCGTAGCGAAGAGCCTCTTTTAATTTATTGAAGATTGAAGATTGAACATTGGAAGTTCTTTCACCTTCCTCGTGGTGGTGGTGGTGGCAGCAGCAACTTTCTTCGGGTTGAGAGTTGAGAGTTGAGGGTTGAGAGTTAGGCTGTGAACTGTTATCATCTCCTTTATTCACCAGCACGCCAGCAAAGAGCGACGTGAGGAAGGCTACTATAGGGCGCGTAAGGGCAAAGGGCAAGCCCATGAGGGAATAAGTGGCAGCGATGGAATCGACACCCGTCTCGGGGGTTGCTATAAGGAAAGATACTGTTGCGCCCTTGGAGGCTCCCTGTTTTCTGAGCGACATTGCCGTAGGCAATACGCCGCAAGAGCAGAGAGGCAGAGGCACACCGAGCAGGGCTGCATAGAGCACCGAACGGAAATTGTGGCCGCTGAGATAGCGACTGTAAACTGCGCCTGGCACAAAAGCGTGGAGCAGACCTGCGAAGAAGAAGCCCAGCAAGAGGAAAGGCGACATTTCATTGATAAGATGTAATACTTCGTTCATAAAAAAACTTTATACTTTATACATTACACTTTATTCCATTTCTGGGTGCAAAATTACGAAGAAAGTATTGCAATCAGGTTGCAAAGAGAAAAAGTAAGGGCACAAAAAAAGTGGTTGTCCGGGGAAAGATGGAGGGAGAGGGACAACCACTCACAACTTATAAAGTTGTTGGGAGGGATATTAAATATCTTTAGTTTTTTCTCTTGTCGGTTTACTCGGCTGAGAACTGGTCTTTGCCTACGGAGCAAAGAGGACAAGCCCAATCTTCTGGAAGGTCCTCGAAGGCTGTGCCTGGTTCAATACCGTTATCTGGGTCTCCTACTGCAGGGTCATAAACATAACCGCATACGTCACATACATACTTTTTCATAATGTTGATTTGTTTTTTTTAGAGGTTTGATAAAGATTTCTCTTGGCAGCTCGTCCTGCCATTTCGGGTACAAAGATAATAAAAATAACGTACACTCAAAAGAAAAGCAGAAGTTTTTTTCATTATTTTTGAGTATTGCAGGATTTTTGCAAACGTAGTACCTTTGCAAGCGGAAATTTCCTCAGAAGAAAAAAAAATTTAAATCTACTATTTAACTAAAGTATAAGAACAGAAAAAAAAATGAAAAAGACTATCGTGATATACGGAAGTTCCACAGGAACATGCGAGAACATTGCCAACGACATAGCAGCAAAGTTAGGTGTAGAGGCTATCAACGTAAGCGACATGACGGCTGACGTAGTGGCTGAGAACGACAACCTCATCATGGGCACGTCCACATGGGGTGCTGGCGAGGTGCAGGACGACTGGTATGACGGACTCAACGTTATAAAGTCTGCCGACCTGTCAGGCAAGACTGTTGCCATCTTTGGTTGTGGCGACTCCAGTTCCTACAGCGACACCTTCTGCGGCGGTATGGCAGAGATTTACAACGCCGTAAAGGCGAAAGGCGCCAGCATCACAGGTTTTGTGGATGCAAGCAACTACAGCTTTGACGATTCAGAGGCTGTAATAGACGGAAAGTTCGTAGGTCTTGCCCTGGATAATGACAACGAAGAAAGCAAGACAGCTGGACGCATTGATGCCTGGATAGAGGATATTAAGCCACAACTATAAAAAAACAACAACACAAAAAAAAAGACTACTGCCCATGACCCACATGTCAACACTCAATCAAGGCGTAAAAGGCGGAGCCATGCGCGTGCTGATGAACCACATCTACGAGTACAAGAAAGGGGTGCGCCGACTGGTGCTCTACACCTTCAACCAGAAATACGTAAAATACGCTGTCGAGCGTCTTGAACACCAGGATATAGAATATATCATAGTTCCGCTGGGCAACGACCGAGTAAACCTCTTCTTCGGCAGAAAAGAGTGTCTCAACGTCATACGCATGATGGTAGACAAACCCCTCAGCCACTTCACTCCTGAGGAGGACTTCATGCTGGGTGCAATGCTGGGTTATGACATCACTCTGCAGTGCGAGCGTTACTGCTCCATGCGCGAACGACACCTCGATTTAGCCAGAGTAGTATCTGCTTGACATAAACTCTCTCTCTCAAAAAAAAGAAGAAATCATCCCTACATTTGATTAACGATATGTAAGGATGATTTTTTCATTGAATGCCTGACGTTGCCGTCTTTTATCTCTTTTTGAATATCCAACGCAGTATGGTAAACTGCACCAACATTGCTATACCCATAACGATGACTGGCGCCACAAGACGATGAATGCCCAGCTGCATGCAAATCCAGAAGAGTACTATGTGGAGTCCGAAGTTTACGGCATGAGAGCCCGAGAAACCTATGAAGTGGCTCCACGTGGGTTGGCGGCGGAAGGTGAAATAGCAAGTGGTATAATAGTTTACGAGGAAACTTACCATATAGCCCGTGGCATAAGCCACATTCACCTCTATCACCAGTTGCAGAAGGTAATAAACAAGATAGTGTACCGAAGCAGAGAAACAACCATTCAGCACAAAGCGCACAAACTGCGCTTTTCCCTGCTCTGCATTTTTAAGCTCCTTGGCTTTTTGCTTCAAACTTGACATTTTTTTTACTGGTAACTGGTAACTTATAACTTGTAACTGGGATTCCGAGCTATGTCAATGGTCTTTACACCCCTCTCGGTTCAATAGACTCATTACCCCCTCCATATCTCCCCCGTTTATCGGGGGAGAGCAACCCCGTTATCGGGGAGCAGAAACGCCTGAGCACCTACGGAGCGCAAGAACTTGCAACTGATACAAACCATACATCTGCTGCGTAAGTTTCTCTGGCAGAAAATGCTCCATGCAGTAAGCATAGCCAGCCTCTGCCCTGCGTTGGCGCTCAGCCCCATCGGAAAGAAGCAGTCGGAGAGCCTCAGCTATCTCCTCCGCAGAAGAGGGATTTACCTGCAAAGCCTCTGGACCTGCTGCTTCAGGCAGAGACGACACATTGCTCGTTATCACGGCACAATGCTGTAGCGACGCCTCTACCACAGGCAGACCAAACCCCTCATAGAAAGAGGGATAGAGCATGCACAACGCCTTTGTATAGAGGGCTTGCAGGAGTGCCCCGTCGTGTATGCCCGTCTCTATGCGCACCCACTGACCAAGATTATTCTCCTCCACGTATTTCTCCACCCTTTGGCGATATTCCCTGCCATTACCCACCACAAGGAGCAAAGGGCGCTCAGCAGCTGGCAGGAGGTGGAGCGCCTTAACCATACCGAGAAGGTTTTTTCGCGAATTGATAGAGCCTACTGTCAGCACGTATGGTGGCAAGTCGCCAAGAGCGTCTTTTACCATCTGCTCTGCTTTCTCTCTCGTTATGGGACTGTAAAAAAGCTGTTGCACGGGCTGGTAGATTACGCTTATGCGCTCTTCTGGCACCTGGTAGAATTTCATCACGTCCCGCTTCGTGGATTCGCTTATGCAGACAACGTGTGTGGCGTGTTTTGCCGACCAGCCATATTTCCAGTCATAGATAATCCTGTCCCACGGCTTATACATATCAGGAAACGTGCGCCAGGCTACATCGTGCATGGTTACGATGCTGGGGATGTTTGCCCTCAGGATGTCTCTGGGCAGTTCGTTGCTCAGTCCGTGAAAGAGGTCGCACCCCTCTCCTGCTGCTTTTCTGCCAAGACAAAACGTGCGCTCCAACGACTTGCTGTCGTACAGCACAGCCTCCACATCCTCGTGCTGGCTCGTCATAGCCCTCACCAGTGTACGGCTGTAGTTGCCCAGTCCCGTCCTGTTGTGGAAATATCGTTTTGCGTCGTATGCTATCTTCATCTTGAGTGCAAAGTTACAAAGAAAAAACAAGAATGAAGAATGTTCCGAGTTTTTTCTCGACTGAGCGATAGCTAAGAGGAGTGAGAAATCAGCATTTTACGATTATGCGCAATTATTTTAAGGCTGGCACATAAAAAAGTGACGGATTGTTTGTGAGTTTCGCCTTTTTTGAGTAATTTTGCAACGTTTTCCCCTTGTTTCTTGACAAAAAGATAACAAATAGAGCAAAAATACTTGCAAAAGTTCAGGATAGAGGTTGGAAATAAAGTTGTTAGTAGATAATAAGGTAGTAAATAGTATAAATAATATAAGAAAGGATAATAAGAAAAGATGAAAAAAATCAGAGCAGCCGTAGTAGGTTACGGCAACATTGGCAAATTTGCCATCGAGGCACTCGAGGCAGCTGAAGACTTCGAGATTGCAGGTGTAGTGCGCCGTAATGGTGCCGAGAACAAGCCTCTGGAGCTTACTCCATACGAGGTAGTAAAGGACATAGACGAACTGAAGGACGTTGACGTGGCTATACTTGCTACGCCTACCCGCTCCTGTCAGGAGTATGCCGAGAAGATACTTGCAAAGGGAATCAACACCGTGGATTCTTTTGACATTCACACTTCCATCGTGGACTATCGCAGGGCTCTCATGCCTATCTGCAAGGCAAACAACTCTGTGGCTGTCATAGCTGCTGGCTGGGACCCAGGTTCTGACTCCGTGGTGCGCACCCTCATGCAGTCTTTGGCACCTAAGGGCCTCTCTTACACCAATTTTGGTCCTGGCAGGTCTATGGGCCACTCCGTATGCGTGCGCTCAAAGGCAGGAGTGAAGGATGCTCTGTCTATGACTATCCCCGTTGGCGAGGGCATACACCGCCGTATGGTTTACGTAGAACTCGAGGAAGGTGCCGACCTTGCTGAGGTGACGAAGGCTATCAAGGCAGACCCTTATTTTGCCAATGACGAGACACACGTGTTCCAGGTAGAAAGCGTTGACGCACTCAATGACGTTGGTCACGGCGTAAACCTCACCCGTAAGGGCGTGAGCGGCAAGACTCACAACCAGATGTTTGAGTTCAACATGAAGATTAACAATCCTGCCCTCACCGCTCAGGTGCTTGTCAACGTGGCACGTGCCACCATGAAGCAGCAACCTGCAGCCTACACTATGGTGGAGATACCTGTCATAGACTATCTGCCAGGAGAACGCGAAGATTTAATTGCACATTTGGTATAATCCCACTCCAACCCTCCCAAGGGGATGACGACAGCATAAATAAGCCCTGCATTCAGTTTGAGTGCAGGGCTTGTATTTTTTAGGTCCTCCCCTCGGGAGGATTTAAGTGGGGGCTTATATCTTTATCATATTACCCAACACGCTGCGGGAAATTTCACGAGCTACAGTGCGAGTAGCGGCGCTGGTGGCATTCTTCACTACACGTTCCTTAGTAGAAGTGCGAGAGCGTGATTTCTTGCCCGAAATCTTGTTGCTCACATAGGTACCCAGCATAGCGGCAATAGTGGATGTTACGGCTGTCATTATAGCTTTAAGCACTTTGGCGAATATACCAGACGAGCCCTTACCCTTACCACCTCCCGAGGGAGAGGCAGTATTACCATCATCTTCAGTTTTAGAGGATTGTGATTTATCACCGTCCTCGGTGGGGGATACGAGGGTGGTGTCTGGGCTCTCCGCCTCCAGCAACTCCTCGTAAGCACTCTGGCGGTCGTTCAGCGTGTCATACTTGCCATATATGCGGCTCTGCTTTATTATGTCCAGACGCTGTCCCTCGCTTATGGCGCCTATCTGAGACAGAGGGAACAGAATCTTTGCCCTCTCTACTATGGCTGGCGCACCCTTCTCGTCGAGGAAACTTACGAGCGCCTCGCCCGTCTCGAGGTTCATTATCGCCTCATCCGTCTTAAAGTCTGGGTTAGCGCGGAAAGTATCGGCTGCCGTCTTCACTGCCTTCTGGTCTTTCGGCGTATATGCCCTCAGTGCATGCTGCACTCTGTTACCCAACTGTCCCAGTATATTTTCTGGTATGTCCGTAGGACTCTGGGTGATGAAATATATGCCCACGCCCTTTGAGCGTATGAGCCTGATTACCTGTTCTATCTTGTCGAGCAGGGCTTTCGATGTACCGTCAAAGAGCATGTGAGCCTCGTCGAAGAAGAACACGAGCTTTGGTTTCTCCATATCACCCACTTCGGGCAGAGTGGCGTAAAGCTCGCTCAGGAGCCACAACAGGAAGGTGGAATAGAGCTTAGGCTGCAACATCAGTTTATCTGCTGCCAGCACATTCATTATGCCCTTGCCATCTTCCGTCTGCATGAGGTCGAAGATATCAAACGAAGGCTCACCAAAGAACCTGTCGGCTCCCTGGTTCTCCAACTGCAGCAAGGCACGCTGTATTGCTCCTACCGATGCTGCTGACACATTGCCATACTTGGTGGTGTATTCCTTAGCATGCTTCGACACATAATCGAGCATAGCACGCAGATCCTTCAAATCCAGCAGAAGCATATTGGGATTCTTGCTTGCAAGGTCGTCGGCAATGCGGAAAACGATGTTCAGCACACCATCCTGCGTCTCGTTTAGCCCCATAAGACGAGAAAGCAGCTGCGGACCCATCTGAGAAATCGTTGCTCGCATGGGGTGACCTTGTTCGCCATAAACGTCGAAGAACCTCACGGGGCAAGGCTGAAACTCAGGTGTCTCTATGCCAAACTCCGCCTTACGCTTCTCAATGAAGCCGCTCATCTTTCCTGTTTGCGAAATGCCACTGAGGTCTCCCTTCATATCTGCCATGAAGCAAGGTATGCCTGCCTGAGAGAATGTCTCTGCCATCACCTGCAGCGTAACCGTCTTGCCCGTACCAGTAGCACCAGCTATCAGTCCGTGACGGTTTGCCATCTTTCCTGTTATACACAGGTTTCCTTTATCCGAATGGGCTATATAGTATTGCCCCTGTTCCTTTAAGTACATATTTCTCTTTTACTATTGTTTAGGAGTTATCGAAAAAAAAATATAGTTAGACGCGCACAAATTTACTAAAAAAAATGAATATAAACTTCATCTTATCGTTTTTTTTTCGTAAATTTGCTTCCACTATGGATATTTTGTATATTATAATTATTGTTGTGGCAATGCTTGTCATTGCCTTCCTTATCATCAACCTGGGCAACGTAAAGACGAAACTTACCTCCGAGCGAGATGTCCAGAAGACTACTGCCGAGAACCTCGCCCACATGCTCGACACACAGAAAGCCTCCTTTGAGACGCAACTCGACACGCAGAAGGCTAACTACGAGACGCAACTCGACACGCAGAAGATTAACTACGAAAGTCAGATAACAGAGTTAAAGCAAGCGTTTGAACAGCAGAAGAAACAAGTGCAAGAGGCTTACGACAAGCAACTTGCACAAGCCAAGGAAGCTCACGACAAGCAGCTTGCGGCCCTCAAGAGCATGAACGAAGAGCAGGTAAAGAGTCAGCTTCAACTTATTCGCGAACAGATGCAGACTACATCTGAGAAAATACTCAAGCAACGCCAGGAGGAACTCGGAGCAGAGAATCGCGAACAGGTTACCAAGATTGTTGACCCTCTCCAGAAGAGCCTCAAGGATATGCAGGAAGCCCTCGACAGACAAAAGCAGCAACAAACTGAAGCTCTTGCACATCTTGATGCTACCATCAAGGTGAATATGCAGAAGAGCGAAGCCCTCGGCGAGACAGCAGACCGCCTGACACGCGCACTCACAGGGGAGGTAAAGGTGCAGGGCAATTTTGGCGAGTTAAAACTGCGCCAGCTGCTCGAAGACCTCGACCTGAAGGAAGGGGAGCAGTATGACACCCAGGAAACTCTGCGCGATCGTGGAGGCAGAAGTGCCAAAGGTGATGACGGAAAGGGACTTATACCCGACTTTATCCTGCACTTCCCAGGCAATCGTCATGTGGTGGTGGATTCCAAGATGTCTCTCACCGACTACGAGCGCTACATGAATACCGATGACGACAGCGAACAGAAGAGCCTATACCTGAAGGCACACATAGCCAGCGTCAGAGCACAAGTCAAGCGTCTCGCAAAGAAAGATTATACACGATATCTGCCCGATGGCTACAACCGCCTAAACTTCGCTATCATGTATGTGCCCATAGAGGGAGCCCTCAACCTCGCCATTCTCAACGATACTACCCTGTGGCGCGAGGCATACGACGAAGGTGTAATGATACTTGGTCCTCAAACGATGTATATGAACCTCAGAGTGCTCGAGATGATGTGGACACAGGTGCGTCAGCTCGAAAACCAACAGGAAATGATGAAGGCTGCAAACGAAATCATAGACCGAGTGCAAGACTTCAGCATGCGTTTCACGGATGTAGAAACCAGCATGCTCAACACTGTAAAGAACATCAACAAACTCAAGATTTCTACATCTGACAGCGGTCGCAGCATCATCACTTCTGCCCGAAAACTCCTAAAAGCAGGCGCCAGCGAAAACAAGAAGAAGAAATCTCTCTCTGAACTTGATACCAGTTCGCCTCTCCTCGAAGATGAGGTATCTCAAGCAGAAGTTTCGTAAGGTTTCAATAATTGAAACAAAAATCCCCTGATGCAGCTGTGCTACACCAGGGGCAATTATTAATTATCCTAATAACTATGAAAAAAATCTAAGTTTAGGTGAGGGTGAAAATCAGAGCTCCTGACCTGCAAGATTGAAGAGCTTGCCTCCCTTTTTGATAACAAGTTTTCCGTTCACGATAACCTTTACGTCAGCGTTAGCGTCAGCATCGGCATTAACGTTTTCTATAGCTGTAGCATCTTCTGCGAAGTCGATGTCGAGAGCGTTAGCATTAGAGAACTCGATAGCATAGAGGTTCATAGAGTCACCCTTAGTGATTGTGAGGGTACCAGATGTGAAGCTACCAGACCATGTGCCGTCTGAACCTGTGGTCTTTGAAGTTCCGTTAATCTTAACCTTCTTTGAAGCACCGTCGAAGTAGAGCTTAACCTTTGTAGAACCAGAAACAGTAACCTTGATAGAGGTAGAAGACTCCATCTTTACACAAGTGGTGTACTTAGTGCCGTTGACGGTTACAGAACCCTTAGAGGTAGAGTAGTTACCTGTTACTGATACACAGCTCATAGATGGCTTGCTGCCTGTGAAGGTACAGAGACCTGTAGTAGCAGAGCTTGAAGAAGAACTGCTTGAGCCTGAGGTGCTGCTACTTGAAGAAGAACTGCTTGAGCTGCTTGAAGAACCACTTGCTGTGAAGGTGATGCTGGTGATAGTCTGACCGCCAGAAACGAAGTAGATGTAGTAAGTCTTACCAGCTGATACACTTGCTGACATAGAACCTGTAGAACACTTAGCAGTAACGATAGGTGTGCCAACGGCTGTACCGATAGCTGAAGTACGATTATTGTCAGACGTGTTGTTAGACTTGAACTTTACAGTAAGGGTACCATTTGAAGAAGGTGTGTACTTGATGTAACGAATGCTTGATGTAGAAGCGCCGTTGCAGTGGAAACCATTCTTGCTTACGTAGTCGCTGGTGTAGCTTGATGTAGTGTTGCCTACGAGGGTGAGTCCGTTATAAGAATATGTGTAGTTGCTACCAGCGAGGGTTACTGTAGAAGAGAACTGTGAGAAATTCCATGTGGTGGTAGAACCGCTGGTAGATGATGAGCTTGAGCTGCTACTTGAAGAGCTTGATGAGCTTGAAGAAGAAGAAGATGAGCTGCTTGATGAGCTTGAAGAAGAAGAAGAGCTGCTTGAGCTGCTGCTTGAAGAACCGCTCTCAGATACAGAGCCAGAGGTAGAAACAGTAAGAGTAGCGCCGCAGTAAGACTTGATGTCAGAATAAGCTGCGTCTGCGTTCTGTGTAGAGTAGCTGTAGGATGGTGAAGAAACAGAGCCTGAGTTGGTCATGTAATCAGAAGGACCAGAGCAGCTGTTGAACTTGCAGGCATTAGTGCCACCATAGTTCTGGTAGAATATGAAGTTCTTGCCGCCAGAAACACGCTTTGAAGGTGTGATGAAGTAGCAGCCGTCAAAGAGTGCTGTAGCATTCTGCGGACCTACGAAGTAGTGAGCGTCGTTAGATGTCCATGCACAGTTGAGGAAGTGGAGGTTTGCGTTGCGGCAACGTGTCATGCGCTCTACGCAACCAGAATCCCACCAGCAGTATGCCCAAGTGATGTTGTACTTACCATCTGATGGCTTATCTGAAGAAGACGAACCGATGAGGTTAGAGAAACGGTGGTCGTCTGTACCGCCTGAGCCGCCTGCCTTAGGAGACTTCAGGTAGTGGAAACGGCACCATGAGATGGTTATATTATCAGTAAGCCCCTTGTTATCGAAGTTGCCGTCACAACCGTCCTGGAAATCACAGTGGTCAACCCATGCCTTTGTTACGCCGTCGAAGCAGAGGTTATCCCAGCCGTCGCAGTCGTATGCGCCAGGACCCACGAAGGTGAGGTTACGCAGGATGATGTTGCTTGAACCTTTCTTGAAATAGAGAATACCCGAATTGGAAGAGTTCTGCTGGTTGGAGATGAGCTTTACGCCCTTCACAGCCATCAGAGTCTTGTTGGTAGCCTGAACAGAGATGTGGTTAGAGACTGTGATGTCCTTTGTGATGATAATCACCTTGGAGCCAGATGCCTTGAGGGCATTCTCGAGTTCAGAAGCTGACGTAACAAGTGTAGGGGTAGCCGAACCACCACCTGTAGCACCAGCGCCATAACCGAATGCTGATGACTTGTAGCCTGTAGAGGCTGCGAATGCTGACGTTGCACTGAGTGCAATAGTTGCCAGACCTAAGAGCAAACTCTTTTTCATAATTGTCGAAAAGTTGTTAGTTAGTAAAAAATTAGTAGATATTTTTATTATATATTTATTTTCTTTGTAGTAGCTGTTATTGTCGCCGAACCAATATCGACTCGAATGTTATAGCACATCCCACCCTCGCACGAAAGCATACACCATGCCCTCTGCTGTGTGTTCTTAGCTGTAAAAAAAACGATATGTAATTTAGTAGTAGTTAGTAGCGAAAATGAAACATCACTGTTTCAGCAAATGAAAACTTTGTGGCAAAGTTCGACATTTTTTTTCTATTATACAAATTTTTCATGTTAAGAAAAGTTAAGGATGCGAGAGTTACAAATTTACGATTACATTATATTATATGTGAAACATAAATTTTATAACTTTGCAATGCAAGTAGGATATAAATTCCAATTATAGAGTATGGCACTAAACATAAACAAACAGCTTAAAACATACTACAGCATCAAGGAGGTGGCCCAGATGATAGGAGTATCGGAGCCTACGCTGCGCTACTGGGAGACGGAATTTCCTTTCCTGAAACCTCGCACAAACTCCAACAAGGTGCGCCAATACCAGCAAAAGGATATTGACGACCTGAAGGTGATATACAACCTGGTGAAGGTGCGCGGATTTAAGATTGCTGCAGCACGCAAGATGATAAATGCCAACCGCGGACAGGTAGAATTTCAAGCCAAGGTGTTGGAGCGTCTCTATGACGTAAAAGCCCAGCTGGAGGAACTAAAAGGAGCGTTGGAAAAAATAGTGTAGCAACTCCCACTTTAACTTATAACTTGTAACTAATAACTTTTTTCGAAGAAAAATTATGTATAGCGACCCAAAAGACTGTTTGTATTGCACAAACAACCAGACACAGAAAGACTTGATGATTGAGATTTGCCACCTTCGTGTTTCACGCCTGTTTCTCTTCAAGGAGCAGACATACAGAGGCAGGTGCCTCGTGGCTTATGACAAGCACGTAAACGACCTCAACGAGTTGAACGACCAGCAGCGTAACGACTTCATGGCTGACGTAGCTCAGGCTACACGCGCCATGCAGCGTGCTTTCAACCCAGAGAAGATAAACTACGGTGCTTTCTCTGATACTCTCTCTCATCTGCACTTCCACCTCGCTCCTAAGTATAAGGGAGGCCCAGACTATCCAGGACTGTTCCGCATGAACCCAGGCGAGGTATATCTCTCTGACGAGGAATACAAGGAAATGATAGAGAAGATTAAGGCGGAATTGTAACCAAGTTCATAGTTCGACCCCCTCTAGATCTCCCCAAGGGGGAGACTCCCTCCCTTGGGAGGGTAATGGGTGGGGTCTCATAGTTCACAGTTATCAGTCTTTTCAAACTTCAATTTTCAATTTCTTGATTTACCCTCTCCTTTTTGAGCCCAATCTCCACACCATCGTTTGGGGTGGAGAAAGGTTGTGCCCCTACAAGGGCTTGACTCCCAGCAACGAGCCGATAGGCGAGAGCTGGGAGGTTAGTGCTGTGGATTCCAGTCCATGCACCATCGCTAATGGCGAACTGAAAGGCAGAGACCTCATAAGCGTGGTGAAGGAATACGGACGAGCCCTGTTAGGCGACGCCGTTTATGACCAGTATGACGGTAAGCTGCCCCTATTGGTGAAATTCATAGACGCACAGAAGGACCTCAGCATACAGGTGCACCCCAACGACAAATTGGCAAAGAAGCTGCACAACAAGTTTGGCAAGACGGAAATGTGGTATATCATAGATGCCGAACCTGGTGCAGCACTTTATTCTGGCTTTAAGGAGAAGATAAGCAAGGAGGAATACAAGCGGCGTGTGGCTGACGGCACAATATGTGACGTATTGGCGAAACACGAAGTACACCCAGGTGACGTCTTCTTCATACCAGCAGGCAGAGTACACGCCATCTGTGGCGGCATACTCCTGGCAGAGGTGCAGCAGTCGAGCGATGTAACCTATCGCATCTTTGATTACAATCGTCCTGGACTGGACGGCAAACCGCGCGAACTGCATACAGACCTTGCGGCACAGGCTATAGACTTCAATGTGTCTCCAGAGTATCGCACCTATTATGGCAACACGAAGGATAAGGCAGCACAAGTGATAGACACACCATACTTTGACGTGAGGGTGATGGACATTGATACCACCTTCCACCGAAACCTTATAAAGTACGACTCGTTTATCATCTCCATGTGTATAAAGGGCGACTGCAAGATTTCACTACGCAACTATGAGGGACAGGAAAAAGAGATAGTCTTAAAAGAAGGACATTCCTGCCTCATCCCAGCCTCGTTGGCAAACTATGACATAACGCCTCTCAAAGGTTCGTCAAGAATACTTGAGACCCACATAGATAGGAAAAACCGTTCGTGGAAGCACAAGATATTAAGAGCGCTGAAGATAAGGAAAAAATAACTCACTACCTCGTACAAAAACGAAACGTTGCTAAAGCGACTACAAAAAATATAAGCCTCACCAAGAATGGCGAGGCTTATATATTATCTATAATTCATCATCTATTATTTTATCAGCTGTCCTGCTACGCTATACTCCTTATTATTCTTCAGTATAACTAGCTTGGCGTCCTTGAGGACTTTCCCATTCCAGTTTCCGTTCCCGCTCTCGTCAACGCCCATTACGGCACCGACAGCAGCAGCTTCCTTGTCGTAGGTGGTATAGAGGTCGTGAGAGAGATGTGGTGGCTGGTTGTAGCCCACATTCTGCCAAACGATAGCCTCATCATACTGACGGTCGTCTCTCAGAGTAGGAATCATGTATTCTGTTGGTATGTCGGTTGCAGTGATGACAAAATTGTTTACTCCGCCTTCACCTGCTTCCCAAAGGACAATCTCCTCACGCCAGTCGCCAAACATATCACCCATCACGATAGGGTTACGCTTGGTACCGTTATTCTCTATTCCTGGCACGTAGTTTTCGCCAGAGAACTTGAAGCGGTCCCAGCCGTTGGTTTCGTCATTCCATGATGCCACGATATTCTTATCGTAGAACTCGCTCTGCAGATCGCCGTCCCAATAAATACGGTTATTAGGAGCAGCACCGCTCTGACCTAAAGCCCAAGCATCGGCTATGATGTCGCCAAGACCTGCCTCCTTAGTGCTGACAACGCTGCGCATTGGTGCAAAGACAAGGTACTCGGCACCCTTGTTCTTCTTAGAGAAATCAGCCATCAAGCCACGACCTGTATCCTTTGCTGCCGTTTCGCGCAGAATGATTCTGCCCGTCTTGGCATCATGCAAGTCATAACCATGACTGCCTTCCTCATGAACCATGAATACCTCCATGCCTGGGTTGTCGAGGTCGAAATCACTCACGTGGAGAGCATCGCCATGAGCTAAACCTGTGCGATAGAGACAAGTGCCATCGTCGTCAAGAGTGCCTGCACCATATACTATCTCGTCTTTGCCGTCGCCATCTACATCAGCTATCACAAGGCTGTGGGCACCCTCGTTATAAATGCCCTTACCAGCAGTCTCTGAGGTGTGTACCCAACGAGTAGTAAGGTTAGAACCATCCCAATCAACTGCGGCAACAGAGGCTGAATAGTAGTAGCCCCTACCCCACACGATGGAAGGATGCTGACCATCGAGGTATGCAGCACCAGCAAGGTAACGGTCGGAACGTCCACCATAATAGTCACCCCATGTCTTTACCACATTATAATGCAGAGGATGGTTGACGGTCTTGAGTTCGCGACCTGTTGCTCCGTCGAATACCGTGAGATACTCTGGCGTAACACCAAGCACGTGTCCCTGAGCCTTCTCTGGCACGTTGTCGGTGTTGTACCATATCTTTGCAGGACCAGAGGCTGCCTCTGACTCCATAAGAACGAAATTGCCCTCGCCATCCACTGTACCAGGTGCAGTCTTCACAACCAGTTCGCCAAAGCCGTCACCATCAAAGTCATAGCAGAGGAAAGGTGTAGTGTGTGCACCTGAACGGATATTCTGTCCGAGGTCTATACGCCAGAGGAGTTTTCCTGAGAGCTTGTAGCAGTCGATATAGGTGTTTGAAGTGATGCCTACAGAAGAAGCATCCTTAGAGTTAGAAGGGTCCCACTTCAGGATGAGCTCGTTCTCGCCGTCGCCGTCCATATCGTAGAAACATCCATCATTCGGAGTATAGGTGGCATTAAGTCCACGCTCATCAACAGGAGCCGCTGCCATAGGTATGCGCAGAGACTGGTTAGCCCATGTGCCGCACTCCATTGTCTCCGTCACAGCATCGCCACTGCATACCTCCAGTTTGTAAGTGTCGCTGGCTGTACCCTCGTTATCTTCGTAGTTGGTACGGTCAGTAAGTGGTGCTACGAGCGTGCCGTTACGATAAATCTTGTAAGTAAGGTTGCTGTCGGTCTTGCGCATACGCCAGGATACGAGGTTGCCCTGCTTGCCGCTTGCCACTCGGTTGAGCGCCATCAGTCCGCGATTCATGGCAACAGGAGTGCCCTTTGGCTGAGGATTGGAAATAGGGAAGTACACCCTTACGTTCATCTTCTCTTTTGAACCATTGAGCACCTTGCAAGTCACGTAGTGGTCATTATAGCTAACCTCCTTTGTCCACCCCTGAGCCACAGCAAGGTCGGTAAGTTCTGCATCGTAAGAAGAAGGAGCAGCGGTCAGCTTCTTTGTGGTGTAATAGCACTCGTCGATGCTCAAGTCCTTAATCTTTTCTGAGTAGTCAGTACCATCTATGGTGAGCGACTTTATCAGGTCGCCTGCAACGTAGTCCTCTTCGTCGAGCACGCCAGAGATAACCACATTACGGATAGCAATACCCTTAGTAGCATCTATGCTAAGTCCGTAGAGCACAAGGTTAACCTGACTCTGAGCCACCGTATTGGTAACAGTAAAGTTATACTCACCATAGCCTGTGGATGTGCTTGCATTTATCTTGTTGCGCACAAGGGTAATAGCGTCTGCTGCATCAGAAATGCTCTGCTCTGCATTGCCATCATACTTCAGGCGAGCACTCAGAGATGGTTTGTCCGAACCTGCCTTCATGCCCTCGAAGGAGATGCCCGTAACCTTCAGCTTATGGCCGGCAGCAATATTGAGCGTAAAAGTTATAGAACTTGTAGCTGTTGCTGTGCTTACCTTTTCTGTTGCCGTGTATTGGGTGAAAGGGCTGGCACTATAGTCTGCTGCTGAGTAGCCTGCTTCAGCCGTAACTGATGTCAATGCCTTCAACGTGAAGTTTGAACCATTAGCATAGCTGGTGGTGAGCAGCGAGGTATATGCTGCATCTCCATCCATGACGGCTGTCTGTGGCGAATTGAAGTCGTTCATTGTCCATTTTACGCTTACCTCCTGAGCCTGCGCGCACAGAGTTGCGACCAATGAAACGAAAGAAATAACTGTTTTCTTCATTATCTTTTTTTTACTTTATGATTTGACCCGCTGCGTTAAGCTTCGCTTTTCACTGCTTACGCTCGGGAGTAACCAAGCAAGCTTTTACTCCACTCGCTGACCCGCAGCGTTATACTCCTTGCCACCCTTTAGGATGACAAACTTACCATTCTTGACAACCTTAACATTAGCATTAGCGTTATTGTTTTCGTTTGCCTTAACACCATTTATGGCAGTAGTCTTCTCGTAGTAAATGGTAACAATAGCCTGAAGCTGCTTGTTCTTCTTGCCTGCATCTGAGGTGATATTGGAATTATCGAAAGTAAACACGATAGCATTCTTTGCGCTCAAATTCGACAAAGTAAGAGTGCTGACATTACTACTACCAGGACCGAAGACATGAGCAGAGGTGAGCTGCTCTGCGCCATCAACCGTTACAGATGTAGCCGAGATTGAAGCCTCAGCCAGAGAGTTGTTTGAATAGCCCTCTACCTTAATGCCTGTGATAGAATAGCCTTCATTTACATTGAAGGTCCAAGTGTTGTCATTATCACCTGTGCGTAACTTAACATAGTTGCCTGAACCTTGGTCAGTCACCATGTTATTGGCTGTGGTATAACTAACGCCTGAAACTGGCTCACGATCAGTAGAAGCCTTGCCCACTGTCTCCTCGCCCGTTGATGGTACTGGTGGGACAACCTTCTCAGGGGCGTGGTTAGCTGTCTGTGTCTTATAGGTAGCACGATCTATGTTGAGTGACTCAGCAAGAGAGTAGCTGAGGTGTGGAGGCTGATTGTAGGAAGCGTTCTGCCAGGCTATAGCCATGCGGTACTGATGGTCCTCCATGAGGCAAGGAACCTTATAGGCAGTAGGCTCTGGGGTAGAATATATAAGGAGGTCGCAGGTTGCAGCACTCCAGTCTGTCTCATAGTTTGTCATGATAAGTTCCTCTCGCCAGTCACCAAAGAGGTCTGCCTGCAGGCATGGTGTAGCCTTTGTAGTGTTACAGGTCTGTGGCTTGCCATAGTCAGCAAACTCCTGGAAGGTAAGTATACTCTTGCTTGACGTATTCCATGAGCGGATTCGTGGAGAGCAACCGTTCGTAGCATCATATCTGCCGTCAAATGTTTGGTCGAATGGGTCACCAGTCCAATAGATTCGGAAGTTGGTGTCTGCCATCTTAGCATACACCTCATTTCCAGTGGCACAGTCAAAGGTCCGCTGGTCTTTTTGCGTTACATTTCCCTTCTCATCTATTGCTGTAGGGAAACTTGACCAGAACTCAGACCCTCGATTGGCTGGTATAAAGTCGCATGCCATACCGCGGCCATTATCTGCAGCACCCGTAGCAGATACTATTATCTCACCAGTCGTAGCATCATGAACATCATAGCCAAAGTTGCCGTAAGAAGATTTCTCCTCATGAGGCATCATAACCTCAAGACCTGGACGGTCTAGCACGAGGTCGGCAAGGTGAATGGCATCACCATGACCAAAGCCAGTAGCACACATCAGCTTGCCATCATGACCTATGGTAGCAGCACCTATACAGATGTCGTCATAGCCATCACCATTAACATCGCCAACAGAGATGCTGTGCACGCCCTGACCGTAGCTTGACTTGCCCTGAGAAGTGACAGGATCGGTGGTCTCGTTAGCCAGTTCTGTACCTGCAGCATCTACCAGACTCCACTTATCCTTAGCTGTGCCCTTGTGCAGCCAGCGTGTCTTGAGGTTTGTACCGTCCCAGTCAACAGCCCAGATATAGCATGCTGTGTAGTAGCCACGCTCCATGATGGCTGTTGGCAGCTTGTCCACGCCGTCGAGGTAAGCCACAGCTGCATTATAACGCTCTGCACGGTTGTAGTTGCTGTCGCCCCATGCTGAGTTCAGCTGAGTGTCGCCTGTTGGGAAATCTTCCATAGAGCGGCCTGGTGAGTAGAAGATAGTCTTCATGGCAGCACCTGTCTCACCATTGAACACAGTGAGGAACTCAGCGCCTGCCGTTACCCTACCCTTGGAGTTTACAGAAACGGTAGTGGGTGCAATAGCCTTAATGGTTGCGTCGCCAGCCTGAGTAACGTAGTTGCCCTTACCGTCCTTGGAGTCAGGAGCAGTCTTGAATATCACCTCTGCCTTGCCGTCGCCGTCAAAGTCATATACGAGGAACTGAGTGGTATGATTGCCTGAACGCACACCGTCGCCCACGTCGATGCGCCACTTCTGTGTGCCGTCCATCTCGTAGCAGTCAATGTATGTAGCACTTGCTATACCATCCTTACCAGAGTCACGCTGGTTGTCTGGGAACCACTTGACGATGAGCTCATAGTCGCCGTCGCCGTCAACATCACCTACGGAGATATCATCTGGGCGATAGCGACCTGTAAGGTCGCCTGTGATAGACTTGCGGGCTGCAGGACGGGGGATGCTTATCTTCGTAAACATATTATCCCAAGCCTTGCACTCAGCCTCACCACCCTTGCTGCTCACCACCTTGTAGGTGTCGCCAGCAGAGCCGCTGGCATCGAGGTAGCTGGTGACATCAGCTATGCCATCCTTGATGAGTGTACCATTACGATAAACCGAGAAGGTGGCATCGCCGTCGGCACTGAGATAACGCCATGAAACGAGAATGCCCTGTGAAGTCTTGACAGCTACAGGAGCACGGTTCAGTTTCTCCTTAACCTGCACGTCAGCGTGAGCAGACATCACAAACAGTGCCATGAGGCACAAAACGAAAAGTTTCTTCATTTTTTCTATAATATTTTTGTTTTAATAATTAGGTTTCAACCTTGCAAAGGTACAAAAAAAATGAGGAATGAGGAATGAAGAATGAAGAATTTTGAAAAAATATGAACCATGAACTGTGAACTATGAACTATTTTTACTACCTTTGCCATATTATTTCCCCCTGCGTATGAAAAAAAGCAAGATACTCATCGTTAGTGATATGTGCGGATATGGCAAAGTGGCAGCAGCTGCCCAGATGCCGATATTCTCATACATGGGTCATGACGTGTTCACTCTGCCCACCATGCTCATCAGCAACACCTTCCCCTACGGAAAATACGCAATTCTCGAGAGCACAGACTATATAGTAGAGGCTCTGGAGAAGTGGAACGAACTGGGTTTTCGCTTCGATGCCATAACGACAGGGTTCATGGCGAGCGAGCGTCAGGCACAGATGGTGGCACAATATTGCAGGGAGCAGGCAGCACTCGGCACTGCAATATACGTTGACCCCGTAATGGGCGACTATGGCAGGCTCTATGGTGGAGCCAACGAGGGCACCATCCGCTGCATGAGAGAGATGCTGAGCGTGGCGCACCTCTGCTTTCCTAACTATACCGAGGCATGCCTCCTTACCAACGTGCCATACAAGGCTGAGGGCATAACCACCAGCGAAGCAAAGGAACTTATAAATAAGGTGCGCAGGATAGGCTCTATGTCTGTCATCATAACCAGCTGTATCGTCGAGGGACAACACTCCGTAATGGGCTACAACCACTTCAGTGGCAAATACTTCTTCCTGCCCTACGACGAGATACCAGTGCAGTTTCCTGGCACAGGCGACATATTCTCGAGCATCATAGTGGGCAAACTACAGGACGGCGAAAAGCTCGAACTCACCACCCGTTATGCTATGGACATAATACACAGCTGGATAGACAAGAACAAGAACAACCAGGACATCAATCGTGGCATACCTATCGAAAGGCATCTTAATGAACTATAACCTCCATCAATCCCTCACAGAGAGTGACTTCCAATCTATCAGAGATTTAATCATTAAGGACATTGAGGCTCATGCCGAATGGCGTGAGGAGGTGAGTCGTGGCAAGATGTTCGGGTTCATGATAGTAGAACCCACCTCATCCCTCCCAAAGGGAGGGGGGAAGTCTCTCATTTTGGATTTCTGCCCCTCGGGAGACGAGGGGACTGGAGGGGAGTATAGAGAGGATATTCTTCAATCTTTGAACGACGACAATCTTCCGCTCCAACTTGTTGGCTTGCCAGAGCAAGAATCTTCAATCTTCAATCTTCAATATATCAAGGCCTACTCAGGACAGATACTGGGGCGAAGCGACTGGGAGGGTTATGTGCCTGCCATATTCGACTATCTGCAACCAGACGGATATTTCAAGACCCACGAGGCTGAGATAACAGCTCTGAACCACAGGATAAAGGAGGCAGAGGCTCTTCTGCCCAAGGGCAAGCGCACCAAGGAGGTGGAGGCGATGAAGCAGGAGCGCAAGGAGCGCTCGCAGGCTTTGCAACGCTGGCTATTCTCGCAGTTTGTCATCACGCCTCCCCCTACCCCGCAGGAAGATAACAATACGGATGGCGAGGCTTCTGTGCTTAAAGTCTTTACCGACTATGCCCAACGAACAGGCTCCAGACAGACTGTGCCACCTGGCGGAACTGGCGAATGTTGCGCGCCCAAACTGCTTAATTATGCCAACCAGCATGGTTTGAAAGTCAAAGCGATAGCCGAGTTTTGGTATGGCGACTCGCCCAAGGGCATCATACGGCATCACGGACAGTTCTATGAACCCTGTCAGGCTAAGTGTATACCTATACTTTGGTATATGATGCCCAAGGACTGCAAGGTATATCCCTTTATGCGCAACACCCCAGAAGGCGAGATAAGAATACTGTGGCAGGACCAGTGGTTTGTGGCAATCGACAAGCCAGCAGGGCTGCTCTCCGTACCAGGCAAGCGCAATCTGCCTAATGCGCAGGAGAGGCTTAAAAGTTCACAGTTCACAATTCACAGTTCACAGTTAAGAGGTAGCAATCCAAAATTTCAATCTTCAATCTTCAATCTTAGCTTCGCTGACCCTCTTGATACCTCCCAACAGTCTGAGCCTCTCCGCAGGAGCAACATCGGCTCAACTATTAAAGGTCGGTCTCAGCGAGCGTTCAATTCTCAATTCTTAAAAGCCGTCCATCGCCTCGACATGGACACCTCAGGCATACTGCTCTTTGCCAAGACGGAAGAGGCATTTGTCAAGATGCAAGGTCTGTTTGCCTTGCACGACGAAGTGAGTAAAGAATACGTAGCAATACTGTCTTCAAACACTACTCATAATTTTCAATCTTCAATTTTCAATCTTCAATCTATCAACCTCCCTCTCTCCCCAGACTTTGAGAACCGTCCCATGCAAAAGGTGGACTATGAAGAGGGCAAGGAGGCTGTCACACGTTATGAATTCATAGATCAGGACAGAGTAAGGCTTTTCCCACTCACAGGCAGAACCCACCAGCTTCGCATACATTGCGCCCACCCCGATGGTCTCAATCGCCCCATTCTTGGCGACCCTCTCTATGGAAACACCCCTGCCGACCGCATGTATCTGCACGCCACCCGTCTCTCCTTCACCCACCCATTCACGGGAGGAAGAATAGAAATAACAAGCCCGACACCATTCTGATAATGAAACATTACCCTCTTTCCATCATAACAAGCGTGCTGATATGGATATTATGCCTGATACCCATACCAGAGACACAGCTAAACGAAATATCATTCATAGACAAGTGGACACACTTCCTGATGTATGGTGTGTTCTGTTTCGTGCTGTTGTTGGAGAACAGCCGCAATGCCAAGCCGGCAAACTTTATCGTCATCCTGACCCTGCCAATAATGCAAGGCATATTGGTGGAGTTGGCGCAGGCATACCTCACAACCTGCCGTTCTGGCGATTGGTTTGATGCCCTGTGTAACACCCTTGGCGTCTTAGTAGGACTGATTGTCTATTCTATATGGAACAGAAATCTCCCCCTCTAACTCCTTCTAACTCCTTCTCAATAATGCTACGTAAGTCAGCAGCGCCACGTTCATAAGCAACGCATAGATTATGGCAGGTATTGCCATTCTTCCATCGTTGAAAACAAACGGATTGGAGGCTATCGCTATGGCTTGCGCAGCATTCTGCATGCCCACTTCTATGACTATGGTGCGGCGTTCCTGCTCCCTGAGCCTTGTGACCGTAGCCATTAGCCACGCTGTGGCGAGCGATGCCATAAGCATAAGTGTTATGGATATGCCCAAAAAGTCGAGCGAAAAGCCAAAATTATTTGAGCTTTTTCGAGACGTAGTAACTTCCTTAACGCGGAAAATGTTTTATTAACTTTTTTCGTGCCATCTGCGGTTATTGTGCTTTCATCTTTGCCATACGCTTTTGTTTTAGTTTAGTTATTTTGCCCCTTTTGTCTCAAAAGTCTCAAAAGTCTCAAAAGTCACATTTGATTTTTCGGAGGTTGGTGCAAAGGTAATAGGTCTTAACAAAAAAAAAACTTTTAACGAAAAACCCATATTTTTGTACTTTGTTTAGTTTTGTTGAATGGGGCAACAAGAAACTTTTCTTTGGAATATAAAGATATTTATATATAAATATATTTATATTCTTTCTTTTAAAAATATAGAAATAAAGGGAAGCAAAAAAAACGCTCGATTGAGACTTTTGAGACTTTTGAGACTTTTGAGACTTTTGAGACCATGCCAAATGTTAAATTTGCTCGGAGCAACATTGGATTTTTCCGCAAAAAATCAGCAAAAGTAAAATTTCTTTATATTCTTAACACGTTGATTTGTAGTGTGTTAAGACTAAGCAAGTGTTAACGTATGCAGAGGTACTGCTTCCACGTTCAGAGCCAGTATTTTCGGGGGATAGAAGCAATGGAAGGGCAGGCAGAACCAGTGCTTCTGCAAACGGCTCTCCCAAGTGTTAAAAACGGGCAGACTATTGCATGTCTTAAGTTAAAGCAGTAATTTTGCAACAGGGAAATGTAAGGAACTCCGAGCTTATCAATAGTCTTTACACCCCTCTCGGTCTCCCCGTTTTCGGGGAGCAGAAACGCCTGTAATCGGACGCACCACAGGTGCTACGCTTGCAGGGCAAGTTCCGCTATGCGTCTGAGCAACTACTGGAGCGCAAGAGCACCTACTGGAGCGCAAGAACTTGACTCTTAAAGAGAGGCATTGTTACGACTTATTTTTAGAAGTACAAAAGATACCGCTCGTAATTTCATACACTAATTCCACCATTTCATACAAGATAGTGGGATTTTCTTTTGTACCTGGCAAATGGCTTCGTAACTTTGCCTACGGAAATAGAACAGTAACCAATTAAAATTACAGAACTATGAAGAAGTTTAGCTTTCGCAATGATGCTTGCGTCAATTAGTGCCAATGCACAGTTTACAATTTATCAACCTGCTGATGTTCCGCATGAGTCTTACACTCCAAGTGATGGATATGGTGTTCCTTTTACCATATATGAGCCGATTGATATGGAAGGAGGCTACAGACAATCTGCCAAGCCACGTATGCAACAAGTGACCTTGACGGGGTATTACAAAAATTCATATGGATGACACAGCACTCCGATAAGAGTAGGGGTGAAGGGCGAAAGAATGATACTGCTGAGCGCAAAGGTGAGTGGCTGTTGGATGAACCGCGTCTCAAATGCTGGCGAAGTAGGTGGTTTCGACTCAGATGAAGTTTGTGATAATTTTACCTATAAAGCTTACAGCCCTATGATTGGCACAGTGTATTTCTAAATCAAAAAAAATAAGATTTTCTTTGTCATATAAAAAATAATTTTTACTTTTGCACTGTCCTTCTGTAGGCTGAAAGCCCTTTGGGGAATCACTTATGGTGGGATATATACATACTAAAAGGCGTTTTCTTTACGCTTTGGTTTTGACATTCTGAGAATCTCGCAAATTCATCTGTCCGTCAAAAGCAAAGCAACGGGAATGCCCCTTGTGGTGTACTATTAGTGAACATTATACATAATAATGTGTCATTATGATACATCGGCGTGGGGCTTTCAGTGTTGCTCGGTTGGACGGACAGGGCAATGTGAGAGCCTCAACACGTGGACCGAGCAAAGGAGATAGACCGCCTTGAATTAAGCGATTGGAAGTATCGCGCCTTACATGCTACCCTGCCAGCCAACAACACCAATGTGATATGGCTGGAGCGCAATGTATGGACAGGCAATAACGACGGCATCCGCCAGTGTCAGCAGTTCGTCGTCAACTTCGAGGATTCCATTCGTCGCCGGCATCAGATGGAACAGGAAGCAATAATGCGTGACAGTGTTGGACGGCTGATGATACAACAATCGAAAGAGATTAGGAAGAAGATGAATTAGCCAGTATTTCTTACTGTCCTATTGACTCTATATCTGCCAAAGGGGTTCCAGTCGCCAATTAGACGGGAACCCCATCATGGCATGATCTATTGACGGATTGCGAAGCAACAGCATTTTTAGATCACCAACGAAGGTGTTTTTTGTATCAACGGCATTCAACCAATAGGCAATACAGCAAAGTTGAGCATATAGCGACTCTTCCCTGAATGTGAAGTTGGTAATCCAATTGTTAGGCATTATTTGCTGTGTCGCTGGCTTTAAAGGATATGCTCGATTCCATACTCTCGCATGGTGGGCACAATGATTTCGTAGCGATGTCAGGCTCTCCAGCCAACTGGAAAGGAACTTGTGGTGATTCAGGCCAAACTCGTGTGCGACATTGTGTTTCAGTTGCGAATCATTGAAGTTGTTGAAGAGTTTTGAGAGTTCACCCAACGAAATCACCTCTAATGTCTTCCAAACAGGCGGTAGGTCTGGATCAGAGTATTTGTGGAAGTGTTCACGGATATACCGCTCCTTAGAACGCCCCACCTCTTTCTTAATAGTTTCGAGGTTAGTTTGGAAAAGTCTTTGGTTTACTGCTTTTGATGCATCCATAAACCAGAACGGGCCACATGAGGGGGCAAAGTGCTTGATGACCTTAGACCTGACAGCCACCTCAATAGTCTGAATAGCCTTGAAGAGCAAAGCCTTCAAGTCCTTGTCGAAAAAGTAACAAGTTAACACTTCTTCAAAATGACTGTTGGGTAGGAACTGATGAGTATGATGATCAGCTTCCAAATGATACCAGTAGTCAGCCAGTCGGAAGTAACTGATAGCATCAAGAGCCTGTTCTGCCTTATTGGTATCAGCAATCATCAGACCTCTGCCTTGCAATGTCTGAATCTGCTGTGCCAGCGTCATTGCTTGTTTGGTATATCTCATGCCTATATACAAAAAATGTCCCGCTGGGTACGCTGTTCTTATGGGAAGCGGGCGGGATTTGTCGGTGCAAAGATAGGCATTTTTATTTTATCTTCCAAGTTTTTTTTGCAATTTTTTGTCTTTTGAGTTTAAATTTCGAAAATTCTACGTACCTTTGCACCAGTATCTGCCTGATGAGACTATGAGGCACACTGAGGCGTGCGGGGTCGAGGGGCGGAGCACTACATATTAGAAGGCGTTACTGACGCTTTGTTTTTGGCTATTTGAATGTAGGAAACTCAAATTACCGATCAAAAACGAATGCTGGGGTGACTGCCGCGGGGTGTATCATATACTCTCCGTAGTGTGCTGCGAAGGTACGAGTTACCTTCAAAAGCACACTTTACGGGTGTCTATATACTCCAACGTGGGTGGTTCTCTGTTGTTCTTTCGGTAAGGCATTTCCTACAGCCTAAATAGCGGAACAGACAGATGTAAGCACCCACGTTCTTCTTTTGTGTGGCATACGTATTTAAAATCATCGGTTTTGGGTGCACCCGATTAAAAGTATTGAAGAAATGGAGCAACCTAAGACATTGAAATCGCTGTTCGAATCTGAGAAGAATTCACTTGCTGAGCAATTAGACAAATTGATATTGCCACGAGATGCTAAGAAGGTGGAGAAGATAGTAGCTGACCACCTTAATTACCTGTTGGATGCGGCAGGCGAATATCGTCAGTCACTCACGCAGTCGGAAGAATACATCCTTCAGTCAGCCATGAGCCTCTTGAATGCCCAACAGGCTATGATTGGGGCTTTGACACCGCAACTTGATTCCCCGCAGCATTCTGATGCAACATCTTCCACGAAACCTACTAATGGGGCCATCTCAAAGGATCAAGCACCATTGGTGGTAGGCGGCACTGTAGTTGGAGGTGCAGCAGGAGCTATCATCTTTAACACATGGGGCGCTCTGATTGGTGCTATTGCAGGAACAGCACTTGTACTTTATTATGCTGCTCAGAAGGATACCAAGCCTTCCATCAGTCAAGAGGTGAAGAAACCTGCTTCCAAGCAACTTGACGTGGCAGCTTTCCTAAACATTGTGGGCAATATCTGCGAGAATGTTGACAGCATACTTGACACCTATCGTGTGCAGGTGAATAGGATAAAGAACGTATATGAGCAGAAGGAGAAGCCGACACTGCAGAGTGAATATGGTACCCTTCTGGAGCAAATCAACAACGTGTGGAATGCTTTCGAATCCAGTAAAGATGCTGTACCTGCAAAATTGCAGACGGCTATTGAGATGATGGCAGAGAGCCTTGAGAACTACGGACTGAAAATAGAGAACGGAAAAATCATGAATGAGTGATGGCTAAGTTAGTTATACCAGTAAAAGGAAAACACCTGTACGTAGTCGGAATAGACTTCGGGCATGGCGAGACGTCGGCAGCCATCTGCCCTATAGAGTGGGGTAAGGATGCTGGTCTGAGAGAGTCGAAGGTGACAGACATAGATATGGATATTGCCGCAAGGAAAAAGGTAATACCATCTGCTATCTGTCGGAAGGATGGCTATTATTATATTGGTGATGAAGCATTCGAACATGTCACCGATAACAATGGGATACGGTTGGCCTTTAAACAAAAGCCAGCATCTCTCAATGGTGAGCAGGAGAAGCTCATGATGGATTATATGAATGCCATCTATAAGCGCATTAGAGAGAGTTGTACAGAATTGAAAGATGGCAATCATATTGTGTACATAGCCCGTCCATCAGGTTGGGTTGACGAGTCCTGCAAGGAACTCTATCGACAGATGGCCCTTAAGGCAGGTTTACCGCTCGGAGGTCTCACTTCAGAGTCGCGAGCAGCCATTTTTTATGCCAAAAGTCCCAGCGTAAACTTTGCCAATGAAATTTCGCGAGGTGCTATCGTGTTTGACTTAGGATCCAGTACGCTTGATTTTACTTACCTTGACGATGACAACAAACCTGTAGACTCTGGTGATAACCTTGGAGCCAGCCTCATCGACAATGCTATCTTGGAAAGAATGGTCTTGAAGGATGAGGATGTGAAGGAGTTTGTGGAGAAGTTCCCTGAGTACAAAGATTCTTTGAGGTTTAAGGCACGCAAGTTCAAGGAGGATGCCTACAGCCGCAATGAGAATTCGAAAACTATTGGGGGATTCCCTCTAGGTAACATCATCGATGACACAGAACCATCGTATGATGACTATGCTGATGTTTATGTACGGTTACGCATCAATAACTTAGCAGAGCTGAATGCTTTAGTGGAAGAGCATACCCAGTACATGAACAAACTGCGAGAAGCACTGTTAGATTTCAAGACCAAGAAGATTCCTGGAAAGTCTATCAATGGTGTTTTCCTGACAGGTGGAGCCAGTCGCATGAACTTCATCCGTCCATTGATAGCCGAGACGCTCTCACTGCCACTTGATAAAGTGAAGATAGACAATGACAATCCCTCACTCACAATATCGCGCGGCATAGCCTTGTTGGGTGCTACCGATGCCATAACTACGGTGCTGGTGGAAGAACTGAAAAAACAACTGCCTCAATTGGTCAGTGATGAGTCAAAGACCGATTCGCTTAGTAGAAAACTTGCAACTAATATCACAAAAGAAGCATGGAATGTTGTTGAGAGTACTTGTCACAGTTGGATAAATTATGGCACGTCTACCGATGAAGACGAACTTAAAGAAAAGTTGAAGAGAAACATAGAGATTTTTAAAAATAGTAGAATCTCAGCAATAGTAAATGATACTCTTCAGGATTATCTGCGTGTAGGAAGTGAAGATGTCAGAAAGAAAATGAACGAAATCATCAGCAGATATGCACCTGGACGCGAGATTAAGATGTCTGGTAAAGTAAGAATAGACAGCATTGGAGACATCAGCAGTAGTTTGTCTGATATGTCGGCTGCCATTTCTGAAATATGCGATTCTATCTCAAATTGGGTGGGTGATGCTTTGTGGGCCGCATTGGGCTTTTTCCTTTGGGGTGTAGTTGCCTTTGGATACTATGCAATTAAAGGTGTCTATAATTTATTCCGAGATGATAAAGACAAACGCAAGGATAAGGCTGATAAAGTCCTTGAGAAGAAATCTGAGATTTGCTCAAATGTAGAGACTAAGATTATAGAACAATTGAAATCCAACACAGCCTTTAAGACCAAAGTCTCGAAGGCTCTGAGCAACTACTTCACAGAACAAATGGAGCAGAACCTACAACAAGTAACTATACCTATTGAATAACTATGGCAAAAGAACTGACACTACAAGAGAAGCAAGCATTTGAGCCAATGGCCAAGGTCTTGGCGGCTAACGGTATAGCACAGTCTTTGTCGTTCACGTCGGAAAGAAAATACCTCAATGGCATATCCGGTAGTTCCATGCCTCTGTCGTTGGAACTTGCTACCAAACGGAGCGACCTTCCTGCCGCGCCCTATTGGATAAAGATAAGCCAAGTAGGCAAGCCAGTAGAGAATAGTGCTGAACAGTGCTTCACCGCCATCCAGAAAATACTTACAGCCTGCCATCTTCCCAGTAAGACCCAACTGATATTCTTAGTAAATGGCAAAGATGGTGTCTTCGAGATGTACCTGGGTATCAGGTCGTACAGGAAAGACCAGGTAGATGCCACTTTTGCAGACAGTCTGAACGACTTTATAAAGGGCATTTGGCCTGGGATGAAGTGTCAGAGAGTAAAAGGCAATGTGGATACTATTCGCAAGAGTATTGATAGCCAGTATGACTGTATAGATGCTCTGACAGGTATCCCTTCAATGGAAACCCAATACAAAACGGTATATCCTGCCACTATCGACACGCTGCTGGCTGGCATGCAGAAGAAGAACTTCACCTATATGGTGATAGCCGACCCCATAGAGGAGGCTGATGTGGATGCTATGCTCTATCAGGTAAGGGACTTCGGAGGACAGGCAGAGTCGCTAAAATCGTTCAACTACTCTGAGAACAAGTCGAGCAGTGTGAGCGTAGCGTTGAGCAAGTCGAAGTCTATTTGTGACGGCACAAGTGAGAGCAAGCAAGAGAAAAGCAAATGGGGGATGGTGGGTGCTGGCCTTATGCTGGCCAGTGCTATGTTTCCACCAGCAGGAGTCCTGACGACAGCCTTGGCCATTGCTGACGGTGCCAATACCATAGCCGGCTCCAACTTGCTTGCAGAGTTTTCGCCATCGAAGACCACAGGCATATCTCATTCGGAAACAACCACCGAAGGTCGCACTGATACCACATCAGACACCTCAGGCCAGGCTATCAGCAGCAATATCGTGAACAAGCAGATAGAGGCTGTGGGTGAACATCTTTTCTATCACGCAAAGCGTCTGGAGAGTGGTAAGGCTCTTGGCTGTTGGTCTGTGGGCGTATATCTGATGGCAGAAACGCCTCACGATATACAGGCCGCATCCATGCAATTGAAGTCTATAGCCAGTGGGCAGGAGTCTATCTTTGAACCCGTCAGGATTCACCATATTGAGGATGTCCTTGGTAACTACTTGCCACAGACATTAGGCAATATGAGTACTCCTGTCATTCGGATAAAGGATGCCTCTGGCTCATACTTTGAGCATCCGTTGGGCCGACATTTCAGCGACTTGCGCACAGTGCTGACCACAAAGGAGTTGTCGTATTTCGTCAATTTCCCATTGCGCAGTGTACCAGGTATCAGTGTGGTAGACAGCTCGCCAGAGTTCAGCCTGAATGCGCCAGAGACTATCTCTGACAGCGAGGAAATTGCTTTGGGCAAATTGCTTTACGGTGGCTCTGCCACAAGCATTCCCTACCATCTGCCCTCGTCCTTGCTTGCCAAACATACACTGCTATGCGGCATCAACGGCACAGGAAAAACCAACACCGTGCAGGCTATCTTAGAAGGTATAGGCAATGTACCATTCCTTGTAATAGAACCTGCAAAGACAGAGTATGTAGACTGGGCTATTGAGCAGAACAAACAACACCCCGAACGTCCTGTGAAGATATTCATCCCTGGCTGCAATTCTTATCGAGACCGTAAGACAGGAGAGCCTGTAACAACTGAGCGGTTAAGGCTGAATCCTTTTGAGCCAGTATGGATTACTGAGGAGCAGACACCCAATGTGCTCTCTCATATCGACCGCTTAAAGTCTACGTTTGCGGCGGCTTTTCCGATGTATGACATTCTGCCTGTATTGTTAGAGGACCTTGTATATTCACTCTACCAGTCACCTACGACTAACTGGATAGGCAAAGATGCCAACCCACAGTTTGGAAAGACTCTTCCACCTACACTGACAGGTATGGCCTTGCAGGTAGACAAAGTGATAGAGGCACATGGATATGAGAAACGAGTTGGTGACAACATGAAAGCGTGTCTCAACACCCGCATTGCTTCATTGCGGCGAGGGTGGAAGAAGGATATGTTAGACACACTCCACTCTATTGCTTTCAATGAACTGTTCGACCAGCCTTGTGTCATTAATCTGTCGTATGTAGGAGATGACATAGACAAGTCGTTCTTCATGTCAGTCATTCTGCAGTTCCTCTATGAATATCGTACCGCTCAGGCTGAGGCGGGATTGATAGACTTCAATGCCAATGACTGCCGTCATCTGACAGTAATAGAAGAGGCTCACCGGGTAATGCAGAAATGCGACAAGGTGGACGAACCTCAATACAAAACGACAATGATGTTCAGCAATATGCTTTCTGAGATTCGGGCCTATGGTGAGGGCATGTTCCTTGTAGACCAAGTGCCAACTCGACTCTTACCTGACGCAATCAAGAATACCAACACCAAGATTACACACCGTCTGGTGTCGGAAGATGACTGCAAGGCTGTTGCTGAGTCAATGGGGCTGAGCAAAGAGCAACGACTAATACTGCCAAAATTGCTGGTGGGACAATGTGTAGTAACGACCTCTCTCTCAACTGACAAATACTGGATAAAAGTCAATAAGATGAAATAAGAACATTTATGCTGGAAAATATAGAAAACATCGCCTCTGCTGCTTCTGATGCACAAAGCGTGGAGCGTATCTCCGACTTGGAGTTGGAGTTTATTGGTGAATGTATTGATCCGCCTAGGCCAGAGGAGTTGGCTATAAGGATTGATGACATTACAGGCGGAATGCCTCCCAAGGCAATTGATAGCAATCCTCAGATAGCTGAGATGCTAGAGCCTATCCGCGACCAGATTCCGCCGAAGTATCTGGAGGCACCTAACGATATGGAACAGGTGTCTCAGATATCAGACATGATGGCTGACACCATTGAACTGCGCCCTGAAAATTGGAAACAATTGTCACAGGAAGAACGACTTGCTGTGCTTAATGACCTTGAAATCAAAATAGCAGAAATAGAACATCGACCACCTTGTCCTATTTACACTAAGGATATGGGGCCAATCCAGCAGATGGGCGACAAACTATATGGGAGTATGGGGGTACACCAAAGTAGTATATTCGGTGAAAGCATCACCATTAACTCGCGACTGCTCATGGGTGACAGTCAAGTCTGTTTCAAGGAAACACTTAACACGCTGGTGCATGAAGGTCGCCACTCTTATCAAACTTATAATATGACTGAGCGGGCAACGCATACCAGTCAGGGCGACCTGACCAACTGGCACAAAAATATGGAGGAATTTGGTTACCAATCCGTACAAAAGTGTGGTTTCAAGGCATATTGGCTACAACCAATAGAGGCTGATGCCCGCAAATTCGCTGAAGATGTATTAATCGCTTACGAAAAGAAAATATGAACACAAATGATATCATTAAGTTGCTGATGCAACAGGATTATACAGAGAAGGAAGCAATAGTCACAGCACAAGAACTCTCAGAACTTTCGCCACAATTGGAAGCCCTGTTCTGCCAATGGGTTGAGAATGGCTCTGAAGGAGATTATACAGCAGAAGAATTCACTCTGTTAGAGTTGAAGCAGAAATTTGATATGACCTATCCTGCAGCCTTGCTTACCATCGACTGGCTCTTGAAAGACCCACAAGTGGCTAAGGTAGCTATTTGTTCTGGCGTGAGATAAGATTGAGTATGAGTGTATTCATATTAAAAGCCCGAAATCTCATTCCGCTTAATGGAGGGCAGATGATAGAACGTGGTAGACAGATAGAAGTCTACGTGAATAGTCCAGGCACTATGGCGAGCAACATATTCGTCACCCGTGATGGAAAGGAAGCTGTTGCGCGAGCTTTTGCTTTACACGGCATACCTGCAACTCCGAACTACATGACAACGGGGAAATGGGATGTGCAACCACTAAAACCTCAATAGCAATGGGGCGTCAGTGCAGCAAAGATAGAACTGTCAGATTGCATAAGTGAATGATGGCATGACTACAGGTCATCAGAACCGAATGTGCCCACTACAACTATCACCGTAATAATCTGGCGATATTATTTGGTGATTTCAAAACATTGTTGTACCTTTGCACCCGATAGCGAGTCACAAAAAACGGCTGGTGACTCGTCATCGGGTGGTCTTTGATGCAATTTATAGCAGAACAACGAGATTAGTACGGTTTCTTATCCGTAACCCTCAAAATCCTCAATCTCCCGAACTGCCTTTATACAAAGAAATCCTGCAAATCTTTCCAAAGTTACAAAAAAACTTTTCTATTCACAAAAATGGAAAAAATTTAAAAACCGCCTACATATTTCATGTGTAAGACAGTCCTTTCCTCCTTTCTTTATTCTTATTTTATTATGATCTTCTACCTCCTTCCGAAGAGGTCTTTGATGCCGTCGAGGTCGAAATTGAGGGAGAAGCGCAGGGTTTTGTCGAGAGGGTTGGACTGCGCTGTAGAGATGACGTAAGCGGCATCGAGGGTGAAGGCGCTCATGCGGAAGCCTGCACCTACGGTGAAGTACTTACGGTTGCCCTTGGACTGCGCTTCGTCATGATAACCTGCGCGGATGGAGAAACGGTCGTTATAGACATACTCGGCGCCCACGCTCCACTGGATTTCCTCAAGTTCTTCCTTGAAACCGCCAGGGGCATCGCCAAAGCTGGTGAACATGCCTGCTATGGAGCCTTTGTTGTAATATACTTCGTCGGCGTATGCCTCGAGGTTGCTGGAGTTATTGGTGCCGTCGCCCACTTTTGTTTCACCTTTTTTGTAGGCTTCCATGTACTGCTCTATGGTAGGATAGGTGGGTACAAGGAGCTTGTTGGCATCGGCTGCTATGGTGAAGCGGTTGTACTCGTTGATGGGAATCATGAGAGCTGCACCCAGACGGAGGTTGGTGGGGATGAACTCGGAACGGTTGCTGCCTGCGAAGGTCATTTTTGAACCCATGTTGCGAAGGCTGAGACCAAGACCGAGCTGGCACTCACGCTGACCTATGTTGACGTAGTTCTGATAGTAGCAGGCGAGGTCGGCTGCAAAGGCTCCTGCTGCTGAGGACTCCTCTGTGCGTGAATAGGATATGTCGGAAAGGAGGTAGCGCACACCTGCTGCTATGGAGAATTTCTCGGAGAGCATGAGGGAGTAGGCTACGTCGACAGACATCTCATAGGGCTTGATAGACTGGCTGAGGTCGGCTGCTCCGCTTTCGTCGGCGAAATACACTTCGCCAAGGGAGAAGTAATGGAGGGAGGCTGAGATAGCGCTGTAATCGCCTATGCGATAGTAACCTGAGAGGTAGGCGATGTTCATGTCATTTACCAGCTGACGAAGCCAGGGGGTATAGTTGAGCTGAACTCCTGCACGGGAGATGGTGAAGGGGTACTTGGCGGGGTTCCAGTACTGCGAGGAACAATCGGGGTCGGTGGCTGCGCCTACGTCACCCATACCTCCTGCACGAGCGTCAGGAGCTATACTGTTGGACACCATAGCCGTATGGATGGGGTTGAACATGCTGGTCTTGGAGTCTGCTGCCATAGCACCAAGGGCAAGGCAGAGAAGGGCTGTTATGGTTAGTATCTTCCTCATTTACTTACTTTTTGTCGTACTTCTTAATAAACGTAATGGGGGGTGGTATTATTGCGCCACGATGAGTTTTTTAGTCTTGGAACTATAGTTGACTCCGTCGCAGGAAACTCGCACACGATAGAGGTACATGCCATTGGAAACGGAGATGGAGTTCCACTGCAAGGGGGTTCTGCCTTCGGAGATGCCGAGGGTCCGGTTCCAGGTGTTGGTCTGGAGCAGGCGACCTGACGTGTCGATGATGTCGATGTTTATCTCTGCATTGCTGCCCTGGAAGTCATGGTAGAGATAGAAGGTGGCTATGCCACGCACAGGATTAGGGGCAACGATAACGTCGCGAATATTGGGCTGCAGCGATGGAGAGACGGTGAAGGAAATGGTCTTGGTGGACATATTGCCGAGCAAATCCCAGGCGCGGAAACGCAGACTATGGGTGCCTGCCGAGAGGGTTGGCAGGACATAGTGGGCTGAGCCCTGGGTGTAACTGCCGTCGTCGAAGGTGAAGGAGCCGTTGAGGTTATAGGTCCTGGTGAACTGGTCATCGACTACGAGTTCGAGGTTGTGGCCTGTGGTGTTGCCCATAACGTCGAGACCGTCCTTGTCGTTGAGCGTGACGTGCAGGTATGGGGTTGTGCCTACTGTTCCTCCGTTTACGAAAGAGGGACTGTTGAGATAGACATCTATATCGGGACCTTCCTGGTCGTCATCTACTGGCTCTGAGCCTGTGAAGATGATACTGTTGCACTCGCCGAAGGCTGCCGTCTCGTTGAGGGGATTGTTGACATAGACGTTTATGAGGCCTGTCTTGCCATTGTCGAGTATCTCGCCGCCTACTCGGAAGTTGATGGTAAACTCGCCGCCTGACACGCTTGCCGTACCTTTATATATATTGGTGAGGCGGTCGAGGTATGTTATCTGGGATATGTCGTCGTTATTGCGTGTGGTGATGCTCTCCTGAGCGTCCTTGACATAGACATAGGCTGTGCCGCCATAATCGGAGAGGGGCTTACCATCGAAGGTCTCGACGTGGCCCTTAACCTTGACAACCTGGTTTGCCTTGATGCTGACGATATTGCCGCTTTCCTCTGTGCAGGTTTCACCGTTTATTTCGTCAACAACGGTCTTATAGCGTGGAACGGCAAGGCGCAAAGCAGGGTCGCCGAAGATGTGGTACTGGTGCTTGTTGACAGTACGGTCTCTACCTGTGGAGACGAGGTAGTTCTTGGCAAGGCGCAGGGCTTCGCCAAGGGTGATGGGCACTCCTGCATAGTCTGAGGAAAGGAGGTAGTTCATGAAGGCATAGTCGAGCGCCTCGTTATAGTTGGCATAGACGGTGCGCAGGGTGCCTACTACGGCTATCATACCACCCTTGGAGTTATACATGGCTTCGCAACCTATGTTCTCAATAGTCTGGTCGAAAGGCATTGTCTCGCAGGCTGCTGTGAACATTACGGAATAATTGTTGCCAGTAAGGGCCTTGGTATCGGCAAGGGTGAAGACATTTTCGTCGGCAAACTGAACGGGAGAGGCGTGCCCACCATAGTTGAAGATGAGGGCTCCCTCATTGAGAGTGTTGATAATCTCGTCGTGGGCTCCGTCATAACGATAACCTGTGGAGGTAGAGGTGCGCTCGTAGGCATCAAGCAACACCTTGCGCACGTCGAAGCCCATCTTCTTATTGATGATGTTGTCGGCATTGTTATTGATTGCCCTCATGTGGGTATTGCCGGCATTGGCATCGTCGTCGGCGGCATAGAGGAGGGTGTTGACCCACTTGCCCGAGGCGCGACGCTGCATATAGGTTTCTATCTTATCGACCATCTGAGTAGCCTGAGCGAGGGTGGAGACGCACAAGCGACCTACGCCCATATCGAAACGCAGGTTGGAGGACGACGTACCAGAATCATGGACTGTGAGCCTGTCGCCAAGGATGGTGATGAAATCATCTACACCTGTGGAGGCTGTAGTAAACTCTGAATTCTCCGTCTCGTAGATAAGAAGCAGGTCGTCGGCAGAATAGCTTTGCAGGGTTTTGAGACGGTTGTCCCACTTGCAATCGCCGAAAAGGAGTACTGACTGGGGTATCTTATCCTCGGAGGTGGCAGAGGTGCTGTTGGCACGGTCATAGAACATCTTGAGATAGCGGCGGTAGGCAGAGACATCGGGGGTGCCACTGGAGAACTCGTTGTAGAGCTCGTCGGCTGGCACGATGTTAAAGGTGAACTCATTGCCGAGAAGGGCTTCTTCCTTGACGTGGAGCTCGCCCAGACGCTTTGCCTGACTGTACCACTTCTGAGATGTAGGTATGATGATAACCAGGTCGGCAGGCTTGTCGGCATGGTGGTTCTGGTTGACGATGTTGTAAACATAGTCAGCGGCTGGATAGGCAGCTGAACTGAGGGCTGGCGCATCGGCAGCGTTGGGGAAAACGGCCGAGATATAGTCGAGCCTGACGGGACCGCCAGAGGTACACTCTACCTTGATGGGGATGATAATGTTGCCCTTATCGTCTTTTTCACACTTGGCAAGGGCTTCTGAACCAAAGGAGAAAGAGGCTACGAAATCGCGCACTTTTTCGTAGGTTGATGCCATATTGACGAATGAATAGGTGTAGTCGCCCACCTCATCGACGGTGGAAACCCTGACAGAGGAACCACTGCCAGCAGAGAGATTGACGTCAACATCGACGTCGGAGCTGACATTTGACTGAGGAATGATGACATAGTAGGTGCTGGAGGTTCCTGAATTGATTGGTGCCTTGTCAAAGAGCTTTCTGCCCATCTCTGCCCACGCGAAATCGTCTATCTCATAGAGGAAATGGCGACTGTCGTGGCTGTCCTTTACCTGCTGGAGAAGGACTTCCTCAGTAGTTGTGGCAGGCTCGGTTTCGCCCTCGGTAATGAAGTAGCAACCTACGTCGGAATAGGGATTGCGAGTGCGAATGGTGGTGTCATCAGAATCCCACGACACAGGACCGAGGGCATAGAAATATTTTTCTCCGTTAATGGTACAGGCGGGCACTTCGGGCAGGTCGTCATGAGCAGCTATCCACTCCTGAGTAAGTTTCTCTGGTACGAGATTGCCGCCAAAGCCATGTATGCGCACCTTAGACATATCGGTGAAACCAGCCTTGCGAATAACACTCTCCGTAAGGCGATAGATGCCAGTAGAGGGCACACTAATCTTCGCCCACTTGCCTGCAGAGAGGACGGACTCGGTCTTGTAGTTGTCTGCTGGGTTAGAGGAGGCTGCAGCTTGGTTCTCTATGCTAATATCAAGTGCATTAGCCACGTTCGCCCCACCAGTCTTTGCCACAGCCTGCAGGGAGGGTTTGTAGGAACTGACATAATAGTAGCGCTTGCCCTGCTTTACGACAGGCACAAACGAAGCACAAAGCTGATTCTCAGTGCGCTCGCGAGCAAAGACGTAATCTATCTGGGGTGTGGCGGGCGCTTCCTTGCCGCCAGTGAGTTTTTTGTATCGACGTATCTCCTTGCGTGTCAATGGCACATACTCGGGATAGAGCAAGCGCACACTGTAGAGAGAGTCTGAATAATTGCGTGGAAGGGGGAAAAGGCAAGTCTGCTGGGGCAACATACTGTCTATCTTCATCTCGTCGATGGTGAGGTCAACAAATTCTCCTGCCATAGACTGCAAAGTCGATAGCAAAAGCACTATAACAGTATGTATATACCTTTTCTTCAAAGATTTTTCTTTCTTAGCGGAAACTTAGCCGAATGTCTCTTGTTCTTGGCTGAAAGCTTCCCTGTTCTTAGCGACAGTAGAAGTCGAGAACTTTTCTGTCTTCAAGATAGCCCACGATGTGGTCGTCAGGCTTTACAGGACCTACGCCAACGGGGGTGCCGGTAAAGATGAGGTCGCCCGTCTTGAGGGTGAAGAACTGCGAGATATAGGCTATCAGGCCATCAACGGAGCAGAGCATATCGCTTGTGCAGCCTTCCTGCTTCAGTTCATCGTTCATCTCCATACGGAAATGCAGAGCCTGTATGCCCTCGTTATCCCCCACTCTATCAGGGGAATAGAGCTTTTCCTTCTCTATCCACTCGCCTATGACTGCCGAACCGTCAAACCCCTTGGCTATCTCCCAAGGCTGCCCCTGTTCGCGTAACTTCTTCTGCATATCGCGGGCAGTGAAGTCTATGCCCAGAGTAACAGCATCGTAATAGCGATGAGCAAACTTCTTGTCTATACTCTTTCCGAGCTTGCAGATGCGCACCACAACCTCCGTTTCGTAGTCGATACGCCCCATAAAATCAGGCACAAAGAAGGGCTTGCCGTCCTTGAGCAAGGAACTGTCTGCCTTGGTGAATATTACGGGCTCTCGCAGCTTGTCGTCATCAGCACTGCTGACGCCCTGTTGTAATAACGCTGTTTTTATCTCTTTATTGTGTTTGGCATAATTCATGCCTACGGCGAAAATCTTCATTTTTCTTCGAAAAAAGTTACCAGTTACAAGTTACAAGTTATAAGTTGTGGAGCGTGAGTTAAACGTCATTATTATTTTATCAAAAAGAGTGCCAAGCTGAATACTTAGCACTCTTTCCTTAATATTTAGTCTTTATTTGTCCAGTCTGTCACCTTATTTTTCTTTACCCTTAACTGGTAAATGGGACTCCGAGCTGCGCTCGCCTGAGCTTGCGAAGAACTCGTAACTGGTAACTGAATTATTAGTCTGCCTGCAGAGAGAAACGCTTGAAGGCAACCACTGTGAGGTCCTTGTCAGCGCTCTTGAGGTAATCAGCTACAGAAATCTTGCTGTCCTGAATGAACTCCTGGTTGAGCAGGCAAGACTCCTTGTAGAACTTCTTCACACGACCGTTAACGATGCCAGCGAGCATCTGCTCAGGAATCTCAACTGTAGTGTTTGCGATAATCTCCTTAGCCTTAGCAACGTCCTCAGCTGTAATCCAGCCCTTAGCCATGTTAGACTCCATGTGGTCCTCAGAGTCAACGTGTGCTGGGTTGATGCCAGCCTTCTTCAGCTTGTTGTCTATGGCCTTCTGGAGCTGCTCCTGCTTAGTCTTCTCAGCAGCAACCTTCTTCTCTTCCTCGATGATTTTTGGATCAACATCTGCCTCGCTGAGGGCTACTGGCTTCATAGCCGCTACCTGCATAGCTACTACGTGAGCCTGCTCCTCTGCTGGCTTGTTGGTCTGAACCATTGTGCAGAGAGTGTTCTTCTTCATGTGGTTATAGACAGATACGTTGTCACCCTCGAGATAAGAGTAACCATCGAGCTCCATCTTCTCACCAGTTACACCTGAACGCTCAGTGATAGCAGCTGCTACGGTCTGACCATTGGCGAGGGTGAGGTTGTTGATTTCGTCGATGCTCTTAGCCTTGGCAGCAACAGCAGCGTCGAGGATTTCCTGTGTCAGCTTGATATAGTCTGCTCCGTTAGCAACGAAGTCTGTCTCACACTTCAAGGCGATGATAGCAGAGAAGCCGTTCTCGCTCTTTGTGAGTACGCAACCGTTGGCTGTCTCACGGTCAGAACGCTTAGCAGCGATAGCCTGGCCACGCTCGCGGAGAATCTCCTTGGCACGGTCCATGTCGCCGTCAGCCTCTGTCAATGCCTTCTTTACGTCAGCAAGACCTGCACCAGTCATGGCGCGGAGGGTCTTGATGCTTTCCATTGTTATAGCCATATTTTCGTAGGATTGAAAATTAAATATTGAATAATGAAAATTACTCTGCTGCAGGTGCTTCTGCCTCTGCTGGAGCCTCTTCAGCCTTTGTCTCCTCTGCCTTAGCCTCAGCCTTAGCAGCCTTCTTAGCCTTTGGCTTATCCTCCTGCTGAGCAGCTGCCTTGTCGTCAGCCTTCTCTACCTTGCGCTCCTGGATGCCCTCGTTGATGGCGTCGCAGCAAGCAGAGAGAATAACCTCTACTGAGTCCTTAGCGTCGTCGTTTGCTGGGATAGCGAAGTCAACGAAGTTAGGGTTAGCATTGGTATCAACGATACCGAATACAGGTATGCCAAGGCGGTGAGCCTCCTTAACAGCGATGTGCTCCTTCTCGATGTCAACTACGAAGAGTGCAGAAGGCAGACGAGTAAGGTCGGCGATAGAACCGAGGTTCTTCTCGAGCTTAGCACGCTGACGAGAAATCTGGAGGAGCTCGCGCTTAGAGAGGTTGCTGTATGTACCGTCAGCTGTGAGCTTGTCGATGTTAGCCATCTTCTTGATAGCCTTGCGGATAGTCTGGAAGTTGGTGAGCATACCACCTGCCCAACGCTCGTTGATGTAAGGCATGCCTACGCTCTGAGCCTTCTCGGCGATAACGTCCTTAGCCTGCTTCTTTGTAGCAACGAAGAGAATCTTCTTGCCCTGCTTAGCTATGTTCTTGAGTGCCTCAGCAGCCTCATCAATCTTTACTACAGTCTTGTTGAGGTCGATGATGTGAATACCGTTACGCTCCATGAAGATGTAAGGAGCCATTGCTGGGTTCCACTTACGCTTGAGGTGTCCGAAGTGACAACCTGCCTGAAGCAACTGATCAAAATTTGTTCTTGACATTTTGTTTTCTTTTTTTTAATAGAGTTTGTTTACTTTCTTTTTATGATTTGTCAGAATCACAACCGCTGGGTAGCCATGAGCCTTAGCCTATTATTATGAATAATGTCAGGCCACGAGTCTCAGCGGTTTAGATACTAAACAAGTAGTTCTCTTAACGCTTAGAGAACTGGAAGCGACGACGTGCCTTTGGACGACCTGGCTTCTTACGCTCTACCTCACGAGCATCGCGAGTGAGGAAGCCCTGTGCCTTAAGTGTCTTCTTGTCTTCAGCGTCAACCTTCACGAGTGCGCGAGCGATAGCGAGGCGGAGAGCCTGGCTCTGACCTGTGAAGCCGCCACCGTCGAGGTTAGCCTTGATGTCGTACTTCTCTGTTGCCTCGAGAAGCTCCAATGGCTGCTTTACCACGTACTGCAGTATAGCTGATGGGAAATATTTTTCGAGTTCTACCTTATTTATGGTAATCTTGCCGGTTCCCTCTGTGAGGTAAACACGAGCGACAGCGCTCTTACGGCGACCGATTGCATTAATTACTTCCATTGTATTTTTACACCTTTACTTATTTATACTGATTGATATCGATTGCCTTTGGCTGCTGTGCCTGCTGCTGGTGCTCTGTACCCTCATAGATGAAGAGGTTGTTCATGAGAGAGCGACCCAAGATGCCCTTTGGCAGCATGCCCTTTACGGCATGACGCAGCATCTTGTCAACACCGTTCTGCTTCTTGCGGAGCTCAGCAGGGGTATTGAAACGCTGACCGCCTGGGTAACCAGTGTAACGTGTATATACCTTATCGGTTTCCTTCTTACCAGTGAATACAACCTTCTTGGCGTTGATGATGATAACGTTGTCACCACAATCAGCGTGAGGTGTGAAGTTTGGCTTATACTTACCGCGAAGTATCTTAGCCACCTTAGAAGCGAGACGACCAACGACCTGGTCTGTTGCATCAACTACGACCCACTCCTTATTTGCAGTCTCTTTGTTGGCAGAGATTGTCTTGTAACTTAAAGTGTCCATTCTTGACTTTTTAATTTTTGTTTTTTTATCACGTTAATTATTAAAGCAAGAGACAAGGCGCAGTCTAATTCACCTTATATATAATGTCTCTCTGGGTGCGGATTCACTAACCATCGGCGCGGCCAGACGCACGACTATTAACACACATCACCCGTGGGGATTCTAAGTCTCTCCCCTGCGATAATCGGAAATCGGAGTGCAAAATTACACATATTTTTTTACTTAGAGGCTATCACGGCGGCTAAGCAACCGCATATTTACGTTTTTTTAACAAACACAGATAACATTCTCCCCTCACGAGATTATTTGATTTGTGAAATTCAATTATTCTTTGTAACTTTGCCTCACTTATATATATAAGGTAGAAGCCAAAACACAAAAGGCAAAAGCCGAGAAATATAAGGTAAAAGCTAAGCTCCTGGGCGCGGTTGCTAAGCCAGAACGTGCAGAAGCGGTGCTTTTAAGGAACAAAGTAGGCTAGTTTGTTCAACAAAGTAGCCTAGTTTGTTTAACAAAGTAACCTAGTTTGTTCAACAAAGTAACCTAGTTTGATATTTAGAAGCATGGCTCTGACAGTTTATTCCTATACTCGCCAACGCAGAATCTTATGCGCCTTGTGTGCTGTGTGCCTTGTGGTGTATGCCCTGACTGCGCAGGCTGGTGCTCTCATAGCCTCACTGTTCATCCTCTTGTTTGCTCTGGTGGAAAGGCCGCTTTTCACCCTCCCCGGGCTCAGGGATGTGCCCTTGTGGCTCTGGCTGGTGATGCTCTGCGCGGGCACAGGCCTCTTTGTAAACCACGAGACAGCCAGCAACTGGGCGATTGACGGAAGACTGCTGCCCAGCCTCAGGGTAAGCCTGTGGCTGTTTGTGCCTGCTATGCTGCTTCTGCTCATGGGACTGCTCAGGATAGAACGCTGGTGCAAGCATGCCTACAGGGAGGCGGTCCTTGCCTGCATTATGCTCAGCGCAGCCTTGTTCCTCTACGAAACGGGAGGCAGGGGGCACATGCTCTCCCTGTCGGCTATTGTCATCTGGCACTCCATAACGCCTCGCCACAAGCGTGGGAAGGTTGACAGCATATTGCTCCTCCTTGCTTTTGTGCTCGCCTTTGTGCCCTACCCCTATGTTTACACCATCGTGCTCAGCGTGATATGGCTGAAGGCTTGCCTGGAGCTTGCCTCGCAGGAGTACAGGGACTTCTCCCTGCCCCTCGAGACCGAGAAGCCTGGCAAGACGAGCGACAAGATAAACCAGTTCATAGGCAAGAGCCTCTACCACCTTTTCTTCGGAGCGTGGTATGTGGTGGCAAGCCTGCCGCTGTCTGTGCTCTATTGTTTCTCTACGCTCATCAGCCTGTTGATGTACTATGTCCTGAGATTCAGGAGAAAAGTGGTGCGCAAGAACCTGTGCGACTCCTTCCCCGAGAAGTCCAAAGCCGAGATAGTCAAGATAGAACGTAAATACTACCAGCACGTGTGCGACCTGATATTTGAGAGCATCAAGTATTTCTCAATCTCGGAGAAGGAGATGCGGGAGAGGCTTGTGTATAAGAACCTCGAGCAGGCTCGCAACTCTCTGAAAAACGGCAAGACGATAGGTCTCTACATGGGGCACTACGCCAACTGGGAATGGGTGAGCAGCCTGCCCCTTGAGGTGGGCGACGTGAGCCAGTGCTGCCAGCTCTATCACCCTCTGGAGAACAAGGTGTTCGACAGACTCGTAGCCTACACTCGCGAGAGATGGGGAGGGGTGAACATACCAGCTGGGGAGTCCATAAGATACATCGTGAGGCTGAAACAGCAAGGCAAGCCCCTCGTCATAGGCTTCATAGCAGACCAGGTGCCACTGTGGCAGAACATACACTACTGGACACGCTTCCTCAACCACGAGGACACCCCTATCTTTACTGGGGCAGAGCGGTTGATGAAGAAACTGGACATGGACGTGTACTATCTCGACGTGAGGAGAGTGAAGCGAGGCTATTACGAGGCTGAGTTCAAGCTCATATCCTCTACGCCAAAGGAGTGCGAGGAGTTCTACCTCACAGAGCAATACACACGCATGCTGGAACAAAGCATAAACGAGGCACCACCCTACTGGCTCTGGAGCCACAAGCGCTGGAAGAGAACACGCGAAGAGTATAACAGACTATTCCCTGAAAACAAGAAATGACACTCGCTAAGGCAAAAACTTTCCTGTCGGACTACCGCACGACCTTCGTCTTGTGGCTGATGCTTGGTGTGGTGTCTGGTATCATAAAGGCACACAGGGGCTACAACAACTTCCTCATATACAAGTATGTATTCTGGAACACTCTGGAGCAGAACGACCTCTACCTCCACTACCCCGAGAAGTTCAACGACCTGAACCATTATGGTCCCTTCTTCTCGCTCGTCATAGCACCCTATGCCCTGATGCCAGAATGGCTGGGAGTCATTCTGTGGAATGTTTCTCTCGCCATGCTCCTCTATGTAGCAGTCAGGACCTCAAGGTTCTCACGCTACGAGATACTCTTCATGCTCTGGTATGCAGCCCACGACCTGCTCACCTGCCTCTTCATGACGCAGTTCAACATAGCTGTTGCAGCACTCATCCTCTTCTCTTTCACTATGACAGAGCAGAAGAAGGACTTCTGGGCTGCATTCTTTATCTGCGCTGGTGTGTTCGTCAAGCTGCTCGGCATAGTGGGGCTCGCCTTCTTCTTCTTCTCCCGCAACAAGACGAAGTTCATCCTCTCACTCTGTTTCTGGAGCATAGTGATGTTCGTCTTGCCCATGCTCATCTCAAGTCCCGAGTACGTCTGCGACCAGTATGCCTCATGGTATCATGCGCTGGAGTCGAAGAACATGACCAACTCTGGCTCTCGCACCACGATGAACAACATCTCGCTCATCGGAATGGTGAGACGCATCTTCATAGACTACAACTATTCTGACCTCATTGTCATCATCCCTGGTCTGGCAATAGTTGCCACAGGCTACTTCCGCATAAAGCAATGGACAAGCCCCACCTTCAGGAAGATGGTACTGGCACAGATGATGCTCATCACAATACTCTTCAGCACAGGCACAGAGAACAGCTCATACGTGATAGCCTACGTGGCTATTGCCATCTGGTATGCCTCCGTACCCTGGAAGAGGAGCAACCTGGACTTGTTTCTGCTCGTCTATGCCTTCGCCTTTGGCAGTCTGCTGCCTACAGACCTCTTCCCAAAGAGCTTGCAAACAAACCTCATCCGCCCCTATGCCCTGCGAGCCCTGCCCGTAACGCTTATCTGGCTGAAGCTGTCGTGGGAAATGATACGAAAAAACTACATAGAAAGAGAACAACAAAAGTTACACATTATATAATAATATATACAACTCATGCATCTATCCATTATAAGCCCCTGCTACGGAGCACCTACCCTGCTGAGGGAACTTGCAAGACAGATTGACGAGGTTGCCAAGAGCATCACCCCTGACTACGAGATAATACTCGTGGAGGACGGCTCGCCTGACAACAGCCGAGAGATAATACGCTCCATCTGTGAGGAGAACAAGAAAGTGAAGGCTGTGTTCCTTAGCCGCAACTTCGGACAGCAGCCTGCCATAAACGCAGGGCTCGACGCTTCGTCAGGAGAATGGGTGGCTATACTCGACTGCGACCTGCAGAACCCCCCTTCACACATCCGCTCCCTCTACGAGAAGGCGCAGGAGGGCTACGACATAGTCTTTGCAAGCCGACAGGAAAGACCAGACTCCTACTTCATGACGCAGGGCTCGAAGATGTTCAACAAGCTAATAGGCTATCTCACCAACACCAAGCAAGACGAATCAATAGCAGAGTTTGCCATATACAACCGTAAGGTGGTGGATGCAATGAGGCAGATGGGCGACTACGTGCGCTATTATCCCCTGATGGACAAGTGGGTGGGCTTCAGGATGACGAAAGTGCAAGTGCCTCACGACGAGCGCACTGACGGCAAGACTTCCTCCTACTCTATGCTCAAGCGCATAGACCTCGCCATCACCACCACGATAGCCTTCTCTACCAAGGTGCTCAGGCTCATAGTCTATGCAGGCTCCCTGCTATCTATCCTGGCTATCTGCTTCGCCCTCTACCTCGCTATAGAGTTCATGATAACAGGCATAGATGTCAGCGGTTGGCTCACGTTGTTCGTCAGCATGTGGTTTATAGCTGGAGTTATCATTACCGTACTGGGTATCGTGGCTACCTACATAGGCTACATCTTTGACGAGGTAAAACGCAGACCCACCTACATCATAGGCGAGAAGATAAATTTCTAAACAATGACTGACAAAATGACGACAAACACAGCAGCAACAACATACAAGAGCAAGATATTAAACTTCCTGAGCAAGCCACAGACGGTGTTCTGGCTTGGCATGTTTATCACGCTTCTTGCCACGTCGCTTGAGGTATTTCGTGGGCGCAACACCAACTACTTCGACTATCAGGACTCCACAAGAATGTTCTGGGAGGGTTACAACGCCTACAACCTTGAGTATGCTTTTGCCCACGAGATTTACTTCCTCTATACCCCCGTCTTCAGCACTATCTTTGCTCCCATCTTTATGTTGCCGTGGTGGTTAGGACCTTACGTGTGGAACGTCTGCAACTTCGTTCTCTTCTTCCTCGCCATATGGACTCTCCCTGAGAAGTTCGACAAGTACAAGGTGAGAATACTCTGGTTCTTGCTGCCAGTTCTTTTGCAAGCCATCTTCTGCTACCAGTACAATACTGTGGTGGCGTATATATTCATCTTTGCCTATTCGCTCCTCGAAAGGGGCAAGGGCGTGTGGGCAGTCTTTCTCATCATGCTTTCTGCCTGCACAAAGATTTATGGAGGAGCGGAACTTGCTCTGCTCTTCTGCTACCCCAAAACATGGAGGAACTTTGCCTATGCAGCCCTCTTCGGAGTAATCCTTCTGCTTACCCCCATGATAAACCTCAATTACGACAATCCGCTCTCCGCATATAACGAAATGATACAGATGGTAGCAAGCCACCATAGCGACAGCGACTACGTAGGACTGCTGTTTGCCAGAGGACTGAAGGAGTTTCTTTTGCCTAACTACCGTCTGGTACAGCTTACTGTCCTCGCCCTGCTTGGCATAGGCTTCTTTGCCAACTACAAGAGGTGGAAGGATTTCAACTTCAGAGTGTATTGTCTTGGTGTGCTTTCAGGTTTCATCATCCTATTCAGCGACTGCCCAGAGACACACACCTACATCATTTCTTTCGGAGGCTATTGCATGGCGTTCTGGATTACGGAAGACAAGAAATGGTTTGACTGGCTCATCTTCTGGCTGCTTGTCGTAAACTTTGGTATTCTTCCTACCGACGTCCTTTGTCCACGCTGGTTGCACGAATATATACACGAAACCTATTGGCTCGATGTCTATACCTACGCATGTGCGTGGTTGAGAATGGTGTGGTGGACTCTCAGGCCCTCTCACCTCCTCAAGGGAGTGAAAGTGGGAGTAGAAAAGGGAGTGAAAGTGGGGCTTGTGCTCTTTGCCCTTATCCCCTCTTCTGCTTTTGCTCAGGGAAAGGATACTCGTGCCAAGCGTCCAGTCTCAATAACCTATGACGTGAATGGCATAAAGTTTACAATGAAATACGTGCAGGGTGGCACCTACACTATGGGAGCCCTGCCCTGCGACACGCTTGCCGACAAAGACGAGCATCCTGCCCACAAGGTAACAGTGAACAGCTTCTACATGGCAGAAACTGAGGTTACACAACAACTTTGGGAGCACGTAATGGGCAAGAACAAGTCGAGAGTGAAGGGGCAGGACCATCCTGTAGATAACATGATGTATGAAGACTGCATAGAGTTCATCGAGCGACTGAACACCATTCTTCACACCAATTTCCGTATGCCAACAGAAGCAGAATGGGAATATGCCGCCAAGGGTGGTCGTCTCTCCAAGGGCTACCTCTATTCTGGCAGTAACAATCCAGAGGAAGTAGCATGGACAACCGAGCAGTGTGCAAAGATTGACGGACACATGCCCGTAAGGCAGAAAAAGCCAAACGAGCTGGGACTCTACGACATGTGTGGAAACGTTTCAGAGTGGTGTTCTGATTTCTATCATTCTTATACTAAGGAGTCACAAACAAATCCTAACAATCTGTCCCCTGGCTGGTTCCACGTAGTGAGGGGTGGAGCGTACAATAATCCCGTAAGATATTCACGCGTCACCAATCGCTACATGTACGACCCACGCAGAAAGTGGGTCAATCTGGGCTTCCGAATAGCCCTGTCAGCAAAGGATTACTCACCCCGAAAAACCACTGAGAAATGATATTTGCCAGAGACAAGAGCCAGATGTGCAACAATCTGCTGCAGTTTGCCCATGTTTATGCCTGGGCACGCGAGCACAACAGGAGCGTTATGTCCATGCGTTTCAGCTATAAATATAAGTACTTTCGCATCACGGGCTCCAAATACACAAGCTTTCCCCTCTATCTCTTTGCCAAATATCTCGCAGCGCTGAAGCTGCTCCCCACAGCAAGTTTCAAGCACAGCGACTGTGATGCTCAGGCACTCGAGCAGCAGATGCTCCAACACAAGCACATCGTGGTCAGCGGATGGTTCGTAAGGTTCTATGACCTTTTTGAAAAATACAAAGGGGAGATATGCGAGCTTTTCACCATCCTGCCACAGTACAGCGACCCCGTAAAAGCAGAAATGAACCGTCTGGAGCAAGGCTCCACAGGCTCTATCCTGCGTCTTGGTGTCCACATCAGGCGAGGCGACTACATCAACTGGGCAGACGGAAGATATTACTACGACAACAAGGTCTATGCAGAGCACATAGCTAAATTTGCTACTTTTTTTGCAGGCAAAACAATACACGTCTATCTTTCAACCAACGATGGCAAGTTGTCTGCCTCAAAAATGAGCGAAGAAATAAACGCCGTCCTCAATGGCGACAACCACGACATACACGTTCATCTCATGCAGAACAACGCACCACAAGACCTGTTCATGCTCTCGGAGTGCGACTATATCATAGGGCCGCCAAGCACCTTCTCCGTAGTAGCTTCCATGTATAGAGACGTTCCCTTCTACCGTATGGACAAAAAAAATGTTGAAGGCTTCACTCTCGATGCCTTCAACACTTTCAACTATTGGTTTCGCAGGATAAACGACCTATAGAGACCTTACGCATATTCCCTTATCGTCCTGATAATCTTCTCTACCTCCATGTCCGTCAACTCATAGAACAGAGGCAGTCTCACGAGCGTGTCGCTATACCTGTCGCACTCACTCAAAATCCTCCCGTCGTGCTTGTCCTTATAATAAACGCTTGAGTGGAGAGGCAGGTAGTGGAATGTCGTCTGTATTCCCCTGTTCTTCAAGTAGGACATAAATCTGGTACGCTCCTCCAGCGAAGGACAAAGCAAGTAGTACATGTGGGCATTATTCGTAGCATAGTCAGGCAACTCCGGCATCACCTCTATTCCTCTGCCTGTCTTGCCTCTCAGCCCCTTGTCATACATTTCCCATATATGTTTTCTCTTTCTCTGTATGTCATCCAGCTGCTCCAGTTGAGCCCACAAGAAAGCAGCATTAAACTCTGAAGGCAGGAAAGAAGAACCCATGTCGCACCAGCCGTATTTGTTTACCGCACCGCGATAAAACTCAGCCCTGTTCGTGCCCTTTTCCCAAAGTATCTCCGAACGCCTCACGAAACGCTCATCATTTATGGCGAGCATGCCTCCCTCGCCACTGCTTATGTTTTTCGTCTCGTGGAAGGAGAAAGCAGCCAAATGCCCTATACTGCCCAGAGGCTTACCCTTATAGTACGAATCTATGGAGTGCGCAGCGTCCTCTACCACAATGAGGTTGTGCTCCCTTGCCAGAGCCATTATGCCATCCATATCACATGCCACGCCAGCATAGTGCACCACACATATCACCTTTGTCCTCTCGTTGATAAGGGGTTCTATCGTCTCGAGCGTGACATTAGGATTCTCCCTGCCACTATCCGCAAATCTTACCACAGCCCTCTCGCGCAAGAAAGCCAGAGCAGTGGAGACAAACGTATAAGAGGGAACAATCACCTCGTCTCCCGCATTAAGGTTGCACAGCATGGCGCACATCTCTAAGGCATCCGTACCAGACGTGCACAACAAAGCCTTCTTGAAACCATAACGTTTCTCAAAGAATCCGTGGCACAGTTTCGTAAACTCTCCGTTTCCCGACATAGTCGTAGAACGGCAAACTTCAGCTATGTAGCTCAGTTCCCTTCCTGAGCAATAAGGTTTGTTAAATGGTATCATTTCTTTTCTTTTTTCTTCACTATTTTCTATATGCAGGAAATGTCAAGGACATCCTCCTTTTATTCCATCTCTTATACAGCGTGTCGTAATCAGCCAAATCCTTATATCTCAACAGTTTCTGCAACCACGGCCTGCGCACCTTTCTCTCCTCTGTCATGTAGTTTCCGTACAGTTCAAACTCCGAGAAGTCAGCAAAGCAGTTGCAGTCATAATTGTCTCTTATCACCTCAATCCACGTTTTTCCTTCCCCTCCCCTTTCTATCAGGTCCTCGTGCAACCTGCGCAACACGTCCTTGCTGAACAACATTTTGTGGGCAACATAAGAAAGCCCAGCCATTTTTATCTCGGGAAACAGTCGATGAATATTCCTGTAGTAGGGCTCGTTTTTCTCATAGCTCATATAAAACACTGTTTTGCCCTCTTCCGTCACAAAAACATGTTCTCTCACTAATATATGGTCTGAGTCTATACAGAGATACCTGTCGCATGTTCCAACCTTTCCAGATAGTTTTATCAGCTGTTGGAATAACCACCCGCTCCTGTCCCTGCCATCTACCATTATATTAAGGTCTTTCGGCTTGATGCCTAGCACAGATGTCTCCTCAACAAAAACAAGACCATTCCTGTCGCAAAAACTACGTATTTTCTCTTCGTCTGGTGCCACGAGATAGATATTCTTAATCGGATGAGCAACACATCTTCTCACGCCTTCAAGACACAATGGTAGTATTTCCAAGTCCTTGGCTATGACAGGTATCACCACATCTATTTCCTCCTTGGAAGGTCGCAAGCGTTTGTAGGGAAACCAAGCACAAAGTCTGTAGTATATTTTGCGTATCTGTGACATTACTGCGCAAAGGTACTAAAAAATTTGTTATCTTTCAAATTTTTTAGTATCTTTGCAACCTAATCCTTTCCTTCTAATATATGTATCTGAAAGAAATAGCTAAATTACGCAATAGGAAGAACAGTCATTTAATTTACTATATTTCTGCCATAGCAAAAACCATTATACCAAAATGGCTTATGCGCACTATGCTAAAACGTATATTAGCACACTATAACACTCTCTCAATAGCGGAGCAGCAATATATAACCGAGCGAGTTGACTACTATTGTAAGTTTAACACACATATAACCCTGCCAGTAAACAGCATACTTTTAAAAGATTTTACAAATAAAAAGGTTCGCACCCCCAACAGACTACACAATTCGCCAAATGGATACATACATGGAGCGCATTTTTATGACACATACGAATATACACGCTATTTTCCTGATAGCTATCGTATCTCTATACTTTCTGGTGATGTCAATCACATTGTTGAAGTGCCATGTTTATGCAAAAGTCGTCCCATAAGCCACGATGATAGTAATCGCAACAACATCCTTTTAAAACTTAATAAAGTGCGCCATTTCTTTTGGGTAAAAGACCCCTATAAGTGGGAAGATAAAGAGTGTAAGATAATTTTTCGAGGCGAAGCTGCCACCAAACCACGTCGTCAACAGTTTATTAAGATGTGGAAAGATCATCCGCTCTGCGACCTTGTCTCTACCGATGCCAAAGCAAATGCAATGTCTATCAATGATCATCTGAAGTTTCGATACATTATGACGCTGGAAGGCAATGATGTTGCGAGCAACCTAAAATGGGTTATGTCAAGTAACAGCATAGCAGTAATGCCTCGTCCTACATGCGAGACATGGTTTATGGAAGGCAAACTGAAAGCTAATTACCACTATATAGAGATAAAGGACGACTATAGCGACCTAATAGAACGCATCAACTACTACGAAGCGCACCCCGAAGAAGCAAAGGCTATCACAAATCATGCTCACGAATGGGTGAAACAGTTTCAAAATAAACAAAGAGAGGATCTAATATCACTCATGGTTATGGATAAGTTTTTTCGCATAACAGGGCAGAAAAGTTAAGAGAATTTATGTCTGATTAGTTTTAGCAATAACAATTAAGGATATGAAGTACGAACAAAAAATAAAAATTACACTCCTAATATCAACCTACAACTGGGTTGAAGCGTTAAAGCGCGTTTTAGAAGGAGTAAGGAAACAAACGATATTACCCCATGAGGTGGTAATAGCCGATGATGGCTCAGGTGAAGATACAAGAGAATACATCAATTTAGTGAAGAATAATTTTCCTATACCTATAAAGCATGTGTGGCACGAAGACAAAGGCTTCCGTCGTACAGTAATTCTTAATAAAGCAATTGCACAGGCAGATGGGGACTATATAATAGAAATGGACGGCGATGTGATACCAGAGCGTCACTTCATACAAGATCACATTGAGGTTATGCGACCTGGATACTACATATGTGGCAGTAGAGTGATGCTTGATGCGAATGGTAAAGTGAAACCATCACATTATCTCAATCTCTTTAGGTGCAAAGCATTGCGTCAATATATAGCCAATAAGAAAACGCAATTCTCTACTCGCCATATTCGTGGCTGCAACTTGGCTTTCTGGCGCAAAGATTTCATAGCGGTGAATGGCTATAACGAATCCATCACTGGATGGGGGCATGAAGATCATGAGCTCATATTCCGCATGATGTTTAACGGAGTAAAAGAATGCCGTCTGAAGTTTGGTGGAGTGATACGCCACATATACCATGGTGAACCATCAAAGGCACATAAACAAATCAACAACGATATACAAAACGACACCGTACGCAATAGAAGTACGTGGTGCGAGAAAGGTATTAGTCAATATCTATCCTCTCAATCTCTGGATTGAATTTCAACCCTTCACGATATCCATCTAAAATCTTTTCCCAAAGAATCTTGCGCTCTGCTTTTGGGCGACAAAGTAGTTTCATGTATGCAATACGCATGTGGTTAAGTTCTTTCACGTAGAACTTCAAGCCGCTACCGTATTTGAGTTTGTTCATGAAAAGAGAGTTCCGTTTCCAATAATAGAATTTCCATGCCATTGAAACAGGAGCTGTCGAGAGATCGGCATTATAATTCATAGCAGTCTTATGGATTACTATGCTATCGGCAACGTACAACCCTTCAAACCCACTTCTGACTATTCTATCGGAATATTCTGTATCATCTTTCCAAATGAAAAATTCCTTGTATGGAAGTCCCACAGCACATATGGCTTTTGAGGAAATTAGCATAGAAACGAATGAAGACTGCTTCAATTGCCTTATACTGCACGATTTGTCTTTATCAGACTTGAATACGGGACGATTCATGTTATGGTCATTACCATCTGTCCATAACACACGACTACTAGCATACCCAATATGAGAATGCTTAGTAAACACATCATACAGTTGTAATAGAGCATCTTTCTCTGGTATGGTATCGTCATCCATTACCCATACAGCATCGGCACCATTTTCGACAGCTATCTTAATTCCACAAGAAAAACCTCCTGCACCACCGATATTCTCTGATAGATGTATAATCTTAATTTTCTCAAAATCTAAGTCATCGAGATACTCACATGTGCCATCAGTAGAACAGTTGTCAATGATGATAATTTTATCAAGATGACAGTTTTGTTTACTCACTGCTTCTATACACTCCTTTAAAAGTAACAAACGGTTATATGTAACTATAACTGCACTTATTTTTAACATGTTTAAATGCTTATATATTTATAGATTCTATTGCTTATGCTTTTAACATTCCTTGCACATGTATGCGGTCCACGTACTCGCTGTAGTTAATATATTTTATGCAAACAGCTTCATAACTTCCTCGATAATTGGTGCCATATCGTAGTATTTATACCGAGCGAGACGACCACCAAAAATAACACAATCCTCCTTAGAGGCTAGTTCATTATATTTACCTGCCAAGACTCTATTTCGTTTGTCGTTGACAGGATAGAACTGTTCCATTCCTTTTACATACTCGGTAGAATATTCTTCGCTGACAACTGTCTTGAGGCAGTCATAGACCTGTTGCCCGAACATCTCGAAGTGCTTGTGTTCTATCACACGAGTGTAAGGCCTATCATGACTAGTGTAGTTTACTACGGCATTACCTTGATAGTTAGGTGTGTCTTCTATCCTTGTCTTGAAAGTCACTGTGCGCCAATTGAGCCTACCTAGTCTGTAGCCAAAGTATTCATCCAGAGCTCCCGTATATACTAATTTATTAGCATAGTTGCGCCAATTACTGAATTCCGAATTAAAGAAGTCTGTACAAGTCCTACACTCTATGCCGTCTAATAAACTATCGATGAGCTTGTTGTATCCTCCGATGGGGATTCCCTGATATTTATCGTTGAAATAGTTGTTGTCAAATATCATACGTACTGGTAGTCGCTTTATGATAAAGGTTGGCAAATCTTTACAATCACGTCCCCATTGCTTCTCCGTGTAATCCTTTATAAGTTTTGTGTAGATATCTATGCCCACAAGTGATATCGCCTGCTCTTCTAGATTACTAGGTTCGCCTTTAAACTTCTGACTATCTATCCTAGCTTGTGCCTCTTGTGGAGTATGTACATCAGGCCACATCTTGTTGAAGGTGTTCATATTGAATGGCAGATTGTATAGCTCGCCCTTATAATTTGCTACAGGACAGTTAGTGTATCGGTTGAACTCCACGAAGGAGTTGACGAAATCCCACACCTCTTTATTTGAGGTATGAAATATGTGCGCCCCATACTTGTGCACATTGATTCCCTCTACTTTCTCGCAATAAATGTTGCCACCCAAGTGCTCTCGCTTGTCAATTACAAGACATTTCTTTCCTGTTTTCTTAGCAAAGTATGCAAAAGTGGAACCATAGAGACCTGAACCCACTATAAGATAATCATATTTTTCCATAAGAATCGCATTTTATTAAAGTGACGTAAATATTTTTTACAAACTTTCTAACCAACGTGATAGAAATACATTATACACTTGATACGATGTACCATCAAGTGTAGTAGTTTCAAGAAGTAATTCTTTTTCTATCAAAGCATTGAGAGTCCGCTTTGACGAAGCTGCTGTCCCTAAATTGTATTTGTTAAGAAACGATGAAGATGTAGGACGTAACAATACGCCTTCTTTCGCCACAGCAGTTAAAAAGTTCCACTGCCCTTTGGTTAGAAGCCTGCGACGCTCAATAAAACCAGGCTCTCGTTCCTTTAAGATTTTTCTTATTGCAGTATATACTTGTTCTATATCTATCTTGTTTCCTGATGTGAAATATATTACATGGCATAACGTTTGCGTATATAGTGTATGACAACGACTCCAGTCTAAAATAAACTTTACTGCCTCATTGGTTATTTCCTTATGAAATTTTTCAAAGAGACTTGTAATAAAACATGAATATGTGTCATAAGGAATTTTATCCACATAAAGACAATGTGTACTATCATAGAAAGGAGATTGAGGAGAAGTGAACATCTCTGTCATAAGATGCTTCTTACTCCCAGAGAAAATGAAACGAACATTACTCAAACTCTGAATATGCGAGCGGAGTAAAGCCTCCATTGCAACTCCTTCATATTCTCGGACCTGCTGAAATTCATCTATGGCTATCAGTGTCAATTTTGATTGTTTTTCAAGGTAATCTAATATGCTTTTCAATGTGAGATTTTTTTCTTGCTCATCTTGAAACGTCATTGTAACAGAGAACCTGGCATTAACAACATCATACGTTATAATTGGGCGAATTGCACCGAGTTTGTTTATGAAACGCTTTATCAGTGATTCCTTTTTTAGAGCATTAACAACTGCTTCCATCAAAATACGAATGAAATCTTCATATGACTGTGATGGATAAATATCTACATAGTAACATTCAATAGGTAATTGTTCTGTCTTTATCCTATCAAAAACATGATATATTATCCCTGTCTTACCATAACGACGAGGAGAAATCAAGGTCACATTACCACCATTTGTAACATACTCTATAATTGTATTTGTTTCTTGTTCTCTATCACAGAACAACTCTTTGGGCACGTATGGTGTTAGTATAAATGGATTGTTTGTCATCTCTTTATGCAACTATTACGACATGCAAATTTATTAAACATTTTGTATAATGCAAAATGTTTAATAAATTTTCTTATTCTATTACACCTTTTTTAACATTTTGCACACTCAATATTGTCATCTTACAATCAGTTCGTTATTTTCCATTCGCTTCATGTAGCTACTTATCACTGCTTTCAGCAGACGTGTCATCTCGTTCTGCTTCTCCCTGTCCTCTTTGCCTGCTACATTTATTTTCAGCATTGGGTCTTTCTTGAAATTATAGACAGCCGTAACATTCTTGCCATCAAATTGAAGAAAAAAGTCACCCTTTACCAATTGGTAAATACCGTTATTATAGCTTACTGCCCATGTTTCATCGTCTTTCGTCTTTGTCAAGTCTTGACCAAAGGCTATATAAGGCTTATTATAGCCTGTCAGGCTCAGCACGGTAGGCATTATGTCTATCTGCTGTGCTATTCCATGTCTGCGTTCTGCTTTTACCGTCGCCCCTGTGGGGTCGAATATCATCAGTGGTGCAGCATAAGCTCCGAGGTCGGTATTATACACAGCGCTGTCAAAGCCATTGGTGTGGTCACACGTCAGGACGAATATGGTATTCTCATACCACGGCTGTTTGCTTGCTGTTTCAAAGAACTTCCTTATCGCCATGTCCGTATATCTTATGCAACGGTGTATCGAATTCTTACCATCATCCTTATACGTTTCTGCATATTTCTCTGGCACATTGAAGGGATGATGACTGGACGCTGTAAATACTGCTGTCATGAATGGTTCCTTCATCTCCGACATCTTCAAGGCATAGAACTGCATGAATGGTTCGTCCCATATTGCCCATGTTCCGTCGTAGTCGCCATCTCCACCAAAGCGTTTATCAGCATTATATTCCGTCCGTCCGTAATACGACTTAAATCCTGTTGCTTTAGCAAATGCCTCAAATCCCATACTTCCATTCTCTGCTCCGTGGAAGAAAGCCGTTTCATAGCCTATCTTTCCCAACTCTCCTGCTAGTCCACTTACGTTGTTCATCGAGGCTGGAGTGAGGAAGAAAGGCTCTATGAACATAGGTATACTGGAGAGTATCGAAGGCATACCGTCTATAGACTTTCTGCCATTGGCATAGCTATAATCAAAAGACAGCGACTTTGCCTCCAGACTTTTCACAAAGGGAGCATAACCTTCTTCTATATATTCTCTTCCAAAACTCTCTACTATAAGAACCACTACGTTCTTTTTATTAGGTATAGACTGAAGGTTTCCTTCATGCAAGGCTGTATAGTTTACGTCTATCTCGTTTTGTGTATATCCTGGGTCTTTGAAAGTTTTTTTTCCTGTCGTCCTTATGAGCGAGAATGGGGTATTGAGTATTGCTGCAGCCTCCTTAGGGTGGCTCACGTACTGATTAGCATTACTAATAGTAATAGGCCTTACAGCATGAGTGAATCCTCCTCGCATACCTGCTATGGTTAGGGGGATATAAAGTGCAAAGACAAGTACGTTGATTACATAATAAATAATGTAATTCCTTCTCTCTTTTCTTGCAGAAGACGGCATTACATATAGTTTCCACAAACAGAATATCATCACCATTCCGAGAAGGAACAAATACCAATGGTTAAGTATTTCGGCACCAAGTATGCTACCAATGTTTCCTTCGTTTTCAAACTCTTGCAGCACACTCATCGTGGTGCGCTTACCAGTATAACGAAAATATACTGAGTCTGCAAGATTTGCTATTATAGCAAGGCTATTAACTACTACAAATACCCACTTTGCTGCTACCTGCCATTTTCTCGTCTCTTTATAATGCAGTGGAAACAGCATCATCAAGGCATATAGAATATTTGTATATAGTATTGCCGACGTATCAAACCTTAGGGAGCCTGCCAGCAAATCTGTCAGGGAGTTGGCAAATAAAGGCTCTCCGAGGGCGCTCCAGTTCTCTGCCACATACTCTACTCTGCAAAGCATATATGCTACATAGACCATTGCCATATTGATGACAAAAGCCACAAGAGCAGGTACTTCCTTTTTTACTTCCATTTTTTACTTCCTCTTTTTACTTCCTCTTTTTACTTCCTCTTTCACTCCCCTTTTTTATAGCTGTTTATGGCTTCTACAATCTCTTTTGCTTCTTCTGCTGTTATTATCTGGTTCATCGGGATGGAGAGTTCCTCGTTGGCTATACGCTCTGTTATGGGGAGACCCCCTCTAACTCCCCCCAAGGGGGAGATAAGTTGAGAGTTGAGAGTTCTTGCTCTGGCAAGCCAACAAGTTGGAGCGGAGAGTTGAGAGACTGGTAACTGTGAACTGCTTATATAGCACTCCTGCATGTGGGGGGGTATGGGGTAATGTATCAAGGTTTCTATATCTTTCGATGCAAGATACGACTGCAAGTCATCACGTTTTTCGCAGAATATGGGGAACTGGTGATACACGTTGTTCTCATCTGGCAGACGCTTGGGCAACGTTATCAGCGGATTGCTGATATGCTCATAATAGTATGCTGCGAGGCGTTGGCGTTTTTTATTGTCTTCATCGAGATATTTCAGTTTTACGTCGAGCACAGCTGCATCCAACTCTGACATTCTGCTGTTCAGCCCCTGGTATTTGAACACATATTTCTTCTGGCTGCCATAGTTTGCCAACGCACAAATGATGCTTGCCAATTCTTCGTCATCAGTAGTCACGGCACCAGCGTCACCAAATGCGCCGATATTCTTGCCTGGATAGAAGGAGTGACCTGCAGCATCACCAAGTGCTCCAACCCGCTTCCCTTGCCAATAGCATCCTTGCGCCTGAGCACAGTCTTCTATAATTTTCAAATCATACCTCTTGCAGACATCCCCCAGTCTGTCATCATAGGCGTTGCGACCATACAGGTGAACTATCATCACTGCTCTTGTCCTTGGGGTTACAGCCTGCTCTATGCGGGAAGTATCTATCTCGAGATGTTCCCACGTTGGTTCTACGAGTACGGGCACAAGGTTGTTGTCTGATATTGCGAGGATGCTGGCTATATATGTGTTGGCAGGCACTATTATTTCATCGCCATCGTGGAAATCCCCCCTCTCCTTATAGGCACGTATTATGAGCCTCAGCGCATCGAGCCCGTTGGCTACAGCCACGCAGTGCTTGGTACCTACGTACTGGGCATAGTCTTTTTCAAACTGTGCCACTTCCCTGCCCTGCAAGAACCAACCGCTGTCTATGACTCGTGCTGCTGCTGCCTTGTATTCCTCGGCATGCTGGGCTGTTATTTTCTTCAGGTCATAGAATTTCACTTCTCTTTTGTGACTTTACTTCTTATCTTGTTTATCAGAAAACCTGCCTCCAAGCCAGCCAGAACGAGCAGGGTGCCTGCTACGGCAAGCAGGTACATACCTCCGCCACAAGCAAGACCGATGGCTGATACTACCCACACGCCTGATGCTGTGGTAAGTCCGCTCACGATATTCTCTTCTCTGCGGAATATTATGGTGCCTGCACCTATGAAGCCTATGCCCGTCACCACCTGAGCTGCTATTCTCGATACGTCCCAACGGTGGAACTCCGACATCTGCACTCCGTCAAAACCATAGGCAGAAACTATCATGAACAGTGCAGAGCCCAGCGCCACAAGGAAATGTGTCCTGAAACCCACCTCCTTCGACCTGCACTCTCGCTCAAGGCCTATCAGTCCGCCAAGTATTGCGGCTACTGCTATTCTCAATATCAATTCCAACTCTAAATCCATAGCTTTCGTTTTCGTAGCCCGTAGGGCGTTTCGTTTTCGTGGCGAAGCCTAAAGCTTCTGCATGTCGTTTAACCTTTTGTAATAGCCGTTCAGTTCTGTCAACTCCTCATGCGTACCTTTCTCTACTATCTCTCCATCATGCAACACGTATATCTCGTCTGCATTCTTGATGGTTGAGAGTCTGTGGGCTATTGCCACTGTGGTACGGCTCTTCATCAGTCTTTCGAGGGCTTCCTGCACCAGTCGTTCCGACTCTGTATCGAGTGCCGATGTTGCCTCGTCGAGTATCAGTATCGGCGGGTTCTTCAGTATGGCACGCGCTATCGACACTCTCTGCCTCTGCCCTCCTGACAGTCTGCCACCTCTGTCGCCTATCATTGTGTCGTATCCATGTTCTGACTCCATGATGAAGTCGTGCGCATTAGCTATCTTGGCTGCTGCTATCACTTCCTCCATCGTGGCATTTTCTACGCCAAAGGTTATGTTGTTGTAGAAGGTGTCGTTGAAGAGTATCGCCTCCTGGTTCACGTTGCCTATGAGCGAACGCAAATCGTGGATGCCCACATTCCTGACGTCCTTGCCATCTATGAGTATCTCGCCACTGCTCACATCGTGGTAGCGTGGTATGAGGTCAACGAGGGTTGACTTTCCTGAGCCAGACTGTCCTACGAGGGCTATGGTCTTGCCCTTTGGTATGGTGAGGTTGATGTGCTTCAGCACTTCCTCGCCCTCCTCGTAGTGGAATGATACGTCTTTCAGCTCTACCTTATCCTCGAAATCATGCAGTTCCTCTGGTATGGGCAGTTCCTTGATAGGGTTCTCTGCCTTCAGGATAAAGTCTATTCTGTCCATTGATGCCAGGCCCAGCGGTATCTGGTATGTCGCCTTCATAAACTCCTTCAGCGGATTGATTACGCTGTAGAGTATCACCATGTAGAAGATAAAGGTAGAAGCGTCTATCATGCTTGAACCATTGAGTATCAACCAGCCGCCAAACAACAGAACCACCACTATTATTATAGTGCCGAGAAACTCCGACATGGGGTGAGCTGACACCTGTCTCAGCGTCATCGCTATGCTGCTGTTTCTGTAGTCATTGTTTACTGCCTCAAATCTCTCCTCCATTTTCTTCTCGGCTATGAAAGCCTTGATTATCCTCAGTCCGCCAAGCGTCTCGTCAAGCTGCGCCAGCATGTCGCCCCACAGTGCCTGCACCTTTGCCGACTGCCCCTTCAGCTTCTTGCTCACCTTGCCCATTATGTAGCCAGCCAGTGGTGCTACTATGATAACGAAGATTGTGAGCTGCCACGAGACGAATATCATGGTCGAGAAACAGACGATGATGGCTATAGGATGCTTTATCAGCAGGTCGATACTGCTGGTAATGGAGGTTTCCACCTGCCCCACGTCTGCACTCATCCTCGCCACTATGTCGCCCCTTCTCTCTGCCGAGAAGAAAGCGAGGGGCAGTTTGAGCACTTTTCGGTAAACCTCCATGCGTATGTCCTTCACCACTCCTGTGCGCAACGGCAGCATTACTGCCGAGGCGGCAAAATAGCAGAATGTCTTCAGACCTGTCATCACTATCAGTCCTATACCCATCATGCAAAGGGTGAGAAAAGCCCCGTGGGTGGCTATCAGTTCCTGAACATAGGCATAGCCGTTGTTCTGCAGCACCTCTTTGTTGATGGTGCTCCACGACATTTCCTGATAGGTGTAAACCTTCTGGTCTATCTCAAAGAGAATGTTCAGTATCGGTATCAGCACAACGAAAGAAAACACGTTGAGCCATTGCGAAAGGAAATTGAGCACCACCGACCCCACAAGGTATTTCCTGTAGGGCATGAGGTAGCGTTTCATTATTTGGAAAAACTGCTTAAACATTCTGCTTACTTCTTAACTTTTAACTTTTAACGTTTAACCATTGACTTTTAACTAATAAGTAAGTTCTTTTCTACCCGTCATTATGAGGTATTTTGTCTTGGCGTGATGATAGTCGCACGTAGCGTCTGTCAGGGCGTCGTTGGCAGTAGATTTCTGCCTCTGTGCATCGAGCAGGGTTGTCATGTTACACACCCCGTTGATATATTCCTCATGCTTTATGCGCAAGTTTTCCTCTGCCCTGCCCACGCTCTTTTTGGCTATCTCCACCTGCTTGTAGGCAGCAGAGAGGTTGTCGTAGGCATCCCTCACCTGCAGGTCGAGCAACTCCCTCTTGTCCTTGCGCTCGTCAAGTGCCTTCTGCTCCTCTATCTTGCTGCGTTTCACCATGTGGCGCTCGCTCCAGAAGGTGCTCAGCGGCATAGCCAGTACAGCGTATGCCATACCTCGCGTGTTTGTCTTGGTCAGGAAACGGCTCACGCCAAAGTTTCCTCCTACTGCCACAATTGGCAGATATGACGCCTTGGCTATTTTAGTCTGCAACTGCGTGCGTTGCACGTTCAGGTCCAAGAGCCTGCTCTCGTTGCGATTGTCCGTCGCCATTCCCGAGTCCATCCACAGCGTCTGGGGTGGCACTATGCCCTTCGATGTCAACACCGTATCTACGTCTATATCTTCATTGGGCACACCCATTTCCTTTGCCAAAGCCCTCCTCAGCAGTTTTATGGCATTGTCGAGCCTCACTCGCTGAGCCTGCAACTGGTTCTGCGTCAGCTCCACGTTCAGTGCGTCGTTGCTGTTCACTATGCCTTCTGCTGCCAGGTTGCGTGCATCCTTCAGTATGCTTCCCACCTCCACGTCAGAGGCGTCGAGCACCCTTCTCTTGCCATGCAGTTTCAGCAGGGTGAAATACATCAGCTCTGCCTCCATCACCAGCATGTCGTCATCCACGTCCTGCACCATCTTCATGGCGTCCACCTGCAGGTCGGCAAGTTTGTTTACGTTTGTTATTCTGCCTCCCACGTATACTGGCTGCAGGAGCGACAAGCCTGCTGATGTGCCTCTCTTGAACGCCTGTATGCTGGTATCAAGACCCAACCCGTACTGCTGGTTCAACTCCTCTATCAACTCAGACCATTCTTCGGAGAGCAACTCTCGCCTCAGCAGATAGTCGGTGGCTTCATAGTGGAAGGCATTCAGGTTCAGACTGGGGTAATACTTCGAGCGAGCATATTTCCTGAACTCCTCTGCCGACTGCACGTTTTTCTGCGCATTTTTTGCCCTTATGTTGCCCTTGCGCATAGAACTCACACATTCCTCCAGACTCACTACCCTCTGTGCCATCGTCTTGAGGGTGAAGAGCGAGGAACAGAGAACAGCTATACCTGTTATTATAACATATCGTCTTATCATAATAAAAAAAACTTCTCTTTAGTAATCTTCTTCGTCGTCGTTTTCAGTCTCTCTTTTTGCCACGAGGCTGTACCCTACAGGTATCATCGTCACTATATACAGCATGGAGACGAGAGCACCCACACAGATTACCACGCCCATAGGTCCCCAGAGCGGCGTTGCCTTGATAACCATAGGTATGACACCCATGGAGGCTGCTGCCGAGGTGAGGAAGATAGGACGGAAACGACGTTTGGCGGCTGTCTCTGCTGCTTCATCGAGACTCATGCCTTGTTTCTTGAAGAGTTCCTCACCATAATCTATCATGATGATGCCACTGCGGGCTATGATACCCATGAGGGAGACGATGCCGAGGATGGCGGTGGCACCAAACTCGAAGCCTGAGAAATACATGCCGAGGGCAGTACCTGGTATGGCGAAGACAAGGGAGCACATCATGAGCATCATGAGGCGCACGCTCTTAAGATGGAAGAGCAGGATAAAGACGATGAGGGCTATGGAGATGACCATGCCGAGATACATCTGAGGACGGTAGCGGTTCTCTGACTCTGCCTGTCCGCCTTGTGCCACGGTGATACCCTGCGGCAGAGAGAAGGTGTCGAGTTGTGCGTAGAGATGCTTATTGAGATTGCCTATCTTAGTGGCACGCGTAGTAGTTGCCATGATGCTGGCACAGCGTATGCCATTGCGATGCTGGATGATGCCACCACACCATGCCGGCTTGATATCTGCCACTTGAGAGAGAGGTACGGTGGTGAGGATGGGCACGAGACCAGAGACGCGTATGTCCTTGAAGTCTTCTATGGTCTGCTTGCCGTCGCCCGCATCTTTTATCATCACGGCAATCTCGTCATCAGCCTCCCACATCTTGGCTACCGGTATGCCACCCGAATAACGCAAGGCGAGGTTGAGCGCCAAGAGTGAACGACTCATGCCTATCTGGTTAGCCTGCTCGGGATGGAGAGTGATATCGAGACGATTGTTCTGAGTGCCCCAGCTGGTGGTGACGGTCTCTATCTCAGGATTGCTCCTGAGAAGACTGACGACACGGTCGGTGGCTATATGGAGCGAATCGAGATTATCACCCACAAGGCGCACCTCAACGGGAGAGATGGCATCGGTATATTCTATCTGCTTGAACTTTATCTGTGCCTCAGGGAAGTAGTTAGCATAGTAGGATGAGTAATCATCAAGCACCGCCTGCGTCTCGCTGTCACTATGGGTGTTGACGATGAACTGGGCGTAGTTGGTGCCACCAAACTGAGGCAGGAAGGTAACATGGAATCTTGGTGAGCCCATGCCATAGAATGTGGTGATATTGGTTATGCGCTCGTCTTTGCGCAACATATTGGCAAGGGAGTCGGCTACTGATGCCGTGCGGACGATATCAGTGCCCGTAGGCAGCCATATCTCAACGGCAAAGAGACTGCGGCTGGCACGTGGCATGAGTCTCTGAGGCAGGGCAAGCATAAGGAGGGCACCAAGGAAAACGGTGAAGAAACCAATGGCGAGGGTGGACTTCTTATGACGGAAACACAAGGAGATAATCTTGTCATATACCGCCTGCATACGCTCAAGGATGCGATGGTGCTCATTGCCAAAGCCGTGGGTGATGAAGCGATGCTGTATGATAGGTACCACGAGCAGAGCCACAAGTAGCGACACAGTGAGAACTATGGTGATGGCATAGGGAAAAAACTCTATGAAATCGTGGATTATGTTATCTGTGGTGAAGAGGAACGGGAAGAAAACGATGCTGATGCAGAGGGTGGCAGTGATGATACTTGCCGTGAACTGACGAGCAGAGGCAACGGCTGCTTTCCAACGGGGCATACCTTCATCGAGACGGTCAATGTAGCAATCGACCACGACAATGGAGTCATCGACTATCATACCCAGCGACACTATGAGGGCGGCGAGGGTGACGGAGTTTATCTGTACTCCCGTCATATAGAAGATGGCAATGGAGATGAAGATGGTGATAGGGATAGTGGTGACGGCTACGCCTGCTACCCTCATAGGCAACATAAGCATAGTGATAACGATGACAGAGGCAATGGCTATGAGCAGTTCGGTGAGGAACTCCTTTACTGAGTCATCAACAACCTCGCTCTGGTCGGTAATGACATTGATATGGACATCGGGGGGCAGAGTGTCTTGAAAATCCTTGAGGACAGACTTCACATCCTTACCGAAACTCACGATATTGTTGCCACCTACCATCTGGAGTGACATAATCATGGACTTATGACCGTTGTTCTCAATGTATCGTTTTGCTGGCGGACATTCGCGCTTTATATCGGCTATGTCACCAAGGCGCACTATGGTGCCAGAGGGGTCGCTATAGACGATGGTCTGGGCGAGGTCTTGCTCTGAATTGAGTGACGGCACGATGTGGAGCGCACGACTGAGCTTGCCATCGTCGAGAGAGCCTGTGATAAGATTACCTGACTGGCTGGACAGCTTGGAATAGACGATAGCGGTATTGAGACCGTAGGTTGCAAGGCGGTCACGGTCAAGATAGACGCTTATCTGCTCATTCTGTCCTCCGAGGGTATAGATATTGGCGAGTTCGGGGATGGTGCGCAAACGGTCGCCGAGAGCACGGGCGTAGTTGTCCATCTCGCGATAGGTCTTATCTTCACTCTCTATAGAGATGAGCATGGCAGAGACATCGCCAAAGTCTTCATTGGCAAGAACACCCAGCACACCTGCTGGCAACTGTGCACGCAACAGAGGCAAGCGTTCCTTAAGCTTATTCCAAAATTCAGTGCTCTCATCGGGACTGACATTAAGCCATACGATGGAGTAACAGACATTGTTCTGACATACCGTGCTAACCCTTGACTTGTCTATCTCCTTAAAGGTCCAGAGGAAATCTTCAAGGGGCTTGGCAAGCTGCTGCTCCACCTCTTCTTCTGTGGCTCCAGGATAGACACCCACCACCAGTCCGATAGGCAGATTAAACTGTGGAAACTCGTCTTTGGGAATATATATCAGCGACACTATGCCGGCAAGCATCATTACAGCTGCCAGCAAAAGGGTGATGCCCTTGTGCCTCATTGCCGATGCTACTATGTTGTTGCGCTCGTTCATAATACCTTAACCTTCACTCCGTCACTGACCTTCTCCTGACCCTCGATGATGACTTTCTCACCCTTGCTGAGTCCGCTTTCTATTACCACGCCCTCATTGGTGATATCGCCTGTGGTGATGCTACGACGATGTGCCACACCGCCTTTCTCTATCCAGACGAACTTATCCTGTCCGCTTACCATGATTGCCTGTTGAGGCAACACGAGGGCATAGCCCTTGCTGGCATTGGCTACCTTCACCTTTCCCACCATGCCTGGCAAGAGTGCGTGGTCGGCATTGTCAACGAGTGCCCTTACATCATAGGCATGACTGATGGGGTTTGCCGTCATACTACGTGCTATCACCTTACCGCTGAACTCCCTGCCTGGCAGGGCTGCAACGGTGAAATGTACTACATTGCCCATGGCTATGTTGCCTATCTCCTTCTCGGGTATAGGGATGCAGATTTTGACGCGCTCTATCTTAACCAATTTGACGCCGTTCATGCCTGGAGTGATGTTGGCGCCCTCATGAACGTTGACGGTGGCTATGTAGCCACTCCATGGTGCGCGGAGGGTGATATCATCCAAACTCTTATGGGCTATTGCCTCGGAAGAACGAGCCCTCTGCAGGGCCGACTCTGCCTCCACCATTCTTATCTCAGGCAACGTGCCCTTGTCATACAGATTCTTCAATCTCCTGTAGGCATCCTCAGCCTGCTCCAGCGTGGTCTTCGACATGGCATACGTCTGTCTTATGTTTCTGCCGTCAGACACAGCCAGCGCCTGCCCGCGCTTCACAAACTGTCCCTCGTCCACCAGCACACGCTCCACCGTGCCCAGCACGCTGAACGTAACATTCACGCCCTCTTCCTCCTCTATCGTACCCACGTAGTTCTTCGTCACTCCGTCAGAGGCACTCTCCACCTCCTGCGTCTTCACGTTCACAACGCTCTCCTTCTGTGCCACCTTCTTCGAGCAACCCACTATGGTCAGCACCATCGCCAACAAACATATCTTCTCTATGAATTGAGAATTGAAAATTGGAAACTGAAAATTCCTCATCATTCATTTACTTTTTTCGTTACAGTATTTCGCAAGCTCAGGCGCTTCGCAGAATATTACTAATTGCTAATTGCTAATTAGAAAAAGCCCATCATCTCTCGTCCACGAACTTATAGCCCGCATACTTACCCCTCGGAAACACAAACACGTCATCGTCTATGTCGCCAGAATAGAAGTTAGAGATATTTATCGTAGCCCACAGGAACGCCACCTTTATGCGTATCTTCTTTGGGTTATGCGTTGCAAGGTCAAGCAGCACCTTAGCCTCCTTCACTCCGCTGACGCCCTTCTTCGCCTTCAGCGTTATGAGAAAACCATCCTGCTGCCTCGCTATGCCATACGTGTAGTTATCAGGCTCAAAAGAAAACTTCTCCTCATACTTGCTCTTCTCCTTCGCATCGTGTATCTCCACCACCCTGCGCTTCTCCCTCGTCACGTATGAAGTAACACCATCATTCCAGCAGTTACTGTTCTTGGAAAAATACTTGCTCTTCTTGCCCTTATACCATATCGTGCCCTCCGTCTTGTAGAGGTTAGCTATGTTCACCTTGTAGTGCAGCGATGCCCCCTGGTTGTTAAACACCCTCTGCCATGTCTGCATGAACATGTGCCTCGCCTGCTGAGCATTAGCACTCTCCTGTGGCTGCACCTTCTTCTTCTTTGCCGAGGCAACAACACTCTCTACCCCCTTGGCATCAACATGCAGACCAGCACCAACACCCAGCATCAGCACCAGCACCAGCAAACATATCTTCTTTATGACTTGAAAATTGAAAATTGAAAATTGAAAAATCTTCATCAATCATTTACTTTTTCGTTACAGCATTTCGCAAGCTGAAACCCACCCCTTACCCTCCCAAAGGGAGGGGGGCTCCCCTTGGGGAAGATTTAGAGGGGTCATGCGCTTGCAGAGCAAGAGCAAGCACGGAATACCAGTTTCCGCTCTCCATTTTCTCGGCAAAATTACAAAAAAGTTATGAATTATCCTTCAAAAAAACATCGTTATCTAAAAGAAAACCCCATTATTCCATTATTTTTATGTTTTTTTGTCTACCAGCCCCCTTCCGCCATGAATAAATCACTCCCCCTATCACCCCCAATTCCTAATTGCTAAGTGGTGTCAGTCTGTGGGGGCGCTTGTGTCATAGCTCCAATGCTTAAAGCAAGTATTATGAGTAGAATATTTTTTTCAGATTTCTTGTTGTTTTGTTCTTACTGCAAAGGTACAAAATTTCTCTCACACTGGGAAATCCTGAAGAAGTTATTTTTACAAAAAAGCACTCTGCAACAAAAAAAGTTTTTGTAGTAACAAGGCTTAACGCGGAGAAATGTTTTATTAACTTTTTTCGTGTGCCTCCTGCCGTTATTGTGCTTTCATCTTGGTCAACCTTTTCAGGAATGTTGTCAACCATATCAGGAAAATGACAACTATATCAGGAAAAGTAAAATAAACTGTCAACCTAAATCAGGAAAAGACATTTTGTTTTGCCCCCCGTAAGTATCAAAAGTTACCTTAGTTACCTTAGTTACCCTTCGTTTTCGAAGTTGTTGCAAAGGTAATAGGTCTTAATGTACTTTGTTTAGATTTGTAGAGAGAGGGAATAAGAAACTTTTCTTTGGAATATAAAGATATTTATATATATAAATATATTTATATTCTTTCTTTTGAAAATATATAAATAAAGAGCGAAGAAAATGCGAAAAGGGTAACAAAGGTAACCAAGGTAACCAAAATGAAATGTTAATTTTGTCAGCAGCAATAATGTATTTTTTCGCAAAAAACCAAGAAAAGTAAAAAAAATACATATTATTAACATGCTGATTTACAGCGTGTTAATACTAAGCGAATGTTAACGCGTGCAGAGGCACTACTTCTGCGCTCGGAGGTAGTATTTTCGGGGGATAGAAACAATAGAAGGGCAGGCAGAACCAGTGCTTCTGCAAACGGCTCTCCGAAGTGTTAAAAACGGGCAAACCATTGCATGTTTTAAGTTAATGCAGTAACTTTGCACTCACAAAATGCTTCTGCTGAAAAAAGAACGGCTTTGAATCAGACTAAGTGGGGAGGAGGTGTGAAACAGCCATGATGCTTACAGTAGTCGAGGAGGGAACGGAAGACGGGTGCATGGGACAGGAGGTCGGGGTTGCCGACGATGATTTCTTCTTTGCGTGCCCTGGTGAGCGCCACATTGAGACGACGGTCGATGAGCGCACCTGTGAGGGGGTCGGTGAAGGTGGCGGAGGTGAGGAACTTCAGCTGGTACTCGTACCTCGCCGTGAAACCATAGATAATGACGTCGCGCTGAGAGCCCTGATAGCGTTCGACAGTATCTATCGTTAGAGTTGAGGGTTGAATTGTGAATTGTGACAGGGCCTGCCTGACTGCTTCTATCTGACTGCGATAGGGAACGATGATGCCGAGAGTTTGCTGAGGGTCGTAGTGGGAGCCTGCTTCGCGGATAACCCTGATGGCTTCATGGGCTATGACTCGTGCTTCGGCAAGGTTTATCTTGTCTGACTGGGAGTGGTCTTCGCTGGGGCGCACAGGGATAAAGCGCATGCGAGGCGTGGGAGAGGGCTCCAACTGATGTGCCAGCCCAGCTACTCGGAGCTTGCCGTCATAGAAGGCTTGGTTGGGGAAGTCGGCTATGTCGCTGTGCATACGGGCTTGAGCGGAGAGAAAGAATATACTACCCTCCTTGGTTTGAGGTTGGAGGTTGGAGGTTTCTTGCTCTGGCAAGCCAACAAGTTGGAGCGGAGGTTGGAGGTTGGAGGTTTGAGGTTTTAACTGTGAATTGTGCTCCGAGCTCTGCTCGCCTGAGAGCTTCGCTCGAAGAATTGTGCTCCGAGCTTGCTCGCCTGAGCACCTACTGGAGCGCAAGAACTGTGAACTGTGAATTGTGAACTGTGAATTATAAAGCCTCTCGAAGAGGGAGTTGCGACAGTTGGTGAGCCCTATATCGAGCAGGAGGGGATGGGTGACGCGAGATTCTTCTTCGGATTGCTGAACGACTGCTGGCAACTGCTTGTGGTCGCCTATGAGAACAAACTTGGAGATAGGACCTGAGAGAAGCCCCATGAGATGGGGTTCGAGTATCTGCGAGGCTTCGTCGATGATGGCGAGGGAGAAACTCTTGAGACGGAAGAGGGAGAGAGAGGCGGAGGCTACTGACGTGGTGGTGCCCACGATGATGGGGGTGGAGGCAAGGAGCTGGCGTACCTCCTCGACGTTCTTACAATGGTGCGTCTTGTTTTCGAGCAGGTAGGGACGATAGGCTGGCTCGCAGGACAGGGCTGAGCTGATGCGGATGAAGTCGAGTCCTTCGCTGACGAGTTTGGAGCTTATCTCATCTACGGCACGATTGGTGAAGGAAAGGAGTAGCACCGACGACTGCTGAGCTTGCGCCTGCTTGTCTTGCAGGAGCTGTTCCTTGAGTATATTGAGCAGGGCGAAGGAAGTCTTGCCTGTGCCTGGCGGACCTACGACGAGGTAGTAGTCGAGCGCCTGAACGGCTCGGAGAACGAGGTCGTTAAACTGACCGTAGTTGCCAATGAGGGTGCGTGAAGTGTCAAAACGTGGCGGGCGCTGAGAGAGCAGCAGGTCCTGGCGTTCTGCTGGGGCAGAAAGCAGCTGGTGGAGAGAGCGATAGAGAGAGGTGGTGGAGGACTCGTAGAAGTCGTGTTCGAGAGCGAAAAGAGTGGAAGTCCCATTCTTATCCCACTTGCAGAGGGAATACTGGTCAGAGTTAACGTTAGAGTTAGAGTTAGAGTTAGAGTTAGAGTCAGAATTAGCGTTAACGTTAATGTTAAAATTATCAGGAAGCGGAGAGCGCAAGCGAAAAAGCACTGAGAGCTGACCATCGGGGGTGGTGCCTATCTGCTCGATGGAGCCACGGTGTACTATGCCTGAACGTATGTCGGGCTCTGAGCCATCTTCGCTTCGCTCAGGCGCAAGCGTCACTCCATAGGCATAGAGCACCACTATATCACCAAGACGAAAATTATGGGAGACGGAGGGGGCAGAGAGCCACAGCTTGGTGATGGCACCTTCTTCGCACACGGTCTGGGTAATGCGGAGCTGGGTAAGGATGCTGCCAGAGTTTTTCTTCTCTTCGAGGGAGGTGTGCCACTTTGCTGCAAAGCCTGTGTTTTCTTCTTTCTCGTTTTTGCGTACCATCTTGGAGAGCAGGTGCTCGGTGGCAACGAAACGGAACATGCGCAGGAAGTATGCCTGAGCGAGGGGGGAGGCTGACTGGAGCGTGGAGAGCGACTTGTCTAACTCTGGACGCACCCACGTAAGCCAGAAGCGGTCGCTCATGGGCTTGCGACGCAACTGCTCTGGTTTCATGGTAAGCAGCACCTCTGCCCCACCCCGTGCGTAGGACATTTCGAGGTAGGCTATCTGATTGCGCAACATGATGGCTCGATGGAGCAGCGAGGGCGAGCCCTCGAGACGCACAAGGCCGTTGGCGTATTTGGAGTAAAGGAGGAAGGAAGCCCTTTCTTCTTGTTGAGCAAGAGACGAGGGGACTGGATGGGAGTCCTGAGGGGGTTGAGTGTTAAGTATAGCCCTATAGAGAAGCATCTGAACGTAGTGCTTCTCTTGATAGATGGGGGTGTCGGGGTCTGCCTGGGAGTTTTGAGCCTCGCCAGCCTGAGCACCTGCTGAGCGAAAGAGAGCGCCCTTGCCCGATTTCTGCTCGATTAGCACCTTATAGTCGCTCTGCAAGAGGTCCATGCGCCCCTGAAGACCGAGTGCCTCACAAAAGAAGGAGGGCTCGAGGAGCACCTTGGAAGCGTCGTAGCCAGGAACATGGTGCTCGAGGGTCTCGTGGACGGCTATGCGGATATTCTCTCGCTGGCGCTGGGCATCGCGGTGGAAACTGGCATCTATGCCTTCTGCCACTGCCATATCGAGGGCATGCTGGTGAAAATAACGGGTGATGCTCTCGGCATAGCTGATGTTGCTGCCATGCACCTGCTCGTCGAGAAACTGCGAAGCGAGATTACCCAGAAGGATGTAACGTGAGGGTGGCAGAGACCTTATTTTGGAGAGCAGGGAGATATAGGGGGTGTCGGCATACGACTCGAAGCAGGAGGCTACGGAGGATATATCGACAAGGTAGTCGGGCTGGTAGATGATGATGTCACTGCCATCGGCATCCTGACAACCGCTGACAACGTTAATGACATCGCCCTCTGCAAGCAGACGGACGATGTCACTATATGCTGGGGGTATGGGCTGACGAACCTCTGAGCCGTCGGCATCATACGCCACTATAATATTGCCGAGACACTCTTTTACCGTGAGTCGGCGCACTGTCACTGAGGGATTGGTGCTATCAGGCAAGTATGGCATCGGCAAGTTTTTCGAGCGCTGCCACGTCGGTATCCTTCATTCTGCCACGCAGGGTAACGAGGTCGCCCTTGATGGTGACATTCTTCATCTCGCCAAGCATCTGGGTCATAACCCTGCCTGCCGATGGTGCCCACGAGCCATTCTCGATGAGGGCTACCTCACGGTTTTGCCATGCCTTAATCTGGAGATGGTGGATGAAGTCATACATAGGAGGGAAGAGGCCTGCATCGTAAGACGAAGCTGCAAGCACCACCTTGCCATATTTGAAGGCGTCCTCGATGGCTTCTGCCTGGTCCTCACGGCAGAGGTCGGCTATGGCCACCTTCTTGCAACCCTTACCCTTGAGGATAGCAGAGAGGAGTTCGGCTGCCTCCTTGGTGCAACCATGGATAGAGGCATAGGCGATGAAAACACCCTCGCTCTCTACGCCGTAGGCACTCCATATAGTATAGAGACGCAGAGCCTCAGCCATAGCCTCACCCTCGAGGATAGGACCGTGGAGGGGGCATATCTGCTCTACCTCGAGGGCTGAAACCTTCTTGAGGAGGGTAGAGACAGGGGCACCATACTTGCCACAGATATTGAAATAATAGCGACGTGCCTCGCATGCCCAGTCGTCGGGCTCTGCCTCACGCACGCCAAACTTACCAAAGGCATCGGCAGAGAAGAGCACCTTGTCCTGCTGGTCGTAAGAAACCATTACCTCGGGCCAGTGTACCATAGGCGCCATGATAAACTGCAGGGTGTGCTTGCCGAGAGAGAGGGTGTCGCCCTCCTTTACGGTCTGAACACGGTCGAGAACATCGCTATCAGGGAAGAAGAGGGGTATCATGGTAGCTGCCTTGGCAGAGCACACGATGGTGAGCTCAGGATAGCGAGAGAGCATCTCGCCAATGCCGCTGGCATGGTCGGGCTCTATATGGTGAACCACGAGATAATCGGGCTTGCGACCATTGAGCGCGTCTTCGAGGTCGTAGAACCATGACTCGAGAGTGCGCTGGTCGGAGGTGTCCATCACGGCAATCTTCTCATCGTTGATGAGATAGGAGTTGTAGCACATGCCTTCGGGCAGGTCGTACTGCGACTCAAAGAGGGTCAGGTCCTTATCATCCTGACCGATGTAGATGATGTCTTTTGTAATGTTCATTTTCTTTTTCTGAGTTATCTGAATAATCTTAATAATCGGAATTGCCTTTGAGAAGGGCTTTTATCCCATAGCGAGGTGCATCACCGCGGTTGTTACCTCGGGGGTTATAGGATAGAAAGCACCAAACTTGTTGCCCTTGTTCTTGTGCAGATTAGCCACAAACTGTGGTATGGCGTTCTGTATCTCCTCCTCAGAGAGGTTGGGCAGAAGCTGTTGCAGAGTGATAGGCAGACCGAGGTCGTCGTGCAGGAACTGCTTGAAGAGGCGCACTCCCTCCTTGGCATCGCTCACGCCAAAGACACGCTCGGCAAACTGCTGGATGCGAGCTGGATGATGGTCTGCCATATAGAGCATATAGGCAGGGGTAACGACTGCAAGACCAGCTCCGTGGGTTACGTCGTACATGGCGCTTATCTCGTGCTCCATCTGGTGGCCAGCCCAGTCTTCCTCACGTCCTATGCCACATGTGCCGTTATGGGCTATGGTGCCGCTCCACATGATATTGGCACGAGCGTCGTAGTCCTGAGGGTTCTTCATCACCTTGCGAGCCTCATTGATGATGGCTATGATGACACCCTCACAGAGACGGTCGCTAATCTCCACATTCTCCGTATTAGAGAAATAGCGCTCGAGGATGTGGACTATCATGTCGCAGATACCAGATGCGGTGTGCCATGCTGGGAGAGTCATGGTGAGCTCTGGGTTCATGACGGCAAACTTAGGACGCAGGAGCATAGGCTCTTTTATGCCCAGTTTCTGACCTGTTGCCATATTGGTGATAACGGCATTGCCAGAGCCCTCCGAACCAGCGGCTGGGATGGTAAGTACCACGCCAACGGGGAGAGCAGAGGTAACCTTTGCCTTGCCAATGTAGAAGTCCCAGAAGTCGCCATCGTAATCTACTGCGGCGGCGATGGATTTTGCTGTGTCTATAACGCTGCCTCCTCCTACGGCGAGGATGAAGTCAACCTTGTTTTCGCGAGCCAGGGCTACGCCCTCGCGCACCTTGTTTTCTGTAGGGTTGGGGCGAATGCCTGAGAGGGTGACGTACTCCACGCCTGCCTCGGAGAGCGATGCCTGCACCCTGTCTATGAGTCCAGATTTTACGGCGCTTCCGCCACCATATATTATCATTAACTTAGTGGCACCATATCGCTTGGCGAGTGTGCCCGTCTGCTGTTCTGTCTTGCGTCCGAAGACGAATTCTGTTGGAGAATAGAATGAGAAATCTATCATTGTTAGTTGAGGGTTGAGAGTTGAGAGTCAGTTTAGAGTTTATAGTTGAGAGTTGAGAGTTGAGGGTTGAGAGTTGAGGGTTATCTTATAACCTTTTTACCGTTCACAATCACTATACCACGAAAGTCGCTGCTTACTCGCTGGCCTGCAAGGTTATATGAGCCCTTGCTAAATGCTCCCTCTCCTTCGGAGGGGGCTGGGGTGAGGTTGATTCCTGTTGGCACATCCATGCCGAGTCCGTAATAGACGGAGTTGAGTATGAGTCGCTGAGCCGCCTCGGTAAGGTTCTCGGTAGAGTATTCGCTTATGCCAATCATGATGTAGCGGTTGTTTATCTTCGAACCATTAAGGGTGGCACCCGTGAGGTCGGCTATGCTGATGTAATTAGCCTGGCTTGTGGGGGTGGCAAGGAGCTTGTAGTCAGACCAGCCGTTATACTGGCTTATGGCAGTAACGGCATTGCCTGAGGCTGAAGAAAAGAGCTTGAGCTCGCCATTCTCCATGTTGACGCCAGTAAAGATTTCGTGGGTAGCGTCTGACACCTTCACGCTGAGGTCGGAGGTGTTGGCTGCCGTGCCCCAGCTCCACACGCCGTCTTTCATCATCCAGGGCTTCAGCAGGATGGTGGGCAAGGGATAGTTCTTGAGGGCAGACATAGCAGAGGCATTGGAGCCTGGCACAGGACTTATGACGATGGCGTCGCACTCGCTATAGTCATTGCTGGCATTGCCAGCATCGAATATCTGCACGTCGAAAGCCCTGCGTATAGCCTCGAGCATCTTGCCGTCGGCAGCATTGGTGCCTCCTCCTGTGGTGACGTAAGCCACAACGGGAGCTGAGGGGTCGCTTACATTGAGGGTTATGGTAGCCTTGACATCCGTCTCGAAATCTACTGTAGGCACAAACTCAAGTACGTAAGTACCAGGCTGGGCAGGCGAACCGCTGATGGTAGCCTTCTTGCCATCTATGACTACATTGACGCCCTCGACGAGGGTGTTGTCCTTGCGCTCTATGCCTGTGGCAGAGCCGCCTGCCGTAATGGTTACGGTGGCCATGCTGCGACCAGCCTTGAGGGTCTGGGTGGCAGAACCGCTTATCGTGAGAGTGGCTGGATAGTGGGATTCGCCACCCTTATACTCATAGCAGCCTAAATCGGGGGCAGAAGAGTAATAAGACACACCAGTCTCAGTAGTGCCTGCGTCGATGAGCTTGGAACCTGCAACGAGGTGGAGGAAAGCTATCTCGGGCAGAGAGCCGTCAGACTGGCGCGGGTTAAGGAGCTCGTTTGCGTCGAGACCCTGGAAATCGGCATCCGAAACGGTAAGCCCTGCAATGTTCCAAGAGTTTTTCTTCTCCTCGTAGGAGGCACAGTTTATCACGTCTGGATTTACCCCCTTGTAGCTGAGGTTGTTGTAGAGGTGAGCCGTACCACAGGCATTCTGGTCGAAGCCATAGTTCTTGGCGTTGCCATAGCTGGAGTTGTTGTATATCCACATCTCGCCACCGTTGTTGTTCTGGTCTATACCCTTGGCACCCAGACTGGCATCGAGGTGGAAGGTCACGCCATTGTAGGCAGAGACGCTGTTGATGAGTTTTACGTCGTGTTTGGTCTTTTCGCCACCCAGCTTGAAGCCGTTGGCATTACCCAGATTGACGTACTTGGCAAGGGTACATTTATACTGCGGGCTGCCCTCACGCTTGGAGGTGACGGTTGTGCCCTCGCCCTCAAACTGCTGGAACCACGATTTGTCGGTCTCGTAGCGAGCGTGTCCCTCCATGTTGTAATAGCCAGGACCGTTGTTGTAGCACACGCAGTTTTCTATCACAGTAGGCCCGTAGCCGCCAGAGACGTGCTGGAAGAAGTCCCAGCCGTCGTCGGAGTTGTTCCATGCTCGGCAACCGTAGTAGGTATTGCCGCCACCAGTATATTGCTTGTCGGCAAAGCCGTCGGCATTGCCTCCGAAGTCGGCTGCCGTGAGTCCGCCGAGCTTATAGTCGAAGTTGTCGTGGGAGTCGCAGTTGAGGATAAGGTTGTTGTGTCCGCCCTTCATCTGCACGCCTGTGTCACCATGACCATAGACGTCGAGGTTCTCGAACTTGCCGTATGAGCCAGAGTGCAGCAGGCCGTTCTTGCCCGAATAGCGTATGGTAAGGCCCTTCATGTAGATGTAGTCGCCCTTGGTGGTTATGCCCCTTGAGCCATAGGCTATCTTGCGGAAGTCGAAGATAGGCGTCTCGCCCTCATAAGCCCAGATATTGACAAATTCAGAGCTCGTGCCGCTGACGTTGATGTTTATCGTGTTGCTGTAGTCATACTGTCCGCCAAGACAGTAGAGGATGTCGCCAGCCTTCAGCTGGTTTACCAGCGTGGTAAACTCGCCAGCCTTGTCGTATGACGAGCCGTCGCCTTTTCCGTCAGGCTTGGCGTAATAGGTCTTAGCCGACAGAGTCAGCGTTCCCATCAGGGTTAACGCTAACGTTAGCGTTATCAGTAGGTTCCTTTTCATTGTTGTTGTTTAGTAGTTTTATGATGTCTTCTTGTAGTTGTCTGTATTGCTTGGAGCGCGTGTAGCCCTGGTTCTTCTTCAGCATCTGGGCTATATCGCTCTGCGAGTGGCTGTATGCCGACAGCTCGTTCTGCATCTGTATGGCGTGGCACGCCTTCTTCCTTATCTCCGCCTCTCGCTCTCGGCGCAGCTCGTCGCATACGGACTGCATGGTTGGCATCACCACATTATTAAATAGGTGGTGCCCCTGAACGTAGAGGTAGGTGGTATCAGGCGTCAGTCCCAGCTTCAGCAGGCTGTCCTTCATCTTGAGGTACTCCTCCTTCTTGCCTGGCAGGTCTCTCTGCAGGCTCCTCACCTTCACCCACACCTTGTGCCTCAGCTTGTCGAGCGTCTTGGGTATGTCGCTCATCCTTCCGTGCTTCAAACCCACCACGGTGTTGAAATCCGTTATGGTAAACTTGCTATAGTTGCCCATCTTGTAGAGCATCACGCTCCACACGAAGAGGGGGAAGACAGCCCTGCTGTAGGCAGAGAGGAAATCGGTAAAGTCAAAGATAGTGTGGTCGTTGAGAGTAGCCATGACACACACGTTGTGCAAGCTGGGGGCATAGCACTGGTAGTTCTCTATGGCATAGACATAGGTGTGGAGCACGTAGGGGCTCGTGAGCATAAAGCGGCTCAGACCCGTCTCCCCCTGCAGGAGGTAGTCGTAGTCTGCATCCACGCAGGCTATCATGTTGTTGCCCACCCCCTTGTGCATCAGCTGCAGCAGGGCTTGCCTCTTGCCTTTCTTCAGGTTGCCCCTCGTGGGCAGCATCACCTCGAAGTATCGCGTCTCGTCCTCGTATTCCGACAGCACCATGCGCCAGAAGAGCACATCGTCATAACTCTCCACGTATGCCACTATGCGCTTGCGTGCCGACTTGCCCATGAGTCGGTTTGCTGCACCTATGTAGTCCGACGATATGTAAGAGTTCAGTTTAGTCACTAATCTCGCTTACTTCTGTTACTTTGTCCATCCATCCGTCCATTATCATGGCTGGCGAGTGGGTAGAGAGGATTATCTGCACATTAGGGTTCAGCTTGCGGATGATGCCAATGAGCTGCTTCTGCCATTCTATGTGGAGACTCACCTCGGGCTCATCCATAAAGAGCACGTAGGGCTCCTCGTTCTCCAGATATACGGCAAGCAGTATGGTGAGCATCTGCTTCTCGCCGCTCGAGAGCACCTTCAGGTCCAGGGGCTCTCCCCAGAAGAGCAGCCTGAACTCCCCAGCCTCCCTGTCTATCGTCTTATGCGTAGCAGCAAAAAGTCGGTCGATAATGTCAAACAGCTGGGTTTGTCGAGGATTGAGACCCCTCCCTGACCCTTCAATGGTCTTTACACCCCCTTCGGTTCCCCCGTTATCGGGGGACTGAAACCCAAGGAGAGGAGCTCTGTTCTCCCCTTTGGGGGGAGTTAGAGGGGGTTGAACTGCCAACTGTGCGTTATATCTCTTCACAAACTCCTGCAAGTTTTCGTCGTACTCCGACCTTACGTCAGGCGTACTAATCCAGTTATAGCGCACGTACTCGGCATCAGCAGGCTCCGTCTTCACGCGTATCCCGTTGTCCTCGTAGGCATTCACAGCCCTCGCACCCGTTATGGCACGCCTCAGGATGGTGCTCTTGCCGTCGCCGTTCACACCACTCAAGATATTCACATGCGGATCCAGCGTCCACTTCACGTGCTTTCTTACGCTCCGTTGGTGCTCAGGCGAGCAGAGCTCGGAACTCCCGCCCCACAGGGCGTCAATCTCAATTTCCTTTATGTAATCTGCGTACTTCATAACCAAATTATGAACTATGAACTGTTAAAGGTTTCAGGTATCAGGTCGCTTCGCTCAGAGGTCTTCAGGTGATACCCCTCCCTGACCTTCAATGGTCTTTACACCCCCTTCGGTTCTTGCTCTGGCAAGCGTAGCACCAAGGTGCGTCCGATAACCCCCGTTATCGGGGGACAGAAACCCAAGGGGAGGAGCTATATTCTTGCT
>DGTQ01000007.1:154209-185372 GCA_002394365.1 Prevotellaceae bacterium UBA4332
CAGAGCGGAACTTGCTCTGGCAAGCCAACAAGTTGGAGCGGCAAGCGTAGCTTCGCGTCCGATTACTCCCCCTTGGGGGGAGCTAGAGGGGGTGAACTGTGAACTGCAAACAGCCTATGCCATTCCTCGAACTTCCTGACTCCCTCTTCTCCAAACTTCATCAGCGACTGTCGAGCCTCCTCGTAGGTTTTCTCCCTGTCCAGCTTAGTCTTGGAGAAAAACTTGTCAGCATAACAGATTATCTTCTCCTCCCACGTCTCAGGCTCCAGCCCAGGCAAGCCCGTACCCGTATGGCGGGCACAGACGCGGGCGAGAGCCCCAACCCCCTCTCTGTCGCTCTGCGACATCTTCAATAGTCTCTGAACCCCTTTCGGTTTCCCCGTTTGCGGGGAACAGAAACCCCGAGAGGGAGAGTTTGCATTACTTTTTGTGGTTAGCAATCCCTTTCCTCCTCCTGAAGGGGAGAGTTGGAGGGGGGCTTGTGTCAGCATCGTTGCCCCTATCACCCCATGCTTCAGGTAAGGCTCTGAACCATAGCAGAATATGCCAGGCGCATCACAACGGATAATGCCAATATCATGCAGCATCGCAGCAGCAAAGACAAAATCCCTGTCAGCCCCAAACTCTGGGTGGGCATCCACTATCTCCACAGCCTTGCGAGCCACAGCCTCGCTATGCTTCAGCAAGATATGGCGCAACTCAGGCACCTTCGCCTCTGGGTAGTAATAGTCTATTATGCCCTGATAATCTATCATGCCACAAAGTTACGAAAATTATTCCATTCCACATTATATTATAAGGTATTTTTTCAAAAAATCCCTCTTCTCGCCCATTCCCGAATTATCACTTTGACAGCAAAATCTCGCTTTTGCTTACACTCTGACTTTTCAAAACCTTCACCCTCACCCACCATCCTACGTGTTAACAAATATTAAATTGCCCATTTCCGCCCCCATTTTCAGCATAAAAATGCCGAGCTTCTGCCTCTTAGACCTTTAGTTCTGCATCCAGAAGCACTGCTTCAGCATCTTGAAGCGCTGCTTCTACAGCGAAAATTCAACCACCTCTCCATAAAACTTTTCTAAAAATCCACAAGAATCACCCTCCAATTTTCCCTGATTTTCTATCTCCCTGACACCCAGACAGTTCCCCAAACCCACTTTCCTTGCCGAATTTGAGCCCTAATCACCCCCTGCTGACTAATTTTCGATTCTCACGCTCCCCATTTTTCTCACTTTGTCACAAAATTCCCTCCATTTCTTGCAAAATGACATTCCTCCCTCCTTCCCCACTTTCTCCACAAAATCCACATTCTCCACATTTACAAAATCAGGCCCCCCCCAAACAAACAAAGCCCATGAGATAGCAAACTTTCTCATAGGCTTTTCCTTGCCAAGCACCCGCATGCCCGTACTTACCACCCGCATCTGGTGGCTAAGCGCCCGCATCTGGTGGCTAAGCATCCGCAGAGAGAGAAAGACATAGAGCAAAACCATTAATGAATATGGGTGACGGTAAGTGACGGTAAAACATTTCACCATCACCTAACTAACAGCCTGTATTTCAGTAATATACACCCAAAAAGTGACGGTGACGGTAAAAAGTGCATAAAAAATTTATTTTGTGACAGAAAACGACACCCAACCACTTTTATTACAGCTCATGACAGAATAATCTATGACATTTCTGACGATAAGATAGCTGTCTTGATTGTTCAGGCAGAAGACCATTATAATGACAAATAACCAATACGAAGGTCGATATTTCAACCAATAACTTTACTTTTGAGCACAAAACACCTTTGAGCGAGGGTGTGAGATGAATTTTTAGAACAACCATTTTTGTGTACTAACTGGGATGAAAAACACAGAAACAAGCAATTTCAGTACCTTTTCAGAAGCTTTTTAGGGGGATAAACTGATATAAACTGTCACGTTTTCAGGTTAATATTGATAAGCGAAACAAATAATCATGCTCGTAACTTATTGATTTAATGCTCTTTAGCAGGAAAGTATATCCATGTGATATCAGTTATATCAAATATCAGTTAAATTTTAAGGGGTATCGCTTTTTCTTTCTTATATATATAACTTATTAATTATTAATTAATTATATAATATAATAAGGAGATTTGAGAAAAACATACCCCTCAAAATAAAACTGATATAACTGATATTGATATAGTTTATACCCTTCTCCCCTATTAAGCCCTATCATTCCATTTTTCCTCCCCTTTGTTTGGAGAAATAAAAATAATTTTTTAACTTTGCAATGAGAAAATAATTACTTATGAATAACAAGGAATACGACATACTTGAAGAAGAAGAACGAGGAATGGCAAGTGAACCGCCTGCTATTTCTGTAATGATGGATTCACGCAGTGACATCAGCCAAACCATATCAGGTGACGAGTTGAAGGCGAGACTCCATGAGGGCTTAAAATCTTTATTCGCATGAAGGTCGCTTTCTCTCCGCAGGTCTATTCTGATATTATAGGATTAGTTGATATACTCGTAGCAAAAGACTACATTTCATCTTATCCCTATGCTGTAAAATATGTTGATGACCTAATCGACTATATCGTAGCACATGTAGATACTCGTCCACACAAAGAAGCACCAGCTTTCTTTGATAAATATGGTACGAACTTACAATATATCACCTACAATAGAAACCACAATGTCACATGGTTCATATTATTTGAGTGTTACCCAACAGAATATGTTGTAAAGTACATAACAAATAACCAATACGAAGGTCAATATTTCAACCAATAAAATAATTCAAGTTTCGCTTTTGCTCAACTTTTGGAGCTTGAAGGAGTTAGAAGAAGTTAGAAGAAGTTAGAAGACATTACTATTAGCCGTCAGACAGTTAGAACTTTTTTACCCCTATTTTTTACACTTTTCCAAGATTATGAGGCTTCGTATGAGGTGGCAAAATAAAAGCGGCATCCTTACAACACAAGTGTAGGGATGCCGCTTAATGTTAAAGTTTGGGGAGAAAGACACTTAGAGGTTGGCATCGAACTTAGCCTGGAGAGCAACCTTGTTTGCTGCACCTACCATGCGGTCAACCACCTCTCCGTTCTTGAAGAACAGGATGGTTGGGATATTGCGAATGCCATACTCTACAGCGATGTCCTCGCACTCCTCCACGTTGCACTTGGCAACGGTGAGCTTGCCGTCATACTCTTCTGCCAACTGACTGATGATAGGACCTATCATCTTACATGGTCCACACCAGTCTGCCCAGAAATCTACTACTAATGGCTGACTGCCGTTCTTGAGAGACTCAAAGTTCTCGTTTGTTACTACTACTTCCATAGTTTTAATAATATTGAAAATTGAAAATTGAATATTGAATATTGAATATTAAATTTAGGTGTCAGGTCTTTGCAGCTCTTCGCTCTTATGTCTTACTGTGAACTATGAACTGTGAACTATGAACTGTTAAAATCCTTCCAACTCGTAATATTCGTCCTCTATCTCTTCCATAGATTTCTTCTTATCCTTGCTGTCGTCTTCTATGATGATAGTCTCTGTATCACCCTCCTCTTCTTTAGGAGCATCTTCCACTTCTATTACAACATCTGTGCCACTCTGAGCCGGGGCAGGCGTATCTTCTACTATTATTATTGTATCATCCTGCTTAGGCGCAGTTTCGTTTTGCGCAGGAGCAAGTGGTACTTCGTTTTGTGCTGGAGCAGCAGGCGTTTGCTCTGTCTTAGGAGTTTCTGCCTCTTCTTCTATTACAACTTCTGTGCCACTTTGTGCTGGGGCAGGTGTATCTTCTACTACTATTATTGTATCATCCTGCTTAGGCGCAGTTTCGTTTTGCACAGGAGCAGGAGTATCAACCACAGTTTCCCCAGGAGCATTGACAACTGTTTCGTCTGGAGTAGCAACCACAGTCTCATCTGGGGTAGCCACAACTGTTTCCTCTGGGGTAGTAACTATGGTCTCCTCAGGAGTAGCGACAACGGTTTCCTCTGGGGTGTCAACTACGACAGTCTCATCTGGCACGACTATCTCTGTTTCTGCAGGCACAGTTATAATGTTGTCATTAGCGTTTTCATCAGCTTTTTCTGCATTTGGGTCAATAGGCTTAGCACCACCAGGAGCAACCACCTCGTCTGGCAAGATAGGCTTTATCGGGTCTGTGTCTATAGGGTTGCCCTCTTCGTCAAGTTTCTCCCTTGGCTGTCGCGCTTCTCCCTCCTTGCTCTCGCCTGCTCCAGAGGCAGTAACCTCTTCTGTCTTCTGCACAGGCTCGTAGAGCATCTCAGGCTTCACAACTGCGAGAGGTGCGAAATGGTGAACATAGAACGTGTCATAGTCATTATAACTATAACGCTGACCTATCAGCTCGAGGTTTTCCTTCGAGATAACGAGTGCCTTCGCCTTTTGTGCCGTCTGCCTTATACCCTCCTGTTGGAGCAGTATCTTAGAATACTGGCGAGCCTCATCAAAATTGCGGAATCCACTTACTGTCATGTGGTGCATGCCCTGGGCGTTCTCTATGGAAATGTCGAAATTGCGCACCATAAAGGAGGTGAAATTATATCTTGCCAACTGGAACAGCAGCTGGTTCTCCTTGAGCGAATCCGGGGCATAGGCAAAGACAAAGAGGAAATCGCTGTTGCGCTCCTTGCTGAAGGTGCGAGCCGCTATGCTGTCAGTCTCTGTCAAAGTGCCTGTACGACGATTCCATACATCGCCAAGGTCGAATTTGGCTCCATAGAGTCGCTTGCCTGCCTTCACACCATTTATTATCATACCAGCCATCTCGCTGACACTGCTCTTGGGATAGCCCGTCACTACTGTCTCCATGCTCTTTGTGCATGCCTTTATGTCTCCTTCGTTGAGTTTTGACATACCATAGAGGAAGATGAACCTGTCACGATTATCCCCCATCGGGAAACGCTTTTCGGAAACCTCTACATTATCATACACCTCCTTGAAACGGTCTGCCTTGAAGGCTTCGTATGTGGCACCATAGAGGGAGTCCTCAATGTGCTTGCCATAGCGAGCGTTTTCGTAGAAATAGGGGTCAGTAACGGTGAGAGTCCACTTGGAGTCTGGACATTCTGCCTTCAACTTATCCACGTAAGTCTTCGCCTTGTCGTGGTCGTCTTTTCTTGAATGAAGCAGGAACAGGTGGTAGTAAGCCTCGTCCTTTGGCTCAAACATAGGGTACTGCTCCTCCAGCCTGCGGAAGGCTTTCTCACTGAGTTGCAGATTGTTAAGTTTGTCCTTGAAGATAATAGCCGATTTAAGCAGACTCTCCATTATTATCTTGTCGCTCTCTGCTTTCTGTTCGTCGGTAAAAGGTATCTGCGCAAGGTAATACTCACGCTTATGGGGATTGTTAACAGCTGAATCCTTTTTGGCGGCAAGCATCTCCTGACGCTCCTCCTCCCTTGCTATGGAGTCACGCTGTTCGTCAGTAAGGCTGTCCCAGTCTATCTCTCCAGTGCCATCTCCGCCTGCTGTTTCGTTGCTCACCACAGTCTTGTTGGAGCGCTGCCAGTCATCCACATTCTCACGCTTGCCCCACAGTCTCTCGAACGCCTGCTTACCTTGTTGCACAGCCATCGGACTATAGAAATACCAGGGGGCATTGTCTGAAGACCCCATCATAGAGCGTCCTGCTGAGGAAGTGGTGGTTGTGTTGTTCTGACTATTCTTGTTGTTGGTAGCCCCAGGCGACCTCTTCTCTATCTCCGACTGTAGAGAATCACGCTCTGCCGCCTTTTCCTTTTTCTTCAGTTCTTCGATGATGTTGTCTATCTTCACCATCAGTTCCTGCTCTGGCAAACGAGAGAGTTCCTGCAGGGAGTCCTGCAGGTGGATAGCGTCTGTATAGGGCACGAGTTCGTCAAGCACCTTCGAACGCTCAGACATCTGTGCGTAGTCTGGTCTGTCCTTGTCGAGCAAACCTATCGCCTCACCATAACAACGCTTGGCATCGCCATACTTCTCTGTCTCCCAATAGAGGTCTCCAAGATGAAGCAGCAACACACCCTTCTCTATGCCAGAACGCTTAGCGCCAGCATTACCCTTTTCGTATGCCTTGATAGCGTTAAGCGTGTCTTTCTCTGACAGATAGATGTTTCCTATGGCATAATATACCTGGTCGAGATACTCACTGTTGTTCTGATTGCGTGCCATGCGGCGCAGACGGTTTATCATCTTCCTAGAGTTGGCATTATTAGCCATCACCTCGGTCATGGAGATATTGGCATTGAAACGCAACTCGTAAGAAGGGTGTTGCCTCAGCACTTTTTTGAAGGCGCTGTATGCCTCCTTGTTATGTCCTTGTGCTGCTTCTATCTGTCCCAGAAGGAAATACTCACGAGCTCGCTGCTTGGAGCGCATCTCGTGCTTTATCACCTTTCGCAGGTATTTCGTTGCCTCAGCAAGGTCGCCTGTATGCAGATAGTAGTCGCAGAGGGTGTAGTCCCACTCCTTCTGTGCTCGCCAGTCGATGCTGTCTCTCTGCATGTTGCGTATCACGTCTTCTGCATCATATATCCAACCATTCTCTATATAGCACTTGGCGAGCCAAGCCCTTGCCTTGCCATAGATTGCTGGCTGACCTTTGTAGAGACGGGACATATAAGAGAAGGTGGCAGCTGCCTCGTCGAAAGAACCTTTATAGAACTGGCTACGCCCCATAAGCATCCATGCCTTCCACAGGAAAGGGTTATACTCTTTTCTGTTGAGCCACTCTATATCCTTGTCTGTCTTTCTGCGATCTTTGTTCCACTCTGGTTTTGCCTTTATACTATGCAGATGTATGGCTTTCTCTGCCTTGGTAATGGCTATATCGTAGTTAGCCTTACCAAGGTCGCGACTCGCCTTGTTGCCTACAGTATAAAGCGGAATAAACTCGGTATAGTTGTCCTTGTTGCCCTCCTCTTTTTCGAGCGAGGCATCGATGTAAGCCAAAGTACCATTGTAATATATATTATACTTGGCAGTGAAACCATGCCAAAAGCGTGTAGTTGCCGTATTCTTCCTAGTAGAACACGACACTACCACAAGTGCAACAAGGCACAAAAAAACAACTATGTTTCTTGTCTTAACTATAAACTATAAACTGTTAACTATCTCAAACCCTGCCTTCTTCAGGTCATCCCAGTAGTGTGGATAACTCTTTGTCACCACTTCTGGATTGTTTATCTTCAGTCCAGGGAACATTATGCAGGCAGGAGCAAAAGCCATTGCCATGCGATGGTCTTCGTAGGTGTCTATTACCACCTTTTCTATATCCACCTCTTTTCGTTTGCCATCCCAACTGAGTACGCCCTCCTCGCTGTCATCAAGCTCATAACCGAGTTTTGCCATCTCTGTCTTGAGAGCAGTTATGCGGTCGGTCTCCTTTATGCGGAGCGTCTGCAAACCTGTGAAGCGAAAAGGTATGCCGAGCAAAGCCGTAGTAACTACAACAGTCTGGGCAAGGTCTGGCTGGTTTATGAAATCAAAGTCAAAATGTGGCAACCCTCTGTGGTGACAACTCAGTGTGACAGTATTTGGCTTCAACTGGGTTTTCTCTGCAAATTCTGTCTTAACACCAAGCATGGAGTATATGTACCTGACTGCCGAGTCGCCCTGACGTGAAGCATCCATCAAACCTGGCAATATGACGGAGTTTGGTTGAGAGTTAAAAGTTGAGAGTTGAGGGGTTAACTGTGAACTGCCCATCAGCGCCATAATCTCATACCAGTAGGAACTGGCACTCCAATCGTTTTCTATCGTAAACTTACGACTTTCATAGGGCTTAGCCTTCACCACAATAGTGTTGCCATCTTCCCACTCCACCTCTGCGCCAAACTCTTTCATGGTGCAAATGGTGAGGTCAATGTATGGACGTGAAATAATATTACCCGTAAGGTGCAACGTAAGTCCGTTTTCCATCACTGGACCTATCATAAGCAGTGCCGAGATATACTGCGACGACACATTGCCTGCTATCTCTATCTCTCCACCACTCATCTTCTTGCCTCTCACACGCAATGGGGGGTAGCCCTCGTTGGTTACGTAATCTATCTCTGCCCCAAGAACACGCAGGGCATCCACCAGCACATGTATAGGGCGTTGCGTCATGCGTTCTGTACCTGTGAGGATATGCTCGCCATTCCTGCTGCTAAGGAAAGCCGTCATAAACCTCATAGCCGTGCCTGCCGCCTTGATGTTTATGACATAAGGCATCTTTTGCAGAGCTGCCACCATAACGTCAGTGTCGTCACAATGGCTGAGGTTTTCTGGAGGGATCACCCCATCAAAATCCTGTGCGAGGGCATTTATTACGAGTGCCCTGTTGCTTATGCTTTTTGATGCAGGCAGGTTTATGGTGCAATGAACACTCTCTGGTGCTCTTAGTATATATTGCATATAAAAGGACTTTATACTTTGATAGTTTACTAAAATATAACGCAAAGTTAGTATTTTATTGCGACATACGCAAATAATATTTGGCTGTTTCAAAAAAAGTTTGTACTTTTGTGCCTTAGATACAGGGTATGATTACCGAAGAAGACATATTATTGATGCACGACGCAATGCTCCTTGCCCAAAGAGGGGAAGGGGCCGTCAATCCTAATCCCCTAGTGGGAGCTCTTATTGTAAAGGACGACGACATAGTGGCACACGGATGGCATCATCGCTATGGCGACCTGCATGCAGAGCGTGAAGCCTTCAAAGAGGCTGACGAAAAAGCGATAGACTGCACTGGTGCCACCATGTATGTAACACTCGAGCCTTGCTGCCACCAAGGACACCAGCCTCCATGCACCGATGCTATCATCGAGCACAGGATAAAGAGAGTGGTAGTGGGACTTCTTGACCCCAACCCTCTTGTTGCTGGCAAAGGTCTGGAACTGCTTCGCAAGGCTGGCATAGAGGTGGAAGTAATAGAGGACTGCACTGACAGTGCCTCGACCGAACTCACAGATGCCCTAAAAATGCAAAACAGGGTGTTTCGCAAGTATATCACCACAGGCATGCCTTGGGTGACGGCAAAATGGGCAATGACACTCGACGGCAAGATTGCCACAGTTACGGGAGACAGCAAGTGGATTACCTCCACCGCTTCTCGTGAACGAGTACACCTCTATCGCAAGAACAATATGGCAATACTCTGCGGTATCGGCACCGTGATGGCTGATGACCCAATGCTCAACGTACGTTTGAAGGAAGAGACCATGCAACGTCTCGGAATCATGGAGCACGAGGTGCGCCAGCCAATACGCATAGTGGCAGACCGACAGGCTCGCATACCAATGGAAAGCCAACTGGTGAGCACGGCTCGAGAAATACCCACCATAGTGGTTTATGGTAGTTCTGCCGACGAAGAAAAGCTGCAGCAGTTGCGTGATGCTGGCGTGACATTGTGGAACTGCAACTCACTTACGGAGCTTATCCAACGTGCTGGAGCCGAACACATCGACAGCATACTGCTCGAAAGCGGAGGCACGCTGAGCGAAGCCCTGCTGAAGGAGAACCTCATTGACGAGATACTGGCTTTCATAGCACCAAAGATTATTGGTGGCAAAGGCGCAAAGACTCCTGTGGAGGGCGACGGATTCTGCATGATGTCTGAGGCAATAGAACTTACTGACCAGATAGTAGAAACAATAGGCAACGACGTGCTAATATCTGGTTTGGTGAAAAAGAAAAAAGAAGAACAAGCATAGATGTTCACAGGAATTGTTGAGGAAATAGGCACAATAAAGAACATTCGCAGGGGAACGCAAAGCATTTCCCTGGAGATAGAGGCACACACTATTCTTGAGGATACAAAGGTGGGCGACTCTATAAGCACCAATGGCGTATGTCTCACCGTAACGGATATGTCTTCCAACACATTTTCTGCTGACGTAATGCCACAGACTATGCGCATGACATCTTTCAGCACTCTGAAGGCGGGCGACAAGGTGAACCTTGAGCGAGCCCTTACTCTGCAAACGAGGCTTGGCGGACACATGGTTTCTGGACATATTGACGGAGTGGGAAAGGTAACACGACGCGAACAAGATGACACAGCCATCTGGGTATGGATTGAGACAACACCAGCTATCATGCGATACATCATTGCACAAGGCAGCATAACCGTGCAAGGAGTGAGCCTGACGGTTGCCAAGGTGCAGAATAACGCTTTCTCCATATCGCTTATTCCTCATACTCAAGGTGCAACAACGCTCCATAGTATCAAGGCGGGAGATATAGTGAATCTCGAAAACGACATCGTTGCCAAATATGTGGAGAAATTCACGTTGGAAGGCAATTTAGACAAGAAAACGCCCAGCGACGACAGCAAGGACGCCCTATATCGAGACTTCATGCTGAGAGCATAATTCACAATTCACAACTAAAATAATTCACAACCAAAATTGAATAACTTCAACACAATAGAAGAAGCAATACATGCATTGCAAAAAGGCAAGTGCATACTCGTAATAGACGACCCCGACCGTGAAAACGAGGGCGACCTCATCTGTGCGGCACAGTTTGCTACGACAGAGAACGTTAACCTTATGGCGTCTATGGCAAAGGGATTGATTTGTATGCCAATGAGCAAAGAGATTTGCGAAAGGCTTGACCTGCCACAGATGGTGATGCACAATAGCGACAATCACCAAACGGCTTTCACCGTTTCTGTTGACCACATCACCACCACTACAGGTATCTCTGCCGTAGAGCGTGGCATAACAGCCAGAGCTATAGCCGACCCTAAGAGTAAGCCTATAGACTTCCGTCGTCCTGGACACATGTTTCCCCTTCAGGCTCGTGAGGGCGGAGTATTGGTGCGTTCTGGCCACACAGAGGCGACTGTTGACCTCTGTCGTATCGCGGGATTGCAAGAGGCAGGCTTGTGCTGTGAGATTATGCGAGAGGATGGTACCATGATGCGCACTACAGAACTGCTCGAACTTGCCAAGAAGCATGACCTCGTTTGCGTAACCATCAAGTCACTCATTGAGTATCGCCGTCGCACGGAAAAGCTCATTGAGCGTGTTACAGATGCCGAACTACCAACAAAGTATGGTTCTTTCCGTGCTGTTGGTTATATCAACAAGGTTACTGGAGAACATCATGTGGCTCTCGTTAAGGGAGATGTTACTACTCCTGAACCCGTTCTCTGTCGCGTACACTCGGAATGTCTAACTGGTGATGCCTTCGGAAGTCTGCGTTGCGATTGTGGCGAACAGCTTGCTGAAGCTATGAGGCGCATTGAAAAACGTGGACGTGGCGTATTGCTCTACCTGCGTCAGGAAGGACGTGGCATAGGACTTATCAACAAACTCAAAGCATACAAACTGCAAGACGAGGGCATGGACACTGTGGAGGCTAATATTGCACTCGGTTTTGCTGCTGACCTGCGCGAATATGGTACAGGAGCAAGCATACTTGCCGATTTGGGCATCCACGACCTTATCCTCATGACCAACAATCCACAGAAGATTAGCGGTATAGACGGCTTCGGACTGCGTGTGGTTTCTCGCGAACCTATCGAGATGACATGCAACGAGAAGGACGAATTCTATATGTACACTAAGTATGCAAAGATGGGACACCTCCTGCACGTCAAAAAGCCAAAGAAAAAAGATTCCGAATAATCAAAATTGCTCATAATAACACCCTGATAATTCAAAAAAAGACAAGAACAATATGAAGAAACTTGAAGGACAACTGGTTGCTACTGGCATGAAGATTGGCATTGTAGCCTCACGTTTTAATGATTTCATCGTTAACCACCTCATATCTGGTGCTGAGGACTGTTTCGTTCGTCACGGAGGCAGCACTGATGACCTCACCCTTGCCCTCGTGCCTGGCGCATTCGAGATTCCCGTAATGGCACTCCAGATGGCAGCAAGCGGAGAATACGATGCAGTCGTTTGCCTCGGTGCTGTAATACGTGGTGCTACGCCTCATTTCGATATGGTAGCCAATGAGTCTGCCAAAGGTATAGCTATGGCGTCAATGAAATCTGGTGTGCCTGTTCTCAACGGCATTCTTACCACTGACTCTATCGAGCAGGCAGTAGAGCGTGCTGGTACAAAGGCTGGCAACAAGGGTTTTGATGCTATGTCTTCTGCCATCGAGATGGTAAACCTCACGAAGGAGTTATAAAAAAGAGATGCGTCCTGCCGACAACCAAATAGTCACGATGCTTCCCACCTTGCTTGGAATGAGCGAGGAGGAACTGCGCTGCGCCGTGAAGGAACTGGGAATGCCTGCCTTCACTGGCGGACAGATAGCTCGCTGGTTGTACGGCAACCCCGAACGAAGCATCACGAGCATTGATGATATGACAAATATCTCAAAAAAGAATCGTGAGCTTCTTTCCCAGCATTACTCTCTGGGTGCTATGCCCCCTGCTGATTGTCAGCGTTCCAAGGACGGAACAATCAAATACCTCTTCCCCACTCTCTCAGGCAAATTCGTTGAGACCGTATTCATTCCCGATGGCGACAGAGCCACACTCTGCGTCAGTTGTCAGGTAGGATGCAAAATGAACTGCCTCTTCTGTCAGACAGGCAAACAGGGATTTGAGGGACAACTCACAGCTGGAGACATTATAAACCAGATTTACTCCCTGCCTGAACGCAGACAGCTCACCAACATCGTCTTTATGGGACAAGGCGAACCTATGGACAATCTCGACAACGTTCTCAAAGCAACAAGGATACTTACCGAGAAATGGGGTATGGCGTGGAGTCCACGTCGCATTACGGTGAGCAGCGTGGGTATAAAGGATAAGCTGAAACGCTTTATCGAGGAGAGCGAATGTCACTTGGCTATATCCCTCCACTCGCCTATCCACGAACAACGTGCCCAGCTGATGCCTGCAGAAAAAGGTATGCCGATAGCAGATGTCGTAGCTCTGCTGAAGCAGTATGACTTTTTCTCAAAACGACGCTCCGCAGAGGATGACACAAGCCGTCAGCGACGTCTCTCCTTCGAGTACATCGTTTTTGACGGGCTCAACGATACCACCACTCATGCCAGAGAGATTGTGCGCCTGCTTGACGGACTGGATTGCCGTGTAAACCTCATACGTTTCCACAGCATTCCCGATGTTCCGCTAAAGACCAGCGACGAGAAGAAACTTGAGACCCTTCGCGACTATCTTACCCATCACGGTATCTTTACCACTATAAGGGCTTCACGCGGACAGGACATCTTTGCCGCTTGTGGCATGTTATATTCCAAATTAGCTAACTGAAATGAACAAACAACCACACATAGCCATCGTAGGCAACGCTCCTACTGAGAAGCACGAAATGCTCAACGCCCTCTTGGGTGACGACACCTTAGTAGAGATGTATGATATTGCCTTATATGGCACTGACGGGCAACCTGACACAGAGGCTCTTATTGACGCTCTTGATGACTATCGCGAGGGAATGCTTGACGGCATTGTGTGCCTGCCTCTTTCTGCCTCGCTCAGGAAGGCTGTACCTGCAGAAGCAGGCTCTGCCACTATGTCTGTCTTTATACATTCTGCCAGTCGTCTGGCTTCAGTCAAGGGACAAGTATCTCCTAACGAGGTTGCTGCCAGCCTCACCAAGGAAAATATCATCGAGCGTGCTACTCTTCTCTTCAATGCCCTCAGGCGAGACTTGCGAATACAAAATCCACGCATCGCCATTACGTCTCTGGGTAGCGACATCTCAACAGGAGAGTCTTCGCCCGAAATCAACATCATAGCCCCAGCCGTTTCAGAACTGGTAAAGAGCGGCATACAGGCCTTCGGTCCTGTAGCAAGCAGCAAGTGTTTCGACAACGAGAATTTCTCTGCCTACGACGCCGTACTACAGATGTATGACGGTCAGTGTAACGAAGCCTTCTGCAAACTGGCTGACGACAAGAGTACAACTCTTCTTACAGGTGTCAGCGCGCCTATTGCGCAAACAGAGCCTGAAGCACTCTTTTCTGCCATAACTCTCGTCACTGACGTAGCACACAATCGCAAGAACTACGACCTTCCGCTTGCCAATCCTCTGCAAAAGCTTTATCGAGAGAAAAAGGAGGATGGCGACAAAGCCCGCTTTGCTGTCAAGAAGAAAGGCTTCAATCCTGCTGAACATCGCAGAGAGAACGTTACATATATTAAAGAAGGTAGCAAAAGTGAAGCCAAAGAAGGCTAAACTTTTTTGAACTTTCATTTTTTTGAGGAGCTACCACGAGAAAATTGAAAATTTTTGAGTAACTTTGCACCCAATTCGCCATTATGGACTTAAAGCAATTGCAAAACATAAAACAGAGGTACAACATCGTAGGCAACTGCGATGCTCTTAATCGTGCACTTGACGTAGCTTTGCAGGTGGCTCCCACCGACCTCTCTGTCCTCATCAATGGCGAAAGCGGTGTGGGTAAAGAGATTATTCCTCGCGTCATACACGACAACTCACCACGCAGACGCGAGAAATACTTCGCCATCAACTGTGGCGCCATTCCAGAGGGTACTATCGACTCCGAGCTGTTTGGTCATGAGAAGGGCTCCTACACCGATGCCACAGGTCAGACGGAGGGTTACTTCGGCGCAGCCAACAAGGGCACGCTCTTCCTCGACGAAGTAGGCGAACTGCCTCTCGCCACCCAGACACGCCTTCTACGTGTACTCGAGACAGGCGAATACATCCGTGTGGGAGGTCAGGAGATACGCAAAACCGATGTACGAGTAGTAGCTGCCACCAACGTCAACATACGCCGAGCTATCAGCGAAGGCAGATTTCGCGAAGACCTCTACTATCGTCTCAACACTATCCCCATACAGATGCCCCCACTCCGAGACCGTGGTGAGGACATCGTGCTGCTCTTCAGGCTCTTTGCCATGCAGATGTCGGAGAAGTACAACATACCACGCATCCAACTGACCGAGAATGCCAAGCAGGTGCTCATGAAATACAAGTGGCCAGGCAACGTAAGACAGCTCAAGAACATCACAGAGCAGATGTCTATCCTCTCCCCGAAGAGGGAAATAGACGTTGACGACCTGCTACAGGTCATACCTATGAACGAAGAGAGCACCGAACTTGCTCCTATCCAACCACAAGGCGCTGGCAGTCGCACCTACGAGAGTGAGCGTGAAATGCTCTTCAAAATACTCTATGAGATGCGAGGCAACGTTTCTGAGCTCCGACGCGAAGTCAACTCTCTGCGCAAGCAGTTTGACGAGGGACAGCTACATAGCGATGCTCCCCTCCAGCTCCATAACGACAACCTCCCCATACATACTTATCCTTCTGCCGTTCAGCCTATCGACTATGCCCAGGAGATAGCTGAGCCCGAGGACCTCAATGTAAATGCCCTCAACAGGAAAGCTCTCGAGATGGCACTCAGCAGGTGTGGAGGCAACCGCAAGAAAGCGGCAAAGATGATGGGCATATCCGACCGCACACTCTATCGCCGACTACGTCAGTTTGGCATCAATTAACTCTCACTCTCTTATCTCTTTAGGATGAAGATTTTTTCAGGACATAAAAATTCGTTCTTGTTCACGTTAGCGTTAACGTTCCCGTTAGTGTTAGTGTTGGCGTTCACATTCACGTTGGCGTTGACCTCCTGCTCTGTATCCTATAAGATGAGTGGTGCCAGCATAGACTACACCAAGACAAAGACCTTGCAGATAGCCGACTTCCCAATACGCTCCACATACGTCTGGGGACCTATGGGGCCAATGTTCAACTCCCGACTCAAGGAGATGTTTGCCAACCAGACACGCCTCGTACAAGTAAAGCGTGACGGCGACCTCAAGATAGAAGGCGAGATAACACAGTACCAACAGCGCAATAAATCTGTCTCTGCCAACGGTTATTCTGCACAGACCGAACTGAGCATGACCGTCAACGTGCGTTTCACTAACACAAAGAACCACAACGAAGACTTCGAGAGACAGTTTACGGCAACACAGACATACGAAACCACACGCAGTCTCAGCGCAGTGCAGGAAGAACTCGTTACACTCATGTGTGATGACATCTGCACACAGATATTCAATGCAACAGTAGCTAACTGGTAAAACTACAACACAGGGGACATGAGCATACAGGAACTGTCACAACATCCCGAACAGCTAAACCGCGAGACGCTTTACGAACTGAGGCGCATCACGGCTGAGCACCCCTATTACCAGACAGCACGCCTCCTGCTGCTGAAGAATCTCTATCTGTTGCACGACTCTTCCTTCGATGACGAACTGCGTCGCTCTGCCATATATTTCACCGACAGGCGAACCCTCTTCAATCTCGTCGAAGCAGCACACTACCGACTCAAGCGCAAGTCGCCACAGAGTTTCACCAACCAGCGAGACCGTCAGTCTGACGCCAACATACAAAGTGACACCTCGCGCACAGAGACTCTCATTGACGACTTCCTCACCCAACTGCCAGAAGAGGTAGAACTGAAGAAAGAAGAACCCTCGGCAAAAGAGCATCGCAAGCCCACAGCCGTCGATGCCACCACAGACTATGTGGCTTACCTCCTGGCAACAGACTTTGAAGAACTTGGCGACACAGGTGACGATACAGACAACAACAATGCGCCCGTTTCTGCAGAGGAAACCACATCCTCACAGTCGCTCATTGATGCCTTTATCGAGAACGACGCAAAGATTACCCTGCAAGATGAGCTCGAATACACCCCCGAGCAAGAGGCAACGGGCAATGACGGCGAAGACACCTCAGACGAATACCTCACCGAAACTCTCGCTGGGATATACATCAAGCAGGGCAGGTATGAAAAAGCCCTCAACATCATGGAGCGTGTCAACGAGAAGGCACCCACCAAGAATCCGTATTACGAGGACCAGAAACGCTTCCTCAAGTTGCTTATTGAAAATACCTGAGCCACAGCCTCAGAAACATATAAAGCAGATAAAAAAAACAAATAAAAATATAATCACAAAAACAATAAAAACAACATGTACACATTATTCGTAATTCTTATCCTCATAGCCGCAGTGCTTATGATTGGTATCGTACTCATTCAAGAGTCTAAGGGTGGTGGTCTCGCATCTGGTTTTGCGAGTGCCAACAGCGTTGCTGGCGTACGCCAGACTACAAACTTCATCGAGAAAGCTACATGGACCCTCGCTGGCGCTATGGTAGTTATCTCTATCGCCTGTGCCTACGTTGCACCTCAGGCAACTGCCGATGGTTCTGTTATCGAGCAGGCAGCAGTAGAACAGCCTCAGACCAACCCTAACAACACTCAGGGTTTTGGCGCTACACAGCAGAAGGCTGATGCTCCAGCAGCTAAGACTCCTGCTACTCCTGCAAAATAACACACCTGACAAACAATGGTAAAACTTTTCGTACCAATATTACTTATAGGTCTCTGCCTCTGCAGCGACCTATATCTTTTCATGCGCTATATCAACCCAGCGCTCTTGCCATTCAATCCGAAGCTCTCGGCTCTACTGAAAGTTGCGTGGTGGCTTCCACTCGTGGTTCTCTTAGGCTTCTTTGCCAAATTCCTCTTCTTCAACGAGGGACTCGCCAACGAGTACAACACCACCAACCTCTTTCTGCTCCTCATGGTGCTCATCTGTGTGCCCAAGATACTCTTCAGTCTCTGCTCGCTCATACCCCGCATTGGCGTGTGGCTCGGCTTTGCAGTTTCCGCCTGTATTATATATATGGTGGTTTATGGCATCACCATCGGGTTCACACAGTTGAAGGTACGCCACATAACTTTCGAGAGCACGCGCGTACCAGCAGCTTTCGACGGCTATAGAATAGTGCAGTTCTCCGACTCTCACACAGGCTCTTTTCGCGGTCCCTATGCCCATCTCGTTCAGCAGAGCATAGACAGCATCAACGCTCAGAATCCAGACCTCGTCTGCTTTGTTGGCGACATACAGAACTTCACCTCCGACGAGCTGCTGGAGCACAAGAAAGCATTCTCCTCCATCAAGGCAAAAGACGGAGTATTCACCATCATGGGCAATCACGATTACTCTACCTACCTCCGACTGCCCAAGCGTGAAGAAGCCGCTATGGTTCAGCGCACGAGAAACGTGCAGCGCAGCTTCGGCTGGGATTTGCTTGAGAACGAAAACCGCACCATTCATCGTGGCAACGACTCTATCTACGTCATAGGCGAAGAAAACTGGGGCTTGCCTCCCTTCCCGCAGTTTGGCGACATCCATAAGGCTGTAGGCAACATATCCAAAACCCTTGGCAAGGATAAGCGCAGTTCCACCTTCACCCTCATGCTCTCCCACGACCCCAACGCGTGGCGCAATCATATCATGCCCGTCATACGTCCTGACATCACCCTCGCAGGCCACACCCACGGCACCCAGTTTAGCCTCTTCGGATGGTCGCCTGCCAGCATGGTATATCCAGAGTGGGGCAACTCCTATTACCTTAACGAAGACGGCACCGAGACGCGCACCACTACCGATGCACGCCCTACCCTGCTCCATGTTTCGACAGGTTTCGGAGGCAATTTCCCCTTCCGTTTCAATATGCCGCGAGAAATCGTAGTCATAACGCTGAAGAAGATAAAAGGTTAAAATATCACATACCCAAAAAGACGACTCTTGTGAGCCGTCTTTTTTAGTTTATAGTTGAGTGACGATTGCAAAATAAAAAGTGATTTTGCAAACTATCCATAACTATAACACATTTTTTTGTGCAAAATCTCCCTTTTTTGTAAGAACTTTCGCAAAATTTTATTAACTTTGCGAGCAAATAGTAATAACTCTCGACTTTCTACCCCTATGAGTAAACATCCCATAACGGCAGAAGCCTCAAAAATAGCAGAACGTGGACTCATGGTCTTCGACAACATTCGTGACCTTCCCCAAAAAGGCGAAGCATTCACCACCGCTTTTATGACCGTAGCCCTCACCATTGAGGGCAAGGTTAAAGCAACATGTGACATGAAAGACGTCATCTTCCACAGGCATGACATTGCCGTCATCACCCCCAACCATATACTCTGCATGCGAGAGTTCTCGTCCGACTATCATGCTTTCCTCATTGTCATCTCTCCAGCCTACTACCAGGAGTTCAAACGTCGCTTCCCCAATCTTTTTCGCGACATTGCCCACTACCAGTATCGTCAGGACATCCCCCTGAAGTCCTACCAGTTCGAGCGTGTCCACAATCTCTTCAAGGTTATACAAGACATAAGCAACGACCTCAACACCACGCATCGCCTCTTCATGCTTGGCAATATGATAGAGACACTCTTCCTCTGTCTCAAGGATTTCCGCAAGGAGAATGGCATCGCCGAGCACGTTCCCTCCATGAACGAAGAGCTCTTCAATCGTTTCCATCAAGACATTGTAGAACACTACCACGAAAATCGCGAAGTGAAATTCTATGCAGAGCGTCAACACCTCTCCCCCAAGTACTTCGCCACCGTCATCAAGAAACAGACGGGAATGTATGCCCACGAGTGGATAAACAACTACGCCATCATCCAGGCAAAGCGCCTGCTGCTCCACGAGCGTCACCTCAGCGTACAGCAGGTAGCCCGTCGCATAGGTTTCACCGACCAAGCCGTCTTCAGCCGCTTCTTCCGCCATATCACGGGCATCACCCCCTCCCAGTACAGGTCAAAGGGCTGACGCATACTTATCCATACGATAACCTTTCCCTATTAACACCACATCGCCCCACTCATAGTGAGCAGGGCGAAGGATGTGGTATTATCTATTATCTTGTGAAGTATAGCTTGTCAAATAAGAAAGGATTGTTGCATCATCCTGTCGATTATTCTTAACATACTCTATAAAGAGAACGTCATTATGGATTGTATAAATCAAATTTATTTCATGTATGACGCTTATGCTACGATATTCGATGTTCAATCTTCGGCTTAAAGATTCTTCCACCTTTCCTATTTGTGGAAAAGTTGCAATGCGATTTGCAGCCGTTGTTATTTTGTCGCTCAATATGCGAAGTTGTTTTTCTCCAAACTCCTCAAAAGTATAATCGAATACCTTAGAGAGACTCTGCAACGCAATTGGTGTCCATTGAATGGGTAAGCTCATAGATTTTTTCTTCCATAAATCGTTCAACAGAGTCCATAGATAGAGTGTCACCATCAATAGCTTGCTGATGGCTCTTTTCTAATATTTTTATCAATGCATCGCTTACTTCCATATTCTTTATATTATATTACACCCGCAAAGTTACATATTTTCTTCCTAACCTCCAAATTTTGCTTTAGAATTGTTCTACCCTATTAACACCACATCGCCCCACTCATAGTGAGCAGGGCGAAGAATGTATATTTATTCCGTATTTTATTTCTTACTTATTGTTTCTCTAAAGAATAGAATTGCTTCCTTTAGAGTATCCAAATCATTATTTATTATATTATATATCTCGCTGGAGTCTATATCAAAATAATGATGAGCAATAACATCCCTAACACCTTTGACCTCTCTCCATTCTATTGCAGGATAAAGAGGCAGCAATTCATAATTCGTCAACTTGTCAAGATTCTTGAAACTTTCTCCTATAGCCTCAATAACCATGCAAGCAGCATCGAGTTTTTCTTTTCCTTCAGGAGTTGACAAATAGTCGTCAGCACTCAAAATACTCCTATTACGTATTTTCACCGTATCTATAGCCTCATCTATTCTGTCAAGTACATGAAGCACAGCCTGTTTATCAATTGAAGATAAGAATTCCATCCCTATTTATCTGTTGAGTAATGTAAGGATCCATACTCTTATGGTTACGCAATACGTCAACCTTACAGTTTAGAACCTCCTCCAAATAAAGTTTCAAACCAGATCGTTTCAGCAAACTCGGTTCCATTTCCACACAAACATCTACATCGCTTGACTCATTCTGCTCATTACGAGCCACAGAGCCAAACAACCGCATAGAACGTACGCCAAACTTCTCTGTCATCACGTCCCTACAATTTCTCAATTTCGTTATGCAGTCTGCCTTATTTATCATTTCTGTTGGCAAAGTTACATATTTTCTTCCTAACCTCCAAATTTTGCTGAGGATTATTCTTGCTAAGCAATGGCGCACTGTTGCTTAGCGATAGTGGACTGTTGCTTAGCGATGGCGTACAGTTTCTCTGCGTGCAGTCATTTTAGTCATTAGTCAAAATCGAAAACAGATTGTCAAAACCGCCACTATAATTATAAATGTTCATATTATAGTGAGCAAAAATGCCCGTTCCCTAAATCGAAAATGACTAATGACTAAAATGAGTTAGTTCAATGCCGTTATATAGGAATTCCTAAGTACCTCCTCAAAAGGTTTGTTATCAATACGAAGGTTGTCCCATATTTCTGAAGCCGAATTGAAAACTGCTATCACTTCCCCATCATCATGAGTATCACTCTCGCATTGCCATCCAACAAAGTCTGACCATTCCCGATGTCGTGGCAAAATTTTCACCTTGACAGGTATAGATTCTGTATGGATGCCATAAAAAGTATCCGTATTTGGATAATAAAACGCCATATTTAAGCCAATATTCTCAACGTGAAAGCGAAAAGCTTCTCGAGGAACCAGCGTTCTGGCTTCCTGAAAATCCCTATTGCTAAACCCTAATTCGTCTTCGTAAACATGTTGCCCTGGACCTCTGAAATCCCTTATGGCAATTTTTCTTTTACGTTCAATCATGATATAATATGTTTTTTCTGTTTATTAAACTTCTCAATGGCATGTATCAAGTCGTTATAGGAATTTGGTATAGGTAGGTGGCTGTTTCCTTGCGTCGGTTTTCTGTGCATGTTACCATCATCTCCTTCATACCACTCATGCGCATGAGTATTGCTTTCTGTTCCATTATATGGACGAATATTACCATGAGAATCGAATTTCAAATTAATTTCAAATTTTATCTTATGGTCTTTATTCTGATTGATGTTTAACACTGTCAACGAGCCGTCTTCATTCAGTTTTGCCATAAGATATGTTGGACTTTCAGAATTAGAATTCATGATGTTCTTCGTCTGTGGTCTATTTCCATTTTGAAGCAACACCTTGTGTCCCATAATCCTGTGACCAGTTTCAATGTGAGTGCGTTTATCCTGAGGGACTCCGCCTAAACTTTTATTATACGAACCGTTTGCTCCCATTTCAAACAATCTTATTATTATTAATATAATAGGTACTTATATCACATTTTTCGCCTTCAATCTTACCTCCATATCGAAGAATATGCACAGGTTTCAGTATTGAGAGCATGGCATAATAACCATCAAGCCAAATATGTCTTGAACGTTTGTCACGGCAAACGCCAGTACTATTTATTGCAATAATTGAGTTCTGTGGCCATCCCTCCATATAACGTTCTATATTCTTCATATCAGAACTCCACGAAGGAGAGGCAACGACTGGCACATTCCATTTTTGGTAAAATTCTGCAAGAAGTTTGTTGCGAAAGTCATTCCACAACCGTTGTATCTCAAGCATATTTGTCAAAATGGAGAAATCAGGAGAAAGAATTGCTCCGAACTTTCTAAATAAACTGATGAAAGAATGAGGTCTGTTCCATACCCTCTCTATATTATTGTCTGATGTATAAAAATGTCCGAAGACATTCTTCTTCTCCACATCAGGACGTTCTTTCAACCTATAGTAGGCTTGAAGTTCTGAAGGTGGACTGACAACTTCAGGATGAACTACAGGCAGTTGATGCTCAGAAGTAAAGTCTATTCCCTCGCATATATGCAAATGCAAAGGACCCAAATCCGGGATTGTCTCTGTTAAAGTGTCGATACTCTCACCCGGAAACGAAAGAGGTAGCACTTTTTGAACTGGATATATCATATTGTATGCGTTTAATAATAATCCAAAAGTTAAAAATTACTCTCAATAATCGATTTCTGGGCGTAGAATGCCGCAAGTTCCACCAAAAAAGCGTACCTTTGCAGTTGCTCCGAGGCATTCATCCCAAGCATTTGTGAGACTAAAGGTCTTTCAATCGATGAAGCTGAACCTCTGCTCCTCGTGTTATTTCCTACGTAACACGAGGATTTTTCGTCTCTATTTTTTTATTACTCTTTCACCTCTTTCTCCTTTCTTTTATTTATTCTTGGTTTCATTTTGAAAACCAGTCCTTCGATTTCATCGCCTATGTTAGTCTGCCGTACCAAATCAAACATTATATTATTGTTCTCGTAGTCATATCCAAGCATATCAAACATCTGTTTGGTCGGAACATAGAAATATCCACTTGACTCTCTAATTTGAAAAGCATCCTCATCTGACTTATCTACTATCATTAAATATAACGCCCCCTTTTCCTTGTCTTGTGCAAATTTAGCACGTTTTTCAGAAGAGAGCCTTAGTGACTTTGCAGTCTCATCAGTAAAACCAAGTCTTCCTGATGCCTGTATAGTCGCTTTTAATTTTGTTGCGAATTGCTTCGCGCTAATAATTGTCATTTCCATATTTGCAAAGATACAACTATTCTGTGTTTCCTGCAAATATTTACATACAAATTTTATAGCTAATACGGTAATAATCTTTACCTATATCAATAATACAGATATTGCAAAGAAACAATATTAGAACACAAAGAGATTAGAAAGACATAAAAAAGAACTATAAAGCCTCGCTTTTTCTGCGAGGCTTTATCATTTATTCTTCTTTTTCGTATTCTTCCCTTGTTATTGGTGTTTCAGGGTCTACTATCTTTACTTCGTCATAGGTTAATGAGGAAGTCTATTTCATATTCTGAAAAGTTAACGTCAGCAGTTTTTTTTATTCTCCAGCAAGCCTAAACTCTAATTCATATTTTTTTATGAAATCAGTTTCTTCTTGTGTCAATTCATATAATGGACAGATATAATCATCTATCTTATCAATGATAGATTTAGAACGTACAATCTTATATTCCTTGAAGGAATCGACATTGTAAGTTGACTCTCCAGATGTTGTTCTTGTGTTGGCATTAGCTTCTATATCTTTAAGATACCGAGAATATAACTTGTCAAGATACTCAATATTCTCAGTTGAAAGCCGAGGGACTGTGAAATTCTCTATCTCGTATGTCTTCCAGTCGAGATTGTTTGAATAGATTTGGTAAAACCAAAAGGCCAGAGAACTGCTAAGAATGCAACCAATAGCATTCGCTAGTTGCTTTTGGAAATATAATGGTTTCTCTTTGGTTGAGCCAGTCGGATAATTGGTTACAACCTTAAAGTATCTACCGCCAGTCGTCCTATAATAGATTGGGGCACCATTTTCATCATAAAACGTTTTAATTGGAGTGTTTTTGAAAATTTTAGAGAGAATGTCTTTTTCAAGTTCACAACCAATCTTTGGTATGCGACCTATCATTATATAACTATTGACATCAACAAATTGAAGATTGTCAATAAGCTTCTGCAAATCAAATTCGTTACCTCTTCTGTGCATTTTTGTGGAATACAAATGCTGACAGGGGGTTCCGGTCTTTTGGAAAAGCAGTATTGACGTGTTTACGACGGCATTTTCAAATACGGGCTTTGGGCGTACTGCATACGATGATATATGAATTGTATCACAGTTTTCCAACAAAATACGATGAACGCCAGTAAGAGAATCACTTGACGTTAACGAGATGGGGACGATATAGGCAAAGCAGCCACCCCGTCTGAGTTGGTTATAACCGAGTTCAATGAACAATGTATATGTGTCGAGTGACCCTTTCTGTAAGCCGCGTATGCTATTTGCTGTTACATAGGTGTTCTTATAATATCGCCTTGTCTGATTATCATACTTTGCTCCATACGGTGGATTTCCAATAACAATATCAAAGCCTCCTTGTGAGAAAACATCGTGGAACCAGGTGTGCCAGAGGAAGAACTGGTCATTGCCCGAGAGGTCGAGGTCGCCAAAGTCTATGTTGATGCTCTGCTCTTTGAGCTGTTTCTTCACATTATTTATAATACGCTTGCGTAAGGTTTTCTTTTCCTTGTGGTCTGTGCATTGATAGTATTCGTTTAACATTTCACGCAGTTCCCTGCGATATACGTCGAGCATATCGTCAAACATGGTGGTCTGGTAGTTCTTGCCTCTCTCGTTCTTTTCCTGTGTCATTGCCGACAAGTCAACTCCCTTGTATTGCTCCAGCAAGGAGTTGCCCTGCATAATCTTGAAGTCGAGGTTAGGCAAGGCATGAGGTGTTTTCTCATCTACTATCAGCGAGAGCCAGAAGCGCAGACGGGCTATGTCAACTGCACCTTTCTCTATATCCACACCATATATATTATTTTGTATGATGTGTTTCTTTATCTCCGATGCGTTGTCATCATCCAGTCCTTCTATGGCTGAACGGCAAAGATACAGTTCCTTGAGCAAACCCATAGGGAATGCACCCGAACCTATGGCTGGGTCGCATATCTTTACATCTTTAAGTTTTTGGTCAATTTCAAGTTTTATTGAGCCAAGCAGTTCAGCATTATGTGTTGTGACAAATTGACGAATGTTCTCCTTGTATTCTTCATTCTGGTCTGTCTGCAGATAGGCTATAAGGCTTTCCCTGCACATATACTGCACTATCTCCTTCGGAGTGTAGAAAGCACCTTTGTCCTTGTTGTCTTCAAGCAGATTCTCAAAGATTCTGCCAAGCATCTCTGGGTCAACACCTACTTCTGCATCGTTGGGGTCGTTCTCGTCTATGGTGAAGTTATAGCGAGAGAAGAACTCAAGCATATCTTCCATGTATTTGGCTGGCAGAGGAAACCTTGTCTCGTCTGTAGCGTCACGCTCAAAGAGTCCGCCATTGAGGTAAGGAATCTTAAACTTATATTTCTTTGACTTATCTCCCTCTCGCTCAGTGTTGAGATCATTGAATATGGCTTCGAGAACACCATCCACAAAGTTGTCCTTGTCCTTTGTGTTGGCAAAGAGGTTTTGTATAAACTCATGGTCACCATTGCCCCAGTCTTCATTTAGAGGCACACCAAGCCAGCCTTTCTTCTGAAGGAACTGCAGAAACACCAGTCTGCCCATGAGCTTCTTCACATAGTCGCGCACCGCCTTCTCTGGGTCGGCAAACTCGGAGAACTCATCGAGTATCTTTCTGCAAGCCCTGCCTTCCTTTATCTCCTCCCATTTGTTGCCCTTCTTCACCATGCGCTTGCCTGTGATGTAGAAGATAATGTTGGCATACTGCGCCTTGTAGTCTCTGAAGAACATATCGCTGACGGCATCTACGGAGAAGGCTTTGGTAAGGTCCTTCAAGGTCTGGGCACTACCCTTCAGCGTCTCAAACTGCTGAATGGCTGTGCGGCTTCTGTGACCTTCGCCAAGCAGGTAGGTGAAGCGCCTGGTGTCTGTTGACTCCTTCTGGTATGTGCCATCATCGGCAAACTTCCACGACTCGCTGACGTAGGAGAATCTCAACACGCTCTCATTCTCTCTGTAGCAGAACATGAAGGCTCCCGCATTGCCATTATTGCGCCACTGAGTAAGGAGCATGTCTCGTATGCCTCGCCTGTTACGCTCTATGTCCACACTTTCCGCCAGCTCTACCTCGTAGATGGCTATGGTCTGTTCATCACTGAGGCTGATGGTGCCTAACCAGAGTGCCTGCCTTGCCATCTGGCTGTCAGTCTCTACCACGTAAGGAGTGCTCCAAAACTTAGCCTTGTTGCCAAAAATATCACGCAGGAGCAGGAGCCAGTTCTTACGGTTATACCTTGATTCGATTACGTCTTTATAGTTCATAGTTTTATTTGGGTTTTAGGTTTTAGGTTTTTGCTTGGGGGTTACTTGAAACTTTCTGAGAGTATGATTGTTGCCTCCGTCTCGTCCTCGGCATGTTGCGTCTCCCTGTAGTAGGCACTGTAGTGGTCTGCCATTTCGAGCACCTGCTTCAGGGCTTCATCGAAAGTCAGCTTTGCCTTGCTGCTCCCTTGTCTTTGCAGGTCTTTCTGTATGCGTTGCAGGCGCTTGCCTATATAGGTTATGGTGCCTCGCTCTGTGAGTTCTCTCAACTGCAGGAGTTTCTGGCGGTTCTCTACATCGTCCACCATCGGCATCATGTTGTTGATAAGGCTGATGGCTGTTATCACCTGTGCACCGAGGTTGCTGCGCTGGTTCTGGTTTTGGGCTTCCTCCTGCATCTCTCGTGTCTTGGCAGTTTGGAATTCCCTAAGTGCCTTTTCCACGTGGTCATGATGCTGGGCTATTCTCTCTACGGGTTTTTCATCTGGCTGAGCCTTGAAATAATTAAGCGCGTCGAGCACAGACAATTCCCTCGTCTGCCTGTCATCCACCAGATAGAATATCTTTCGGAAGTTGGTCTTGAGGAACACGAGTGTATCATTTGAGAGCTGTTCTCCTTCTACCGTGCGCGGCTCGCGTCCTGTCCTGCTTCTGAGCGACATCTTCTCTATGCGCCTGTACTCCTTGCGGTTCTGCTGATAGAGGCTTCGCAGTTCTTCGTAGAATGGCAGTTCGAGGTTGCGGTCTGCCTGCTCATTCTTTATGCCTTCCTTGAAGAGTTTGTCAAGGTCGCGGTCTATTATCTCGTCAGTGGAGTAGATTTGGTTGTCCTCGCCGAAGGTGGTGTGGAATGTCTGTATCTTACTGAGGGAAATCTGCTTGAGGTTTATCTGCTCGTTGCCCTGTCTTGAGGGGTAGAACACGTAGTTATAAATGGTGTCGGACTTTGAGCCTATACGGTTGACACGTCCTATGCGCTGCATGAGGCGGGTGGAGTTCCAGGGGGTGTCGTAGTTCACGATTATGTTGGAACGATGCAGGTTGACACCCTCGGCAAGCACATCGCTGGTGAGGATGATGTTATAGTCGTTCTTCTGCTTCTTCCAGTTGGCATCAAAGTTATCGCGTATGGTCTTGAAGAGTTGGTCTCTGTTGTCGGACGAGATGACGAGCACGTCATCCCTGCCTATGCGACGGGCAAGGTATTCTATGGTGTCAACCGATTCGGAGAACACCACTATCTTGCCCTCCTTGTTCTTTTCCTTGCTGAACAGTTCTTCGTTAAGCAGGGTTTCAAACCTTGCAAACTTGGAGTCGTCGCTGTCGCTGATGTATTCCCATTCGAGCCACATATGGTCGAGCAGTTCCTGGTCCTGACGCAGGAGGTCGATGTATTCTGGCTTGAAGTCCGTGCTCCTGAATACGGCGTTCTTGGGGTTCTTCTCTGCCTTCTCGTTGAGTTTCTCTTCTATCTCGTCATCTGTGTAGCCTTTGTCATAGAGCTGGTTGATATTCATGTCTGGGGCTATGAATATCTTGTCCTTCTCCCACATGTCTATCATATACTGGTTGGCATCCCGAAAGTTCTCCAGCGATTTTCTGAAAGCATAGAAACTGCTCTCAAGGCGCTTCACGAGTCCGTTCTTGCGTATGCCTGCCAGACTGCGGCTTATGAGTTCTGCATTGTCGTATAAGCCTGGGGCTGCGTCTGGTTTCAGGTAGGCTATGGCTTGATAGCGGGCATAGGCAAGTTTCTTGTCGAGTATCTCCATTGCCTCCACAAAGAGGTCGGCAAGGTGATTGTTCAATTCATATTCCTTCTTTATAGGCTCTGCTACCTTGGGGAAACCTCCCACGTCCTTCCTGTAGCGCGGAATGTTCTCTATATCGGTTCGGGTGCGTCGTACCGTCAGCGGCTTTATCACCCTGTCGCGCACTTTTTCTGCCAGTTTCTTGAACTTTCTTACATCAAACTGGGGGTCTTTTCTCAATTTTCTGAACTCCACATTAAGCGGCGAGAAGAACGACGTGAGATTTGGAACGCCGTCGATAGTGCAGTGGCGAGGGTCTTGGAACATCAGTATCTGATAGTACAGGTCTATGGGCGAGTTGTTCATAGGGGTGGCGGAGATGAGCATCACCTTCTTCTTATAGCCTGATATCTTGCCTGAGACCATGCGAGGCATCTTGCATATCTCCTGCAACTGCTGGAAGGCGCCAGTGGTGTGGTTGCGGAATTTGTGGGCTTCATCTACAAGCACGAGGTCGTACTCGTCTGCATTCCAATAGTCATAATTCTCGTCGTCGAGCACTTTAGAGAGACTGCCGTTGGAGATGAAGCGAGTGTATTTGTCTATGCCGAAGTCCTTGAAGGTGGTCTTCCAGTTTTGCTCTACGGCTGGCGGAAAGACAACGAGTATCTTGGTGTTGTCTCTGCCATTTTCTATGAGGAATTTCTTGGCTATCATAGTGGCAATGACCGTCTTGCCCAAACCTACGACATCGGCAAGGAAGAAGCCGTCGTATCGAATGAGTTTCTGATAGCCTTCTATGACGGCATCTGTCTGATATTCGAACTTGTCATACCCCTCTGGCATATCGAAGGGGTCATCCTGGTCAACCTCCAGCACTCTGTCAGAGAAGTATTCCATGAGCATCTTGATATAGAGCTCGTAGGGCGACACATCGTTCTTCAGATATGTCTTGTCGAGTGTTTCCTGATAGTCCTCTGCACTGATGGGCACATTACGGGCTTCTTCCCAAAGCAGGTCAAACTCATGCTTGGCAAAGGCTACATCTTCAAACTGAGTCAGCTTGACATTAAACTCGTACTGGTGTTCTTCACCTACTCCAAGACCGTTTCCGCTGAGGTTGCTGCTACCCGTGATAGCTGCCCCGAAGGTGTGCTGGTTGAAGTTGTCGGGATAGAGGATGTAGAGCTTTGCGTGTATCTTCTTTGAAGGGTGGGCTCGCAGTTCCAGTTTGCCGTCTATCATGTCCTGCACCATCTGGAGCATACCGTCCTCCACCTGTCTGGAATAGTGGGATTGCTCTATATCATGCCTGAGCATACGCAGACATTCTTCTTTCACTTCTTCCTCTGCCCCAAAGAACAGCTCGCCTTTCTGGTGGGCTGTGGCAATGTATTTATCTACATCTATGCCTATCAGTATGCGCACCTTACTGATTCCGTCAAGGAACGGACGCAAAGTGAAATAGCCTGACGCTCGTAGAAATCCCACTACGGCATCAAGATTCTTGACTTGGGGGTTGTTGGATAATATGCCCTCAAATTCCTTGATAAGAGTGTTGCCTTCCCTATTTGTAAAGAAATGGGAAGAGAGAGGTGTGTCTGCCATACCAGCGCATTACAGATTAAGGGCGAAAGGACTATCTTTCGAAGGTATGCAGGTTTCCAAGACCAAAAGAAATGAGGATATAAAAAAGCGTGAAACCGCTCTTATCCTCTTCTTACGGTCCTAGGAAAACCTACATTGTCAGATAAGTCCAGCCCACGCTATGCATGGGCGCTGGTACTTACTCGAGACAATGTTCTTTAGAGTTTCCTAGGTTCTAAGAAGATTCGAATATAGCACTAACGCTAATTATTTTTACCAATATGTCACACCAGCGGCTTCCACTGAAGCACTTGTAGCAGAGGATATTTGCCTCGCCCTGCGGTAGCTAAGCACCCAGATGCGGCGGCTAAGCGCCCACACGCGGTTGCTAAGCAACCAGACGCGGAAGCTAAGCAACCACACGCGGAAGCATAGCTTCCTCAGCCCTTACTGGTGATTAACTGCAAAGTTAGTAAAAAACGAGCGCAAAACAAAATAAATCCATTTATTTTTTTGCCGAGTGCATTCTAACTTGACTCACCTTAGTGAGGCAGAGTTAAGAAAAACTTTCGAGACGACAAAATATTAAGGAAAAAGAAAATCACAGCTTTTTCTTCCTCCTAACCTCCCTAAATTGGCTCTGAGCCCAGTATTTATGCGACTTGACGTTAGGGAGGTCGGTTCTCTAAATATCCCTTACATCTCCCTTACACCTCCCTTCTTCTCTCAATTAGAACTCCGAGCTTTGTCAATGGTCTTTTAACCCCTCTCGGTCTCCCCGTTTTCGGGGAGCAGAAACGCCTGAGCACCTACGGAGCGCAAGAATTAGGAATATTTGAAAAAGATTTTACCTTGATTTTCTTTTAGATTTTCCTAAAGATTTTTGAGGCGAAGCCGAAATCATGAATTATCGTCCTCTTTTATTTTCTTTCCGATTTTTCATGGATTTTCTGAGAAGATTTTCTTATAATCTCGTCTAAAATCTTAACAAAAATCTTGTCCACAAATATTCAGAAGGCTCTTTTTCATTTCGTGCTTTCAGCACTCAAAAATCCAATAAAAATCTCGTCTAAAATCTTATTCAAATATTCCTAATTACTCATTACTAATTACTAATTGCTCATTACTAATTAGAAATAGGGAGGTGAAGTGCACCCCAAAAG
>DGTQ01000014.1:0-94017 GCA_002394365.1 Prevotellaceae bacterium UBA4332
ACCTGACAATCAAGATTAAACAACTGCTTACATACTTCAAAAGCTAATTTGAAGTGATAGAATGCATCGAATTCATCAATGAAGACAAAGGAAGCCTGGCCCATCTTCTTTAACCAGAAATATAGGAGCTTTAAGGACTGAGTTCCAGTAGAAGCAATAAGGTCGAAAGCTATACTTCCGTTTCCTATCTTGCAAAACAGCATCTTATCTGTTTCCTTAGTTGGAACGAACTCGAACTTTTGCCCGCTCACATTCTCAAGAAAAGCTGAAAAGTCGTTCACCAAATTATTCTTGATAATATATTCATCCAAAATGGTGACCATATTGTCAAATCCCATGTACTCATTGACTTTTAGACATCTAAACCAAAGCATAGTATCAACAAAATCACGCATCTGAATCAGGTAGTGATCTTTCGTAAGTGGATAAGAAGTCAGCAGATAATTTACAATTGATATGCCATTCGCATTCATCTGCAAATTACGTTTTGCATCTTTGTTAATCGGGAACTGCTTTTCGTCTATTGTCAAAGAATTCATTGTGCGTTTGAAGATTTCCACGCCATCAACGACTAGTGCTTCTTTGACGAGTACACCAATCACATTCTTTGAATATTGGTATTCTACTTCCTGGTTTTTGAATTTGAATGTGTATTCAAAATCGACATTCTGGGAAATGTCACCACCATAAACGAAATTTTGGTAATATTCGGGCTTTTTGAATTTCTGAGTTAGATGATTTACAATATCAAATAAGGCCAAGCTGAAGTTTGTTTTGCCTGACCCATTTGGGCCATAGATAATACCATTTTTAACGACGCCATCTTTGATTGCGTATGTGTTAAACGAATAATTACTTGGATGAGACAAATTCCACTCAATTCTTTCTGCGAAGCCTCGGAAGTTTTTTACGGCAAATTTGGTAAGCATAACTATTTTCTTTTGTAATTCTGCTGCAAATATACAAATATTATTCTATATTCCGCAAATTTTTTACGGAAAAAATAACATTTATTGTGCCAAAAGCACTAAAAATGATAAAAATGGCATATTAATATAGCCAAGTTGTGTTGTAATCATTTATCTGACACACCAACAAATAGAAAAAGGCAGAAATCGGAAACATGTTGACCAAGATGAGAGAAAGATTATCATCAACAAGAAAAAGGGCAACATATATCAGTATGGTAGCTCTTAAAAACGAAAAATAGGAGCGGTTTAAGAGGAATTCTTCATAATTCCCTTACATAGGGCATTCTTCAAAAAATAGTTTACGTAGCGTTACGCAATATTTACGTGAGATTTAGACGAGTTAAGACGGAATCTAAGACGAAAGGGAAATAGAAAAGGTATTGAGCGGATCTGTATTTTCACAGAACCGCTCGATGCTTTATACGCTAAGCCCATTGCTATAACTCTGGCCATATAGTTCCCCTGTGCGCAGTTCTTCAAGCGCTTCGTAGGTACCATTACGCCATCCACTCCGTATGCTGGTGATAGCTTCATTCCAAATTTCGTCGCACAACTGCTTGCGATCACCACCATCGAAGAGAATAAAGGTTTCAATGGTATCTGCTTGTTCTTGATTCAGATGCCGTTGATATGAATTGTTACCCATTTCCACGAGGGCGGCAACAGCAGAGTTGAATAGTTCTGTCCGCTGCTCCTTACGGGCCATTTCCTCACGATATGCCTCCCACGTACCGTCTGCAATACGCATGGCATCTTCACGAAGCGGTTCCAGCTTTGTTAAGTCGACTGTCCAGCTTTCATCTTCGTCAAGCTCTGCAAAAACTCTTGCCCACGTAAAAGCGTCACTGACGTATAACTTGCGCCCTTCTATTGTAGGCTCGGCACCAAAAATCGCAGATTTCAGTTCTTCCATGATGTCTCTGGCGAATTCTTTCAGCTCAGCCTTCCAATGGTCGATGATAATTTTGACTACCTTTTTAAAGTTGAGTGAGAACATGGCAAGAATCATTTCCTTGATTTCCTTCATGTGACGCTTATGAGCTACTTCTGCCTTACGTCGTTCATCACGTTCTTTTGTGCGAGCCAACTTCTCATCTTCCAGTTCCTTCTTTTTCTTTTCAAACTGCTCCAACAGATACCTTTGATATTCAACGTTAGTGAGCTGTCTCTTGCTGCTTGACCACACAACAGGGGAACCGTCCTCATGTCGGGCCAGTTTCTCCCTTTCCCATGATTGCTTGTAATTCTCAGATTCAGTAGTCATTTGAGTAATTTTAGCAGAAAGTTCGGAATTCCGTTTCTTGACAAGTTTGTAGTCGCCATCAAGAACTGTGTTCTCAGACTCCAGCTCCACAATCCTCTTCTTTAATTGTTCGTTCTCCTTGATGGTATGTGCTATCACGGCCTTGGCCTCACGATATAGTTCCTTTCCGAAAGTGGTGATAGCCTTCTTGTAAGCATTGTCGATGCCGTTGGCTCCAAAAAGTTCGTTCTCCAGGTTACTAACAATGTCCTTCACAGCCTTAGTCTTCTGTCCGCGCCACTGCTTCTGCGTAACATACATAACATTTAATGGGGCATTGATTGTTGAAACGATGTCATTGATAGCCTTTGTGAATAGTTGTTGAAAGGTACGGCCGTCATCAAACTCAATTTCGGTTAGACTCGGGTATTCCAGAGTCTTTTCGTCTATGAGAACTGCGCCCCACTTTTCAAGATCAGCTTTAGCCTGTTCTACTTTCCGATTAATGTCGTTAGTAGACTGCTCCAATCGTCGTCTCTGCCGATTACCCTCTTCTATTGCTGAAGCATTCTCTCTCTTGGCCGTTTCCTGCTGCTCTAACACCTTATTATTCATAGTAATAGTATTACTCTGTGTATCGATAGTGGCATCGTTAGCGGTAATAGTCGTTTCTTGCTGGCCAATGGTTGTCGCATTGTTGGTGATGGTATTCACCTGATTTTGAATAATCTCGCTATTTGCTTTCTTATTAGCCTCCTGCTCCTCTACTTTCTTTTCAACAGCTATAAGTTGGCCATTAATCTGCTGGAGGATCCACTCTGCAGGCGGAACTCTATTCAGAGTGCTACCTTCAATACCTCGGCGCAGACCGAATGGTGCCATAGCTTTAGCATAATCTGTCTGCCAACGTTTCATGGCTTGAGGATGACAGAGATCCTTGGCAGATAGACGAGCAGTAACCTCCTGCTTCTTATAGGTACGCTTCTTAACAACGGCACGACCTTTTTCATCAAGGATAATGTTACCGTTCTTATCGGTCTCATACTGTCGGATTGGATTTCCATTCTCATCGAATTTGGGCTTTTCTTTTCGAGGTTTGGGTGGCTCATGTGTGATGGGAACCACTGTAACATGCAGGTGAGGTGTCGTCTCATCCATGTGTAGAACAGCAGACACTACATTCTTTTCTCCAAACTCTTTCTTGAACCAGTCAAGTGTTGCGTCAATCCATGCGTCAAGTTTACCATCGGCTTCAAACTGCTTCATGGTATCCTCATCAGAGCTACAGATGAAGCATAATGCTATAACAGCATCAGACTTGACCTTTCTTGTCTTCTTGGCAGACTTGCCTTTCTCCTTCTTTTCTTTCTTGTCGGTAGCCTCGCGTGAGAATCCCTCTTCTTTGAGACGATTCCAAATGGCCTGTGTTCTTCCGACCTTAGATGCAATTGCAATACATTCACGGTTAAGATAGGTACGTGAATCGTCACGGACGCTCTTCGGACGGAATGTTACCATCTTATCTACGCTTGCATCGTAAACCACTCTGTCTATGTGAGCAGAGAGTCCTCCGGCATTGCCGGTCTGTTTGTCCATTGTAAGGACTACAAATCTATCTCCTTTAGCCATAAGTAAAAATATTAATGTGAATTATAGGATCCAGAGACTTTCCCTGGCCAGAGTTCTTAGAGGTGGAGGCCTCTGAGCGGGGCGGTCAAGGGGGAGGGTCACCCCCTTGCGAGGTTTCCAAAGGGCAAGCAGCCCTTGTGAGTTCTCAGGGCAGCGCCTTGAGTGGTGGGTGCAGGGAGAAATCACTCCCTGCTGGGGAATCCAAGGGGGTAAGCCCCGTGGCTTATTTACCTATATTTAGCGAGCATGCTCGCGACGGTTTGTGTGCCATGCACATGAACCGGAAATTTAGGTATAATAAGCTACACCATTATTTCGCATGGTCGCTTCTGCCCGTAGCGTTTCAGTTGCTGCCTGTAGGTTTGCGTTCTTTATTAAATCGGCTTATTCTTGAAGCGCTTTCTGATACTATAAAATACAAACTTGCGACATTCAGCTTCGTCATGTTCAGTGACCTCCTGTCTTTCCTGGTAATCGAAGAATTCTTCTATGGCCTTCACCAATCTGGCATTGTCCAATTCAATACCATTTTTGGCAAGCTGCTCCCTCAACTCTTCCTGCCATTTCTTATCATCGAGTAGTTTCTTACGAAGTACGGTCATCGACAACATTTGTGACGATGATTGAGGCTCTTCTTTTGAAACCTGCTGAGACAACTCTTCTTCTGTATGTTGCGGCATAACTTGGGACTGCTCTTGAGTCAGAATACCAACATTCTCCTGAATCTGTTCATGGGTCAATTCACAGGGCTGATCCTGAGTCGGGTTCTGCGTCTCTATTTGAGTATCTTCTTGCGATTCCTTTTGCGGCATTACTGGAGTGCCCTCAGAAGTCAAGTCGTGTGTTGCCTCTTGTGTCGAATCATGGTCTATATTAACGGAGTCATTCTTTCCAAGAACAAGGGAGTATAGGGCAGGTCTTCCCTTGCCCTCTCCCTTAGTGTAGGTAATCAACCCTCGTTCCATGAGACCTTCACGCGCGTCGACAATACTCTGCTTACTGATACCTGTATAGGCTATCAACAACTGAGTTGGCACTTTAAACGGCATCGCCCACCGCTGTCGTTCAGCTTCGAACAATAGATAAAACATTAATGTCGTCTCACTCGGTGAGCATGGCTCATATACATTCTGAGACCAGAAATGGTTCATACATTCGATGATGTTCATGGCTCATTCACTTTATATCCATTTTCCTTAACCAGTTGCAAAGCCAGATCGGCATCAACGAGAATCTTACGGTTTACTTGAGTAATAGCCTCGTCAATGATGCCACTCTTCTTGATGCGTTGGGCCGTAGATTTGCTACATCCGAAGAGCGTAGCAATACCTTGATAGCCCTGCACATATCTTTTCTGAGAAGTTGGCTTCACTTCCACACAAGAGAAACTCTCCATGAGAACATGCTTGAGCATGTACTCGTGATCTTTGCCACTGAACTGCCAGAGGGGCTTCTCCAACAGTTCTTCATATTCCATATCCTGTCCTATATTGAAAGCCTTACTGATAAGACTAAAGGGAGCAGGATTCACCATGCGCCCTGTAGCAACATTGCCGAGGAGCATCTTGCCTACAGCCTCATATAAAGAGGTATTGGCATCTTTTTCCTTAGATATTCTATTTTTATGTGTCATTTTTACCAGCTATAGGTTTATTACTGTGTCATACGGAATCACCGAATGACGTTGACAACTCACATGCATCTATACGAGCTCGGATGCAGTTGCAAAGGTACTTTTTTGAAAATAAATGAGGGGTTGTATATACCAAGAGCAATTAAGCCAACCCTTTCTTAATGCTTGTTAACACAAAAAAACGGGTAAGACAGTTTCAAATAGCCTCTTACCCGTTCATTTCTATACTCAGTTATAACCTACTAATCCTGGTCAATCGCAGTAAATAGCGGTAGCCATTTCTTGATGACCTTGCGAGCCTTTTTCCATTTAATCGTATTGTACTCCTTGTACAACTTGTATTTCGTGTCGTCAAGGAGAATATTGGCATGTACCAACAGCTCAGAATACCTTGCCTGTGGTTTAGTCAGTCCCTTAATGTCTGCCAAAGGATAGGCTTCTACCAATGAACGATGGAAAGCCTCGTAATCTCTGCATGATATATGGCCAGAAACTATCAACGAGTAAAACAAGTAAGCCAAGGAAACTGTTTCCTGCTCTTCCTCCAAAAACTGCTCAATCAGTTGAGTCACGGCTTTCTTGTTCCCGATACACAGTTCTTCCAACGTTCTGAAATCGGCCTTTCTTCCACCTTTCCCCTTTGTCTTTGCGAGTGTAGAATCAATAATCTCTGCTGTTTCTTCATCTTCTTCCTGGCGTAGTTCTTTCCATTCTGCCTTAGAGTTGTAGCCATGAGAAACGCTCGAACTGACGAAGCTCCTTGTCAGGTTGTCTGCCATCATCTGGAAATCATATCCCAAATTGGCATTGCTGATGATTTCCGTAAGCTTCTTCTGCATCTTCAATAGTCCTTTGTCGAAAATCATGAAATAGCTTACAGAATAAGCAAGGTTATAGTTTTGCTTACGCTTGTTTATCAGATTCTCTATCAGTTTTGGCACAGAAATCAGAGCGATAGACATTATTGTATAAACGAATATTCTCAGAGTCTCTTCATCATTACCATCTTCTGTGAACATATTTACAATGTAATTTCTGGCCCTCTTGGGAATACCATCAAAAAACAAGTCAGACATCTTTTTCGAAAACAAGACTTCTCCAGAGTCCATTTTTTCAGGATTGCTGTTTGAGTGCAACTTTACTTCTCCTGTTGACAAATCGACGCCAAAGCAATTATCCCCTTCAAGGCATGTGTCCAAAACCGTTTCGTATTTGTCCAATAGACTTGGAGTTTGCATATCGTCTGTATTCGCAAAGAAGTAGCTCCATACCTTTTCTGTCTCTTTGGGAATATTGTCTGCAAACACTCTGAAAAGCTTTGAGGCAAAATCGATGTTCGTTATAGACATCTTTTCGAAGTTCCTTAGAAACTTCTGATATGTGCTGACGTTGTTGTTATGCCAGGAATTTACTTTCTCCCTTATAGAGAAATTAATCCTCTGATCAATTTTGTCGACCTTTGATAAATCGACGCCATATCCCTTTTTCATCTCTATGCTTTCTTTCTTGTCTTTTTTGCCAAGCGGACTTTCTCTGCTATGCGGTCTGCCTGTTCACTCACACCCACCTTGATATAGTTCTCAAACACTTTTTCGCTCTGGTGTCCGCTCATGGCCATCATCTCACGTGTATTAAAGATTCCTTGCTTGTAGAGGTTGGTTATTCCGCTACGACGGGCAGTATGGGTGGAAATCAAATCATACTTTGGCATGATGACTTCACCATGACTATTACGCTCGAACAAAGGAGAGCCATTATGCTCCTGGGCATATTTCTTCAACTTGCCATACTGACTACGCTCACTATCATTGAGTTTCATGCCTTTCTCAACTTTCTTGCCCCATTTTATAAAGTTCTCTTCACTCTGCTTCTGGCGCATGTCAATCTGCGTAACATATTTCTCTGCCAAAGAAGGAACATCTTCAGACAATTGCTTTAGTATTTGCTTCAGATGATGGTTCATTGTGCGTTTATCGACTGATGGGAACCGATAATCATACTTATCACAGATTCTAAACATTCTGTCATCGAGTATCGGCACTTCAATATATGTGCCCGTCTTTTGCTGGAACAGACTTATTATAGGCGTTCCACGGTTAGTAGTCTTGAAATTGTCGCGTGTAAAACAACCGTAATCTGAAAAACGCTGGCATGAGAATATGCCAAGGAGGAACAAGTCGCGGACTTCGGCATCCTTTCCTGCCAAGGGCATCTCATAGAGTGAATTGACTTCTTCATCAGTAAGATACAGCTCTGCACGCTTCTCATTGGCTTTCACAGTACGTTCTTTCCAGACTTTAAGGGAAACAGCATTGCTGTTGATTCCCTCTTCAGCTGCAAGATTGCAGAGTTTGCGGAAACAAATGACATTTTTGGATATGGTCTTTGGCATCATACCTTTCTTTTCCAAGAACGTATAAAACCTATCAGCAAACGGCTTGGTAATCTCATCGAATGTCATGCCAGTAGGAGTATATTCTCTTAGGTACTTTCCGAAACCAGCCCATATAGTAATAGTAGATTTTTCGTAGTGCTCACCATTGTGATGAAGGATGTCCCTGTTACGAATGCCCTCCAAGAAATACTCATAAAAACCTACAATGGACTTCATGGCCCGCTTCTTTCGTTCTTTCCGCTCAGTTTCTTCCTGCTGTCTCATTTCTATGATATCTTTCATGACAATCTTCTCTACAGCAGAATTAAGAATCATTGAGTTGTGAGAGGAATTGCCATCCTCGATGTCATAATGCATACCGTCAATGTCAATACCGTTGACAATGACATCATTAATGGAGGCTTCTATCAAGTCAAGCTTATCAGAAAGGACTTTTCCGTCCTTCGTCTGGCGAAAGGTCTCCCATAACTTAGGTGATTTGTTTACCCGAATCCATGTCTGGATATCTACAGGAATATTAGTACATACTAATGCACGAATATTAGGAGTACGCTTGCGTACCTCTATATATAAGCTCGCTCGACCTTTCGTTTCTTTCGTCCGCAAAAAGAATTTCTTTGCCATAATCTTTCCGTTTAAACAAACACGGTGCAAAGATACGAATAAAAATTCAAATTGATGGAACATTGATGGAACATTTTTGAGTTTTTGTGACTTTTCAAAAATGTCAATAAATCTGAATTATTTTATAACTTACTGATATACAGTATATATATAAAGTTATTTGGATTATTCAAAAACCACTAAATCCGTTCGAGTCCCACCGGGCACCCTAAAAGAGACATCGCTGAAAAGCAATGTCTTTTTTTGTGAGCAGTCCCACCGGGCACCCCTCTAAAAAACAAAATCCTGTAATCCGAAAAATTACGGGATTTTTGCTTTCTTTGTAGTGTGTATTTTTGTATTATGTTTTAATCATAATACTCAATTTTCATTTCCTCACTTACTTTGAGGTCGTCATGAAAATTGTCGTCATATTTATAGACTAGTCCCAGACCTTTATATGCTGACGGCACCATGAGCCTATCTAGCAGATGCCACTTAGGTTTGCCGAAGTCGTATGATGAACGGTCAAGGATTATTCTGTTTGAGGCATAATCGAATTGGTAGTATCCGCCTCCGATGCATTGGTCGCCTGGCTTTAGCAGGTCGCTGTGCATATGCACCATGCCGAGACGAAAGTAACCGTCCATTGTGATTATGAACTTGGGTTGAGTCATCTGGCTATTCTATTACAGACATCTTCATCTCTATATCGTCTACAGGTCTGTCACCCTGTTCTGTAGCAGTGTTCTGTATCATCTCAACTATATCCAGACCTTCCTCCACCTCTCCAAACACAGTATATTGTCCATCAAGATGTGGGGTACCTCCCATAGTAGAATATATGTTCTTCTGTTCCTCTGTCAAACCTGGGAAATCAGATGTTTTCTTCTCTGCCTCTGCAATGAGTTTGTCCTGTAGCTCCTGCAGACCTGAACGGTTTCTGTCGCGACGCATTTGCATAATCTCATCCCGATGTTCTGATGCCAGTTTGTTGAGTACATCCTGCATCCTCTGCATCTTCATCTGTTGGGAGAACTGACGGAGTTGTCCTTCATTATACACCTGTCCCCATACTATATAGAACTGGGAACCACTGCTCCTGCGTTCAGGGTTTACCTGGTCACTTTGTCTTGCGTCAGCCAATGCACCACGCTTGTGAATCAGACCGTCCTTAATCTCAGCCTCCAGTGTGTAATCAGGTCCTCCCACTCCGAGAGGCATTCCTGCAGGTGCGCCCTTCGAATCAGGATCGCCACCCTGAATCATGAAGTTCTTAATTACACGATGGAAAAGCGTGCCATCATAATAGCCCCCCTTTGCCAGTTTCAGAAAGTTGTCACGGTGGATAGGAGTCTCGTCATACAGGCGCACTACGATGTCGCCAAGTGTTGTTTGAATCTTTACTTTACATTGCGTGTTAAGATTTTCACGCTCGGCAGAACGAGTAAGCTCGTTTTGCTCTCTCTTAATCAAATCTTTCATATTTCTTTTCTCAATTTTTGCGACAAAATTACATAAAAATAAGAGAAAAACATTCAAATATGGAATGAAGATGTATTATTTTGGCAATTTTCCGATGAAAATTGAGTAATTTTGTAGCTGTTTAGAAATAATTGATACCAAGATGATAGACAAGATTATTGACTACAACAAGACTTTCGTAGAGCAAAGGGGCTACGAGAAGTATATAACGGACAAGTTCCCAGACAAGAAGCTGGCAGTACTTTCATGTATGGATACCAGGTTAACCGAATTGCTCCCTGCTGCCTTGGGATTAAAGAATGGTGACGCTAAGATTATCAAGAACGCTGGAGGACTCGTTATCTCGGCTTTCGACTCTGCCATGCGTAGCCTTATCGTGGCAATCTACGAGCTGGGTGTGAAGGAAATCATGGTTGTTGCTCATTCTCATTGTGGAGCCTGTCACATGAGCTATGACCACTTCCACCATGAAATGATTGCACGCGGTGTGACAGATGAAACGCTCGACACTATCCGCAAGTGTGGCATAGACTTAAACCAGTGGTTAGAGGGATTCAAGGACACTCCAACCTCTGTAAGAAAGACCGTTGAGACCATCAAGACCCATCCGCTTGTTCCGAAAGACATTATGGTCAGGGGATTCATTATTGATTCTGAAACAGGAGCATTGGAAGAAATAAAGTGAAAGAACTTAATCTTCTGCATATCGTCTTCATCTACTTCGCCGTCATCAATGCGGTCACTTTCTTCATGTACGGCATCGACAAGTGGAAAGCGAAGAAGTCCAAGTGGCGGATAAGTGAAGTAGCATTGTTGGGGTTGGCTGTACTTGGTGGAAGCATCGGAGCTTGGTTGGGAATGAAGGTTTGGCACCACAAAACCCTGCATAAAAAGTTCAGATATGGTGTCCCTGCTATTATTATTGTTCAGCTCGCATTAAGTGTTTATCTCTTGTATGAATGTTGATTAGGTTGGTTAAGGGCGAGGCGTTCTCTGATGTTGGATTTTAACATTTCAGCAATCATGTGTTATGTCCTGCACCCAATGCACTCTTTGCACTTTCCTTGCGCGCGTGTTCATATCACTTTTATGTTATGGTTTATCTTCCTTCTTTAGAACTTTGCCAAAAGTCGCTCGAGAGAGTCAGAACAGTTTGAGTGTAAAGGGTGCAAAATTAAAGAAGGGTAGAAAAATAACAAACCAAAGGAACAGGTGTTAAATAGTAGCAAAAAACTTATAGAATTTAAGTTAATACTATGTCTTTGCATATAAAAATTCCGTATTTCAAAAAAAAGTAGTACCTTTGCGCTCCGTTTAAGAAACTATAAACCCCAGAAAGACAAAAAAATAACATCAGAGAGGACAGAAAATGATAACAGTAACAAATCTTGCAATTCAGTTTGGTAAGCGTGTGCTTTACAAGGATGTGAACCTGAAGTTTACTCCTGGAAACATATATGGTATCATTGGTGCCAATGGTGCAGGAAAGTCAACCCTGCTGAGGGCTATCAGCGGAGAGCTGGAGGCTAACAAGGGTACGATAGAATTAGGACCAGGCGAAAGGTTGTCGGTGCTGGAGCAGGACCACTTCAAATATGATACAGAGACAGTTATCAACACTGTGCTGATGGGACACCAGCCTCTGTGGCAGAACATGAAGGAGAGGGAAGCTCTCTATGCTAAGCCCGAGATGACAGAGGAGGATGGCATCAAGGCAGCTGAACTGGAGGAGAAGTTTGCTGAGATGGACGGCTGGAATGCTGAGAGCGATGCTGCTCAGTTGCTGTCTGGTCTGGGTATTAAGGAGGCAGTTCACTACTCGCTGATGTCGGAGTTGAGCAATAACGAGAAGGTGCGTGTAATGATGGCGAAGGCTCTCTTTGGTAATCCAGACAACCTGCTTCTCGACGAGCCTACCAACGACCTCGACCTTGACACGGTGCAGTGGCTTGAGGAATACCTCTCCAACGTGGAGCAGACGGTGCTCGTAGTGAGTCACGACCGTCACTTCCTCGACGCTGTTTCTACGCAGACGGTGGACATAGACTTTGGCAAGGTGACCATGTTTGCTGGTAACTACTCCTTCTGGTATGAGTCAAGTCAGTTGGCTTTGCGTCAGGCGCAGAACCAGAAAGCGAAGGCTGAGGAGAAACGTAAGGAACTGGAGGAATTCATCAGGAGATTCTCGGCTAACGTTGCTAAGTCTAAGCAGACAACATCAAGAAAGAAGATGCTTGAGAAACTCAACGTGGAGGAGATTCAGCCTTCTACGAGAAAATATCCTGGCATAATATTCCAGATGGATAGAGAACCTGGTAACCAGATACTCGAGGTAGAAGGACTGAAGGCGGTAGATGCAGATGGTACGGTATTGTTTGACAACGTATCGTTTAACATAGAGAAGGGACAAAAGACAGTGTTCCTCTCGCACAACCCTAAGGCGATGACGGCTCTCTTCGAAATTATCAATGGCAACAGGGAGCCTGACGCAGGTACCTACAAGTGGGGTATTACCATAACCACTGCATATCTGCCTCTGGATAATACGGAGTTCTTCAAGAGCGAGCTCAACCTCGTGGATTGGCTCTCGCAATATGGTCCTGGCAACGAGGTCGTAATGAAGGGATTCCTCGGCAGAATGCTCTTTAAGCAGGAAGAGGTAGAGAAGAAGGTAAACGTGCTCTCGGGTGGCGAGAAGATGCGCTGCATGATAGCAAGAATGCAGTTGCAGAATGCTAATTGCCTTATTCTGGACACCCCGACCAACCATCTTGACCTTGAGTCAATTCAGGCTTTCAATAATAACCTTATCACCTTTAAGGGCAACATACTCTTCTCGTCTCATGACCACGAATTTATCAATACTGTGGCAGACCGCATCATAGAACTGACGCCAAAGGGTACAATAGACAAGCTGATGACCTATGACGACTACATCTATGACGAGGCGATAAAGGCACAAAAGGAAGAGATGTATGGATAGTAGCAATAGTGATTAAAGTTCCTATAGAGTATATCTATAGTTCCTATAATCTTTGTGACAGCTGCATTATCATAACTGCTGATAGTGCAGCTGTTTCTGTACGCAGACGTTGTGAGCCCAGGGAAGTGGAGATATAGCCATGCTGCATGGCAAGACGTACTTCGTCGAGAGAAAAATCGCCCTCAGGACCTACTAACACGGTAACAGGCTCAGTAGCCTCTGAGGAGTCTAAGGTATTCAAGGTATCAAACAGGTCTTTGCGTTCTATTTCGTTATAGCAGTGGCAGATAAACTTGAGCCCCTTGCGAGGTTGTTCTACGAAGGAACGGAAGGACTGCATGTCGTTAACCACGGGTTTCCATGCCTTGCGGCTCTGTTTGGTAGCCGATACCACAATCTTGTCTATGCGGTCTGAACGCAGCGTGCGACGTTCGGAGAACTGACATTCGAGGAAAGAGAACTCGTCAATGCCTATCTCTGTGGCTTTCTCTGCCATCCATTCAGTGCGTTCCATCATCTTGGTGGGAGCCATGACGATGTGCAGGTGGTTTTGCCAGGGACGTTCCTGTGGGATTGTTTCTATAATGTCGTAGGCACAATGCTTGTTAGACACCATGCTCACCTCAGCACGATAGAAAGTGCCCTTGCCGTCCATGAGGAAAATAGTGTCACCCTCCCTCAGCCTCAGCACCTTGATGGCGTGCTGAGCCTCTTCCTGCGGCAACTCCGTCAGGGTTGATGCACAAGGTACGTAAAAATATCTTTCCTCTTTCACTTATAACTTACAACTGGTACAAATTATATCAGCCCTTGATAGCCTTTCTCTTATCCAACTCATTTTTTATCTGCTGAGCAGCCTCATACTTTTCTTCGTCTATGCACTGTTGCATAACCTTTTTGAGCATGGGCACGCTGAGCGTGTTGAGGGGCAGACTGACACCCTTGGCATTTTCGCCCATATACTTTGTGCTCTGCATGTCCCAGAGGGATTTCTCGATATAAAGTGGTACATGAGGGTCAGCATAAGCAAGCAGCACGCCATCGCTCACACGGATAGGGAAGGCTGTGCCCGTGCGCTGGTCTTCGAGTATGGCACAATACTGACCATCGTATATGCTTACGATAATAACGCAAAACTCAACGTTGGTCAGGTAGGTGATAGCAGCACTCAAAGTCTCAGGCAGACAATTCTGGAAGGCATTGATAGCACTGGTGCGATGCTCCAGGTCGCCATGATACTTGCCCCTGCGTATGGCTATTTGGTTGCGCATGTGCTCGTCCACAACAATGCTGAGCTGCCTGTTCTCCTCCTCGTCTGTCAGGATGAGCAGGGAGGCAGAGTGGTTTGCCATTATGTCGATGACACCATGTATTTTCAGTTTTATTCTCATTGAGAAATAGTGGTAATATCGTTATATCGAAATATCGTTATGTGTCAGAAAGAAAGTCGTAATATAAAAAAAGATGTGCTTGCCTTGAGGCTTGCACATCTCTTTGTTCTTTTTTGCTAAAGGGTATGTTGGCTTAAGCCTCAGCAGGAGCTTCTGTAGCTTCCTCTTCTGTAGCAGGTGCCTCCTCTTCAGCAGCAGGAGCGTTAGCAGCCTCGGCAGCAGCCTTCTTGTCTGCTATAGCCTTAGCCTTAGCCTCGTTAAGCTTTTTCTCTGCCTCGAGAGCAGCCTTCTTGGCAGCCTTCTTAGCGTCAGCCTCCTTGGTCTTGATAGCCTCGAAGCCCTGAGCCTTAGCCTGCTTCCATGCGTCAAACTTAGCCTTTGCTGTAGCCTCGTCAAAAGCGCCCTTCTTAACACCACCATTGAGGTGCTTCATAAGCATTACGCCCTCGTTAGAGAGGATGTTGCGAACAGTGTCAGTAGGCTGAGCACCATTCTCTACCCAATAAAGTGCACGCTCGAAATTCAGATCTACTGTGGCAGGATTGGTGTTTGGGTTGTAGGTACCAATCTTTTCAGTAAACTTACCATCACGTGGAGCTCTTACGTCAGCGATTACGATGCTGTAAAAAGCATAGCTCTTACGGCCACCGCGCTGTAAACGAATTTTTGTTGCCATTTGTTGTTAAATAACTTTTTGTTGTTAATGAAATAGATGTGAATAACTTTCAACTCGTGAAAGTGGGTGCAAAGGTACGAAAAAAAATGAAGAATGGAAAATGAAGAATGAAGAATGGAAGTTTATGAATTGGATAATTATGTTTTTTTAACAACTTACGGCCAGCAACTTATAACTTCTAACTGGTAACTCGTAACTTTCTAACACAGAGAATGCTGTGTTAGAACGGGTATCCAATGGCGAAGTTGATGCACTGTATGTCCTTGAACTTGCGTGAGGGTGCATCGTAAGGGTAGTGAATGGCAAAGCCCCAGTCAAGGCGTAGGACAAAGTAGTCGAGGTCATAGCGTATGCCTACACCAGCGTCAACGGCTATATCCTTCTTGAAGGGGTCTTGTCCGTATTCTTTCTTCAGTGAATTTCTGCGTGTACTGTTTACAACCCACACGTTGCCTGCGTCAATGAATACTGCGCCATAGAGCGAACCAAAAAGGTGTGGGCGATACTCTATGTTAGCAACGAGTTTGAGGTCTCCGTTGTGGTAGAGGTATTGACTGTTGCTGTCGCCTATATGCAGAGCACCAGGTCCCACTGTGCGCATGGCAAAGCCTCGGAGGTCGTTGGCACCACCTATATACATCTGTTCGGAGAAAGGACCGTTGGAGTCATTGCCCAGTGGCTTCATAATGCCTCCGTAGAAATGAAAAACGGCAGAGGAATGGTCGCCCAGTTGCCATGTCTTGCGAAAATCAGTCTCAAACTTCAGGTATTGAGAGAAGGCTGTGCCGAGCACCTTCTTGCCTTTCTCGCTCCACTTATGCTTGCCGAAGGCACTGAAACCAAGGTTGAGCAGGTTGCCTGCTTCTGTGATGGTAAATTGCCAATAGATAGGGTTACGATAAGACTGAGGTGAGGTGTAGGAATAGGTATAGCGCATGCGAGGGATGAACTCATCATTGTTTGCCATGAGGGTAATAGCCGATTTCTTGGTCTTTTCATTGAAGGCATCAGTACGATCGGTGGTACGTCCGTAGGTAAGGCTCAGGGGAGTGAAGGAGTTGACGGAGCAAGCTGAAGGCTGGAAGACGTAGGTCATCTCGCCAGTGAAGACGTTTCTGGTGAAGAAACCTGCCCTGCGCAGTGTCTGGGCATTGAGCGTAATGGACGTTACGGGGGTAGTGTACCAGCGCTTGCGCTTTCTCCACCAGTGTGGCAGAAGTAGACGAGGGAGATCGAGGGATGCACCTACGGAGAAATCATAGGAGTTGCCGGCGGAGGAATTGCTTGACATTTGTATCTCGTAGTTTGCTCCCACGGTAAAAGACAATAGTTCTCCACCTCGAAAAGCATTGCGTTTGGTCAGTCCCACAGTGAGACCGGGACCCATTCTGCCATTTGTCTTGCCTATGGCACGAGCTCCGAAGGTGAAGTCATAGGGCTTGTCGAGTATGGCATTGATACTCATATCGAGCACACCAGCGCCAGCTCTTTCTTCTCCTCCTATACTCTTTATGCTATCAGGGATTAGTACGGTAGAGCCATCGGTATTACGACGTGGGCTGAAGGTAATATCAACGTTGGAGTATATGCCCTGGGAGGTGAGGTTATTGAGTGACTCCTGATAGGCATCTTGAGAGAAAATGCTGCCTGGACGCATACGCATTTGGCGCAACAGGACACGAGGACGCACAGCAGGCTTCTTTCCACCAAATTTTATGGTGAGAAAACGTCTTTTGACAGAGTCGGTTATCTGTTCGAACATCTGCCTCTTGATGCTCACGGTGGTAGAGCCTATCACCCAGCGGCGCATGGCATCATCAGGGAGGGAATCAACAAGATGCGCCTGCAGCTGTACCTTGCCAGGATGCTTAATGGTATCCGCAAGGAAAGTGGTATATTTCTTTTGATAGAAATAGTAGCCCTTGTTGCGGAAAAGGTTGTATATGCGTGTTAGTTCGCCATCGAGCAGGGAGGTAGAGAAGGGGGAATCTTTCTTTATGAGCGACTCTGAACTCAGAAGACGGTTGTAGGAGTCGGAAGGGAAGTTAGAATATGAGAGTGTGTCGATGGTGAAGAGATGGCCATAGTTCACATGATATTGTATCTGTGCTTCTCTTGCTCTGAGGGTGCTGTCTTTTTTGATAGCCTTGGGTTTACCCTCTATGACATCATAACTCACCTTACCATGAAAATATCCGTTATTCTGGAGAATATTCTCAGCTACAGAGGTGCGCAGGGGGGCATTGACGTTCTGCATGAGTACGGGTTGCTTGCCAAAGGACTTGTTGAGCCACTTTTTGAATAGTCCGTTGGAGTTGTGGCATGCGTTCCATATCCACAGTCCGTAAGGCAGGGGAGTGCGATGATAAGGCGAACCAAAGAGTGCGCCATTGGGAGCTATGGCAAGTGCTGCCTCGAGTTCCTCCTGTGTGGCATCTTTATGACTGCCAGCCTCATAATTCTGGTAGTCTATGGGTTTCAATCCTGTATATAGTTGCTCGCCTGGCTCCAGTGAAGATGTGGTGGAGCAGGAGAACATAAGAAATATTATGATGAAGAATGAAGAATGAAGAATGAATAGTCTTTTCATATCATCTCATTTAATTCTTTTATACTTTCTACTTTTTTCTTTCCAAACTATCCCTCCTTGTTGTTCTTTGCGGGATAAAGACAGGATCTTTACCAAAGATACCCTTGAGGGTTTGAGCCTTTTTCTTCCACAAGTAACCAGCCCCATACTCGCTGAGGTAACCCTCAAGATAGTCATAGACGGAGCGCTTGTAGAACATCTGCAGGTATTTGTTGGATGTTTCGGATAATCGGTATTGCAGTTCTACGTTGTTGAAGAATGATTTGTTTTGGCCACTCACGTCAGGACCTGACGAAACCTTTCCACCTACGGAGATGGAGAGGCGATTGTTCCAGAAACGCTTGGCAAACTTAAAGGTGTAGTCATTGTGCATGGTGCCATCTTGCTCTGTGGAGCTCTCCATGCCAAAAGACAGGTCTATAGTCCTGAGGGCATTGCCAGCAATGCTGTTAATCTGTGATTGCAGGAAGGAGTTGAGGGCAGAGTTCATGGAGAAGTTTGAGGTATTGCCGTCAGAGAGGTACATACCCGTTGTGAGCATGGTGACAGCAAGTTTGCCACGTTCTTCTGCCGACTTCATATTGAGCTCGTCAGAAATGACTTGATTTTCTGGTGCTTCGATGGTAAACTCAAGTCCCATGTCATTAAGTGTCTTGGAGAGTATAACACCTGTGCGGAAGGTGACCATCTGGTTGACACCATCAATATTGACGTTGGACTTCATAGTCTCCTTGGCTGTAATGTGCAGACGTGGGTTCATTATCTCGCCTGTCCACTCAAGATAGCTGCCATCATCGATGACGAAGGTCTTTAGCGGAATGACAGGCAGAGAGTATTTCATCTCTCCCTCAGTAATGGTATAGCGACCAGTGAGTTTTGTTTCTTCGTTGACATACACATAGCGCAGGCTACCATTACCTATGAGGTCGAGGTAGTTGGAGTGTGCCCCGTCGAGCCAGCATTTTATGTGTGCTCCCTCCTGTACGGCTATGGTGAAGTCCATGTTCATGCCGTCAATGGTAGGACGTGTGACGGTAATGGAGTCGGTATTCTCAAGGTCGGTAAATGTTACGAGGTCCTTGAGTTGGTTATCCGTAGTGATAGGAGAGTCTCGCAGTATATAATAAAGGTTTGTAGAAGGGAGAATATCAACCTTGCCCCTGACGGAGAGCTTGTCAAGTTCACCTCTTATGAAGGCAAAGAAATTGACATACATCTCGCCATAAGCCTCAGACTTGCTGTTCTCCTTGGCATCGATAAGTTTGAAATTCTTAGCTCTGGTCCTGAGGTCGAGCTTTATGTGGTCAAGGTCGGCAAAATCTACCCAGCCATGAGCAAGGAGAGGTTCGTCATTGGCAGCATACATTTGGAAATTCTCAAGCAGGAGTCTGGAGTTTTGTATCCTCACAGGGTCGTTGTCGAAGCGCATCCTTACACCGTATGGAACAGAGAGAAGTGCGGCATCTTCGAGGAACAGCTCACCATCAACATTTGGTTTCTTTGTAGTGCCAACTACGCTGAGCGTGCCTTCGGCAGTGCCCTCAAGACCTATGATTTGGTCCGGCACAAAACCATTGACGAGTTGCAGAGGGAATTTCTTGAAATTCATCTTGGCGTTGATGGCATCAGTGTCAAAGTTGTATGCCCCTGTGATGTCTCCTACCTCCACGTCATCTTTCAGTATGATACCATCTACGTAGTGCGAGCCATCGTTCTTTGGCAGGTAAGTGAACTGTGTGCCTATATTGCCTATATCACAACCCTCATATACCATATTATTCACGTTGAGGTCGCTGGAGAGGGCAAACGACTCGTCGGCATTCTGTATCACGTGGAAGTCACCATTCAGTATTCCGTCAATATTTGCTGCATAGGGCAAAGAACTCATGAGCCTGCCTATGTTCAGTTTGTTGACAGACAGGGTAAGGTCTTGCAGATAGTCGTCGTTATTGTAATCTTCTGTAGTCTCGTTTTCGTCGAGCTGTGTTTCATCCAAGTTGTCATACACTTTCAACCCCGTGCCATCTTGTGCGAGAAGGTCTATGTTGGCGTGTATCCTGTTTCTTTTGTCGAGCAAAAGGTAGTTGTCCTCGTTAAGTGTGAAAATGTCGTATCCCAGTGTGGGATTTCTGGGCACGAAATGCAGTTTGATACCATTCTCCTCCATGGTAGCCTCTGCTCCGAGACGAAGGGCCAGCTCGTTCTTGTTGTCAAAGAGGCGTACACCTGTTACTATGCCGTGCTCAAGGAGTTTGCCGTCTATGAGAGCATCAAAGACATACTCGTTAGGTGGTCGGTTCTGTATGTGAGCCTTGTATTTTATGTCCATCGGTTCATTGGTGGACACAATATTCACGCTTATAGTATCCAATTTATATCCTTGTGTCTTCATGCCGTGCATGGTCAAGTCGCCAAATATTCCGTCCTCCCTTGATGTTCTCATGTTGAGGTCTATCATGGAGTAATCTATGTCCATAAACTTCAGCGACCTGTAAACAGGGTTCTCCTGTCCACTGTGCAGAGACAGTGTCATCATAGGCAGACAGTTTCTCAAGGCTTGCTGGTCAATGGTGCGAGCCTTCAGTTGTTTCTCTATAGCCTTCTGCATGCGGTCTCCACATCCCATTAGCCACTTATAGCCACCCTGGGCATTCATCCTCATTGAGAAATCCCCACAATCTACGTTTGCCTTTGTGGTGTCTCGACGTGTGAGAATGTCAAGGGCTATCTCGTCATCAAAATTTGTTGTTGCAGTGTCTGTTACGCTGAGACCATATATTATGCCTTTCACCTCATAATATTCACCCATGTCGGTTTTCAGGGCAAGGTTGCTGTTGAGCCCCAGACTCATTGGCTTCTCTGTAATGCCGAACTTGTAGAGGTCCACGCGATTCAGGTCGGTAGTAATGGCAAGGTCTGTTATGTTTTTCCCCATAGTGCCGTTTACAGAGAAGTTTCCCACCACGTCTCCGGCGTGGGAGTTGACATCAGCCATAAGCCTGCCACCATGCAAGGAGGCATCAGCATCCACATTGCTCAAGTTATAGCCCTTTACAAAATGATTTACGTTGAGACTTCTTGCCTTGGCGTCTATGTCAAGGTTGTTATTGTTGAGGTTGCCCTTAAGTTTTGCAGTAAGTGTTCCTCTGCCTTCGTAGGCTTTTATGTTGGCATTTATGTTTCCATTCTCATTGTAGGAAATGTCAGCATTAGCCCTCATGCTGGGGATGTTTATCATCCTTGCCGTGCTGGGGTCGAGCATGGACTTTACAAAATTAAGGTTGTAGGTACGCACGTCAGTGTGCATACTGAGAGACATGCTTGGAGTTATGCTGATTGTGCCCTTGCCTTTGGCAGACAAGGTGGCGGGCCAGTCTATGCTCATCTGTGGAATAGACATTTGCTTCATGTTTCCATGCGCTTCACCCTTTATGCTCAATGGGTATCTTGGTATGCTCCTGGCGATTTTCTTATCAACAAACCCATCTGAGAAAATCTGCAAATCCTGACTGCCAATATTGGCATCTATTTTGGCATCCATGAGTCCGTTGTCAATGTCAAGACTGTCTATGGCGTTAGGTTGCATGGAGAAGTCTATAGATGCCTTGCTGTATGGCGTAGCCAACATTCCATCCACTTTCAGTTTGGTAGAATCAATGTTTACGTCAGCCTTCAGAGAAGAGAGTATCAGTCCACTTCTCTCCTTTAGCGAAGCCTTACTTATCTTTAGTCTGATGTCAGACTCACAATAGTATATTGAGTCAACATTCAGATTGATGTCGCTTAGGCTGATATGGTTTGCGTCAAAGGCTTTTATTGGGTTACTCGAAGCAGGAATATGCGTGCTGTACGGAGGTAAATCATAGCTGACAGCCGACTGCGCAAGATTAAGACGTTGTATCTGGTAAAGTCCCTTGTTGAGGTCAAAGAAACCGTCCGTAGCCTTTGCATCACCTAATTTTACCCCAATCCTTTGTATGTCTCGGGGCATGTGGATTACTACATCTGAATTATGAACCGTAAGCTGTTTGGCATAGATTTTCCATAGATTTTCTGTCTCCGTAGTATCTGGTGGCACTGTATCAGAAAGTTCTACGTTGACACGTGCTTTGTCCAGTACTATGTTGCTGAGTCTCACCACACTACTATCTAAGGCTACAGTAGCGACAGGTGGGGGAGTGTTGTCTATCAGCAGTCTGCCGACATACCCCTTCACGCGAGCTTCATGTATGAAGTCTGAAGTATTGAAATGTGCCTCATTAAGTTCTATCTGGTTTATTACCACGTTACCATCCAATAAAGGCAAAAATTGCACATCTACTATAGCCTGCTTCACTAAGGCTATGGTGTCGGTAATCTGAGGTATGGAGTCGTTTTGTTTCATGCAGCGAACTCCCTCTACGCTCAGGTCAAGTGGAAACGCCAGGTGTACACCATTCACGCTAATGTCCATGCCAGTCTCCTTGCTGGCATACTCGCTCGCCTTGTCCACTGCCCATTTCTGAACGGGTGGCAGGTAGAGAGCTACAGCAAGCAACACAACCAAAATGATGGGTGTCAGTATCACTCCACCCACTATTTTTGCCCATTTTGGTATGCGTATGATAGCTTGCTCTTTCGCCATATTGCTGGCAAAGATACTAATTTTTTTGCTTTTCTTGTGTGTAAAACAATTTTTTTTTGTATTTTTGCCCCTCGTAATGCTTAATTAGTTACGTTTACAAAACTTCTATACATAATAAACAAACGTGAATCAGGTGTGTTAGCCATGCTGATTGCCTCACTGCTAATAGTCTTGGTGGTGGGCGTGCAATATTATATCAGCAAGGAACAAGATGAAGTAAATGCGCGCAAACTCGTAAATCGTGAGTTGATAATTGTCGAGAGGCACATCATGTCGCGACTCGATGATGCAGAAGATGCTCTCGACGATATGCACGAAGAGGCTCAGAGGTCGGTAGACAACCCTGTGGCTCTTAAGCGCATAATGCACGAAACGATGGCGGAAAACACATTCCTCAGAGCTGCGGCTATAGCCTTTGTGCCAGAATATCTGGGTGATGAAGGGAAACGCAGTGAGTATAGCACCATAAGGTATGACCACAACAAACTGATGGACGAACACATGATAAGTATAGAGCATGACTATGCCTCCATGAGATGGTATCTGAACGGTATTGAAGGCAGGAGACATAAAGGCACATGGAGTATGCCCTATATAGATTTTGATGATGACGAATACATTATTACGCTCAGTCGGCCAGTGTACAAAGACTCTGTGATAGTAGCCGTTACCTGCGTGGATGTAGAACTCAAATGGCTTAAGCAAATCCTTGTAGATGCTGAGCCGTATGATGGCAGCGTGTGTACCATCAAGGGTAAATACGACAACATAATAGTTTCTTCTGACAATGTTGTTGACTTTGCAGAAGAGGATTATTTCTTTGATAGCAAGAAACTTAGCGTGGGAGACATGGTCGTTACCCTCGCCTGTCCTAAAAATGCCATATACGGTGACATGCGCATCCTCAATATTGTGACGATGGGCCTGCTCATAGTGGGTATGCTGCTCCTCTTATTCATTGTTCAGCGCACAGTCAAATCCATAATACGTCTTAACAATGCTCGCCAGCAACAGCAGGTTATGGACAGAGAGATGCACATAGCCCACGATATACAGATGGACATACTGAGGCGAGACTTCCCCCAGGGGCTCAGTGCCATGCTTCTGCCTATGAAGGAGGTGGGTGGAGACCTCTACGATTTCTGCGCTCGCGATGGCAACCTCTATTTCATCGTTGGCGATGTTAGCGGAAAGGGTATTCCTGCCGCCATGGTCATGGCTTCAACGGTTAACCTCTTTCGCATGGCTTCCCACCATTTCAGCACACCAGTAGAGATTATGTGCGAGATAAACCATGTGCTTGCCGAGCGTAATCCCAATATGCTCTTTGTCACTGCCTTTGTGGGCAAACTCGATATGCAGCATGGCCTGCTTACCTACTGTAATGCAGGGCATAACCCTCCCTTGCTGGGAGATACCTATCTTAGAACAGACCCTGATATTCCCCTTGGCTATCAGCCTGACTATGCCTACCATCAGTATGGCATGTTCTTTGAGCAGGGTAGGCAGTTGGTACTCTATACCGACGGCATAACCGAGTCTCGTAATGAAACACGCAAGATGATGGGCACTACTCGTTTGGCTGATATAGTAAAAAGGCACTCTTCCAAACCTGTGGAGCAGCTGATGCAAGACATAATGAACGATATTCATGCCTATGCGGGGCATACAGACCAGATAGACGATATGACGCTCATGTGTATCGTCAATATGGTGGAGCAACAGCATCCATCACTCGTTATTACTAATGACATAGATGAGCTCGGCAGGGTAAAAGCACTCGTCAAAGAATACTGTGACTGTCTCGGTGTAGAGCGCAGCCTCATGCGTAAGATAATGTTGAGCGTAGAAGAGGCTACAGTCAATATCATTAATTACTCCTATCCCAAAGGCTCTTTTGGTATGATAGATATTGATATCACAGGCATCCGCTCGACTCAAGACTCAGAAGGAGAGTTCTCCATCACCATGAGTGATAAGGGCGCTCCCTTTGACCCCACTGCATGCGAGGAGGTAGATGTGAGAGAAAATGTTGAAGAAAGACAGGTTGGAGGATTGGGTATATACCTATACCAGAAGCTCATGGACGAAGTGTGCTATGAGCGCACAGCTGACGGAAGAAACGTTCTGAAAATGATAAAGAAAATACCTCCTATAATCCTTTAGATTTTACACATATCATATAATAAAGAATATAATTTCTTTTAACTTTCAGATACAATGAAAATAAACATTAAGCAAAACGAAAACGAGGTGATAGTGAGCCTGCAAGGCGAACTCGACACAGTAGCCACCACAAAGATGAGTGAAGAACTTGACAGAGTGAAAGACCTGGCTGACCAGAATTTGATTATCGATTGCAAAGAGATGGAATATATCAGTTCGTCTGGATTGAGGTTCTTCATGCAGTTAAAGCGCAATAGCGAACAGCGTGGAGGCAGTGTGAAGCTCTGCAATCTCAATGAAGATGTGGAGGAAATCTTCCGTCTTAGTGGTTTCCACCATATCTTTTCCTTAGAGTCTTGAGGCTCTGTAAAAAAGTTGCCAGTTAAAAATCTCAAACCTAAAAATAATTCCTATGAACGAAAATCTAAATCCTAAAGGTAGCAAGAGCTACCTGTTCTCCATTGTTATGGTAGCCGTGCTTGGAGGACTATTGTTCGGCTATGACACGGCGGTCATTTCTGGTGCAGAGAAGGGCTTGCAGGCCTTCTTTCTTGGTGCCACCGATTTTGGTTACACCGATTTCCATCATGGCTTGACGTCGTCGAGTGCACTCCTCGGTTGTATTATCGGTTCGGCTATCTCAGGTATCCTTGCCTCCAACCTCGGGCGTAAGCGTACACTTATCATTGCGGGTGTTCTGTTCTTCGTCTCTGCCCTTGGCAGTATGGAGCCCGAAATGTTCATCTTCGAGCGTGGCGTGCCACATTATGACCTCCTTGTAATGTTCAATTTCTACCGTATCATAGGTGGTGTAGGCGTAGGACTTGCCTCCGCTGTCTGCCCTATGTATATTGGCGAGGTGTCACCTTATAAGATACGTGGTATGCTCGTTAGCTGGAACCAGTTCGCTATTATCTTCGGTCAGCTGGTTGTCTATTTCGTTAATTTCCTTATCCTCGGCGACCACGAAATGCCTGAGATACAGAGTATTGGCATGGGTGTTAATAAAGTACTGCCTCATAGCGACCCTTGGACTATCACTACAGGCTGGCGCTATATGTTTGGTTCCGAAATGATACCTGCAGCTCTCTTTACTATCCTTATCTGCTTCGTGCCAGAGAGTCCTCGTTACCTCGTTTCCATAGGTAAGTTCGATACGGCGCAGCATGTTTTGGCACGTATCAATGGCGAGCACCAGTCTCACATCATTCTCGATGAAATCAAGGAGACCATGCACAATACCAAGACAGAGAAACTCTTTACCTATGGCTGGATGTGTATTTTTGTCGGCATCATGCTCTCGGTATTCCAGCAGGCAGTGGGCATAAATGCTGTCCTGTATTACGCTCCACGTATCTATGACGAAATGGGCTTCGATGATGAGATGACCGTTACCATCTTTACAGGTGTCATCAATATCCTCTTCACACTCGTGGCTATCTTCACAGTGGAGAAACTTGGTCGCCGTCCGTTGCTCATCGTGGGCTCTATAGGTATGGCAATCGGTGCCCTTGGTGTAGCCCTCACTTTCGAAAATGAGTCTCTTGCCCTTGTCTGCATGTCGAGCATCATGGTTTATTCTGCCAGCTTCATGTTCTCATGGGGACCTATCTGCTGGGTGCTCATTGCCGAGGTATTCCCAAACACTATTCGTGGAGCAGCTGTAGCCGTAGCCGTAGCTTTCCAGTGGATATTCAATTTCATCGTCAGCTCCAGCTTCGTACCGCTCTTCAATCTTGAGATTACCGAGGGCGATGGCTTTGGTCATTGGTTTACCTATGGCATGTACGCCTTCGTATGTATCCTTGCAGCCATCTTTGTCTGGAAACTTGTGCCAGAGACCAAGGGCAAGACTCTCGAGGATATGACTAAACTGTGGCTTGACAGGAAGAACAAGAAATAGTTCTTTCTCTTCCTCATGAGTTAAAAATAAACCCTGCCAAAGCGAAGTTTTGGCAGGGTTGTTTTTATATCTGTTTTTCAATGTTCAACGTCTAATTATTTTCTTACCGTTAAGAATCATCACTCCCTTATAGTTCTTGCCAACACATTGTCCGTCTAGATTGTAGCCCTGTGTGTCTGCTGTCTCTTTAGTGATAGCATTTGTCGTTTTTATGGAAGTGGTAGTGCCGTCAGGCAGTATGATGAGGAATAAGAACAACTGTGTGTTACCCTTCTTTAGGTTGTATGTCTGTCCAGCCGTAGCATTGAATGTGTATCGTCCGTTAGCGTCAGTAGTTACCACATTGTCGTCAATCTTGATGGTCTCGTTGGCTGGTGATGTGCTTCCTCCGAAGATGAGGGTTACGTCGCCGCTATAGGTAGGAGTGATGTTGAGAGAAGTAGAACTCTCCATTTTGATACATGTGCCGTAGGTTTTGTCTCCGTAGGTTACTGAACCCTTGCTGGTGGATGAATTACCAGATACGAGCACTACTTGACTGGTTGATGGGTGTGTACCATCAAAATAGCAGATAGTTGCATCATCAACAGGTTCTGGAGTAGGGGTTGGGGTAGGTGTTGGTGCTGGCTCTTCAGTAGTGCCTTGGAACTGAATCTCCTGAGTGTCGAGTATGAAGTCACTCACGATTTTGAGGTCGGCGGCATTGCTGAGGTTGGCAGCTATCTCCATAACCTTTTCCTCGCCAGGCAACAGTCCCTTGAGGGAAGTCTCACAACGGGTCTCGCCGATAGCGAAATAAGCATCACGATAGAGTGGTGCAATACCCTCATTGGTAACGGTAAGGCGGGTCTTGGTTCCGTTTACCTCACACTTGGTCAGTTTGATGCGATAGCCTGATGCCATAGTTGCCTCCTTGAAACGGTCTGCTGTGCCGTAAGTGCTACCAGGGGCATCGTTGGCAATCATAAAGGTGATACGGTATTTGGCAGACTGCTCCTCCCAGGTGTGACCATACATGCCTGCTGGGTTGAGAAAGTTCTTCTGGTCGCTACCCTTGTAATAACTTACCTCGCCTCCGCATACGCCAGTCTTCCAACGTGTTCCTTTGCCTATGTTATCCCAGCATTCCTCGTTATAGCCTTCGCCATCAGCTTTCTCATGGTCCTTATGCATGAAAGAGTCGTCGAAGAGTCCGAAGGTGAGTCCCATTAAATCGTTATCGTCCACGAAAGGAGTATATTCATCATCGGCAGCATCGATAGAGATGAGCCAAGGAATGCTTGTCATCACGTTGCTGAGATGCTGGAAAAACTCTTTCTGGTATTCCTTGGTTGGGAAGTTGACACCAAAATTGATGTTCGTGCCATAGATGTGGTACTCAGACCAGTGGCCGAAGCCCACCTCGAGGAATGCAAGACGCTTGTCGTTGGCGTAACGCTTGGCAAAGTCGGTATAGAACTGCTTGGTAAAGCGCTTCAGCTCCTCGTTGCTCCAGTCGGCATAGTATGTAGGACCGTCGCCGCCAGGGTTAGAGGCATAAGTCTCATGGTAGTCGGAACGGTCCTTAATATATTGAGGTACGGCAGTAGCACCCTTCACAGCTCCCTTGATATCGTCGCCGCTGGGATATTCATAGCGGAAACGTGCCACGAGCTGGTGACCTCGGCTTGCCACATCAGCGAGCTTGTTGTCAAACCAAGTCCAGTCGTAGATGATGCTACCGTCCTGGTTGCATCCTTTCACCACCATGCAAGGCAGGCAGTAGGAAAACTCCAGCGAAATAGAGCCGCCATAGGTGCTGTTAAGGTCTGCAGCCAGGTCAGGCCACAATACCAAACCCGTCATAGGCTGAGGGTGTGTAATCTGTCTGTCAACGTCGATGGAAGTCCATTCTTCACCGTGTGTAGCCACAGCAGCAATACAAACCAAAAGGCTTGTCATTAGTTTCTTTGTAATCATAATTTTTGTATGTTATAGGTAGTGAATATCCTTTTTTCTTTTTATTGCTGCAAAGGTAGTAAAATAACTTTATACTGCATGTATTTTATCAATTTATTTTATTATGTCTTTCTTTTCCACAATAATCTTTCCACAAAACTCATATCACGTGCGTGGCGGAGTCGTAATCGGACGCACCCCTTGCGGGTGCTACGCTTTATAAGGCTTTGCCGTTAAAAGAGCCGCCTGCGTGCTTCTTGAATTTATGGAATCACGCGCGTGTTTGAAAACTCATGTACCACAAAAAAGGACTCCCTTCAGTGGAAGTCCTTCTTTTGAGGTGCGTGGCGGAGTCGTAATCGGACGCATCCCTTGCGGGTGCTACGCTTTTATAAGGCTTTGCCGTTAAAAGAGCCGCCTGCGTGTTTCTTGAATTTATGGAATCACGCGCGTGTTAGAAAACTCATGTACCACAAAAAAAGGACCCCCTTTAGTGGAGGTCCTTCTTTTGAGGTGCGTGGCGGAGTCGTAATCGGACGCACCCCTTGCGGGTGCTACGCTTTTATAAGGCTTTGCCGTTAAAAGAGCCGCCTGCGTGCTTCTTGAATTTATGGAATCACGCGCGTGTTTGAAAACTCATGTACCACAAAAAAGGACTCCCTTCAGTGGAAGTCCTTTTTTGAGGTGCGTGGCGGAGTCGAACCGCCTTGGCTGGTTTTGCAGACCAGAGACTAAACCGTTCATCCAACGCACCATTTGGGGTATACTTTCGATTTAGCGGGTGCAAAATTACGAAAATTAATTAAGAATTAAGAATGAAGGATTAAGAATTATAGTGTGTTTTGCATTTTTTAACAATGGTGATAACAAAACTTTCAACTTTCAACTTTCAACTTTCAACTTTTCTTCGTACCTTTGCATTCGTTTTTAGCGCCTGTGGCGAAATTGGTAGACGCGCTAGACTTAGGATCTAGTGTCTTGCGATGTGCAGGTTCGAGTCCTGTCAGGCGCACAATGCAGAAAATCAGTAACTTAGAAGAAAATTCAAGTTGCTGATTTTCCTTTTTTGCGAACGATTTATAATGTGTATTGATAATTCTTTTTGATACTTCTGTTTTTGGCGACATTTTTCGATGTTTCGTTCTCGTTAGCTTCGCTGACCATCTTGCTACCTCTTGACAGTCTGAGCACCCCCTTCGGTTCCCCCGTTTCGCGGGGGACAGAAACCCCGCAGTGGCATCGTTGGCTTGTCTGTTATAGTCGGTATCGGCGAAGGTTCCCGTTAATACAGCTTTATATACTCATATTCATTCCCTATGCACTTGAGATAGTGCTGAAAATCTTCATTCTTTATCACTACTGTGCCACGACAGTCGTTAGGGTGAAAAGAGAGGGTAGGGGCATTCTTTATATTCTCATCCAAGAACAGATATACTTCATGGTACTGGTCGTTTATCAGCCCGAATGGTGACACACTGCCTGGCTCCAGTCCGAGATATTTCATCATCCTCTCTGGTGAGGCGAACGACAGTTTTCCGCATGAAGGCAGTCCTCTGCTCTGTAGCGACTCCTTCAACTTGTGTTCCAAATCGTGAATCGCCAGATCGTGCTCGCAGTCGAAGCACACCAGATAGTGCTTGTTTCCCTTATGATTACGGAAAAACAAGTTTTTGCAGTGCATACTTCCGTCATCCTTCCACCACTTTTTGGCTTCCTCTATTGTCTTGCCCTCAGGGTGGTTATAGTTCGTAAAAGGAATCCCATGTTCCCTCAAGTATGTCAATACGGTTTCTTCTCGAGTCATTATTTGTCCTTGTTGTCTTTAATATATTTTCGTACGAAGTTACACGAGCTTCGCTACATAATTTCGTTTCACTCCATCCTTGCCTCGCTTCAGGAATAGCAACAGTTTTATCTCCTGTCCCTCTGTTAGTTGCATTAAACCGAGGAAGGCGGTACCGTCAGGCGTTATTGTGCCTTCGGGCGTATCCTTTATCTCAGAGGTGATGTGGTAGTTGAACAACCCTTCCTTCTCGTTTATTCCAGTAACCACTGCTTGGTATGTGCCGAAGGCATTCATTCCAGCCTGCATGTACTCTGGAGTAGCATTCGAGAACACCATGTGTACCACTGCTGTCTTGAACTTTCCATCCTCAGGTATTATTGGTGTAAACTCCACGAAACCACCCACCTGCGGCACATTATGCGGATCTATTGCCACGAAGTGCCTCGACAGGTTGTCGTAGATATGATAGAACTTGTGCTTCTCATCGTAGAAATCCACATAGCCTATTATGCGCTCTGTGCCAGGGTACTCCCACATGTCAAAGAACCTGTCAAACTGAAAGTCTGGAAACCTCTTTGCCATCCTCAGTGCAATGTTGAGTATCAGCGAGTGCAGTAGCGATGGCTTCTCCAGTCCCATCTTCATGTAGCAGGCAAGCAGAGTCCTCGCCTCCTGAGAACTCATTTGCTCCAGATTCGCCTTCATATAGCGATATATGTCCCATCCCGTCTCTCGTGGGTGCGCCTTTGCCTCCACTAATGACTTCTGCAGTTCCTCAAAACTTCGTTCCTTCATTTTTTTTATTTTTTTTCTCGCAAAGCGAGCTGATTAGTTCTTCGAAATTTGGCTCTTCTCGCAAGTCACATATTGTAAGCGAGCTTCCATAAGTGCCTTACTCGATTCACCACTGACCTTGTCAGTAATCATCTCTACGCCAAGAGCCAAGGCGCTTCTTTGAAGCTTACGCAAAGAGGCTGGCGCATGAAGAAAAGTAGTGCACAATCCGCATGGCTTTGCGTAAGTGCTGTAAGCACGACCTTTGCCCTTTGCGTAACTAAGAATAGCTGATATAATCAGCAGGAATGTTGTTAGTCATACGGTGGGAGCATGCTCACAAACGAATGAATATGCAACATACCGTGAACTTAGAAACTAAGTTATTCTTAGTCTTGGCGAGAGCAAAAGTCCGTGTAATCCGTGGTCTACATCCTTATTTCGCCCACCATACGTAATCAGCTTTCCTTGGCTTTGGCGCTGGCAATGGCTTTGCCGCATAGCCAAGAGCTACGTGACCTATACCCACGTAGTCGCCCTCTATGCCGAGGTCTCGGAGAATCTGCTTGCCTTCCTTGCTCTCAAACTCTTCCTTTGCCCTGTGAATCCAAATGGAATTTACGCCAAGCGACTCTGCTGCTAACATCAGTGTCTGCATCACTATCGGACCGTCATACAGGGCATTCGGACTCTCCTTCACCAGCACTATCAGCATGCATGGTGCACCATAGAAAGGGTCTGCTCCAGGTGGTGTCGATGTCACCAGTTTATTACCCGTTATTATATCCGAATTCATTCGTGATATTCTGTCTCTCAGTTCCTTGTTAGTCACAGCTATGATGATGGGGTTCTGTTGTCCCCTGCTCGTTGGTGCCCATGTGCCAGCCTCGCATATCTGCTGTATCACTTCCTCCGATGGCATTCTCTCAGGATCGAAGCATCTGCAGCTTCTCCTCCTTTTTATAACTTCAATTACTTCATTCATACTTGTATTTTGTTAGTTCAATGTTTTATTAGTTCAATGTTTTATTAGTTCAATGGTTCAATGGTTCTAAATCTTCAGAGGCATATTTTGCTCCCTTGTATTCGCTGTCTTGAAGTGCTACTATGAATTTCATTATACTGGCTCCTAATTTCTTGGTTTCTATGTAAATATAATCATATTCTTCTTTTGTAAGATAGCCAGCATCAAACGCACGCACTAACTGTGAACGTACTTCTCCACAGGAGCCTTTTGAAATATATAGAAAGTTTCTAAACTCTTTATTGCCAGTTCTCTCAAAACCTTCTGCTATATTATCCATTATGGAGCCGGTAGCGGCTCTAATCTGTTGTACAAAGCGAGTGTCATATCTGAAATTTTCTCTTCTTGTGTATGTATATATTTGCCGATTAATCTCTCTGGCCATTTGCCAAATAAGTAAATCTTCGAAACTTTTAACTTTTGCCATATTCTTTATCTTTTGATCCCTTGAACTTTTGAACCTTTGAACTTTTGATCCCTTGAACTTTTGATCCCTTGAACTTTTGATCCCTTGAACTTTTGAACCTTTGAACCCTTGAACCTCATCACATGATGCTCTGCAAATATAACAAAAAAGACGAAGAAAGCCTCCACAAATATAAAATATTTGCCAAAATCGTAAAAATCCTGCTCTTTCTTTTGCTCAACCCAAATAAAATATGTAAATTTGCGAGTAGTATTAGGGTGCGAAAAATTACCAAGTTGGAATCTCGTTTTCGCACAACAAACTATTCCTCAATAAGTTGCAATCTTTTTGAGGAAGTTTTGCATTGCCAGAAGCACTAATTGATAATCTTTTATCCAAGTATCTGTACTCATCAATTCTATGATGACGTTTCGTTTTCGTAGGGGCATTGCTCCGTTTCGTAAGCATTAACAGTATTCGTTTTCGTAGCCTTTGGACGTTTCGTTTTCGTAGGGGCTTTAGCCTCGTTTCGTTTTCGTAGGGGCATTGCTCCGTTTCGTACGCAGTAAAAAAGTTTTCAATATTCAATATTCAATTTTCATCGTGAATCCACAAGATCAGATTTCCCATATTGAGCCCAAGAAGAAGTGGCTCGATGTTGACATAAAGGGACTTGTGCGCTACAAGACCCTTTACCGTATGAATATAAAGCGTGATATTGTTACGCAATACAAGCAGACCATCCTCGGTCCGTTGTGGTACCTCATCCAGCCTATGCTCACCACCGTCATGTATATGTTCGTCTTTGGTGGACTCGCAGGCATCTCTACCGATGGCGTTCCCCAGCCATTATTCTATATGGCAGGCGTATGTATGTGGGGCTATTTTCAGCAATGCTTCACCAGTTGTAGCAACGTCTTTGCTGCCAACCAGGGTGTCTTTGGCAAGGTATATTTCCCTCGCCTTATAGTGCCACTGTCCAGCATCACCAGTAACCTCATACGTTTCGCTATCCAGTTGCTGATGTTCATACTCATCTACGTTTACTTCGTACTGTTCAAGGACTTCGATGCTGCCATTTCATGGCATATACTCCTTTTCCCCATATTCGTGGCAATGGTAGGACTGCACGCTATGTCGTGGGGACTCATAATCACCTCGCTCACCACCAAATACCGTGACCTCAATATGCTCATCGGCTTCGGTGTCCAGCTTCTGATGTATGCTACCCCTGTCATCTACCCCCTCTCTTTCGCTCCGAAGCAGTATCAGATGCTCCTCAATATCAATCCCCTCACTCCTATTTTTGAGGCATTCAAATACTCCTGCCTTGGTGTAGGTACATTTGATGTATGGGGCATTCTTTACAGTTCCGTCACCCTCGTCCTCGTGATGTTCTTTGCCGTCATCCTCTTCAATCGCACCGAGCAGCGATTCATGGATACAGTATAGTTAAGAGATTTTGAACAAGTCTTTAACCACGGATTATGCGGATATGTACGGAAGATTTTGGACAAGATTTTTATTGGATTTTTGAGGAGTATGCTCCGAAATGAACCATAACTCCCCATGTCTATTTGTTGACAGGATTCTTAACCACGGATTATGCGGATATGTACGGAAGATTTTGGACAAGATTTTAAAATCTAATAAAAATCCAATCTAAAATAAGCAAGGACGATTAGGATGATTTCGACACTGCGTGTCTCAAAAATCCAACGAAAATCTAAAGTAAAATCAAAGAACCGTAAACAGTAAACAATAAACTATAAACTCTTTTACAGTCCGCATGGTCTTTGCGTGAGTGCTGAAAGCACGATTTTGCTCTTTGCGTAGAGATGAACAGGGCTGGAACAGTAGAAAGAATTGAATTTATAGGCAATAAAATTTATTTTCATTGACAATAAAGACAAGTTTTCAAGCCTCTAAAGAGGATGTTCATCTCGTCTTTGCGAGAAACCTAAAAAGATAATAGCGTTTCGTAGCCCTTAGGGCGTTTCGTATTCGTAGGAGCACAGCTCCGTTTCGTACGCAGTTTTAGAATAAAACAAGTTCTTATGAAAAAGGAATATCCAGAAATGCAAGATGAAAAGCAAATGGCATCCGAACCATTAGCAGTTTACGAAGTGCATTCGAGCACCCCTATTATATCAGCAACTGAGGATAGGGAAGCAAAAATTCTGGCAAGTACAGTATCCGTAGATGAGTATTTTGATGAATTGATTTCCTTAGTGCATCAAGACTATGCGGATTTATAAGGTTAAGATTAGCCGTACAGCATACCTTGATATGTCTAAGTTACGTATTTTCCTGCGTAATATGCTATTCGAAATTTATATCACATAGAAGGAGATTATGTTATTGTGGATAGAATATTTCCTTCAGTGATGAATAAAGGTTAGTATTCGTTTTCTTTGCGCCAGCACACTTGCCTAAGCAATACAGGATTTTTAACCACGGATTATGCGGATATGCACGGAAGATTTTGGACAAGATTTTAAAATCTAAGAAAAATCTAATCTAAAATAAGCAAGGACGATTATCGGGATTTCGCCTACGGCTCAAAAATCTAACGAAAATCTAAAGTAAAATCAAAGAACATAAACAGTAAACGGTAAACCGTAAACTATAAACTCTTTTACAGTCCGCATGGTCTTTGCGAGAAACCTAAAAAGATAATAGCGTTTTCGTAGCCCTTAGGGCGTTTCGTATTCGTAGGAGCACAGCTCCGTTTCGTACGCAGTTTTAGAATAAAACAAGTTTTTTATGGATAAAAACATAGCAATAGAATTTGATGGTGTAGGCAAGCAGTACAGGCTTGGCTTGGTAGGCACAGGCAGCTTGCAACACGATATTAACCGTTGGTGGCAGACCTCCATTCTGGGTAAGGAAGACCCATACCTCAAGATTGGTGAGGTCAATGACCGCTCCACAAAAGGACACTCTGACTATGTCTGGGCTTTGAAGGATATATCTTTCAAGGTGGAGCAAGGCGATGTTGTCGGCATCATAGGCAAGAACGGAGCAGGCAAGAGCACCCTCTTGAAACTCCTAAGCCATATCACTGCCCCCAGCACAGGCCATATCACCTATAGAGGTAGAATCGCCTCCTTGCTTGAAGTCGGCACAGGCTTCCATCCAGAGATGACTGCCAGGGACAATATCTATATGAACGGCTCTATTATGGGCATGAGTAAACATGAGATAGACCGTAAACTCGATGAAATTATCGATTTCGCAGGCATTGAAAGATATATTGATACCCCAGTCAAGAGGTTCTCTTCAGGTATGACCGTCCGCTTAGGCTTTGCTGTAGCTGCCTTCCTTGAACCTGAAATCCTTGTTGTCGATGAGGTCCTTGCTGTAGGTGATGCCGAATTCCAAAAGAAAGCCATAGGCAAGATGCAAGATGTAAGCAAGGGGGAAGGAAGAACTGTGCTTTTCGTGAGCCATAATATGGCGAGCATAAAAGCATTATGCAATAAAGGCATTCTGCTTGAGAATGGAATGCTAAAATATCAAGGAGACGTCTTTAAAACTGTAGATAAATATCTAAGCAATCACTTACAGGTAAATGAGGAAAAACCTATATCGACACTATTTAAAATTAACAATAGAGATTTGACAATTGATAGTTTTACAATAAATGGAAGTTCTGGTTGTAATCTTAGATTAGATTATCCTAAGCGTACTTTACAATTTGAACTGAAAGGACATTTTAAAGGTAAAGCCAATTTGGATTTAGAAACGTATATATATTCAGACAACGAAGTACTTGTTGCAAAAAAAACACCTGCTTTATCGTCTGGTGAAACAATAGCTGTTGATGATAGCGACTTTGTTTTACGTCAGACTTTAGATATGCCTAAAGAGTTTACCAATGGTACTTATTTCTTAAAATGGGACTTGACGCATCCCAAAGTCCAAACTATTGCTTCTACTGATGCTCCTTTTCATCTGAATTTAACGGGATACTATACTCCTCAAGGAATATCTGTAGATAATAAAATATTTGGTTTACTTTATTTATAATGCAAATGATTTATAGAATTTTACATATAGCCAGAAAAATCTTGGAAAAAATCCATATTATCCATTCTGATGCAGAGCGTGTAGAAATAAAAAAAAGGCAAGATTATGAGTATCTTATATCTCATGGTGTTGAAACCGAGTATGGAAATGTAAAATTACAGAGTTTACCAATTATTGTTAAAGTTCCAAATAGTCATATAAAAATAGAAAAAGGGGTTACTCTTGTTTCAGATCCCAGAGTAAATCCAAGTGGAATAGTACATCCATGTACTTTGGTGACACAAAGTTCTCAGGCATGTATAATAATAGGAAAGGATTCGGGTATGTCTGGAGCCACTATTTGTTGCATGAAAAAAGTTGTAATAGGAGAATATGTGGGACTTGGTGCTAATGTTTCTATATTTGATAATGATTTTCATGCTGTAAATCCGTACTATAGGAAATTCAATAATGTAGAGTATACAAAATGTAAGGAAGTGATAATAGATGATTTCGTATGGGTAGGAGCAAACTCTATAATTTTAAAAGGTGTTCACATAGGGTGTGGCGCTGTTATTGGGGCAGGCTCAGTTGTGACTTCAGATGTGCCAGAGTTGTGTGTTTATGCTGGTAATCCAGCGAAATTTGTAAAAAAAGTAGATATTACAGACGAACAATATAAAGCAGTATTTGGAAAAAATAAAGACGCTTTCTTGATATATGATGACAATGCAACCAGATAGAAAAATAGTTGTACTAACTCCCGTAAAGAATGAAGCATGGATACTTCCTCTTTTTTGTAAATCTGCAAGTGTTTGGGCTGACCATATAATAATTGCAGACCAAAAATCCACTGATGGTTCTAAGGAAATAGCCTCTCAATTTTCAAAGGTTGTTGTAATAGATAACGACTCTGCTGATTTAGATGAAGGATACCGTGACAGGCTATTAATAAATAAAGCCAGAGAGTTGGTGGGTAACAATGGAATTTTGTTTAGAGTAGATGCAGATGAGATATTTACTCCAAACTTTCAGTCTTGTGATTGGAAAACTATAAAAGAGGCAAAAGCCGGAACTGTGTTTATGTTTAGATGGATACAAATGTATAAAAAGTTGTCTTTCTGTTGGGAAAACAAAGGACAAAAGACATACGGTGCTTTTGTAGACGATGGACGAGAATATTCTCCTAAAGGATTAATACATGCTCGGAGTATGTTTAATTCAAAAACGAAGGAAGATACTATCGTGTTACAAGATATTGCATTACTTCATTTCCAATTTGCAGACTGGAAGAGAATGTGTAGCAAGCATATCTGGTATCAGTGTTTTGAGAGAATTAAATTTCCACAAAAGAGCGCAATCGATATCTATCGAATGTATCATTGGATGTATAATCCTTCATTGCCTTATAAAAAAATACCAACAGAGTGGATAAAAGATTACAAGGAAAAGTACGATATTGATATATACAACTATAAAGTGGAAAATAGATATTGGTGGGATGATAAGACGAAAGAATATTTTCAACAATTTTCACCACGATACTTTAAGCATATAGAAACATATTATACTATACGAGAACTATTGACCGCATCGGGCAAGAATATCCTTGATAAGTTGTTGATGCTGTACTTACATTGCACAAGAGAAATATACAATGTAAAGAGTGGATTTATATATAAACTAATCCTAAAGATAGATTCTTTTTTGAAAAATCGAATTGGAGTGTGATGAGCGTAATTACATTATAGAACTTAGCATTTTATGAATATAAGATTATTATATGTTGATGTTGCTAAAGGCATCGGGATCTTATTAGTAGTAGTGGGGCATCTTTCATGGGGATGTCATACCAGAGAAGTTCATTCTGTTATTAATATCTTTCATATGCCCTTTTGGTTTTTTGTTTCTGCATTTTTCTTTAAAGGAAGTACGTGGTATGAATTACTTACAAAGAAAGTAAGCAGGTTAGTTATTCCTTATTTCTTTTATGGTCTTTTCGCATTTGTATTATATTATAAAATTACCCCCCCCTCACATATATTAACAGGACTCAAAGAACAAATGGTTCATTTTTGTATAGGTATGAGAAGCAATGGGTATATGTTTTCTTCAACTTTGTGGTTTTTAAGTTCTTTATTTGGAGTGTATGTCATATCAAATCTTTTTACAAGAATAACAGACAAAAAGTATGCTAATACAATAAAGTTTTTGCTTATACTAACTTTGTTCAACGTAGGAATGTTGTCAGACTATTATGATATTATATTACCACTAAATTTAGATGTGTCTATATACATGTTGCCCTATTTCTTCCTGGGCTATTATTCAAAAGATACTGTAAGTAAAATCCCAAAAGTGAATAATCGCTTTTTTTTGATGTTGACTTTATCAGCTATAGTATTTTTCTTTTATTACATATGTATAGAGAGAAGATATATATCAGATGTCAATATATACGCATGCAAATTTGGCGTATACCCTTTTAATTATATATCTGCTTTTGGTGGGATTATGATACTTTTGTTATTATCGCAGTTCATAAGTAGATATGAGAATAGTTATATGAGTAAAATCTTAAGTTGGTTAGGAAAGAATTCAATAATTATCTTTATAGTTCATCAGGCTTTCATAATACACCCACTAAATTGCTGTAATATTTTGGCCGAAAACACCATGACAAATGGTATTTTGCGTTTTTCAATTGTCATTCTTATATCGTCGTGTTTAGTACCTGTCATAAATAAATATTTATATTGGAGTATAGGTTTAAGAAAGGAATTATCAGTATGAAACTTTCAATAATCACGATAAACTACAATAACCTGGAGGGATTGAAGAGGAGATTGATATTCGTAAGCAAAATGGAGAGTATAAAAATATAATAGCGATGACACAACTATCAAAAAAAGAACATAACGAACAAATGGCGGACATGAAGTCGTTTGACGAGCAGATGCCGTGCGTCGGGATATTTTGGTATGACCTTGATGACAGAGTGCTCTTTGGGGTACGTAAGAAGGAACTTACTCCACAGATGGTGGAGGAAGCAGCAGAAAAGGGCAAACCTTTCATCAACTATCCACAACTGCACAGGCAGGTGTGGGCAAAGGAATATTTCCGTGCGCAAGCTAAACATCTGGATACAAAGTTCAAGGGAGACTATACGCAGGTGCCCCGTGGGCGAGTGGCATGGACCATTGACAAGTTCATTGTGCTTGTTGGCAAGTGGGCTGAGCCTATCCAAGATGAGTTGACGGAGTTGATAGAGCAGGAATTTTCCTTACCTTACTTTGAATTTGTCTATGATGAACATTGGGATTTAGGACATGGCTGGAGCGGTGATATGCCAAAATAGGGGAAGGGCAAAAAGAGGAAAACGATGAAACTTTCAATAATCACGATAAACTATAATAACTTGGAGGGGCTGAAGAGGACTTACGAAAGTGTAGTCTCTCAGACCTGTCAGGATTTCGAGTGGATAATCATAGATGGCGGTTCCACCGATGGCTCTAAGGAATTTATAGAGGAACATCAAGGTCAGTTCGCCTATTGGTGCAGTGAGCCTGATAAGGGCATTTATAATGCGATGAATAAAGGTATCGCAAAGGCAACAGGTGAATACTTGCAGTTCCTTAATAGTGGCGATAACCTTGTTGACGATAAGGTGATAGAAGAGTTCTTGGCTCTTGGTTGGGATGAAGATGTCGTATCTGGAGATATAATATTGGATGGTGATATAAATGAAATTAGATATAACCCTGATGAAGATGAGTTGGATTTTGATAGAATGAGAAGCGGTGCTGGTGTAACTCATCCATCATCATACATAAAAAAAGAACTATTTGATAAATATGGTTTGTATGATGAAAACTTTCGTATCGTCTCCGATTGGAAATTCTTTATTAATGTTTTAATCATTCAAAACCGTAGCTATAGGCATTGGAAAAGAATTGTTGCAAACTTCAATACTGATGGAATCTGTTCTTCTCCAGAAAATGCAAATTTACACAAAAGGGAAAGAACCGAAGTTTTGAGCAACTATAAAAGGATTGTGCGTCCAATAGAGAAACGTGAAAAGCGTATTCAGGAACTTGACTTGCCTGTTGGGGTAATATTGAAACAGAGGATTATAAATAAATTCAGAAAACTTTTTAATAGGAGTGTATGAGTGATTGTCTTATTTCAATAATTGTTCCATGTTACAATGGAGAAGAATTCCTACGAGATACTCTTGATTGTCTAAAAGAACAGACCATTAAGGACTGGGAGTGCGTAATAGTGAATGATGGCTCTACAGACAATAGCATAGAGATACTTCGTGAATACGAAGCAAAAGATTCTCGCTATAAGGTAATAGACAAGAAGAATGAAGGACCTTCTGTTGCACGAAATGTAGCTATTGCTGCATCTTCTGGCAAATATATTTTGCCTCTCGATGCTGATGATTTAATAGCTCCTACATATGCTGAAAAGGCAATAGAATACCTGGAGCAACATCCCCAAACAAAATTGGTCTATTGCAAGGCAAAGTATTTTGGTGATAGAAATGATGAGTGGAAAGCAGCAGAATATAGATATGATGAGATAATTTATAAGAATTGTATATTTTGTTCGTGTGTTTATAGGAAAGAAGACTTTGATAAAACAAAAGGATATAATCCGAATATGACTTATGGAAACGAAGATTGGGATTTTCTCCTCTCGTTACTAAAACCAGAGGATGGAGTTTATTGTATTCCAGAGACGTTGTTTTTTTATCGTAAGCATGGAGTATCCAGGACATCATCGGCAATGGAAAAGAAGGATATGTGTCATCTGCGTATGATGTTAAATCACCCAGAATTGTATTACAATGACATAGAACGTTCGTTTCATATGGTAAGTTATCAGAAACGATACTATGAGTACGAACTTAATGGAATACTCAACTCAAATGCTTATAGAGTGGGGAAGTTGCTTCTTTCGCCATTGAAGTGGATGAAGAAAATAATGGGGACTTAAAACAAAAGAGGCAGTCTGGTTTGGTAATAGAGTGACGCTTTTTATGATTTAATTGGACTACTTAAAATGTAAAGTTAAGCGTGAGATATGAATATACTATTAAGTACAGATAATAACTATGTGATGCCAACTGGAGTACTGATGACTTCTATTGGTTACAACAATGGGAGTGACGTAAGTTACTACATATTGGTGAATGAGGAATTCACTAATGACAGTCGTGATGCTTTGGTCAGTGTAGCAAATCAGTTTGGCAATAAAATATTCTTCTTCACCATTACTCCAGAGATGACAAAGGATTTCCCCTTTGGAAGGGCTGACCAACCTACTCATGTATCAATAGCAACATATTATCGTTTGTTTATTACTGAGGTTTTGCCTGCTGATGTTGATAAGATACTATATCTGGACGGTGACATGGTATGTCGCAAGACTTTAGCCGATTTGTGGAACATAGACCTAAACGAATATGCAGTAGGTGCAGTGCATGATTGTGATGAGGTTACTCAGACAAAAGACAACCGATTGCCTTATCCTATGGAGACAGGATATTTTAATGCAGGAATGCTGTTAATAAATCTTGATTATTGGAGAAAAAATAAGAGCTACAATCGTTTTATAGAATGTATAGTGAAATATCAAAATGAGATTGTTTTCCATGATCAGGATGTACTAAACATATGCTTCTGGGATAAGAAAAAATGGCTTCCTTTATCATATAATTTTCAAAGCAGTTTTATCCACCTGGCAGAATATAGGACAGATTACTCAACAATAGCAAATGAGATTGAAGCAACAAAGTATGATCCTGCAATAATACACTATGTTTCCAGTTCAAAACCTTGGAATGTCAATTGTTTCTTTGGATATAGAGGTGCGTGGAGATACTATTGGCGCAGATCACAGTGGAGGTCGCAAAAACTAATGAATGATACCCCCCATGGGATAAAAGAAATGCTCAGGAATTTCATGCTTAGACATGATTTGTGGTTCCCTAAAAGTAAATACCAAAACATAATACTTAGAAAATAATAGGTAGATAAAACATTGAAGACTATCCTTTGGCTATATAGCAAACCTCTAAATCCTGAGGCTGGTGGCACAGAGCGTATTACCAGCCTTGTGCAGCGTGGACTGAGGGCAAGGGGGTATAACTGTATGGATATTCTTGAGCTTGACGTCAGTAAACGTAAGGCTGTATATCATGCAAAAGAAATAGAGGATATATATGGCTTTCTGAAGGAAAATAGTGTAGATGTTGTTATAAATCAGGTTGGTCATTCTCCTGATTTTTTGAAATGTTTTTTGGATAAAGGAGGTAAGCGTTGGCATGATGAAGGAGGGAGAATAATATCTTGTCTTCATTTTCATCCCCAACCCGTTAGTGTTCATTATCAGTTCTCTACAAAGAAATACAAAACCTGGCATGATTACTATGTTATTGCTAAATCGTGGCTGTTTCATGATTACTTATATAGAAGAGACAGACGAGTGGTAGGAAAAGGCTACAGGGAATTGTATGATACGTCTGATGTATATGTCATGTTATCAGAGAGTTATCGTGATTATATTTGTAAAGGTGCAGGAATTATAGATGACAGGAAGTTAATAGCCATAGGAAATCCTCTAACTTTTAGTGGTATAGCAGATACCTCTATATTGTCTAAGAAGAGCAATACCATATTAGTGGTAAGCAGACTGATGGATTGGCAAAAACGTGTTTCGTTAAGCATAAAGGCATGGGAGAAGCTGAGCAAAGAGCAATCGATGCAAGACTGGAAAATGCAAATCGTTGGCGATGGAGAGGATATGGCATCATACAAGGAGTATGTGGCTAAACATAACATAGAGCGTATATCCTTTGAAGGACAGCAAAGTCCAGAGCCTTACTATCGTGATGCTAAAATCTTCCTGATGACATCTAAGACAGAGGGGTGGGGATTAACACTTACAGAATCCTTGCAGCGAGGTGTGGTTCCAATAGCCTTTGATACTTCCACTGCCTTCCATGATATCATTGAGGATGGCGAGAACGGGTTTCTAGTAAAAGAGGGAGAATTAGAAACTTTCGCATCTAAAATTGAGCAATTGGCATGTAATGAGCAGTTATGGCAGGATATGGCAGAAAAAGCTCTTGCTTCGGCAAATCGCTTCAGTCTGGATAGGATAATAAACGAATGGGAAAAGATAATATGAGTAAGATAACGGACATACGCACTTATATGATGGGAGTGGCGATATTATGTATCATGGTGTTTCATACCACCGATATTTTTGTCGTTCCCAAGTTTATGGAGTTTATACAAAAGTCGGGCTACCTTGGAGTAGATATATTCTTCTTTGTTTCAGCCTATGGACTATATTATAGCATGCAAAAGCCGACTACGCTAAGACAATGGTATCTGCGTAGGCTGAAAAGGATACTTCCAGCCTTTTGGCTAGTCTCTATCCTTATGGGCGTAATGGTTCATTGGAGTTTATATGACCATTTACGTGAAGAAACTTTTTGGGGATTCTTGTTGCCATGGACTAACCAAGACAGGTTCTATAATGTGATATTTTGGTATATCCCAGCAGCGCTTTTGTTTTACCTTATCTTTCCTGCGATGTATAAGTATCGCAAGTGGGTTATGTTAGGATTCCTGCCGATTACTATTTTGTCGTACGCTATATCAACTCTATCGTTATCTTTTTTTAACGTTCATGGTTGGTCACCATATTTGGCTTGGTTTTTTGGACGTATTCCTATATTCTTGTTGGGTATGGTAGTGGCAGAGCATGAAGATGAGATAAGAAAGAGAATGAATGTGCCAGCTACAGTAGCATTAGTCGTTTTGAGCATTGCGGCGTTTGTATTATTGGAACTACATGCAATGGGCATTACAAAAGTGCTGTCATTTCCATGCAGTGACTTCTGCCTTATGGCATTTTCTATACCATTTATCAGTTTTGTTTGCAGTTTGTTGCAGAATTATGTAAAGATACTTAATCCGTTCATCTTGTTTTGTGGCAGGTATAGCCTTGAAATATATTTGCTGCATGTTGCATTTACGCAGATTGTTCCACGTTCAGAGTTGTTTGAGGGTATCAATTCCAATTATACATTTGGTGGAGCTTTTGTAATGGCTTTTCCTTGTGCGTGGTTGCTAAATAAAGCCTTGTCAAAGATTGTTAAATAGAGTCACATATATCCGATAAATGTTATGCTGAAAGATTACCGCGGTTTACAAAAAATATTCATTCCATCGATGATTCTTTTTTTCATTTGTATGAATTTAGGTTTCATCAAGTATAATGATGTCATAACAATCGTAAGTATATTCGGACTTACGGGGTTATCATTGATAGGTATTTGGAGATACTGTAAGACATGTAGTTCAGATATTACGCGAGAGGCTTATAAGTGGTGGCTCATAGGAGTATTTTTCGTTTTTTTTATATTCCAAACTTTAATTTGCTTGTATGTACCTTTAAATTACTATAGTGATTTTATAATTGTAAGGGAGCAAGCTATGCATATGGCGAGGGATTATTCTTTAATGTCCAACTTTGATGTATATTTCCATTCCTACCCCTTTCAGATGGATATAGTGTTTATCATCAGTGCGTTATATAGCATATTGGGCAGTTATACGGGCGTGGAGATTCTTACCAGTCAGTTGGTTAATGTTTCTGCAATCCTTGTTGCAATGACAATATACAATATAACGGGGAATAGACGTATCTCTGTTGTATGGGCTATTATGTTCGATATATTCTCCACATTTTGTTTGAAAACGTATATGCCATATACAGCAAATATCGGAATGATATTTCCGATATTGATGTTGTATGTTTATACGTTACACATGAATAGAATATTGAGGATAATTTTACTGGCATTGGTTGTGGCTGTAGGTTATAGAGTGAAGATGACCACCATCATACCATTTATTGCAATGGTTATTTTTGGTACATACACGCTACTGAAAGACAGAGATATAAAAACTGCTATGGTTGGTATCGTGTCTTTCTTAATGTTTAGCATATCAATAACGATGGTACATAATTCCCTGCTAAATGAAGTCGGATTTGTAAATGATGACAGGATAGAACACAGTTTGTCTTTCTATTTGGCTATGGGACAGAATAACGCGACAGGAGGACAGTTTAGTCCTGAAATAGCAGCTATGGGTGATAATATAGATTTCCCTTCAAAAGAGGCAAGAGATAAATACTTTCTTGATATTGCAAAAAAGAACTTCTGTGAAAGAAGCATTATAGATCATGTAAAATTCTTTGCGGCAAAGATTGGTTTCTGCTGGGGTGAAACATATATTGACCATTTGTATTTCTGCAAATGGGATAAGTTGCTATTGATATTGAAGCACTATACATGGTATTTAGCAATGACATTGATGGTTATAGGTACATTCTTTATACGTGATAAACGTTACTATATGCTTCAGTTAGGGATATGGGGAGCAATAGCATATCTGTATTTATCTGAAGCTGGTGCTCGATATGTCCTATTATATATGCCTTTAGTATATGTGATGGCAGGTTGGGCTATATTAGAATACAAAAGATTAAAACAATAAGATAACAAAATGTTATTTAATTCAGCTATATTTGCAGTTTTTCTATCAATAGTATTTCTGCTATATTGGTTTGTATTCCGAAGGCTACAATTACAAAATCTGTTTGTAGTTGTTGCCAGTTATGTGTTCTATGGTTGGTGGAATTGGACATTCCTCTTGCTTATAGCTTTCACGTCAGCATGCAGTTATGCTTCTGGACTATTGATAGAGAGTGATAGGAAGAAAGGTGAAAAATATTCTAAGTTATATGCAACCCTTAATATCTGCATCAATCTTGGAATTCTTGGAGTTTATAAGTATTATAACTTTTTCGTTGATAGCTTCGTGTCAGCATTCGCATCGATAGGAGTGACTATGCATCCCAGCTCGCTTAATTTGGTGTTGCCTGTGGGAATCAGCTTTTACACCTTCCAGGCGTTGAGTTATACGATAGATGTATATAGGAAGAAATTGGAACCTACACATAACCCTGTTGAGTTCTTTGCCTTTATAAGTTTCTTTCCCCAATTGGTAGCAGGACCTATTGAGAGAGCAACCAACCTTTTACCTCAATTTCAAAAAACAAGAACCTTCACATACGAAGCAGCCGTAGATGGTACAAGGCAGATACTGTGGGGGTTGTTTAAGAAAATGGTGATAGCCGACAACTGTGCTATTCTCGCAAATGAAATATTTGACACCTATCAGTCACAGGGTTCTTTGGCATTGATGTATGGTGCTCTAATGTTTACATTCCAGATATATGGCGATTTTTCAGGATATAGTGATATAGCTATAGGTACTGCTCGTTTGTTCGGCATCAATCTGATGCGTAACTTCAATTACCCATATTTCTCAAGGTCTATACCAGAATTTTGGCGTAGATGGCATATATCCCTCAATACGTGGTTTGTGGATTATGTTTATATTCCGCTTGGAGGAAGCCGATGCAGTAGGTGGAAGGTCATTCGTAATACTTTGATAGTTTTCTTTGTCAGTGGACTATGGCACGGAGCTGACTGGACTTTCGTTTGCTGGGGTTTATACCATGGATTGCTGTTCTTGCCATACCTGTTGTTAAAAAAGAAGACTAAGTTCGCTGAGGATGTAGCTGCTCATAGCATGTTACCATCCCTGAAAGAAACTGTTCAGATAATTGTGACATTCTGTTTGGCAGTATTTGGTTGGATAATATTCCGAGCTCAGAATATTCAGGAAGCATATGGATATATTAGTAGGATGTTTACAATACATTCAACCTACATAGCTGATTTCGACAAGAAGACTATGTTGTTTATATTCATTCTTCTCTTGTTTGAATGGATAAATCGCACCAAGCAGTTTGGTTTGCAGTTAGATGTTACCAAGGTTAGTCCTGTGTTTAGGTATGTGATGTATATTACTCTGATGTTCATTATACTCCTATTCTCCGGCAGGGCAACACAGTTTATTTATTTCCAATTCTAAGGTCTTATGTATAAGGACATAAAAAGATATTTACTGAAATTGGCGATTTTTTGTATCCCCTTCTTGATATTTGTAGCTTGGTACATATATCTGGATCCATTTCAGATAATATGGCATTATGACAATTATTTCGTGCGTAAGAGCGCCCGTCTGTCTCTTAATCATGGTTTTGTAGCTCTGGCAAATTTGGATAATCATTATGACGAATATCAGTGGGATTCTTATATATTCGGTAATTCTCGTTCGAGATACTGGAACATAGATGATTGGGAGCAGTTTTTACCAAAGGGGAGTAAAGGCTATCATTTTGATGCTTCAGGTGAAAGCCTTTTCGGTATCGAAAAGAAGGTCCAGTATTTGGATAAGCAAAACATCAAGATAAAGAATGCTATTATCGTAATGGATGCAGGCGTAATTGCTCAGGTTGAATCTTCTCATACAGTGCATGTTATGATGATTCCTCCCAAACTCGTAAACTATTCCAACTGGTTTGAATTTCAGACAACTAATTTTGGCGTATTTTGTAATTTCGAGTTTATCAAAATATGTATGGAATATAGACAGGGGGCGGAGGTGACAACTCAAGAGGACCTCATAAATGGTGAATTATTTGATTATGATTATCGTAGTAATCAAGTAAAGTTGGGACCTGCGGAGAAACAAATTTCAGAAGGCAAATATTATACGGATGATCTTGTCAAACTTCAGTTCTCAAACAACGAATACCCCGATTCTATATCACCTGTTATTATTGGAGAGAAACAGAAAGAGATGTTTGAGGAGATAGAACGTATTTTTAAGAAACACGGAACAAGTTATAGGATAGTGATAAGTCCGTTGTGGGATAAGATAAAATTAAACCCAGCAGATGTTATATATATCAGGCAAATATTTGGTGCGAATAATGTTTTTGATTTCTCAGGTGTAAACAAATACACCTCTGATTTCCATAATTATTATGAACACTCGCATTACCGTTCGGGTACTGCAAAAAAAATAATGAATGAAATCTATTCAAATCGGTTTGTTAATAAAAAGGAAAAAAAAGATGAATAGACTTGCAATTGTTGTACCTTGCTATTTCGAGCAAGAGGTACTACCTGAGACAACTAAGAGATTAACGGAGTTGCTTGACAATTTAATCAAAGAGGAACTTGTTTCTCCCAATAGTTATGTTTTATACGTGAATGATGGTTCAACAGACCAAACGTGGTCACTTATAAGCCAGTTCCATGAGTCAAACAAGTACATTAACGGAGTTAACCTTGCAGGTAATGTGGGACACCAAAATGCCCTATTGGCAGGATTGTCAGTTGCAGTGGAACATTGTGACATCGCTGTTACGATTGATGCCGACTTGCAGGATGATGTAAATGCAATAAGAGAGATGGTTATTAAGTACCAAAAGGGTAACGATATCGTTTATGGTGTACGTGCTTCTCGTAAAACAGATACATGGTTTAAGCGCACTACAGCTCAAGGCTTCTATAAGCTTATGAGTGCTATGGGAGTGAAATCGGTTTATAATCATGCGGACTTCAGGCTAATGAGTAAGAGAGCATTAGAGTATTTGTTACAATTTAGAGAACGCAATATATTCCTTCGTGGTATAGTACCTCTGGTAGGATATAAAACTGACAAAGTATATTTTGACAGAGCTGAGCGTTTTGCTGGAGAAAGCAAGTATCCTTTGTCCAAAATGTTAGCTTTTGCCTTGGATGGAATAACAAGTTTCTCTGTAAAGCCTGTTCACATGATAATATACTTGGGATTATTATTTATCTGCATAGCATTAGGAATTCTAGCATGGGTTGTAGAGTCTATGATTTCAGGTCATATTGTCCAAGGTTGGGCTTCTATGATGTTGTCAGTATGGTTCTGCTCCGGTTGCCTCTTGATTGGTATGGGAGTTGTAGGCGAGTATATAGGTAAGATTTACATAGAGGTAAAGGATAGACCGAGATATAATATAGAACAGATTCTAATGTAGTTCGTTGAGAAATATAATGAAAGTAGAACGATATGACATTAATGGGAGGCGAAATTTCAATACCAATCCCAGAGAGTTACAAAGACTGTATCACTTTAATTAAAAGTGATAGATACCGTATTACAGGGAAAAAGGAGTCCTTTTTTTCAATCGTATTACAGCAGCTTAAGCCTTTTAACAATTCTATATTGTTTTGGTTTAGATTGAGCCAGTATAGGAAAGGTTGGTTATGGCTATTTTGTAGAGTAATATACGCTTTGATTTCGCGTATCTATCAAATAGATATACCTGCATCTACTAAAATAGGCTATGGTTTTTACATAGGTCATCATATATGTATGGTAGTAAATGTTGCAACTATAATTGGCAACAACGTAAATCTGTCACAGTTTGTAAATATAGGTTCGAGCGATAATCTATCTGCAATTATTGGAGATAATGTTTGGATAGCCCCGCATGTGAGCATTGTAGATGATGTGAATATTGGTAACAATTCTTCTGTAGGTGCAGGAGCAGTGGTAACAAAAGATGTTCCAGAGAATGCGACTGTGGTAGGAGTTCCTGCAAAGGTTATAAATTATAATAATCCAGGAAGGTACGTGTGTAACCGCTGGCCAATAGGGTGAATGGAGAAAGTTTCAATAATTATACCTGTATATAACGCGGAGAAGTTCCTCCGTAATTGTGTAGAGAGCGTTATCTCCCAGACCTTCAAGGACTGGGAGATGGTATTGGTGAATGATGGAAGCAAAGATGGTTCGCTCACTATCTGTGAGGAATATGCGGGAAAAGACAAGAGAATAAGAGTGCTTAACAAAGCTAATGGAGGTCCGAGCTCTGCACGAAACATAGGGATGCGTGAGGCGCAAGGTGAATATGTATTTTTCCTCGATGCCGACGATACAATAACTCCTGATTGCATAGAATTGCTGTATGGCTTGGCAAAGCAACATGATGCTGATTATGTGCAGGGAAAATATATGACCTCTCCCCAGCCCTCCCCCATAGGGAGGGAGACTCGTTTGCCCGAGTTTATAGAGGACAGAAGAAAGATTAAGAGATTGCTGTTGAATCATAACAAGATACAGTTCACTCCACATAATAGGTTGGTGAGGAGGCAGATGATAATTGATAATGGGCTGTTCTTTAATGAGGAGATAAGGGTGAGAGAGGATTTCCTTTGGATGACGTTCGTGGCGAAGTGTGTCAAGAGGCTTGCTGCATGTGACAAGCAAACGTATAACAGGGGGTATAATGAAGACTCTCTGACAAACAATATTAATAAGGAACGTGAGATAGCAGGCTATCGTGTGCTGATAGAGACGATGGTGGCGAATTATGACAATTTTCAGTTAGGCTATCAAAAGGAACTGTCGTTGGAAGCCTTGATGATGGCACTCAAGGCTGGGTATTATCATGATGAGGCGGAGCGCCAGCACCTTATTGAGGTAGTAATGTCGAAAAATAACTTTATAGAGAACATACTGCTGAAGTTATACCTCAGAACGTATAACCCTAAAGTTCTGCACTTACTCGTTAGAATATATAAACGATAATGACCACGATAGTTAAAAATTATATAAAAAGAGGAGAAAGTCAATTCAACATTTTGTAGAATGCAAAATGTTGAATATCTTTGCAGGGAGAATCAATAGAGAATAGATATGATAAACAATCCTTTTGTGCTGACTCCACATGTGCCAGAAGCCCTCTTCTGCGATCGTGAACAGGAGACTCAAACGGTTATAGACTATGTCAACAATGGTGGCAACGTGACGATTATTTCTCCTCGTCGTTTAGGGAAAACGGGGCTTATATATCATGTTTTTGATAGGATTAAGTCTTGTGGCATGCCATTTGACTGCTACTATGTAGATTTGTATAGTTCGCAGTCTTATGAGGATTTTATCTGCCTTCTTACGGAATCTGTAGTCAATGTACTGAAAAGGGAAACCATGATAAAGCGTTTCCTGAATAAACTGGGTTCCATCAGACCGGTAATAACCTACGATGTAGTTCATGATAAATTGTCTGCATCAATGACATTTCAAAATGATCAGGAGAGGAGCCTGACATTGAAGAATATACTGGGATACCTGAATGCTAAGTCAGTGCCAGTATTGATTGCTATAGATGAATTTCAACAGGTGAGGGAGTATGAGGGAGTGTCTATGGAGGCGATATTACGCACTTATATTCAGCCACTTGATAATGTGAGATTCATATTCTCTGGCAGTAAGAAGCACATGATGACAGAGATGTTTACTTCGCCACGTTCGCCTTTCTATGATAGTACTCACTGCTTGTATCTTGACAAGATACCACATGATGTCTATCACCAGTATATAGTGGAGATGTTCTCCAAATATAATAAATCTATAACCAAAGAGGCGGTAGATTTTATACTTGACTGGACTAAGAGGCATACGCTTTACACGCAGACATTGTGTAATGTGGTTTTTCTGCTGTCGAGAGGAAAGATAGATGTGGAACAGGTGTATGAGGCAATAAGGAAAATCCTTCAGGAGCGTGAACCTGGCTTTATAGAGAGCGGGAAACTGCTGACAAAGGGGCAATGGAATTATCTCAAGGCAATTGCTAAAGAGGGAGAACTGAAGCAGCCTACCGCTACAGAATTTCTGAAAAAACATAGTATAGGAACCCCTGCCACGTCGATGCGTGCTCTTCATGCTTTGGTGGATAAGGAGTTGGTGCTTGAGACAACCACCCTTGATGGGACATCATATAGCGTATATAATGTATTCCTGTCTCGTTGGTTGGAGAGTATTTAGTTAGGACATGCCTTACTTACAATGTATCTTAGAACGGAGAATCCAATATTGTTGCACTTGTTAGTAAGAGTATATAAGATACAATTATGAAAAGAAATATTCCAATAGAATTCTTTAGATTCTTATTTATTTGTGTTATTTGTCTTTGGCATTTTAGTAATGTCGCTACGTTTGTAAAGCATGGCTATATTGCAGTCGAGTTCTTTTTTATTTTATCAGGATTTTACTTGTATAAGAATTATAGAAAGAATCCAGAAATAGAGACAATAGATTATCTACTCAGTAGATGCAAAAAACTATTACCACCATTTTTGATTTCATTTTTATTGTTGGTTTTGCTTGATAGAAAGCAATATATTTATCCTCCAGAGGAAATATCGCCAGATTCTATTTTGGAAAAATATTTTTCTCATTTCCATGAAATTTTTTTATGTCAAGGAATAGGCTTAACGGATAGAGTGGCTATAAATCATCCATTGTGGTTCATTAGTGTGTTGTTATTTTCAAGTGGATTGTTGCATTCTCTGTTGAGAAACTATGGACAAAAAGCAATAAACTTATTTATTCCAATAATAGTTTTAGTAGGATTAAATTATCTACTTGCAAAAGGAGGAAAAGTTGACGCTCCTATTTTTTTTTCACCTTGGCTCCGTTCAGGGATAGTCCGAGGTCTATCTGAAATGGGATTGGGAATAATTATATCAAATATTTTTGAAAAGAAGTATTACACTGTAGTAAAGAAAAAAATAATTTTTAACTTATTGGGGGGGGCATCTTTATTAGGCTTCATGCTTATGATTCTGGCAGAAGGTAACTATGACTATTTATCTTTTTTCTTTGTTCCGATAATCATAGTATGTTGTAATACACAGAATAGTGTGTTTCAAAAACTATTCTGTTCACGCATATGGGTTTGGTTTGGGAATTTAAGTATGTTTATGTATTTTATTCACTTATTTGTTGCCTATATATTCTGGATGTGGTTTTGTAACTTAGGAATCCCTACAACAGTGTTAGTAGTAATGTATATAACAGGTGTTGTCTTTGCCGCTTATTTCCTAAAAATGATATCTAATTTGTTTTTGCCTAGCAAATGAAAGAGAATATAGAATAGATTGAACTACATTGACTTTATGAAGAATGATTTATTATACGCACCAATAGCATTGTTTACATATAATAGGGCAGATCACACCAAGCAGGCTGTGGAGTCTCTGATGAAGAACGTAGAGGCGAAGGACTCTGACTTGTTCATCTTCTCTGATGGACCTAAGAATGAAAAGGCCAAGAAGGGAGTGGAAGAGAATAGGGAGTATATTCGTTCTTTGAAGAACGAAAACGATTTGGAAATCTCGCAAAGCCGAGATACAGAGAACGCTCATTCTTCAGTGTCTCTCGTTAATTATCATAAGGAAAACAAGTTTTCGCAGGATAATTCCTCGATACCCTCTGACGATAGTCAGTCAGCATCTCTACGCAAAGAGCCAAGCGCATCTGACGATGCTACGCAGAGTAATACTCCCTCTCTAAACAGAGAGGGCAGGGGTGAGTCTTTCAAATCTGTAACTATCATAGAACGTGAGAAGAACTGGGGGCTTGCCAATAGCCTGATAGCTGGTATCACGGAGATAGTGAATAAATATGGTAGGGTAATAGTTGTGGAGGATGATTTGATACTTTCACCTTATTTTCTGCAGTTTATGAACGAGGCTCTGGAGAAGTATAAGGATGAGGATAAAGTCGCAAGTGTCTCTGCTTTCCTTAATCCTATTGATTGTGAGGCACCAGAAACATTTTTTTTGCGTTACTTTGCTTGCTGGGGGTGGGCTACATGGAAACGTGGCTGGGACATTCTCATCAATGATGACAGGGTGTTGTTGAAGCGACTGCGTTGGAAGAAGAATGATTTTAATATTAGTGGCACAGGACCCTTCTATGGCATATTATATTGTGACAAAATAGGATTGAATGATTCATGGGCTGTGAGGTTCTACGCTTCGCAGTTCCTTGCGGGCAAGTTGCAGTTGTTTCCTGGCAAGACAATGGCAATACAGACGGGGACGGATGGTAGTGGAACGCATGGGATAACCATTCAGCATACATTTGACACCATGCGATTATGTATGGAACCGATACATCTTGGAGATATAGCTATAGAAGAAAACAAGGAAATGTATGATGCATTTGCCCGCTTCTATGCGAAAGGCAATACAGAAAGTGGATTAATGCGTATATGTGGTACAATAAAGTCATTTATTAGAAGTCTGTTAGGACTAGATTATAAATAATATGATAAAAACTCGTAAAGACTTAAAGGAGTATCTTAATGCTGATAGCAAAAATTATTGGCATTTGCATGTGGGATGTATAAAAAGATGGTACACCCATCTTTTTACTGACCCGATGACGGACCAAACCAAAGTATGGGCATATATTTACAACTTGCGTCACCTTGAATACCATATAAATAACAAGGGACTATATCATACTCTTGCAAAGGTATATTATAGTTGGCGTCTTCGTTCATTAAGTTACAAGACGGGTTTCCAGATTCCCCCCAACACCTGTGGCAAGGGATTGACCATTTGGCATTGGGGAACTATAATAATCAATGGAAGAGCAAGGTTGGGTGAGAACTGTATTTTGCGTCCAATGGTTATGATAGGACATAAAAATCCAGAGGATGATGCTCCAAGGATAGGTAGTAACGTAACAATTTCAGCGGGAGTGTCTATAATAGGACCAATAACAATAGGGGACAATGTGGTGATAGCACCTAATGCGGCTGTAGCATCAGATATCCCATCTGATAGCCTTGTTGGTGGCGTGCCAGCAAAGGTGATAAAAAAATATAAAGAGATATGAGAGTATTGTTTTTTGCATGGACACCACTAGATCCGCAAGCACCTGTTCATGGATATGGCGGAGGCGGTTGGGTGGAAACTCTTCAGCGTGAACTTAATGCTAAAGGCGTAGAGCAGGGATATACATTCATCTCGGATAGAGAAGAGTGGTATAAGCATAATGGATATTCTTATTATGCCGTCAAGCGTGAGAATAAAAGCATAAGGGAGAAACTGCTCGTAGGCTTGAATCCAAAAGATACATCTTTTGAGGCTAAGCGTGATGATAGATGTCTTAAGAAGTTTGCTGCAGTAGTAGAGGACTTCAAACCAGATGTAATACACATATTTGGTTCTGAACAATGCTATGGATTGATAACCAAATATACTAAAGTTCCAGTCGTAATTCATCTTCAAGGCATACTAAACGTGTATTGGAATGCGTATCTTACTCCTGGTGTGTCATTGTCAACATATTGTTTGCAGAGTCTGAATCCTAAAAAGATATGGAGCAGATATCAGGAATATATGGAGTGGTATCGCACATGTGCCCGTGAGCGAGAAATCCTAAGGAATTGCAAATACTTTATAGGTAGGACGGACTGGGATAGATGTTGCACGAGCGTATTGACCAAAGACTATAGATATTTCTATGGTAGCGAGATGCTGAGGACAGAGTTCCATAATGCGCCTGAGCGCATACAACCTAAAAAGCTGACTATAGTAACTACAAGTTCTGCAGCTGTATATAAGGGATATGACATGATTCTTAAGACAGCCAAGATACTTAAAGACAATATAGGTGATAACTTTACGTGGAAAGTGTTTGGGAACGTGGTTCCAGATTTTTATGAGAAGATGCTTGGCATAAAACATGAAGACGTAAATGTGGAGCTATGTGGTGTTGCGAAACCTGCTCAGCTTGTGGAAGCCTTCTCTAACTGTACCACTTATTTTCATCCGTCATATATAGAAAACAGTCCCAACTCTGTCTGTGAGGCACAATTGAGCGGATGCCCTGTTGTGGCATGCTATATTGGAGGTAATGACACTTTGGTAAAACATGGTGTAGCTGGCTTCCTCGTTCCAGCCAATGACCCTTACATGGCGGCAGCACGAGTCATTCAACTGTATGAAGATAGGGAGTTAAACAAACGTATGGGTGAGGCAAGTAAAGCGACTGCAAGCAAGCGCCATGATAGGGCAACTATCGTTAATGGTTTGATAGATATCTATAAACAAATTATCGAGACGGAAAAGGCATGAGTAAACTTATACTTGTTTCATTTGCTGATAAGAGATATAGGAATTCTTTAGCACGCTTAGAGCAGCAGACAAAGGATTTCCCTTTTGACGAACGCTATTTCCTAACTCAGGAGAACTGCTTGACAAAAGAGTATTGGCGCAGTCTGAAGCCTTGGTTTTATCGTAGAGGGTTTGGCTTCTGGAACTGGAAGTTTAGAGTGGTTAGAGAGTACATGAATAAAATAGCAGAAGGGGACAAACTGTTTTTCTCGGATGCAGGTATTCAGTGGAATGATTCACAGGGAGCGTTAGACAGATTTAAGAGGACGATAGAATTACTTGATGGGGAAGATGACATATTAGTTTATGATCAGCCTACAATAGAGCAGGAATGGACAAAAGGTGATGTATTGGACGTCCTTGGTGTTTATGATGATGATGAGATTTGTAAATCAAGGCAGTTGTTCTCGGGTTTTTTCTGCTTAAAGAAAACCGAACGCACATGTAAGTTACTTGATGAAATTATCTCTCTTTCTGATATAGACAAGGAACTTGTAACCGATAAACGCTCCACGAAGCCAAATAAAGAAGGATTTCAAGAAAATCGTCATGACCAGAGTCTGTTTTCTGTAATGGTGAAAAAACTTCCACATAAAACAATCCATTACAGCGAACATTATGAGTTAGACGAAAACGGACAAGAGATAGAGGATTGTCCAATCCTTGTAGTGAGAAAAAAAGAAACAGACCGTCCTATGTCGGAGATAATAAAGAACAAGTTATTACGTCCCTGGCGTGATTTCCTCGGTTTCTATTTCAAGAGGATAAGGCACTACGAATATTTGTGTGACCATTATCCATGGTAGGCAAATTCCGAAAATCTTATAATAATTTTGGATTTCATTCCGATAATCTGCTTCTGCGAAGAGACTGAAATTGTTTAAGAAGGAACCAAAAGGGTCAACGAAGTCAATAAAAAATAGAGAAAAACTTGCAAGTTTAAAGTAAACTTTATAATTTTGTGGCAAAATTTTAAAGTAAACATTATAAAATGTGCAGGTATGAGTATATCAAAGGATATTATAAGACGTTGTTTACGTGATAAGCGTGAAGAAATAGAATCGGCTACCGTAATTAGTCGTTCGTTAGATTTTGAAGAGAATGGTAACTACGTAATGGTAGGGTTAAGGCATGTGGGCAAGTCCTATATGTTATATCAGAGAGTTAAGCAATTGCTAGCATCTGGGCACGGATGGGATGAAATATTATTTGTGGATTTTGATGATGAACGTCTTGCTGAGTTTGAAACCAGCGACTTTAATACTTTGCTTGAAGTACACTTAGAGGATAATGGTAAACGTCCATATGTGTTTTTGGATGAAATACAAAACATTCCGTCATGGGAAAAATTTGCAAGAAGGCTGGCAAACGAGAAATATCATGTGTATGTGACAGGTAGTAATGCAAAAATGCTGAGTAAAGATGTGGCTACTACATTGGGTGGGAGATTCTTCATAATAGATGTGTATCCTTATTCTTTTAGGGAATATCTGACAGCTTCTGGAACGATACTTTCATCTGGTTGGATTTATTCAACGAGTGAAAAAAGCGAGGTGTTGAGGAAATTCAGGGATTATTTCTATTATGGGGGATTGCCTGAAATCCCCAATTTCCGACAGAAGAGGACGATGCTATCCAGTCTGTATCAAAAGATTTATCTTGGTGATATATGTCATAGAAATAGTATAAGGAATTCGAGGGTGCTGAATATACTGATAAAAAAACTTGCAGAAAGTGTTAAGCAGCCCATATCATTCAACAGACTGAAGAATGTAATCGTATCAACGGGAGCTCAGACGACGATACCCACAGTAATGGATTATACTTCATACGCGGAAGATAGCTGGCTCGTAATACCGATAGAAAATGAGTTGGCAAAGTTGGCGGATAAGGAGTCAACGAAAAAGTATTATTTCATAGACAATGGATTGTTAGGGCTATTTCTAATAGATGGTGAAACCTCTCTGTTGGAGAATCTGGTTGCCATACAGCTATTTAGAAAATACGGAAAAGAGAATGTCAACTATTATAATGGTACCAGCGAAATAGACTTTGTTGTACCAGATGCAGAGGTTGCCATACAAGTATGTTATAGACTTGCGTCAGAGAATACCGTGAAGAGGGAGATGGCGCCATTAATAGCCTTTGGCAAAAAACATCAAGGCTGGAAATTGTATGTTGTATCGTATGATGAAGAAAAGGTCATAGAGAATGGTACAGTTAAAATCCATGTCGTTCCTGTCTGGAAATGGTTGTTGGATGAAGAATGAAAACAGTTAAGGCAGTAGCACCATACATATATCCTGGGGGGATAAACTTCAAGCATAAGCCGTATGAAGCATGGGTGAGGTTAGGGGGACAGGTGGCTCCTGCTCACTATCCGCCTCGCTGTTTGCATGGGTTAGCATTTCGATATGAGATACCGAGAGCGTTGAAAAAGTTATCGTTATCGTTGAAAGATTCTGTTCGGCTAAGGTTCGTGCAGCCATGGACGATAAAATTTGATACTTTTCCTGATTATGCACTATATGAGGTGATACCGTTCTTTTGGGATGTGTGGCCAGAGAATTTTGAGAAGACTTTTGCGTGGCTGAAGAAGCATGAGGTGAAGACGGCAATATTTACGTCATCACAAGTGGCTGAGATGGTAAAAACCAAATTCCCTGTAATGAATGTGCTGTCAGTGACAGAGGGAATAGATATAGAGACTTATTCCGAAGGAAAACGTCTAAAAGATAGGGAGATAGATTTTCTAGAGTATGGACGCGAGATAGATCATGTTGTGAAGTATTCTGTGGCAGACAAGATAAATTATGTCAAGGGCAAAAGTAATGGCAAGCCAATCTTCTCGCAACAGGAGTTGGTAGAGAATCTTGCCAATTCTAAGGTTGTTGCAGCATATACTAAGAAATGGACCAATCCTGAGCAGGCTGGCGATATAGACACCTTGACCCAACGCTATTGGGAGTGTATGCTGTCTGGTTGCGTTATGATAGGGCATGCTCCAAAGGAACTGGTGGATTTGATAGGTTATAACCCAGTAATAGAGATAGATATGGATACGCCAGATGAACAGCTGATGAATATTATGGCTAATATTACTGATTATCAAGAATTAGCAGACAAGAACAGAACTTCTGCAATAAAATATGGTGAATGGAAATATAGTATGCAGAGGGTGATGAACTTTCTGCGAGAAAAAGAATATACATTATAAATAATGACAGAGACGATACAAAAAAAGAATAGAGATGTCTCTTTGGATGTAGCCAAAGGTGTATTGATATTTCTCGTAGTGTGGGGACATTCCATACAATTTGGATTTGGGTATGGTTATGGTGAGGCTGGAAAATATTGGTACGATTATATATATAGGGCAATTTATACATTTCATATGCCCTTGTTTATGGCAATAAGTGGGTATCTTTTTTACTATAGTAATAAGAAACCTTTCAAGGAAGTCATGATTTCAAGATTGAAATCAATAGGCATACCTTATCTAACTTATTGTACAATAACCGTGCTTTTGTTTGCCCCTCTAATGCGAATGGGGGGGGCAGAATCCTTTATAATAGATACTTATGCTAATGGATATTGGTTTTTGACTTCCGTCTTATTAAACTGTTTTATAGTATCTTTGATAACTGTATTATCAAAGAATAAATGGATAATAACCACATTATTATTACTGATAAACTTCAGTTTTTTTTTCGTAGATGACAATTATTTATATTATACTCACAATTATATGTTTACGTGTTTCATTGTGGGGTATTTATATAATTTGCATTTGCAAAAGCCGATGAGTTTTAATAAGACACACAAAAAAATGACAGTTTTGATATTGATAGCATATCTAATATGTGTTTTTTTGTTTGAAAAAGAAATGTTTATTTATTGGGGTGGTGTGCATCTTATAAGGAATGGAGAGTTCAGTTTTCATCAACTTGGAATAGATACTTTACGTTGTCTTATAGGAATTGTTGCAAGTTCATGTTTCATGTGCCTTATTCCATATCATAAATATTTGAATGATAAGGTAAGGGGCTATATAATTATGTTAAGTCACTATTCTATTGGCATATACTGCTTGTCTAATATAATACTGACAATATATTACAAATCTTTAGGTAATTTGGGAATCGAAATCCCATTTAATTATATAACCCCAGCTATCCTAGCTATAGTTGTCGTAATTATTTCATGCGTGATATTAAGATTTTGCGAAAAGAGAAAGTTGCTTAATTTGTTATTCTTAGGAGGCAGATAAATGAAAGTTGTGCATATAGAATCCGGATTAGGAAACCAGATGCTTTCGTATTGTGAGTATCTGGCAATGCGAAAGGCGAATCCTGACGACGAAGTATATATAGAGAATATAATATATGACATAAAGGAGGCGAATGACTATATTTGTCAATGGAACGGATATGAGTTGGATAGAGTGTTCCATGTGGATGCTCCGAATGTGAGGAAACTGTTTACTAAAGAACAGTGGGAGGCTGTAATCAAAGATATACATACAACGCAATTCTGGAAGCATAATTGGAACTATCCAGTGTTGTTTACTGATGCCTTTCGCAAGCAGGGAATAGACTTGAAGAATATACGAGGGGATTTTGAAGCACCAGGATGGCCCCGTATGGTGGATGAAGATGATAAAACCATAAAGCAGAAAATAAAGGATAAATTGGAAAGATGTTTGCCATATATATATATACAACAGTACATAAGAAAAAGACAGGCAAGGAATGTTACAAATAGTTATGAGGATATTCTGTTTGTAAAAACAGATGAGGATGTTTTTACTGGTCAGCGCTTGACATTCAAATTGAAAAATAGTGGGATAGAAAAAATAGAATCGGAGATACGTAGTGCTTTTAACTTCCCTGAGATAACAGATGAGAAGAATATGATGGCTATGAATAAAATAGTTAGGCAAGAAGCAGTAGCTATTCATGCTCGTAGGGGAGATATGTTGGGTTACAACTATGCTTATTACGTGACGGGATATTTCAAGAGGGCTGTGAAGTATATCAAGCAGCATACTTCACAACCTGTTTTCTATATTTTTTGTGACCCAGGTAGCGTGCAGTGGGCAAAGGATAATGCAGATGTTTTAGGATTGAATATGAGGAAGGACAACGTGAATTTTGTAGATTGGAACAAGTCTGCTGATAGCTATAGGGATATGCAACTGATGGCTGCATGTAAGCATCAGGTGATTACCAACAGTTCTTTCGGTTGGTGGGGAGCATGGCTCAACACTAATCCAGACAAGATAACGTGTAGTCCAGACTCGATGATAAATACTACACATACTTTTTAATGATATATATTAGGGTTAACTTATGAAGGGCATTGACAGAGGCCACGGATTTTGCGGAAAGATACGGATATGACAATTAATGTGTTTTTCTTGCTGATTTCGAGAAAATTTATTATTTTTGCAGGCGAGGTAAATGAATTAAAATGCTAAGGCAGATGCAAAAAGAAACTTCAGACATAAGGAAATACCTCATTGATTCTCTCAAGCAGGGACATTGCTTGTGGAGTTATGATGTGGCTTCTGTTCATGACATTCCAGATGATGTCTTGATAGAGCTTGTCATGTTGTATCTTGATATAGAGGAAATAAACATGCTGTTCAAAATCTTCTCATATAAGAAAATGAAGAAGGCTTGGATAGAGAATGTTGTGGCTCAGGGCGAGCGATACTACAATCTGAACTATTTTTTTGCATGGTATTATTTCAATGCAAAACGTCCTCGTAGCTATGTTAAGGCGATGGCTACAAGACAGTTAAACAAACGCTTGGCAGCATGAAGAAAGAAGATTCACTTGCCCCGCAAACGGGCAAAATCATAGAGGCTATATCGCGATTGGAATGTATAAAACCATTCGTGTTAGTGGGTGGGACGGCTTTGTCCATACAGCTGAATACGCGCCAAAGCGAAGACCTTGATTTTATGCGTTGGAAGGAAGGTAAGGATGAGGCGTAGTAAGTTCAGGGACTATTATGACATATATTCCATACTGAAAAAACGGTACGGATATACAGGCTCTGATACCCAAGGCTTTGGAACATTTTGGTTATAAACTTAAGACTAAGGGGCTGATGTCAATGCTGACAAACGGTGATTTGTTTAGGAAAGAAGAGGGATTCCAACAGCTACGTCCCATATATGATGTGACATCTTCTGATATAGAAATGTACATTAAGGGTAAGCTAAAGTGACAAGGTAAATAGACAGATGGTCAACTAACTTATGAAAAGCATTGACAGAGACCACAGATTTTGCGGATAGATACGGATATGACAATCATGCAGGGAATACCAGGCAAGAGTGAGAACGACGACATGATGATAAGGTTTCATCACTGCCTGCAGGCTGTGTTGGAGAAGCATCGCGACCTGATGGGGGAGGATGAGCAGGAGTATGAGAACGCCGTGCTGCAGTCGCTAGCTAAGGGCTGTTGCGAGATAGGGCTGCCTGTGGAGTTCGCCATGCGAAGGGCGAGGTTCACCCCGATGCTGCATCATGACTGGGACACGATAGCTACGGTGTTTGATACGGTGTATATGGCGAGGCAGATGAAGCTCAATCCGATGAAGTATATGCCGAGGTCTGCCATCATAGCTTATCGCACGAAAGCCTATCTGAGGGAGCACTATGAGTTGCGCAGGGACGTGATGATAGGTACGGTGGAGTATAAGCAGCTGGGACTGATGTTCAGTTTCCAGCCCCTGACCAAGGAGGTGAGGAACAGAATGACGCAGAAAGCACTGGAGGCGGGCATCGACTCGTGGGACAGGGACATAAAGCGCTACATAGAGAGTGACCTCATACCCACCTTTGACCCTATATATGAGTATCTATCGCACTTGCCGAAATGGGATGGAAAGGACCGTATCACGCCATTGGCTCAGAGGGTGAAGACGGATGCCCCGCATTGGGAGAAGAGTTTCCGTATGTGGCTACTCTCGATGGTGGCTCAGTGGAAGGGGAGTGATGCCAGGCACGGCAATGCCATAGTGCCCTTGCTGATAGGCAGGCAGGGTTCGGGCAAGACCACCTTCTGTCGCAGACTGTTGCCGGAATGCCTGCAGGCTTACTTCAACGACCGCCTGCGCATGAAGAACGATACCGACATCTATAACGGTCTGTCCTCGTATGCACTGATAAACCTCGACGAGTTTGTGATAACAGATGCCCAGCAGCCGATACTGAAATATCTGCTTTCAAAGCACGACGTGAAGATGCGCAAGCCATACGGACAGGTGGAGGAGCAACGCAAGCGCTATGCCTCATTCATAGCCACCACCAACAACGAGCACCCACTCGTTGACCCTACTGGCTCGCGCCGATTCGTATGCGTAAAGGCAGACCAGATAGACAATAAGGGCACCATCAACCACGACCAGATATTCGCTCAGCTGATGGAGGCTCTTCATAGGAAGGAGCGCTATTGGTTTACCGATAAGGAGACCGACAAGCTGATAGAGTATAACCAGAGATTCCAGAAGGCTCGCGATTTCGCCACGATGGTCAGCATGCTCTTTGCCAAACCGGATGACACCCAGAAGGATGCCCCCTGGCAGAGTATGGAGGAGATAATGCTTACGATAAGCAAGAGTTTTCCGAAGGTCTCTGTAACTGACAGTGGTAAGATGAGGCTTGGCAGGCAGTTGAAGGAACTGGGATATATGGTGAAGCGTACCAGTAGCGGAATGAAATACCATATTTCGCCTAAGTAAATTTCTGTGTAGGAAAGCTTCATTCCTGCATTGATAACGTTTAATATGCTGATTGCTAGGCAATAACAAAGTGCAGTATGTATAGAAAAACTACATTAAAGCTACACTAAAGCTACACGAAAGCTACACGAAATGTACACGGAAGCTGCACTAGGTACATAGAAAGAATGTTATGGGTGCATAGCTTTAACCATGTAGAAGCATAGCTTCTGCATCTGGAGGCATAGCTTCTGCATCTGGAGGCATAGCTTCTGCATCTGGAAGCATAGCTTCTGCATCTGGAAGCATAGCTTCTACATCTGGAAGCATAGCTTCTACATCTGGAAGCATAGCTTCTACATCTGGAAGCATAGCTTCTACATCTGGAAGCATAGCTTCCATGTGTAGATGCATGGCTACAGCAGGTGGGTGCTAAGTGCGGAAAGCCATAGAGAGTGTAGCTTTGTGTATCTTTAGTGTATATTTAAGAAATATGCTACATCATGGAAGATGCGGGAAATAAAGGAGTTACGTTAGGTAGTGTAGGAGTGTATCTTTTTGTGTTAAGAAAATGAAGTGATGAATGCTGATGCAAAAGTGAAGGTGTCCTGAAAAAAGGAAAAAGTCCCAAAAACGAGGGTGGTTTTGATGGAAAAAGTCCTGTATTTTTGCATGGTTAATTAAATATTGTTATATTTGCAGAGATAATTAAATATTATGTGTGAAAAGAATAGTATTATAACGGTGACCTCGCCTCTGTTACCCAGTCTCGATGACTTCCATTCATTATTAAAAGAGATATGGGATAGCAAGTGGATAACTAATAATGGTTCATTCCATCAGCAGTTGGAAAAGGCTTTAGCAGAGTACCTGAAAGTACCTTATGTCAGCCTTTTCACTAATGGTACATTGCCATTGATAACAGCCTTGCAGGCGCTACGCATAACAGGTGAGGTGATTACCACCCCTTATAGTTTTGTGGCAACTACCCATGCCCTTTGGTGGAACGGGATCAAACCTGTATTCGTGGATATAGAGTGGGAGACTGGATGTATAGACCCCAATAAGATAGAGGCTGCAATCACTCCTAAGACCACAGCAATAATGCCTGTTCATGTATATGGTAAACCATGCAATATAAAGGCTATTCAAGACATAGCTGACAAATATGGTTTGAAGGTTATATATGATGCTGCCCATGCCTTTGGCGTAGAAGTAAACGGCGAGAGCATATTGAACGCAGGTGATATGAGTACGCTGAGTTTCCATGCCACCAAGGTCTATAACACTATTGAAGGTGGTGCTATGGTGATGCATGATGCTAAGACCAAGCAGCGCATAGATTATCTGAAGAACTTTGGCTTTGCTGGTGAGACAGAAGTCGTAGCCCCAGGCATAAACTCAAAGATGGACGAAATGCGTAGTGCATACGGATTGCTCAACCTCAAGCAAGTGGATGCAGCAATAGAAGCACGACATCAGGTAGCCATTAAGTACAGAGAAGCCTTTAAGGGTGTGGAAGGTATAGAATATTGGAATGACATGCTAGGAGTAAAACACAACTATAGTTATTTCCCAATCTTTGTGGATGCAAAGAAATATGGCATGACTCGTGACGAACTATACTTTAAGATGAAAGAGCAGGGGGTTCTGGGACGCAGATACTTCTATCCACTTATCAGTGACTTCTCTACATACAGAGGATTAGAGAGCGCTACTAAGGAAAACCTACCAGTGGCAACCAAAATGGCTGAGCAGGTTATCTGCCTGCCTATGCACCATGCATTGAGTGATGAAGATATAGAACGTGTTATAAATAGTATTTTGAAATAATGAAACAAAAGAAACTAATGTTACTTGGTGGGTCTCGATACTTGTATCCAATAATCCGTAAAGCACACGAATTAGGATTGTATGTAATAACCTGCGATTACCTACCTAACAATGATGCTCATAAATTTGCAGATAAATATGTAAATGTAAGTATTATAGATAAAGAAGCTACTCTACAAGCAGCAAAGGAAAATGAGATAGATGGTATTATGTCTTTTGCGTGCGATCCAGGTGTCGCTACAGCAGCTTATGTAGCTGAGAAAATGGGACTGCCTTTCCAAGGTTCATATGAGGCTGTTTCCATCCTCCAAGATAAAGGGAAATTCAGACAGTTCTTATTGGACAATGGATTTAATTGCCCACATGCCAAAAGCTACACTGATAAAAATGCACCTTATGCGGATGTAGATTACTTTACGTGGCCAGTTATAGTAAAGCCTGTTGACTCTGCAGGAAGTAAAGGCGTAACAAAAGTTGATATACCAGAAGAATTACCTGAAGCTATTGCAACAGCTCTTGATAATGGTCATAACGGACAGTTTATTATCGAAGATTTCCTAACATTTGAAAGTTACCATTCAAGTGCAGACCCTTTCACTGTTGATGGAAAGATTAAGTACATATCTTATTCGGACCAGTTGTTTGACAAAGATGCCGATAATCCATATACTCCTGCTTTCATTATATGGCCATCAACTATGAAAAAAGAGCATCAAGACTACCTTACATCAGAAATCCAACGCCTAATGGATTTGCTTCATATGAAGACGGGCATTTATAATATTGAATCTGTTGTAGGCAAGGGTGGTATTCCATATATAATGGAAGTTTCTCCACGTGGTGGAGGTTGCAAGATTGCAGAACTACAAGAAATGTCTGTTGGCGTAAATGTTATAGAAAACGAAATCCGTAAGGCTGTTGATATGCCATTGTTGCCTATAGAAGAGAAACCGATTGAGGGGCATTGGTGTGAGATGATAGTTCACGCAAGACCCGGTCAAGAAGGAGTCTTTGAAAAGATGATTATCCGCGACGACATAGCAAAGAATAATGTTCGTGTCATTGATATGTCAACCAAGCCTGGTGATTATGTACATCCTTTCACAGGCGCAAATATGGCTTTAGGCGACATGTTCCTTCAGTTTCCAACACGTCAGGCTCTTGACGAGAGTATAGAAGATACAGCCAAATGGCTGGACATAATATTGAAAGATAATAAAGATGCAGAATAAAGCTATTGGAGGCTACTTTTCTTTAGAACTTCCTTTTAGGGAAGAGTATCATAAGCGTGCCCTCCGGCTGAATACTGGGCGCAACTGTTTGGAATATATATTGCGGGTACGAGGTTATAAAAAGGTGTATGTTCCATATTATATCTGCGGAGCAGTTAGGGAACCAATTAACAAGTTGGGTGTTTAGTATGAATACTATCATATAGATATTCATTTTGAGATTAGAGACCGCTTCACGCTCAGAGAAGGAGAGGCTCTGTTATAAATTACTATGGGCTTAAGCAACGGTATGTAGAGCAATTGGTAGCAAAAGTTGGTTCAAGACTGATAGTGGACAATACTCAGGCGTTTTATGCTAAGCCCATTCATGGCAATGATACATTCTATACTTGTCGCAAATTTTTTGGCGTTCCTGATGGTGCCTATCTATATACAGATAAGCTGTTAGACGAGGAATTCAGCAAAAATAATTTTATTGACTTCGTAACGGACATAAAACCAGGTGATTCAGTTCATAAATATCATGATGCTTAGGATTGTATTGGAGAACTGTTGTTGAAATATGATAGTGCAGAGCAGATGAATGATATCATTGAAAATATGGACAGATATGTAAAAATTAAGGTAGAGAAGTAGCAATGTTAAATAATATTACCTGTCAATTAGAACAAATATCTCTTGAGGAGTTGACAGCATATATGCGATTTCAGGCAGATGAATCTTTCCCCTCATTGAAAGCAGAAAATAAACTTCAAACTTTTGCTTCCAAACTCCATGACAATGCGGATTTTTGTGTTTCTCGTGACAATGGTGAAATGGTAGGAATGATAGCATATTATGCGAATGGACAAGGAGCAGATTTTGCTTATATACCCCATGTATATGTTTCTCCTGAATACCGTAAGATGAAATTGTTCGCAACCATGCTTAATAGAGTGGAGTTAGACGTGAGACAAAAAGGTTTTACGGAAATAAGACTAGAAGTCAGCAAAGATAACACGATAGCACAATCGGCATATTCAAGAAATGGTTTTTCACCGATAGAGATTGAAAGTTCAGATTCAATTTTTATGTCGAAATCTTTATGAGAGATATGCAAAGAAATGATATAAAAGCGGTGAGAAACTCCAATCTTGAGCTTTACCGCATTATAGTGATGCTCTTAATAGTCGCTCACCACTATGTGGTTAATTCGGGAGTCATAGAAATAGCGAGTGAATATCCAACGTCGCTTAGGAGTCTCTATTATTATCTCTTTGGTGCGTGGGGCAAGGTTGGAATTAACTGTTTCGTACTAATCACTGGCTATTTTATGTGTGAACGCCATATAACCTTCCGTAAGTTTATAAAACTATTGTTGGAAGTGGTTTTTTATATGGTAGTTATCAATGCGATATTGATAATAGCAGGTATAGAACAACTTTCCATCAAAGAATTATATAGTGACATACAATTACTATTTGATGTGTCACATGGTTTTACTTCGTGCTTTATTTTGTTTTACCTCTTTATTCCATTTTTAAATATTTTAGTTCATAATATGACCCAACAACAACATAAATTGTTGGTCTTTTTAAGTTTGGCAATATATACAGGTATAAGTACACTGAAATTAGGTGAAGTTAATATGAATTATATAGTATGGTTTTGCATAATCTATTATATATCGTCATATATCCGTTTATATAATCCTTTTCCGAAGGCGCGATGGGGATTGATAATGGGCATGATGGTGATACTTTCTATAGCAAGCATTTTGGTGTCGTGTTTTGTAAATGGACATTTGGGTCGTCAAAATCTTCCTTGGCATTTCGTTTCAGATGCAAATAGTTTATTTGCAGTAATGCTTTCTATTAGTTCGTTCATGTATTTTAAGAACCTAAATATTTCGCAATCAAAATGGATAAACATAATCGCGCAGTCTTGTTTTGGCGTATTATTAATCCATGCAAATAGTAATGCTATGCATCGGTGGCTATGGGGTGACATGTTACATGTTTCTGACCAGTATTACACTGATTCTTTTATTTTCCACTCCCTAATCAGCGTCATTGCTATATATATAGTATGTACATTTATAGATCAATTACGTATAAATTGTATAGAAAGACCTGTATTCGGTTATTTTGAGCGTAAAAATGATATGAAATAAATTATTAATATAATGAAGTATGATATACGCACCTATTGTTATACCAACCTTGTCAAGGTATGAGCATTTAGTGAGATTAATAGAAAGTCTTATAGTTAATTCTTGGGCAAAACATACAGAATTGTATGTCGCAGTGGATGAGGCTCCTGCTGAAAAATATAAAAGTGGAAGAGAAAAAATACTGCAATATTTAAGTTCTGAAGAATTAAAAACAGCATTTAAGGAAGTTCACGTAATAGTACGCGAGCGCAATTATGGTTCCCTTTGGAACGGTTATTATTTGATTGAAGACATAGCGAAAAGGGCTGAATGCTGGATATGTCTTCAAGATGACTTAGAGGTTTCTCCTAATTTCATAGAGTATATGGATAAATGTCTGGAGAAATATAAAGATGACGATAATGTGATGGCTGTATGTGGCTATAGTTATCCCGTTGATTGGAAGTTATCAGAAGGAGCAAACTGTTTCAGACAACAAATTAATTGTGCTGCTTGGGGATTAGGCCTCTGGAAGGAGAAGTACAGACAAATGTTTGAGGATATGAGGTCTGGCAGATTGTTGAATGAATATCCAAATGTAATAAAGAAGGGGCTTTATCGGAAGATGATAGATGCATGCAGAAGAGAGTATGTCGAGGCTGCATGCTATAAGTGGAGTTATGGACATCAATGGTTTAAAGTGTTGTCTGATATAGCTTTGCGTGCGTATCTTGCAGTCTATGATAAGTATGCGATAACACCTGCTATTACTAAGGTGAAGAATTATGGATTCGATGGCTCAGGAGATTGTTGCGAAGCACCAGAAGATGGTAAGGTGGATCCATTTGCTATACAACAAATGGATGAAACCACTACGTTTGAGATAGTGGAAAGTGAAGAATGTTATGCTGAAGAAAATAGAGAGTTGCTTAACAAGTTAGATAGCAGGACTGACGAACAGATGCAAAAATCAAAGAGGCTTATATGGCTAAGTTCTCACGTAGGTATATGGGCTGCAAAACTCTATTGCTTATTAGGTTTGCCTTATGATTTCGCTATTCGTGCATACAATAAATATATAAGGAAGTGATACCAAAGATAATACATTATTGCTGGTTTGGGAGAAACCCTTTACCAGAACTGGCGCAGAAGTGCATAGCATCATGGAGGAAATATATGCCTGACTACGAAATATGGCAATGGGTGGAAAATGTGGACGGGAACGTTAACGATAACGGAAACGAATTCTGTGATAAGGTAATGGTGTTTGATGTAGAGATGATTCCATATACTACGGAAGCATATAGGCAGAAGAAGTATGCTTTTGTGAGTGACTATGCCAGGTTCTGGATATTATATAAGTATGGGGGAATATATTTCGATACGGATGTGGAGGTGATTCGTCCGCTGGATGAGATTATAGCTCAGGGAAACTTTATGGGGGTAGAGTCTGATTACTGTAAAGAGGGTGATTTTGTTACAGTAGCTCCAGGTCTAGGTCTTGGGGTGACACCCAACCATGAAGTAATAAAAAAGATGATGGATTATTATAAAGGATTGGAATTTGTTTTTAATCCCGATGGTAAAGATCAGATGACAATAGTTTATGTGGCAACTGATGTGTTGCGTAGGCTAGGATTGAAAGATATGGCAGGAATACAACGTGTGGAGGATGTGTACATATATCCATCAGAGTATTTCTGCCCGATAAATATTACGACGAAGCGATTACATATAACTCCGAATACATGTACGATACACCATTATGCAGCCACATGGATGGATAAGAAGTTCTCATTGAAGAATTTTGTTAAGAAGTATATGCCTGAAGATTTAATAGTATTAGTTTCAGAAATGAAACGAAAAATAAAGAAATAATGTTTTACTGATGAAAGGTATAGCAACATTTTATACAATATTCTGGATAGTATATTTTGCTATATGAAAAAGTTTTAGTAACTTTGTCGGCGAAAAGTTATGGTCGTAAATTTTACGGCTGTAAAAAATGAACGCGGCAACGAAAAGGGTATGAAGAAGTTTTATGATAGAGAAAAGGAAACGGGAGTATTGAAAGAGATGCAGGGTCAAGCGTACTCTGATTGTTCTCGTTTCGTGGTATTGACCGGCAGAAGACGCGTTGGGAAGACGAGTCTGGTAAATAATCTGATACAGGAAAGTGCTCATATTGCTCCTGGACTGTATTTCTTCGTAGGAAGGAAAACAGAAACGGTTTTGGTGAGGAACTTTGCAGAGGAAGTGCAAAGACAATTAGGAGAGTATATACCTGAAAGTATAACGTCGTTTAGGGAACTGTTCAGAATGCTCTTGGGGATTGCATCGAGACGTAAATTCACGTTGTTTATTGATGAATTTCAAGAGTTTGATAACATCAATAGTGGAATATTCAGTGATATACAAGAGTTGTGGGACAGGTATAAGAAAGAAACGAACATGTGTTTGGTTGCTTCTGGTTCTATATATCGTATGATGGAGAAGATATTTAAGGATGAGGAACAGCCACTGTTTGGTAGGGATGACTGCACGATAAGACTACAACCATTCTGCACCGATGTTATTCGTGAAATACTGCATGATTATAAGCCGGATTATACAAAAGATGACTTGCTGGCATTATGGACACTGACGGGGGGCGTGGCTCGCTATGTAGAATTACTTATGAATAACGGTTGTACGAGCGTAAGAAAGATGATACATTTTGTATGTGCCAATGCAGACAGCTATTTTATAGATGAGGGCAAGAAAATTCTGGTTCAGGAATTTGGCAAACAGTATGGCACGTATTTCGGTATTCTCGGTCAGATAGCGTATGGTGAGGTTACTCAAAGCGAGATAGAAAAGTCCTTGGGAATGGATAGCCTGGGGGGACAGCTTAAGATATTAGACGAGAAATATGGTATAATAAGAAAGAAGCGTCCTATCGGAGCAAAAGAAAACTCACAGACGGTCAGATATGAAATGACAGATAATTTTTTCCGCTTCTGGTTCAGATACATATATAAATACTCTGACCTTATAGAGATACAGAATATGACGGAACTGGAGAAGAGAATGCAGAGTGACTATAAGACTTTCTCTGGTATTGCCCTTGAGAGATGGTTTCGTCAAAGAATGATGGAGTCATGCAGATATAAGCAGATAGGCGGATGGTGGCTAAAGCGAGAGAAGAGCAAAGTTACCCCTAATGAAAAAGGAAATAATGATGAGTTTGAAATAGATATAGTAGCCGTGACTACAGATGATAGGGTGGAGGCATACGAAGTAAAACGCAATATGGACAAATATCGCCATAGCCGTTTGGAGGAAAAAGTTGCTATGATGCAGAGAAATATATTTAAGGGACGACAGATAACTATTGGTGGGTTGTCCATGGAAAATATGGAGGACTAACAGACAATGAAAGGCATAGCAACATTTTATACAATATTCTGGATAGTATACTTCCCGACTTGTATCGCGTTTTATAACGATACAGAAGGAGGATTTGGATATATAGATGAGTTCATGACTCTGATACTTATCTTATATACATTTTCAAAGGCGAAGGCGAAATCTGTAAACAGGCAACCATGGAAGGAATATAACATGTTCTTCGTGGTGCTTGCTTTCTATTTTGTGTATTCGATGCTGATGCAGGTGAATGTGCCTATGGCTGCGATGCGAGATGTGGTGCAATGGGTAAGGCCATTCTCCGTCATATACTGTACGTGGATACTGAATCCGAGGTTCTCTACAACCCAGAAAAGATGGATGTTGGCATCAATGATAGCGACATTAGGATTTTGGATTATAACGAACAGATCATACTTAGAGAAAGAGGAGGCGGAATTTGTGGTGCTCGGACAGATGGCGATGTGTACTGGTATGGCGTGGTATCTGTTTACAGACTATAAAAGGGGAAACCTATATGTTGCAACCTTTTTGGTGATTACTGGTATGCTGGCACCTAAGTTTAAGTATTTAGGTGAGGTGGTGTGCTTCATATACATAATGTATTTTATGAGGGGAAAATTAAACTTCAAATCGCCTAAAATAATTGCGATATTTGCATTGGTAGCATCTGTGATACTATACATAACGTGGTTTAAGTTTGAGGCTTATTATGTTAGTGGTTTTCAAGAGAATGCAGAACGTATGGCAAGACCAGAATCATTTAAGGTGGCATTCGGTAAAATCATTTGGGATTATTTCCCGTTCGGTTCAGGTTTTGGAACTTTTGGCGTGGCAGCAGCCGCAAAGATATATTCTCCTTTGTACTATAAATACAATTTGGATTCTATATGGGGACTTTCGCCTGATAATCCTATGTTCCTTGCCGATGCTTTCTATCCGACACTTGCACAATTCGGAGTAGTGGGTATAGGACTGTTTATTGCATTCTGGAAGAGAATGATACTGCGGCTGAATAAACTCATAGATATGAGATATTACAGGGTGGCATTCATGGCTGTAGCATGTCTGGCTATTGAGCAGACTGCCGACTCTTCTTTTCTCTCTGGCAAAGGTATGGGGTATTGTATGCTGATAGGACTATGCCTGAATGCCAATAGGAATTTGTTGGCGGAGAGAGAGAAACGAAGAAGAGAGATAGAGAGAATAGCAAGGGAAAAAGAACAGTACGAAAAACAGCAGAACGAATATGGAGAACAGAAATAAACTGCTGATACTGAATACTGATGAGATGGAATATTCTTATGGAGGGGTGTGCCCTTTTATGAGAAATATGCATCCTTATCTGGCAGAGAGCTTTGAGGTAAGCTATATGACGCTTCCTCAATCATGGAAAAAACTGCCTGGTAGCACTCGCGTAAAATATCTGATATACTTATTCCTGCATAGAAAAAAAATGCGGGAGGCGGACTTCATATTGAGTCACGGACCAGAGGGTTCTTTTGTGGCATCGTATTCAGGCGTGCCGTATGTTCACGTGTATCATGGAAATAGTAATCCGATGTCGATATCCCGTTTCCGAATAGGCAAATATTTTGCAGCGATGTACGATAGGATGTTTGCACGTATAGACAGGACGAGCGCCTTGATATACACGGTAGGACCTGCAAGAAACGAGAGACAGAGGAAACTGAACAACCCGATATGTCAGGATGTGGAGCCACTACCGATAGAGAAACGTAGAGGATTTGTGTTTGCTGGCAGACTGGAGAGGATGAAGAATGTTGACAGGCTGATAAGGATTTATGCCAAACTGCCAAAAGAAATAAGAGACGAGAATCCTTTCTATATTGTAGGACATGGTACTCAGGAACAATCGCTGCGTGATGAAGTAAACGAACTAAGTAAGACGGAAAAACTTAACGTGATATTTCTTGGCAAGGTTGACAACACTATGATGCTAAAGACGGATGCCAACAAGCGCATAATGATTATGGCATCAAGTACGGAAGGTATGCCAACAGCGATAGCAGAGGCTTTTTCGGTAGGTGTACCTGTGGTTACTACAGCTGTGGGGGATATACCCTCGGTAGTGAAGGACAGGGAAAACGGAAGGCTCTTGCCGTTAGACTATAAGGATGAGGAATATGTGGCTGCTATAGTGGATGTAATAGAGCATTATCGGGAATACTCAAAGGCGGCATACGAAGCATCAAAACCCTTTAACAGGGAGACTATAACGAAGATGGTAATAAACGATATTAAGCGATTGATAGATGGTGGAGCCTGCTAAAGCATCAGTAGTGGTATGCGGCATAGTGAGGGATGCCGAAAAGGGACTGAGGAGAAATATTCCTGTCATAAGCGAGGTGGTGGCGAGGTTTGCCGACTATCGTATTGTGATGATAGAGAATGATTCTAGGGACGATACAAAACAGTTGCTCGCTGACTGGGTTGCCACTGACGAGGAGAGGATTATAGCGGTGATGGAGGATACGGACGCCGAGAAGTCTATACCAACGGCAAAGGAATCGCATGGAGCGAATCCTTTTTTCTGCCATAAGAGAATAGACAAGATGGCAAGATTGCGTAATCGCTACATGGATATACTGGCAAGTCCTTCTTTTGCTGATACTTTTACGCCTGACTATCTCATAGTGGTGGATATGGATGTGGCACAAATATATGGAGATGCTATAATGACCACCTTTGAGAAGAGTGATAGGGAATGGGATGCTGTATGTGCCTTTGGTTATTCTACATCGCCAAAGCTGAAGCGTAGGTATCACGATACTTACGCTTTAACTTTGTGGGGAGAACAAGATAAACCACAGACAGAGCAAATGATTAAGGAGTATGCCGACAAATACGGAAGATTGACATTTGATGATGAGTGGGTTAGGGTAGCATCAGGATTTGGAGGATTGACAATATATCGTTATGAGGCAGTGAAGGGTTTGCGATATGCAGAACCTGCTATAGAGAATGACGACGCTCGCGTAGAGGTAAGATGTGAACACTTCAGTCTATATAAGCAAATGATAGAGCGAGGCTATGATAGATTCTATCTCAATCCTGCTATGGTGCTGAAGTATCAGGATTTGACACTGCAGATTGTGTGGAATTCCTTAAAAAGGGTATTTGAATATTAAAACGATGCAAGACCTTGACAGACTGATAGTACGATTTAGACAGTTTGGTGGTATGCGACTGGTATGGGAGTATGCCAAGATGGGGGTGCTGTGGGTTGGTGTAAAAGAGGTTATAAGGTGTGCTATTAAGGGTAGGAGTTTTAAGTGCGTTTACCCTGTGGTGACGAAGCGTGTTGACGAAATACTCATTACTTTGTACGGGAACGGGAACGATAACGGGAATGGGAACTTTGAACCAGCACAGCATTTGAACTCCTTGAACCCTGAGGCTTCAGCCGAAGAATCGAACCAGTGCGAAGCGCAACTTGAACTCCCACCCGATGGTGTGGTTTGGTTCTGTTGGTTGCAGGGCATGGAGAACGCACCAGAGTTGGTGAAGGCTTGTTTGAGGAGTATCAAGCGGAACGTGGATGCGGAGATAAGGGCGCTTGACGAAAGGAACTATGGGGAATATGTTGAGTTGCCTGAATATATAGTTGAGAAATACCGCAAGGGAAGGATTCCTCCAGCGTTGTTTAGTGACTTGCTGAGATTGGAACTGTTGATAAGGTATGGCGGAACGTGGATAGACTCGACTGTGCTTGCGACGAAACCTGCAACAAGGGCGATGGGGGATTTGAAACCATCATGGAAGGAGATAAGAGAGAGTGAATTGTTTTTGTACAGGTATATAAGGAATGGTAGGGCGTATGGCATATCGAACTGGTTTATTCATGCGAAAGCAGGTAATCCATTGTTGGTGGAACTGAGAGATATGTTGTACGCTTATTGGAAGGATTATGACTGCACGTTGGAGTACTATATCTTTCACTTGTTTTTTGGTGTGGTGGCAAAGAGATATCCAGGGATGTTAAGTAAGATGCCGAAGGGAAATAGTTATAATGCGTTGGTGTTGGAGCATAATTTAGAGAAGCGTTATAACGAGGAATGGTGGCAGAAACTTACGGATAACGTGCCTTTTCATAAACTTAACTACCGTATAGTGCCAAAGGAAGTGAAAGGTACTGTGTATGAGCATATCATAACGTTGTACGAAAACGAAAAATCATTAGAATCGGGCATAGATGAGTGTTAGCACCAGTTTTTTTGAATTGCTACAGGTAGCGGTAGGAAATCGCGAGGAATTGTCTTGTGTGCCTACTCCTGAAGAGTGGGAGGAGATATACGAGATGAGCAAGAAGCAGTCGGTGGCAGGCATAGCGTTTGCTGGTGTGGAGCGTTTACCCCAAGAGCAGATGCCACCTGGCAAAAGGATTAGGCAATGGGCAGTAAAGGCTGAGAAGACGAGAGAGCATAATGCGAGGGTATCGGAGGACTGCCGAGTGATAAGTCGATTCTTTGAGGAAAACGGCTTCGACTGCGTGATACTGAAAGGACAGGGGAACTTTGCTTATTACCCAGAATGGTTGCAGGGGCTGAGGTCGGCAGGAGATATAGATGTATGGTGTTGGCCGAAAAGCAAAATAGACGGGAACGTTAACGTTAACGTAAACCCTTTGAACTCTAAAATCCTTGAACATCCAGTAAGGAGGGTGATTGAGTTCTGCCTGAGCAAGAAGAGGGGAGAGTATGTGTATTATCATAATCTGGACTTTCCTGTACTGAAAAAAACGCCTGTGGAGGTACACTACAGACCTACGTGGTTGTATAATCCGTTTAGGAACAGAGTGCTGCAGAAATGGTTTAGACAGTTTACAGCTCATAATTCACAATTCACAGTTCATAATTCTTCGAGCGAAGCTCTCAGGCGAGCAGAGCTCGGAGCACAGTTCACAGTTTATGATGGGTATAAGATTCCGTCGGTAGAGTTTAATGTAGTGTTTCAGTTGCTACACCTGTACAAGCATATATTTGAAGAGGGAATAGGACTGAGGCAGTTGCTGGATTATTACTTTGTAATAAACGAAACGCAAGCGGAGATTGCTACGAAACGTTCTTCAGACTACGAAAACGGGAGCAATAATAAAGACAACAATAACAACCAAGACAACATAATCCCTTTGACCCCTTCAACTATAGAACTGATAGAAAGACTGGGACTGAGAAGTTTTGCGGGGGCTGTGATGTACGTGATGAGAGAAGTCTTTGCTATGCCTGAGGAGATTATGCTCTGCAAGCCAGACGGAAAGCGAGGCAGGAAACTTCTGAATGAAATAATGCAAGGCGGAAACTTTGGTAAGTTTGATGAGCGATATAAATGGGCAGAGACGTCGAATGGTTCGATGGACTATCGTGGCGCTTCGTATGCTTTTGCCAGATTGAGGCATAATTTCCAGTTCCTGAGTGATTATCCATCAGAGGTGTTGTGGGAACCTGTATTCAGGGTGTACCATTGGTTTTGGAGGAAGTGCCGCTTATGGCGGTGGGAATAACGGGAACGGGAACAGGGACGGGAACCTTCGCCGATACCGACTATAACAGACAAGCCGACGATGCCTCTGCGGGGTTTCTGTCCCCCGCGAAACGGGGGAACCGAAGGGGGTGCTCAGACTGTCAAGAGGTAGCAAGATGGTAAGCGAAGCTAACGATAACGTTAAACCTAACTTTGACGGAAAAAATAAAGCGGTGTTTGGAGAATTTTCCAAGCACCGCTTCTTATTTATGGTAAAACAATTGTTAACTTGTAATTGGTAACTTATAACTATCGAATGTTCTGGCCCGCAGTGTTGTAGTACTTGCCATTCTTCTCTATAATGATTGCTCCGTCCACGAACTTTTTAACGATGTTGGCAGATGTAGCGTTATTACCAGATTCTACACCAGAGATAGCTGTAGCTACGTAGTTATCAATTATATACTGTATTCCAGCCTCTGCATCAATAAGTCCGTTGCCGAGTTGCAAGCGGTTCTGGTCGGTATTGCCTGCAGAAATTTCAATTTCTTTACCATCTACAGATGTGCGTGATGTGTTAACGATTATCTCGCGAACATCAGCTGTGGTGAGGTCTCCGTGCTCAGGAGCCAATTCGCGACATGCCTGCATCCACAAGGCTATTACGCCAGTAGCAACAGGAGCAGCCATAGACGTACCATTAGCAATCTTCCACAGGTTGAGCTTTTTGTTGCTATCGTAATAATAGGCTGTGATGTGACCAGATGTTCCCTTATTATCCTTAGAAGCATCTGCATGCTTTGTGTCATAATAATTGTATGCAGAACTGATAGCGGCACCAGGAGCTATTACGTCAGGGTGCGCCTTGCCGTGGTCATCCTTGCCATAGCTGGAGAAAGCAGAGGTAGAGTTGTTGTTGCCAACATCTTTTACTGAGAAGGAATATTGCTTGCCCTCTGGCATGTTATATGCCTTGAAGGCTCTGGAACGTGTGTATGAACCTACGCTGATGATATTCTCCGTACAGCAAGAGTTGTTCATGCTCATGTCTGCTGTGCCTTTGTCGTAAGTGTATTCAGGGAAATCGGTAGAGGCAAAGCTATCAGCAACCTGACTGTTTAAAGCATATATGCGCAGGTCTGCTCCAGAGACATTCTGTACCTTGATGACGAGGAACTTGCTGTTTTCTGCAAAATAGCTCTTGGTTATGTTCATTGTGCCCTTTACCCATCCATTATTAGATGCGTCAGGGGAGAACATGATAGTAGGAGTGATGATTACTCCATTTGTGTTCTTAAGCGGGGTTTGAGCCAAGGTTGTAACCTCACCACTCAAAGAGTCAACTACCTCAAGGGAATATGATACCTTAGACTTGTCTGTGCAGTTGGGCAAGAAGAATGTAATAGTCTGTTTTGGGATATAGCTTGTCGATGCACTTGCTACAGGAAGTGTCTTGGTAGGAATGATTTTGAGATATTCATCTGTAGGTATTGTCTTATCAACGCACCAGTTGTGTATGGCATCATTAGCTGTTGACATACAAACAACTACACCAGCTTTTGCAACTTTGTCAATAGCTTTGGATATAGTGGTGGAAGTATGCCAACCACCAGTATTACCAAAACTCATGTTTATTACACATGGTTCGCCAAGTTCGTTGGCAGTACTGATAATCTCGTCCATACAAGCTATAACTTTTGTGTCGCCATAATTATTGGTGCCACAAAGAACGAGGTCGGCTTCTGGTGCCATTCCCATAAGGTTGCGAGAACCGAGAGTGTAGTCCACTACAGAAGAAAGTCGGGAACCTGCAGCTGAAGCAGCAACGTGAGTGCCATGAGAATGGTCGTCGGAAGTTGTGTTGTCCCATTTTAGAGCGGCTATCTGCTCAGGAGTGGAGACAATAGTCTGACTACTTATGCTGGATGAGGAATAGTTTACTGCCTTTTTAATGCGAGTATTTCCCTCGCTATCCTTGAAGGCTATGTGGTTGTAGTCTATGCCAGCATCTATTATGCCCACTACTACACCCTTGCCAGTGAAAGGTGTGCTGAATGTGTAGTCTGCATTATCTATGCCATTTATCTTGCTCACGTTAAGTAGTTCTCGTGAGTAATCGTTGTTTGGCTTGTTGATGTTGTCGGCGTCGAGACTTACGAACTCTGGCAGAGTCTCGAGAAAGTTCAGCTGGTCTGCTGGAACTGTAAGAAAAACAAAGCCTAAAGCCTCGCCATTCACCTTTATTCCCTTAGAGGTAAGCATGGTAGAGGGACAGGTTGCGCCATCAGCGAGTTCAGCCACAACATCAACGGTATTTACCGAACCATCTTCGTTGAAACTCACCGTCATCTTGTCCTTTATAGCGATAGTGTCAACTGGACAAGTTGGAGAGGAGGTCGTACCGAATGACTGAGCACGTGGCAAAGCCCGTGCTTCGGCTATCTGTTGCTGCACGTTGTTGAGCATATCTGTTATAGTGCTGCTCAGTTTGCTTTGTGCATTAACCCCCAGAGATGCAATAAAAGTAAGGCTTAATATTAGATTTCTCTTCATATTTTCACTATTATAATATATATCCAAAGTGCAAAGTTACGAAAAATAGTTCAATAGTCTTTACTAAATTATATTTTTTTTGTAATTTTGCAGCCGTTATGAAAAATAGAAGTACAATATTAATGCGTAACAAGGCGCTTCGTTTCAAGCACTTTTCAAGAAAGGGTTATAGCCTGTTCTCTGTGCTTGGTCGCGAGGTTTTGATTGGCACGCTAAGCGTTGCGACGCTTTCTCATGCTAAGGCAGAGGGGGTGAGTGTGAATGCTGAAGCAGCCAACGACAGCCTTCAGCGTAAGGAACTAAAACTCGACGAGGTCGTGGTTACGGGTTCCAGAGCACCTCTGACACAGTCGGAGGCTGCAAAGATTGTTTCTGTCATAACGCGCGATGACATAGAGCGTGCGTCGGCAGAGAGTATCAACGACATTTTGAAATTAGCCACAGGCGTGGATGTCCGTCAGCGTGGTGGCTTTGGTGTACAGACGGACATTTCGGTCAGAGGAGGAAATTTTGACCAAATCACGATTCTTCTTAATGGAGTCAACATTTCCTCACCCCACACAGGACATCTTTCAGCAGATTTTCCAGTTTCTCCAGACGACATAGAGCGTATCGAGATAATTGAAGGTGCCGCTTCGCGAGTGTACGGTACAAGTGCCTTTAATGGTGCTGTGAATATAGTCACTCGTGGAGGGAATATAGAGAATGGCAAGAAGGGGAATGGGCTGATTCGTGTAGAAGGAGGCTCGTATGGCTATTTTGGTGCAAACGGCCGTGGTAGTTTGACTTCCAAGACTATGAGCAATACGCTGAGCGTAGGCTACACAAGGAGTGACGGTGCCACAAAAAATAGCGATTTCTCTTCTACGAGATTGTTCTACCAAGGGAGCTTAAAACCTGATAATACTTCGCTGAGCCTGAATTGGCAAGTGGGGTATAGCTACAAACCGTATGGTGCCAACACCTTTTATGGCTCAGCAAGCACAGACCAATGGGAGAGTAACGAAAGGTGGATGGCAGCAGTAAATGGTATATTCAAAATTGCGACCTTCAATTTTCAAATCTCAACTTTCTTCAACAGATGGTACGACCATTACCAATGGCATAAAGATTCTCCGGCAGGCGAGAATTTCCATAAGGTAGAGTCAAAGGGAGCGTCGCTTAACGCATGGAAAGACTGGGTACTCGGCAAGACGTTATTGGGCGTAGAGGTAAGAAACGAGCGTATTCGCAGTACAAAACTCGGTTTGCCTTTACCCGAAAGCGAGTGGACGGAGACGGGAGGTCATGATGGCGAAGCTGGCAAAAAATATAAGTACAGAGACCAGAGGTGTAACGTTTCTGTGTTTTTTGAGCACGATGTGGTAATCAATCGTCTTAGTGCTTCGCTCGGTTTGCTTGCCAATATGAATGATGGTCTGGATACCAAATGGCGTATATATCCAGGTGTGGATTTGAAGTACAATATATTTAACGGGAACGCTAACGGGTTCCGAGCCTCTGGCTCGCCTGAGCATGCGAAGAGCGGGAAACTGGATTTGTTCGCATCGTGGAATATGGCTTTGCGCATGCCTACGTTTACCGACCTTTATTACAGTGGCGTGGGCATAGAAGGCAACCAGAACCTGAAACCAGAGAAGTCGAATGACGTGCAGGTTGGTGCGGAATATATGACCAAGGGCCTCAGGCTTAAGGCGCAAGCGTTTTACAGCCATAAGACAGATATGATAGACTGGGTAAAATATACCGAAAATGGTGTGACAGACGATATCTTCCATTCGGTAAATTTCCAGATGGATAACTTGGGCTTTGAAGTTGATGCCAATTTTATGGCTCACGAGGTATTTGGAGGAAACAGTCTGTTACGCACGTTTGGTGTGAAATACAGCTATATTAGCGAAAAGTCTGAATATGCCGTGCAGGTCGTGTCGAGCAAATATGCTATGGATTATCTTCGCCATAAGCTCTTGTTGAATGCAGACGGCAGGATATGGAAGAAACTTAACCTCTCCCTAAACTGGCGTTGGCAAGACAGGGTAGGGGAGAATAATGCTCCTTACGCCTTGCTTGACGGGAAACTGTCGTGGGATGCCAAGAATTATTCAATTTACGTGAACGCTACTAATATTTTCAATAAGGAATACTATGATTACGTTAGCATAAAACAGCCTGGACGTTGCTTTATAGCTGGCGTGAAATGGCGTTTCTGATGTCCTAAAAATACTTAAAGGAGGTGATTTTGTGCAGTCTTTCTTTGGATTGTCGAATAAAATGCCTACCTTTGCAGCCGAAGGATTAAAAGAAATAATAACCTCTAAAACAAAGCTAAAAGAAGTTATGAAGAAGAGTTTGTTTATTATGGTAGTAGTGGCAGGAAGCCTCGCTATCAGTTCTTGTGTAAGCAAGAAGGATTTGGAGAATTGTCAGAACGAAAACCGTTCGTTGACACAGTCTTATCAGTCAACACGTGAGCAGCTTGCTGCAGCTAATTCCCGCATTAATAGTTTGATGGAACAACTCTCAGCATGTGAGAGCAATAATGCTGCCTTGCAGAATAATCTGGAGAAGAGTTTGGCCAATTCAAGTTCAAACAACGTGAATATAGCGAAACTCGTTGACCAGATAGACGAGTCAAACAAGTATATACGTCACCTTGTAGAAGTGAAGTCAAAGAGCGATTCTCTCAACCTTGTTCTTACAAACAACCTCACTCGTTCTTTGTCAAAGGAAGACCTGAAGGACGTGGACATTCAGGTGCTGAAGGGTGTTGTGTATATCTCTTTGTCAGACAATATGCTTTACAAGAGTGGTTCTTACGAGATAAGTGATGCTGCTGACGCTACGTTGTCAAAGATTGCTAAGATTATTACTGACTACAAGGACTACGACGTGCTGATTGAGGGTAACACTGATGATGTGCCTATCGCTCAGACCAATATCCGTAACAACTGGGATCTCTCTTGTCTGCGTGCTTCAAGTGTGGTACAGGCTCTGCAGAAAAAGTATGGTGTTGACCCAAAGAGGCTTACTGCTGGCGGACGTGGCGAGTACAACCCAATAGCAGATAATACTACGGCAAGTGGTAAGGCTAAGAACCGTCGTACACAGATTATCATCACTCCAAAACTTGACGAGTTTATGAACCTTATTGGCAAGGCTCCGAAAGAATAAAGAGAAAAACAAGTAACGAAAAAGCGCGAGGCTCTCATGAGTTTCGCGCTTTTCTTTTTAATTCCTTTTTATTGTAGATTTGCATCACTTGGAGGATGCAATATTTTTACTTTTACTTTCTCTGCCTAACAGCTTCGTACATAAGAATGGCAGCAGAGACGGAAACGTTTAGGGAATCAAGCTTGCCAAGCATGGGTATGCGAATGTGGGCATCAGCTGCTTTTCGCCAGATGTCGGTAAGTCCTGTTGACTCTGTACCCATCACTATAGCAGTACCTTTGGTCATGTCTTGCTCATAATAAAGGCTTGAGTCCTGAAGTTGGGCTGTAAGAATCTGTATGTTTTTTTCTTTTAGGAATTGTATGCACTCCTCAGAAGAACAGATGGCTGTAGGAACGGTAAACAGCGCACCTATAGAACTCCTTATCAGATTGGGGTTGTATAGGTCCGTTAGAGGGTCGCATACTATAACTCCATCTACGCAAGCAGCGTCGGCAGTACGAAGTATAGCGCCAAGGTTGCCTGGCTTCTCTACGCTTTCGAGTACGATGAGGAGAGGTTTCTCGGGAAGGTTTACACCAAGTGTAGCAATATTTTGTTGTTTAGCCTTTACTATGGCTATTATTCCCTCCGTAGAACCACGATAGGCAATTTTCTCATATACCTTTGCGGATACCTCATAGACAAGGGGTGTTGACAGGAGCATGGTGAGGTAGGGCACCCGTATGTTTATCACGTAGTCGTCGTAGGATATGGTGAAGATGCTGTCTATCTCGTAGCCAGAGGATATGCAATGTTCTATCTCGCGTTTGCCTTCTACGACAAAGAGTCCTTCCTTGCGTCTGAGAGAGGATTTCTGCTGCAGCAAGAGCAAATGCTTTATTTTAGGATTTTGCGTGCTTGTTATCTGTTCCATTTTTTTTTCGTGATAGGATTGATAAGTCTTTTTGCGTATTAAGATTAAAAAACCTGCCGAGACTCACGTCTGAGCAGGTTTATGCAAAGTTATGTTTTATGATTATGAAAGGAGATTAAAAGTCTTAATTAAGAGTAGCGCAGCAACTGTCCTGGACGTACTTTTACGTCTTTTGACAGGTGATTGAGCTTACAAAGTTCATCAACTGTAAGTCCTCTGCGCCTTGCTATGCCGTAGAGTGTCTCGCCAGCCACCACTTTGTGGTAGCGTATCTCGGCATTCTTCATCTGGCTTGCAGGTATAGCCTTATGTGCAGAGGCAACAGCTCCGCCTGGTATAGTCTCACCTCTGACGTCAGAAGCATTATAACCACCATTGCCGATTTTGCCACGGAGCTCGTTGGCTGCGATAGCTTCGTGCTCGTATGTGGATTTGCGGAACATATAGTAGTCGGCTACTATATCCTGATTGCGGAAGTCAAAGAAGATGGCTGGGTTGAGTGCCACACCGCACAAACGTGTCTCGAAATGCAGGTGTGAACCAGTAGAGCGACCTGTGTTGCCACCAAGACCGATAGGCTGACCAGCCTTTACCGTCTGGTTTTCTTCTACAAGCCATGCGCTCATGTGACCATAGATGGTCTCCAATCCGTTGTTGTGGCGAATTACCACATACTTGCCATATCCTGCACCCTCGTACTTCACGATGCGAACCTTGCCAGACCACGCGGCACGTATTGTATCGCCAATATATACTTTAATGTCAAGTCCTTTGTGGGCTCTTCCCCAACGTGCACCAAAATTACTTGTCACGACACGACTCTTGCAAGGCATGCAGAAATGTTTAAGATTGATACGGAATGAGTCGGGAAGTTCTGTTGCTCTGTGTGCGTACGTATTATTCCAATCATCATAAAGTTGTGATGCTGGTGTGCGAGCCTCTTCACGCTCTATGGCAGAGCGGAGTGCAAGAGTGTCGAGCGAGCGCATGCGTCTGTCAACGGGAGCCTGACGTGCAAGCAAATCCTGTGCGAGCGCACTTGACGACACGAGCGTGAGCAACAATATAGTTATAAAAATATGTAATCTTTTTAATTCCATTGGTTAGTAATCCTTTAATAGTTGGGCACCAAAATACTGATAAACTAACGCGCCCGAAATACTTTTATTGTCCTTGCACCAAATAATGATGATGCAAAACTTGAGGCAAAGGTATAAAAAAAAGTCCGAATGGCAAAACAGACTTTGCAATTCGGATAATTTTCTTAACATCTTCGCTGCGTTTTTAACATTTAATAACTCTTACCTCTTTTTCTTTACGTCAAGAACTTTTTCTATTTCCTTGACTTCCTTAGCGAAGGATTTGTCATTATTTATCATCTGTTCGATGGTGCTTATACTGTGCAGAACTGTACTGTGGTCTCTCGAACCGATGAGCTTGCCTATGCGTGAAACTGGCAGGTTGATGTATTTCTTCGTAAGGTACATGGAGAGCTGTCGCGGAATAACTATTTCACGCTTGCGTGACTTGCCCTTCACCAGGTTAGGCGTAACCTCATAATGGCGACAAACGTGTTCGATAATGTCGTCAACCGTAAGCGGGTTGTTATCTGTTTTGATAGCCCTCTTCACTACACGCTCCACGAGGTTCATGTCTATATTGCAGCTATACACCACGCTGTATGCCATGAGGCTGTTGATGATACCCTCCAGCTCGCGGATAGAACCGTCGGCAATCTTGGCGATATATTCCACCACCTCCTGTGGAACGACAAGTCCGTCACGAGCTATCTTTTTGTTGAGAATGTCGATGCAGAGCTGCTTGTTTGGCTTCATCATTTCAGCCAGCAGTCCGCAAGAGAAACGGGTGAGGAGGCGCTTGCTCAGTCCTTCCATCTCGGCTGGTGTGCGGTCGCTCACGAGGATGATGCGCTTGCCGTTCTTGAACAGATGGTTGAAGATGTGGAAGAAAGCGTCCTGCGTCTTTGTTGCGGTAACCCATTCCTGCACGTCGTCTATAATGAGCATGTCTATCGTCTGGTAGAAGGCGATAAAGTCATTTGACTGCCCCGTGCGGAAAGAGTTGGTGAACTGCAACTGGAATGTGCGAGCACTTACATAGAGAACTCTCTTGTCCGTATAAATCTTCTTACAGTGGTTACCTATGGCATTGACGAGATGGGTCTTGCCACATCCTGATGGTCCATAGATAAACATGGGATTGAACTGAGTATTGTTAGGGTGCTCAGCTATCGAGAGTCCCACTGAGCGGGATAGCTTGTTGCTTGCTCCCTCGATGAAGGTGCGGAATGTCTGGCTGGGGTTGAGTTGTGAGTCAATAGGAGGCAGTTTGTCGCTCCTTGTCGTGCCGGGAGCCTGCGTGAGAGCCTGTTCCAGATTTTCCATTGCTGCGAGAATACTCTGGTCGGGTGCTTTGGTTTCGTCGTTACTCTCCACGAGCACTTCGGTGCCTTTGCCGTTGTTGTTTGACTCTACCAGTTGTATGTTCCAGTCAAGGCGTATCTTGCCAAAGGTGTTATAGATGGCTACTCGCAGCACGTCTATATATTTGCTCTCAATCTCCTCGCAGATATAGTTGCTGGGCACACGCAGCACCAGGGTTGTAGTTGCCACTTTGAAGGTTTCAAACTCCACATACGAGAAGAGACGGGAATATTCTTCCTGTCCTACCTGCGTGCTTATGTACTTCTGGCATGACTGCCAAAGTGCCTTAGAATCTTTCAAAATGTAAAGTAGTGTGCGTAATGTAACCTCGTTTTACTTGTCCTTCTTGCCGAAGACGGAGAAATGTACGTAGCGCTTAGGGCGCGACTTCAGGTCAATCACGAGAGAGTCAGCATCGCGCATGGTAGCATTCAAATGATTGTAGAGTCCCTTGTCATACATCAGCAAGCCAAGAGTGCCCTCTCTGTTGTTTATGGCAGCCGTCATCCTCTCAACGTTGTTGAGTGTGTTGTTGACCTTTGCCATAGTACCCTCTATGTCAACCTTGGCGAGGTTTGACGTTAATACCTCTGTATTTTCGAGGGTGGCATTAGCCTTGCTCATCATGCCTGGTACGTCCTTGTTGAGCGTCTTCATGAGAGTGTTGAGTTCGGCTGTAGATGTAGTAAGGTTTGAACTTATGGTCTCTGCGTTGTGTAATGTTTGTGTTAGGGCAGGGTCGGCAAGCAGTTTGTTGAGCGAAGCCATGATGCTGTCCAGTTTTGGAATCATAGCCTGCAAGGCTGGTACCATAGCCTGTATCTGCTTCATGGCACCATTCTCGTCAACACCCATGATGATGCCGCCTGGATTGACGCGCTCGCGAGGGTTGTTGGCAAGCAGAAGCGTCACCTTGATATTGCCCATCAGGTCACTCTCTATGACTGCAGTAGAGCCAGCCGGAATACGTAGCTGCGGATCTATCTCTGCCTCCACTAAAATGTTGGAGTGATTCTGGTAGTCGTATTCTATGTCCGTCACCGTGCCCACCTTAAAGCCGTCTGCATAGATGGGGGTTGACCTCGATAGTCCCTTCAGGTTGCTGAACTGCATCTTGTAGGTGGTGGTATTGCTGAACACGGTAAGCCCCTTCAGAAAATTCATTCCAAAGTAGAGGGCAGTTACGGCTGCTATTGCTACGAGTGCTATCTTTACTTCCTTGGTAAATATCTTGTTCATTGTTGTCTGTTGCGTTTAAACTCCCGTATAGCTTCGTTTATGTTCATCTTGTCTCCATCCTTGAATGCTATGACGAAGCATCCAGGGAAGGAGGCGTTCAGTTCTCGGCGCAGGTTGTTTATCTCGTTGTAGTTAGTTGACTCACCGATGGTGTATTTCACCATTCCACCTTCTTTATAATATTCAGCATCCTTTCTGCCCTTGAAGCGTGGGTCTGATGACTTCAGCTTTGAGTCAACGGCAAAAATCTGTACCTTGAAGACGGGTGCGTCCTTGTCTGCCTTCTTGCTCTTTTCGGTTTTTTCCTCAGCCTCCTGCTGGCGTCTGGTCTCTTTCGGGGTTTCTCTTACGTCTTCCCTCACGTTGTTTTTACCTTGTTCCAGCTCCTGTCTGAATTCCGACTGACTCGTTATGAATGGCTCAACCTCGTTAGGCTTGTACGGGATGGTGGTGCTGTCGTCGTACTTGTTTTTATACTGGGCAAAGGCTTGGTAGATGCCACGCGCTATGTCGTCAACACGTTTCTCGTCGTTGAGCAGCTGCTCATCCGACGGGGTAGAGATAAATCCCAACTCTATGAGGCAGCTTGGCATGGACGTCTCCCTGAGCACCAAGAATCCAGCCTGCTTCACTCCCTTGTCTGGACGGCTTGCCGTGCTGCACACATTTCGTTGCACGAACTTGGCAAGGTCAACAGACTTGTGCATGTTATTGTCCTGCAGAAATTCAAAAATGATATAGCTCTCCGAACTGTTAGGGTCAAATCCCTGATAGCGTGTCTTATAGTCCTTCTCCTGCAGGATTACCTCGTTCTCTCGTTTAGCCACGGCAAGGTTGTCGGCGGCGCGGTGCATACCCAGGGTGTAGGTCTCCAGTCCTCTCACCGATGAGGGGCGGGTAGGGGCGGCATTGGTGTGTATGCTGATGAAGAGGTCTGCCTTTGCCTTGTTGGCTATGTCTGCCCTGCCGTGCAGGGTTACAAATACGTCAGTCTTGCGGGTGTAGATGACTTTTACGTCCGGGCTATAGCGCTCCAGATACCTTCCAAACGCCAGGGCCGTCCTCAGGTTGATGTCCTTCTCCTTGGAGAAAGCACCTATTGCTCCAGCATCATGTCCTCCATGTCCCGGGTCTATAACAACGGTAAAAGGCTTCGCCAGAATTGTCTGCGAAAGAGCCAATACGCTTATTAACAATATGATGAGCCGTTTTTGCACCTTTGTCATACGTGTTTGGAATTGCAAAGATACTAATTTTAGTTGAAAATTGAAAGTCGAAGGTTGAAAGTTCCTGTTTATTTTAGAAATATTAAGAAACGCAGAAAAAAAAGAAAAATACCATATTACAATATGAAATAAAATGTGTAATTTTGCGCTCATTAAGTAAACAAAAACAACAAAACAGTAAGCAAAATGAACAATAAACCACAACAGGGACAGCAATTACAGATAGAGGTGGCTCCCGATATGGCTACGGGACAGTACAGCAATTTTGCGCTCATAGCTCACACTCATGCCGAGTTCGTGCTTGATTTGGCTTCCGTCATGCCAGGCATCTCTAAGGCTCAGGTGGTAAGCAGAGTGATAATGGCTCCAGAGCATGCCAAGCGTCTTGCCATGGCTTTGCAGGAGAATGTCATGCGCTACGAGCAGGAGTTTGGCAAGATTCAGCTCGACAACGTCCCAAAGCAGGCTATGTCGGGACCTAAGACAGCCAACCCCTTCGGAGGCAGTCAGGGAGAGGCGTGATTCAGTTCACAGTTTACAGTTTACAGTTCAAAATTAAAGGTCAGGTTTACATACAGAACATGCGCCTCCATGCTTTTCACGGAGTGATGGAGCAGGAGCGCAGGGTGGGCAACGAATACGTTGTCAACGTGGTGGTTGACTACCCCCTTGAGGTGGCTTGCAATAGCGACGACGTGAATGATACCCTGAGCTATGCCGAGCTTGCCGACCTGATAAGGCAGGAGATGGCTGTGAGCAGCAATCTGCTGGAGCATGTGGCTCAACGCATAGGTAATGCTGTGATACGTGAATACCCCGAGACGGAGTCGGTCTTGATAGATATAAGGAAGATTGCGCCCCCCATGTCGGCAGACTGCGACGGGGCAGGAGTGAGGGTGACGGTGAGCAATTCATAGTTAGCAGTTCACAGTTCATAGTGCACAGTTCACAGTTCACAGTTATTCGCTGAAGCTCATCGAGCTAAAGCTGTCACAGTTCACAGTTATTCGCTGAAGCTCATCGAGCTAAAGCTGTCACAGTTCTCAGTTTACAGTTCATAGTTTGCAGTTCTCAATAAAAAATAAGGTAAAAAGGTGAAAATAGGATTTGATAACGACAAATATCTCAGCATACAGTCTGAGCATATTAAGGAGAGGATAGCAAAGTTCAAGGGAAAGCTTTACCTTGAGCTGGGTGGCAAATTGTTTGACGACCATCATGCCAGCAGGGTGCTGCCTGGTTTCCAGCCAGACTCCAAGTTGCGCATGTTCAGCAAGATTAGCGACCAGATAGAGATAGTCATCGTCATCAGTGCCGAGGACATAGAGCGCAACAAGGTTCGTGCCGACCTCGGCATAACCTATGATGAGGACGTCCTGCGCCTGCGCGACGAGTTTATAGGGCGTGGCTTCATGGTGGGGTCGGTGGTTATAACCCACTACAACGGCCAGCGTGCCGCTGATGAGTATCGCCACCGTCTTGAGCGCATGGGCATAAAGTCCTACGTGCATTATTTCATAGACGGCTATCCTCATAACGTGGCGTTGATAGCTTCAGACCAGGGATTTGGCAAGAACGACTACGTGGAGACCGAGCGCCCGCTCGTTATCGTTACGGCTCCAGGTCCTGGTTCGGGCAAGATGGCTGTGTGTCTCTCCCAGCTTTATAATGAGCACAAGCGCGGGGTGGAGGCTGGTTATGCCAAGTTCGAGACCTTCCCCGTGTGGTCTCTGCCTCTGAAGCATCCTGTCAACATAGCCTACGAGGCTGCTACGGCAGACCTCAACGACGTGAACATGATAGACCCCTTCCACCTCGAGGCTTATGGCAAGACGGCTATCAACTACAACCGCGACATAGAGATATTCCCCGTTCTCAATGCCCTCTTTGAGGGTATCTACGGCAGCAACCCCTATAAGTCGCCTACGGACATGGGTGTCAACATGGTGGGCTTCTGCATCTGCGACGACGAGGTATGCTGCGAGGCTTCCAAGGACGAGATTATCCGCCGCTATTACGACGCTACCAATAAGTATGCCATGGGTGCCGACAACGAGGCAGAGGTGCAGAAGATACAGCTGCTCTTCAACCAGGCAAAGATAACCACCGACTACCGCAAGGTGACCGTTGCCGCCCGAGAGCGCAAGCAGGCTAACGGGGGCATACCGAGCGCGGCTATCGAACTGGCAGACGGTACTATCATCACGGCAGAGTCGAGCGACTTGCTCGGAGCGTGTGCCGCCCTGCTTCTCAACACTATCAAGCACCTTGCCGGCATAGACCACGACGTGAAGCTCATACCGCAGAACATGATAGAGCCCATACAGAAGACCAAGGTGGAATACCTGCAGGGCAAGAACCCGCGTCTGCATACCGACGAGGTGCTCGTGGCTCTCTCCGTGCTCTCTCAGGTCAACGACACCTGCGTGAAGGCTCTCGAGAAGCTGCCCCAGCTGAAGGGCTGTCAGGCTCATGCTACGGTGATGCTTTCCGAGGTGGACCGCAAGATACTCAAGAAGCTCGGCGTAGGTCTTACCTGCGACCCGATAAGGAAAGTTTGAGGGGAATTAGGAATTGGTAATTAGCAATTAGGAATTAGCAAAAAGTAAGAGCGTGCTTCCCACACAGGGGGGCACGCTCTTATTTTGTTTACAACTTAACTTTCGGAAGTAGTAAAGGAAGTAAAAAAAGGAAGTAGAAAAGGGAAGTAAAAATGGAAGTAGAAAAGGGAAGGACTCCGAGCTCTGTCAATGGTCTTTTAACCCCTCTCGGTCTCCCCGTTTTCGGGGAGCAGAAACGCCTGAGCACCGTAGGAGCGCAAGAAAAATGGAAGTCTTCCAGCCAGTGAAGCTGGCTTAACTCCCTATTTAACTTCATTCTATAACTCCCTAAACCAAAGGTTTATAACTCCCATTTTAACTTCATCTTTAACTCCCGAAACTTGAATTTACAACCTCATAACCTCAAACCTCCTTAGAACCTGATGAAAGCCGTGAGCAGGAGTATGCTGAGCATGATGGGCACCACGTACTTCAGCATCACGATATACATGGTCTTTCTGCGGAAGCGGTAGCCATTCAGACGCATCTCGCCCACGAGCAGTCCGGGGCCCGTAATCCAGCCTATGAGCAGGCAGGTGAAGATGGCGAGAATGGGCATGAGGAGGTTGTTGCTTACGTAGTCGAATATGTCCAGAAGCTGTCCTGTGGCACCGTTTGGCAGGGTGTATTCAAAGTAGAGTGTGTTATACCCCATGCACACCAGTATGGACCACACGAAGCCCGTGCTCGCCATGATGATTACCGCCTTCTTGCGGCTCCAGCCAAACTTGTCCTTCACGCTCGTAACGACAGCCTCGAGTATGGAGACGGCACTCGTGAGGGCGGCAAAAAGCACCATGAGGAAGAATACCGTGCCCAGCACCGTGCCGAGGAATCCGAGGTCGTCAAACACCTTGGGCAGGGCTATGAACATCAGTCCAGGACCTGCCTTCATGCCCTCCGTACCCATGAAGACATACACCACGGGTATTATCATCAGGCCTGCCAGCAGGGCTATCATCGTGTCAAACATCTCTATGCGGTCTATGGCCTGACCGAGGTTGACCGACCTCTTCATGTACGAACCGTATGTCACCATGATGCCCATGGCTATGGACAGCGAGTAGAAGAGCTGCCCCATGGCGTCGAGCGCTATCATGAGGAAGCGGTGCAGCGTGAGCCCCTCGAAGTTTGGCATGAAATAGACGGCAGCGCCCTCCAGTCCTGTGCGCGTCACGCCTTGGCTGTCCGTATGGCTTATGAATAGGGAATAGACGCAGATGAATACCACCAGGATAATCAGGACCGGCATGAGGAGGCGCGAATATTTCTCTATGCCCTTCTCCACTCCGCGATACACTATGTAGAAGCACATGAGGGAGAAGACGGCTGTAAGGGCGAGGGGCTCCCACGTAGAACTTATGAAGGACGTGAAATAGCCGTCGTTGGCAGCGTCAACACTGTGCTCGGACGAGAGATAGGTTATGAAATACTTCACCACCCATCCGCCTATCACGCAGTAGTAGGGGTATATTATATAAGGTACGACGAAGGAGAGCCAGCCCAGCCAGGCCCATCGCTTGTCGAAGAATCGGTATGCCGTCAGAGGTCCCTGCTGCGAGCGCCTGCCTATGGCCACCTCTGTTATGAGCAGGGTGAAACCGAAGGTTACGGCGAGCACCACGTAGAGCAGCAGGAAGAGTCCGCCGCCATCACGAGCCGCCAGATAGGGAAAACGCCAGATGTTGCCCAGTCCCACGGCAGAACCAGCCGCCGCAAGCACGAAGCCCAGCGAACCGCTAAACGAATTTCTTGTCGTATTATTCTTTGTCACAACTTATAACTCTTAAAAAACTTTTGACCCCCACTATTTTCTTAAAATCCTATCTAAAATCCATTGAAAAATCCAGT
>DGTQ01000014.1:94048-94384 GCA_002394365.1 Prevotellaceae bacterium UBA4332
TTGAAAAATCCAGTCCACATATTTTTAGAAGTCTCTTTCTTCATTTCGCATCTTTGATGCTCAGAAATCCAGAAAAAATCTTATATAAAATCCATGCTCAAATCCTTCATCTTTAATGTTTAATGTTTAATCTTCAATGTTTAATTGATTTTAATCTTAGATTTTCTTTAGATTTTTGAGCCGCAGGCGAAATCTTAATAAAATCGTCCTCGTTTATTTTGGAGTAGATTTTCTTTAGATTTTGAGCGTGGATTTTTTCTTAAAATCCTGTCTTGCTCTGGCAAGCGTAGTACCTATGGTGCGTTCGATTACTAAAATCCATTGAAAAATCCAGTC
>DGTQ01000014.1:94430-130334 GCA_002394365.1 Prevotellaceae bacterium UBA4332
TTGAAAAATCCAGTCCACATATTTTCAGAAGTCTCTTTCTTCATTTCGCATCTTTGATGCTCAGAAACCCAGAAAAAAAACTTATATAAAATCCATGCTAAAATCCTTCACTCTTTAATGTTTAATGTTTAATCTTCAATGTTTAATTGATTTTAATCTTAGATTTTCTTTAGATTTTCAGCGTGGATTTTTTCTTAAAATCCTGTCTTGCTCTGGCAAGCGTAGCACCTATGGTGCGTCCGATTACTAAAATCCATTGAAAAATCCAGTCCACATATTTTTAGAAGTCTCTTTCTTCATTTCGCATCTTCGATGCTCAGAAATCCAGAAAAAATCTTATATTAAATCCATGCTAAAATCTTTAATCTTCAATCTTCAATTTTCAATCTTCAATCTTCTCCCCTTCATCAGCAAAAGAGAGCATCTCCCTGTCGCCGCCCGAGTCGCCGTAGGCATACAGGCAGTATGTCCCCCTCTCGGGCTCGCGCTCCAGCAGTCGGTTTACCTTCTCCTGTCCGTGGCAGTTCCTGCCTTGGTATCTGCCCGTCAGTCTGCCGTCCTCGTCTGTGGCAAGACGGGTGCAGAGCACGTTCTCCACGCCCAGCCTCCTGGCTATGGGCTTCACCCACTGCTCCACGCTGGCGCTTATGATATATACCTCGTGGCCCTCCCTGAGATGCCTGCCGAGCGTGGCGCAGGTGTCGGGATTGAAGAACCCCTTCTGTCCTCCCTCAAGGGGAGACAGCCCGTCGTCAGTTCCGCACACCCTCTCGGCAAAAGCTTTACCCAGGCGCTGAAACTCGCTCATCTTCATGCCCTTAAAGAAATAGGAGAGCATAATCTCCTTGCACCTGTTGTTGTCTATCACCCCCAGTAACATAAGCATCATGGCAGGCGAGAGCAAGAGTAGTCCGAGGTATGTCTTCACGCGGCCCTGCGTAAAGAGGAGAAACTCCAGCAGGGAGTCCCTGCGCGTCAGGGTGCCGTCGAAGTCAAATGCCGCTATGTACCTTTTCTTGTCCAACTTGTAACTGGTAACTTGCAACCTGTTAGGTTTGCAAAATTACTGTTTTTTTCTCATATTTACAAGTAAAAGGAAAAAGATGTTAAGAAAAAGGGGTAATTCTCAAACTTTTTTATAACTTTGCAACTGGACCTCAAAAAAAACTAAAACCCCAAGAAAACATTATGAAAAAGACAATCATCTTAGGCAACATGGCAGTCTTCGACTGCGACTTCCTGCACGACGACATCGAGAAGGTGGCAAAGGCAAACCTCCTCGCCACTATCGTGGATGGCGAAGAGGTCTTTAAGGCGTACTAAACTCTAAACTCTAAACTCTCAACTCTCAACTCTAAACTCTCAACTCTCAACTAAGGTTCAGGTTCCTCGACAATCTGGTCCTTGAGAATGTAGTGGAAGCCCGCATCGAGGGCGCGGCTGGAGAGTCCCGAGGTCTTGCCTGTGGCAGCATTCTTCTTGTCGCGGGTGAAGAAGGGCGTGAATTTTATCACGGTGTCCTTGATGTTGGCGGTGATGGAGAAATCCTTCTTGCTCACGGCGCCCGTAGAGCGGAGCATGGGGTAGAAGTAGCCGAAGCGGTCGAGGGAAATCTTGGTGCCGTTCTGCATCTCGTAGGTCAGCACGTTGGCAAGCTCTATGAGCACTGCGTACACATCTGATTCCTTCACCGATACGTTCTCCTGCACACGCGCAGCCAGCGCACGGGTATCCATAATCTGGGGGTGCCAGGCGTGGCCGTACCATAGTTTGTTGCCACTCTTTCTCTTGTCCTGACGGACATCGACAATAATAGCCATAATTTTTTGTCCTTTCTTTGTTTTTGGGGAGTGTCAGGGTTCTTTACTCCTTCACTCCTTGGGTTAATAAATGTTAATAATTTGTTTTGTGAGCGCTCTGTCGTGCTGCATGCAGAGGCAGTGCCTCTGCGTGTGGAGGCAGTGCCTCCGCGGGTGGAACCAGTGCTTCTGCCTGCAGCTCCGTTTTTACAGATACAAAGTTACTACATTCTCGCGCCCTGCCTGTGCCCTTTCGTTCGAAAGCGTGCGGTAGCAGAACTTTTCAATCTTCAATTTTCAATTTTCAATCTAATCAGGGTTCGCCGAGCATTTCGGTGATAATCTTCACCTGTCGGGGTGTGAATGCCTTGCTGGCGGGCTGGTAGCCCGATGCCGAGAGTTCCTGCCACAGGGGCAGGCAGCGGCGAATCCATGCCATGAGGTGGTTTACCGCCGTGCGCGGCATGCTCTCGGGAAAGTACATAAGCGCCAGCTCCTTCTTGGTGTATGCTTTGATTTTGAATTCCATATCGTTTTTTGAATTAGAGAAGTTAGAGGAGTTAGAGGAGTTAGAGGAGGACTCCGAGCTCTGCTCGCCTGAAGAGCTTCGCTCGAAGAATCGTGGCTTGCAGCCACTTAGACAATACCATAAACTAATCAATAGTCGTAGCATATGTCTTTTAACTCCTTAGCAAGCTTTAGCGAGCGATAACTCCTTTAACTCCTACAATATTTCACATAATACTCTCCGTAGTCCTTGCACGAGGGCGGCAGCTGGTGGTGCACCAGCGAGGGCAAGAGTTCCTTGAGCTGCAGGAAGAGACGCTCGCCAGGCTCGTCGCGGTCGGGATACATGTGGAGGGTAATTGAAGATTGAAGATTGAAAATTGAAGAGGTGAGCAACTCCCTACTCTCCCGTGTGAGCAGCGTGGCCGAGGGTATGGCTATCGCCTTCCTGCCCGAGGAGAGCATCGCCCAGCAGTCGGAGCAGCCCTCCGTTATCCAGAGCTCGTCTCCAGGCTTCAGCCTGTTGAGCACGGGCAGGTTGTATATGCTGCACTCCGAGCCTGCGGGGAAGCGGAAGCGCGGCTGGCCCCCTCGGAGCAGGTTGCGGTTCTGCACGCCTATCAGTTTGCCCTCGCGGTCGAAGTAGGGTATCTGCAACCAGGGCACGCCCCTTCGGTCGCGCCACGACGTGAGGCGGCACCAGCTCACCACCCTCGGGTCAAGCCGCCGCTCCTCGAAGAGGAACCTCCTCGCCTCGTCGCTGAGCCAGGGGTGCTCGAAGTAGCGGGCGTACCTCGAAGCCTCGAAGGGAAGCGGATAGCTTCGCTGGTTCAAGGAGTTCAAGTCGCTTCGCTGGTTCAAGAGAGCCGTCCCTCCGTTAAGCCATTCGGTGGCTTCCCTAAAGTTCTTTCTCAGCAGTTTCATCACCAGACTGATGGTGTCGCCATGCTCGCCGCACACGAAGCAGCGGAAGGTGTTGCGCCTCACGGAGAAGGAGAGCGAGGCATGGTGGTCGTCATGAAAGGGGCACAGAGCCTTGTGTCTCACTACCTCTATTCCGAGGCGCTCGGCAACCCCCTCAATAGGGAGGTCGCGGAGCTTTTGTATCTCAAGTGCGTCAATCATGATTTAACCTTTTTGAACCAGCGTAGCATTTGAACCCTTTTGAACCAGCGTAGCGTTTGAACCCTTTTGAACCAGCGCAGCGTCTTGAACTCTTGTCCCCAAGTACTCCTGAGTCTTAGAATACAGCCCCGTCTGTGCCGAGTATTCGATGAAGCCACGGTTCTTCCAAACATTAAGCTGTTTGTTAGCTCCCTCTTTACTCTTACCCAACTGCACGCGCAAAGCCTCCAGTTGAGCCTCATTGAAGCTGCCAGGCAGGCTGTCAAGCATATTCTTCGGACCACGTCGCTGAGCCTCCGTCAGCGAGTCTGCGCCCACGTTCAGCATGTCAGCGAACAGTTGCATCTTGCTCCACAGGTCGTGATACACCAACCATTCCACCAACTCGCCCATAGCCTTAGTCCACACCTGACCATTCATAATCCACATCACGCAGCCAGCCTTCCATGCCGACACCAGAGCGCGGTGTGACACCTCGAAGAGCACATCATCATCGGCCAGGTCAGCCAGCGTAGCCATATCCTCAGCCAGCCTGTCAGTCAGTCTGTTCAGCGGACGGATAATAAACCTGCCCTTATTGCCATCCAGACGCTCCAGATATCCGTCAAGCTTCTCGCAGAACTCCTCGTCAAACTGTCCCACTCTCGGAATCTTACCGCTACGCTTGCCTCTCACCTTATAGGAGAACACCATGCGTCCGAAAGTGCCGTTAAACAACTCGTTCTTATAAAACTTACGTGCAGGACCAGGCGTTGACGATAGCGTCATGTTCACTCTCAGCACGGGGTTGCCCGATACGCCGTCAGCCGTTGCGCGCAGTGCGCCAGCCTGAGCACGGTCGTAGATGTTTCTGAGCAAGTGCGACACCTGCTTGTGTCCGCCACATATATTGTCAGCCATCTCCACCTCAGGCAGGTTCAGATATTGAGAGCGCCCTCCCTGATTCTCCAGCGCTATAGCGTTTTGAATAAAAGCAGGATTGGTAAGGTCGGCAGGAGGAAACCAGAAACTAACCTCTGGTCGCTCAGGCTTCTCCTTGTTGGCACCCTTAGTCTTCACCTGTCGTGTCCAGTCAACCAGTTTGTCATATTCCCCCGCATCATGGTCACGAAAAGGCTTCATGATAGCCTCAATGAGATTAGTCAACTGTGCCTTACCCACACCTGAAGGGCCTATTAGGTGACCCATCTGGCCGCAAAGCTCATAATAATTATTGTCAGAATACATAAACTCCACACCCGTCAAGTGAGCAGCAAGAGCAGGCAAAGCCATCGGAACAAGCGGTTCATGCATGTCTTTAGAGGCTTTTGAGAGGAGTAATTTGCAGAAACCAGTGCCCTTAGTAGGCTTAGGCATCTTAGGAGCAGTCTTGTCAAATATATTATAATTCATTGATTCTTAGAAAATTAATTGATTAAATGATACTTTGAAATTTGGATTGCTATCTCAAATCTCAGTATCTCAGTTAGTTTTTTAAGGTACCCTCACATCCAGCCCTTTACTTACATTATATATATAACTAATTAATTATTAATAAGTTATAAGATTAATAAGAGAGAGGATTGATGTGAGAAGTATCTTTTTTTTAACTGAGATACTGAGATACTGAGATGAAATACTTCACACATCACTTCTTCTTTACGAGGTCATTCAGCGCACGGTTCAGTTCCAGCGCAACCACCTTCGCATAGCCCTCGATGTCGAAGTCCTCCGTCACCGCCACACGCTTCAGCGACGGATGCAGCGTTCCGTCATCGTGGCGGTGGATGTTCACGTAAAAGCCGCTGAACACCATAGGGTAGCGACGGTAAGTTACCTTCGGCTGACCCTCCACGAACGTGTATTCTTGCTCGCCATCATGAGTCAGTGCACCTGACAAACCTTTTCCTACAGGCAAGCGCCCAGGCTTACGGGTAAGTAGCTTCAGGTCAACACAAAGTTCGGTGTTCGGATGCAAGCGGTCGCGGTAAGCGACAGCTAGGGATGAATTACCTGCGAAGTATTCCTTCATTACTTCGCCAATGACCTTAGGTTCATTCGTCTTTTTAGAACCTGATGGTCTGTTCTTTGAATTAAAATCCTTTTTCATGTTTTATGGATTTTAGGCGATTCGACAATCTGCTTCGCCACAACTACAGAAAGCCAAGAACGGAGTTATTTCTGTTCTTGGCTGCAAAGGGAAGAGTTCACATTAGTTCTTGCAACGCCACAAAAAGTATATTTTTACGGAATAGATTTAGTTCCAAATGCTGATATTCAGTTGGTTACAACATATATTTTTTTTGAATAAAAACAAAAAATAATTATTTTGTTATTGCGCTATATGTTATTTTGGCAGTTTAGAGACGGAAATTGCTGACATTTATGTTTTGGCATGATATTTGAATAGTTAATAAAAAAAATATATTATGTCTACAGAACACCTATTTATAAATACACTCACATATGAGTATCCAAAGACCCCTGTTACATTCTACTTCTCTGATAGCGATGACGTAGAATGTAAAAGCACACGTCTCAAATCTCCTGTGCTTGTTCCGAAAGAAGTCAAGCTGGTGCAAAAGTATGCTGATTTATGTACGAACTCAGGAGATTTTACACTTTACACTTCTTTTGATAAACCAACAGAAGGATTTGATGCTATTTCCATAGATTTTAATAATCCAGAAAATGAATATTTGGTAAAGAAATATTACAATCGCAGGTTGGAAAAGTATTTCAAATACTATGATGATGTAGTTGTAACCAAGTCAGGCATAACAGATGATATACAAGTCTGGCTCCTTAGCAAAAATGCGGAGAAACAATTTACACACAAAGATAAAAAATACAAACTGATGGAGATGGATCGTTTCACCTTGAGGGTGAAATACGACTTTTTTAACAAAACTCCATATCTGCTAGTAGCCAATGACCGTCCAGCGCACTTACTTAACATATCATTGGCAGATCTTTTTGATCAAACTTCAGATGACCCTTTTACAGAGCATACCGGAGTTAATCCAGGGATGATTAATAAAGTAATGACTCGAGAAGTACGCAAAAAATCTAATGGAAAGGAATATATTGTACGCAAGATTGACAGTTACGACTATCTGCAAAAACACAATATGTTCTGTGCACCTGATAACACGCGTCCTATTTTGAGTGGAGAGCTGAAGCACTATTTTGGTTTAGATAAACAAGATGAACCACGCACATTCGACAGCAAATACATTAGATATCTTTCTAAAATAGAATCATTTCGTAAACAATTCCTTAACACGGAGGATATTGAGAAGATTTTCCATAATCTCGCATATGACTTCACCGAGGTTAGTCAGTTGCAAGTCGGCCAAACGAACAGTGCGAAGCGCATGCTCGTGTTTGGTAAAGACGAAAATGACAATGATGTGAGAAATACACGCCAGCAGGTGGGTGTTAATTATGGACCACATATAAAATGTCCACATACGGATGTGCGAATTATATTTATATTTCCCAAAAGCTATCTCTGTGAAGCACGAGAACTAATTAAGGATATGTATCAGGGAGGATATGGCGGTCAAAGCAAGCCTCTATCAAGTTATATCGGAAGCAACGTCTCATATGCGGATCGCCCATTCCATATACAGTTTGAAAACGAAATGAATCCCGTTCCAGAAATTGAACAGGCACTTCAAACCGAATGCTACATAAACAAAGATGAGCGAATAAAATATGTTGGTATATACATATCGCCCATTCACAAATATGCCTCTTCGCACGAAACCAAGGAATGTTATTATAAGATAAAGGAATTGCTCCTAAAACACGATATCCCAACACAATGTATTGATAGGGAAAAAATGAATAAAACGCTATCAGTGGATAAACGTAGTGGGAGGGCTAATTTTGCCTATACACTTCAGAATATGGGTGTCGCTATTTGTGCGAAGTTGGGTGGTTCGCCGTGGCTTCTTGATGAAACTGCAAAAAAAGAGCTGATAATTGGTATAGGTGCGTTTCGTAGTGACAATCAGCAGTATATAGGCGCAGCTTTTTCATTTGATAATACTGGGGTGTTCAATGATTATAGTTACTTTCAGAAGTCGGAACTTGACGAGTTAGTAGGTGCAATAAAAATGGCAATTATCAGATATACAGCTGTCAATAACCCACCAGAACGCATTATTATCCATTATTACAAGAAGATAAGCCGTAAGAGAGAGTTCATGAAGGTAGAGAAAATGTTACGAAGTCTTAGCCTTGATGTGCCTGTATATATTGTGACCATAAACAAAACAGAGTCAGAGGATATAGTTTTGTTTGATAAAGAGAGCGCATACATGACTTATAATTACCAGACAAGGCAGAAAGAAGCAGTAAAGGGTTATATGCCATATAGCGGAAAATGGGTAAATCTCGGACCATCAAGAGAAGGACACAGATATTTATTATGCAATAATACACGATATGAAGGAGAAACATTCAACTCAATGGACGGATTCCCTTTCCCTATCAAATTGACGATTGCATGCCCTAATCGTAATGACGAAATTGAAACCCCTGTGATTCAGCAACTGATAGACCAAGTATATCAGTTTAGCCGTATATATTGGAAATCAGTCAAACAACAGGGACTGCCAGTAACAATCAAATATCCTGAGATGATAGCCGAGATTATGCCTCACTTCACAGACAAAACCGTGTACACAGAGAGTAACTATTTGTGGTTTCTGTAATCTATAAAGATATGAATAATTTTGACCTTAAAGGTCTGAATGACCTGATTCCTTATCGTGATATTTGCAAGACAAATGACGAATATATGGATAAGATTAATAATATGCCACATATAGGGTTGACAACAGAAGCTTTATATGTTCTAACTCCCGATATGTCTGTGTTATTTACTCCAAAACTACGCTATTATAAGAACCTTGTTGAAAACGAAATAAATATTCACATCAATGAGGCTAGTAGATTATTGGAGGGAGATAAAACAGGAGAATTAACCAAATACATACTAAAGAAAACACGCGAAGCTGTTACCACATTGGTACATAATGCAATGAGTCATTATAATATAACAAGTGGAAATGATATAGGTTGGAGTAACATCACATCGGAAAAACCAACAATAGTAGGATTTCCTTCGAGTGTAGAAAGAACCGTATACTTCCACTATTTAGTAGCAGAATTATTCCGCTGTTGGCTTGAGTTACAAGACAGATATATACACGTTATTGACGGTGAAGGCTATTATGATGTATTGCTGTTATATACTTCACTACTAAATCGGTATCCCGATAAAGAATTTCAACTGATGAAAAATGAGGGACAAGGCAATCTTCCTCAGTTAACAGAAAGACCTAAACTTACTACATCAGCAGAAAGATTTGCTAAAACAGTTGCCCCATTCGGATTTACAGATTTACCATTGGTAAAAGTTCTCAGTCCGGTCCAACAAGGAGAATTAATAGAATTGATAGTCAGGGATGCATGCTATGCCGCAGCGATGCTAAAATACCTCAACTATTACAACAGATTAAAAGACCTGTACTCATACAACAATAAGAAGATAGTAGAACATTGTGCTAAAGCCCTTAAGTGTTCCTCAAGTAGTTATACAAAATATTTCTATTCCTTAGAAACCAAGGAAACACGTACGTCATATGAGCGACATGATGCAAAAAAATATCTAAACAACAAACAAGTAGAAAAAGATTATAAGAAAATCAAAGATTCAACATACACTACATCGACTTCATAGTCGATGGCAATCTTTTCATTCTGGGCGAAATTCCACAATGTATTGCACGCCTGTACCAAAGACGCCCTCGACAGCATACTCGCCTCCATCGAGGTGGTGTGAAAGTTGCCGTAGAGAAAGTTTTTTACCTAATAAATGAAAAACTCCAGAATACTTTTTGCCGTTACAATTTATCTTTGTATCTTTGCGGAAATAAGAAAAAGCAATGAAACGCAGGAGCGCCATACATGCATACAAACGATTATTAGCTGAGGACCGTGATTGGGATTACAGATATCTCATAGCGCTAGAGAAGAAGAAACTTCAGCGAATGCATGACTGTATCCAGCGTGAGGGCCATTTGGAGAATCATGAGCTTGTCTTGCGAGAAATAGCTATATGCATCCGCCTTATTGATATTTTCGTGGAGGATGATGCTGCATACAAAACATGGCTGCATCGCTCATATTCAGGAAAACTGAGGTTTCGCAAACTTGATAACGGGTACTATGAACTTATAGATGAAGAAAAGCGTCCTCTTGCAGATTTTCCAGTCTATGTCAACGCACGCAACGAGCGCCGTTTTTTCCGTTCTACACCTATAAGTGATGCGCAAAGAAACCAGGACAGAGACAGATTTATACATTCCATTATCTCCCTGCGTCAGCAGAAAGCTCTCCACTTGTACCACCTCATCAGGGAATATAAAATTCTCGGGTGGTGGGACTGATTGTAAGACACCCTCGACGGTATCCTCGCCGCTATAGAGATAGTGTAAGAGATAGTGTAAGAGGGAATGGGGAAAAAAGATGAATTATTATTTGGTAGTTAAGAAAAAAATATGTAATTTTGCACCCAAGAGATCCCGGCACACTTCCCATTAGAACAGTGCAACACGCCGGGCCGTTTTTTTTTATACACAGGGATGAACTACACAAAACAAGCATTGCCATTAGTTGCCCAGATTGAGACACTGCAGCAACGTGGCTTAGTGATTAATGATATTGCAGATGCAGAAAAGTCGTTAGGTTCTATCGGCTATTTCAGGCTTGCTCAGTATTGGCGAGTGTTAGAGGAAGACAAGATTTCTCACATCTTCAAACCAGATAGTACGATAGACAGGGTGATTTCATTATACAATTTTGATAATGAACTGAAAATGCTTGTCTTTTCTGCTTTACAGACAATAGAAGTGGCTATGAGGGCAAAAGTGATTTATCATTTTTCGATGAAACACGGACCTTTTTGGTTTATGGATGAAACGTTGGCAGATAAAAAAATATCGTTTGATGAAAACCTTGCCAGCCTTCGTGCTGAGGTAAAGCGCTCGAATGAAGACTTTATAAAACGTCATTTTGAAAAATATGACACCCCAGATATGCCACCAGCATGGAAGACTTTGGAGGTAGCATCTTTTGGTACACTTTCAAAGTTGTTTCGTAACTTCAGCGATCCGGAAGTGAAGAAAAAAGTAGCTGATGATTTTGGCATACCAGGGTACAAATTCCTGCGCAGTTGGATGAAGTGTCTTACTGTTGTGCGAAACTATTGTGCACATCATGCACGACTTTGGAACCAGAGATTTCCTTTCGCTCCAAAACTTCCAACTAAGAGGATGCCGTCTGCATGGATTGAGCAACAATCTACTCTAACGAAAAGTTTGTATCCGCATTTGTGCTGCTTGCTCTATTGGTTAAACAATGTGGCTTCAAACAACACATTTGCTTCAGACCTGAAAACTCTGTTTTCAAAGTACTCCAATGTAGATGCCTCTGCTATGGGGTTTCCTGAAGGTTGGGATGCAGAACCTCTATGGAGAGAATAATATTCTCTACTTCCTGCCTATAGTAAACAAGAGATAAACAATAAAGCCACTGATGAAAAGTCAGCGGCTTTATTGTTTATGTGTAAAAAAGACAACATTTGGCATATTGATTAAGCCGAATCCCTTTCTTTATTGTACTTATGCCTTGTAACTTTTTAAAATTTTCAAAAAGATTCAAAAATGAATATAGTCTAAATAATACGGAACATCTGACTACCAATCATTTGATTTTTTCAAATGACTATTGATAGATGAAATTAAATTATTAATATCGCCTTCAATTTGTTTCAAATGTGTTTCTGCAAGATAATCGTCTTCTAATAAATAATCTCTAATATTTACACCAATAAAGTCATTAATGCTTCTTTTACCAGTATTTTCATTTTCTGAAACTAAGTATTTGATAATAGGTGCATTATATCTTACTTTCCCATCCTTAAATTGAATAACAAGGTTAAAAATAAATTGAGTATAATAAGATGCACCTATAATCTTTGACGTCCTCTTGAATCCTTTTGTTATTCCTGTTAATTGTATAAGATTATCGCTTACACTGTTTATAACATCTTTTGGAGAACTATATATTGTGCCTATAGCAGAAATAACGGATGTTTTAAGTTCAGAAGTAGTCATTCCAGGAATCTCATAAATAACGTAATTGTCATAACCTTGATTACTAACAAATTCACTCCCATTAAAAGAAAACTTGCATTTTGCATTGTTTTGATAAATCCTATTTTCTTCTGCTGCTTTCGCTTCTGCCTCTGCTTCTGCCTTAGCTTTCGCTTCTGCCTCCGCCTTTGCTTTAGCTGAAACAAGAGTCCTTGTACGCTTTATAGGAGTATTTTTGGCTTGTGAGTAAACATTGCCACAGCCCAACGTGGCTACAACAAGTAATAACAATATTTTCTTCATAACTTTTTTGTTTTAAGTTAGTAATATGCCACAAAGGTAAGACTTTTATCTGATTCCACAATGATTTACGCTGAATAATATTCAAAAATGTTATGAAATTGAAGATTTTTGAAAAAAACAATACGGGCGCAGGATGTTTTTTAGCTTTTTAATAAAATGGCGCTAATAAATACATATTTCTCTCTATCCCCCCATCACATATCACCCGCGCCATTTCATTGAGCGAGAGGCACTGTATTCATGACAATTCCTTAAGATAATTTTCGATGATAGGGCGTAACTCTGGTATGTCATTCTGTATTGTTGCAAAGAGTTGCTCTCTCATAAATAAGGATTTTATCTCGGTTGGCACTTTCTACCGCAAAAGGCATGAGTCGTCCTTCTTCTATCACATCTACCTGCTTGCCTGTTGCTTTTTTCAGTTCGCACATAACACGTGATATGGTCATGAGCGATATCTTGCTGCTGGGGTCATATTCCACCAGGAGGTCAATATCACTATCTGGTCTTTCTTCGCCTCTTGAATAAGAACCGAATAGCCATGCCTTGATGACAGGCTGCCTGGTAAGACATTCCTGTATGGCAGGTATAATCTGTGTCGCTGACCTTGTTGTCATATTAGTGCACGTTTGTTGCCTGCAAAATTAGAAATTATTTTTGAAACGACAAAAAAAGTGGAGAAAAAACTATCGCTCCTTTTTCTAAGAGGGAAATAAAAATCCCCTTGCACTCATGGTTGGTGTAAGGGGAAAGTTTTATTCTATTTGAGAAGCCAAAGATTTGGGTTCTCGCCTAACATCCCAGAAATCTGCTATTTCTATTCTGTCTTCTACAATTCTGTAGATTATCTTATTGAGATGATTGATTACGATACTACGATAAGTAATAGGTTGATGACCTAATAATGGCTCTATTGCTCCCAGATTAGGATTGTCCTCTAACAGAACGCCAACGTGGAAGGCTTCTTTTACAATCCTATCTGCAAATTTGTCGCCATACTCTTGTCTTACATAATCAATAGTATCAGAGAGGGCTGTATAAGCCTGCTCCATCCATATTACCTTCATACGGCTTTTTGCATCTTCTGATTGATAGACTCAAACACTTCCTGATGGCTCATATACCTTCCCTCTGCAGCATCTTGTTCAGATTTTGCTATTCGAGCATTCAGTTCCTCTAAAGTATAAGGGGGTAAGGACTCATCTTTGCGAATATAACTGCCGAGTTGCTCCACAAGCCATATCATATCTTTTGTAGATAATGTTCCGTAGAGATAATCTCGAAGTCCATATAATGCTGTTGTACTCATACTTCTCTTTTTTATACGTTCCGTTGCAAAGTTAGTAAAAAACGAGCGCAAAACAAAATAATTCATTATTTTTTTTGCCGAGTGCATTCTAACTTGACTCACTTTCGTGAGGCAGAGTTAAGAATTATTTCCGAAACAACAAAAAAAGTGGAGAAAAAACTATCGCTCCTTTTCTCTACAATATCTCTCTCGCAATCCACGCACAAGCTTCTGCATCAGCGAGGGCGTGGTGGTGGTTCTCTAAGCAGTAGCCACACTCGGCAGCTACGGTGTGAAAGTCTTGCATATTTTATTTGAAATCTAATACGAATGGTTCACCATCACGTAGCTGTATGAGGAAACGGCAGGTGCCTTCTATACCCATGTCGGTATATTTCACTACGTACCAACCATCGGGCTCGGTAGTGATGTCATTAACCTTGCTGACATTAGAGGGACCATCTTGGGCACCAGTTCTGAATAACCATACTGCGTAGCCCTCACCATCATAGTCGTATTCTTGCTTCAAACGTTTGAGAACTTTTTCGGAGAAATGGTTCTCGATGAGAGAGAATTCATGATATTGGAAGACATAGTCGCTATATAGAGTGGTGAGGAACGCTTTTACAACAACTTCGTTGTTCTCCTCAGCTTGACTGCTTTTGTTGCCGCAGGAGAACAGTAAGCCTGCAAAGGCAAGTAATATAATAATGCGTCTTTTCATAATTGTCTTTTAGGGATTACAGCTTGCTGCCCTCGAGTTTCTTGGGGCAGAAGGGGTCGAAGGGACACTTGGGGCAGAGGGGCTTGAGGCTCTTGCAGATGTAGCGGCCGTGGAGCAGGAGCCAGTGGTGGGCGTCGGCGGCTTCGTGGGGATTATCGGAGGGGGGCAGGTGGCGGAGCAGGTATTGCTCTACCTTGTAGGGGGTGTTGCAGGTGGAGGGCACGAGGCCGAGGCGATGGCTTACGCGATAGACGTGGGTATCGACGGGCATGGCGTTCATGCGGAAGGCTACGGCTTGCATGACGTTGGCGGTCTTTCTGCCTACGCCTGGCAGCTGGAGCAGGGAGTCCATGTCGCTGGGCACCTCGCCGTGGTATTTCTCGTGGAGTATCTGGGAGAGCTCTACGAGGTGGCGTGCCTTGGCGTTGGGGTAGGAGACGCTCCTGATGTATTGATAGACGTCTGCCTCGCTGGCTGCTGCCATGCTCTGGGCGTCGGGATAGGCTCGGAAGAGGGCGGGGGTGACGAGGTTGACGCGCTTGTCGGTGCACTGGGCGGAGAGCACCACGGCTACGAGCAGCTGGTAGGTGGAGCTGTAGTGCAGTTCGGTATCTACTATGGGGTGCTCCTTGCGGAAGTGGGTGAAGACGCGGGTGTAAAGTTCGCTGTTTGTCATTTTGTGGGGTAGGGGCTTTAAGGTCTTTAAGGATGTTAAGGTCTTTAGGGTCTTTAGGGTCTCTAAGGTCTTTAGGGGACTGAGTGGAAAAAAGGCTTGCAGGGAAATGGTTATCCTTGCAAGCCTTCGTGATTGTATTCGTAGCGAAGCGTTTCGTAGTCACGGAGTGACGCTTCGTTTTCGTTAATGTTTAGAGTCTCCCTTCCCTTTCGGGTTTCTTTCCCCCGCGAAACGGGGGAACCGAAGGGGGTTATAAGACTATTGAAGTCGGGGGTAGGCTAAGTGATTTACTCACCCTTCTCCATCTGAGCCTTGAGGGCTGCGAGTGCGTCGAAGTCGCCGAGTGACTGTGCTGCTGCAACGTTGTTGATCTGAGCTGTCTCGTCCTTCTTGGCTGCTGCGCGCTTGCCTCCGCGTGGCTTCTTCTCGGTCTCGAGTTCCTTCTCTGGCTCGAATGTGCGTGAGTGAGAGAGGATGATGCGCTTGGTATCCTTGACGAACTCTATTACCTTGAAGTCGAGCTCCTCGCCCTTCTGGGCCTGAGTGCCGTCTTCCTTTACGAGGTGCTTAGGTGTAGCGAAGCCTTCGCCGCCCTCGTTGAGGGTGATTACTGCGCCCTTCTCCATAACCTCAGAGACTACGCCCTTGTGTACTGAGCCTGGGGTGTAGATGGTCTCGTAGGTGTCCCAAGGGTTGTCCTCGAGCTGCTTGTGGCCGAGAGAGAGACGACGGTTGTCCTTGTCTATCTCGAGCACTACAACGTCGATAGGCTCGCCTACCTTGGTGAACTCTGATGGGTGCTTAACCTTCTTGGTCCAAGAGAGGTCTGAGATGTGGATGAGGCCGTCAACGCCTTCCTCGAGCTCTACGAAGATGCCGAAGTTGGTGAAGTTGCGTACCTTGGCTGTGTGCTTAGAGCCTACTGGGTACTTGGTCTCGATGTTAGCCCATGGGTCTTCCTTGAGCTGACGGATGCCGAGAGACATCTTGCGCTCCTCGCGGTCGAGGGTGAGGATTTCTGCCTCTACCTCGTCGCCTACCTTGAGGAAGTCCTGAGCTGAACGCAGGTGCTGGCTCCATGACATCTCACTAACGTGGATGAGGCCTTCTACGCCTGGTGCTACCTCTACGAATGCGCCGTAGTCGGCAATAACGACTACCTTGCCCTTGATGCGGTCGCCTACCTTGAGGTTAGGATCGAGTGCATCCCATGGGTGAGGCGTGAGCTGCTTCAGGCCGAGGGCGATGCGCTTCTTCTCGTCGTCGAAGTCGAGGATAACGACCTTAATCTTCTGGTCGAGTTCTACTACCTCGTGTGGATCGCTTACGCGGCCCCATGAGAGGTCTGTGATATGTACGAGGCCGTCAACGCCACCGAGGTCGATGAATACGCCGTAAGAGGTGATGTTCTTGACTGTGCCTTCGTAAACCTGACCCTTCTCAAGGCGAGACATGATTTCCTTCTTCTGTGCCTCAAGTTCTGCCTCGATGAGAGCCTTGTGAGATACTACTACGTTGCGGAACTCCTGATTGATCTTGACAATCTTGAATTCCATTGTCTTGCCTACGAATACGTCGTAGTCGCGGATTGGGTGAACGTCAATCTGTGAACCTGGCAGGAATGCCTCGATACCGAAGACGTCAACAATCATGCCGCCCTTGGTGCGGCACTTGATGTAGCCCTGGATGACTTCCTCGTTGTTGAGAGCCTCGTTGACACGATCCCAGCTCTTAGCCATGCGAGCCTTCTTGTGTGAAAGGATAAGCTGACCTTTCTTGTCCTCCTGATTCTCTACGTAAACCTCTACCTTGTCGCCAATCTTGAGGTCTGGGTTGTAGCGGAATTCAGAAGCTGCGATGATGCCATCGCTCTTGTAACCGATATTTACGATTACTTCCTTCTTGTCGATGGAAATTACGGTACCCTCGACTACCTGGCCTTCAGATACCTTGTTGAGTGTTGCATCGTAAGATGCCTGTTGAGCTTCCTTGCTCGCGTTTGAGATACCGCCGTTCTCGAACTCTTCCCAGTTGAAATCGTCGAGTGGCTGTACGTTTTTTAAGTTAGACATAATGTGAATTAATAAAATTTAATGCTCCCCCTGAAGTGAGAAAGCGGATGCAAAGGTACGAAAAATAGTTGAGAGTTGAGAGTTGAGGGTTGAAAGTTATATGGCGTGTTAAGTTTTTTTAAGAAAATAGATATTAAATGTCAAGTTGTTGACTTATTGTTAGTTCAATTATTATTACCTTTGCAGCGAAATAGAAAAAATAACAGAATGTGCTGACAACTATGAAAAAGAGTGTTATATCATGTGTGGCGATAGCGGCAGGAGCGATTCTGCTGACGGGACTGATGTTGTTGTTGCCTGTAAACAAGACTGGTGGCACTGCTTACCTGTATATAGATAACGACGACACGATGGACTCTGTGGAGGTGAAACTGTCGGGCGTGAGCAGGTCTTACGGCGTGAGTGCCGTGAGCGCGATGGCTTCTCTTACGGGGTATGCCGACAAGATACGCTCGGGCAGATACGAGATAGGTACGGGCACGGGAGCACTGGTGCTCTTCCGTCACTTGAGAAACGGCCAGCAGAGCCCCGTAAGGCTTACTATCCCCTCTGTGCGCACCATGGACAGGCTGGCGGAGGAACTGTCAGAGAAGCTGATGGTGAGCAAGGGGGAACTGATGAAGACCTTCGAGAGCAACGATTCGTGTGCTAAATATGGGGTTGACACGGCTACGGTGGCTTGCCTCTTCATACCTGATACTTACGAGGTGTACTGGAACACGAGCGTGGGAAAACTGATGGCGAAGATGAAGAAGGGGACAGAGGCTTTCTGGAATACGGACCGCACAGAGAAGGCAAGGAAACTGGGACTCACGCCCGAGCAGGTGATTACACTTGCGAGCATCATAGACGAGGAGACGGCAAACAACGCCGAGAAGCCCATGATAGCTGGCATGTACTACAACAGATACAGGCAGGGCATGCCCTTGCAGGCTGACCCTACCGTGAAGTTTGCCCTGAAGGATTTTGAGATAAAGCGCATATACAATAATATGCTTAATGTGAACTCTCCTTATAACACGTACCGAAACGAGGGCTTGCCCCCAGGACCTATCCGTATTCCGAGTGTGGCGGGCATAGATGCCGTGCTCAACCTTGTGCATCACGACTATCTGTATATGTGTGCCAAGGAGGATTTCTCGGGTACGCATAATTTTGCCAAGACCTATCAGGAGCACTTGCAGAATGCTGCAAGATATTCTAAGGCTCTGAACGACAGGGGGATAGAATAGAAATAAACAGCCACTCGCTACCCGCAGGAAAAAGGAGAGATTACTGCTGCTTATAGAGCTTTACCGATTGTTTGCCCACCTTGAGGATGTACGTGCCCGAAGAGGGGAGCGGGAGAGAGAGGGTAGAGCCTGTAGCCTTCATGGAAGAAATGATTTTACCGTCGGCAGTGGCAAGGGTGATTGCCGTGCCTGCCGAGAGTCTGCCAAGTGACAGAACGCCTCCGCTGATGCTGTAAGTGAACAGGGGCTGCAGCTGCTGTACGCCGTTCAGGGCACTCTCCTGGGGGAGGGTATAGACAAATGTGTCGAGACGGAACTTTGCCCAAGGAAACTTCTTGCTGTCGCCGCTGTATTCCTTATTCTCCTTGCCGTTATCATACATGTCAATCGAGCCGCAGTCGCTCAGCACGTTGAGCAGGAGCGTGTTGCCGTCCTCCTGGCGCACGGTGAGGGCTTCGGGATGTCCCTCGGTGCCACCAGTAAGGTCCTCCATGCCCAGATTCATCTCGGTAAGGTGTCCGCCAGCTGTGGTGATGGGGGCAGAAGCGGCATCGGTGGTGGTGCCGTCCCACAGGAAGGCTCTGGGTATGCCGCCGCTATCGTAAGAACCAGCCAGTATGACGTAGTATTTGCCGCCTATGCGCTCTATGGAGCGTATGCCGAGTCCGCCGAGGTCGAAGAGCACAGGGGCGCCCACCTGGGGCTTCACGCTACTCTTGCCGCTGACGGAGAAGATGTCGGTAAAATTAGTGACGAGAGCCAGCAGGGCGTACTTGCGGTTGGTGGATGTAGGGGTGACACCTTTCAGGGGTACGTAGGGCGCACGGAAACCCACGTAGGCAGAGCCGTCGCCCTTGTTGGTGAGGGTAAGACCTTCTATGTTGAAACCGTCTATACGCTTGGGTATCATGCTGTTGGCATAGGATGCAGAGGCGGTGAAGTTCCATCCGTTGGCATCGCCGAAGTCTATCATAGCCTTGCGAAATTCCTCGCTGTAGGCTCCGCTTGAGATGGTGGTGTTTATCCCTGAGCCGCTTACTCTTGTTGAGAAGGCTCGGTTGCGGTATGGTTTCTCCTTGCCACTCTTGTTGTTGCCCAGTGAGCTTATCCAATAGATAGTCTTGCCGTCGTCACTTACCGTGGCACCCTCGATGTCGTACTCGTCGCCCTCGGAACCATTGGCAAAGCCGCTACTGTCGAAGGTGCGCAGGGGCATGCCTGACTGCTGGCTGCTATAGAGCCTGAGGATGTTGTTCTCGTCGTCGGCTGCTATGAAATAGCCGTTGCCGACGTCTGCCATAGCCGAAGCGTCGCAACTGCCATGCAGCCACGTGGTCTGCTCGGGATTGTCGCTCGCCTTGCTGGCTGCATATTGTATGGTATAAGAGGATGCTCCTGACAGACTGACGGTAATCTTGGTTAAACCCACTCCTGAGGGCTTGATACGCACGGCATAGATGCCAGTCTGTATTTCTTCGGCAGTGATGTCGTCAACCTTGACAACCTTGGTGTTATCAGACTTGAAGGTCAGGGTGCTGCCCGTGGGTGCCTTAAACCAGATGCCCTCGGTGGCTGCAGGGTCGTTAGGGTCGTTGATAACTCCTCCCACATAGGAGGTCTTGCCACTGCCGCTGATGATATTCAGCATGGGGATGGTGGTGCCTGGATAGGTTGCCTGAGAGGTACTTGCCTCAAGAGAGGCTGCCGATAGTGGGGTAATGCCCACAAGGGAAAAAATGAGGGAAAAAAGGGGGGCTTTCATTGTCTGATTGTGATTATAGCAGGTTAGTTATATAGTATAAACAGTATGCTGAAAAAAAAGTGGTAAGGCCTCCACACGCGTATGGGGGGAGCCTTACCTCTATTATAGGGGTTTCTTTATCTTAATCTGTCAGCAGAACGAACGAGGTCGTCATCATGCTTGATACCCTTTCTGGCTAAAGCGAAAAGCACGATGCTCACTACGGGGAGCAGGGCATAGAGTGGATAGCGCACGGCTGCCTGCAAGTGCAACTGGCTGCTGCTGCCGTCGAAGACGTGGTAATGGTCGAAGCAGAAGAGTGCAATCCATACTATAAGCAGGAGTACTCCGAGCGTGCAGAAAGCCATCTGTTTTCTCCTGTTCTTATACTGGAAGATATTCAGGGCGCCCAGTCCTGCTATCATTCCGCCCAATATCTGCAAGATTGTGATTGCGGCATATATGCTTGCCACAATCATCAGTATTGCTACGAGGGCGAGGTATATGGTCTGTTTACGCTGCCACATGGTCGCATTTTTTTAGAAATCGTCGTCTTCGTCGTCGTGAGTGTCCTTTGCTGGGTCGTGCCAGTAAATCTCGTGGTTGAGGAATTCCTCTGATGCTATGAGTGTTGGCTTTGGCAACTTCTCGTAGTAACGGCTGATTTCTATCTGCTCGCGATTCTCAAAAACCTCCTCGAGGCTGTCGTTGTAATTGGCAAACTCAGCAAGTTTCTTGTTGAGTTCCTGCTTCAGTTCCTGAGAAATCTGGTTGGCACGCTTTCCTATGATGGCTACGCTCTCATAGATGTTGTCTGTACCTTCGCAGAAATCCATGATGTTACGTGTTACGGTGTTTGTAGGTGCTTTTGACTTTTTGTAATCCATATCTTTGTTTATTATCTTTTTTATGCTCTGATTATGCTCTCAACATTAAACTCTCAACTCTCAACTCATAACTCATAACCCTCAATCATCAACTTCTCCCGTCTTGGTGTATTGCTTGCATTTTTCTATAAACTTTTCTGCGTTGACACGCTCTTTGGAGTCGGGATATTCGTTGATGAAACCATAGCACTCGTCCTCAGCATCCTGGAAACGGTCAGCTTGCTTAGCCTTCACGCTGTGTACGGCGAGTTCGTATTTGCTCTTCATGATGAGGGCGGCAAATTCCTCGCGCAGGGTGGTGAACGGGTATTCCTTCAGGGCGTTCTGCGATGTCACGATACAAGCCTCGTAGTTGTTGCCTCCGCTCGTGCAGTTGCCGAAGTATGTTCCGAGGTTGTAGTAGAGTTTTGCGTTCTGATACTCTTTCTCTACCAGTATGTCCTGCAGTTTGTACAGCTTGCCCTGTGCGTCGGTCTTGTGGCTGCTGAAGGGGTAGAGGTCCAGAAAATCCTGATATGCCTTCATGGCTTGTATGGTAGGAGTCTGGTCAAGTCGTGGTTCGGGCACGGTCTTGTAGAGGCTCTCTCCTATGTAGTAGCGTGCCAGCTCGGCATATTTGCCCTTGGCGTAGGAGGAGCAATATTTCTTGAATATTTCTGCTGCCGACTCATAGTCCTCACCCCTGTAGCACGACATGCCGTAGAGGAACAGACATTCTTCTGCGTTCTCGGTACCCTTGAAGAGAGTCACCATATCGCCGAAAAGCAGGGAGGCACGAGAATACTTCTCTCTGTTGTACTGTTCCTTGGCATACTCATAGCGGTATATATAGTCGTCGGACTTATACACAGCATTAAACTCCTTAGCACAGCCGCTTAGGAGAATAATAGATGAAACGATAGCAAAAAGAGCTTTTCTATTCATTATTTTACGTAAAATCGGGTGCAAAGGTACTAAGAAAAGTTGAAAGTTGAAAGTTGAAAGTTGAAAGTTCGCGCATATTTTAGAATTATTAAGAAAAAAGTATTACCTTTGCAATGGCTATGCAAAAATTCAATCTTACATCAAAATATAAACCTACTGGTGACCAGCCTGAGGCTATAGAGCAACTGGTGGAGGGAGTGCGCAACGGTGTGCCAGCCCAGGTGTTGCTTGGTGTCACGGGCTCGGGAAAGACGTTCACGATGGCAAACGTCATTCAGCAGGTGGGCAAGCCGACGCTTATCTTGTCGCATAACAAGACGCTTGCCGCACAGCTCTACGAGGAGATGAAGGCTTTCTTTCCCGATAATGCGGTGGAATACTACGTGTCCTACTACGATTATTATCAGCCAGAATCATATCTGCCTACTACGGATACGTACATAGAGAAAGACCTTGCGATAAATGACGAGATAGACAGGTTGAGGCTTTCGGCTGTGACCGCCTTGCTGTCAGGAAGAAAAGACGTGATTATCGTGAGCTCGGTATCGTGCATATATGGTATGGGGGGACCTTCTACCTTGCAGGGCAGCGTGGTGGTGATAAATCGTGGACAGACCATAGACCGTGATGAGTTCCTGAGGCGTCTTGTGGAGTTGCAGTATGTGCATAACGACGTGGGACTCGAAAGGGGAGAATTCAGAGTGAAGGGCGACACGGTGGATGTGGCTATGGCTTATAGCGAGGATATCTTGCGGGTTACGTTCTGGGACGACGAGATAGACGGCATAGAGGAGCTTGACGGAGAGACCTTGCGCAGGAAGGGCTCGTTTACCGAATATAAGATTTATCCTGCCAATCTCTTTGTCACTACCAAGGAACAGCAGGAGATAGCCATACGCCAGATACAGGACGACCTCGTGAAGCAGGAGGATTATTTTCACGAGATAGGAGACGACATCAAGGCTCAGCGCATAAAAGAAAGAGTGGAGTATGACCTCGAGATGATAAAGGAACTGGGACACTGTTCTGGCATAGAGAACTACTCAAGATATTTTGACGGCAGGGCTCCAGGCGAGCGACCTTATTGCCTGTTTGACTTCTTCCCAAAGGATTTCCTCATGATGATAGACGAGAGCCACGTCTCCGTGCCCCAGATAAGGGCTATGTATGGTGGCGACAGGAGCAGAAAGCAAAACCTTGTGGAGTACGGCTTCCGCTTGCCTGCAGCATTTGACAATCGTCCTTTGCGGTTTGAGGAGTTTGAGCAGATGCTGAATCAGGTAATATATGTCTCAGCAACTCCTGCGGAATACGAACTGAATGCAGCAGAGGGCGTGGTGGTAGAACAGGTGATACGCCCCACAGGACTCCTTGACCCGAAGATAGAGGTGCGTCCTACGGAAAACCAGATAGACGACCTTCTGGAGGAGATACGTGTTTGCTCGGAGAAGCACGAACGTGTTCTCGTTACCACGCTTACAAAGCGCATGGCAGAGGAACTGACGGAATACCTCCTTAACCACGGGGTAAAGACTAATTATATACATTCTGATGTTACTACACTTGACAGAGTGCAGATACTCAGCGACTTGCGTGCAGGCAAGTACGATGTCCTGGTAGGTATAAACCTTCTGCGTGAGGGACTTGACTTGCCCGAGGTGTCTCTTGTAGCAATACTCGATGCCGACAAGGAGGGTTTCCTGCGCAATCGAACCTCACTCACCCAGACGGCTGGACGTGCCGCACGTAACGTGGAGGGCAGAGTGATAATGTACGCCGACACCATTACGGCATCCATGCAGCAGACGATAGACGAGACGAATCGCCGACGTGCCAAGCAGATAGCCTATAACGAGGCTCACGGCGTGGTGCCACAACAGATAAAGAAAGACCTTAACCGTCAGACTATCAACATCAGTCATGAAGGCAAGCCCTCTGCATCTTCTAAGGCTGGTTCTATGGCTGGAAGTATTGGCTCTATGGCTGGAAGTATTGGTTCTATGGCTGGAGGTATTGGTTCCAAGACAGGAGGCAGTGCTTCTGGCAGAAAACTCTCTGCCGCACAACCATACTCGGAGCCTTCTAACTACGATTACGCGATGGCTGCCGATCCAATAGTGAAGAAGATGACGCCAGAGCAGATACGCAAGGCGATAGAAAATTCTACGGAGAAGATGAAGGAAGCCGCCAAGAACCTCGACTTCCTCCTTGCTGCCCAGTATCGTGACGAGGTTGTGGAACTCCAGCGCCTGCTCGACGAAAAATAAAGTACACAATAGCCTGTAAGTAAATTCGGCTGTAAGTAAACTCAGCTGTAAGTAAACTCGGCTGTAAGTAAACTCGGCTGTAAGTAAACTCAGCTGCAAGTAAACTCGGCTGTAAGTAAGCTCAGCCTTTAAGCAGGCTCTCAGACGGCTGCAGATATAAAAAAAACATCCCTACGGAAGAACGTAAGGATGTTTTTTTGTTGTATATGTATGTTCCGATTAGATTCCGAAGAGAGTCTTCAGACCACCATCAACACCGCTGAAGCCCATGAAGGCAAGAGCGAGGAGAGATGCTGTAACGAGGGTGATGGAAACACCCTTCATACCCTTAGGCACGGCAGCATACTCAAGCTGCTCACGAAGTCCTGCGAAGAGGATGAGTGCAAGACCAAAACCCAAAGCAGAAGCCAGGGCATAGTCCAGAGACATGAGCAGGTTATAATCCTTCTGCACTACGAGGATGGCAACACCCAGCACAGCACAGTTGGTGGTGATAAGTGGAAGGAACACGCCAAGAGCCTGGTAGAGTGGGGGAGACACCTTCTTGAGGATAATCTCAACCATCTGCACCAGAGATGCTATGACGAGAATGAATGACAAGGTCTGCAAGAAGCCCAGGCCCATTGGGGTGAGGACGTACATCTGCAGAAGCCATGTTACGAGAGTAGCCAACACCATGACGAAGGCTACAGCAGCTGACATGCCAAGTGATGTGCTTACCTTCTGGCTGACGCCGAGGAATGGACATATACCAAGGAATTGGCTGAGTACGATATTGTTAACGAATATCGCAGCGATGAAAATCAATAGATACTCCATAATTCTTTAAGCCTTCTTAAAACGGTTGATTACTGCAATAATGTATCCCAGGGTGAGGAAAGCACCTGGAGGGAGAATGAAAATCAGCATGCCGAAGTCTTCAGGGATGAGGCGCAGGTCAAATACTGTGCCGTTGCCGAGAAGCTCACGGAAGATGCCGAGAGTAGTAAGACCAATGGTGAAGCCCAGACCGATACCGATACCATCCATAGCAGAGTCGAGGGGTGAGTTCTTTCCTGCGAAAGACTCCGCACGACCAAGGATGATACAGTTAACCACGATAAGAGGAATGAACAGACCGAGCGACTTGTCAACCTCTGGCGCGTAAGCCTTGATAACGAGCTGCACTATGGTTACGAGTGTAGCGATAACGACGATATAGACAGGGATGTGTACCATGTCTGGTGTGAGGTTCTTGATGGCAGAGATGATTATATTAGAGAATATAAGCACTGCCATGGTAGCAAGTCCCATCATCAAGCCGTTTGTTGCGCTTGTTGTAGTAGCAAGTGTAGGACACATGCCGAGCATCAATACAAAGGTAGGATTCTCCTTGATGATGCCATTCATTATAATACCGAATTTTGTCATAATGTAAATCCTCCTTTTTATTAGCTGTTCTGTTTTGTTGCGCCCGTAGCTCCGTCAGTATGAGTCTTGTAGATAGTATAAGCCTGCTGTACGGCACGCAGGAATGCGCGTGAAGTGATAGTTGATGCGGTAATGGCGTCAATCTCGCCACCGTCCTTTGATACAGTCAGTTCCTTCTTGCCAGGATTCTTGCCGATGATGTCGCCAGGATTTCCCTTCTGGAACCAGTCTGGGCACTTGGCACCAAGACCAGGAGTCTCGTTGTTCTCAAGAACTGTGTAGCCAAGGATGTCGCCACCCTCGTTGAAACCTACAAGTACCGTAAGGTTGCCGCCGAAAGCGTTAGGGTCAGTAGATTGTACGGCTGTGCCCTTGTCTGTCTTATACATGATATAAGTGAGCTCCTTGCCGTCAACGTCACACTTTATTGTGTCAGGCGTCTCCACCTTTACTTCGCCACCACCCATAACGGCTGTGATACCGTCAGAGAGAGCCTTCTCGTTGGCAGCCTTGATAGGTGCTTCCGTAAGGTTGTTGGCGTAAGCGAGGAGACCACCACAAATAACTGATATGCCCGTGAGGACACACACCATGTTTGTGAGATTTGATTTCAATTTTTCCATGTCTTCTCCTCCTTTTTTAGTTCTTTGCAAGCACTTCGCCGAAACGCTTAGGCTTGATATACATATTTATAAGAGGTGTAAACGCATTCATGATGAGAATAGCGAATGACATACCCTCTGGGTAAGCACCCCAGTTACGGATAATGATTGTCAGCACACCTATTGATACACCATAGATAATCTGTCCCTTGTGGGTCATTGGTGAGGTTACGTAATCGGTTGCCATGAAGATAGCACCGAGCATCAAGCCACCAGAGAAGATAACCTGGAAAGGATCAGCATAAACAGTATTGTCGGCAAGATAGAGCAAGCCTGCTATTACGAATACTGTGCAGATGATTGATACAGGGATGTGCCATGTGATAATCTTCTTCCAAAGCATGTAGCACAGACCGAGGAGAAGAGCCAGAGCACAAATCTCGCCGATAGCACCTACGCCGTCAGGATTGTTGCCCAGGAACATGTCCCATGAAGATGGCAGCTGGTCAAGTACGCCTGTCTCGCCCTTTATGGCACGCTTCATGAGAGAAAGAGGTGTAGCACCTGTCTCAGCATCGGTATATTCCATCAGCTGACCAGCCTTTGGCCATGTTGTCATGGCTGTTGGGAAGCTGACGAGCAGGAAGCAACGACCTACGAGTGCTGGGTTGAAAGGATTCTGTCCCAGTCCGCCGAATGTCATCTTGCCGACACCGATGGCAACGAGAGCGCCAACGATAATCATCCACAGAGGGAAGTTTGAAGGCAGGTTCATACCCAACAGCAGACCTGTTACGAGAGCTGAACCATCAAGAAGAGTAGGCTCTTTCTTGAGGAAGCATTTGCAGATAGCCCACTCAAAGAAGAGGCAGGCTGCCACGCTCACAAGGCACACGATGAGAGAGCCGAGACCGAAGAAATAGAATGATGCAAGCAAAGCAGGAAGCAATGCGATAACTACACCATACATATTCTTCTTCACCGAGTCATTGGCGTGTGCGTGAGGTGAAAGAGAAACAATTAAGTTACCCATATTCTTTATTCTTTTACTTTTTTTACTTTAATACATTCATTTATGCTGGCCATCCCTTTGGCAATACGGCTGGCTTAGGACCACATGTGATGTGTGGCACAGGGTTAGCCTTCTTGCCTGAGAAGTCGAGGTCTGTAGGAGTTACGAAAGGCTTTTCTGCCGTGTGCATCACAAACTCCTTGCCGTCCTTGGTCTTAGCCTTAGGAGCCTCTGCCTTTGCTGCTGGTGCAGGAGCAGGAGCGTTACGGCTGCGAATGATGCCCATAACGGTGCCCTTACCCTTGCGAATATCGTCAAGCAGACGACGATAGGCAGGACATGTGAACTGGCAAGAGCCACACTCGATACAAGAAGTTACGTCCTCTGCCTCGAGCAGGTCCCACTTCTCCATCTTTGCTGCCTTGGCAAGCAGGAATGGCTCCAGTCCCATAGGACAAGCGCTGACGCACTTTGCACAACGGATACATGGCTGCTCCTCTGGCATTACGGCATCCTTGCCTGTAAGTACGGTGATAGAGTTCTGACCCTTTCCTACTGGAACCTCTATAGAAGGTACGGCACGTCCCATCATAGGACCACCTGCCAGCACTTTGTTCTCGCCCTCAGGCATACCGCCACAGAGGTTGATGAGGTCAGCAAATGATGTACCCATGCGAACAAGGAAGTTGCTTGGCTTCTTTATCTGCAGACCAGTAACGGTAGTGTAGCGCTCGAAGAGAGGCTTCTTCTTCATTACTGCCTCATATACGGCAACAGCAGTACCCGCATTCTGTACTACAGCACCTACGCTGATAGGTATTGCTGGTGGTGCAGGCACCTGGCGACGTATAACGGCGTCGATGAGCTGCTTCTCACCACCCTGTGGGTACTTCTTCTGCAGAGGCACAACCTCGATGTTGCTGTCGTTAGCCACCTTTTCGGTAAGCAGCTTGATAGCCTCGGGCTTGTTGTCCTCTATGCCGATATAACCCTTGTTCACCTTCACTGCTGCCATGAGAATGCGGAGGCCCTCTACGAGCTGGTCTGCCTTCTCCAGCATCAGACGGTAGTCGGAAGTGATATAAGGCTCACACTCCACACCGTTGATGATTACGCACTCAGCCTTGGCTCCAGGAGGAGGCATGAGCTTCACGTGGGTTGGGAAACAAGCACCACCCATACCTACGATACCAGCGTACTTCACGCGATTTACGATTTCCTCTGGTGTCAGTTCAGGGTGATCAGCGAGTTTCTCTAATTTGTCTGAACGGTCGATAGTCTCTTCCCAGTCATCGCCCTCAACCTTAACGGTGATGGCAGGCTTCATGGCACCAGATACGTCAAGGCTGTCACCAACCTTCACTACGGTACCTGAAACAGAAGAGAAGATGTTTGCTGAAACGAAACCTCCAGCCTCTGCAATCATCGTGCCCACCTTCACCTTGTCGCCTTCCTTTACGATGGCCTTGGCAGGTGCGCCAATGTGCTGGCTGAGAGAGAATACTGCCTGCTGTGGCAATGGTGCAGGCTGTGTAACGGCGTCATTGCTCAGCTTGTTCTCAGCTGGGTGAACGCCACCAATTCTAAAAGTTCTTGCTTTCATTGCTATTAAACAGGTTATTTGTTAGTGCTATTTGCTGAGTCAGGCCATCCCTTTGGTAATACAGCAGGTTTAGGACCGCATGTGATGTAAGGAACAGGGTTAGCCTTAGGACCAGAGAAGTCCAATCCCTTTGGCTCTACGAATGGTTTGAGGTCAGTGGACATTGGTTTCAATGGTCCAGCTGGCTTCTTAGGTCCGTCAGATGCTGCAGGAGCACTTGCAGCAGGTTCGCTGGCTCCCTCAGAGAAGAGGATTGCCTGCACCTGATCCATTACTTCCGCACCACCGACTGGACAAGAAAGACCGTCGATAGAGCCCTTTTCTGTCGCAGCCTTGAAGCAAGCCGCAGCAAAACCAGAACAGCCTGGGAAACCGCAACCACCACAGTTAGCCTGTGGAAGGATAGCAGCAACCTTCTCCTGTCGTGGGTCTTCCTGGACAGCAAACTTCTTGGCACAAATGAACAGAATCACTGCAGCGATAACCGCAATGATACCCAGTGTGAGCACTGATGATAAGATTAAGCTCATAATGTGTTTGTTAAAGTTATTAAAAGTTATTTTAAGTAGAATGTCAATATGTTCTCGAGTCTTTTCCTGTTTAGGTAGAGCACAAAGTAGTAGGGCAGGAGGATGCCGACTCCGGCAAGGGCGGCAATGCCGTCAGAGAGCCCATAGCCCACACAGCCCATTATGGTGGCAAGCAGCAGTATCGTCGGCACGATGAATGCCAGCACCACAGCCTTCATTCCCACCGACTGAGCCGCCATGACCGTTACGGCCTGTCCTACGGCATACTTGCTCTCGTCTATGCACCTTACGTCGATGATTTTCTCCTTGCTTTCAGCCGAATTGCAGTAGGAAGCCACCTTGCAGCTGGTGCATGCGCTGTTCTGAACGATGCGCACGTGCGCAACACCGTTCGAGATTCTGTCTATTATGCCCTCGTGGGAAATCAGATTATCTTTACTCATAGTATCGCAATAAGAAGGCACCCATTTTATTGACTGCCCACTTTGCTTTGCAAATGTACGAGTTTATTTTCGAAAAACAAAATATTTCCCCCAAAATATGTATGATTTCTTAAAATATTACCAAAATAAGTCCAATTTCTTTGGCTTATTGAAGAAAAAAAACTAAATTTGCACTTCAGTATTTATTTTGGTTTCCTAATTTCTAATTATCAATTTTCAAATAAAGATGAAGCAAACAAAAATTGTTGCATCAGTAAGTGACCTTCGTTGTGATGTAGAATTTATTCGCCAGCTCTATAAGGCTGGTGTTAATGTTATCCGTATGAATACGGCTCACGCTACCCCCGAAGGCCTCAGAACCATAATCAAAAACGTTCGTGAGGTGTCCAAGCATCTGGGCATACTCATTGATACCAAAGGCCCTGAAATACGCACTACCTCCGCCTCTGCCCCAATCGACTACAAGACGGGCGAGAAAGTTACCGTTTTAGGTTGCCCAGAGCAGGATACGGTACACGATGTTATCTGCTTGTCTTACAAAGATATATGTAATGACGTTAAGGAAGGAGATCAACTGCTTTTTGATGATGGCGAACTCTGCATGCAGGTGGTAGAAAACAATGGTGACGAGCTCTCCGTAATTGTCATGAACGATGGCAAACTGGGTTCTCATAAGTCTGTTAATGTGCCAGGCGTTCACATTGACCTCCCAGCTCTCACGGAGAAGGACCGTCGCAATATCCTTCTCGCTATCGAAGAAGACATCGACTTCATTGCCCACTCCTTTGTGCGTTCCAAGGAGGACCTGCATGAAGTACAGAAGATACTTGACGAACACAATTCCGACATCAAGATTATCTCCAAGATAGAGAATCAGGAGGGTGTTGACAACATCGACGAGATTCTCGACAACTGCTATGGCATCATGGTGGCCCGTGGCGACCTCGGCATCGAGATACCAGCAGAGAAGATACCAGGCATACAGCGCATGATAATAAAGAAATGTGTCTTCCGCAAGAAGCCCGTTATCGTGGCTACACAGATGCTTCACACCATGATAAAGAATCCTCGTCCTACTCGTGCCGAGGTCAGCGACATAGCCAATGCCGTGTTCCAGAACACCGATGCCCTCATGCTCTCAGGCGAGACGGCAAGCGGTGCTTACCCTATAGAGGCTGTCAAGACTATGGTGAGGATAGCCGAACAGGCTGAGGCCGACCGCAATCTTCACTCTCCACAGGTAGATGTGGATGGTGCCGATACCAATCTGCGTGACTTCCTCTGCAAGGCTGCCATTGGCACCACGTCAAAGCTGGGTGTCAAGTGCATCCTTACCGATTCGGGTACAGGCGACGATGCCCGTACTCTTGCCGCTTATCGCGGACCAAGTCCTGTGGTGGCTATCTGCAAGCATGAAAAACTGCAGCGCTGGCTCGCCCTTTCCTACGGTGTGCTCGCTATCTATCCTAAGCAGGATGAACTCGAGAAGATGTTCTACTATGCCGTCAAGCAGATGTTTGAACGCAAGATGGTGTCTCTCGACGATAAGGTCACCTACCTCTCTGGCCACATGAATATAGGCATAGCCGACAAGTCGGCAGGTGTCTCCATGCTTGAGGTCAACACCGTCAGCGAGGTCTTTGCTAACTACGAAAATCAAGACTGATGCCCTACAATCCCCGACTCAGAGAATACAAGAATTATAATGTGGATAAGGAGATGCCCCTCTTGGAGTATCTCCTTGCTACGCTTCCAGGCAGTAAGAACAAGATAAAGGACACCCTGCGCGGCAGAGGCATAAAGGTTAACGGCAAGACCGTCACCCAGTATGACTATCCCCTAACGCCTGGCATGAAAATCAGCGTGTCCAATTCCAAACGCAACGACACCTTCAAGAGCCGCTACGTAAGCCTCGTTTACGAAGACCAGTACCTTGTCGTGGTAGAGAAGAAGCCTGGCATACTCAGTATGGCGGCAGGCCATTCTTCGCTCAATATAAAGAGTGTCCTCGACGATTATTTCCAGAAGACGCGTCAGGGTTGTCGTGCCCATGTGGTTCACCGTCTTGACCGTGACACCTCTGGACTCATGATTTATGCCAAAGATATGGAGACCGAGCAGATACTCGAACACGAGTGGCACGATATTGTTTTCGACCGTCGCTATGTGGCTCTCTGCTCAGGCGAGTTTGAGGAAAACGATGGCACCATAGCCAACTGGCTCAAGGACAATAAGGCATACGTTACCTATTCCTCTCCCGTAGATAATGGCGGCAAGTATGCTGTCACCCATTTCCACGTTCTCGACCGTTCAACGGCTTATTCCCTTGTGGAGTTTAAGCTCGAGACAGGTCGCAAGAACCAGATACGTGTTCATGCTGCCGATATGGGGCACCCCGTTTGTGGCGACGTTAAGTATGGCAATGGCGACAATCCCCTTCATCGTCTCTGTCTGCATGCCTACATGCTCTGTTTCTATCATCCCGTAACCCATCGCCCGATGGAATTTACCACACCAATCCCCTCACAATGGAAAACTATATTATCGCAATAGTCGCTATCATCATAGCGTTCATGCTCTTCAAGAAGTTCGTAGGTTGTATCTTCCGCATAGTTATCACCCTGATACTCTGTGCCATACTCGCTTATTGCTATTTCACCCTTCACAATTCAAACCCCCTCTAAACTCCCCTCAAAGGGGGAGCACTCCCTCTCCTTTATAGAGAGTCGGGATGAGGTATTAATTTATTTTTAATTATGCAACACCGTTCACATCGTCGTCCAGAAAAGATACACGACATAAACTTCAAGGTTCGTCAGGTTCTCAACATCCTCTTTATGGTGACAGCCATCGTCGGTTGCCTTATGTACACAGGCGTCATTGGCGGAGAGGAAAACGAGATGAAAGGCGCCATAGTAGTAATCATCGCTGTCCTCATCAAGATGGCAGAGTGCATGATACGTCTGCTCAAGAAAAACAATAATGAAGAAGACGAAGAAGAGTAGCATATTTCTGCTGTTGTTTTGCATGCTTATGTGCAAGGCTGCAGCACAGGTTAGTGATGCCAACTATAATGACGGCTTCACCGTCAGGGATAATACGTTCAATCCTAATGCCGCCCTCGATTCTCTCCATGCTTCCCACAAGGAGATACCCAAGGGCATACGCGTCTGGACTGTTGACGAGAAGTTCGGCGATGTCGTGCCAGCAGTGCGTGATACCGTCCAGCGCCTCTTCATGAACAGTGTATTCACCACAGGCAGGTATGGCGAATACAACACTACGGGCAACCTCGGCGCCCCACGCATAGCACGCCTTGCCACCGACCGCGACCTCTTCTCTCGCAATCCCTATCTCGAGCCCTACGGATATTTCCTTACCAAGTCTTCCGAACTGCTCTATACCAACACTCTCTCGCCCATTACCAACCTCTTCTATTCCTCCTGTGGCGACAAGACCGACGGAGAGGACCACGTGCGGGTGCTCTTCGCCACTAATGTCAACAAGCGCCTCGGTTTCGGCTTTAAGTTCAATTACCTCTATGGTCGAGGCTATTACAACTACCAGAGCACAGCCCTCTTTGACTACACCCTCTGGGCTTCCTATCAGGGAGAGCGCTATCAGGCATATTTCAATATGTCCTTCGACCACATGAAGGTGGCAGAGAACGGAGGTATAACCAATGACAACTACATAGTCCACCCCGAGGCATACAAGGATTCCTACACAGGACAGGAGATACCCGTTGTGCTCCAGTCTAACTGGAACAATCAGGATGCCTTCCACCTCAATTTCTCTCATCGCTACAACGTAGGTTTCTATCGCCAGGTAGAGATGACCGAGATGGAGAAAGAAGCCAAGCGCTTCGCCCTGCGTGCCCAGAAGGAGAAGGAGGAAAAAGAACTCGAAAAAAGCGAGGTGGCAAACCGTCTTGCCGAGCACGCCTCTTCATCTACCCCCACAAAGAAGTTTGAGGGACGCCCTGACGACGCCATGATTATGGGCGATTTGCCCACCAGTGGCAAGGCTCGTCAAGCACATCTCAACGACTCTCTCCTCAAGGCTGCGCGAGACAGCATACTGCTCTCCCAGCGTCATGCCCCCGACACCTCGTGGACCAAAGAGGAATACGTGCCCGTCACCAGTTTCATTCATACCCTCGGGCTCAATACCAACAACCGTCGCTACGTAGCCAACGCCTCCAACGAGAATTTCTACCTCAATCGCTACAACGTGCCCTACGAGAACAACCCAGGCGACTCTATCTTCGACAAGACCACCTATTACATTATGAAGAACACCTTCGCCATAGGTCTCCTCGAGGGTTTCAATAAGTATGTCCCTATGGGCGCCAAGGTATTCATCACCCATGAGCTCGGCCATTATAAGTTGCCCAATAGCTCTGGTAGCTATACCTCCACCAATGAGAACAACGTTTACATCGGAGGTCAGCTTATCAAGACACTCGGCAGGCGTCTCCATTACAACGCCACGGCAGAGTTCTGCATCGCTGGCGCCCAGGTGGGCGATGTGCGCCTCGGTGGAACAGGCGACATCAATATGCGCATACTCGGCGATACCTCCACCGTGCGCCTCAAGGCGTTCTACCACCTCTGCAAGCCAGGCTTCCTCGTAACCCACTATCATGGCAAGTTCCTCTCGTGGAGCCACTCTGACTTCAACAAGCAGATGCAGACGCACCTCGAGGCGGAGTTCTTCGTCAAGAAAACCCGCACCACCATTCGTGCCTGCTACGACAACATACAAAACTATACCTACCTCGGCATAAACTACAATCGCACAACGGCTGACGACAAGACCACCGTAACTGGCTATACGGCAGACATGAAGCAGTCATCCGCCAACATCAGCCTGCTTACCCTCGCCATAGAGCAGAACTTCCGTTTCGGCATCCTCAACTGGGAGAATCGTCTCACCTATCAGAAGAGCAGTCAGGAAGTCCTCCTTGCGGTGCCAGCCCTCAACTACTGGACCAACCTCTATCTCAATTTCACCATTGCCCGCGTCCTCCGCGTGCATTTCGGAGCCGACATGCGCTGGTTCTCCAAGTACTACGCCCCAGAATACTGTCCGCAAGCAGGACGCTACGGCATACAGGAAAACGATGCCCTTCGCGCCGAGGTAGGCAATTACCCCATAGTCAATGTCTATGCCAATTTCCGCCTCAAGCAGTGTCGCTTCTTCGTCATGATGAGCCATGTCAATTCAGGCTCAGGCAACAAGGGCTATTTCCTCACCCCCCACTATCCCCTCAACGAGCGTGTCCTCCGCTTCGGCATCTCGTGGGATTTCAACAACTAAATACCCCCTCTGTCTCCCCCAAAGGGGGAGGATAGAGTTTTCCCACCGCATGGCATTGCGTGAGTGCTGAAAGCACGACCTTTGCTCTCGAAGAGAGTTATTCTTAATTCTTTGCGAGAAACAAAAATCCGAGTAAATCCGTAAAATCCGTGGTAACAAAGACAAAAAGAAATATGAGTAACAGTAACGATGACAAAGCAAAGTTCTCCCCCTTGGGGGGAGCAAGAGGGGATTCTGTCCTCATCCTCAGCGGCGGAGTAGATTCCGTCACTATGCTCTACGATTACAAGGAGCAGATAGCTCTCGCCCTGACCTTCGACTACGGCAGCAAGCACAACAAAAAAGAGATAGCCTTCGCCCAGTACCACTGCCAGCAGCTCGGCATCCCTCAAATCATAATCCCCCTGAGCTTCATGCAGCAATACTTCAAGTCCTCCCTCCTCGAGGGTGGGGAAGACATACCCGAAGGCTCCTACGACGACGAGAACATGAAATCTACCGTCGTCCCCTTCCGCAACGGCATCATGCTCGCCATAGCAGCAGGCATTGCCGAGAGCAACGGCTTGAAGCACGTCATGATGGCAAACCACTCAGGCGACCACGCCATCTATCCCGACTGCCGTCCGCAATTCGCCGAAGCCATGAGCCAAGCCATCAGCGCAGGCACCTATGACGGCATTACCCTCCTTGCCCCCTATACCGACCTCACCAAGGGCGACATCGTAAAGCGAGGCATAGCCCTCGGCATAGACTATTCCAAGACCTGGTCGTGCTACAAGGGAGGCGACAAGCACTGCGGCAAATGCGGCACCTGTACCGAGCGTAAGGAAGCCTTCCTCATGGCAGGTGCGCCAGACCCTACAGTGTACGAAGAGTAGAGAACCCCGCTCCCATAATCATTCGAACGACGTTTTTCTCTTGCATTTTTGAATACATATCAAATAGTTATTTTCATAGATAGAAGCACTGGTTCTGCACGTAGAACCAGTGCTTCTGCACGTAGAACTAATGCCTCTGCATGTAGTTCCGAGCTCTGCTCGCCTGAGCACCTACTGGAGCGCAAGAACCAATGGTTCTGCAGCCAAAGCACCTATCGGAAAGTGCAGAACCACTGCTTCCGCAAAAAAGAGCTAATTTTTAATTCTCCCCCTTGGGGGGAGTTAGAGGGGGTTCCAAATAGCACTTTTTTCGTGCCTGAACCTCCCTAATCCCCGTTATCCCGCATAAACACATGGTTGAGCATAGGGAGGTAGGGGGCGAAGATCTCCCTCAGACCTCCCTTATACC
>DGTQ01000026.1:0-13133 GCA_002394365.1 Prevotellaceae bacterium UBA4332
CCTATTTCAGTACAAGACATACTGTGATAGTGGTGTGTGTGTTTCTCTCTCTCAATCTATCTCATGCTTCTTCAGCCATGCTTCGTAGAAATCGGGCAGATACAGGAGCTGGTTTCCGTCTTTGTCGATAAAGAGCTGGGTAGTGCTGCCCTTACAGCAGAGGGCATTGTCCCGCTCTCTGTAAATCTCGTATTCAAAGTCGAGTCTTGCTCCTCGCTTGCGCACGTACTTAGTGTGTATTACGGCAATATCGTTCAGTCCCAACGGTGCAAGGCATTTTACCTTGATGTCGTATATCGGGGCTGGTGTGCCCTGCTCCAGCATGGTCTGGTAGTCTATGCCGGGATAGTGACGGTTGAAGGACTCTCTGCCGTCCTCAAAGTACTTCACGTAGTTGCCGTGCCACACACACAGCATGGCATCAATTTCGGAGAACTTTACCCTTATTTTGCAAACGTCGCTCAGCATAGAACTTTTTTGTGGCTATTTCCCTCTCCCCCTTTGGGGGAGAAGAGAGGGGGTCTTATTTGAACAGTTTGTCGTTTACGGCTGCTCCCAGTTTATAGTTGGAGAAGACATACTCTGTGTACGAGCCTCCCTTCTGGTTCAGGCGGATAGAGCGCAATTCCTGTGCCTTGCCGTCAATGGTTATTATGAAGGAAGAAAACATCAGTTTCTTTGTGGAAGAGGGAGTTATGGTGAGCACCACGTTGGCGCCATTCTTTGCCATCTTCACGTCGTTGTTCTTCGAAAGGTCTGTATGTCCGCCATTGAAGATTGCCTCCAGCACGTCGTGGAAGGTCTTGTAGCGAGAGTCTGTTGCAGCATTGGTCTTAGCCTTCAGCGGACCTTTCTTCATGGTGAAGGCATTGCCGTTCATTATCAGGGCATCCTTGCCATTCACGATAGCCACCTTGCCATCTTTCTTTACCTGCAGAGAGCCAGGAGTAACCTTGTCCTTGGCTGCTGCAGCCTTGTGTACGGTACGAGTAGCCGTAGCCGTCAGCGAACTGACATTCTTGTATTTTGCTACAGCCTTCTTGAAATCAGTAGATTGTGCCATGCTGCACAGTGCAGTGAGCACAAAGCAGAGTGTAAATAATAATTTCTTCATTATCCTTTTTTAATCCTTTTATACTTTATACTTTATACTTCAACCTTCAATCTCCCCATAACTTCCTCGCAAGTAAACTTTGCCGTCATCGTTACTCCATGCAGTCCGTGTAGCATGAGGCTCTGCCCGGTGAGGAATAAGTTTGGTATCGGTGTCTTTGGCGAGAGTATCGTACCCAGAACGTTGCTGTAGTCCTTGCGCACACCGTAAGCACTGCCGTAAGGCGAATTGTTGTAGGTGTAGTAAGTGAGCGGGGTAGAGGAGAAGCTTCGCTCTATCATGCCAGTCAAGCCTGGTATCACCTGTTCGGCCATTTTCAGCATCTGCCTGCTTATGTCCTTCTTCATCTCCACATAGTCCTCGCCACGCTTTCCTGGCGTCTTGTCTGCCCAGGGTTCTACGTACTCCCACTTCATGGGGGTCAGTATGTCGATGACGCTGGCGAATGTTCCTTCGTTTTCGCCAGGGGTGCATGAAACCAGAACGGGACAGCTTATCAATATACCCTTGACCTTGGGCTGTGAGGGCTCTACGGCAATGTTTGTCCACACGTCATCTGTGTCATAAACAAACTTATTGTGGTTAAAATACCTCAGTGTTTCGGGCTTTATCTTTAGTTGCAGGGTAAACATTCCGAAGGTGTTCTTCAGCGTTGTCATGCGCATGCGGAAAATCTTCTTGATAAGTTTGCTTTCCTTGACAAGGTTCAAGGTTACCGACGGGTGGGCATTGGATATAAACACATCCCCCTCAAACGTCCTGCCGTCAGCACATATCGCCTTGGTGATGCGTCCGTCTTTTTCTTTCAGTTCTGTTACGTCGGCATTGCAAATCACCTCGCCGCCTAGCTCCTTTATCTGCTCTATGAGGCGGTTTACGAGCATGTTGCCCGCACCTCTCAGCCTCCAGCTGCTCTCTATGAAACTGCTGTTGCCGTGGGCGAAGGTGAACAGGGGTAGCGTCTTTTTGCGCAACTCCATCTTCAGACTTGCTCCGCTTATAATGTTAATGAGGAGTTTGCTGCGTATTATCGAGCACAGGTATTCGTAGGCATTTGTTTGCTGCAACCATCTCTCGTCCTTCGTTTGCAGCATTTCTACGTATTTTTCCAATCCCTCGCGCTCCTCGGGGAAATCCTTCGACAGTTCATCGACGAAATTATCGTATCCCTGTGCCAGCTTGTAGGTCTTTCCTCCTATGGTGATTTCGTCAAAGCCACTGGGGTCTAATCTTTGCCAGGGCAGGTCCAGCAGTCCGAGTTCCTTGAAAGCCTCATGCAGAGGCTGTCCCTCGTCCAGACCGCCAATGTAGTGCAGCCCCGTGTCCAGGCAACATCCCTGTCGCTTGTAGCTCTGCATGCATCCTCCAGGTTGAAACTGCCTCTCGAGTACCAGCACTCTCTTGCCAGTCCTTCCCAGCATCAGTGCGCACTCCAGTCCGCCCAGTCCGCTACCTATTATTATAATGTCATATTTCTCCATTCTCCTGAGTAGAGAATATAAATATTTATGCAAAGTTACACATTTTTTCGCAAAAACAAAATATTTATTCATTTTATCGCAGAAAAATGCCTAAAAATGAAGGAAATGAAGGTGCGTGAAACGAGAGCCAAAGAGAGGGTTGATACAGGACGTACCAACCCTCTGAGCGATTTCGTTTGGAAAAACAAAAAACACGAAATCTTTATTGTTGCGGGCAAAGTTAGATATAATTGTTGTATTCTGCAAGAAAAAATGCGCAAAAAGTTTTTTTTTCTAAAAAAAATTTGCAGTTTCAAAAAGTTTTGCTAAATTTGCGGTCAATAACGTTTTTCGAACCGTAATAACTTTAAACACTAATATATTATGTCGCAAATTATTGGACACATCTCTCAGATTATAGGCCCTGTTGTTGACGTTTACTTCGACACAAAGGGGCAGGACGCAGAGAAGGTGTTACCTAAAATTCATGATGCCCTTGTTGTGAAACGCCCCGACGGCCGCGACCTCATCATCGAAGTGCAGCAGCACATAGGTGAGGACACCGTGCGCACCGTGGCTATGGACAATACCGACGGCCTGCAGCGCGGACTGGAGGTTACGCCGACAGGAGCACCTATCAGTATGCCTTCAGGTGAACAGATGAAGGGTCGTATGCTCAACGTAATCGGACAGCCCATCGACGGCATGGCTCCGCTGAAGAAGGACAACCCTTACCCCATACACCGCGAGGCACCTAAGTATGAAGAACTTTCCACATCAAAGGAGATGCTGGCAACTGGCATCAAGGTCATCGACCTGCTCGAGCCATACCTCAAGGGTGGTAAAATCGGCCTGTTTGGCGGTGCTGGCGTAGGTAAGACGGTGCTCATCATGGAGCTTATCAACAATATCGCCAAAGGTGGCAACAACGGTTTCTCGGTGTTTGCTGGTGTAGGTGAACGTACTCGTGAGGGTAACGACCTCATACGTGAGATGATAGAATCTGGCGTTATCAAGTATGGTGACAAGTTCAAGGAAGCAATGGCAGAAGGCAAGTGGGACCTCTCGCTTGTTGACCCTGAGGAATTGAAGAAATCACAGGCTACGCTGGTATATGGACAGATGAACGAGCCACCAGGCGCACGTGCTTCCGTTGCCTTGTCTGGTCTTACGGTAGCAGAGGAATTCCGCGACCAGGGTGGTGACATACTGTTCTTCATCGACAATATCTTCCGCTTCACTCAGGCAGGCTCTGAGGTTTCAGCGCTTCTGGGGCGTATGCCGTCAGCCGTAGGTTATCAGCCGACTCTGGCTTCGGAGATGGGTGCCATGCAGGAACGCATTACCTCAACAAAGACGGGTTCTATTACATCTGTGCAGGCAGTTTATGTGCCAGCCGATGACTTGACCGACCCTGCTCCAGCCACGACATTTACTCACCTTGATGCCACGACAGAGTTGTCTCGTAGCATTGCACAGCTGGGTATCTATCCTGCCGTTGATCCTCTTGGCAGTACATCCCGTATCCTCGACCCATTGGTTGTAGGCAAGGCTCACTACGAGTGCGCACAGAGGGTTAAGCAGATTCTCCAGAAATATAAGGAATTGCAAGATATCATCGCCATCCTCGGTATGGACGAGCTTTCAGACGAGGATAAGCTGACGGTGAACCGCGCACGTCGTGTGCAGCGTTTCCTCTCACAGCCATTTGCTGTCGCAGAGCAGTTTACTGGTGTGAAGGGCGAGATGGTAAGCATCGAGGATACTATCAAGGGCTTCAACATGATTCTTGATGGCGAGCTGGATGATTTGCCAGAACAGGCATTCCTCAACGTGGGTACCATAGAGCAGGCCATTGAGAAGGGTAAGAAACTTCTTGCTCAGGCACAGGGTTAAGTTCTTATACTCCTAAGACCAAAAAGATTAGAAAAATGCTGAAACTAAAGATAGTATCACCAGAGAAAGTGCTCTACGAGGGCGAGGCAGTCAGCGTGAAAGTGCCTGGAGTGCTCGGTGGCATGGAGATATTGCAAAACCATGCTCCGCTGATTTCTGCTCTTGTTGCAGGCAAAGTGTCATACACTAATGCCGAAGGAACAGAGGAGATACAGGTGGCAGGTGGCTTTGTAGAGGTTCTGCATAACGAAGTATCTCTCTGCATAGAGCGAGAAAGCGCATAGGTAGGAGAGACTGCGATGTTGCTGTGGTTAGTATTTGCCGTCGTTTTCTATACATTACTTATATATGTATGGGTGATGGGACTGAAGGCAGTACAGAAATACCAGCCCGAGAAAGCAGTGACGTTCTATTTCATCATGGCGTCAATACGTTTCGTCATGGCGCTCACGATAGTGGCTCTCTACATGCTTTTTTCCACGCATACTCATGAGGAGGCGGCAGTGTTCTGCCTGATATTCTCACTGATGTATGTTGCAATGGTGATTATCTCGATAATGTTAAAACATTGATTAGTCAATATGAAAAATCTGAAATACATACTTTGCTTTGCTGCTATGATGCTGTGCTTCATGCCGATAATGGCTAATGAAGAGGGAGGCAAGGTTGACGTCAATGGTACAGTGCTGGGACACATAAAGGATTCTTACGAGTGGCACATAATAGGCAGCCACGAGAATGCGGTCTCAATTCCTCTTCCAGTGATAGTACATAGCTCTACAGGTTGGCACACATTCCTCAGCGACAAGATTCTTGAAGGCAAGGTGTATGAAGGTCTCACAATAGCAGAAGAAGGACCTAACGCAGGCAAGATAGTGGAGAAGATAGGCAGCGTTGAGCAGAGCGTGTTTGATATCAGCATCACCAAGACGGTTTGCGTGTTGTTCATAGACTCTTTCCTGCTGCTCTTAATCATCTTGCTTCCAGCACGTTGGTATAAGAACCGTAAGCCAAGTGATGAAGCTCCGAAAGGCTTCGTGGGCTTTATAGAGATGCTTGTGATGTATGTGGTTGACAACATGATTAAGCCAAGTATCGGCAAGGGATATGAGAAGTACATGCCATATCTTTTGACTTGTTTCTTCTTTATATTCTTTGCTAATGTGTTCGGTATCATCCCGTTCCCACCATTCGGCGGCAACCTTACGGGTAACATCGCCTGCACGTTCTTCCTGGCTTTCTGCACCTTCGTAATCACTCAGTTCTCTGGCACGAAGCACTACTGGAAGGACATCTTCTGGCCAGAAGTGCCATTGGCACTGAAGGCGATACCCCTCATGCCGTTGATAGAATTTGTGGGAATCTTCACCAAGCCTTTCGCACTGATGATTCGACTTTTTGCCAACATGATGGCTGGTCATGCCATAGCACTCTCCATCACGTGTGTCATATTCGTAGCAGCAACAATGGGTTACGGTATGCTCGCAGGGCTCGGAGCTGTCAGCCTGCTTATGAGCGTCTTCATGCTCACTCTTGAATGTCTTGTATGCTTCATCCAGGCAATGGTGTTCACCCAGCTCTCTGCAACGTTCATCGGACTTGCAAGGATTCATCCAGAGGAGGAGTAAATCGGACACATCGAAGTATCGAGATGTCGGCACAACGACACGTCAAAATATCGACACATCGACACATCGACAAATCGTTACATCGACCAAACGAGAATAACAACAATAAACAATAAAATAATAACAAACTAATTTATAACTAAAATTTTAAGACTATGATTTCTATGATTTTGGCAGCTGAAGCAGCTGCAGGTATTGCTAAGTTGGGCGCTGGTCTTGGCGCAGGTCTCGCAGCTATCGGTGCAGGTATAGGTATCGGCAAGATAGGTGGCAGTGCTATGGACGCAATGGCTCGTCAGCCAGAGGTAATGAACAAGCTGTTCACAAACATGATTGTTGCCGCTGCCCTTATCGAGGGTGTTGCACTGTTCGGTGCTGTTATTGCTCTGCTTTGCTCTTTCTAATGGGTGGCAGAAGCACATTGAAAGCAATATAAGAAAAAGATTAAACTAATAAAGAAAACTCTATACAGCGTATGGATTTGTTGATTCCGAGTACTGGCTTACTCTTCTGGATGTGCGTCACATTCTTCATTGTGCTCGCTCTTCTCTGGAAGTTTGGCTTTCCTGCTATCGTGACGATGGTCAATGAGCGCAAGCAGTTCATTGATGATAGTCTGAAGAAGGCTCAGGAGGCAAACGAGAGATTGGCAAACATACAGAAAGAGGGTGAGTCTATCTTGCGCGAAGCACGTGAGAAGCAGGTACAGCTTCTCAAGGAGGCTACCGACACTCGCGATGCCATAGTCAGCAAGGCTCAGGACAAGGCAAAGGAGGAGGCTTCACGTCTGCTTGCCGATGCCAAGGCGCAGATAGATGCCGAGAAAGCGTCTGCTCTGCGTGAGATAAGGGCTGAGATGGCTCAACTTTCTGTTATGGTGGCTGAGAAGGTGATACGCAAGAACCTTTCAGAAGACAAGGACCAGATGGTACTTATAGACAAACTGCTGGATGAGGTTTCTGTTGACAAGCAGTAATGCAGTATGGATTTAGGAGTGATATCAGTAAGGTATGCACGCGCACTGCTGAAATGTAGTGTAGAGATGAAGGCGGAAGACCAGGTGTATCAGGAGATGCAGACTCTCGCAGAGAGCTACATCAAGGTGCCTGAGCTTCGTCGTGCCATCGACAATCCTATGATAGCTCGCGAGAAGAAAGCTGAGCTTATAAAAGTTGCTGCCGGAGGTAAGATAAGCAATGTCACTGAACGGTTCATAGCCCTTGTGCTGCAAGAGGTGCGTGAGTCTGCCATTCAGTTTATTGCCAATGCATTTGTTACGCTCTATCGTCAACAGAAGAACATCACCCGAGGAAAACTCACTACAGCTGTTCCAGTGTCGGATGCCATAGAGCAGAAGATGCGAAAAATGGTTGAGAGCCGTACAAAGGGAACTGTAGAATTTTCTACTGAGGTAGATCCTGACATCATCGGTGGCTTCGTGCTCGAGTATGATACCTACAGGATGGACACCTCGGTAAAGTCTCAGCTCAGTAATATTCTAAAGCAGTTAGGATAAGGAGATTCAATCATGGCGGATGTATCCTTGCCGCCTTAACCTCAAAAAACAAAAAACTAAACAATGTCAGATAAAATCAAACCAAGTGAAGTTTCTCAGGTCTTGCTTGACCAGCTGAAGGGAGTTTCATCGTCTGCCAACTTTGATGAGGTTGGAACGGTGCTGACTGTCAGCGATGGTGTGGCACGTATCTACGGTCTTCGCAATGCGGAGGCTAACGAATTGCTGGAGTTCGAGAACGGTACGATGGCAATCGTGATGAACCTTGAGGAAGACAATGTGGGTTGCGTGCTGCTGGGTCCTACCAGCGGTATCAAGGAGGGACAAGTAGTAAAGCGTACCAAGCGCATCGCTTCAATACGTGTCAATGACAATATGCTTGGACGTGTCATCAACCCTCTCGGTCAGGCAATCGACGGTGGTGGTGACATAGATCTCACAGACTCTTTCGAGATGCCTCTTGACCGCAAGGCGCCAGGCGTTATCTATCGTCAGCCTGTGAAGGAGCCTCTGCAGACGGGTATCAAGGCTGTTGACTCCATGATTCCTATCGGTCGTGGTCAGCGTGAGCTCATCATCGGCGACCGTCAGACGGGTAAGACAGCTATTGCCATAGACACCATCATCAACCAGAAGTCCTTCTATGAGGCAGGCAAGCCCGTTTACTGTATATATGTAGCAATAGGTCAGAAGGCTTCCACAGTAGCTGCTCTCGTGCAGAACCTGAAGGAGCGTGGTGCTCTGCCATACACCATAATAGTGGCAGCCACAGCCAGTGACCCTGCTGCCATGCAGTATTATGCACCATTTGCGGGAGCTGCCATCGGCGAGTATTTCCGCGACCGTGGCGAGCATGCCCTCGTGGTTTATGATGACCTCTCCAAGCAGGCTGTTGCATATCGTGAGGTATCGCTGATTCTGCGTCGTCCTTCTGGTCGTGAGGCATATCCTGGTGATGTGTTCTATCTGCACTCTCGTCTTCTGGAGCGTGCGGCCAAGATTAACGAGCAGCAGGAGGTAGCCGAGCAGATGAATGACCTGCCAGCGTGCCTTAAGGGTAAAGTGAAGGGTGGCGGCTCTCTTACGGCTCTGCCAATCATCGAGACTCAGGCAGGCGACGTGTCAGCCTACATTCCTACCAATGTGATTTCCATTACCGATGGTCAGATATATCTGGAGTCCGACCTCTTCAACCAGGGCTTCCGTCCAGCTATCAACGTAGGTATCTCCGTATCTCGTGTGGGTGGTTCGGCACAGATTAAGTCAATGAAGAAGGTGGCTGGTACCCTGAAGATTGACCAGGCACAGTATCGTGAGCTGGAGGCATTCTCCAAGTTCTCAAGTGATATGGATGCCGTAACGGCAATGACTCTTGACCGTGGACGTAAGAACAACCAGTTGCTTATCCAGCCACAGTACAGCCCAATGCCGGTAGGAGAGCAGATAGCTATTCTCTATTGCGGCACAAAGGGCCTGATGAGCGCTGTTCCTGTGAGCAAGGTGCGTGAGTGTCAGGACTCCTTCCTCGAGGCTATGCGCAACCAGCATCAGGATGTGCTTGACTTCCTCGGTTCAGGCAAGATAGACGATGCAGCCACGGCTGTCATTGCTGAAACAATGGCTAATGTATCTGAGAGTTACAAGGTATCTTAAAACTCAAAGTAAATGGCAAGTTTAAAAGAAATAAAAAATCGCATCACATCTGTCCAGAGCACGCGCAAGATTACGAGTGCGATGAAGATGGTGGCTTCCAGTAAGCTGCATCATGCGCAGCAAATGATAGAGAATATGCTTCCATACGAGGGTATGCTGGAGCATATTCTCAAAACTTTCCTTGCCAGCGATGTTGATGCAAAGGGTAGCATAACGCAGGCTCGTCCTGTGAAGAAGGTGGCAGTTCTGGCTTTCTCAAGCAATTCAAGTCTTTGTGGAGGATTTAATGCTAACGTGCTGAAGCTCATGCAGAAAACGGTAGATGGCTATCTTGAGAGCGGAGTGGAGGTCATAGTATATCCCATAGGCAGGAAGGTTGCAGAGAAAGTGCAGAAGTTAGGCTATGCCTCGGCTGGCAATTTCATGCAGCTTGCAGACAAACCTAACTCCATACAGTGTGCTGAGATAGGCAGGCAGCTGCAGCAGGATTTCGACAAGGGCACTATTGACAAGGTAGTGATGATTTACCACCACTTCAAGAGTGCAGGCAGCCAGATACTGCAGAACAAGACTCTCCTGCCCATCGACATAGAGTCGGCCATGGACTACGACCATTTCCGTGATTTGAAGAGCACCATAGCTTCAGAGGAGGCAACCCGCTACTTGCAGGAACACCAGAAGCAGAGAGAATACGAAAACAAGCAGGGCACAAAGCTCAACGACAATTTCATCGTGGAGCCAGACATGCAGACCATCCTCACCATGCTCGTGCCACGCTACGTCAACCTCATGATTTACACAGCATTGCTTGACAGTAACGCTTCCGAGCATGCAGCACGCATGGTGGCTATGCAGACGGCTACGGACAATGCCGACGAACTGCTTCGTACACTTAATTTGCAGTACAACAAGTCACGTCAGCAGGCTATCACGAGCGAATTGCTTGATATTGTTGGCGGTTCAGTGAATAATTAAAGAATATTAAAAGTTCACCTTAAATGTAATCTCGGCTTTGCAAATAAAAGAAAATTTCTTAATTTTGTAGTCCGAAAAAATAGTGTTAACTGAAATGGATGACTTCTATCGTACTCATAGGTACCTTGTCGAACACTGCAATGCTCCCGTAAGGCGGGTGTTGATGGACGAGGTTGATTGGAGTGCGCGCATGATAGGCATCAAGGGCACTCGGTGCGTAGGAAAAACAACATTTCTGTTACAATATGCTAAGGAAAGGTTCAGTTCAGACGACAGGCGTTGCCTGTACGTGAACATGAACAATTTCTATTTTCAAGGCAGGGGTATCGCAGACTTTGCTGGCGAGTTCTACAAACAAGGCGGCAGGGTGCTGCTTATCGACCAGGTCTTCAAGCAGTTTGACTGGAGTCGTGAACTGCGTCGCTGTTACGACCTGTATCCCAAGCTGAAGATAGTATTTGCCGGTTCAAGCGTGATGCGGCTGAAGAAAGAAAATCCCGAACTGTGTGACATAGTGAAGAGCTACAACCTGCGCGGGTTCTCCTTCAGGGAGTATCTCAACCTCAGGACAGGCTTGCGCTTCAGGTGGATGCCGCTGGACGTGCTGCTCGCCAATAGGAAGCAGATAGTGCGCGACATCACGGAGCGAATAGACCCCCAGCCCTATTTCGCAGAGTATATAGAGCACGGGTTCTATCCGTTGTTCAGGGAGCACGATGATTTTGCAGACAACCTGCTGAAGTCCATGAACATGATGACAGAGGTTGACATACTGCTAATCAAGCAGATTGAGCTGAAATACCTTACCAAGATAAAGAAGCTCTTCTACCTCCTTGCGGTGGCAGGCTCCAAAGCGCCTAACATCAGCAGTCTGGCGAAAGAGATTGAGACGAGCCGTGCTACGGTGATGAACTACATAAAGTATCTTGCCGATGCCCGCCTGATAAACATGATTTATCCTGTAGGTCAGCGTTTCCCAAAGAAGCCGTCCAAGATAATGCTCCACAACCCCAACCTCTACCAGGCTATCTACCCGATAACCTATGATGTGCAGACGCAGATGGAGACCTTCTTCGTCAACACCATGTGGAAAGACCATAAGGTGAACCAGTCCTCCCGCGACATCAACTATACGATTGACGGCACCATGACTTTCAGCGTGGGCAACGGGGTAGGGCAGAGGCAGGCAAAGGATGGCAAGGTGGTCTGCTGCCAGTATGCCGACAACAGCGTGGGCAGCAATCACATCCCGCTGTGGCTGTTAGGATTTCTCTATTAGCAGGCTTACGACAGCAGGCTGACAAATAGAAGGCTTACGACAAGAGGCTGACGACAGAGAGGTTTACAACAGAAGGCTGACAAACAGCAAGCTTACGACAAGAGGCTTATGACAGCAAGCTGACAAACAGCAGGCTTACGACAGCAGGCTGACGACGGACTCTGAGCCTGCAAATAACGAACAACGCCAACGAAGCACAAAAACATTATATAATATAACTTTTATTTACAACTTATATCAAAACAAAAAATGGCTAAAGAAAAAAAGTTTATCACCTGTGATGGTAACGAGGCTGCGGCTCACGTGAGCTATATGTTCTCTGAGGTAGCTGCTATCTACCCTATCACTCCATCCTCTCCTATGGCGGAGCACACTGATGACTGGGCAGCACGTGGTCGCAAGAACATGTGGGGTCAGACAGTTCTTGTACAGGAAATGCAGTCAGAGGGCGGTGCTGCCGGTGCAGTACACGGTTCTCTGCAGGCAGGTGCGCTTACCACCACATTCACTGCTTCTCAGGGTCTTCTCCTGATGATTCCTAACATGTATAAGATTGCAGGTGAGCTTCTCCCTTGTGTGTTCGATGTATCAGCTCGTACACTGGCTTCTCACTCTCTCTGTATCTTCGGTGACCACCAGGACGTCATGGCTTGCCGTCAGACTGGCTTCGCTATGTTCTGCTCAGGTTCAGTTCAGGAGGTTATGGACCTCACAGCTGTTCCTCACCTTGCTACTCTCGAGACCAAGGTGCCATTCATCAACTTCTTTGATGGTTTCCGTACCTCTCACGAGTATCACAAGATTGAGGTAATGGACATGGAGGACATCAAGGCTATCACTCCACAGGAGTTTGTTAAGGAGTTCCGCGACCGCGCACTTACTCCAGAGCGCCCTGTAACACGTGGTACAGCCGAGAACCCAGAGACATTCTTCACACACCGTGAGGCTTGTAACGCATACTATGACGCAATACCTGACGTAGTAGAGAAGTACCTCGGCGAGATTTCAAAGATTACTGGCCGTGAGTATCACAACTTCAACTACTATGGTGCCAAGGACGCTGAGGACGTAATCATCCTCATGGGTTCAGCTACCGAGGCTGCCCGCGAGGCTATCGACTACCTCGTTTCCGAGGGTAAGAAGGTAGGTATGATTGCCGTTCACCTCTATCGCCCATTCTCTATCGAGTACCTCATGAAGGCTGTTCCTGCTACATGCAAGAAGATTGCCGTTCTCGACCGTACCAAGGAGCCAGGCGCTGAGGGTGAGCCTCTCTACCTCGACGTTAAGTCTGCATTCTACGAGTGCGAGAATCGTCCTCTCATCGTGGGTGGCCGTTACGGTCTGGGTTCTTCAGACGTTACACCAGCCATGATTATCTCAGTATTCAACAACCTCGCTCTCCCACAGCCAAAGAACCACTTCACTGTTGGTATCGTTGACGACGTTACAAACCTCTCTCTCGAGAAGGTCGAGGAGATAGCTCTCGGTGGCAAGTCAACTCAGGAGTGTAAGTTCTTCGGTCTGGGTGCTGATGGTACCGTGGGTGCTAACAAGAACTCAGTAAAGATTATCGGTGAGAACACTGACAAGTACTGCCAGGCATACTTCT
>DGTQ01000026.1:13192-250886 GCA_002394365.1 Prevotellaceae bacterium UBA4332
TCTCTTACGACTCTAAGAAGTCAGGCGGCTTCACCTGTTCACACCTCCGTTTCGGTGACGAGCCAATCCGCTCTACATACCAGATTACCACACCTAACTTCGTAGCATGTCACGTTCAGGCTTACCTGCACATGTATGACGTAACACGTGGTATCCGCGAGAACGGTTCGTTCCTGCTCAACACCATCTTCGACGGCGAGGAGCTCGTAAACTTCATCCCTAACAAGGTAAAGCGCGTCTTCGCTCAGAAGAACATCAAGGTTTACTATATCAACGCTACAAAGATAGCACAGGAGATAGGTCTGGGCAACCGTACCAACACCATCCTGCAGTCTGCATTCTTCCGCATCTCAGAGGTTATCCCTGTAGATCTCGCAGTAGAGCAGATGAAGGCATTCGCCAAGAAGTCTTACGGCAAGAAGGGTGATGACGTTGTCAACATGAACTATCAGGCTGTAGATCGTGGCGGCGAGTATAAGCAGCTCACCGTTGACCCAGCATGGGCTAACCTTCCAGACGACGCTCCAAAGGCTGACGATGCACCAGCATTCGTTAAGGAACTCGTTCGTCCTATCAACGCTCAGATGGGTGGCGACCTCAAGGTTTCAGACTTCGTTAAGTTCGACACCGTTGACGGTACATGGCAGAACGGCACTGCAGCTTACGAGAAGCGTGGCGTAGAGGCATTCGTGCCAGTATGGAACGTAGAGAACTGTATCCAGTGTAACAAGTGCTCATTCGTTTGTCCTCACGCAGCTATCCGTCCATTCGTCCTCACCGACGAGGAGCTCAAGGGCTTCAACGCTCCTACTCAGGAGATGAAGGCACCAGCAGCCATGAAGGGCATGCACTTCGTTATCGAGCCATCACCACTCGACTGTCTCGGTTGCGGCAACTGTGTTGACGTATGTCCAGGCAAGAAGGGCGAGAAGGCACTCAAGATGGTTCCTTACAACCCAGACGCTCAGGAGATGATAGATCTCGCAGCAGGTTGGGATTACCTCGTAAAGAACGTCAAGACCAAGCAGGAGCTCGTTGACATCAAGGCTAACCCAAAGAACTCTCAGTTCGCTACACCTCTCTTCGAGTTCTCAGGCGCTTGCTCTGGTTGCGGTGAGACACCATACGTCAAGCTTATCTCTCAGCTCTTCGGCGACCGCGAGGTAATCGCTAACGCTACAGGCTGTTCTTCTATCTACTCAGCTTCTATACCTTCTACACCTTATACCACTAACGAGAAGGGTCAGGGTCCAGCATTCGACAACTCTCTCTTCGAGGACTTCTGTGAGTTCGGTCTTGGTATGGTAATTGGTAACAAGAAGATGAAGGAGCGCGTAGCAATGCTCCTCCAGAAGGTTGTTGACGAGAAGATGGGCTCAGCAGAGTATCAGGCAGCAGCTGCAGAATGGATAGAGAAGAAGGAAGATGCCGACGAGACAAAGCGCCTCGCAGCTATCCTGAAGCCAGAAATCGCTAAGGGTGCAGCTAACGGTTGCCCAGTATGCACAGAGCTGAAGACTCTCGACCACTACCTCATCAAGCGCAGTCAGTGGATTATCGGTGGTGACGGTGCTTCTTACGATATCGGCTACGGCGGTCTCGACCACGTACTCGCATCAGGCGAAGACCTCAACATCTTCGTAATCGATACTGAGGTTTACTCTAACACTGGTGGTCAGGCTTCCAAGGCTACACCACTCGGCGCTATCGCACAGTTCGCTGCTCAGGGTAAGCGCATCAAGAAGAAGGACCTCGGCATGATAGCTACAACCTACGGTTACGTTTACGTTGCTCAGGTAGCAATGGGTGCCGACAATGCACAGTGTCTCAAGGCATTCCGCGAGGCTGAGGCATACCACGGACCATCACTCGTAATCGCTTACGCACCATGTATCAACCACGGTCTGAAGATCAAGGGTGGCATGGGTCGCTCACAGGAAGAGGAGCGTCGCGCAGTAGAGTGCGGTTACTGGCACCTGTGGCGTTACAACCCAGAGCTGGCAGAGCAGGGTCAGAACCCATTCTCACTCGACTCTAAGGAGCCACAGTGGGATAAGTTCCAGGACTTCCTCATGGGCGAGGTACGTTACCTCTCCGTTAAGAAGGCATACCCAGAAGAGGCTGACGAGCTCTTCGCAGAAGCTCAGAAGATGGCACAGCGCCGTTATCAGTCTTACGTTCGTCAGACCAAGATGGACTGGACTGAGTAATCTCACGCTCTCAGAGTAAACACAATTACTCTAAATAACTCTCAATGCAGGGGCGACACATCATGTGTCGCCCCTCTTTTTTTCATGCTCCCCAACAAAATCCCCCACATGCAGAAGCATAGCTTCCGCACGTAGAGGCATAGCTTCCGCACGTAGAGGCATAGCTTCCGCACGTAGAGGCATAGCTTCCGCATGTAGAGGCAGTCCTTTTGTCTCTAAAAGCATTGCTTTTGCATCCAAATGCATTACATTTGCGGATAGAAGCAAGAATTCCTAATTTCTAATTCCTAATTGCACGAAAAAAGAATTTTTTTCGTGCCTAACCTCCCTAATCCCCTCTCATCCCGCATGGTTACTGGGCTGAGCATAGGGAGGTAGGGCTCTCAGACCTCCCTGATATCTCCCTTACACCTCCCTATAAACCTCCCTTGACCCCTTCCCTGCCTGCAAAACAGGTATCCCTCCCCGAGAGGGAGGGAATGGATTACAAATAAGTAGTGGCAATTATTCTCCCTCCCTCTCGGGGAGGGATATCGCGTAGCGATAGGGAGGGGGTCGGTGAGATTTTAGGGAGGTGTTAGGGACCTCTTTGGGAGGTCTCAGAAGCCTACCTCCCTATCGTTAAGGCGCATAAACACTGGGCTCAGCGCCTAATTAGGGAGGTTGGGAGGTTGAAATCGGGCATAATTTTTTTTTCTCCCCCTCTCTTTGCAGTCTCAAAAGTTTTTTTTAACTTTGTATTTGAATTTACATTATCAGACTAAAGACCTAAAGATTTCTATGATAAATATACGTAAGTTAGAGGCAGAGCTATGGGAGTCGGCTGACTTGCTCCGCCAGGGCAGTAAGCTGACGAGCAGTCAGTATTGTATGCCTGTACTGGCATTATTGTTTCTGCGTTATGCGTTCAGCAGATATAAGATGGTGGAGCAGGAGATTCTCGCCAACCGTCCTACGCGTGGCGGTAGGGTGATGCCTGTGGAGCCGTCAGACTTTGCTGCTAAGAGTGCGCTTTACCTGCCTCGTGAAGCTCAGTATGACTATCTGGTGAATCTGCCTGACAACATAGTGGCAGCAGGCTTGAAGACCAAGGAAGGACAGGATATCAATTCGCTTGGCGAAGCCGTAAACAATGCCATGCAGCTGGTGGAGGCGCAGAGTGAGCAGCTTACGGGTGTCTTGCCTAAGACATATACCATGTTTGCTGACGACCTCCTACGCGAGTTGCTTCGTATTTTCAATAATAAGACCATAGACGAGGTAGGAGGCGACATCATCGGACGCATCTACGAATACTTCCTCTCAAAGTTTGCCAAGGCTGTAGCTTCCGACGATGGCGTTTTCTTTACGCCAAAGTCATTAGTAAAAATGTTGGTCAACGTACTGGAGCCCACGCAAGGAGTGATGCTCGATCCCGCTTGTGGCAGCGGTGGTATGTTCGTACAGACGGGTGACTTCGTGAATCAGGCTGGACATAACGCCAACACCAATATGACTTTCTACGGACAAGAGAAGGTGGAATACAATGCTCAGCTCTGTCTTATGAATATGGCGGTGCATGGACTTAACGGCAGAATAATCTCTGGCGATGAAGCCAACTCCTTCTACCACGATGCCCACAACCTTGCAGGAAAGTGCGACTATGTAATGGCCAATCCGCCTTTCAATGTCGATAAGGTGAAAGCCGAGTCAGCTTCTGCTGCCGGGCGTCTTCCTTTTGGTTTGCCAGGTGTGAATCAGAAGACCAAGGAGATAGGCAATGCTAACTACCTGTGGATAAGTTATTTCTATGCCTACCTGAACGACCACGGACGTGCAGGATTCGTGATGGCTAGTTCTGCAACGGATAGCGCGAACAAAGACCGCGACATTCGTGAAAAGCTGGTGCGCACAGGCGATGTAGATGTAATGGTCAGCGTAGGCAATAATTTCTTCTATACCCTCTCCCTGCCCTGCTCGCTGTGGTTCTTCGACCGCAACAAGCACGCCGACATTCGCGACAAGGTGCTGTTCATTGATGCCCGTAATTACTATACTGTTGTTGACCGCACTTTGAACGAGTGGACTGAGTGGCAGCTGCGTAACTTGCAAGCCATCGTACATCTCTATCGTGGCGAGAAAGAGAAATATCAATCGCTGATTAGGGATTATATTGAGATACTTGATAATGTTTCAGCTCCATTGACGCAAGAAAGACTTGAAGAAGTTATTAAGAATGGAGAAAAGGAATACTCTACAAGGTTTGCCGCCTGTTTAGAACACGAGAAGAAACAGGCAAAAGAGGCAATAGCTTCTGCCACACGAAAAGAGAAGAAACAGGTAGAGGCTGAATGGAAAGAGACTATAGAGCATTGGGAAGACCTTCTTGAAACGGCTCGCCAGTTTGAATGGCTCACAGAAAAATTTGGCGATGGTGAATACAAGGACGTGCTTGGTCTCTGCAAGATAGCCACCATTCAGGAGATAGAGGAAAAGAACTACTCGCTTACCCCCGGTGCCTACGTCGGCGTGGCCGAGCAGGAAGACGACGGCGTAGATTTCCATGAGCGCATGACCGAGATTCATGCTGAGCTGGCACAGCTGAACAAGGATGCCAATGCCTTGATGGACGAGATACAAAAAGCATGGGAGGAGCTGAAATGAGTAAACTGTTAAGTGTAAACAAAGAATATGCAGAATGGCTGAAGTCCCTCAGCCAGCGTTTTCGCCAGAGCCAGATTAAAGCTGCTGTGAAGGTGAATAGTGAACTGCTGAAGTTTTACTGGTCTTTAGGTCAAGATATTGTCGAGCGTAATTTTGAGAACACCTACGGTTCTGAATTCTTCAAGAACCTTAGTCTTGACTTAAAGGAAGAATTCCCTGAAAGCAAAGGCTTTTCTCCTACTAATCTCGGCTATATCAAGAGATTCTATATGCTTTACTCCAATGCAATGAAAATCTCCCCCCAAGTTGAGGGTAAATCTCCACAAATCAGTAATCTCTCAAATTACCCCCAAGTTGGGGGCAATTCTGAACCGCTGATCTTTTCTGTCCCATGGGGACATCACAAGTTGCTTATTGATAAATTTCTGAAAGCGCCAGAAAAGGTCATGTTCTATGTTCAAAAGACCGTTGAAAACAATTGGAGTCGCACAATACTTGACTGGCAGATAGACAGCAACCTCTACGAGCGACAGGGTAAGGCAATTAGTAATTTCAAGCGGACACTGCCAACACCGCAGAGCGACCTTGCACAGCAGATAACGAAAGACCCTTATGTCATTGATATCATGGGCGTGCGTCAGGAGATGCAGGAGCGAGAATTGGAGGAACATCTCGACTCTCACATTTCAAAATATCTGTTGGAACTGGGTAAGGGGTTCACCTACTATGGTCACCAAGTACACCTTCGCGTTGGAAATGATGATTTCTACATTGACCAGCTATTCTATCATGTGCGCCTACATTGCTATGTCGTGATAGAACTGAAAGCGACAGCCTTCAAGCCTGAGCACATTGGGCAACTGAATTTCTACGTCACAGCTGTCAACAAACTGATGTGTTCTGAGCACGATAACCCCACCATCGGTCTCCTTATCTGTAAAGACAAAAACGATGTCGTGGCAGAATATACTCTACAAGGGGTAGAATCTCCCATTGGGGTGTCTTCCGTTGAAATCTTCGACAAACTGACCGAAGATTTCAAGAGTGCTTTGCCTTCTATTGAGGATATTGAAAACGAACTCAGAGACAAGAAACAAAAGGAGGACGAGGGATGAGTGAGTGGAAGAAAGTGAAGTTGAGAGATATTGCTTCTGCTATTCAGACAGGACCTTTCGGTTCGCAATTGCACCAATCTGATTATTCAGACATTGGTGTTCCTGTTGTTATGCCTAAGGACATCATAAATGGTTGCATTGATGAATCTACCATAGCACGTGTAGAAAGCCATCATGTAGAGAGATTATCTCGTCACAAAATATCTGAAGGAGATATTCTTTATGCACGCAGAGGCGATGTTGGTAAATGTGCATATACTGTATTTGGACAACAAGGATGGTTGTGTGGAACAGGTTGTTTACGAGTAACTATTGATAAGGAAAAAGCTTTTCCGAAATTCATCTTCTTTCAATTACAAAAGCGTGAGACAATTGGTTGGGTAGAGAAACATGCTATTGGTGCAACAATGTTAAATCTAAACACGTCTATATTAGGTGACGTTCCTATTGAATTACCTCCTCTTCCTATTCAGCACCGCATTGCTACCACCCTCTCTCGCTACGACTCTTTGATAGAGAACTATCAGAAGCAGATAAAGTTATTGGAGGAAGCAGCGCAGCGACTCTACAAGGAATGGTTCGTCGACCTCCACTTCCCCAGCCACGAAAACACCAAAATCGTAGATGGTGTACCAGAGGGGTGGGAGAAGAAAAAAATTGCCGATGTATGCGACACCATAGGTGGAGGAACTCCTTCGACAAAAATCGCTTCATATTACGAAGGTGGAACAATAAGCTGGGTAACACCAACTGATATAACAAGGAACAACAGCCTATGTTTACTAAATACCGAGAAGAAGATTACCAAAGAGGGACTTAACCATAGTTCTGCAAAGATGTTACCCAAAGAGACAATCTTGATGACAAGTAGGGCAAGCATCGGTTATTTTGGAATATGTGATTTCGAAGTATGCACTAATCAAGGCTTTATTTCATGTGTCCCATTTGAGAAAAATTTCCAAATGTACCTTTTATACAATTTGATGAATAGAGTTGAGGAAATTAGAATCAAAGCTGGCGGTTCAACTTATCTTGAGATTAGCAAAAGCGTATTCCGAAATTTTGATATAATATGCCCTACTCGTAGCATAACAGTAGAATTTCAATGTAAGACCCATCGTCTACTGGAGAGGATGAAGAGTCTTTCCTCTCAAATCCGCCTCCTCACTGAGGCTCGTGACCGCTTGCTTCCCAAACTGATGAGTGGAGAAATAGATGTATAAAAAACGAGAACAATTATGGCAAAGGACTATAGCGAAGACCAACTGATACAGAAGAGTGCAGCCGAGTTACTGGAAAAAGAGCTGGGCTGGACAAGCGTGTATGCCTTTGATAAGGAGGTGCTTGGTGCGAATGGTACGTTGGGACGCATGTCGTATCATGAGGTGCTGCTGACGGGTCGTTTCCGTAAGGCATTGAAGGTGCTGAATCCTTGGCTGACGGACAAGCAGTTGCAGGAGGCAACGGAACGCATGACGGAACACATGAGTTCGCAGACGCTGATGCAAATCAACGAGCAGAAGTATCAGTACATCAAAGATGGCGTGCCCGTTACTCGCGTAAAGCCTAACGGCGAGACGGAAGAGGTGCGTGCCAAAGTCATTGACTTCGCTTCGCCTGAAAAGAACGACTTCCTGTGCGTCCGCGAGATGTGGGTGTATGGTGCGCTCTATCATCGCCGTGCCGACATCGTTGGCTTCGTGAATGGTCTGCCTTTGCTGTTTATGGAACTGAAGAACCACGACGTAGAAGTGGTGGATGCCTTCAACAAGAACTATCGCGATTATTTGGATACGATTCCGCAACTGTTCTATCACAATGCCTTTATCATGTTCAGCAACGGACTGGAGGCACGTGTGGGAACCATCGACTCGAAATGGGAGTTCTTCCATGAATGGAAACGACTGACGGAGGAAGATGCTGGCAATATCGAACTACCGACGATGCTGAGGGGTATCTGTAAGAAGGAGAACTTCCTGGACCTGCTGGAAAACTTCATACTCTACGACCACAGCGGAGGAAGGACAGCAAAGATTCTGGCCCGCAACCACCAATACCTGGGTGTAAACCAAGCCGTGGAGATGTATCGCAACCGCGAGTATCTGAACGGAAAGTTAGGCGTGTTCTGGCATACTCAGGGCTCAGGCAAGAGCTACTCTATGCTCTTCCTGTCGCAGAAGATACGCCGCAAGTTTGAGGGCTCGCCCACATTCCTCGTGCTGACAGACCGCGATGAGCTGAACAAGCAAATCAGCGACACGTTTGAGAACTGCGGATTGTTGGGCAATGTGAAGGCAAAGAAGTTTATTGCCAGCAGTGGTGAAGACCTGAAGACGAAACTGAAGGGCAATCCGTCGTTCATCTTCTCGCTCATTCAGAAGTTTAACGACGCGAAGGCTGATCCAATCTATCCCGACCACGATATTATCGTAATGAGCGACGAGGCCCATCGCACTCAGAACGGCATATTTGCCGATAACCTAATGCACCTGTTACCGACAGCCCATCGCATCGGATTTACGGGAACTCCGTTGTTGTCAAACGACAACATCACGGCACGTACATTCGGTGGTTATGTGAGTATCTACGACTTCAAACGAGCTGTGGAGGATAAGGCTACCGTTCCACTTTACTACGAGAATCGTGGCGAGAAACTTCAAGATTTGAAGAATCCAGAAATCAACGACGAAATTGCATCCGCCCTGGAACAAGCAGGCGAACTGGATGCCTCGCAACTGGCCAAACTGGAAAGGGAATTCGCCAAGGAGGTACATCTGCTGACAGCAGCCAAGCGCCTACGCCTGATTGCCAAGGACTTTGTGCATCATTACAGCGACCTGTGGACTTCGGGCAAGGCGATGTTCGTATGTTATAATAAGGTGACGTGCGTCCGTATGTACAACTACGTGCAGGAATACTGGCAGCGCGAAATCAAGGTATTGGAAGAAGCCATCGCCAAAAGCACTTCACAACAGGAGGCTCAGGAGATGCAACGCAAACTGGAATGGATGAGGGAGACGGACATGGCGGTAGTCGTTTCGCAAGAGCAGAACGAAATACAGACGTTCCAGAAGTGGGGCCTCGACATCAAGCCACACCGCGAGAGGATGGAGAAGGAGGAACTGGACAAGGCTTTCAAGGCGGATGACTCGCGGCTACGGGTGGTCTTCGTCTGCGCCATGTGGCTGACAGGTTTCGACGTAAAAACGCTCTCATGCCTCTATATCGACAAGCCCATGAAGGCACACACGCTGATGCAGACCATCGCCCGTGCCAATCGCGTGGCGGAAGGAAAGACAAACGGTCTGATCATCGACTATATCGGCATCGTGAAAGCCCTGCGCCAGGCATTGGCCGATTATACAGCCAACCCGGAAGGTGGCGCAGGAGGCAGCGACCCAACCATCGACAAGAAGGAACTCATTAAGCATGTGATGGAAACTATAGCTGCTGCTACGGCTTTCCTGAAAGAGCATGGTTTTGATTTGGATGACTTGATTAAGGCTGAGAGTTTTGAAAAGTTGTCGCTACTGAAGAAGGCTGCCAATGCGATGTGCGAGACGGCTGAAATCAGGAAGTCATACTGCACGTTTGCATCCACGCTACTGAAGCTGTGGAAGTACCTCGATCGGGAGGACATCACTCCCGAAATGAAGCAACAGAAGGATGCCATTGAAGCCATCTACAAGGAACTGCAGCAGAAGCGCAAACATGCCGACATCACAGACCTGAGCGTGGCTATCAACGAAATTGTGAATGAGCATTTAGAAGTAGATTCGAATTCCACAATGGTAGCAGAGTCACGTCGCTTTGATATTAGCGGCATTGACTTTGAACTACTCCGTCGCGAGTTCGCCAAGAGCAAAGAGAAAAACCTTGTACTGAAAGATATTCAGGAGTTGCTACAGGAACGTCTGGCAAAGATGATGGCAGCTAACCCGTCGCGCATAAACTTCTATGAGAGGTATCAGGAGATAATACATGACTATAACCAGGAGCAGAATCGTGCCACCATAGAGAAAACCTTCGAGGAACTGATGAAACTGTCAAATGAACTGACGGAGGAGGAACGGCGATATGTCAGGGAAGGATTTGAAAATGACGAGCAACTGTCCATGTTTGACGTGCTGGTAAAGAATGACCTATCAAAAGATGACATCAAGAAAATAAAGAAGGTGGCTAAAGACCTGCTGAAGAAGATAAAAGACCTGCTGAGGACAATGGATCATCCGTTTGACAAGCAGGAAACGAGGTCAACTATTATTGTTACCATTCGTGACATGTTGTGGGAGAACCTGCCTTCAAACTATTCGGACGAAAGCATCAATTACTACAGAGATGCCGTATATAACTTTGTGGAGAGACAGTATAATATGGCTGTATAACAAAACAACTAACGCCTCGCTCATGATGAGTGGGGCGTTATAGTATCTCTATTCCTTCTCTTTCCGATGGACGTAGTAGGCGCAGATGCTCTCCATGCGCACCTATGCCGAGATGGGCTATGACCTCGCCATGACGACGGGCTAAGAGAAAAAAGCCCTGGCGGCTGAAAGATGAGCCACGACGGGCTGAAAAAGTAGCCACGACGGCTGACAGAAACACACAAACAAAAAATGCGCCAGGCTCTGTATGAAAACGGGGCTTGGCGCATTCTGCTGTGTTATGTTCTTTTGCAGTATTCCTTTACTTGGCGTAGAGGGCTACGATGGTTTCATAGAGCTCCTGCTTGCCTGAGGTCTGCTTAGGCTCTTCTACCTTCTTGCCGTACTCATAGACCTGCTCGAGGGTGAGCTTGCCGTCCTCGAAGTCCTTGCCTATGCCGCTGTCGAAGGATGAGTAGCGCTCCTTGACCATCTGTGGGATAGGGGAGTTCTGCATGATGTCAACGGCATTGAGCAGAGCGCGTGCGCAGGCATCCATGCCAGAGATGTGGGCGATGATGATGTCCTCGAGGTCGGTAGAGTTGCGACGTGTCTTGGCATCGAAGTTTGTACCGCCAGGTGCTATGCCGCCATTGCGTACTATCTGCATCCATGCCTGGGTGAGCTCGTAGTTGTCGATAGGGAACTGGTCGGTATCCCAGCCGTTCTGTGCATCACCACGGTTGGCGTCGATAGAGCCGAGCATGCCAGCGTCAACGGCACAAGCGAGTTCGTGCTCAAAGGTGTGACCAGCGAGGGTAGCGTGGTTTACCTCAATGTTTACCTTGAAGTCCTTGTCGAGGTTGTGTGCCTTGAGGAAGCCGATGACGGTCTCGGTGTCAACGTCATACTGGTGCTTGGATGGCTCCATAGGCTTTGGCTCGATGAGGAAGTTGCCCTTGAAGCCCTTAGAGCGAGCGTAGTCGCGAGCCATGGTGAGCATGGTAGCCATGTGCTCCTTCTCGCGCTTCTGGTCGGTGTTGAGGAGTGACATGTAGCCCTCTCTGCCGCCCCAGAATACGTAGTTCTCAGCGCCGAGCTTGATGCCTGCATCGATGGCGTTCTTAATCTGTACGATGGCGCGAGCCACAACGTCGAAATCGGGGTTGGTAGAGGCACCGTTCATGTAGCGGGCATTGCCGAATACGTTGGCCGTTGACCAGAGAAGCTTGATGCCTGTCTGCTTCTGCTTCTCGGCGAGGTAGTCGGTGATAGCCTTGAGGTTTGCCTCATACTCGGCTATGCTGTTGCCCTCAGAAACGAGGTCAACATCGTGGAAGCAGTAGTACTCGATGCCGAGCTTCTGCATGATTTCAAAGCCTGCGTCAGCCTTGTTCTTGGCTACTTCAACGGCGTCAGCCCCCTGATTCCAGGGGAACTTCTTGGTGCCACCGCCAAACTGGTCGGCGCCCTCAGCGCACAGTGTGTGCCACCACGCCATAGCGAAGCGCATCCAGTCTTTCATTTTCTTGCCTGCCACTACCTTCTCTGCGTCGTAGTAGTGGAAAGCCATAGGGTTCTTAGACTCTGGTCCCTCGAAGGGAATCTTGCTGATTTGTGGAAAATACTCTTTCATCTGAAAATTGAATATTTAATATTGAATATTGAAAAATTATTGAAGATTGAATATTGAAGATTGAATATTGAATAAAGGTGTCATGTTTTCAGGTCGCTTCGCTTTCAGGTTGTAAAGTAAGATGACCTCAAACCTCAAACCTCATAACCTCATAACCTCATAACCTCATGACCTCATAACTAAGAACTGTTTCCAGTTCTCGTATGCCTCGATGTAGGCAGAGGTATCGCTGACGGGTTTCTCAGCCTCGATGAGCTTGAGGGTAGAGAATGCCTCGTCGCTGTCCTTGTAGATGCCAGCTCCGATGCCTGCGCCCTTGGCTGCACCTACTGAGCCGTCGGTATCATAGAGCTCGATGGTGGCTCCTGTGACGGCGGCGAGGGTTCGGCGGAAGAGCGGCGAGAGGAAGAGGTTGGCATGACCAGCCTTGATGGTGGTGATGTTCATGCCCATCTGCTTCATGATGTCGATGCCATAGGCAAAGGAGAAGGCGATGCCCTCCTGGGCGGCACGCACGATGTGAGCCTTGGTGTGGATATTGAAATTGATGCCGTGGATGCTGGCTCCAGGGTTCTGATTCTCGAGTATGCGCTCGGCACCGTTGCCGAACGGTATGATGGAGAGCCCTTCAGCTCCTACTGGTACGCTCTCGGCAAGGTCATTCATTTCGGCATAGGTGATGCCCTCGGGGGCTATGGTGCGCTTGGTCCACGCATTGAGTATGCCTGTGCCATTGATGCAGAGCAGCACGCCCAGACGGGTGTCGGTGGCGGTATGATTGACGTGGGCAAAGGTGTTGACGCGGCTCTTGGGGTCGTAGTTGACGGAGCCGAGCACGCCATAGACCACGCCCGAAGTGCCGCCAGTGGCTGCTATCTCGCCTGGCTGTAGCACACCCAGAGAGAGGGCGTTGTTAGGCTGGTCGCCAGCGCGGTAGCTGATGGGGGTGCCAGCAAGGAGTCCTGTCTCGGCGGCTGCCTGGGCAGACACTCGCGACTGAACGCCGAAGGTGGGCACGATGGGGGCAATGACATCTGACGAGAAGCCGTAATAGTCAAAGAGGAAGTCGGCTGGCTTGCCCTCCTTGAAATCCCACATGATGCCCTCGGAGAGTCCGCTGACGGTGGTGTTGATTTCGCCAGAGAGCTTCATGGCGATATAGTCGCCTGGGAGCATCACCTTATATATATTAGCGAACACCTCGGGTTCGTTCTCCTTCACCCACGCCAGCTTGGAGGCAGTGAAATTGCCTGGCGAATTGAGCAGGTGGGAGAGACACTTGTCGGCACCAAGTGCAGCGAAAGCCTTCTCGCCATAGGGAACGGCGCGGGAGTCGCACCAGATGATGGCATCGCGCAGCACCTGCTGGTCTTTATCTACGCAGACGAGGCCGTGCATCTGGTAGGAGATGCCGACGGCGAGGATGTCAGAGCCAGTGGCAGAGGTCTGCTGCATGATATTGCTGAGCGCCAGCTTGGCATTGGTCCACCACATATCGGGCGACTGTTCTGCCCAGCCAGCCTTGACAGCCTTGATGGGGGCTTCGGTTTCGGGATAGAAACAGGAGGCTGCCGTAGCGCCTGTAGTGACATCGACGAGTGATGCCTTGACGCTGGAGGAGCCGACATCTAATCCGAGAAGGTATTGTCTTGCCATATTGCTAATGTCTTTTTTTTGATATGGTTTTAGGTTTTAGAATTTTTTAGAGAGAGAAGGGGTTAGAGAACCCTTCCTGCTGAAATGTGTTTCAAAGTTAGGAAAAAAAAATGATTTAAGGGTAGGAAAGGGGGGTAAAAAAATGTCAGTGAAACATTTTTTATCTGAAAAGCGACAATTTCTCCACCTCAAGGGCTACTTTGAGGGGTACGTAGGGGCGTATGTCCTCGCCAAGTCGCACCTTGTTGCGTATCATGGTGGAGGAGATGGGGAGGAGAGGGACGTTGATGATGTGGAGTCGAGAGTTGAGAGTTGAGGTTTGAGGTTTGGGGTTTGAGAGTTTAAGGTTCCCGTTCCCGTTATCATCCCCGTTAGAACGCGGATAGACAGCTATTTCGTAGTTGTCGAGGATGTCCTGATAGTGCGCCCACTTATGGAATTTCTCATAGTTGTCTCCGCCAATGATGAGGATGAACTCATGCTGGGGATAGTCTTGACGTAGGTGCTGGAGAGTGTTCCAGGTGTAGGAAGGGCGTGGCAGGTGGAACTCGTAGTCGGAGGCACGAAGGCGGGGATAGTCCTCGAGGGCGAGGCGGGTAAGGTGGAGGCGCACTTCTTCGTCGAGCAGGTCGGTGGAGTGCTGCTTGAGGGGATTGCGTGGCGAGACCAGATACCAGACCTCATCTAACGACATAGCACTCAGCATGGTAGTGCCGAGTGCTATGTGTGCGTTATGTATGGGGTTGAAAGAACCGCCAAAGAGTCCGATTCTCATAAAAGAGGGAAGGGGAGAATTAGAGGTTAGGGTTAACCTCGTTCCATTTCTCTACTGCTGGGATTACGCCCATCTCGATAAGCTCATCGCGCATAGCGGTGAGGTGGATGTAGCTTGAGTGGAGACGTGCCATCTCGTCCTTGGTGCCCTCAGGAATCTTGTAGGTAACACCGTCGGTGGTGAAGGTGGTGTCCATACCCATCACGATGTGGTTGAAGCGCTTGTCGTTGCAATATACGCCTGCTGGCCAAGGGAAAGGACGTCCGCCCATGACAGCCTCTATCATCTGGACAGAGAGGATAGAAGGGCTCTGGAAAGAAGAACGGCCGCGGAGCTTGATGATGCGTGAGCCACCCTTGGTGACGTCCTGCTGCATCTGCTCCCATTCCTCCTCTGTGAACTCGTCGGTGCCAATGATGTCCATGAGCTTGCGGCCTGCTATGACAGCATTGCTGCCGAAGACAGCCATCTGCTCGCCATGACCACCATAGGTGGCACAGTCGGAAATCTCGGTCTGCATAACGCCAAACTTATGAGCAAGGGCGGTGCGCAGACGAGTGGTGTCGAGACCTGCGAGGGTAGAAACCTGTGAAGGCTTGAGGCCAGACCAGATGAGGGTAACGAGACCCGTCATGTCGGCTGGGTTGAAGATGATAACGACGTGCTTTACGTCGGGGCAGTACTGCTTGATGTTACGACCCAGGTCGGCTGCTATCTCGCAGTTGCCGCGAAGGAGGTCTTCACGTGTCATGCCGTCCTTACGTGGAGCGCCACCTGAAGAGATTATGTATTTTGCATCCTTGAAAGCCTCTGCCACATCGGTGGTAGCAGTGATGCAAGCATCATCGAAACCACTCTGGCGCATCTCCTCGGCCACGCCTTCAGGAGAGAACACGTCATAGAGGCACAGGTTTTTTGTAAGTCCGAGCATAAGGGCTGTCTGTGCCATGTTAGAGCCTATCATGCCTGCTGCGCCTACAATTACCAGCTTTTCGTCGGTTAAGTATTTCATAGTTATCTGTGTTGAATAATTATTATGGTTGTTAAAACTCTGTTATATTATAAATAATGTATTAGAAGAACATTACGCGGTGGTCGGTGATGTCGGCATTGATGAAGAGCTCCTGCATGAAGTTTCCTGCTGCCTGCATGTTGCGCTGTGCTATGCGCTGCATGTAAGCCTTGGCGTCGAACTTCTGACCGCGGCTCTGCTTCTTCATTACCTGGAAGAGATATACACCAGCGTTGCCCTTGACAGGCTTGTTGGAGAACTGACCCTGCTTGGTGGCAGCTACTGCACCAGAGAGTGCTGGCTCTGAAGCGCCTGTAGCAGCTACGAATACTGGTGAAGAGAAGGTAATCTGGTTAACGGGTACAATTTGTGCGCCCTTAGCCTTGGCACCTGCAATGTTCTTCACGCCAGCAGCCTTGGCGATGAGCTTCTCTGCCTTCTTGTCAACGAGTACTTCAGCCTTTACCATCTCCTTGACCTGCTCGTCGGAGAGGTCGCGATAGCCCTTCTCGTGTATCTTGGTGAGGGCTACTACGAGGAGGTTGTCATTGTCTCCACACTCATAGAGAGGGGAGATAGAGTTCTCGTCTGCCTCGTAAACCCACTTGAGTGCGTCGTGGGTGCCGTGGATGCCAGCGATATTGTGCTGACCAGCACGAACGTCCTGATTCTCCAGTACCTGATAGCCGTACTTCTTGGCGTTCTTCTCGAGGTTTTCTATTGTCTGGTTCTCGGAAACGTACTGAGAGAACTTGTTGTAAGCCTTGGAATAGGTGTCCTTAGAGAAAGCGATAGGAGTCTTGATGACTGCAGCGATATACTTGGTCTGCATAGCACGACGGTCGGTAACCTTTATAATAATGTTGCCAGAGTTGGTAGCAAGGTTCTTCAGTTCGCCAACCTGCATGGTGTTGAGGGCGTTGAGATAAGCCTTGGTATCAATGTCGATAGATGGAGCATACTGGTAATCGCGTGTGGTGAGCCACTGCTGAGCGCCAGTCTGACCGTACTTCTTAGCCAGTGCGTCCCACTGAGAAGCATCGGCAGAGAGGGCACCCATGATAGAGTCAGCCTTAGTGCGTGCTGCCTCGAGGGTTTCAGCGCCAACCTGTATTACCTGGAACTGAACAGAATCAGGCAGTTCCTGCTTGGAGATAAGGCGAACTACGTTGAGGGTGTTATCCTGCTTGTTCTCCTTGATGGCTGTGGTAGTGCCAACAGGGATAGAGTCGAGCACTGCTGCGATGTCGGCAGGGTAAGCTGAATTCATGACTGGCACACCGAGGTAAGCCACGTTGGAGCCAGACTTGCGGATAACCTCTGATGGGTCTTCTGCTGAAGCGAGCTGAGAGGCAAACTCCTGAGTCTGCTTGGTGATGGCAGCGCGGTCGGCAGCTGAAGGCTGTACTTGAAGAGAGACGTACTTGATGTCGCGAGTCTCCTCGTACTGCTTGAAGCGAGCCTTGATTTCCTTATACTTAGCCTGAAGGTCGTCGTCAGAAACCTGAATGTCCTTGTCGGCAACAGAAGAGTAGGGGAAAGCAGCAAGTTGTATGTTTGCCTCCTCGTTCTCCTCGTTGAAGGTCTGCTTAGCCTCTATGTTGTTGGATACGAAGGTGTTGGCAAGGAGTGTCTGATACTTCTGGGCGAGGAGCTGCTGGCGCAGGTTCTTCTCCATGAAGTTCCAGTAGTTGTAGATTGGGCGCATCTGCTCAGCCTGCTGAGGGTTGGTCTGCTGTGCCTTCTTGTATTCGCTGATGAACTGCTTGAGGGAGTTGGCATCGAAACGACCAGTCTGCTGATTGACGAAAGGTGTCTGCATGAGCATCTGGTTGGTACCCTGATTGAGGATGTCGCGAATCTCGTCGTCGGTAACGCGGAGGCCGAGCTTCTCTGCCTCACGAGAGATGAGGATGTTCTGCACATACTGGTTCCACACCATGTCGCGCACCTGATTGACTTCATCCTCAGAGAGGTTGTCTCTGCCCTGTGTCATCTTGATTACGTCCTGGTATTCGTCAACCAGGTCCTGAAACTCCTGATAGCTGATTTTCTCGCCGAGAACCTCAGCCACCTGCTGGCGCTCGTTGTTCTTGGTAGATTCGCAAGAACGAACGGCCTCTTCAGCAATAAACGCAAACAGACCGAGACCTATGATGCTTACGAGCAGGACTCCTCTGTTTCTGATTTTTCCTAATACTGCCATGTGTTTCTTTATTTTGTTTTTGTTATTATTTTTGAATTATGTTCTGCTTTAGTGCATTTTTGCATAAAAACGGCACAAAGTTAATATATTTTCTGCAATTAAGCAAATTAAGAGCGCATTATTTTTACAAGTTCTATCTTTGTTTTGGTGTTTTTGAGGATTTTGCATTTCCAGCCGTCGAATGTTATCTCCTCGTTGAGACGGGGGAAGGACTGGTGGCGCGCAAGGATAAGTCCGCCCACGGTCTTGTAGTCGTCGCTCTCTGGTAGGTCTATGTTGAGCGTCTCGTTGACGCGCTCTATCTCGAGTCGCGCCGAGATGAGGTAGCCTCCGTCGGAGGTCTGGCGGCACTCGAAATTGTTGATGTCGTGCTCGTCTTCTATCTCGCCTATGATTTCCTCCACGATATCCTCGAGAGCCACGAGTCCGCTGGTGCCACCAAATTCATCAACGACTACGGCAAGAGAGGTCTTCTGGGAGAGAAGGTTCTCCATCAGTTTGCGTGCAGCCATAGTCTCGGGCACAAAGGGTATGCTGTGGACATGAGACACCCAATCCTTCTTTATGCGGAACAGTTCGGAGGAGTGCACGTAGCCTATGATATGGTCTATATCTTCCTTATACACAATAACTTTCGAGCGTCCGCTCTCTACAAACTTTTGGCGCAACTCCTCCACTGATGCGCTTTTCTCAATGCTGGTTATCTCGGTGCGTGGAATCATGCAGTCGCGCACCTTGGTGTCACTGAGGTCGAGGGCATTTCTGAACAGTCTCACCTCCATGGCGTTGTCCTGGTTGGCGTCGCCGTCGCTGTCCTTGCTGTCGGCATCGCTGTCGTTGCTGTTGCCATTGCCGTTGTTTACGAGATAGTCGAGGTCAACCTTCGAGAACTCCTCGGTGTCCTCACCCTTCTTGACCGTTACGCCAAGCACCTTGAGCAAGGCGCGGGAAATGCCAGTGCAGAAGCGGGAGATGGGGTAGAGAATAACGAAGAAGAGCCACGCTGGGATGGCAAAGAAACCAAGCAGCGTGTTGGCGTTATTCTTGAAGATGGTCTTCGGTAGATATTCGCCAGTGAAGAGCACGATGATGGTTGAGATGATAGTGTCGGCACTGACGCGAAAAGCCTCAGACTGGGAGGCAAAGATGGTGGAATCAAACAGGCGGGCAATGAGTATGCCGTAGATGACGAGGGCTATGTTGTTGCCCACGAGCATGGTGTTGATGTAGGTGTTGGGATGGCGGTAGAAGAAGGAGATGATGCGGTGGGTAAGACTGTCCTCGTCGCTATTCATCTCTGCCAACATCCTGTTGCTGGATACAAAGGCTATCTCCATGCCCGAGAAAAAGGCAGAAAACAGCATTGTTATGATAATGAGTGTTATAAGCAATGTAAATGGTAGTTATGCGTATGTGTGTGACTATGTATGAGTAAAAAATCAGCGTTTTCGAGGCACAGCCATCTTGCGCTTAGGCACCGTGTCGGCAGCACTCGCATCGGGGCTTGCTCCAGGGGCAGCGTTGGCGTTGGCGCTAGCATCGTTGTCGAAATCCTCCCTCGTAAAGGAGCCTTTGGTGTTGGAAATCTTATAGTGGCGCATGCGCTCGTCGCTTATGAAGTGAGCCCCCTGCAGCTCTCTTTCAGGAGTAACGAGGTGGGAGAACATGTTGGAGTAAAGCTCGTGGCTGTTCTGGTCCCAGTAGAGTTCCTCGCTGGTGAAGATGAGCCCGTCAACGGTCTTTATTCGCACGTTGCCCCACAGGTGCCATAGTTTCTTGGCAGTGTAGTAGCGGGCTGTGTCTGCCTGTATGTAGGTTTCAATGTGGAATTTCTCGTCAAACTGCTCGAGAAACAGTCCGCGGTTGAATGTCCAGCGCGGTGGATGCACGTTGTCGTTTACCTCCCAGCGCTCGGCAATGATACGGTAGCGCATGATGCCAGAATCGCTTATGAGGGTGTTGATGCCGTATGATGTCATCATTGCCACCGAGTCCTCGTCGCGTATGGCTTCGGCTGTGTGTTCCTTGGCGTTGTCGCAGGAGGAGAAGAAAGTCAGGGAAGCAGAATTAAGAACAAAGAATAAAAGTATCCAAACGATAGCGCTTGTGTTACTTTTATTCTCTTCTATGTGATGTTTACTTTCCTCGCTCATTATTTGTTTCACGTTGGTTGCCCTCCGTTAATCAAATTTCCACTTCATGAACCAGCGTTCGTTGAAGGTCAGACCTATGTTGATACGGAAAGTGTTGGCTGTTATGACAGAGCCCGCCTCGTTAACCCATTGAAATCCTATGTTGAGGATAGAACGGTTGTTATAGTTGTTGATGATTGGCATGGCGAAACCTACGCTGGCAGATATCTCGCGAGGTCCATCCTTGATACCCTCAGAGGTGTTAATCTTCAAATATCGGGAGGCGTAGCTCACACCAGCCCTGTACCTTATCTTGTCGAAGAATGACCTGCCCTGAGGGTTGCGGCACCACTCGCCGCCAGCGTTTATCTTGTGGCGGTTGTTGTAATTGCCAGTAACACCAACGATGGTTCCGTCTGGCTTGACGTAGTTGCTTGATGGTATAGAAGCCCAGTTCTGGTAGGTGTAGTCGAGTCCTACCCTCCACTTGTCAGCATGTTTGTATGCCAAACCGACGGCAACCTCCGTAGGGAGCCTGTAGCCGTCCTTGGCTATACACTTTACTGTGTCGGCCTTTCCTGATACGGAGTTTATGGATATGTAGCTCAGTTCGGCGTCGCCACCCAGCTTGTGACCAGGTGTTACGGTTACACCCAGAGTAAGGTTGTCATGCTTGCTGAGCGGATATGTGTATTGCGCAGCGAAGGAGAGCTTGTATGTGTTAACCTTCTGAGAATAAATCTTGTAGATGGAATTGACGTTGGTGTCGGAGAAGGTGCTTGAAACCGTGCGGCCGATATTGCCCCACATGTAGGAGGCGTTGAAACCTACAGAGATATTCTTGAATGGTTCCCAGCCCATGCCGATGAAGAACTCATGCAGACCGCCGTCGGCAGTGTAGTTGGTAGTCTGCTTGGTGCTTGTGTAGAGAGGGTCGTAGGGGTATTGAGCGTAGTTGTTTACTGAATTGGTGTTCTTGAAGTCAAAGCCCATGTCGGAGAAAGGAACAAGTCCGAAGCCCATGCCAAGATGCTTTGCAGCACGAAAGCCAGCCATGAAATACTCGAAGTCGGCAGTGTTGGCTCCCTTTGTGGATGAGCCCTCCTTGAATATGGTGCGCTGCAAGGACATGCCCACGTCAAAAATGAACGTGGTAGAATCTACGCTGGAATAAGATGCAGGGTTGAGGTGGTTAATCTGGTTGCTCTCCCTGAAAGCCTGTCCTACGCCGTTCATGCCTCGGCTGGCACCATTAGACTGGTCTGTGAGAGCACCGAGTCCATACATGGAGTAGGGCGACAGCGTGCTGCTCTGCGCTATTGCCGAGAGCGGGGAAAGCAGTAATAAGAACAATGATATTATCGAAGCACTTCTTCTCGTTATAGTCATCGTGTGTAGAATGTATGTGTTATTTTTTGTTACTCGAAGTGCAAAGTTACGAATAATTTTTGTATTTTTGCACCGTGAAACGAAATATTTGCTTTTTTTTAAGGGAGCCACTGTGCATTTTAATGTTTTTTTTCGGTGGTGCACAGCAGGTTTTATCGGCTGTAGATTTGTCTGTTATATCGGCAGACGAGCTGCATGAGAAATTCGACAGCATTGATATAAGCCTCCTTACCTGTCAGCCCCACGATGAGGTCTATTCCCTTTACGGACATACCGCCATACGAGTAAGAAACCGTGCCACCAACGAGGATATAGCTGTCAATTACGGTGTCTTTGACCCTACGGCAAACTTCTTCGTTTTGCGCTTTGTCTTTGGCTTGACAGACTATTGCATGGGCATCTGCTCCTACAATGATTTTCTTGATGAATACAAGCGTTGGGGATGCGGAGTGTACGAGCAGCACATCAACATGAGTGTCTATCAGAAGGCAGCCTTTGTGGAGGCTCTGCTCGAAAATTCCCGCCCCGAAAATCTCGTCTATCGCTATAACTACTTTTATAATAACTGCACCACCAAGGCTCGGGACATCATTCTCGATGCCATGATGACGGGTGACAATTTCCAGTCGATAGGAGAAACGGGAGGCGAGATAAAATGTCGTCAGCTTCCTGAGATGCAGCAGGGTAATCTTTCCTTTCGTGACCTTGTTCACATGAAGACCAAGGACCACCCCTGGGCTCGCTTCGGCAATGACCTTCTTCTGGGTGTTGCAGCCGATGCCAACACCACCTATGAGGAGCGCGAATTTCTGCCCGAGGTGCTCTCTGCCGACTTTGATTCTACCTTGATATATTCTTCGCCCACAGTTTCAAAGGAACTCGTAGATACAGCTTACTGGGCATTGGCGCCAGGCAAGGCGTGGGTAAATCCCGATAACGTGAATTTCCCGCTTTCCCCCACGCAGATGGCAACAGTGGTGCTTTTGCTCTCTTTGGCATATTTTGTTTGTTTCGAGGGCTTTGTGCTCAAGCGTCCAGTCTATTGGGTGCATTACGTGGTGTGCTGTCTGTATGCTTTTGTGGGTATAGTTCTGTTCCTCATGCTTTTCTCTCAGCATCCTACGGTAAGAGTTAATTTTCAGATATTTATCTTCAATCCGTTTTTCTTTATTTTTGCACTCCCAAAACTCATGAAGGGGTGGGGAAGATACGTGGTTTCAGGCAGTGTGCTGCTCTTCTTTCTGGGCAACATATTCCAGGTTTATGCCGAGGGTGCAAACCTCCTTGCCTTAGCTTTGCTTGCAACTTTTGCACCGTTTTATTTTGGCATATCAAAAAAAAACAGTAACTTTGCGTCTTAATATCCGATAAAATTACATTACACAATATGAATTTCTTATCAATCCTTTCGGCAATTTTTGGTAATAAGTCCAGCCGAGACATCAAGAAAATACAACCATTAGTAGAAAAGGTTAAGTCTGTTTACCCCGAGATTCAGGCGTTGTCAAATGACGAACTCCGTGCCAAGAGCAAGGAGATACAGCAGTATGTGCAGGGCTCAGTGAAAGAGCAGAAACAGCGCATTGCCGAGCTCAAGGAGAAGATAGAACAGACACCCATTGACGAGCGTGAGCCAATCTTCAGCCAGATAGATAAGCTGGAGCAGGAGGTTCTGGACAAGCTCGAAGTAGCCCTCGACGAGGTTTATCCCGTAGCCTTCTCTATTGTGAAGGAGACGGCACGCAGGTTTACAGAGAACGAGGAGACCATCGTTACGGCTACCGACTTCGACCGCGAACTGGCATCAGACCCTGCAAAGGACTTCATAACCATAGATGGAGACAAGGCTATCTACCACAACCACTGGACAGCAGGCGGCAACGACCTCAAGTGGGAGATGGTACACTATGACGTGCAGCTCTTTGGTGGTACGGTGCTCCATCAGGGTAAGATAGCCGAGATGGCTACGGGTGAGGGTAAGACCCTTGTGGCTACCTGCCCAGTGTTCCTCAATGCCCTGACGGGAAATGGTGTTCACGTCGTAACCGTCAATGATTATCTTGCCAAGCGTGACTCCGAGTGGATGGGGCCTCTCTATATGTTCCACGGACTTTCCGTTGACTGCATAGACAAGCATCGTCCTAACTCCGAAGAGCGTCGCAGGGCTTACCAGGCAGACATCACCTTTGGTACCAACAACGAGTTCGGCTTCGACTATCTGCGCGACAACATGGCCATGCAGCCAGAAGACCTCGTTCAGCGTGCCCACAACTACGCCATCGTCGATGAGGTCGATTCAGTGCTTATAGACGATGCCCGTACACCTCTTATTATATCAGGTCCTGTGCCAAAGGGCGACGTGCAGATGTTTGAGGAATACCAGCCCTTGGTGGAAAAACTAGTGGCAGAGCAGCGCAAACTCGCCACATCACTCCTTGCCGAGGCTAAGCATAAAATAAATGAAGGCACAGAGAAAAACAACAAGGAACTTACCCAGGAAGGCTTCCTTGCCCTCTATCGTTCGTACAAGGCGCTGCCTAAGAACACGCCGTTGGTGAAGTTCCTCTCCGAGGACGGCATAAAGTCGGGCATGCTCTCTACCGAGGAATACTACATGGAGAACAACAACCGCCGCATGCCTGAAGCCGTAGCACCACTTTACTTCGTAGTTGACGAAAAAATGCATGGTGCCGACCTCACGGACAAGGGCGTGGAATGGCTCTCCAAGCAGGTAAACGACAAGGAACTCTTCGTCATTCCAGATATCACCTCCGAACTCTCTGCCCTCGAAGCAGAACAGGGACTTTCAGACGAGGAACGCCTCGAGAAGAAAGACCAGCTCATCAACCACTTCTCTGAGCAGTCAGAACGAGTCCACACCCTTCAGCAGTTGCTCAAGGCTTACTCCCTCTACAATCGTGACGATGAGTATGTCGTTATAAATAATGAGGTGAAGATTGTAGATGAGCAGACAGGACGTATCATGGAGGGCCGTCGCTGGTCTGACGGCTTGCATCAGGCAGTAGAGGCCAAGGAGCATGTGAAGGTCGAGGCAGCCACCCAGACCTATGCTACCATCACCCTGCAGAACTACTTCCGCATGTATCACAAGCTGGCTGGTATGACAGGTACAGCCTCTACCGAGGCAGGCGAATTCTGGGATATCTACAAGCTCGACGTTGTGGAAATACCTACCAACAAGCCTGTTATCCGCAAGGATATGGACGACCGTGTCTATAAGACCGCCCGCGAAAAGTATAAGGCTGTGGTAGAAGAGGTTATCGCCATGAGAGACGCAGGCCGTCCAGTGCTCGTGGGTACCACGTCGGTGGAAATCTCTGAGCTGCTCTACAATATCCTCAAGCGCAATGGCGTCAATGCCCAGGTGCTCAATGCCAAGGAGCACGCCAAGGAGTCGCTCATCGTGGCAGAGGCAGGTAAGAGCGTCAATGGCAAGGGCGTCGTAACCATAGCCACCAACATGGCAGGTCGTGGTACCGATATCAAACTTACCCCAGAGGTAAAGGCAGCAGGTGGTCTCGCCATCATAGGCACAGAGCGCCACGAGAGCCGTCGCGTTGACCGTCAGTTGCGTGGTCGTGCAGGTCGTCAGGGTGACCCAGGCTCATCAGTATTCTATGTTTCGCTTGAAGACAAACTCATGCGTCTCTTCGGTTCAGAGCGCATAGCCAAGGTCATGGACCGCCTGGGCTTCGAGGAAGGCGAGCGCATCGAGGCACCAATGATATCCAAATCTATCGAGCGAGCTCAGAAGAAGGTAGAAGAAAACAACTTCGGCATACGTAAGCGCCTGCTCGAGTATGACGACGTAATGAACAAGCAGCGTACCGTCATCTACGAGAAGCGTCGCCATGCCCTCATGGGTGAGCGTATCGGCATGGACATCACCAACACCATCTGGGACCGTGTGCTCTCCATACTCTCCAACAACGACTACGAAGGCTGCAAGGAGCGCTTCCTCAAGGTGTTCTTCATGGAGGTGCCATTCACAGAAGAAGAATTTACATCCACCCCGCGTCAGCAACTCGAGGAAGACACCTTCCAGAAGGTTATGACCAACTTCAAGGAGCACGTGGATAAGGTGACAGCCGAGGCACAGCCAGTGGTGAAGCAGATATATGAGGACCCTAACGCCAACTTCGAGCGTATTCTCATTCCTCTGACCGATATGCACCTTATATATCGTATGAACTTCGACCTCAAGGAGTGTTACGACAGCGAGTGCAAGAACATCATGAAGGAGTTCCAGAAGATGGTAATGCTCCACACCATCGACGACAACTGGAAGGAGAACCTGCGCCAGCTCGATGACCTGCGCCACTCTTCCCAAAATGCCTCCTACGAGCAGAAAGACCCGTTGCTCATCTTCAAACTTGAGTCTGTCAAGCTGTGGGACGCTATGATAAACCAGATGAACGACTCCGTATGCTCCACACTCTCGCGCATACATATACATAAGGAGCAGGCACCAGAGCAAGCACCGGCAGAAATGCCTAAGCCAAAGCCACAGCCACAATACCAAACCAGCAAGCAGGAACTCAATGCCGACGGTTCGCCAGCCCTGCCACCAATGCCAGGACAAGTACCACCAGCAATGAGAGACGGCATGCATCGTCCAGGCTACATAGACCCTTCGGCACCACAAATGCCACCACGCATACCAATAGTAAAGGGCAAGGAGCCACGTCCTAACGACCCATGCCCATGCGGTTCAGGCAAGAAATACAAACATTGTCATGGAAAAAAATAAAAATCTTATCCGCTTCATAAGCAAGATTGCCGAGAAGTTTCCCACCGCTGGCGAGGAAGAAGCTAAAGCCGTAACCGATATCCACGTGCGTGTGTCACAGGACACAGGCGACGTAATGGCATTCGACGACGACGGCAAGGAGATAACACGTGTCATAGTCGAAGAATGGATGAACTCACCCCTGGACACAGACGAGTTCTACGGCATGGTACACAAAGCCTTTACCCCAGTCATAGAAGACGGAGGTACCAACATCGGCATAGCCATGCCTTTCAACTATGTGCTTGAAAACGAAAGCGGAAAGTACATCACCGAGCTTTACATCGTAGATGACAGCGAGACCACCATCATTGGCACACCCTTTATGGAAAATCTCTCTCGGGAACTCGATGATTTCATAGAGCAACTCTTGCAGGTCTAATTTTTTTTTCGTACCTTTGCACCCGCAAAGTTAGCTGATGCGAATCAGCACCCCCAAATTTTGTTTGTTTGTAATACTTGGTCGGTTCCGTAGCTCAGCTGGATAGAGCAACAGCCTTCTAAGCTGTGGGTCCGGGGTTCGAATCCCCGCGGAATCACCACCAAAAATCGCAAATTCGCAGGTAGCTTATATTTTTAGCCACTTGCGAGTTTTTTTTGCGCATAATAAACAATGCAATAAATGCTGTTGCTTAGCAATAGCGCATTGTTGCTTAGCAAGGGTGGTCTGGTGCTTATCAAGGGATGACTGTTGCTTAGCGGCTGGTCATATTGTCAAATTGTCAAACTGTCAAACTCGGTTTCACAAAAAAAGGTGCAAAAGTGCCACTATTAAATAAATATATTTATATATTTATTTAATAGTGAGCCGAAATGGTGTTTTTTTTCATTTTCAAGTTTGACAGTTTGACAATTTGACAATTTGACAATATGACAACGACGTATGCTAACCAAGAAGTTGCTGAGCCATTTTTTTTATTTCGGTCGCAGTGCGGGTGAGACTGTTACCCTAAGGTATTATGACAGTGTCAATGGCATCATATACGTCATTCCCGCCATAGTGAAGATGTAATTCTGCATAAGGGTGAAAGGAATAAGGAATAAGGTTGAAAAGAATAAATTCTTAATCTTTATTCCTTATTTTTTGTGGGATATTTGGTGATTAAGAATAAAATGTGTAACTTTGCGGTGATTTTGTATAAAGGTCAAAGTTTACCCCACTTGTGACGGGGAATTTTAATCATCAAAAGGCGAGCATGGCGTTTTCCATGCAGAGGTAAAATTATGACGGCAAAACAGACGGGAACACCCGTGAAGGTGCTTAAGTTTGGCGGAACGAGTGTGGGTTCCGTAGAGAGTATTTTAAGCCTGAAGGCTATTGTTGAGAACGCTGCTAAGGAACAGCCCTTGGTGGTTGTGGTGAGCGCTTTAGGCGGTATAACGGATAAACTTATCGAGACGAGCAAACTGGCTCTGAGTGGCGACGAGCGCTACAAGGAGGAGTTTGAGAGGATAGTGGACAGGCATCACAAGATGATAGACACTATCATAACGGACAAGGAGGACAGAGAGGAACTCTTCAGGACGGTGGATGCCCTGCTGGAACAGCTGAGGTCAATATATTTTGGTGTGTTCCTGATTCACGACTTGTCAGAGAAGACGCAGGATGCCATCGTGGCATACGGCGAGAGATTGTCGTCGAACATAGTGGCGAAACTGGTGAGGGGAGCGAAGTGGTTTGACTCGCGAGACTTCATAAAGACGCAGGATAAGCAGGGTAAGCATACACTGGATGCTGACCGTACTTACGGACTGGTGAAGATGACATTCAAGGAACAGCCAAGAATTTCACTGGTGCCTGGCTTTATAGCCAAGGACTCGAAGACGGGCGAGACGACTAACCTGGGACGTGGCGGTTCAGACTATACGGCTGCCATCATTGCTGCTGCCCTGGATGCTACGGAACTGGAGATATGGACAGACGTGGACGGCTTCATGACGGCTGACCCAAAGGTGATAAGCAGTGCGTACCCCATAAAGGAGTTGTCATACGTAGAGGCGATGGAGCTTTGCAATTTTGGGGCAAAGGTTATATATCCTCCTACTATTTACCCCGTATGTGTGAAGAACATACCGATAAGGGTTAAGAACACTTTCAACCCTGATGCTGAGGGTACGGTGATAAGGGAGAAGATAGAGGGTGACTACAAGCCTATCAAGGGTATTTCGTCTATCAACGGTACGGCGCTCATCACGGTGACGGGATTGTCAATGGTGGGCGTGATAGGTGTGAACCAGCGTATCTTCACCACGCTGGCTGAGAACGGCATATCGGTATTCATGGTGTCGCAGGCTTCGTCGGAGAACTCTACGTCTATCGGCGTGAGGGAGGCTGATGCTGAGGCTGCAGCATGGGTGCTGAACAAGGAGTTCGAGAAGGAGATAGAGACGGGTGCCATGTTCCCCATGGACGTGGAGACGGGACTGGCGACTGTTGCCATAGTGGGCGAGAACATGAAGAGGGCTGCTGGTATAGCAGGCAAACTGTTCGGCACGCTGGGCAGGTCGGGTATCTCGATTATAGCTTGTGCTCAGGGTGCTTCGGAGACCAACATATCCTTCGTGGTGAAGAGCAAGTTCCTGAGGAAGTCGCTCAACGTGATACACGACTCTTTCTTCTTGTCGGAATACAAGGTGCTGAACGTATTCATTTGTGGCGTAGGCACTGTGGGCGCTAAGCTGATAGAGCAGATAGAGAGCCAGTATGAGACGCTGAAGAGCGAGTCGAGGCTGTTGCTGAATGTGGTGGGGATAGCTTCGTCGAAGAAGGCTATATTTGACCGTGACGGCATAGACCTGAAGACGTACAGGGAGCAGCTGGAGGCGAGCGAGCCAAGTAATCCGAAGAAACTGCTTGACAGCATAATAGAGATGAACATCTTCAACTCGGTGTTTGTGGATTGTACGGCATCGAAGGACGTGGCTCAGCTGTATAAGTCGCTGCTGGAGCACAACGTAAACGTGGTAGCTGCCAATAAGATAGCGGCTTCTGGCGACTACGAAACATACCAGTTGTTGAAGGAAACTGCGCTGAGGGCTGGCGTGAAGTTCCGCTTCGAGACCAACGTGGGTGCAGGTCTGCCTATCATAGGCACCATCAACGACCTGAAGAATTCTGGCGACAACATACTGAAGATAGAGGCTGTGCTATCTGGCACGCTGAACTTTATCTTCAACACGCTGTCGGAAGACTGCCCGCTCTCAGAAACGGTGCGCCTTGCCAAGGAGGAAGGTTTTGCTGAGCCTGACCCACGCATAGACCTTAGCGGAATGGACGTGGTAAGAAAACTGGTGATACTGACTCGTGAGGCTGGCTACCGCATAGAGCAGGCTGACGTAGAGAAGAACCTCTTTATACCTGACGAATACTTCGAGGGCGATTTGGACACCTTCTGGAGGAGGTTGCCTGAACTGGACGAGCAGTTTGAGTTAAGGAGAAAAGAACTGGTGGCAAAGAACTGCCGACAGAGGTTTGTAGCAAGAATGGAGGTGGTGAACGAAAACGCTAACGGAAACGCTGACTTTAAGATAAAGGCGAGCGTAGGTTTGCAGGAGATACCGATGAACCACTCTTTCTACGAACTGGAGGGTAGCAACAACATTGTCACGCTGACGACAAAGCGCTATAAAGACCCTATGCTGATACAGGGATTTGGTGCTGGTGCCTCAGTGACGGCTGCTGGCGTATTTGCAAATATTCTTTCAATAGCTAATATTTAAGAAAAGATGAAGACAATAGTTGTATTAGGCGACGGAATGGCAGATAACCCAGTGGAGAAACTGGGTGGCAAGACGCCATTGCAATATGCCAAGACACCATACATGGATATGCTGGCGCGCATGGGCAAGACGGGCAGACTGGTGACTGTACCAGAGGGATATAGTCCTGGTTCGGAAGTGGCTAACACTGCCATACTGGGCTATAATCTTGACGAGGTGTATGAGGGAAGAGGTCCGCTGGAAGCTGCTTCCATAGGCTATGACATGCGCGACGATGACCTTGCCCTGCGCTGTAACATAATATGTGTGCGCGAGGACGGCACGATAAAAACCCACAATGGTGGCAACTTGCAGACAGAGGATGCCAAACCCCTTGTAGCCTTGCTGAACGAGAAATTGGGTTCGGACAGGGTGAAGTGGATATGCGGAATACAATATCGCCACTTGCTGATAATAAGGGGTGGCTCGAAGCACATAGTCTGCTCTCCACCTCACGACCACCCCAACGAGGAGTGGCGTCCCCTGCTGGTAAAGCCAGAGGAGGGAAAAGAGAACCTGAAGGAAGAGGGCAGAATGACGCCCCAGGAGACAGCAGACCTCCTGAACGACCTGATACTGCGCTCGGTAGAGGTGCTGAAAGATGCTCCCCTGAACGTAGAACGCAGAAAGAAGGGGGCTGACCTTGCCAATATAATATGGCCGTGGAGTGGGGGATACCGTCCTGCCATGCAGACGCTGATGGAGCAATATCCGCAGGTGAAGTCGGGAGCAGTGGTGAGTGCCGTTGACTTGATACAAGGCATAGGCAAGTATGCTGGTCTGGACATAATAAAGGTGAAGGGTGCTACAGGACTGTGGGACACCAACTACGAAGGAAAGACGCAGGCTGCATTGGAGAACCTTAGGGAAAAGGACTTCGTGTTCCTTCATGTTGAGGCAAGCGACGAGGCTGGTCATGATGGCGATATAGACCTGAAAGTAAAGACCATAGAGAACCTCGACAAGAGAATGATAGGTCCGATATACGAAGAGGTAAAGATATGGGACGAGCCTGTGCAGATAGCCGTATTGCCAGACCACTATACGCCAGTGGAACTACGCGTGCATGTGGGCGAGCCCGTACCTTTTATAATATATTACCCAGGCATAGAGCCTGACGAGGTGCAGGCATACGACGAATACACTTGTGTAGGTGGCGGATATGGTGTGCTGAGGCTCAGGGAGTTTATGCAGACACTGATGAGTGTATAGTTTCTGTAGTATCTATGGTAGTAAAATAAAAAAGAAAGATAAAATGTTATATTATTCAACCAACAAAAAAGCAGAGAAAGCCACGCTGGAGAAGGCTGTGGTGAAGGGACTGGCGGAGGACAAGGGACTTTATATGCCCGAGAAGATAAAGACTCTGCCCAAGGAGTTCTTCGACAAGATAGAGACGATGTCTTTCCAGGAGATAGCCTATATTGTGGCTGATGCCTTCTTTGGTGAAGACGTGGAGGCTGAGGCTCTGAAGAAGATAGTGTATGACACTCTGGCATTTGATTGCCCCGTAGTGCCTGTAACAGAGAATATCTATTCGCTCGAACTGTTCCACGGTCCCACTCTTGCCTTCAAGGACGTAGGTGCACGTTTCATGGCGAGACTGTTGCAGTATTTCCTGAAGAAAGAGGGACAGAACGGCAAGGTAAACGTGCTGGTGGCAACATCAGGCGACACGGGTTCTGCTGTAGCAAATGGTTTCCTCGGTGTGGAGGGCATACATGTGTATGTGCTCTACCCAAAGGGCAAGGTGAGCCCAATACAGGAGTGTCAGTTTACTACGTTGGGCAAGAACATCACTGCCATAGAAGTTGACGGAGTATTTGACGACTGTCAGGCATTGGTGAAGGCTGCTTTCATGGACGAGGAACTGAACAAGCACATGAAACTGACGTCGGCAAACTCCATAAACGTGGCTCGTTTCCTGCCGCAGTCGTTCTACTACTTCAATGCTTATGCAAGGATGAAGGAGGCAGGCAAGGCTGACAACCTGGTGATGTGTGTGCCAAGCGGAAACTTTGGAAATATCTGTTCGGCACTCTTTGGTCACAGAATGGGACTGCCAATAAAGCGTTTCATTGCTGCTAATAATGCTAATGACATTTTCTATAACTACCTGAAGACTGGTGAGTATAAACCACAGCCTTCAAAGGCTACATTGGCAAACGCAATGGACGTAGGCGACCCTTCAAACTTTGCACGAATATACAACCTATATAACGGTGAGCATAAGACGATTACAAGTTTGATAGATGGCGAAACCTACAAGGATGAAGCCATCATGAAGACAATGAGAGAGTGTTATGCTGAGACAGGGTATGTGCTTGACCCACATGGCGCATGTGGCTACCAGGCACTGAAGGATTTGCTCAAGGAAGGCGAAACGGGTGTGTTCTGCGAAACGGCTCACCCAGCCAAGTTTAAGGAGAAGGTTGACGCAATTCTTTCAACTGACATCGAGATACCACAGCGTCTGCAGGAGTTTATGAAGGGAACTAAGCAGAGTGTGGAGATGAGCAAGGAGTTTGGCGACTTCAAGAGTTTCTTGCTGAGCAGATAACTCACAACTTTTCACTTTCAACGTAAAAAAAAACAATAGGCAGTGCTCTGGTCTTATCGCTGGTGATGAAACAAGCACGAGAGGAAAGTCCGGGCAGCAAAGAGCGCTCCACTTGCGAAAATACAAGTAGCTGGTGACAGTTAGCACAAGGCAGAAGAAAATAACCGCTTTCTTTTGAAGGAAGTAAGGGTGAGAAGGTGGTGTAAGAGACCACCAGGCATTTGGTGACAAATGTGCTGTGTCTGCTGGAGGCTGCAAGTTCAAGTATACCATCGTCATGACAGGGCTGCTCGCCCGACGGGAGCTTGCTCCCCACGATGGAGGGTAGAATGCTGGAGTCGCATGGTGACATGCGGAGTAGATAAATGATAAGACGCCGTCAGCAATGGCGGAACAGAACCCGGCTTATAGGAGCACTGCCTTTTTTTATTTGGAATGAAACAGTAGTGGAAGGGTAGTAGGTAGAGTAGGTAACCCCCAAAAAATAAAAAGCGGGAAAAGTAGGTGGTTAAGACAATATATAAATACGGACTGATTCTCTGGGAAGATATAAGCGAAAAGAGAGTGATGGGCACGGCAACGAACTTGACGTACTCTACTTTGTTGGCTTTTGTTCCAATTATGGCTGTGGTGTTTGCTATAGCCAGAGGCTTTGGCTACTCCATGTATATAGAGGATTGGTTTCGTAATTCGCTATCCTCTCAGCCTGATGCTGCTAATACCATCATAGGTTTCGTAAACTCATACCTCGTGCATACGAAGAAGGGCATATTCTTAGGAATAGGTTTGCTCTTTATGCTTGGCACGGTGCTTATGCTGATATCTAATATAGAATTGGCATTCAACGATATATGGCAGGTGAAGAGGCAGAGGAGCCTGTTCAGGACGATTACGGATTATGTGTCTCTGTTGTTCTTCGTGCCTATAGTGATAGTGATAAGCTCTGGTCTGAGTATTATGGTGACGACGCTGAATCATGAGCTTGGTAGTGTAAGGCTCATCGGTCCTGTGATGTCCTTTTTCATAGAGCTTTCGCCATACGTGTTGTGGTCGCTTGCCTTCATAGGGTTGTATATATTCATGCCAAACACGAAGGTAAAGTTGAGTAGTGCGCTATTGCCTGGAATACTTGCTGGTGTGAGTATGCAGGTGTTCCAGCTCATATACATCAACTCTCAGATATGGATATCCAACTACAATGCCATTTATGGTTCTTTTGCCATAATACCATTCTTCCTGTTGTGGTTGCAGGCATCATGGATAATATGTCTTGGAGGTGCCGAACTTTCCTATTGCCGACAGAATTCCGACGACTTTTTTGCTAACTCGTTTCAGAGTATTAGTTTTCAGGAGAAAGTGGATATGTCGTGGGAGATAATGCAGTATATAAAAGAGAAGTTTATGGCGGGAGAAAAGCCATATACTGAGCTGGAGATAAAGAAGAAGGTAGGCAAACCCATGAGAATAGTGAAGGAGCTGCTATACGACATGCAGCGCATAAACTACATAGTGGAGATAACGTATGACGAGAAAGGTGATACGTCGCACTTCCTGCCAGCTAAGGACGTAAGCAGCGTTTCTAAGGATGACCTGATGAAGGAGCTTGCACTTTTACGACCAGTTAAAAATAATTAAAAAGAAGGGGCGTTTCTCATTCTTAATTCCTCATTCTTGATTATTTTTATTACCTTTGCAAAAAGAAAATCAACGGTTTGTGGCGTTTTATAGCATCAAGGCCATTAAACTAAAAGAAATCGAATACATTTTTTTATTGATTACCATACTTAATATCATAGTTCCCATATTATGACAGTTAGTGAAAATACAAGCGGTCTTGAAGCCGCTCCAAAGAAAAAACGTGGAAGACCAAGTAAGGCAGAATTGGCAGAGCGTGCACGTCTGCAAGCTGAGGCTGAGGCTAAGGCTGCTGAAGCACAAACTGCGGAGAATGCAGAAGCCGTTCAGCAGGCAGAAGAAGCAGACGAACATGTGTCAGGAGAAGCAACTGGTGGAAAGCGCAAGAGAATACGTCGCACCAAGGCAGAGATAATAGCTGCAGCAGAGGCGGCTGCACAAGCATTGGCTGAGAATAACCAAAAGAAAGCTGATGTGGAAAAGATAATGCAAACTGAGATAGACTTTGCCAAGGAAGACAAAGTAGAAGAAATCGTGCCAGAAGCTGCTTTCGGAGTTAGTGCTGAGGGCAGTGATGACGAAAATGATGACGAACCTACACTTGGACTGATAGAAAGATTGCAGTCTAAGGTGCAGTCTCAGCATGGTGCGAAGGAGAACGCATGGGAAACGGCAGCTGCCGAGGGAAAGGACTTTGTCGTAATACAGGACCTGCCTGTAGAAGATAATGGTGCCATACCATATTATGACATGTTCGATAACCCTAATACTTCGGAGAATCAGTTTGTGTCCTACGAAGAAGAAACAGACCTGGCTTCGGAGTTTGATTTCTCTGACATCATACGTGCCAACGGATTGTTGGAGATTATGCCAGACGGATATGGCTTCCTACGTTCGAGCGACTACAATTATCTGTCTTCTCCAGACGACGTACACCTCACTGTGCAGCAAATACGTAATAATTTCCTCAAGACAGGTGATGTGGTAGAATGTACCGTACGCCCTCCTCATGGAAATGAAAAATATTTCACCATGACAACCTTGCTGAAGGTGAATGGCAGAGACCCCAAGGATATACGTGACAGAATATCATTTGAAAACCTCACGCCACTCTTCCCAGAGGAGAAGTTTAATCTTTGTGGTACGCCAAGCGCTACGAACATTTCAACACGTATTGTCGATTTGTTCTCACCAATAGGTAAGGGACAACGTTCGCTTATAGTGTCTCAGCCAAAGACGGGTAAGACAATACTCATGAAGGATATTGCCAATGCTATTGCAGCAAACCACCCGGAGGCGTATATTACAATGCTGCTAATAGACGAACGTCCTGAGGAGGTTACGGATATGGCTCGCACAGTAAATGCAGAAGTGATAGCTTCAACCTTTGACGAGCCTGCAGACCGTCATGTTAAGATTGCTGGTTTGGTACTTGAGAAAGCAAAACGACTTGTAGAATGTGGACACGATGTCGTGATATTCCTTGACTCTATAACACGTTTGGCTCGTGCCTATAATACTGTGGCTCCTGCATCAGGCAAGGTGCTCACAGGTGGTGTTGATGCAAATGCCCTGCAGAAACCGAAGCGTTTCTTTGGTGCAGCGCGAAATATCGAGAACGGTGGCTCGCTAACCATCATAGCTACAGCTCTTACGGATACGGGTAGTAAGATGGATGAGGTGATATTTGAGGAATTCAAGGGAACAGGTAACTCTGAATTGCAGCTTGACCGTACGCTCGCCAACAAGCGTATCTTCCCAGCTGTCAACCTCGTTGCATCAAGTACTCGTCGTGATGACCTGCTGCTTGACGAAACCACAATCAACAGAATGTGGATACTGCGTAAGAGCATATCAGACATGAACTCTGTGGAGGCTATGCAACAGGTTCATAACCTCATGACCCGTACACACGATAACCAAGAATTCCTGATGGCTATGAACTCATAAAAGGAAGCAGATATTAGTATATGTTTGCAAGAATAATTTTTTTTTCGTAACTTTGCATCTATGATTACATTTCTTGTTTCGCTTGTAGCACTTGTCCTTGGATATTTTATCTATGGAAAGTTTGTAGAAAAGGTGTTTGCCCCTGATGAGAAGAGAATTGCTCCTGCAATTCGCAAAGCTGACGGTGTGGACTATATAGCCATGCCAACATGGAAGGTGTATATGATTCAGTTTCTAAATATTGCGGGAACTGGTCCTATATTCGGTGCCATTATGGGTATGTGGTTTGGCATGTCATCTTACTTGTGGATTGTTTTTGGATGTATCTTTGCAGGTGCCACTCATGACTACCTCAGTGGCATGATAAGTATCAGAAAGGGTGGTATAGGACTGCCAGATATCGTAGGACAGTACCTCGGAGAAAGTATGAGAAAGTTGATGTTGTGCTTTGCTGTACTACTCCTGATACTTGTCGGAGCGGTATTTGTAAGTGCTCCAGCATCACTTATCAATAACATGGTGGTTTCGGCAGGTGGTTTTGATAATATGCTATTGTGGATATGTGTCATCTTTTTCTATTACGTAATAGCCACAATGATGCCTGTTGACAAGATAATAGGAAAGATATACCCTTTATTTGCCGTATCGCTTATCTTTATGGCACTGGCATTGATGGCAGTGCTCTTCGTAAAGTGGCCACAGCTGCCAGAACTATGGGATGGAGTTGGAAATATGGGTAAACAGGTAGGTATTGAAAATCCCGAACCAATATTCCCAGCACTCTTTATAACCATAGCGTGCGGAGCTATATCGGGTTTTCATGCAACGCAGAGTCCACTGATGGCACGTTGTATGAAGTCGGAGAAACTGGGAAGACCAATCTTCTATGGCTCAATGATAACGGAAGGTATAGTAGCTCTTATCTGGGCAACGGTAAGCAGCTGGTTCTTCTATTCAGAAGGTTGGCGTGAGGTTTGTCCTCCTGACATGATAGCACAGTACACGGGACAATCGGAGAAAACTCTCACACAGTTTTTTGCTGCTCCAAAGGTGGTGATGACTGTATGTGAAGGTTGGCTTGGAATGGCAGGTGGCATACTTGCTATACTCGGTGTCGTAGCAGCTCCTATTACAAGTGGTGATACGGCTTTGCGTTCTTGTAGATTGATTGTGGCAGATGCTTTGCATGTAGACCAGCGTCCAAAGCTAAAGAGACTCATGGTGAGCGCTCCACTTTTTGCAGCTGCACTGGCGGTGCTCGTCTGGCAGATGGACAATCCCGACTCTTTCAATACTATATGGAAATACTTCGGATGGGCTAACCAGACATTGTCGGTTTTCACTTTGTGGGCTATAACAGTTTACCTTGCCTTGAAACGTAAACTCTATATCATTACAATGATACCTGCGATATTTATGACTTGCGTATGTGCCACCTTCCTTTGCGTGAGCAAGGATGCTATAGGCATGGAGCCAGAATATGGTTATGCTATTGGTGTTTTAGTGGCAATATTCTGCACAATATCGTTTGAGATCTGGTACTTCAGGAAGTTTATTCCTATGCTAAGGACTAACAAATTTGGTGAAAGAATAAAATAAGAGAACAAAAGTACATTGTATATTATGAAGAAAGTGATTATGATGATTGCCCTTGTGGCAATGACATTGACTGCTAATGCGCAGTTTGAGAGTGGTAAGACTTACATAGGTGCATCGGTGACAGGTCTTGACCTGAACTATAATGGTGCAAAAAAATGGAATATAGGCATACAGGGTAACGTAGGTCAGTTTATTACAGACAACTGGTTGCTTTTTGGTCAGATAGGTTATCAGCACATAGGAGGTTCAAAGGTAAATGACTTCAAGATAGGTGTTGGTGGTCGCTACTACATATTACAGAATGGACTGTTTCTGGGGGCTAATGCCAACTATGTGCATGAAACAAAGAATTACAATGACTTCATGCCAGGAATAGAGATAGGATATGCCTTCTTCGTAAGCCGCACATTAACTATCGAGCCTGCATTGTATTATGAGCAGAGTCTTAACGACCACTCAAACCGTTCTACTATAGGTTTGAAGGTAGGACTTGGCATCTACTTACCAAAGAACAAGGTGCAGAACTCTATAAAGGAAGCGTTTAAGTAGTTTATTGATATGGAGCAGAGCTCACTATACCAACATACGGTAAAAGAACTGACTGATAAGCTTATAGACCTCAGTTTTGCTGAAGATATAGGTGATGGTGACCACACCACATTGTGTTGCATACCAGAAGACGCAATGGGTAAAAGCCGTTTGATAGTAAAGGAGGACGGTATATTGGCAGGTGTGGAAGTGGCAAAAGAAGTGTTTCGTCGCTTTGACCCCACCATGCAGGTGGAAGTGCTCATAAAAGACGGAGCAAAGATAAAGAAAGGTGATATAGCTATGATAGTAAGTGGTAAAGTGCAGAGTCTATTGCAGACGGAGCGCTTGATGCTTAATATCATGCAGCGTATGAGTGGTATTGCTACAATGACGCACCGCTATCAGCAAGCTCTGATAGATGCAGGTACAAAGACTCGAGTACTTGACACGCGAAAAACGACTCCTGGCATGCGTATGCTGGAGAAGGAAGCAGTGAAGATAGGTGGTGGTATGAATCATCGTATCGGGCTTTTCGACATGATACTCTTGAAGGACAATCATGTGGATTTTGCTGGTGGAATACACAATGCCGTATCACGTGCTAAACAGTACTGTAAGGATAAGAACAAGAACCTGAAAATTGAGATAGAGGTTAGGAACTTCAAAGAACTTGAAGAGGCGCTGGCGGAAAAGCCTGATCGTATAATGTTTGACAACTTCACACCAGAAGATACAGTGAAAGCTGTTAAGATGGTGAATGGACAGTGCGAGACGGAGTCTTCTGGTGGCATAACCTTCGACACCATGATACCTTACGCAAAGGCAGGTGTTGACTATATCTCTTTTGGAGCACTGACACACAGTGTTAAAGGATTAGACCTTTCATTCAAGGCGTGCTAAAATATAGAAAGCATTATGAAAATACTTGTAACAGGAGCAAACGGACAGTTAGGCAATGAGATACGCCTAAGGGCCAAGAGGTCAAGTAACACCTTTATCTTCACAGACTTGGTGGAACAAGAGGGCGTAGAAACCGTAAAACTCGACATAACTGATGTTGAGGCTGTGACGAAGATGGTGAAAGAAAACGAGATTGACGTCATAGTAAATTGTGCGGCATATACCAATGTGGATAAAGCAGAGACGGATGAGGCGTTGTGTCACAAGCTCAATGCCGAAGCACCAAAAATGCTTGCCCATGTGATGAAGAAAGCAAAAGGTATGTTGCTCCATATCAGCACAGACTATGTGTTTGGCGGTGATAGTTACAATATTCCTTGTACGGAGGATATGAAAGGTAAGCCTACAGGAGTGTATGGCAAGACAAAATTAGAGGGTGAGAAAAACATTATATCGTCAGGAGTTAATTACGTCATAATACGTACAGCATGGTTGTACTCTGAGTATGGCAAGAATTTCGTAAAGACAATGATGAATCTTACAGCTACCAGGTCTACGCTCAATGTTGTCTTTGATCAGGTAGGAACTCCTACATATGCAGGTGATTTGGCTGATGCCATTATGCGCATATTGCTCGATTATAAGATAGAGACAGCAGAAGAAGGCGCTTCAACAGGTGCAAAGAAATATTCTAAGATGGGAATATACAACTACTCTAACGAGGGAGTATGCTCATGGTATGATTTTGCAATAAAGATAGCAAAGAAAGCAGGTAACAAAAATTGTTCGATCTTGCCTTGTCATAGTGATGAGTTTCCTTCTCCAGTGAAGCGTCCTCCATATTCTGTGCTTGACAAGACGAAAATAAAACAAACCTTTGATTTGAAGGTGCCTTATTGGACTTCTTCACTCAAGAAGTGTATGAAGAATATAATGAAAAAATAACCTTAAATATATCAAAGTATATCATAGAAATATGGAGATTATAAAGACTGCAATAAAGGATGTGCTGATAATAGAGCCACGAGTGTTTAAGGATGCACGAGGCTATTTCTTTGAGTCTTTTTCAAAGAGGGAGTTTGACGAAAAAGTTACACCGATACTCGGTCATAGTATAAACTTTGTGCAAGATAACGAGTCTATGTCAAGACGTGGCGTGATGAGAGGCTTGCACTTTCAACGTCCACCATTCACCCAGTCAAAGTTGGTAAGATGTGTGAGAGGTGCAGTGCTTGATGTAGCCGTTGATATTCGTAAGGGTTCACCAACCTATGGACAACACGTGGCGGTAGAACTGACAGAAGAGAATCATAGACAATTTTTTGTGCCAAGAGGTTTCGCACATGGTTTTGCTGTGCTCTCTGATATTGCTGTTTTCCAATATAAGTGTGATGAGTTTTATCATCCAGAAGCAGACGGAGGTATTTCTATAGTAGATAATAGTCTCGGCATAGACTGGAAGATTTCTGATGCAGAGGCAATACTCTCAGAGAAGGATACGAAACACTCTATGCTGAAGGATTTTGAAAGTCCTTTTGACATAAACGTTAGTCTATACTAAACGATACATAACCCACTAAAAATAAAAGACGATGAAGAATATAGTTATTACAGGTGGTGCAGGATTCATAGGTAGTCATGTAGTTCGCCTTTTCGTCAACAAATATCCAGAGTATAACATTATCAATCTTGATAAACTTACTTATGCAGGCAATCTTGCAAATCTCAAAGATATAGAAGATAAGCCAAACTACAAGTTTGTGAAGATGGACATCTGTGATTTCGATGCCTTCTATAAGCTGATGCAGGATGAGCAGATAGATGGCATCATACATCTTGCGGCAGAGTCGCACGTTGACCGCAGTATCAAGGACCCATTCACATTTGCACGCACTAATGTATTAGGCACCCTTTCACTGCTGCAGGCAGCAAAGCTTTATTGGGAATCTCTGCCAGAGAAGTATGAAGGTAAGAGATTCTATCATATTTCTACCGACGAGGTTTATGGTGCACTCGAAATGACAAACCCAGAGGGCATAGAGCCTCCGTTCACTACTACGGCAAGTTCGAGTGAGCACCACCTAGCTTATGGCAAGGATTTCTTCTATGAGACCACGAAGTATAATCCTCACTCACCTTATTCAGCATCCAAGGCAAGCTCGGATCATTTCGTAAGAGCTTTCCACGACACTTATGGTATGCCAACGATTGTTACCAATTGTTCTAACAACTACGGTCCTTACCAGTTTCCTGAGAAACTCATACCACTGTTTATAAATAATATAAGAAACAAGAAGCCGCTGCCTGTATATGGCAATGGCGAGAACGTGCGCGACTGGCTCTATGTGGAAGACCATGCACGTGCCATCGACCTTATATTCCATAAGGGAACCATAGCCGAGACATACAATATTGGTGGCTTCAATGAATGGAAGAACATTGACATTATCAAGACAGTGATAAAGACAGTTGACAGACTGTTGGGACGTGAGGAAGGCGAGGACCTCAACCTCATAACCTACGTTACAGACCGTCTGGGTCACGATGCCCGCTATGCTATCGACTCAACCAAGTTGCAGAAGGAACTCGGTTGGGAACCTTCATTGCAATTTGAAGAGGGTATAGAGAAGACAGTGAAGTGGTATCTTGACAATGAAGAGTGGATGAACAATGTGACTTCTGGTGACTACGAGAAGTATTACGATAATATGTATAAGAATAGATAAAAAAGGATAATCACAACAATAATTTATGTTTGAAAACCTATCAGATAGACTTGAACGCTCGTTTAAGATATTAAAGGGTGAAGGAAAAATCACCGAGATAAACGTTGCCGAAACGTTAAAAGATGTGCGTAGAGCACTGCTTGATGCCGATGTAAACTATAAGGTAGCAAAGACATTCACAGATACTGTGAAACAGAAGGCTTTGGGCATGAATGTGCTTACTGCCATAAAACCAGGACAACTCATGGTGAAGCTGGTTCATGATGAACTGGCAGAACTCATGGGTGGAACAGCTACAGAACTACAGGTTAGTGGACATCCAGCTGTTATAATGATGGCAGGTCTTAATGGTGCTGGTAAGACGACAATGTCTGGCAAACTTGCACTTTACTTGAAGAATAAGCTGCACAAGAAGCCATTGCTTGCAGCTTGTGATACCTTCCGTCCTGCTGCGATGGAGCAGTTGAAAGTCTTGGCAGAGCAGGTAGAAGTGCCTTGCTATATAGAACAGGGAGCTACAGACCCTGTTCAGGTAGCACTTAAAGCTATACAAGAGGCAAAAGCTAAAGCATACGATGTTGTCATCATAGATACTGCTGGTCGTCAATCAATTGACGAAGAATTGATGCAACAAGCTGAGAATATCAAGAAAGCTGCAAATCCTGACGAAACTCTTCTTGTTGTTGACTCAATGACAGGTCAAGATGCAGTCAATACAGCTAAGATATTCAATGAACGTCTGGAGATAGACGGCGTGATTCTCACCAAACTCGATGGTGATACTCGTGGTGGTGCAGCTCTCTCTATTCGTACTGTAGTTGATAAGCCTATAAAGTTTATTGGCACAGGTGAGAAGATGGAAGCACTGGACGTGTTCCATCCAGAGCGTATGGCGGATCGCATACTTGGTATGGGTGACGTTGTCTCTCTCGTTGAAAGAGCCCAGGAGCAGTTTGACCTTGAGGAGGCAAAGCGTTTGCAAAAGAAGATAGCCAAGAATAAGTTTGATTTTGATGACTTCCTTGGTCAGATTCAGCAGATAAAGAAGATGGGTAACATCAAAGACCTTGCTGGCATGATACCAGGTGTAGGCAAAGCTATTAAAGATGTAGATATACCAGACGATGCCTTCAAGAGCATAGAGGCTATAATACAGTCAATGACACCTAAAGAGCGTCAGAATCCAGATATACTTAACATGTCGCGCAAACAGCGTATTGCCAAGGGCTCTGGTACAGATATTCAAGAGGTAAACAGACTGATAAAGCAGTTTGACCAGATGCGTAAGATGATGCGTATGTTCCAAGGGAATAAGATGGCTAATATGGCAAAGATGGCTGGAATGATGGGAGGTATGAAAGGTTTCCCTGGCATGCCAAAAATTTAGTTCATAATTCATAGTTTATAATTCATAATTACATAGAAAATGCAACTAATAGACGGAAAGGCAACAGCAACAGCCATAAAGGCAGAGATTGCAAAAGAAGTGAAGGAGATTATGGCAAAGGGTGGCAAACAGCCACATCTTGCTGCAGTACTTGTGGGTCATGACGGTGGTTCAGAGACTTACGTGAAGAATAAAGTATTGGCTTGTGAGGCGTGTGGCTTCAAGTCAACACTCATTCGTTATGAAGATAACATTAGCGAGGAAGAGCTCTTGCAGTGTGTAGATAAACTCAATAATGACCCTGATGTTGATGGTTTCATCGTACAGCTACCTCTCCCTAAGCATATTGATGAGCAAAAGATAATAGAAGCTATAGACTATCGTAAAGACGTAGATGGATTTCACCCAATAAATGTGGGTAGAATGGCTATAGGATTACCTTGCTTTATCTCTGCTACTCCGTTAGGTATCATTACGTTATTAAAACGCTACAACATAGAGACGAGTGGTAAGAAATGTGTTATTCTCGGTCGCTCAAATATTGTTGGTAAGCCTATGGCTCAGCTTATGATGCAGAAAGAATACGGAGATGCTACTGTAACAGTTTGTCATTCTCGCTCTAAAGATTTGAAGAAAGAGTGTCAGGAAGCAGACATTATTATTGCAGCCATAGGTCGTCCTGCTTTCGTCACAGCAGATATGGTAAAAGAGGGTGCTGTAATAGTTGATGTTGGTACCACTCGTGTGCCAGATAATACACGTAAGAGTGGTTTCCGTCTTTCTGGTGATGTGGATTTTGAGAATGTTGCACCAAAGTGTTCTTTTATTACCCCAGTGCCAGGTGGTGTTGGCCCTATGACCATCTGCTCTCTTATGAAGAATACCCTCGCAGCAGGAAAGAAAGAATACTATTCATAGTTCAAAACTATATTTAGATGGATACAGTCATCAATCTTTTCTCCCTGCTTGGCTCTCTCGCTTTGTTCCTTTACGGAATGAAAATAATGAGTGAGGGCTTGGAGAAATTCGCTGGTAGTAAACTGCGTGCCATCCTTGCGGCGATGACAAACAATCGCTTCATGGGTGTTATAACGGGTGTTATCATTACGGCAATAATACAGTCATCGTCGGCTACTACCGTAATGGTTGTCAGCTTTGTTAATGCTGGCCTTATGACGCTTGCGCAGGCTATCGGTGTAATCATGGGTGCCAACATCGGTACAACGGTAACGGCATGGGTAATTTCGGCTATAGGTTTCAAGGTTGATATAGCGGCTTTTGCTATACCTCTTCTTGCTGTTGGTATGCCGATGATATTTTCGTCAAAGTCCAGTCGAAAGAGTATCGGTGAGTTTCTGTTTGGCTTCTCATTTCTCTTCATGGGACTTGCTTTCCTTCAGCAAGCCGCTACCAATCTTGATATTGGCTCTATAACCGCCAATATGCTTGCTACAATACCTGGTGATAGTTTCTTCACTATACTATTGTTTGTTGTAGTTGGCGCTTTGGTTACTATGCTCGTTCAGGCATCTGCTGCTACCATGGCTATAACGCTTATGCTTTTTGATATGCACATTCCAGGCTTTGGCTTTGAACAGGCAGCTGCCCTTGCTATGGGACAGAATATAGGTACTACGATAACGGCATTTATGGCATCTTTGGCAGCTAACACTCAAGCACGTCGCGCGGCCCTTGCCCATATGTTCTTCAATGTCTTTGGTGTGCTCGCTGTACTTATCGTGTTCTATCCAGCATGTAATGCCGTCAGTTGGTTTGCTAACGACGTGATGCATACCAGCAACGATATGTATAAGTTGTCAACATTCCATACAGCATTTAACGTACTCAATACCTTATTGCTCATTTGGTTTGTACCTCAGATAGAGAAGTTCGTATGCACTATACTTCCTCAAAAAGAACAAGATGAAGAATATCGTCTTCGTTTCATCTCAGCAGGTTTGCTCTCCACATCTGAGCTCTCTATTCTCGAAGCAAAGAAAGAGATAAACAACTTTGCAGAACGTTGCTATAAGATGTTTGGTCTTGTTGTTGATATTCTGAAGGTGGAGAAAGATGATGACTTCACCAAGCAGTTCTCTCGCATAGAGAAATATGAGAACATCACCGATAACATGGAGGTCGAGATAGCCAACTACCTTAATAAGGTTAGCGAGGGCAGACTGTCTGATGAATCAAAAGGACGCATACAACGCATGATGCGCCAGATAGATGAATTGGAATCAATAGGTGATTCACTCTACAATCTGGCGCGTACACTCAACCGTCGTCGCAAGAACGTCAAGGAACAGTTTACGCCTGAACAGATGGAGCATATTAACTCCATGCTCGTGCTTGTTGACAGCGCTATGACTGAGATGGTAAAGATGGTTGCTCATCCTGATGCTCAAGGAATATCCTACACTAAGTCACGCAATATAGAGAATGAGATAAATAACTACCGTTCACACCTCAAGGGACAGAACCTGACCGATATCGGTAATGGACTTTACTCTTATCAACTTGGTGTGTATTACACAGATTTCATTAACGAGTGTGAGAAACTTGGTGACTATATCATAAATGTGGTGCAAGCAGCAGCAGAATGTTCACGTCATTCTCAATCTGCCTAAAACGCATAAACGTTTGATAAACTTTATAATAAAGATACAGAGTGGGAAAAGGAAAACTTGCGAAGTTTGCTGACATGGAACGCTATGAAAATGTGTTCCAGTACCCTTACAGTGTTGTTGACGACGTGCCTTTTGAAATGAAAGGCTATTGGCGACAGCACTATTTTCATAATGACAACCCTATAGTTCTTGAGTTAGGTTGTGGTAGAGGGGAGTACACTGTTGGCTTGGCAAAAATGTTTCCAGATGTAAACTTCATCGGTGTAGATATCAAGGGAGCACGAATGTGGACAGGTGCTACACAAGCATTAAACGAAGGTTTGAAGAATGTAGCTTTCCTTCGCACCAATATAGAGATTATCGATCGCTTCTTTTCACAAGATGAAGTGCAGGAAATTTGGCTCACCTTCAGTGATCCGCAGATGAAGAATCCTCGCAAACGACTTACATCTACATATTTCCTTGAGCGTTATCGTAAATTCTTGGTAGATGGTGGACTGGTACATCTAAAAACTGATTCCAATTTTCTTTTCACCTACACCTCGTATGTAGTAGATGAAAACCACCTGCCCTTACTCTTCCGAACTACAGATCTCTACGGCGAATGTAGCACAGACGATGAACAGGACGAGACATCCAAGATACTGTCTATTCAAACCTATTATGAGTCTATGTGGATGGAGCGTGGCATAAAGATTAAGTATCAGAAATTTCAGTTGCCACGTGATGTAGAATTAATGGAGCCAAAAGTAGAGATAGAGTTGGATGAATACCGTTCCTACCATCGTGATAAGCGTTCTCCCAAGAAACTCGCACTCTGATTAATGGAGATAAAGAAGAGTCATAAAGCAGATCTGGAACATCGTCGTCCTTTGTTCTTTGTAGCATCCTTGTTGGGTGTTACTTTGCTTTTCGTGGGTGTGCTCTTCATACCATTCCGTAGTATAGGCGATATGCTCGACAGGGCTTTTGAAGATTATGAAATGGATCTTGACCTCAAGGAGAAAGATGAGATGATTTCGGCTGCCTTACCACAAGAAAAGGTAGAGGAACATAAAGAGGCTACGCAACTTAATAAGGTAGATGAAGCCGTTGATATGGTGGAAGAAACGCCAGAACCAACCCAGTCGGAAGAGACAACGGAAGAGAAAAAAAACGAAGAAGAACCTCCTATCAATCTTAATGACGACGATGAGGAAGTGCTGAAAGTTGTAGAGGAACTGCCGCAGTATCCAGGTGGAATGGTAGAATTTATGAAGTGGCTCACAGCCACGCTGAAATATCCTGACAGGGCGCTGAAAATGAAAATCAGAGGCAAGGTGATGGTAAGTTTTATTGTAAATAAAGACGGCTCCATATCCGATATAAAACTCGTGCGCAGTGTTCATAAACTTCTTGACGATGAAGCCTTGCGGGTTATAAAGATGATGCCAAACTGGAAGCCTGGTTTGGAAAAAGGTAAACCATGCAGGTCAATGATAGCCATACCAGTAGTATTTGATATATAATAAAATTCCCATTTGTACGTTATTCTAAGAGTATAGATTATCTCTGGATAAGAGAGTAAAGATTATAAAGTTTAAGGATTAAAGATTGAGAAAGTTTCTTTCTACCATATTGTTTCTCCTAACCGCCATCTCAACGGTGTCAGCACAAGATAGTCAGGATGTTATGACATTCTTGAAGATACCAACAAGTGCCCACGCAGCAGCACTTGGTGGTGATAACATCTCTATTATTGAGGATGATGCCTCGCTTGCTATGTCCAATCCAGCCTTGCTCGCTTCTGTTTCTCATCAGACGGTGTCTCTTGGCTACATGAATTATATGAGCGGAGTGAATATGGGTACAGCAGGCTACACACACGTCATCAATGAAAAGACTACGGTCGGTGGGTCCATACAGTACATAAACTACGGCTCGCTGAAACATCGTGATGCTCAGAATAATGACCTTGGAAATTTTACGCCAATGGACATTGTTTTCGAGCCAATGGTATCCTATACACTTGCCAAGAATCTTGTAGGTGGAGTAGGAGGAAAGTTCATTTATTCCAAGATTGGAAGTTACACCAGTACGGCTGCAGCTGTTGACCTTGGCTTGAATTATTATCATCCCGACCTTGATTTCTCTGCCTCCATTACTCTGAAGAATCTTGGTGGTCAGCTTTCGGCTTATAATGATGATTACGAACACTTGCCTACAGATGTTCAGGTAGGTGTAACAAAGGGCTTGGGAGAATCATTGCCATTCCGTATATCTCTTACTTTTATGGACCTTGGTCACTGGAATTACTCTTTCCTTCAGCATGCCTGCATAGGTTTGGATGTTCTACTTACACCAGAGTTCTACATAGCAGGAGGCTATAATCTGCGTCGTGCCCATGAGATGAAAGTAAAGAATGGTGAGGGAAAGGAGTCTTCGCATGGAGCAGGTTTTAGTATTGGTGCAGGCTTAAGCCTTGAGCGTTTCCGCCTCAGTGCTTCTTATGGCAAGTACCATGTCTCTGCCTCCAGCTTTATGGTGAACCTTGCTTTCACACTTTAATCGAAGTTAAACAAAGATAATAATATGATAAACAAAATCAACGCTTACATCAATGCTCTTCCTTTGGATATAGAGCCAAAGGGACTGTATGAACCAATACGCTATGTACTCTCTTTGGGTGGTAAGAGAATTCGTCCCGTACTTATGCTCATGGCTTATGAACTATGGAAAAACGATAGCGATACAATCCTTCCTCAGGCAGTAGCCCTTGAGACATACCATAATTTCACTCTTCTCCATGATGATGTGATGGATAATGCCGATGTTCGTCGTGGTCATCCTACGGTACATAAGAAGTGGAACGAGAACACTGCCATTCTTTCAGGAGACAACATGCTAGCCTTAGCATTCAAGTGGATGCAAACTCCTGCAGAAAGAATGTCCGAAGTACTTGCTACGTTTACCCAGACGGCTATTGAGATAAACCACGGTCAGCAGTATGACGTTGATTTCGAGAATCGTGATGACGTTACTGAGTCAGAGTACCTTGAGATGATACGTCTCAAGACCAGTGTTTTGCTTGCTTGTGCAGTCAAGATAGGTGCTCTTCTCGCCAATGCTCCTGCTCAGGATGTGGAAAATCTCTATAAGTTTGGTGAGGCTATCGGACTTGCCTTTCAGTTGCAGGACGACTATCTCGATGTCTATGGAGACCCTGCGGTATTTGGCAAAGAGATAGGTGGTGATATAGTTTCGAATAAGAAAACCTATATGCTCATCAATGCTTTCCAAAAGGCAGAAGGCAAAGACAAGGAAATGCTCGTTAAGTGGATTGCTACCCCTGTCACTCAGAAAAACAGAGGTCAGAAGGTGGCAGCTGTCACGTCTATCTACAACAAACTCGGCATCGACCTCATGGCAAAGGCAAAGATGGAGGAATATTATGAGCAGGCATTGCAGGCTCTTGCCGAGGTTAATGTGCCTGACGACAAGAAAGAAGCTCTCCTTTCCTTTGCTGCCAAGATGATGAAGCGTGAAAAATAACAGTATTTACGGACTGTGAACTATATAGACACACATACTCACATTGACGGAGAGGAATTCAAGGATGACCTCCCTGAGGTTGTGGAACGTTGTAAGGCTGCAGGCGCAACAAAACTCTTCGTGCCAGCCATTAACGCAACGTCCATCGAGTCTGTGGGTAGAGTGTGCGCGCAGTATCCAGACTATTGTTACGGCATGTTAGGCCTTCACCCTGAAGATGTGAAATCTGATTGGGAGGACGAACTTGCTATAATAAAAAACTCCCTCCAGCTTCCTCCAAAGGAGGGAAGGCTTAGCTCAATCATCGCCATTGGTGAGGTAGGGCTCGACTTCTACTGGTCCAGAGAGTTTGAGAAAGAACAGTTGGATGCCTTCGAAAGGCAGGTGGAGTGGGCAGTCGAGTTGCAGTTGCCACTCATGATACACTGTCGCAAGGCACAGAATGAGCTTGTCAAGATACTGCGCAAGTACGAGGGAAAGTTACACGGAGGCGTTTTCCATTGCTTTACAGGCAACGTCCATGAGGCGCAGGAACTCCTCTCTTTCTCAGGTTTCAATCTCGGCATAGGTGGTGTGCTTACTTTCAAGAAGAGCAATCTGCCTCATACGCTCTCCGAGGCAGTACCTTTGGAGCGTATAGTGCTTGAGACCGATTCCCCCTATATGGCACCAGTGCCCCATCGAGGAGAGCGTAACGATAGCAGTCTTATTCCCTTCGTTATTGACAAGCTCAGTGAGGTTTATGACAAGACGGCAGATGAAATAGCCACCATAACTACTAACAACGTAAAAAAAATCTTCCCCCTTGCATTCACTTAATCACATATATCAAAAAATCATCAAGGCTCTCGCTCCCTCCGCTGGGGAGGGTAGGGTAGCTCCCAATATAATAAAGGTAGTTTCTCCCCACGTTTTAAGAAATGTTCTGGGAGTGAGTCTTGTGTTACTCTTGTTCTCCTGCAATGCCGACACGTTTGAGAAGAAAGGCGATAAGGCCTATGCTTTAGGAGAATACTACCTTGCAGCTGATTACTACCGTCAGGCTTATTCTCGCACTCAGAATACCGAGCGCACAAAGCGTGGAGAAAGAGCCCTCAAGATGGCAAATTGCTACTCTCGCTATAATCATGCTCAGAAGGCTGTCGGCGCTTATCGTAATGCTGTGCGTTATAAGGTGGCAGATAGCGAGGCAATGCTCAGCTATGGTCGTCAACTTCTTAAGATAGGCGACTATAAAGCAGCCTTGAAAGTGTTTACAGAGTTAAATGATTCTATGCCAGGTAACCTTTTGGTAAAGAATGGTTTATTATCTGCCAGCAATGCACCTCAATGGAAGAAGAAAGGCTCCGATTATACTGTCAAGCGTATGGATGTATTCAACTCTCGCCGAGACGATTATTCTCCCTGTCTTGGAGGTGAGGATTATGACTATCTGTATTTCACATCCACCCGTAACGACGCTATCGGCGACGACCTCAATGGCATCACTGGTACAAAGAGCGCCGACATCTTTTTCTCGCAAAAAGATGATAAGGGCAAGTGGAGCCGACCAGAAGCCATCAGTTCAGCCCTTAATTCCGAATACGATGAGGGCGCTTGTTTTATCACTCCCGATGGCACAGAGATGTATCTTACCCTCTGCGAAGAAGACGGCTCCTATCCTCGTTATGCCAAGATAGTAAAATCCAGTCGTAGTGATGCCTCTTGGGGCAAACCCCAGGACGTGACCATCTCTCGTGACTCCCTTTCCACTTTTGCCCATCCAGCAATCTCGCCAGATGGCGTATGGCTATATTTCGTCAGTGATATGCCAGGCGGCAAAGGCGGTATGGATATATGGCGTTCTCGCATTACAGGCGCTGGGCTCATGGGGGTAGAAAACCTTGGCGAACCAGTCAATACCCCAGGCAACGAGATGTTTCCTACCTTCCGTCCCAATGGTGATTTCTATTTCTCTTCCGATGGTCATCCTGGCATGGGCGGTCTCGACATATTCGTTGCTAAGATAGGAGAAGACCATAAATACCACATACAGAACCTCGGCTATCCTATGAACACCCAGGCTGATGACTTCGGTATGACCTTTGAGGGAGCTCACAATCGTGGTTTCTTCTCCTCCAGCCGTAACGACGGTAGAGGCTATGACCATATCTACTCCTTCGAAAATCCAGAGATAGTCCAGCTCATCAAGGGCTGGGTGTATGAGGTTGATGGCTATGAACTCAACTCGGCAGAAGTGCGCCTTGTGGGTAGTGATGGCACCAACAGACGTCTTAGCGTCAAGAGCGACGGCTCCTTCGAGCAGGTTGTCAAGCCTGGCGTTGATTACATCATGCTTGCTACCTGCAACGGGTTCCTCAACAAAAAGGAAGAACTCTCCGTACCCAAGACTACCAAGTCCGAGACCTACACCTTGCAGTTTCCTCTCTCCAGTATCTCCGCACCAGTGCTCATAGACAACATCTTCTTTGAGTTCGACAAAGCCACGCTGCTCAAGTCCAGCACTCAGGCTCTCGATTCGCTCGTGCTTTTGCTCAACGAGAATCCCAACATAACCATCGAGCTCGGAGCGCATACCGACTCGAAAGGTCCCGATGCTTACAATAAGTCTCTTTCTCAGCGTCGTGCTGATGAGGTTGTGAAATATCTTATCAGTAAAGGCATAGCCTCCGACCGTCTCACTCCAGTAGGTTATGGTGAGGAGAAACCTAAGCGCATACGTCGCAAGGTGGCAGAGCGTTACGAGTGGCTCAAGGAGGGTGATGTCCTCACAGAGGAATTTATCTCGAAACTCAAACCAGCAGAGCAGGAGACAGCCAATGCCCTCAATCGACGTACCGAGTTTACCGTACTTCGCACCACCTATAACATGTTTGACGAGAAAGGTAATCTGAAGAACCCGCCAAAACCTCGCAAGCCGCATCTTGACGAAGAAACAGGTTCCGACGATACCTTCTACTTCGACTTCTAACTTCGTACGAACCCCCAAAATAACTTATAACTAGTAACTGGTAACTGGTAACTAAAAAGCATGCTTCTGCCTACCGACTTCATAAACTACACCAGTGCGCTTTTCGGTGAAGAGCGTTGGCAGCGTTATCTTGCTTCTTTCGATGAGCCAGTACCTGTCAGCATAAGGATAAATCCATATAAAGAAGCCCCTCTTGTATTCCCCTCTTCAGGGGGAAATAATGATTTGCTGAATTGCAAGACACCTCCCCTGAAGAAGGAGGACGGGAGGGAGCTTGTTCCCTGGTCTCGCAATGCCTTTTACCTTAGTGAGCGTCCCAATTTCACGCTCGACCCCTTGCTCCATGCTGGCGCCTACTATGTGCAGGAAGCCTCAAGCATGTTTCTCGACCACGTGTTAAGTCAGCTTTCAATTTTCAATTTTCAATTTTCAACTGCCTTAGACCTCTGTGCAGCTCCAGGTGGTAAGTCCACGTTGCTCAGGGCTGCACTGCCCGATGAAGCAACGCTCTATAGCAACGAGCCAGACCGCAAGCGTGCCAATATCCTTATGGAGAACATGCTCAAACAAGGTCACCCTCGTGTCGTCGTAACCAACAACTATCCAGCCGACTATGCAAGGACGGGCAAGCACTTCGACCTCATCCTTACCGATGTGCCATGCTCTGGCGAAGGCATGTTTCGCAAAGATTCAGCCACCATCAGCGAGTGGAGCATGCAGAATGTGCTCAAATGCCAGGCCCTGCAACGCTCTATCGTAGAGGAGGCGTGGAAGTGTCTCAATCCTGGCGGTGTGCTCATCTATTCAACCTGTACCTTCAACACTCGCGAAAACGAAGAAAACGTCAGGTGGATAATAGACCAACTCGGTGCCGAGATTATTCCGATACCAGTAAATCCAGAATGGCACATCACGGGTTCACTGCTCCCAGGTTTTGACGGTCCCGTTTATCGTTTTATCCCAGGCATCACGCGTGGAGAAGGCCTCTTTATGGCAGTGCTCAGAAAACCGTGCGCAGAGCCTGCGTTTGTTAAGAGTGGTGTTGCCAGCGAGAAATCCAAAAACTCTGGCACCCTCCGCATACTCTCCGATGGCAATCCGCAGCCTGTAGTCAAGGGCAAGAATGTGATACCATCACACGCTGAGGCTTTGCTCCTTAACACCCCCAAGGACAAATATCCTCGAGTAGAGCTCAGCCACGACGAAGCCCTGCGCTATCTTCGCCATGAAGCCCTCCTTCTGCCTCCAGATGCTCCACGCGGTTATGTCATTGTCACCTATGCAGGATTGCCTCTCGGTTTTGTGAAAAATATAGGCTCCCGTGCCAACAATCTTTACCCCAAAGAGTGGAAAATTCGCAATCTTTGACACAATTTCCGCTCTGATACATAGCATGTTGACAAAATATAAATCAATAAATCGCTCAATTTGACACATAAAAACGAATAAATCGAGAGCTTTTTCGTTGTTTTTTTCTAAATTTGCACCCGCAATAACATATATATATATATGAAAAGAGATATAATCAAACCAGACTTCATCTTTGAATCAAGCTGGGAAGTTTGTAACAAGGTGGGCGGTATTTACACGGTGCTCTCTACTCGAGCAAAGACCTTACAGGATGCTATGCATGACCACCTTGTCTTTATCGGTCCCGACTGTTGGGGTGATAAGCCCAATCCCCTTTTCAAGCAAGATGAAAACCTGCTTGCCGACTGGCAGAAGCAGGCAGAAGCAGAGAATATAAACGTCAAGGTTGGTCGCTGGGACATTCCAGGCGCGCCCATTGCCGTTCTCGTTGACTTTAAACCATATTTCGCTCAGAAAGACACCATTTACGCAAAACTTTGGGAGCATTTTCAGGTAGATTCCCTCCATGCTTATGGCGACTATGACGAGGCAAGCATGTTCTCCTATGCCGCAGGCTTGGTGGTAGAGTCTATGTATAACTTCCTGAAGCTGCAGGATTCTAAGGTCATATACCACGCTAACGAGTGGATGACAGGCTTGGGTGCCCTCTACATCAAGTACAAGATACCAGCTATCGGTACTGTGTTTACCACCCACGCTACGTCTATCGGTCGCTCCATAGCAGGCAATAACAAGCCTCTCTATGACTACCTCTGGGCTTACAATGGCGACCAGATGGCTGAGGAACTCAATATGCAGTCCAAGCATTCCATCGAGAAGCAGACAGCCTATAACGTTGATTGCTTCACCACCGTTTCCGACATCACTGCCACAGAGTGTAAGGAGCTTATCAAGCCCGTTGACGTTGTACTGCCCAATGGCTTCGAGGACGATTTCGTGCCCAAGGGCGCTAAGTTCACAGCTATGCGTAAGGCATCTCGCAAGACGGTTCTTCGCCTTGCCAACGCCCTCACTGGCTGCGAGTTTTCTGACGATACGCTCATCATCGGTACCTCTGGCCGCTATGAGTTCCGCAACAAGGGCATCGACGTGTTCATCGAGGCACTCAATCGCCTCAATCGCGACTCGCGCCTCAATAAGACTGTGCTTGCCTTTGTAGATGTGCCAGCATGGGTGGGCGAGGCTCGTGCCGACCTCAACGAGCGTCTTGCCGACGCCGACAAGGTCTATGACACTCCGCTCGAGTGCCCTATGATAACCCACTGGCTCCACAATATGTCCCACGATAACGTGCTTGGCATGCTCAAGTACCACGATATGTGGAACCGCAAGGAAGACAAGGTTAAGCTCATCTTCGCACCATGCTATCTCAATGGCAACGACGGTCTGCTCAACATGCTCTATTACGAGACTCTCATAGCCAAAGACCTCACCGTCTATCCTTCTTACTACGAGCCTTGGGGCTATACCCCTCTCGAGTCGATAGCCTTCAAGGTGCCATGCGTCACTACCGACCTTGCAGGTTTCGGTCTTTGGGCTAATAGCATCAAGGGAGCTTATTCCGAGATAGAGGATGGCGTAAAGACCATTCATCGTACAGACTATAACTATTCGGAGGTGGCTGATGTCATAAAGGACACAATAGTGAAATACTCCAATTTCACCCCTCAGGAGGTTAAGAAAGCACGCTCGGCAGCAGAGAAGCTATCCAAGAAAGCCCTCTGGAAGGAGTTCATCAAGTATTACTACGAGGCTTACGATATAGCTCTGCGCAGAGCGCAAAAGCAATAAGTTACTAGTTACCAGTTACTAGTTACCAGTTATAAGTTGTCCTCCGATTATTCAGATAAAAAAAAACTATAACCCCAAAAATAACATTATGAAAATTAAAGCAAATTACACGAACACTCCTATTTGGAAGGAGTTCAACGTAAAGTCAACACTCCCAAAAGAGCTTGAGTGTCTTGACGAAATTGCACACAACATGTGGTGGGTGTGGAACTATGATGCCCGCGAGATGTTCCGTTCTCTCGACGAAACAGTCTATGAGGAAGTAGGTCACAACCCCGTACAGCTCCTCGAGCGCCTCTCTTACGAGCGCAAGGAAGAGATTGTAAAGGACAAGAAGATTATGGCAAAAGTGAAGGCTGTCTATGAGCACTTCACTGAGTATATGAGCGAAAAGCCCAATGCCAAGCGCCCTTCTGTAGCCTATTTCTCAATGGAGTTCGGTATCCACAACTCTCTCAAGATTTACTCTGGCGGTCTCGGCATGCTTGCTGGCGACTATATTAAGGAAGCATCCGACTCTAACGTTGACATGTGCGGCATAGGCTTCCTCTATCGTTTCGGCTACTTCAAGCAGAGCCTCTCTATGGACGGTCAGCAGATAGCCAACTACGACGCACAGAACTTCAACTCGCTCCCTATCACCAAGACTCTCGATAAGGATGGCAACCAGGTAGTAGTTGACGTACCTTACATGAACTACATCGTGCATGCCCTTGTTTGGCAGGCTAACGTAGGTCGTGTTAAGCTCTACCTCCTCGATACCGACAACGATATGAACTCAGAGTTCGACCGTTCTATCACCCACGCCCTCTATGGTGGCGACTGGGAGAACCGTCTCAAGCAGGAGATACTCCTCGGCATTGGCGGCGTACTCATGCTCAAGAAGCTCGGCATCAAGAAGCAGGTATATCACTGCAACGAGGGCCACGCAGCACTCTGCAACCTTCAGCGTCTCGTTGACTATATCAAGGAAGACGGCCTCACCTTCAACCAGGCACTCGAGGTAGTACGCGCTTCATCACTCTATACCGTTCACACCCCAGTACCAGCAGGTCACGACTACTTCGACAAGGAGCTCTTCGGCAAGTACATGGGCGGTTACCCACAGATGCTGGGTATCTCATGGAAGGATTTCATCGGCATGGGACGCATCAACCCAGAAGACGACAACGAGCGCTTCTGCATGTCAACCTTCGCTTGCAACACCTGTCAGGAGGTCAACGGTGTGTCAAAGCTCCACGGATGGGTATCCCAGAAGATGTTCTCAAGCATCTGGAACGGCTACTATCCAGAGGAGAACCACGTAGGCTACGTAACCAATGGCGTACACTTCCCATCATGGTGCGCTACCGAGTGGCGTAAGATATATGACAAGTACCTCGGCAAGGGATTCTATGACGACCAGTCAAACGAAGAACTCTGGCACGGCATCTACGACTGCCCAGACACGGAGATATGGGAGACACGCAAGGCTCTGAAGAACAAGCTCGTAAAGTACATCCGCGAGAAGTTCACCGAGTCATGGCTCAAGAACCAGGGCGACCCAGCACGCGTAGTGTCACTCCTGAAGCTCATCAACCCAGATGCGCTCATGATAGGCTTCTGCCGTCGTTTCGCTACCTACAAGCGTGCGCACCTTCTCTTCACCGACCTCGACCGTCTCTCCAAGATTGTCAACAACCCAGAGAAGCCAGTACTCTTCTTCTTCTCAGGTAAGGCACACCCAGCTGACGGAGCAGGTCAGGGACTCATCAAGCGCATCTACGAGATAAGCCAGCGCCCAGAGTTCCTCGGCAAGATTATCTTCCTTGAGGACTACGACTTCCAGCTCGCCCGTCGTCTCGTTTCAGGCGTAGATATCTGGATGAACACCCCAACACGTCCGCTCGAGGCATCAGGTACCTCAGGCGAGAAGGCCGAGATGAACGGCGTAGTAAACCTCTCAGTCCTCGACGGCTGGTGGGTAGAAGGCTATCGCGAGGGAGCAGGATGGGCACTCAAGCAGGAGCGCACCTACGAGAACCAGGGCTATCAGGACCAGCTCGACGCAACCACCATCTACAACATGCTCGAGAACGAAATCGTTCCTCTCTACTACGATAAGGACAAGAACGGCCTCTCTAAGGACTGGATTAAGGTCATCAAGAACTCTATAGCAACCATCGCGCCTCACTACACCATGAAGCGCCAGCTCGACGACTACTACTCTAAGTTCTACACCAAGCTCGCAGAGCGTTCAGCAAAGATCAACAAGAACGACTTCCAGATGGCAAAGGACATAGCACAGTGGAAGGAGAACGTAGCAGAGCGTTGGGACAGCATACAGGTAGTATCATCAGAGACCTCAGTATTCACCACAGGCGCAGAGACAGGCAAGAACCGCAAGATTTCTTACGTCATCGACGAACAGGGCCTCAACGACGCTGTCGGACTTGAGCTCGTAAGCATCAAGACAAACCCAGGCAAGAGCGACCGTCTCATCAACCGTGTCTTTCCATTCAAGCTCGTCAAGAAGGAGGGCAACCTCTACTACTTCGACTGCGACATGGAGATAAGCCGTGCAGGCACCTACAAGACCTGCGTGCGCATGTTCCCAAAGAACGACCTCCTGCCACACCGTCAGGACTTCTGCTACATCAAGTGGCTTGACTAAAAGACCCCCTCATTCCCCCTATGTAGGGGGATGAGTTTCACATAAAAAAGCACCGCAAGCTACCACAGCTTGCGATGCTTTTTTTCAGCCCCCATGCAAACCCTCAGCCCATACAAAACTACTTGTCAAAATTAACATTTTAAGAGTCCCCTTTGCAGAACCACTGGTTCTGCCGCTCCTTCGGCTGCTTCTGTCCCTTTGTTTCACTGCTTCTGGACGCAGAACCACTGGTTCTACGCACGCTTCCGTTACTTATTTACTAACATGCTGATTATCAGAGCGTAAGAATTTTGTCTTTGCACGCTATTTAGACAATTTTGAAGTTTTAAGCCCCAAACCCCACTTGTCAAATTTAACATTTAGCACTCGCATCTTGGTGCTAAGCCCCCACATCTCCTTCTTGCGCTCCAGTAGGTGCTCAGGCGAGCGTAGCTCGGAGTTCTTAGCACCCGCATGCCCTTGCTTAGCACCCACGTCTGGTAGCTAAGCTTCTCTCATAGGTAGCATAGCCTCCATTTCAAATTTGCTAGCAAATTCGTCAAATTAACTAGTAAATTCATTAAATTTGCTAGCAAATTCAATGCAGAAGCAAAGCTATAGCATGGAGAAGCTTGGCAACGTTGTTTGAAAGCTAAGCTTCCGCAACCTTATTCAGTACGAGCCAAGGAGTATGGAGGTGACGGTGAGTGACGGAAAGCGTACGCTGACTACCGAATTGGCACTGAAGATAGAGAAGGCTTTAGGGATTCCTGCAAAGATATTATTGGCTGCTCAGACGCAGTATGAGATAGACTCCGCAAATGCTGACAAGAATGTTGACGCAAAGCATGAGACTGTAGCAGTAACGATTCCTATACACGATCGTAACCTCTTACAAGAGCTGGTAAAGAAATTTGGTTGGGCTTATGTCTTTTAGGACAGGCTAATGTATAAACATGTAATAGCAAAAAAACAAAAGCCGTAGGTTTATGCCTACGGCTTTAATGTTGTTTGCTTCTGTATTTTTTTACTTTATGATTTTCTTTCCGCTTGTGATTTGCACACCGTGGGTTGAAGAGTTCTGTGGTTGCTTGATGCCGCTGAGTGTGTAGGATGGGGCAGTGGCGTCAGAGGTTTGTGACTGCACAGCATTGATAACAGCGGTCTTGCCATCGGTAATCTGGAAGGTGGCACTGAGGGGATAGTGGTCGCCCATGGGCTTGCCCTCATACTGATAGCCTGTCTTGTCGAGAGTGACGGTGAGGGGTGTTATCTGGCTGCCCTTGCTGGGGTTGATGTAGAGAATCTTGTCAAGGGGCTCGTCGGCTAAGGCTGTGCCACCTATGACGGGGTACTGTCCGCCATGTATCTTCTCAATCCATGCGTCGCCGCAGGTAGCTTTGCCAGAGGCGTTGATAGGGTCGATGAACTCTGTCTTGACAGGGTCGTTGTGATAGAGACTGTTCATATCGCCTGCCACGATTACAGGGCGCTCGTCGAGATGCTCAAGGATATACTGGCGAAGCTGCTGCCACTGGGCGAGGCGTGCTTCTTTGTCCTTGGCGTCGTTGTGTTTCTCTATGTCGCGCTTGTCGGTGGCATCCATGTGCATGTTATATACAACTATCTGCTGACCGTTGGCGAGGGTTACGTCGTGGCGACGGAAGCCTTTGGTTATTATATCGTCGAAGTCGTGGCTGAACTTGCCGAAACTCTTTTGCCATGCTACACGCTCGTAGGAGGTGTTTTGGTGGCTCTTTGACCAAAGGGTGTTGAGTCCGTCGGTAGGGAACTTGAGGTTCTGCAGGTGGGCGAAGTCTATCTTCTGTTCTTCGGTTATGATGCCTCCTGTCCACTCGTCGTGCTCATAGCCTGCGAAGAGGCGTGACCATATCTCCCAACGGTAGTTGAAGTCTTCCTGCAAGCAGAGGATGTCGTAGTTCTTGGTTGAGAGATACTCGCTGATGCGCTCGCTGCCTGCCGACATTGGACCTTCCATGTTGACATTGAAGAAGTAGATTTGTCCTGGCAAACCGTCAACGTTGAGCGTCATGATGCTGAAAGTGGATTTCTCCTCTGCGCTTACAGTGGCGAGGGAACACCATGCTAATGCAAGTGCTGCTATCGTATTGTGTATTATGCGTGATGTTTTCATTGTCTTGTGCGTATTATATATAATGTGTGTGGGAGAAATTACTTGTCGACACCCTCAAAGATGTTTACGTTGTTCTGCTCAAGCCAGTTGTAGAGGTACTGCTGGTAGAATCCTGTAAGGAGTGGCTCATCGGTCTTTAGTGGCTCACTGCTGCCGTTGCCCTTGCCCTCAATTGCGATGTCGAGCGAGTTGGATGAGTCAGAAGTGAGGTAGGTGTAAACCTGGATAACATCGCTAAGTTCTACACCGCTGTCGCTGAGTATCTGGAGCACCTCGGCTGTTGACGTGCCCATCTTCTTTAGCCTGCCCTCCAGTTGTGCCAGCATACCGAATATGCCTCCAGAGCTTGATGAGCCGCTGCTCTCCATGAGTTTCTTTACTGCTCCCTTCACGTCAAAGCCTTTGGCTTCGAGTCCCTTGATGATGCCCATGAGGGTGGCTGGCTCCACAAAGTCGGCATAGTGGGTGTTGAGCTCACCATCATAGTAGAGAACTGGAATGGCTGTAAGGTTGGAAGCGAGTGCTATATAGTAAACGATGCCACCGATGAGGGTGTGCTGTCCTACGGGCAGGAAATAGTTGGTCTGAAGACGTGTGCGCTCTGGTACGATAGACTTGGTGAAGCCCTGACACTTCTTGCCGTTGTCATAGGTGTATCCGTTGAGGAATTTGATGAAGGCTCTGCCTGCCTGGACTGGCACCACGCTGTCGCGCAGTACGTGCATGGAGTAGTAGTGCTGGGCTGAGTCGGGAATCCAGCCGTTGGCAAGACTGTTTTTCTCGACGAGTGCCTTGACCTTCTTGAAGGCATCGGAGTTCTTGTTGAGGAAGTCATCCTGCACAAGGTCGGAGAGGCACTTGCCTTTCACCTTGTCCATGACGTCTGCCATGGGCACTTTGCCACTGAGGAACCACTCGTAGTAGTTGGAGGCAAGGGGTTCCTTGAACATCTGCTCATAGGTGAAGCCAAGGTTGCCGTGACGGTTGAGCATATCGAGCACCATAGGGAGGCAGGTGGGGTCATAGCCCACCTTGTCTTTCTCTTCTATGAAAGCGTTGCATGCCTCCATGATGTCGAAAGGCATGCCACCTACAAAGGTCTTGTCGAACTTGATGACGTCGCGATACTTCATATCGCGCACACGCTGGGTAGCGATTGCATCGAAGCCGCCTGAAGAGTAGCCAGCGTTGATGAGGAACTTGCCCTGGCTTATCTGACGATGGTCGAGCAGCTTGCGTGCTGCAAGGAGGCAGTCGATACTTGCCTGACCGTTGATGTCGCTGAAGCAGAATGCCTGACCTTTGCCCTTGCCCTCGTTTACGCCAAAGCCGAGGTAGTCGCTACATACTACGATGTAGTTGGGCTTCAGGGGATTAGCCATCACCATATCCTCACCGATGGCATAGCCACGCGTTGGGGCGCAGTCATAGCTGGTTTGTGTATAGTGTTGATAGAGCAGTATGCCGTCGCAAGGCTGACTGCCGTCGAGGATGTCCTGAGGTATGCACACATAACCACTCAGGAGCACGTCGTTGCCATCCAGGTCTTTGGAGGTGTAGGCAATGTCGATGCGGTGCATGGGGCGGCTGGCAAGGTTTACGCCCTTGTAGCCAAAGTTCCATACGGTGTCAACCTCGTGGATAACGCTTACGCCTGCTACTTCCTCTTGTGCGCCTGCTGACATAGCAAGGCAGAAGAGGAAGCCCATGAGGCTAAACATTCTTTTCTTGATAATCTCTTTCATAAAAACTTACTTTGGGGGGTACTGTAATCTGTAATCTATAATCAGAAAAAAGAGTACTCTGCCAGGCTCGTGGAAGTACATTTGTTTGCATTAGCCTATGCAGAATACTCTGATTGTATATAATTCGTGATGCGATTAGTTTGCTGCAGTAAATTCTTCGAGGAAACGCTTGTCGTTTTCAGAGAACATGCGCAAGTCGCTAACCTGATACTTGAGGTTGGTGATACGCTCAACGCCAAGACCGAAGGCATAGCCAGAATACTTCTTGGAGTCGATGCCACAGAGTTCGAGCACGTTGGGGTCAACCATACCGCAACCGAGAATTTCTACCCAGCCTGTATGCTTGCAGAAACCGCAACCTGTGCCACCGCAGATGTGGCAAGAGATGTCCATCTCGGCACTTGGCTCGGTGAAGGGGAAATAGGATGGGCGCAGACGTATCTTGGTGTCAGGACCGAAGAGCTCACGTGCAAAGGTGAGCATGACCTGCTTGAGGTCGGTGAAGCTGACGTTCTCGTCGATGTAGAGTCCTTCTATCTGGTGGAAGAAGCAGTGGGCACGGGCTGTGATAGCCTCGTTACGATACACTCTGCCTGGGCAGATAACACGGATAGGGGGCTGCTGCTTCTCCATAACACGTGCCTGAACACTGGAGGTGTGGCTACGCAGGAGGATATTCTTGGTGACGTCGCCGAGTTTGCTCTCTTCCACGAAGAAAGTGTCCTGCATATCGCGTGCAGGGTGGTCAGCGGCAAAATTCATCTTGGTGAAGATATGGAGGTCGTCTTCTACCTCTGGTCCGTCGGCAAGGGTGAAGCCCATGCGCTGGAATATCTCTACTATCTCGTTCTTGACGATAGAGAGAGGATGGCGAGTGCCAAGCTGAACAGGGTAGGGGGTACGGGTAAGATCGAGTGCCTCCTGGGTGTCCTCCTTAGTGGTGAGCTGGTCACGCAGACCGTTGATTTTGTCGAAAGCGAGTGCCTTGACCTGATTGATAAGTGGACCAAAGATGCGTTTGTCCTCTGGTGCTACATTGCGGAAGTCTGCCATGAGGTCGTTGATGGCACCCTTGCGTGAGAGATACTTAATGCGCAGTGCCTCGATGTCGTCGAGGTTGTCGGCTATGAGATTGTTGATTTCAGAGGTGAGTTCCTCTATCTTTTCTTTTAACATTATTTTATTATGGTTTATGTATTTGCGACTGCAAAGTTACAAAATAATTATGAATTATGAATTATGTACTATGAATTATTTTCTTTCCGTAAAACGCTATATTGAGCAATGCCATGAGGAGCAGGGCATAGGTGTAATAGACATGGGGAATGATGTCGATGGGGTTGCAATGGGCGAGGGCTGCTGCCATGAGCAACTGGGCACCGTAGGGGATTATGCCTTGCATGATGCAGGAGAAGGTGTCGAGAATACTTGCTACACGGCGTGGGTCGAGGTTGAAGCGTTGGGATATCTCCCTTGCTATACCTGAAACGGTGATGATGGCAATGGTATTATTGGCTGTGCAGATATCAACAAGACTGACGAGGGCTGCTATGGAGAGTTCTGCTTTGCGTCGGGAGTTGATATGTCGTATCACCTTATTTATAATATAGCGTATGCCACCATTGGCTCGTATTATTTCGAGTATGCCGCCTGCAAGGAGCGAAACAATGATGAGTTCGCCCATGTTGGCTATGCCTTCTCCCAAATTTCCAAACCACGCATAGAGGGGGAGTTCGCCTTCTCCATTCATGCTTGGCATAATGAGATTGAGCAGTCCTGTGAACATGATACCTATGGTGAGCACGATGAAGACGTTGACACCAATGATAGCCACGATGAGTACAACGAGATAAGGCACTATTTTGAGGGCGTTTTCTACTTGCGGTTCGGTTGGCAAGACAACGTTTATGCCCATGTAGGCATAGATGAATACAACCAGGATGGCTGCTGGCATAGCCATGTAGATATTGGTCTTGAACTTATCGCTCATGGAGCAACCCTGCGACTGGGTGGCTACGACAGTAGTGTCGGAGATGAAAGAGAGGTTGTCGCCAAAGAAGGCTCCGCCAACGACTATGCCCGTAAGCATGGGAACGGAGAGACCTGTAGCATCTGCTATGCCAACGGCTATGGGAACGAGGGCTACAATAGTGCCAACGCTGGTACCTATGCTAAGTGATATAAGCGACGAGGCGAGGAAAAGACCAGCCAAGAGAGCATCGGGGGGCACAGTGGAGAGGGTAAGGTTGACGAATGCCTCAACGCATCCCATCTCCTCGGCTGAATTAGCAAAGGCACCTGCCAATACGAATATCCACAGCATAGTGAGAAGATTCTTGCGCCCTGCTCCTCGGTTGAAGGTCTTGATACGATTGTTGAAGCGCCCACGGGACGTTGCCACGGTATAGATAGCCGTAAGCATAAACGCCACCGTTATGGGCACCTTATAAAAATCCCCCGCAACGATGGACGTTGCGAGGTATGCTATAATAAAAAATATCAGTGGACTAATTGCTCTCATTAAAGTGTTACTCCATTCTTGAAGATGGATATTTCACGATAACCATTCTGCTCGTTGCGAGTCTTCTCGCCAGAGGCTACAGAAAGCACCTTGTCGATGAACTCAGGCACGAGTTCCTTCATGCTCTTGCCATCAACAAGCTGACCAGCGTTGAAGTCTATCCAGTTCTTCTTGCGATTATAGAGGTTGGAGTTGGTAGATACTTTCATGGTAGGAACGAATGTACCGAATGGCGTGCCACGACCAGTGGTGAAGAGCACCATGTGGCAACCTGCTGATGCAAGGGCTGTAGATGCTACGAGGTCGTTGCCTGGTGCAGAGAGCAGGTTGAGACCTGTGGTCTTGAGACGGTCACCATACTCGAGCACACCGCTCACTGGAGCGCGTCCGCACTTCTGAGTGCAGCCAAGAGCCTTGTCTTCAAGGGTAGAGATGCCACCAGCCTTGTTGCCTGGTGATGGGTTCTCGCCTACAGGCTCACCATGAGAGAGGAAGTAGTTCTTGAAGTTGTTGATGAGAGAAACAGTCTGGTTGAAGAGTTCTTCATTCTCACAACGGTTCATAAGTATTGTCTCGGCTCCAAACATCTCTGGAACCTCGGTGAGGATAGAAGTGCCACCCTGAGCCACGAGCCAGTCGCTGAACTCACCCTCGAGAGGATTGGCTGTAATGCCAGAGAAGCCATCTGAACCACCACACTTCAAACCTACACGTAACTTGCTGACAGGTACTTCCTCGCGAACATCCTGACTTGCTTTCTTGTAGAGGTCACGCAGAATTTCCATACCTGCCTCAATCTCGTCGCCTTCTACCTCCTGGGTGATGAGCAACTTGATGCGGTCCTGGTCATAGTCGCCGAGAGTCTTCATGAAGTCGTGTGGCTGGTTGTTCTCACATCCGAGTGACAGCACAAGCACTGCACCAGCATTGGGGTGGAGCACTATGTCACGAAGTATCTTGCGGGTGTTCTCATGGTCTTCAGAGAGCTGAGAGCAACCAAAGTTGTGGTGCCAGGCGTGGATATCATCAATACCCTTGAGCTGAGTTTCCTCCTTGAGACGCTTTACCATCTCCTCGGCAATGCCATTGACACAGCCAACGGTTGGCACAATCCAAATCTCATTGCGCACGCCAACCTCACCGTTTTTACGCTTGTAAGCCTTAAAGGTTCGGTTTTCCTTTGCAATAGTAAGTTGTTCGTTTACAGGGTTGTATGTATATTCGAGAGTGCCAGCAAGATTGGTCTTGAGATTGTTCTCGTTAACCCATGTGCCAGCCTTGAGGTCTTGCTTTGCGTGTCCGATAGGGTAGCCATACTTGATGATGTTTTCACCCTCCTTTTTGTCGGTGAGGAGAACTTTGTGACCTGCTGGAGTGTCCTCAAGCAGGGTAATGTCCTTACCGTCAACATTGATTACGGTGCCCTTAGACATAGGTTGCAGACAAACAACTACGCTGTCTGCTGGATTGATTTTCAGAAATGTTTGCTCCATAGTCTTGGATTTTGTTTTTTTAGTAAATATATATAATGTTTTTGTTAAATCTGCGTTCTACGGTAGAAATCTACATTTTCCTTGGATAGAATCTCGATAGGCATGTAGTTGACAGGGGTGATGTGCTTCTTTAATATGGTATGGCGCACGAGGGCGTCAACACTATAGTACCCTTGTTGGTAGCCATGCTGGGCAATCAGGAACGATATTCCACCTTTTCGTATGTATTCAGCGTTTTTTGCCACCATGTCATAACCCATTATCTGCACGTTGTTACGCTTGGTCTTGACAAGGAACTCAGCCACTATGTGTGCTTTGGAACTCACTGTGATGCAGTGGTGAGTGTCAGGGTGATGGCTGAAATACTGATCCATTATGGTAGTATGCTGCTTCTTAGTTTGCAGAAGGGAAAGATCGAGGGTGTTAATCTTTACTTTAGGGAAGTGTTCTGTCATGAAGTGCATGAAGCCCACCTCTCGGTTCTCCTGCTGCTTAGAAGGTAGCTTCTTTCCGTCAACAGTCTGCTTGACAAGCAATATCTCTTTTTCCTGTGAAGCCAGCAACATCAGCATCTTGGCTGCAAAATAGCCACTGGCGAAGGAATCCTGACCATAGAAAGCCAATGGGTTGAGGTCAGGGAGGTAAGAGTCCAGCAGAATAAAGGGTATTTCCTCCTTGTGCAGTATGTCGGTAAATACCTTTGTCGTCTCAAACCTTGTAGGCACGATTATCACGCCGTCGGGGTTTTCGGCAAGGATAGCCTGGTATTGCTCAGTGAAAGACTTGTCGTCAAGACGCTTGTAGTACTTTATGTTGATATGTACGTGGAAGTCGCGACGCGTATCGCAACATTTCTTTTGTCCTTCCTCTACCTCCTGCCAGTAAGCCTCGCTCTCGTGCTTAGGTATCAGGCAGAAGAAATCATATCGCCTTGTGTTAGCCAGCGCGCTGGCATACATGTTTGGTTCAAAGTTGATTTCCTTCAGGACTCTGTTGACCTTTTCCAGAGATTTCTTTGAAACGTTAGGACGGTTGTGTATAACCCTGTCCACCGTTCCTGTAGAAACTCCAGCCCTTTCGGCAATATCCTTTATGGTCAGTCTCTCGTATGGCATATATGTTTATCCTTTATACTTAAATCTTACCCTAAATTTCTTGTCAAGCCAGTCGCTTGGCTTGTCCCTTATTGAGTTGCAAATATAATAAAAAAAACTGAATTGTGTGAGCACACAGCAGTTATTTTTGTAAAAATGCCACAAAAAAGTTATTTTTTCTTTCAAAATCTTTGTTTATTGTGAAAAACTTACTAAATTTGTGGCTACGAAGAGACTACACATAGAAATTTTAACCATATTTATTAAAATCTTAAATTTAAAACAACAACATGGCAAAAGTAGTAACTTTGGGCGAGATTATGCTTCGCCTTTCTCCTAACGGCCAGGACCGTTTCGTTCAGACAGACATTTTCCGTATCATCCCTGGTGGTGGTGAGGCTAACGTTGCAGTAAGTTGTGCCAACTATGGTCATGACGCTTACTTCGTAACAAAGCTCCCAGCTCACGAGATTGGTCAGATTGCTGTCAACTCTCTCCGTCGTTATGGCGTAAACACCAAGTTTATTGCTCGTGGCGGTGACCGTGTAGGTCTTTATTACTGTGAGACAGGTGCTTCTATGCGCCCATCAAAGGTTATCTATGACCGTGCACACTCTGCTATCGCTGAGGCTGATCCTTCTGACTTCGACTTCGATGCAATCATGGAAGGTGCTGACTGGTTCCACTGGTCTGGTATCACTCCAGCTATCTCTGACAAGGCTGCTGAGCTGACAAAGCTGGCTTGTGAGGCTGCAAAGCGTCATGGCGTAACAGTATCTGTTGACCTGAACTTCCGTAAGAAGCTTTGGACTTCAGAGAAGGCTATCTCTATCATGCGTCCACTCATGCAGTATGTTGACGTATGTATCGGTAACGAGGAGGATGCTGAGCTCTGTCTGGGCTTCAAGCCAGAGGCTGACGTAGAAGGTGGTGAGACAAATGCTGCTGGTTACGAGGGCATCTTCAAGCAGATGAAGGAGCAGTTTGGCTTCAAGTATGTGGTTTCTACACTGCGTGAGTCATTCTCTGCTACATTCAACGGCTGGAAGGCTCTTATCTACGACGGTAAGGAGTTCTATCAGTCTAAGCGTTATGAGATTAACCCAATCATCGACCGCGTAGGTGGTGGTGACTCATTCTCTGGTGGTCTTATCCACGGTCTGCTGACAAAGCCAACACAGGGCGAGGCTCTCGAGTTTGCTGTTGCAGCTTCAGCTCTCAAGCACACTATCAATGGTGACTACAACCTCGTAGGCATAGCTGAGGTAGAGTCTCTCGCTGGTGGTAATGCTAACGGTCGCGTACAGCGCTAAGTAAGGTGACAAAGTGACAAGGTACAAAGTACAAAGTACAAGGTACAAAGTACAAGGTACGAGGTACAGAGTACAAGGTACAAAATGACGAAGTACAAAGTACAAGGTTGTGCAACAAGATCTTAAATTAAGGCATAAGGCATTCGCCATCCGTATAATAAAGATGGTGGATGCCATGCCTAATACAATATCATCTTGGGCTATAGCACGTCAGGTTGTACGTTCAGGAACTTCTCCTTCTGCAAATTATAGGGCTGCATGTATAGCAAAATCAGAAAAGGATTTCCTTAACAAACTAAAAATGGTTGAGGAAGAATTGGATGAGACATTGCATTGGCTTACGTTAATTAAAGAATGTGAGATATTGCCTGAGGATAGAATGAGTGACATCATTAACGAATGTACCGAGTTGCTTAAAATCACAGTTTCATCAATAATATCTACAAGAAATAAAATTAATCAGTGACAAATGTACGCGTGCGAGGCATCCCTTGTACTTTGTACTTTGTCCCCTAGTACTTAATAAAGATGGCAAAATTTGATAAGTTTCAGGTGATGGCAAAGATTGCCGAGGCACCTATGGTTCCTGTTTTCTATAACAAGGACGTTGATGTTTGCAAGAACGTAATCAAGGCTTGCTACGAGGGTGGTGTGCGCGCTTTCGAGTTCACTAACCGTGGCGACTTTGCTCACGAGGTATTCGGCGAGCTCTCTAAGTGGGTTAACAAGGAGTGCCCAGAATTGGCTCTCGGTATCGGTTCTGTAGTTGATGCTCCTACAGCGTCTCTCTACATCCAGCTTGGTGCAAACTTCGTAGTAGGTCCTCTCTTCAACCCTGACATAGCTGTTGTCTGCAACCGTCGTTGCGTGACATACTGCCCAGGCTGTCTCACACCATCTGAGATTGGTAAGGCTCAGGAGGTTGGTTGCGACTTCACTAAGGTATTCCCTGGCGATGTTGTTGGTCCAAACCTCATCAAGGGTCTGATGGCTCCAATGCCTTGGTCAAAGATTATGGTTACTGGTGGCGTAGCTCCTGAGAAGGAGAACCTCGAGAAGTGGTTCAAGGCAGGTGTGTTCTGTGTAGGTATGGGCTCTAAGCTCTTCCCTAAGGACAAGGTTGCAGCTGGCGACTGGAAGTACGTTACCGATAAGTGTAAGGAGGCTCTGGGCTACTGTGCAGAGGCTCGTGCATAAGGTGATTCATTAACAAAGAGTAAATATATGAAAGAAGAGGGTTTATATGCACTTGAAAAAGGTGTTGAGCCTTCTTCTTCATTTTTTACATCTTCAAAGCTAAAAGGCTCTGCATGGCTGATAGTCATGTGGGGCTTATTTCTATTTATACAGTTTGCTGCAATATCATGTGACAGACATGATGCAGGTGGAGACATGATTGCCCTTGAGCAAGAGGTGAGAGATATGCGTCAATGTCAAAGAAAGGCAGACAACCTGAACTTCTACCTGCACAAGAACAACGCAGAAAAACTTATAAAAAATTATGAAGGAAAAAAGAGTTCTTTGTCAGAAGATAATCAACATAAGTTTCTCTTGTCAAAGAGTTATTACTTCCTGGTGTACTCCGACTACCTTCTGCAAATAGGCAACAGACGAGAGGCTATCAAGGTTGTTGACAGTCTTTCGCAAGACAAGTACCTGAACCTTAATGCTGACACCATGCTGTGGCTCAACTATCTTGCTCATCAGGGACAAGCAAGTTATTATCCTTATGGCATAAAAAAACACAGGAAAAATATAGAGAGAGGGTATGACTGTCTGATGCAATGCTATTTCTTTGCTTCGCGCAATCAGATAGATAAATACAAGGCGGTATCAATGCAGATACTGAGTCAATATCTTCTTATTGACAGTATTGTTGGTGTCGTGAAGGAGTTTGACCCCTCATCACTACGTTACATTAACGAAGATGGTGTGGCTGATACTTTGCTTGCAGGCAATCTTGCTGAAAGAGCGCTGAATATCTTTCTCAAGCAAAAAGATTATTACTACACTGCAAATGCGTGGAGAAATCTTGCCACATGTTATTTCTACATTGGCGATGCTAACATGTCGTTGCAGTGCCTGAATAATGCTCTGGCAAATCCAGCCCTCGATTCAATGCCAGACCTCAAGGCAAGCATTAGCGAGCAGATGTCAATGTCCTATGCCGCACTTGATGATAAGCGCATGAGTGACCACTATCGCAATCAGTACCTCGACCTTCAGGATTCTACAAGACAGGACCGTCAGTATGAGGCGCGCATCATAACACTCGAAAATACGACTCATCGTATATGGATGCTCGTAGCCTTGGCATTCATGGTTTTTGTTATGTTGTGCGTTATTGTAGTAGTGCTCGTAAAACTACGCAATCGCAAAAGTGTAAAAGTGGGAGAAAAGGTTGATTTTGACAGCATGCGTGATGAACTTTCCATGTTGCGCCTTCAGTATAGCGATGCTCAACGTGCTATGGTAGAACAGCGCGCGAGAGTAAGCATCATAAGTGGAATGTTGTCGCTCATCGAACGTCTTCGTCATGCTGTAGAAAATAAGGATTACGCATACGCGCGTGAGATAACTAATGACATAGAACAGCAGAACGCTATGCTTACGCAGTGGATAAAACTGCAGGGGCAGGGTAGCGTAAAGCCAAAGATAGAGACTTTTCCAATATCAGATATTCTCTCTATCCTCAAACAATCATCTGCAAATCTTGCTGCACAGGGTATAGTGCTGAAGATTGATTCAGACGATACACCTGACGATGATACTGTTATGGTGCGTGGAGACAGAAGCCTCACACTATTTATAATAAACACCTTGATAGATAATGCGAGAAAGGCTATAGAAAATAAGGGAGAAATCACAGTAACGACCTCAAAACATGACGATTATCTTGCAATATGCGTATCTGATACAGGTAAAGGTATGACTCCCTTGCAAGTAGAACATCTGTTTGATGTAAAGTCGCTAAAAGAAGTGCAGGAAGAAGGCAAGGGAGGTTACGGCTTCGGACTGCAGAATTGTCGAGGTATCATAGAACGTTATCGTAAGATTTCGAGTATATTCTCTGTTTGTAAAATAGAGGCAAAGTCTCTTTTGGGCAAAGGAACAACTATTACGTTTACTTTGCCAAGAGTGTTGAATACTTTGCTGATGTTATTTGTCATGTCGTTAAGTATCAGTACTTTTGCCCAGACGGAGAAAGATATTGAACGCTATGCAGACTCGCTATACAAATGTAATGTAGAGGGCAGATTCCACGATGCAATCCTTTATGCCGATACTTGTAAGACGATAACAAAAAATTCTCTTGATGTGTCTGAAGATAAGGCCCCGACTTATCTTTCTATATACAATGAGACAGCTGTAGCAGCTCTTGCTCTTCATCAATGGCATCGTTATCAGTATTATAATTATCTTTATACGCAACTTTACAAGCAGACGACTGCTGATAAGACCTTGCCCAATTACAGCAAAAAGAAACAGCAAGGAGAACTGATAGCTAACATGGCTATGCTTGTAGTGCTATTGCTCATCGTGAGTCTCTTCCCACTGACGTGGTTTGTATATATGCGCCCATTGTTGCGTCAACGTAAAGAAACAAGAAAACTTAAAATCAACCTGCAAGAGGAGATAGACAGAACACAGATGGAATACGACCGTCTTCATGTGCAGAATAATATTGTGAGCAATCAACTGAGTGCAGTGAAGCATGAAACGATGTACTATCCTTCACGAATAAAACAACTATTGTCTGACACGGCGGACGAAACCGAAACCTTTGTTCAGCTTAAAGATACTATAGCGTATTACTCTTCACTTTATGCCACACTAAGTAATCAGATGATTGCTGATGATAGTACGCAGAGCCCATTTCAAGTTACCAGTTATTCGAGCGAAGCTCTCAGGCAAGCAAGCTCGGAATCCCAGTTACCAATACACCTAATAGCCAATCAGGAACTCATCACTTATCTTCTCCTGTTGCTCAAGAGGCATAACGGGGGAGTAGCACCAGAGCTGACGGTTGAGGAAGAGACAGTGGGAAAGACAGGTGGAAAGGGGTATGTGTCTTTACGATTTGCAATGTCGGAATCCTCTATTACCGAAGATAATATCTCTACGCTCTTTAGCAGCAGTACCGTGCATACCGACTATCTCGTTATGAGGCAGATAGTTCGCGAAACAGCCGATGCTACCAACTGCTATGCTTCTGGTATCAGGGCGGTAATGGATAATAACGTACCCTACATCGTTGTTACTCTGCCATGTGCCAGCGTAGCCTAAGTTTGCGTTGTAGTCAGCAAATAAAAGAGCGCTCTTGGAAAAGTTCGGAAGTCAACTCTACTTCAGTTGGTACCATTCCCCTAAACAGGGGGACTGGAGGTGGTCTTTCTCTTTTTCATTTCCAAGTGCAAAGTTACTGCTTTAACTTAAAACATGCAATAGTTTGCCCGTTTTTAACACTTGGGAGAGCCGTTTGCAGAAGCACTGGTTCTGCCTGCCCTTCCATTGCTTCTATCCCCCGAAAACACTGCCTCCGAGCGCAGAAGCAGTACCTCTGCACACGTTAATACTCGCTTAGTTTTAACGCACTGTAAATCAGCATGTTAATAATATGTATTTTTTTTACTTTTCTTGGTTTTTTGCGAAAAAATACATTATTGCTCCTGACAAAATTAACATTTCATTTCGGTTACCTTGGTTACCTTTGTTACCTTGGTTACCCTTGTTCGTATTTTCTTCGCTCTTTATTTATATATTTTCAAAAGAAAGAATATAAATATATTTATATATATAAATATCTTTATATTCCAAAGAAAAGTTTCTTATTCCCTCTCTCTACAAATCTAAACAAAGTACATTAAGACCTATTACCTTTGCAACAACTTCGAAAACGAAGGGTAACTAAGGTAACTAAGGTAACTTTTATTAAAAAAAGCGTATGGCAAAGAAAACCATGAAAAAAGTATTAAATCTGTGATAGCTGTTTGTGAAAGCAAGATATTTTTATTACCTTTGCTTCTCATTGAGAGTCATTTTTTTCGCCAGAGGCTCAAGGCACTTCTTTTTGAATGTACACGGCAAATCGTTAAAAAAAAGAAGCGTAAACACTATGTAGTGTGAACTTTTTTAGTAACTCTGCCTCAATATGAGTCAAGTTCTTGCGCTCCTGTAGGTGCTCAGGCGCAGAGCGGAATTCTGCACTCGGCAAAAAAAATAAATGGATTTATTTTGTTCTGCACTCGTTTTTTTGTAACTTTGCAGTTGGAAAGGGAAAGGCTAAGTACGAGGTGCAAAGTGACTAAGTACTAAGGACAAAGTACGAAGTGACTAAGGGCAAAGTACAAGGTTTAATAATAAGAAAAGAAAATAACAAAATGAATATTGGCAACACAATAAATAAGACGGTGGAGAGGCTCTCTCTTGATTGCTGCAGGGATGGCATATTCCATGAGGTGCATGACAATGTGCCCCTGCCGTCTAATGATGCGCTGAGAGAGATAGTGACACTGGTGAGGGAGATACTCTTCCCAGGGTATTTCGGTCAGTCAAAGGTAAGTGCAGAGAGTATAGATTATCACATGGGCGTAAACCTTGAGAGACTGTTTCGTCTATTGAAGAAACAGGTGATGGCAGGCTTGTGCTTCGCCGTTGACCCCAAGGACGAAACCTTCTCTGTAGATGCAATGCGCAAAAAGGCAGTCGGGATAACAGATGCAGTGATAGAGAAGTTGCCCGAAATAAGAGATGTACTCTCAACGGATGTAGAGGCTGCCTTCAATGGTGACCCTGCAGCAACAAGTTTTGGTGAGATTATAGCATGTTATCCAGTGATACGTACTCTGTCAAACTACCGTTTAGCCCATGAGCTGCACTTGCAGGGGGTTCCACTTATTCCACGTATGATAACAGAGCTGGCTCACTCTGAAACAGGTATAGATATTCATCCCGCAGCTCAGATAGGTCATCATTTTACCATAGACCACGGAACGGGTGTAGTGATAGGTGCGACATGTATCATAGGCAATAACGTGAAACTGTATCAGGGCGTAACACTTGGTGCTTTGAGCTTTCCACTTGATGAGAATGGTAATCCGATAAAAGGTATAGCCCGTCATCCTATTTTGGAAGATGACGTAATCGTTTACAGTAATGCCACAATACTGGGACGTATCACTATAGGAAAAGGTAGTGTGATAGGAGCTAACAAGTGGGTTACAGACAGTGTTGCGACAGGTAGTAAAATATATAAGAACGTAAAAATCCATAATGGCTTTGAGGACGGAAATGGAATTTGAAATGGTAGCAAAGACCTTCATGGGTCTTGAAGAGATATTAGCGCAAGAACTTACAGAACTTGGCGCAAACAATGTAGTAAAAGGTTGCAGAGTTGTTACATTTACAGGTGATAAAGCCCTGATGTATAAAGCAAACTTTTCTCTGCGCACGGCAATACGAGTGCTGAAGCCAATAAAACATTTTGAGGCAAAATCTGCTGATGAGGTATATGAGAAAGTTAAGGAAATAGACTGGCAGGAAGTTATAGGAGAAGGAAAGACTTTCACAGTTGATTCCGTTGTTTACAGTGAGACTTTCTCCAACTCACGATTTGTTACCTACAAGGTAAAAGATGCTATTGTTGACCAGTTTAGGGAAAGGACAGGACAGCGTCCCAATATCTCTGTGAGCGACCCTGATATAAGACTTAATGTGCACATCAATGGTGTAGAAGCTACATTGAGTCTTGACTCAAGTGGTGAATCCCTGCATCGTCGCGGATATAGACAAGAGGCTGTTGAAGCCCCCCTTAATGAAGTGTTGGCAGCAGGTATGATACTGATGACAGGTTGGAGAGGTGAGACTGATTTCATTGACCCAATGTGTGGTTCTGGTACAATACCCATCGAGGCAGCTTTGATAGCCTGCAATATAGCGCCAGGTGTATTCAGGAAGGAATACGCATTTGAAAAATGGGCAGATTTTGATGCAGAACTCTTTGACGAGATATATAATGATGACTCCCATGAGAAGGAGTTCAATCATCATGTGTATGGATATGATGTTGATTTCAAGGCTGTTAATATTGCCACAACAAATGTCAAGGCAGCAGGACTTACCAAGTATGTGACAATAGCTCAGCAGAATTTCAAGGACTTTTCTGGAACAAACGAGCCTGCTATCATCGTTACGAATCCACCATACGGAGAGAGAATATCTACTCAGAATCTCATGGAGACATACAAGATGATAGGCGAACGTCTTAAGCATGCCTTCAAGGAGGGTGATGCCTGGATTTTGTCCTATAAGGAAGAATGTTTCCAGCAGATAGGTTTGAAAGCAAGTGTGAAAATTCCTCTTTACAATGGTTCGCTGGAGTGTGAATACAGAAAGTACCAGATGTTTAGTGGAAAATTCAAGGAATTCCGTGAAGAGGGCGGTATTGTAAAGACTGACGAAGAAAAGAAGCAGATGTCAGAAAAACGCCGTTCCTGGAAGAAACGTGAATATGAGAAGAAACAGGAGGAATTGCTAAATAATGAAGAGGCTGACATCTTGAATTTCAATTTCACTTCTCTTGATAAAGAACGCGCTAAGCGTGCTAAGCAGTCAAGGGGCGAAAGAGGTTACAAAGATTCAAAAGGTAGAGAGCATAAAGATTTCAAAGGCAATAAAGGGTATAAAAAATACACATCACGTGCAGAACGTCAGAATGATAGAAAGAATTTCTTTAATCATACTAATACTCATGTCGACGATTTTGACGAAGGCGCAGAATAATACTCCCACGGGAAAATTATTTACGCTGGAAGACCTGAATCCTGGAGGCAAGAACTACAAAGCCATGTCACCACAGACAAAAGACTGCTGGTGGGATGGCAATGTGCTTGTTGACAATGATACGAGAAAGCAGCCAGAGTCATACCCTAAAGTGTTTAGTAAGGATTATAATATCTATATTCAGGCGAGTGCAGATGCTCCAGAAGAACAGATAACAACAGACGGCACGCGTGAGATTGTTTATGGTGAAGCAGTTCATCGCAACGAATTTGGTATAACAAAAGGCATCTTTATGTCGCCAGACCGCAGCATGTTTGCCTTCTACAGAATGAATCAGTCAATGGTGGCTGATTATCCCCTTGTCAATACCTTTGAAAGAATAGCTACACTTGCACCAGAGAAATATCCTATGGCAGGCGAGACGAGCCATGAGGTAACTGTGGGAATATATAATATCAAGACAAAGAAAATTCTTTACCTTGACCTTGGTGATGTGGCAAACAGGTACTTCACCAACATTACATGGTCGCCAGACAGCAAAAGTCTGTATATAACAGAACTCAACAGGGAGCAGAATAAAGCAACCCTAGACAGATATAGCGTTGCCGATGGACATAAAGAAGCAACACTATATACAGAGACAGATGATAAATATGTCGAACCTCAGAACCCACTTCATTTTCTTCCGTGGGATGAGAGCAAGTTTCTTATGTGGAGTCAGAAAGATGGCTACTGGCATCTTTACTTGATGAATACTGATGGAAAGATTATCAGACAATTGACTCGTGGAGATTATGTAGTACTTGAAGTGCTTGGCTTCTGCACCGAAACGAAAAGCGTGATAATCCGCACCAATGAACTTTCACCTTTACAGAGCAATATTTTTGCCGTAAATGTGAAGACTGGCAAGAAGCGACTTTTGGACAACGGACTTGGGGTACACAAAGGAAAACTTTCCGATGATGGCACGTTGCTTCTTGATATTTATACGGACTACGATGTACCTCGTACCTATAACATAGTAAACACCGTCAGTGGCGAAACATCAGAATATTTCCGCTCGAAGAATCCTTGGGAGGGATATGCTTTGCCTCAGTATAAGATGGGCACTCTGAAGGCAGCCGACAACAAAACAGACCTTTATTACAGGATGGTTCTTCCGCCAGACTTTGATAAGAACAAGAAATACCCCACGATAATCTATGTTTACGGCGGTCCTCATGCTCATAACGTAGAAGCATCATGGCATTGGGGCGCACGTCCGTGGGAAACCTATATGGCTCAGAAGGGGTATGTTCTTTTTATAATGGATAACCGTGGGTCTGAAAACAGGGGCAAGGAATTTGAACAGGTAACGTTCCATCAGTTAGGTCAGGTGGAGATGCAAGACCAGATGAAAGGTGTGGAGTACCTTAGGACACTCCCTTATGTTGATACGGAGAGGTTAGGTCTGCATGGCTGGAGTTTCGGTGGTTTCATGACTATCAGTCTCATGACAAATTATCCCGATGTTTTCAAGGTTGCAGTAGCAGGAGGAGCAGTAATTGACTGGAAATGGTATGAAGTAATGTATGGCGAACGCTATATGGGTACTCCAGAGAGTAATCCAGATGGGTACGCCAAGACGTCTTTGCTGGATAAAGCAAAAGAACTCAAAGGGCAGTTGCTTATGATAACAGGAAGCAATGACCCCGTGGTAGTTCCACAACATTCGCTGCAGTTTATCAACGAATGTAATAAAGCAGGAGTCTATCCCGATTTCTATGTTTATCCAGGTGAACCTCATAACATGAAAGGACATATGTCAGTTCATCTGCACGAGAAGATAACAAGATATTTCGAAGAAAAACTAAAATAACAAACAGAGATAATTATATGAATATACTACTTTTAGGCTCAGGCGGCAGAGAACACGCTATGGCGTGGAAAATAGCACAGAGTGATAAATGTGACACTCTTTTTATCGCACCAGGTAATGCTGGTACCGACGGTGTAGGTGGAAAAGGCAAGAATGTGCCCATCAAGGCAGATGACTTCGATGCCATCAAATCCTTTGTCAAGGAAAACGATGTCAAGATGATAGTCGTTGGTCCTGAAGACCCTCTGGTAAAGGGTGTTTATGACGAACTCAATCCTATCGTGCCCGTTATAGGTCCTTCGAAGGCTGGCGCTGTGCTCGAAGGTTCCAAGGATTTTGCAAAGGCTTTTATGAAGCGCCACAATATCCCTACCGCAGCTTATGCCACTTTTGATGGCGAACATCTTGAGGAAGGTCTTAAGTTCCTCGAAACACTAAAAGCTCCCTATGTTCTCAAGGCAGATGGCTTGTGTGCAGGAAAGGGAGTGCTGATACTTGATACTCTTGACGAAGCAAAGAAAGAGCTGAAGGAAATGTTGGGCGGCATGTTTGGTAATGCCTCAAGCCGCGTTGTAATAGAGGAATTCCTCTCGGGTATAGAGTGCTCCGTTTTCGTACTTACTGACGGCAAGAACTACAAGATTCTGCCAGAGGCAAAAGACTACAAACGTATCGGCGAAGGAGACACAGGTCTCAATACAGGTGGTATGGGTTCTGTTACTCCTGTTCCATTTGCTACCAAGGAATGGATGCAGAAGGTGGAAGAGCGTATTATCAAACCGACAGTGGAAGGTCTTGCTCAGGAAAATATTACCTACAAGGGCTTTATTTTCTTCGGACTCATCAATGTGGCAGGCGAACCAATGGTGATAGAGTATAACTGTCGTATGGGTGACCCTGAAACAGAGTCAGTCATGCTGCGTATCAAGAGCGATATCGTTGACCTCTTCGAAGGTGTGGCAGAAGGTAACCTGGATACCAGACAGATAGAATTCGACCCTCGCTCTGCAGTTTGCGTCATGATGGTAAGTGGTGGTTATCCTCAGGAGTACAAGAAGGGATTCCCCATCACAGGTATAGAAGATGTTCAGGATTCTATAGTGTTCCATAGCGGAACAGCTATGAAAGATGGTCAGGTAGTTACTGCTGGTGGACGCGTTATATGCGTTGTTTCCTATGGAGCCAATAAGGAAGAGGCACTGAAGAAGTCTTTCCAGGAGGCAGAAAAGATAAAGTTTGAAGGAAAGTATAATCGTCGTGACATAGGCGCAGATCTTTAGGATTTACACGCTTGATAGATACACTTATACAATTCGGACCCTTCGGAATGTTTCTTGCAGCATTCCTTGCAGGCAGTTTCTTCCCTTTCTCAAGTGAAGCGGTCATGCTGGCTTTAATGGCAATGGGTGTTGACCCCTGGCTGCTTATAATCTATGGCACCGCTGGCAATGTGCTTGGAAGCGTGTTCAACTACTGCATAGGACGATTGGGCAAGGAGGAATGGTTTGAAAAGTATCTTCATGTAAAACCCGAACAGATGGACAAGGCACGCCGCTTCGTGCGGGGTAGGGGAGCGTACATGGGCTTTTTCGCTTTCATTCCTCTCCTTGGCTCGGCAATAACAATTCTGCTCGGACTCATGCGTGCCAACGTCGTGATAACCTTCCTTTCCATCACTATAGGCAAGATTATAAGGTATATCTGCCTTATCTATGGAGCATATTTCATAAATTGGATAGTTCACCTTTTCGTATAGCAACATATATATATCGAAAACTGACAGACCGAAAATAATGCAATAAAAGCAATAACGTTATAACTAAATAAAGATGAAAAAATTTAAACTGATAGACAATGCTCTGGGCTGGCTGACATTTCTCATTGCAGCCTTTGTGTATTGTTCTACCATTGAGCCTACAGCATCCTTCTGGGATTGTCCCGAGTTTATCACCACGGGTTACCTGCTTGAGGTAGGTCATCCGCCAGGCGCACCATTCTTCATGCTGACGGCAAACCTCTTCTCTCAGTTTGCCAGCGATGCCACTCAGGTAGCCAAGATGGTCAATACCCTGTCGGCATTGCTTAGTGCTGGTTGTATTCTTTTCCTCTTCTGGACTATCACCCACCTTGTGCGCCGTTTGCTTATAGACGATTGGTCGGAGCTTACCTTGCCCAAGCTGATAGCCATAGAAGCATCAGGACTTGTAGGTGCGCTTATCTATACCTTTTCCGACACCTTTTGGTATTCAGCCGTAGAAGGTGAAGTATATGCCTATTCCTCTTGCTTTACAGCCGTAGTATTCTGGCTTATCCTGAAGTGGGAAGACGTGGCAGACAAACCAGGTTCCGACCGCTGGCTCATTCTCATTACCTACATGACTGGCCTGTCTATCGGTGTTCACCTTCTCAACCTGCTTTGTATTCCTGCTATCGTCTTGGTATTCTATTACAAGAAGTTTCCAGATGCAGACCTCAAGGGTTCCCTTATAGCCCTGTTTATATCCGTTGTTATTGTTGCAGCAGTACTCTATGGTATTGTGCCAGGTATCATCACCGTTGGCGGATGGTTTGAGCTGTTCTTTGTCAATACGCTCGACATGCCTTTCAATACAGGCACGATAATATACATCGTTCTGCTTATCTCTACAGTGCTGTGGGCTATATACGAGACCTACAGTTCGCATAGCGAGATACGTGGCAATATAGCGTTCCTCCTTGCCATCGGCATGCTCGGCATACCGTTCTATGGCTATGGTTGGAGTTCTGTTGTTATCGGTATTGTCATTCTTGCCATTCTCTGGGTTGGCATCAGTTTCAAGAAGAAAGGAGTGCCCGTTATCACCAATCGCATAAAGAACACAACTCTATGCTGCATGCTCATGATAATGATAGGCTACTCCACCTATGCACTTACGGTGGTGCGTTCGAGTGCCAATCCTCCGATGGACCAGAATTCTCCTGAGGACATCTTCACTCTCGGAAGCTATCTTTCCCGCGAACAGTATGGTGACAGTCCTTTGCTTTATGGTCAGGCTTACACATCTCAGGTGGCTCTCGACATAGAGGGCAACATGTGTATTCCCCGCATGAAGCAGGGAGCTCCCATCTACCAGCGTGTAGAGAAGAAGAGTGCTGATGAACCAGACCGCTATTTTGTAGTTCGCACTAAGGATAAGTATGTTTATGAACAAAACATGTTCTTCCCACGCATGCATGATGCTGCACATGCTCAGGCTTACGAAGACTGGATGGGAGGAGTAGATGGAACTGTCAAGGACTTCGACCGTTGCGGACAGATAGTTTCCGTCAAGATACCCACATTCTTCGAGAACATTCGTTTCTTCCTGTCATACCAGTGTAATTTCATGTACTGGCGCTACTTCATGTGGAACTTCGCTGGTCGCCAGAACGACCTGCAGAGCAATGGTGAGGCAGAGCATGGCAACTGGATAACGGGCTTCTCTTTCATAGACGATATGATGCTGGGCGACCAATCCCGCCTGCCTGATGAACTAAAGGCAAATAAAGGACACAACGTGTTCTATTGCATGCCCCTTATACTCGGTCTCATAGGCCTCTTCTGGCAGGCTTACAAGGGCAAGAAGGGCATACAGCAGTTCTGGGTGGTATTCTTCCTGTTCTTCATGACAGGTCTGGCTATTGTCATCTACCTTAATCAGACTCCTATGCAGCCACGCGAGAGAGACTATGCCTATGCAGGTTCGTTCTATGCTTACGCTATATGGTGCGGCATGGGTGTTGCAGCCATCATCGACCTTCTTTTCCGTCAGATGAAGAAGGAGAATGTGGTGCTTGCTGCCCTCATCGGGGTAGTAGCTCTTGCAGTGCCTATACAGATGGCTTCGCAGACATGGGATGACCACGACCGCTCAGGACGCTACACATGTCGTGACTTCGGTCAGAACTACCTTATGTCTATGCAGGACGAAGGCAATCCTATCATCTTCACCAATGGTGATAACGACACCTTCCCTCTGTGGTATAATCAGGATGTAGAGCAGGTGCGCACAGATGCCCGCGTTTGTAACCTCTCTTATCTGCAGACCGATTGGTACATCGACCAAATGGTGCGTCCAGCATGGAAGTCTCCTTCGCTGCCTATCACGTGGCCTCGTATAGACTACTGCTCAGGCACCAACGAGTATGTAGAAGTAAAGCCAGAATACAAGGAACAGGTACTCGAATTCTTTGCCACCAATCCAGAAGAGGCACGCAAGCAGTTTGGCGACGACCCCTTCGAGATACACAACGTGCTGAAGTATTGGGTACGTGGTCATAAGGAAGACGACGAGATGCACATTATTCCTACAGACACCCTCTATCTCAATATAGACAAGGAGGCAGTGCTGCGTTCGGGCATGATGTTGCCTAAAGACTCTACAGGCAAGGTGAACATACCAGAGCGTATGGCTATCAGTCTCTCTGGCAAGCGTGCCCTTTACAAGGGAGACCTCATGCTGCTCGAGATGGTTGCCAACCACAACTGGACACGCCCTCTTTACGTAGCCCTCACCGTAGGTTCCGAGAACTATATGAACCTTGGAGAGAACTTCATACAGGAAGGTCTTGTCAATCGTATCACCCCGTTCCACACCAATGAAACCAATAACTTTGATACGGACAAGGTGTATAAGAATCTTATGACTCGTTTCAAGTTTGGCGGCTTGGAGAAGCCAGGCCTGTATCTTGACGAGACAGTCACACGCATGTGCTACACCCATCGTCGTATGTTCGCCCAGCTTATCATGCACCTGCTTGATGAGGGCGACAAGACAAGGGCTGCCAAGGCTATTGCCTACGCAGAGAAGGTACTGCCTACCTACAATCTTCCTCACAACTACCTCGGTGGTGGCATAGACTTTGCCGAGGCTTACTACAGGCTCGGCAATGCCAAGAAGGCAAAACAGGTAGTCAGCAGCATGTATAAGAACTGCTCTCAGTACGTGGCTTACTATCTCACGCTGAAACAGTCTGCTTTCAATGCTTCTACTCGCGACTGCATGTATAACCTCTACCTCATGCAGACCATGATAGATGTCGTTGACCAGTACGATAAAGAGTATGGAGACAAACTCGCCTCTACACTCTCTCGCTACATGCAGATTTACCAGCAGCGTGGTGGAACATTCTACGAATAAAAGGACAAGCCCATGCTGATAGAACAACCATCAAAATGGCTCAGGTGGATATACCCCAAGGCTCTCTGGAGAATAAATCCAGAGGAGCATGCGGTATATCTCACCTTTGACGATGGTCCTATACCAGAATCCACACCTTTTATCCTCGATACGCTCAAGGAGTTTGATGCCAAGGCAACCTTCTTCATGGTAGGAGAGAACGTAAAGCGCCATCCCGACCTCTACGCACGTATTCTGAAAGAAGGACACCAGGTAGGCAACCATACCTACAGTCACATGGGCTCGCTGAGGCATTATATTCTCACCTATTACAATAATGTGGAGGAGGCAAACGAACTCATCCACTCCCACCTTTTCCGCCCGCCTCACGGTTGGATGTGGTTAGGAGCCTACAATATGCTGCGTCGCAAGTATAAGATAGTAATGTGGGACCTCGTAACACGCGATTATTCCCACCTCCTCAATGCCTTCGATGTCCTTCGCAATGTGGTACTCTACGCTCGTAATGGTTCTATCATTACCTTCCATGACTCCCTCAAGTCTATAGAGAAACTGCGCTACGCCCTGCCTGCCTCCCTCCGCTATCTCAAGGAACAAGGGTATGAGTTTAAGGTGATAGAGTAGTTTACGGTTTACTGTTTACTGTTTATGGTTTACTGTTATCGTAGCGAGCTATGCTCGCGTATCGTAGTGGCTTTAGCCACGTATCGTAGGAGCTGAAAGCTCCGTATCGTTCCCGTTCCCGTTATCGTTCCCGTTATGAATAACCTTCTTCTCCATAGTTGTTGTGCGCCCTGTTCTTCCGCTATTATAGAGTGGATGCTGGCAAACGATTATGAGCCAGTCATCTACTACTGTAATCCCAATATATACCCCGAACAGGAATACCTCATTCGCAAGAACGAGATAACGCGCTATGCTCATAGTCTGGGACTAAAGATAATAGATGGCGACTATGACCACGAAGTGTGGAAGCAGCACATTAGCGGACTTGAAAACGAGCCAGAACGTGGTGGACGTTGCCTCGAATGTTTCAAACTGCGCCTGCTGCGCTCAGCACTGAAATGTAAGGAACTGGGACTCGGACGCTTCACCACCACACTTGCCTCCAGTCGTTGGAAATCTCTCCCCCAAATCAATGCAGCAGGCACATGGGCGGCAGCTCAGGTAGAAGGAGTAGAGTTCTGGGACCGCAATTGGCGCAAAGGCGGTCTGCAAGAGCGTCGCAATCAACTCCTAAAAGAAAATAACTTCTACAACCAGCTCTACTGCGGCTGTGAGTTTTCAATATCCAAAGAAGTAAAAAAGAGTACGGAGGAGTGAAAAGGAGTGACCGTTCGCTTCGCTCACTAAGGAGTTAAAGACATATGCTCCGACTATTGGTTGCCCATGATTGAGGTCTCAGGTATCGTCCTCTAACTCCTTAGCGAGCCTTGCGAGCGGTCACTCCTCTTTACTCCTCTTTACTCCTCTTTACTCCCCTTTACTCCCCTTAACTCCTTAAAAAAAACTCCCTAAAAAAATGATGACCAACTTTCAACCAGCCCTCATCAGGGCATTCTTCTCAGCATACGCAGAAGGTGTGTTAGCAACCAACGCCGACGCACAAAACGAAGCCGTAGCCCTTACGCCAGCACGAGTAAAACAGCTCATGCTGAACCATTACGAAGAAATCTCCAAGCATTTCTTCGACATTCTCTTTAATCCACTTGCACTCATACATTACGATTCGGCAGAAGAGCTCATCGCCATCTTGCGTTCTCCAGAGGTAGCACCAACACTGAAAACGCCAGTTGACCTCTTTCGCCATGTCTGTCGTACAGAGCAGAACCACGAAGATATGGTTGCCGAATATCGTCGTAACTTCACCTCCCTGCTGTCAGGCAGAGTCCTCTCTCTCAATGATTATTACGCAGGCTTTCCCGAAGGCTATCTCCAGACGGCAGAAGGCAATCAGGCACTTGCCGTGCGCATACTCACCCAGACAGTAGTCAATGCTTTCTTTGCAGGCAGAAGAGATGCCCTCGCCCAGAAGTCCAGCGACGATGCCGTTCAGCCAGGAGGAGCAAACCAGATATACATCTTCCGTCTGCTCATAGAGAACATGCAGTGCATGCTTCATCCCAAGCCCATCACCTTCGACGATGAAGCCGACCTCAACGAAATGTTCCTTGCCGTTTGTCATAATCAAGAGAACATGAACACCATGCTCACCACCATGCAGGAAACCTTGCAGACAACAATGGAGCAGTAATCACTTACGCTCTTTGGGAGCGTGGGGGCAGAAAATTCATATGCTCTTGGGAACGTGTACAATTTCTCCCTTCAAGAATATTACGGCTCTATGGAGAATCGCTTTATCAGGTGCTTGTGTCCTTTCTTGTTTATGACATAAGCCTTATAGTGGCCTGCTGGCAGATTGTCGGTGTTTATTCTTCCGTCTCTCACTATCGCTGACGTATAGTCTGTTCCCTGCACTGTGGAAATTACCAACAGAGTTCCATCGGGCAGGTTGAGCATGGAATGATTTTCTTCTTTCTTTTCTTTTTCTTCATCGTCCTCGCCGTCATTATTATTGTCTCCTCTGTCGTCGGTGTTCTTTACCAGCTTGAAATACTGTATGTTTTTTGTCCTGCTGTGTTCTACGTTGGGATTTGTAAGATTTACGGCGAGCAGGTTCTCTGGATTTGTGGTATCGACGGGGTAGGTGTCTGAACCATAGAGGTGGTACAGCACCTTGCCGTTGCTTTTTGGGGGAACATTGGGGATGGCAGGGTAGGGCGCAAAGTTGTTGGCGTAGAAGTTGTATATCCCCTTCGTGTTGTCTGTAAAGAATTTGGAGCGAAACAGGCAGTTGCCCATACCATACTGGCGCAGTACCCACAGCTCACGCGTTACGTCTTGCAGAGCCCAGTTTCTCTCTCTCGGGTGCAACATATATATTCCCAGTCCTGGTGCTACTGTCTTGCCTGCGCTGCGTTCTTTCCAGTCTATGGCAAAGGGATAGAAATTCTCGTTCTTGAAATACATCATGGGGTAGATGGCGTCCATCCATCCTTCTTTCATCCATAGGGCTACGTCCTGACACACTATGTCGCGAGCGTTCCAGCCATGCGACCACTGTCTCTTTGTGTCGGCATATTTTCCCACGGGAGAACACGACAACTCCACGTAATCCTTTACTCCCTTCACGCTTTCTGCTATGCGTTTTACTATGCGGGTTATATTGTTGCGAGCCTTGTCCTTGTTTGCTATCTTGCCCCATGTGTCGGGGTAGCGTATGTAGTCAAGGTGGATGCCGTCAACGTCGTAACGACTCACGATGTCTTTGCAGAATCGAGCCAGATAATCGGCAGTACCTTCTGCTTCTGGATTCATAAAACCTTCTTCGCCTATCTTCTTTACAAGCTGAGGGTACTTGGCTCTGAGATTCCTGCATCCTGCACTGTTCCATTTTCCTATGGGAATTGTGACCACCCACGCATGCACCATCATGCCGCGCTTGTGACACTCTTCTATGGCAAAAGCCAGTGCGTCATATCCTGGCGACTGACCAGGTTTGCCGCTCAGGGCACCGTCCCAAGGTTCCATTTCGGATGGAAAAATCGTGGTGGCTCTTATTCGTGTCTGTAAAATGACGGTGTTGATATTGGCTTCGCACAGCTTGTCCAGAATATTGCATAACTCCCTCTGCTGAATTTCTGGCGAAACGCCTGCGTTGGCATACGTATGAGGCCAGTCTATGCCTCCTATTGTTGTAAGCCATACGGCTCGGGTTTCGTGCAGAGGATATTTCAGTTCCGCTGTGCTTATGTTGACATTATCGGTCGCATCCTTTGCCCAAGAGCAGTTGCAAAGTATTGCGAATAGTATCAGTATTCCTGTAAGTTTCTTCATAATGATTTCAAATGTCTTTTCACTCCTCTTTACTCCTCCGTACTCCTTAATCTATTCATCCCTCAATTTCCGACAGCTCCAGCCATCGCAGTTCCTTGCTGTCAAGTTCCTCATTGAGTATTGGCAGGCGCTTGCTCAGCAGGGTAATGCGCTCTACGCTTATGTTGCCAGTGCTGAGCTCCTGCTCTATTGATTTTTTCTCAAGGGTGAGTTTCTCTATATCCTTTTCTAATTGGGCAAACTCCGTCTTTTCCTTGAAGGTCATCTTGCGTTTTCTTTCAGCATTGGGGTCGCGAGGTCCAGATGTTGTGGTGGCGGAGGAGGAACTGCTTCCTGCGCTCTGTCCTTTTTGGGCAGAAGATTTCTCTGCTGCCTCTTTGGGTTGCAGTTTTTTCCAGTCTCGATACTGGGTGTAGTTGCCAGGGAAATCCTTTATGTTGCCCTCTCCCTTGAATACGAGCAGGTGGTCAACAACCTTATCCATGAAATAGCGGTCGTGGCTTACTATGATGACGCAACCTGGAAAGTCTTGCAGATATTCCTCCAGCACCTGAAGGGTTTGTATGTCGAGGTCGTTGGTGGGCTCGTCGAGGATAAGGAAATTGGGATTGCGCATGAGTACCGTGCAAAGATACAGCTTGCGCTTCTCGCCACCAGAGAGCTTATAGACGTAGTTGTATTGCTGCTCTGGGGTGAAGAGAAAGTGTTGCAGAAGTTGCGAGGCAGAGAAATGGCGCCCTTTGCCCAGGTCTATGTATTCGGCTATGTTGCGCACGACGTCTATTACCTTCTGCTGATTGTCAAACTGCAAACCTTCTTGCGAGAAATAACCGAACTTTACGGTTTCGCCGATGTCGAATTTTCCTTCGTCGGCAGGCACGAGTCCCAATAGCAGTTTTATGAAGGTAGATTTGCCTGTGCCGTTGTTACCCACGATGCCCATCTTCTCGAATCGGGCAAAGTTGTAGTAGAAGTCCCTGAGTATCACCTTGCCGTCATGCTGGCTGCCCTCGCGAGGAGGAAATTTCTTTGACACATACTGGCACTCAAATATCTTGCTGCCTATATAGACGTTGCTGGATTTCAGGCGTATCTGCCGTTCCTCTATGCGTTGTCTGGCTACTTTCTCAAGTTCGTAGAAGGCATCTTCACGATATTTAGCCTTGTGACCACGTGCCTGAGGCTGGCGACGCATCCATTCCAACTCTCTGCGATACAGGTTGTTGGCATGGCGTATGGTGGCAGCTGCGGTGGCAAGACGCTCGTCGCGCTTCTCGAGGTAGTAGGAGTAGTTTCCCCTGTAGCTGTAGATGGTGTTATTGTCCAGTTCGAGGATGATGCTGCACACGTTGTCAAGGAAATAGCGGTCGTGGGTTACCATGAGCAACGTCTTGTTTCCTCGCTGCAAGAAGCCCTCAAGCCATTCCACCATTTCGAGGTCGAGGTGGTTGGTGGGCTCGTCGAGAATGAGGAAATCGGGATTTGATATCAGCACCTGTGCCAGGGCTATACGCTTCTGCTGTCCGCCACTCAGCTGGCTTACGGGCTGTTGCATGTCCGTTATCCTGAGTTGGGTGAGTATCTGCTTAGCCTTGAGCTGCACCTCGTCGCTCACTGTGGGGTGTTCTGAGAAGCAGGCCTCAAGTACGGTAGCGTTGGGCTCGAATACTGGTTCCTGTCGCAGGTATCCTGTCTTGATGCCGTTGCGATATATTATGCTTCCGCTGTCGATGCTCTCGTTGCCCGTCAGCATAGACAGCAGGGTGGATTTGCCAGTACCGTTCTGGGCTATCAGTCCTACTCTCTGTCCCTCTGCTATGCTGAAGGAGATGTCTTGAAAGAGGATGCGTTCGCCAAAGCGTTTCGAGACATTTTGTACGTCAAGATAGATGTTTGCCATTTACAGAATCTTTTCTATATAGTCCAGCAATTCGTCCTTACCCATACGTTTTTCAGAAGAGGTGACGAAGTATGGCGGCAACTCCTCCCATGTGTCGAGCAAACTGTCAAGATAGCGCTTCACGTTCTGGCGCATCTTGTCTGTACCGAGTTTGTCTGCCTTGGTAAAAACTATAGAAAATGGCACCCCGTTTTCGCCAAGCCAGTCCATGAATTCACGGTCTATCTTCTGCGGTTCGTGGCGTATGTCTATCAGGAGGAAAACGTTTACCAGCTGCTCCCTTTGCAGTATGTAGGAGAATATCATCTTTTCGATGTCCTCCTGCACTTTCTTCGAGCGCTTGGCAAAACCATATCCAGGCAGGTCAACGATATACCACTCGTCATTGATGAGGAAGTGGTTTATCAGCAGCGTCTTGCCTGGCGTGGCGCTGGTCTTGGCAAGTCCCTTGTGGTTGGTGAGCATGTTTATGAGGCTCGATTTGCCCACGTTGCTCCTGCCTATGAATGCAAACTCCGCCTTCGTGTCCTTGGGACATTGGGAGAGCTTTGCCGAACTTATAGTGAATACTGATTTCTTTATATCCATATACGATTAAGTGTGTTGTGTGTGAGTGTGAGGGGTGGGGGATGATGAGAGGGCTTAGTGCAGCAGAGCCTTGGCATTGGAGAGTGCAGCCTCTGTTATGTCGGCTCCGCTCAGCATCTGGGCTATCTCCGTTATTCGCTCCTCCTTGTTCAGCTGGCGCATTACGGTTGTGGTCTGCTCTCTGGTGTCGTGTTTCTCCACCTTGTAGTGGTACGTTCCGCTTGCCGCTATCTGTGGCAGGTGTGTTATGCTTATCACCTGTCTGCCGCTGTTGCCCATGTCCTTCATTATGTCTGCCATCTTTTCGGCTATCTTGCCGCTGACGCCAGTGTCTATCTCGTCGAATATTATGGTAGGCAGTTTTACGGCAGTGCTGATGAGAGCCTTCAGCGACAGCATCAGTCGGGCTATCTCGCCACCAGAAGCCACCTGTGCCACAGGCCTGAGAGCCATGCCCTTGTTGGCAGAGAAGAGGAAGGCTACCTTGTCCTGTCCTGATGCGCCCAGTTCCTCCGTTTGCTTTATCTCCACCTTGAACTCGGTGCTGGGCATACCCAGCGATACGAGCCTCTGGCATATCTCCTTCTCCACCTGCTTTACGGCTTTCTGTCTTGCTGATGACAGCTTTGCGGCTATCTTCTGTGCCTTGTCAAGCAGCTTGGCAACCTCCGCCTCCTTGCTGCGTATCAGTTCGTCGCTGTTGTCTATGCCGTCTATCAGCTCCTGCAGACGTTCCTGCTCCTCCAGAAGTGCCTCTACGCTGTCCTTGTGGTGCTTGCGTTGCAGACTGTATATAAGGTCCAGCCGCTCGTTAATCTGCGCCAGCCTCTCAGGGTTGAAGTCTATGTTCTCCGACTCGCTGGCTATGTCGCCGGCTATGTCCTTCAGCTCTATCAGACTGCTCTCCAGCCTGTCTGCCACCCCCTGTATCTTGTTGTAGAAAGGTGCCACAGCATTTACTCTGTTCGCAGCCTGCCTTATAATCTCGAGGGCGCAGTTTTCTCCGCTCAGCATGTTGTCGGCATCATAGAGGGCAGACTTTATCTCCTCCGTATGCGTGGCAGCCTCCTGTTCGTTCTCCAGTTCTTCCTGCTCTCCAGCCTTGAGTCGTGCCTCCGAAAGCTCCGAAAGCTGGAAGCGCATGTAGTCCTCCTTCTCGCGCGACTCGTCGAAAGCACTCTTCATCTGCTCCAGCTCCAGCCCTCTGCTTTTGTATTCGGAGAAAACGGAGCGGTATTCTGCCAGCAGTTCGTCGTTGTGGGCTATTATGTCGAGCACGTTCAGCTGGAAATTCTCTTTCTGCAGCAACAGGTTCTGGTGCTGAGAGTGTATGTCCACCAGCATCTCGCCCAGCTCTTTCATCTGCTGCACGGTTACGGGTGTGTCGTTTATAAATCCGCGGCTCTTTCCCGTTGCCGTCAGTTCGCGTCTTATTATGCACTCACCATTCTCCTCAGTGTCCAGTTCGTTTTCCTCAAACCATTCAGCGAGGTTGTAGCGTGATATGTCGAAACACGCCTCTATGGTACATTTCTGCGCACCCGTCTTTACGGCTTTCGAGTCGGCACGCTGTCCTAACAGCAGTCCTATGGCACCCAGTATGATACTCTTTCCAGCACCTGTCTCGCCCGTTATCACAGAGAAACCAGCCGAGAAGTCGATGTTCAACTCGTCTATGAGTGCAAAATTCTTTATGTAGAGATGCTTAAGCATTACGTAATAGAAATGGAAGTAAAAATGGAAGTAAAAAAGGAAGTAGAAATGGAAGTAGAAATGGAAGTAAAAATGGAAGTAGAAAGGGAAGTAGAAAAGGGAAGTAGAAATGGAAGTCTTCCAGCCAGTGAAGCTGGCTTAACTCCCTATTTAACTTCATTCTATAACTCCCTTAACCAAAGGTTTATAACTCCCTTTTTTAACTTCATCTTTAATCTTTAACGTTTAACGTCTTCACTCCAAGATCTTGCTCCATGCAGTATTCTGCGCAGCATTGATGTTAAAGAGCAGAGCGTTCACGCTTTCCTTTTCCTTTGCCGTACCCTTGCCCTTGTATATGCTTGCCAGCTCGTCTTTCTTGTAGTCGGTCCATATCTGTGGCAATGCGCTCATGGGGCGATTAGTGTGCGCTGCTTTCAGGTCGTTCTCCAGAGCTGTGGTTATCTCTGTTCTGCCACGCTCGGGGTTGTTAGCCATCTCGTCGAGTCCCTTGCGGTAGTAGTCGTATTGCAGTTGCCTCATGCCCTCGAGCGCACCATCCATGTAGTCGTTTATTATGGTGAAGCGGTTGGTCGATTTGTCAAACGAAGCCCAGCCAGGGTAGTTGAGGTTCTGGGCGTTGTTGGTCAGGTTCAGGCAGCGTTGCAGCACGTCCTCGCCCCCCTTGGGCGAGAAGGAGTCCAGATTCATGCCTATGATGAGGTAGGCATAGTAGGCAAAAAGAGCCGTCAGCTGGTTGTCCACCATCTCCTCGTTGAACTCGAAATTCTCAAACTGGTTGTAGGTAAAGGTGAAGTTGTTGTCCTGAAACTGGAACAGGGTAGAGGTGTACGAGGAGTTATACACAGGTCTGATAGCCTGAACAGTGCAGTTGCAGCCCCACGTGCCCTGGTCCTTCTTATATTCCGTCACCGTTATGTGGAAGTTGCAGTTTATGCGCTCGTTCTCCTGAAACTTCAGTGCTGTCCATTGCTGTGCGTTCACCCATTCCTGCAGTTTCCCCTGCAGTTCCTCAAAAACCGATGCGTCAGTACCCTGTATCTGCTGGTGGTTTATGGTTATTTTCACGTTCAGCTCCTGCGCATCCATACTTACGGCAACTGCCCATAGCATTGTGGCTATGAGCAGTAGTTCCTTGATATGTGTTGTCGTTGTCTTCTTCATTTTTTTTTACCTTGTCATGTTCGCCTCGCGCAGCCTTATGCGTGTCAGCACCTGCTTGGTGTCGAGGGTGAAGTCGCTGCTCAGCATCCAGCTGTAGTATCCAGGGTCTCTGTGCAGCACGTCCGTCACAGCCCATCCCTTGTATTTGCCAAAGGTAAACACCTCGTGCAGTCTCTCTGTGCCGTCAGGATTCAGCAGTGGGTTGCCGTCAGGTCCCTTCATGGGTTCCCACACCATTCTGCCAGCAAAATCCACGTTCTTGCGCTGGTTGCAGAAGTCGTTTATCACGTCCATGTCGTTAGGCAACTGTCGCTCTTCCTCCTCCTGCTTGCCTGGGGCGTACATGTCCAGCTGCCCCATGAGCACTCGGTATGTAGCCTCCGTATCCTCGTTGGCAAGGTGCGCCTGGAAGTCCTCCTCCATTTTTCTGCCACAATAGAACTTGTAGGCAGCAGCAAGATTTCTGCGCTCCATTCTGCGGAATATCTGGCTTGCATCAATCATCCTGCACTTGGTGAAGTCGAAGGACACCCCCGTGCGCAGAAATTCCTCAGCCAGCAGAGGTATGTCGAAGTTGTTGGAATTGAAACCAGCAAAGTCGCAGCCCTCGAAATCCTGCAGCAGGGTAGGGCAGAGAGCCTTGAACGTAGGAGCACCCTTCACCATCTCGTCGGTGATGTGCGTCAGTTCCTGCACCTCCTGTGGTATAGCCCTCTCTGGGTTCACGAAGTAGTTCTTGCGCTCTTCCTTCCCGTCGGGGCTCACCTTTATGTAGCTTATCTGTATTATGCGGTCCTTGGCTATGTCGAGCCCCGTTGTCTCGAGGTCGAATATCACCAACGGCTTTGTCAAGTTCAGTTTCATCGTGTTAATCTTAATCATTCAGCAACATTGGCATGATGAGCATCAGCACGTCCTCGTTCTCTGGCTGCTCGGCAGGGCGTATCACTCCCGCACGACTTGGGTCGGCAAGCTCTATCACCACCTCGTCGCTCGACAGGTTGTTGAGTATCTCCGTAAGAGCCGAACCCTTGAAACCTATGCACATAGGCACGCCGCCATACTCACACGCTACGTCCTCTCTTGCGCTCGTAGCAAAGTCGATGTCCTCAGAGTTCAGTTCGAGGTTGTTCATCTCCAGGCGCAGCTTTATGAGCTGTGTGCTCTCGCTTGCAAAAGGCATCACTCTGCGCAGAGCGCTGATGAGAGCCTTGCGGTCTATCGTCACTATGTTGGGGTTGTCTGATGGTATGACAGAAGCATAGTTAGGATAGCGTCCCTCTATCAGTCGGCAGGCAAGCATGCCGTCCTTGAAGCTTATCTCTGCGTTGTTGGCATTAAACTTTATGCTCACCATCTCGTCGTCCTCCGTAGAGAGCACGCTCCTCAGCAGCGAAGCAGGCTTCTTAGGCAGGATGAACGAAGCAGGAATCTCAGCCTTGCAGGCAAAGAGCATGTTTCTCACCATCTTGTGGCCGTCGCTCGCTACCAGATTGAGGCTGTCCTCCTTCTGGTCAAAATATATGCCGTTCATCACCACTCTCAGCTCGTCGTCAGCCGTAGCAAACAGCGTGCGCTGTATGTTGGTGGCAAGAGTAGCAGCACTCATGTTCGTCTCCGTATATCCGTCCTGCAGAGGTTGCATGAGGGGATATTCCTCAGCGCTCTGTCCCAGTATGGCATACGAACCGTTCTGGTATATTATGCGGATGCTGTTGTCGTTCTCGTTCACCTCGAAGGTCAGTGGCTGCTCTGCCACCTCCTTTATCGCCGTCAGTATTATCCTGTTAGGCACGCAGAAAGCCCCCTCTCCCTCGTTGGCTGTAAGGGGTATGAAGCACTTCATCATGTTGGTGCTGTCGCTTGCCGTCAGTGTCAGTGTGCCATTCTTTATGTCGAACAGGAAACTGTCCAGTATCGATAGTGAGTTCTTCGAGTTGATAACTTTAGACAATATTCCAAGTTTACTACTCAGTACGGATGATGATAAGGTAAAAGTCATAGTTATAAATTATGTCGTTTTAGGTTTTTGAAAATTCAGTATGCAAAAATACAAAAAACTCGTTATGCAGGCAAAAAAAATGTCAAAAAGTTTCTTAATTCGACGTAATTTTTGTAATTTCGCAAAAGCAAAAACGAAATAAGTCAAATACACACATAATTTATATATACATAAACACAACACATGGAATTACAAGGTAAGATTATTGCAGCACTGCCAGAGCGCTCTGGCGTAAGCGCACGTGGAGAATGGAAAGTACAGGAGTTCGTGCTCGAAACAGTCGATTCACAGTATCCTCGCAAGATGGTCTTCGACGTATTCGGAGCAGAGCGTCTCCAGCGCTTCAACATACAGGTAGGTCAGACGGTCACCGTAGCCTTCGACATCGACGCCCGCGAGTACAACGGCAGGTGGTACAACTCCATCCGTGCTTTTGACGTGCGCCAGGTTGACCTCTCACAGCCAGCACCTGTAGCAGCGCCAGTATCGTCAGCACCAGTTTCGGCTCCAGTATCGGCACCCGTCTCTGACTCTCAGGCCTCAACCCTCAACTCTCAGCCCTCAAATGACGACTTAGCAGACAGTCCAGACAATCTGCCATTCTAACCCCCGCTTTTTTTGTAAAGAAGAAAGAGAAAGAACGTTGCACAAACGCTTTTCACATAGAAAATCCTCTCATCCCTCATGCCTCTCCTCATGGAAATGGTGGGTGGGAGGATTTTTCGTTGCCACGGTCTATCTCGCCGTCTTCTACTATTTCTTCGTAGGGCCCACAGGCTTCCGCTGGCGAGCCCTCTATGGCGATGCCACCTATCCAGAGGGCTACGAGATACAAGGCATCGACATCTCCCACTATCAGGGCAAGATAGACTGGGAATCCCTGCGCAACGCCATGATAAACAAAGCCCCCGTGCGCTTCGTCATAGTAAAAGCCACCGAGGGCTCCTCGCTCATCGATGAAACCTTCGAGGACAATTTCTATCAAGCCCGTGAATACGGTTTCATTCGCGGAGCCTACCATTTCTACAGCCTGCGTTCTTCAGCCCGCTCCCAGGCACAGCATTTCCTCGACAATGTGAAGCTCGAGAGTGGCGACCTGCCACCAATCCTCGACGTAGAACACAAGCCCGAAGACCAGACTACCGAAGACTTCCAGCGAGACATCCTCACCTGGCTCCACATAGTAGAAGACCGCTACCACGTCAAGCCCATCCTCTACACCTATTACAAGTTCAAGGAGAAATACCTCTCCGACAATCGTTTCGACGGTTATCCCTACTGGATAGCCCACTATTACGTTGACAAAATGGAGTACAAGGGCGAGTGGAAATTCTGGCAACACACCGATGCTGGCAAACTATCTGGCATCAATGGCTACGTAGATTTCAATATCTATAACGGCTCCTACTACGACCTCAAACAACTCTGCATAGAGTAGCTTTCCTCTTTGTCATACGCTTTTTTGTTAAGTTTGTTATGCCCCCCAAAAGGTATCAAAAGTCTCAAAGGTCTCAAAAGTCTCAAAGGTCTCAAAAGTTACATTTGATTTTTCGGAGGTTGGTGCAAAGGTAATAGGTCTTAATGTACTTTGTTTAGACTTGTTGAATGGGGACAACAAGAAACTTTTCTTTGGAATATAAATATATTTATATATAAATATATTTATATTCTTTCTTTTGAAAATATAGAAATAAAGTAAAGCAAAAAAAACGTCGATTGAAACATTTGAAACATTTGAAACATTTGAAACATTTGAAACATTTGAAACAAAAAAAGTGCGCAAATGTTAATTTTGCTCGGAGCAACAATGGAATTTTCCGCAAAAAAATCAGCAAAAGTATTTTTTTCATATTCTTAACACGTTGATTTATAGTGTGTTAAGACTAAGCGAGTGTTAACGTGTGCAGAGGTACTGCTTCCACGCTCAGAGCCAGTGTTTTCGGGGGATAGAGGCAAGGGAAGGGCAGGCAGAACCAGTGCTTCTGCAAACGGCTCTTTCAAATGTTAAAAACGGGCAAACTATTGCGTGTTTTAAGTTAAAGCAGTAACTTTGCAGCAGGAAATGAAGGAGACAGACCCCCTCTAGTCCCCCTGTTTAGGGGGATGGTACCAACTGAAGGAGAGTTGACTTCCGAACTTTTCCAAGAGCGCTCTAACTACTATCAAACAACAAACAAAATTTATTAACATGATTTTGACTAAGATTATGACTAAAAGATTTTTAATAGATTTTTGAGGAATGAAATGACGAAATAAAATAGAAGCCTCATAAACATCATAGAGAAGATTTTCTCAAAAGATTTTAGACAGGATTTTAACCACGGATTGCTCGGATAGGAACGGATTGTTTCCTCGCAAAGCCTACTCCGATTGTTTCTCGCAAAGACACTAAGAATAACTCTCTTCGAGAGTACAGGGCTGTAGCTTCATCCATTCGCCCGAAAGCAAGCTTTCAGCAAATGTCAAACCTACATCCCTACTGGTTGCACCAGTTATTCTTAGTTACGCCAAGAGCCAAGGCGCACCTGCGGTGCTACGCAAGGAGGCTGGCGCATGAAAAAAAAGAGTTATGAGGTTCTTGCGCTCCAGTAGGTGCTCAGTCGCAAAGCGGAGCTTGCTCTGGCAAGCCAACAAGTTGGAGCGATGAGGTTATGAGATCATAAGGTTATGAGGTTATTTCACCTTAAAACCTAAAAGCGAAGCGACCTAAAGACCTGACACCTGACTTTACCTTACAATCCGCATGGCTTTGCGTAAGCTCCGAAGGAGCGACCTTTGCTCTCGGCTTGGCGAGAGAAAAAATAATCCGAGCTATCACAAAATATGTCGTTACGTAAATATTTTTATAAGAAAGGGTGAAAAAAACAGCATCCTTACCTGCAAAAGGGTAAGGATGCTGATGGATGTGTATTTCGGTTGTTTGTTGGGGGGGCAGGGTTACTTGATAATCTTCTTGCCGTTTACTATTACCATGCCCTTATAGTCGTTGCTTACCTGCTGACCTGCTATGTTGTAGAGGTTAGAGTTAAGGTTTCCGTTCTCGTTAGCGTTAACGTTGTCTATGCCTGTTGTGTTGCCTGCAACCTTGACCTGATAGGTAGAAATGGTTGACATATCTGCGCTGATAGCCTTTATGGTGCAGAGGTAGTTGCCAGCGTCGGCTGTTACTTCCTTTATTACGTGGGCTGTCTTGCTATTATCTACGGTTACCTCGATGTCGTCGGCTGTGATGGCGTCTGTCAATGCCATCTCGTAGCTGGTGGTCTTGCTGTTGAAGTTTGGCACTGACTGGCCTTTTATCTTCAAGCCTGTTACTGTGGCATTGTAGATGAACTGTATGTCGTCAACGAGTACTTCGTCGTTACCGCTGCCCTTGCCTGGAGTGGCATTTGTAGAGATGGTTACGAGCACAGCCTTTGGCTCTACGGCATTGTCGGTATATACGAATGGTGCCTTGACGCGTACCCACTGGTCTCCTGTGGTGGCAATGGTATTATTCTGGGCTTTGCCTACTACGTTGGTGTATGCCTTGTCCTCAGGGTCCTGATAGCGGGTGCTGCCGTCGGTGATGATGGCGCTGATGGTGGCATAGGGGAATGATGCAGTGGGGGTGCCCTGCTTGAACTTTATCCACGTTGCGATGGAGTCGGGACGTGAATATATAGTGGTGTAGAAGGGGTCGCCATTGCCGTCAACATCGGCTGAACTCATGTCGAGATAGGCGTGGTTGTTTTTGTCGGCAGCAGTCATGGAGCCTGCGTTCATGCGACCTGTGGTCATGGTGCCGTTGGCTACTATGCCAAAGATGGATGTGGCATAGATGCGGGCGCTTGCCTGACCTGTGTGGGCATCTTCAGACTTGGTGATATGGTGACCTGCCAGTGCTGCAAGAGAGCCGGTAGCTGTCTCGAAGGAGTGCCATGCGTTAGGCTCTACATAGGTGCCTGTAGAGGTGTGCCAGTTTTCGAAACTTGGATTTGCTATCTGATAGCCGTCGCCGATTGCTACCTGGATGACCTGACCGAGCTGCTCGGTAAGGTCGATGTCAATATAGCAACGCAGGTGGTCGCCTGAAATCTTTCCGCGCAGGTCAACGTTGACGGGGGGCAACATAGTTCCCATCCACATGCCAACTGAGGGGTCGTCGCCAGCGGTGATGCTGACTTGCTTAGAGGCGATGAGCAGGGTGGCATTGCCATCCTTATAGGACTTGATGTCCTTGAGCTCTACGTTGCCTATGCCCATAGGGGTTTCTCCGTTCTGGAGCATGAAATTCTTCATGGTGAAGTCATAGAGTCCGTCGTGTTCGGTGACGGTGATGGTGCCTTTCTGTTCTACTGGTATACCATTTACTGTGATGGTGATGGGCACGTTGTAGTCAGTAGCACGGGCAGCGATAGCTACGACGGCTACGAAAAGTAGGGTGAATAATTTCTTCATACGTTATTTAATTTGAGTTTTGTGGTTATCCATGTACTGCTTTTTGCAGTATTAAGGTGCAAAATTACTTAATTATTATGAAACAGACAATTTTTTTCTGTAAAATTCTTCTTTATTCATCATTTTTCATTCATCGATTCTTAATCGAGGTCAACGACTGTGATGCCTGAGCCGCCAAACTGTATGTGCTCATCGCGACAGCCGATTACATTGGGCAGGGCGTTGAGGTAGTTGCGAATGAGTTCGCGGAGGATGCCGTTGCCCTTGCCGTGCAGGATGCGCACGGTGTGGGAGCCTATGAGAATGGCATCGTCGATGAAGTGCTGAACCTCGAAGAGGGCTTCGTCGCCACGCAGTCCTCTGACGTCTATCTCCTGACGGTAGTTCTGCTTGTGCTCGTCGATAACCTGGCGGGTCATCTTGGAATCCTGCTTGGCATTGTTGAGCCTCTCGTCTTTCTTCACCTCGCCACCTCCCTGCCAGTGGTCGAGCAGTGCAGCGAGTTTGGGGGAGAGAGACTCACCCCCAGCCCCTTTCTTGGAGAGAGGGGAGGAATATGCGTTTCCTGACTGCGAAGATTTTGATGAGGCATTTTGTGATTGTTCCCCTCTCTCTGGGAGAGTGGTTAGGGGTGAGTCTTTTTTCTTCTCCGCCTTGCGCTTTGCCTGTCTTTCTTTGCGTGCAAGGATTTGCTGCATTTTCTTCTCAATGGCTGCATCGGTCTGGGTGCTGTCAATGGTCTGCACCTCTGACTTGAAATCATTGAGCTCTTCACGCAGACGGCGTGTGGCTTCACGCTCTGCTTCTGCCTCACGTATCTCGCGTATGGTGTTCTCTATGCGGCGGTTTGCCTCACGGAGTAGTTCTTCTGCCTGCTCCTTGGCTCGGTGCAGGATTGCCTTGCGCTCTTTCTCTATCTCCTCTACTGAGGATTCATAGCGCGTGATGGTCTTCTCGATATCTTTCTCGCGCTGGTGAACGGTCTCGCGCTTACGCTCCCAGTAACGCTTGTCGCGCACTATGTCTTGCAGATATTTGTCGGACTGTATGTAGTCGCTGCCCACGATGTCGGAGGCATCCTTGATAACCTCTTCTGGCAGTCCCGTCTTGCGTGCTATCTCGATGGCAAAGGATGAGCCTGGACGACCTGTCTGCAACTGGAATAGTGCCTTCATCTCATGTCGGTCGTAGAGCATAGCGCCGTTTATGACTTTTGAGGTTTCTTGCTCTGGCAAGCCAACAAGTTGGAGCGGAGGTGTGGGGTGTGAGAACTGTGAACTGGATTCCTGCCTCGTGGCATAGTCCTTGAGATTCTGGTAGTGGGTGGTGATGATGCCCCAAGCTCCGCGCTCGCAGAACTGTCTGAGCACGGCTTCGGCTATGGCACCGCCTATCTGGGGCTCGGTGCCTGTGCCAAACTCGTCGATGAGCAGGAGGGTGCGCCCGTCGGCATTGCGTATCATCGTCTTCATGTTGAGAAGGTGCGACGAGTAGGTGGAGAGGTCGTCCTCTATGCTCTGCTGGTCGCCTATGTCAATCATGATGTCCCTGAATGTGCCGCAGGTGCTACGGTCGCCAATGGGAATGGAGAGTCCGCATTGCAGCATGTATTGCAACAATCCCACAGTCTTGAGGCAGACGGACTTACCGCCAGCATTTGGACCAGAGATGATAAGGATTATAGCCCTGGATTCACCCCCAGCCCCTCTCTTTAAGAGAGGGGAGGAATTACCATTGCTACTATTATTAACAGTAGAAGATGCATTTTGTCCCCCTCTCTCCAAGAGTTTCTGCCCCTCGGGAAACGAGGGGATTAGAGGGGAGTTGGTTAGGGGTGAGTCTGATTTCAGCTCTATATCAAGCGGCACGACGCTCTTGCCCTGCCTCTGGAGTGACTCCTGCAGGAGTGGGTGAATGGCGCGTATCCAGTCGATGTGGGGGTGGGGGAGCACTTCGGGTTCGAAGGCATCAAACTGCTCGGCAAGCTGTGCCTTAGCCTGAATGAAGTCTATCTGAGCAAGAAACTTTACGGACTCCAATATGCCGTCGGCATCTGGGCGCAGCTTGTCGCTCACCTCACAGAGTATGCGTATTATCTCGCGCTTCTCCTCTGCCTCCAGCTCGCGGATGCGGTTGTTAGCCTCTACTACTGCTGTTGGCTCGATGAAGAGGGTTTTGCCCGTAGCCGATTCATCGTGTACTATACCTTGTATCTTGCGCTTCATGGAGGGCTGGATGGGGATTACGAGACGCCCGTCGCGCATGGTGGGTGTGACGTCCTTATCCACGTGTCCCTCAGCCTGTGCCGAGCGCAGGATGGCATTGAGAGTGCGAGAGACGCTGCCCTCCATCTTCTTCTGTTCCAGACGTATATGGAACAGAGTGGATGATGCCTGGTCCTTGATATGACCGAACTTGTCGAGGATAGCCTGTATGCTCCTTATGTCGTCGCGAAAAGTGCGAACGTCCTTGGAGAGATTATGCAGATGGGGGTAGGAAGGCTTGTCGCCCTCGTCCTTGGGTGCAAGGAATATCTTTATTTCGGCAATGGTTATGAGGCATCGCATGAGGTCGAAGAGTTCCTGCTCCTCCATGTGGGTTCCTTTCAGCTTGAGACGCGCCACGCTCTGCCTTACATCAAAAAAGTAGTTGAGGGGGAAGTCGTCTTCCTCCTCACGGATTCTGCGAAACTCACGAACCTCTGCCAGACGCGTGTTGATAAGTTCGGCATCGTCCGTAAATGCCATATCGCCTACGCACTCCCAGCCGAGGGTGCACAGACAGTTGCCCCTGAGCATCTTGCGGATTTCGGTGAATCCTATCTTCTTTTCAAAATTATTGGGGTAAATCAAGGGGTCAAAAGTTTAGGAGTTAAAGGAGTTAAAGGAGTTATCGCTCGCATGGCTCGCTTAGGAGTTAAAGACATTACCTTTATATTGAACAGTAGTCTGAGCATATGTCTGTAACTTCTAAGTGGCTGCAAGCCATGTTAACTTCTCTGACTCCTTCAATTCTTATTTGATAATCAGTCCTCCATCAGCTTGCGATAGCGCGGGCGCTTTATCTCATCTGTTCCGAGACGACGAGCCTTGTTAATCTCGTAGTCGGAGTAAGAGCCTTCGAAGAAGAAGATGTTGCCATCGCCTTCGTAGGCAAGGATGTGGGTACAGATGCGGTCGAGGAACCAGCGGTCGTGGGAGATGACAACGGCACAGCCAGCGAAATTCTCGAGACCTTCCTCGAGGGCACGCAGCGTGTTGACGTCAATATCGTTGGTAGGCTCGTCGAGCAGCAGTACGTTGCCTTCCTGCTTCAGGGCGAGAGCCAGTTGCAGACGATTACGCTCACCGCCAGAGAGCACACCGCAGAGCTTGCCCTGGTCGTTGCCAGAGAAATTGAAGCGTGAGAGATAGGCACGAGCGTTTACATCGCGGCCTCCCATGCGGAAGGTCTCCACACCCTGAGAGATGACGTCATAGACTGACTTCTTAGGGTCGATGTCGGCATGCTGCTGGTCAACGTAGGCGAGCTTGACGGTCTCGCCTACCTCGAAGGTGCCAGAATCGGGCTTCTCCAGTCCCATTATGAGACGGAAGAGGGTGGTCTTGCCTGCGCCGTTAGGACCTATCACGCCCACGATGCCGTTAGGCGGAAGCATGAAGTTGAGGTTCTTCATGAGCACCTTCTCCGTGCCGTCAGCCTGAGGGAAGGATTTGCATACATCTTTAGCCTCGATAACCTTGTTGCCAAGACGCGGACCATTGGGGATGAATATCTCGAGACGCTCTTCGCGCTCCTTGGTCTCCTCGTTGAGCATGGCATCGTAGGAGTTAAGACGTGCCTTGCCCTTAGCCTGACGTGCCTTGGGTGCCATGCGAATCCACTCGAGCTCGCGCTGGAGAGCCTTCTGGCGCTTTGAAGCTGTCTTCTCCTCCTGTGCCATACGCTTGGTCTTCTGGTCGAGCCATGAAGAGTAGTTGCCCTTCCAGGGTATGCCCTCGCCACGGTCGAGTTCGAGAATCCATTCCGACACATCGTCGAGGAAATAACGGTCGTGGGTAACGGCGATAACGGTGCCCTCATACTGCTGAAGGTGCTGCTCCAGCCAGTCGATAGACTCGGCATCGAGGTGGTTGGTAGGCTCGTCGAGCAGGAGCACATCGGGCTTCTGCAAGAGCAATTTGCACAGAGCCACCCTGCGACGCTCGCCACCAGAAAGGTTCTTTACTGAACTATCGCCCTGCGGACAGTTGAGTGCTGCCATAGCACGTTCCAGTTTTGAGTCCATATTCCACGCATCGGTAGAGTCGATGATGTCCTGCACTTCGGCTTGTCGCTGCATGAGCTTATCCATCTTGTCGGGGTCGCCGTAATACTCCTCCAAACCAAACTTCTCGTTTATCTCGTCATACTCCTTCAGAGCGTCATAGACATGCTTCACGCCCTCGCGTACATTCTCCAAAACAGTCTTGGTTTCATCGAGCGGAGGGTCCTGTGGCAGATAGCCTACAGAATATCCTGGGCTCCATACTACCTCGCCCTGAAACTTGTCGTCAAGACCAGCGATAATCTTCATGAGCGTAGATTTACCAGCACCGTTAAGACCAACGATGCCAATCTTTGCTCCATAGAAGAAGGAGAGGTATATGTTCTTTAATACTTGCTTCTGATTCTGTGGGATAATCTTTGAGACTCCCACCATTGAAAATATTATTTTCTTATCGTCAACTGTTGCCACGGGTGAATGAATAATTAGGAATTAGTAATGAGCAATGAGTAATTTGGAACTGTGAACTGTGAACTGAAGGGGTATCATCTCTCCATTTCGAGAGCTGCCCAGATGAATGGACCTACGCCCTTAGGGTCGTTGTCGCGAATAGGTTCGGACATGTAGTATTCGAATGTGCCGTCACGACGTGGGTTGCTGTCAGGACCAAGACCAGAAACGGCGCAGCAGTCGGTGAGAGAGATTGTCTGGTCGGGGTTCACCTTTATCATACGCTCGAGGATGGCGTTGTAGCCCCTCACGCCAGCAGCCTTAAACTCTGGTTCAGGCAGATAACCTAAGCGTGAGCCTTTGAGCAGAACGTAGGTGAACATAGCCGAAGCAGTAGCCTCGAGATAGTTCTTGTCAGACTGTACGTCCATCACGTCATACCACAGTCCGCTGTTCTTGTCCTGATACTTCACAGCTGCCGTCATAGCCTGGTGGAGGATGTTGATTACCTCGCCACGACGAGCATAGTCCTGTGGCAGAGCATCGAGTATCTCGGTCATAGCCATCACGAACCAGCCCATAGCCCTTGCCCATGTGTGCTTGGAGAGTCCTGTCTGCTTGTCAGCCCAGAACATAGAGTGGGTCTCATCCCAAGCGTGCTTCCACAGACCAGTCTTTGCGTCATAGGTGCGACGGAAGGTCTTGGTTATCTGGTCAACGGCATCGTCGTAATATTTCTTAGCCTGCTTCTTACCCTTCAGCTCCTGGGCAGAGAGGGTGTAGAATGGCAATCCCATATAGATGCCGTCGAGCCACACCTGATTGGCATAAATCTTCTTGTGCCACCATACGCCCTCCTTTGTGCGGGGGTGATTCTCCAGCTGCTTGAAGAATGTGGGCAGAGCCTTGCTCACCTTATCCTGCGGGAAGAGACGGTTGTACTGCAACAAGAGGCGTGCAGGGCGGATGTTGTCGAGGTTGAACTCGTCATAGTTGTAGCCTACGACAGAGGCATCATCCTTCACCATCTGTGCAGGATAGAGCGCTACGTAGTTGGAGAAGATGGTGTCGCCGTATGTCTTGTAGCAGTCGAGGATAGCCTCAAGCTCCAGTCCCATGCCGTAGTTCCACTTGCCTTGCGGACGTTTCTTGGGGTCGGTAAAGTCAAGGTAGATAGGATTAGGTACGCGCTGCATCTCGCTCCACGCCATCCACTCGGAATAGCGCTTGAAAGGTGGCTGCTCGAGCACCTTCTTGCCGTTGATTATCACGTTGTCGAAATGTATGTCGTGGGAGCGTCCGCTATATATAATAGGTGCATCGGTTACGCCCTCAAAGTCGCAGTCCTTGATATTGATGTTGTAAATCTGAGACTGGTCCTCAAGTCCGTCTATGCGCACGCCGTAGCGAGATTTCTTGCTCGTCACGTTGGTCATATACACATTGCGCACGGTAGGAATGAAGCCGCGTGGTGAAGCCTCGCGAGGCTCGTAGTTGAGGTTGATGCGCATTACAGCCTCATTGCATTCGCCCACCTCAATGTTTCGCATGTAGATGTTCTCGGTCACACCGCCTCGGCAGGAGTTGGTCTTGATGCGGAGAACGCGGTCGAGGTTGGGAGAGTCCATCTTGCAGTTTTCGGCAAAGAGGTTCTTTACTCCAGCCGATGTCTCGCTGCCCAGCACAACGCCACCGTGGCCGTCCTCCATCACGCAGCCCCTTATTATGATGTTCTGTGAGGGTATGGGGGTGCGGTGTCCGTCGGCATTGCGTCCAGACTTCACGGCTATGCAGTCGTCGCCAGTATGGAAAATGCAGTTCTCGATGAGCACGTCCTCGCATGATTCGGGGTCGCAACCGTCGCCGTTAGGTCCTTCGTTTATTACAGTCACTCTGCGAATGGTGATATTCTTAGAGAACAGGGGGTGCATAACCCAGAAGGGGGAGTTAATCATCTGCACGCCCTCGATGAGTATGTTCTCGCACGAAACGAGGTTTACCAGCTGTGGGCGCAGTCCGTGTCCCATGCCGAATACGCGCTGCTCTGTGGGCAGTCCGTCGTCCATCATCTTCTGCAGGGCGGGGCGGTTGAAGAGTGGCTTGCCCTCGGCGTTCTTCTCGTATTTCTCTATACCTTTATAAGGAATGTGGTTCTGAGCCTCCTTGGTGATGCCTTCCTTATAGCCAAACTTGCTAGCATTGCCACACCACTGCCACCAGGTGTCGTTGCTGCCGTTGCCGTCTATTATGCCTTCACCAGTTATGGCGATGTTCTGTGCCTTGTAGGCATAGATGCAGGGCGAATAGTTGATGCAGTCCAGTCCCTCCCAGCGTGTTACTACGTTGGGATACAGTTCGGGCTGGAAGGCGAAGACGAGTTTTGCGCCCTTTTGCAACTCGAGGTTTACGTTGCTCTGAAGGCGGATGGCACCCGTAAGGTAATCTCCAGCAGGCACTGTCACCTTGCCGCCACCAGCCTTGGAGCATTTCTCTATGGCCTTGTTGATGGCTTTCTGGTTTTTCTCTGCCGTAGCCTTGGGTGAAGCACCATATTTCGTTACGTTGTATGTCTTGTCCTTGAAAGAAGGAGGCGTAATACGTGCCTCTATCTGCTTGTAGAGCTCGGTATTCCAGCCGTTGTCGGCGTTTGCACACAGCGATAGGGCAAACAGCAGTGTAAGGGAAATAAGATGTTTCATTGTTTCTCTTTTTGTTTAGGAGTGGGTAATGTAGTGTTTTTTGAAAAAAAAATAAGAGGCAGGATTTAGTCAGGTGTCTGAAACCTTCATGAAAAATGCAGAAAAAAATATCTGCACGCAGAAGAAGAAGGAAGAGGGCTGGAGTAACAAAACGTTACTCCGCCTCTGGCTTCATGTTGGTATATACTGTCTGTACATCGTCAAACTCCTCGAGCTTCTCCACCATCTTGTCGATAGTAGCTCGTTGCTCGGCGTCAACGTCCTTGAGGTCGTTAGGTATGTAGGTGAACTCGCCACCGATGTCCTCAAATCCTTTCTCCTCGAGGAATTTCTGTATCTGGGCGTAAGACTTGGGGTCACCATACACGGAGATTGTTGTCTCGTCCTTTTCCTCGTCGTAGTTCTCGTCAAACTCGTCGTCAACGTTGAAGTCGATGAGCTCCAGTATCAGGTCGTCCATGTCGAGGTCATCTTTCTTCTTGAAGGTGAAGACGCACTTGTGGTCGAAGAGGAAAGAGAGCGAGCCCGTAGTGCCGAGGTTGCCGTTGAATTTGTTGAATACTGAGCGCACGTCAGCCACAGTGCGTGTGGTGTTGTCGGTCAGTGTGTCCACGAATACTGCGATTCCGTGAGGGCCGTATCCTTCGTAGGTTACCTCCTTGTAGTCAGACTGGTCCTTGCCCATAGCGTTCTTGATGGCACGCTCGATGTTGTCCTTAGGCATGTTCTCACGTTTACACGTAGCGATGATAGAACGCAGAGTAGGGTTAGTGTCTGGGTCTGGGCCTCCAGCCTTCACGGCTATTGCAATCTGCTTGCCCAAACGTGTAAATGTCTTTGCCATGTGGCCCCAACGCTTCAGTTTGGTGGCCTTGCGATATTCAAATGCTCTTCCCATTGTATCTTATTGAAAATTGAATATTGAAAATTGATTTTTTTTGATTTTTCTGATTTCCTCCCCTTGGGGGAGGTTAGGAGGGGTCTTACCTCAGCTCGCAGTTAAGCTGTTTCTTGAGGTTTGCTATAAGCTTCTGCATAATAGCGTCTATCTGCTTGTCGCCCATAGTCTTTTCGGGGTCTTGTAGAACGAAGTTTACTGCATACGATTTCTTGCCTTCGGGCAGTTTGTCGCCTTCGTAAACGTCGAAAAGCTCTACCTTCTTCAGCAGTTTCTTCTCTGTCTGCTGTGCCACTTTCTCTACTTCGGCAAAGGAGATGCTCTTGTCAAGCAGCAGTGCGAGGTCGCGTGAGACGGCGGGATACTTGGGTATCTCCGTAAAGTGTACCTCTGCTTTCTTCACGGCATTGGTTACGGCAGTCCAGTTTATCTCGGCGAAATACACGCTGCCGTTTATCTCTGCCTGCTTGAGTATCTGCTTGCTTACTATGCCCATTTCTATCATCACCTTTCCGCCGCGGTTCTTTACGGTCAGTCCGCTTGAGAAGATGTTGTTCTCCGTAGGCTCCGTTACGAGCATGCCTTTCGGCATACCTATGCGCTGCAGGATGTTATCTACGTGCGCCTTGAGCTCGTAGAAAGATGTGTCCTCGTCGGGGTGTATCCACGAACCCTCCACGCGCTTGCCCGTGAGCCAAAGTCCGAGGTGACATTCCTCCGAGTATGCCTTCATGGGGTTCTCGGCATCAGCTTTCTCGCACGAGTGCTGGTAGCAGTTGCCAAACTCAAAGAACTTCAGGTTGGGCATGCGGCGGTTGGCATTGCGCATGATGCTCTCCAGTCCGCCGAAGAGCAGAGTCTGGCGCATCACGTTGAGGTCGCTCGACAGCGGGTTGACGATGCTTACCAGCCTGTCCTCGGGATAGGCGTTGAGCTCTGCATAGTAAGCCTTCTTCGTGAGCGAATTGTTGAGTATCTCGTTGAAGCCTGCGCCTACCAGCTGTTCCGCCACGAGGTTCATCAGTTTGTGGCGCTGGTCCTCGAAGTCCTTCACGGTCAGGGTGGATTTCAGCTGTGTGGGTATCTCCACGTTGTTGTAGCCGTAGATGCGCAGAATGTCTTCCACCACGTCGCAAGGCCTCTGTACGTCAACACGGTATGCTGGCACGGTGATGTCGAGTCCCTCGGCGTCCTCCTTGTTTATCTCTATCTCGAGGCTTCTGAGTATGCTCTTTATGGTGTCGTTGCCTATTTTCTTGCCTATGAGGTTGTCCACATAGCTGTAGTCGAGGCGCATTGTGGGGTTTTCTATAGGGTTAGGATACACGTCCTTTATCTCCATGCTCACCTTGCCACCAGCCAGCTGTTTGCATAGTATTGCAGCCTGCTTCATGGCGTAGATGATGCCGTTGGGGTCTATGCCGCGCTCGAAGCGGAAGGAAGCGTCGGTGGAGAGGCCGTGACGGCGTGCCGACTTGCGAATCCATGTAGGGTGAAAATAGGCTGATTCGAGCACCACGTTCCTGGTAGTCTCGTAGGTGCCTGAGCCCTTGCCGCCGAACACGCCGGCTATGCACATAGGCTCCTCGGCATTGCAGATGGCGAGGTCGTGCTCGCCCAGCGTGTGCTCCTCGCCGTCGAGGGTTATGAATTTCTTGCCAGCGTTCTGGTCCTTCACTACTATCTTGTTGCCCTTCACCATGTCGGCATCAAAGCAGTGCATGGGCTGTCCGTAAGCCATCATGATGTAATTGGTGATGTCAACTATGTTGTTGATAGGGCGCAGGCCTATGACGTTGAGCTTGTTCTTGAGCCAGTCGGGTGATTCCTTCACCTCGCAGTCGGTTATGCTGAGGCAGGCGTAGCGTCGGCAAGCCTCCGTGTTCTCTATCTCCACGTCTATCGGCAGGTCGTTGTTGTCCACCTTGAACTCCTCGCAGCCAGGGCGGTGCAGGCTTGTCTCCCTGCCGTTGGCTTTGAGCCAGGCGTAGAGGTCGCGTGCCACACCGTAGTGGGAGAGGGCGTCGGCACGGTTGGCTGTAATGTCAATCTCTATGAGCCAGTCGCTCTCGAGGTTGTAGTATTCAGCAGCTGGCGTGCCTACCTTTGCCTCCTCGGGCAGGACTATGATGCCAGAGTGGTCGTTGCCCACGCCTATCTCGTCCTCGGCGCATATCATGCCGCAAGACTCCACGCCTCTGAGCTTGGATTTCTTTATCTTGAACTCCTTGTCGCCATCGTAGAGCACGCAGCCCAGGTCGGCTACTATCACCTTCTGTCCTGCAGCCACGTTGGGTGCTCCGCATACTATCTGGCTTGCCTCTTCCCTGCCCAAATCGACGGTGCAAACGTGCATGTGGTCGCTGTCGGGATGGGGTTCGCAAGTGAGCACCTTGCCTACGTAGAGGCCTTTCAGACCGCCTTTGATGGTCTGCACTTCCTCAAGGGCGTCAACCTCCAGTCCTGTGCTGGTGAGTGCTGCACAGACTTCTTCGGGGGTGAGGTCGAAGTCAACGTATTCCTTGAGCCATTTGTAAGATATATTCATTGTTGTTTTATTGGGGTTGTTTTTGGTGTTATTTCTAAATTCAGCACAAAGGTACTACTTTTTTTTTACATGACCAAATATTTACGCAGCCAAATGTCTTTCGCGCTTTGAGAAAATGCTCTGGCGAAAAAATAAGGCGACAAAACGGCAATGCGAATACAGGATGCTGAAAAGACACACACTTATTCAGTTATTCACTTATTCATTCGGACAGGAATGTATTTTGAAAAAACTGATTTTATGGTAGTAAAAATTTTATATTATATATAAATATATATATTTATATATAATATAAATCTCCTATCTGTCTGAAGTCCGAAAAACCTTCCTGTCTTAGTGAATAAGTGAATAGTTGAATAGTTGAATAATTGCCTGTGTCTTTGAGTATGTTAAAAAACCCGCTTGGAATTTTAATGCAGGGTGAAGAATAAGGAACGAAGAACAGGACTCATCGTGTTTTCCGCTCTGATTTTCATGTTGAAATAGATTTTACACAAACGTCTGATTGTCAGCGGTTTGTATGATGTATCAGAGATGCTGATGCAGAACCATTAGTTCTGCATGTAGAACCACTGCCTCTGCACGCAGAACCACTGCTTCTGCAGGCTGAACTACGCCCTCTGCGCTTCGCGTCACCAATTCAATGTTCAACCTTCTGTTTTCAATATGTTAAAAACCCCGCTTTGATTTCATTTCTTGCTCTGGCAAGCGTAGCACCAAAGGTGCGTCCGATTACGGCTTCGCCTCAAAAATCTATGGAAAATCAAAAAGGAAAATCGAGAGAAAAAAGTCAGAAAGAAAGCTCGAAAAGAATGGTCTGGGGTGATTCGTCAGAGCGGCAGACATAGTGGAAATTATAGCCCGACTCGACGTATGCCTTCATTGAAGTAGAATTTTTAACTGTAGATTGTAATGCTCTGGTAATCTTTTCTTTATTGAGTTCTATAATCTGCTCGTTGTCAAGCACGCCGCAGAAGGAACAGTAGTAGGTGAACTGGTGTCTATGTGGATTGAAGGCTATGCTGTCCGTGCGTATGTAGTTCACGGCTGGGGTGGGGCAGTAGCGTCGGTTGTATTCCCTTACGTCCTCGAGGGCCTTCTCCTCGAGCGACTGGCGCTCTCCGCAGGCAGAAAATAGTATTATGAAAAGCGCAAAAAAAAGTGTCTTAAGTTTCATGAGTGCAAATTTACGAAAAAAAAATGACTTGATATTTGTCAGTTTGAAAAAAAAATAATAAATTTGCAAATCAATCCTTTTTGCATTATAAAATGTATTGGGAAAACAGAAAACAGGAAAAATTTATGCAAAATATACGTAACTTCTGCATCATAGCCCACATAGACCACGGAAAGAGCACCATTGCCGACCGCCTGCTTGAACATACCAACACCATACAGATAACGGAAGGACAGATGCTCGACGACATGGACCTGGAGAAGGAGCGCGGCATCACCATCAAGAGCCACGCCATACAGATGAGCTATGAGAAGGGAGGAGAGAAATATAAGCTGAACCTCATAGACACCCCGGGACACGTGGATTTCTCCTACGAGGTGAGCCGAAGCATAGCGGCGTGCGAGGGAGCACTGCTCGTGGTGGATGCCACGCAGGGCGTGCAGGCGCAGACCATCTCAAACCTCTACATGGCCATCGAGCACGACCTGGAGATAATACCCGTCATAAACAAGATAGACATGCCGGCGGCAATGCCCGACGAGGTGGAGGACGAGATAATAGAGCTCATAGGATGCGACCGCAGCGAGATACTGAGGGCAAGCGGCAAGACGGGCGAGGGAATACCCGAGATACTCGATGCCGTAGTGGACAGGATTCCTGCCCCCAAGGGCAATCCCGATGCGCCCCTGCAGGCTCTCATCTTCGACTCCGTCTTCAACTCCTTTCGCGGCATAATAGCCTATTTCAAGATAGAAAACGGCTCGATAAGGAAGGGCGACAAGGTTAAGTTCTTCAATACGGGCATGGAATACGTAGCTGACGAGGTAGGAGTGCTCAAGATGGACATGGTGCCCCGTCAGGAACTGAAGACAGGCGAGGTGGGCTATATCATATCGGGCATAAAAGATGCCAAGGAGGTGAAGGTAGGCGACACGATAACGCATACGGTAAACCCATGCGAGAAGGCGATAGAGGGATTTCAGGAGGTAAAACCGATGGTCTTTGCAGGCGTCTATCCCATAGACCCCGCTGACTACGAAAACCTGCGTGCCTCGCTGGAGAAACTGCAGCTCAACGACGCCTCGCTCACGTTCTCGCCAGAGTCGTCGGTAGCCCTGGGATTCGGCTTCCGTTGCGGCTTCCTCGGACTGCTCCACATGGAGATAGTGCAGGAGCGACTCGACCGCGAATTCAACATGGACGTAATCACCACCGTGCCAAACGTGTCCTACATGGTGTATGACAAGCACGGCAACAGCAAGGAGGTGCACAACCCGTCGGGATTGCCAGACCAGACACTCATAGACCACATCGACGAGCCATACATAAGGGCTACCATCATAACCGATGCCAACTACATAGGCCCGATAATGAAACTGTGCCTCGACAAGCGTGGCGAACTGATAAACCAGGAATACGTAAGCGGAAACCGCGTGGAACTGCACTTCTACATACCGCTGGGCGAGATAGTGATAGACTTCTACGACAAGCTGAAGAGCATATCAAAGGGCTACGCCTCCTTCGACTACCACATAGACTCGTTCCGCCCGTCAAAGCTCATAAAGCTCGACATACTCCTGAACGGAGAACCAGTGGATGCACTCTCCACGCTCACCCACAACGACAATGCCGTGACATTCGGCAGACGTATGTGCGAAAAACTCAAGGAACTCATTCCGCGACAGCAGTTTGACATAGCAATACAGGCAGCAATAGGCTCGAAGATTATAGCACGCGAGACCGTCAAGCAGGTGCGAAAGGACGTGACGGCAAAATGCTACGGCGGCGACGTGAGCCGTAAGCGCAAGCTGCTCGAGAAACAGAAGCGAGGCAAGAAGCGCATGAAGCAGATAGGCAACGTGGAAGTGCCGCAGAAAGCATTCCTCGCAGTACTGAAATTGGATTAAACGTTAAAGATTAAACATTAAACGTTAAAGATTAAAGATTAACCATTAACTCTAACCAAACTCCACCCACTAAGATGAAAGAACCAGTAATTGCCGTAAGAGACATAGCACGTGAACTGTCACGTCGCTTCAGTACCATGACGCACGAGGAGCTCGACATCCTTGAGGGCCTCCTCATACCCATGAAAGTAAAGAAAGGCACAGATATACTCGAGTACGGACAGGTGTCGGAGTATATCTATTATCTCCACACAGGACTGATACGCCAGTATTATTACAAGAACGGAAAGGAGATGACGAGCAATCTTGCCGTAGATGGCTCAATATTCATGAGCATCGAGAGCCTGTTTCGCGAAACGCCCACGGGCGAGGTGATAGAGGCTCTGGAGACGTGCTACATATTCGCCATTCCAAAGCACAGGCTGGAGAATGTGGCTCTGCATACGCAGAACATACAAATTCTCTACCGCAAGATACTAGAGGAAGCACTCATCGAGGCCCAGGCTCATGCAGACCTCGTGAGGTTTGAGACAGCACAGGACCGCTATCGCCGTATCTGCAAGCAGATGCCGAAGGTGGTGCTGAGAGCTCCGCTGGTGTATATAGCCTCATTCCTCGAAATGACTCCCGAGACTCTCTCTCGCGTGCGCTCATCTACGCTTGTAGATTAAGCTTTTATAAGGAGTAAAAGGGAGTAAGAAGACATTTGTCCTCTATCTCCTTCTATCTTCTTCTAATTTCTTTGCAAGAAATTCAGCTGTGTAGCCCTTGTGCGATGCAGCCACCTCCTCTGGTGTGCCCGCAACGACTATGTTTCCTCCCTCAGTGCCAGCCTCGGGACCAAGGTCTATGATGTGGTCGGCACATTTTATTATGTCCATGTTGTGCTCCACTATCACTACGGTGTGCCCATGCGCAATAAGCTGGTCGAAGGCGTGCAGCAGGCGGCGTATGTCATGAAAATGCAGTCCTGTGGTGGGTTCGTCGAATATGAACATGGTAGGCTCGCTCTTCTCCTCTGCCAGGTAGTAGGCAAGTTTCAGGCGCTGGCTCTCGCCACCCGACATGGTGGAGGAGGACTGTCCTAACTGCACGTAGCCCAGACCTACGTCCTCGAGCACCCTCAGTTTGCTTACGATGGTGTCTTCCAGTTCCATTCCCTTCTTGGTGCGCTTGCTTGCTTTGCCGTCCTTGCTCTCCTCTCTGCCAGCACTGAAGAACTCGATAGCCTCGCTGACAGTCATCTTGAGAATGTCGTCGATGTTCTTTCCGCGATAGGTAACCTCAAGAATATGTGGCAGGAAACGCTTGCCGTGACACGCTTCGCAGGTAAGGGTGAGGTCTGCCATAAACTGCATCTCTACCGTCACGTAGCCCGCTCCCTTGCACTCCTCGCAGCGTCCGCCCTCGGTGTTGAATGAGAAATGTGCTGGCGTGATGCCCTGCTGGCGAGCCAGCTGCTGTTGCGAGAGCAACTGGCGGATGGCATCGTAAGCCTTGATGTAGATTACGGGATTGGAACGTGTGCTCTTGCCCAGAGGGTTTTGGTCAACCATCTCTATATGGCGTATCTGTTTCAGGTCGCCCTCCAGCTTGCGGTATTCGCCTGGGGCGCTGGTAGCAAGCCCAAGGTGGGCTTTCAGGGCAGGACACAGTATGCCCTTTACGAGGCTCGATTTGCCCGAACCGCTCACGCCCGTAATGACGGTCATCACGTTGAGCGGTATCTGTACGTCTATGTTCTTCAGGTTGTTAAGTCGGCAACCAAGAAGTTTTACTGAAAGGTTCCACGGTCTGCGGCTTTCAGGCGTTTCTATTCGCATTTTTCCCGTGAGATATTGCTCCGTATAACCATTCTTCGTAACAATCTCTCCACCGAGGTGTCCAGCATCGGGACCTACCTCAATCATGTTGTCGGCAGCTCTGAGGATATCCTCGTCGTGTTCTACTACCACTACTGTGTTCCCTATGTCTCGCAGTTGCTTCAGTATGCCGATAAGGCGGTTGGTATCCCTGCTGTGCATGCCTATTGAGGGTTCGTCGAGCACGTAGAGAGAGCCTACCAGCGGAGAGCCCAGCGAGGTGGTAAGGTTGATGCGCTGACTCTCGCCTCCCGATAGTGTCTTTGACGGGCGCTCAAGGGTAAGATAGCCCAGCCCTACCTCTATGAGGTATCCCAGACGGTTGTTTATCTCTGTAAGGAGGCGTCTGGCTGTGGTCTGCTCGCTGGGCGTGAGGCTCAGCTCCTTAAACCACTCGGCAAGCTCGCTGATGGGCATCCTTACGAGTTCGGTGATGCTCTTTCCGCCTACCTTTACGTATTCTGCCTCCTTGCGCAGGCGCTTGCCTTGACAGTCGGGGCAGAGCGTCTTGCCGCGATAGCGGGCCATCATGACGCGGTATTGTATCTTGTACTGGTTCTCCCTCACCATGCGGAAGAACTCGTCTATGCTGACGCGCTCATAACGGTCAACATTGGCATCGCAGGGCAATCCATGCCAGAGCCATCCGCGATGTTCCTCGCTCAGTTCGCAGTAGGGGGTGAAGATAGGAAAATTGTCTATCTCTGCACGACGTATGAAGTAGCGCTTCCATTCGCCCAGCTTCTCGCCTCGCCAGCATGCCACGCATCCGTCATAGACGCTGAGCGACTTATCGGGAATGACGAGGTTTTCGTCTATGCCCACAATGCTTCCGAAACCCTCGCACGTAGGGCATACGCCAGCAGGGGAATTGAAGGCAAACATATTCTCTGTGGGCTCTTCAAAAGTCATTCCGTCTGCCTCCATGCGTATGGAGAAATCATAGTGTCTGTCTTGCCTGTCGAGTTCGGGAAATACAAGTCGGCAGCTGCCGTCGCCCTCGTAGAAGGCAGTCTCGGCAGAATCGAGCAGGCGAGAGGTCGTAGCGTGGGCATCATCAGCCTTTATGCGGTCTATGAGCAGGAAGAGGCCGTCAGCGCTCTCAGTCTCAGGCACCTCGTCTATGTTCCTGATGTCGTAATTGTCCTCCTCGTCGCAATAAGCCACTCGCGAATAGCCCTGTTGCATGAGCATCTGCAGATGTTCGGTAAGCGAGCGTCCGCCAGGCACCTTCACAGGCGAGAGCAGGAGCATGCGAGCCCCCTTTTCGTGTTTCAGCATGCACTGCACGAGGTCCTCAGGCGTGTGTTTCTTTACCTCGGTGCCCGAAACAGGGGAGAAAGTACGTCCGATGCGGGCAAAGAGCAGGCGCATAAATTCGTAAATCTCCGTCGATGTGCCTACGGTAGAACGCGGGTTGGTGCTTATGGTCTTCTGCTCTATGGCAATAGCTGGGGGCAGCCCCTTTATGTAGTCGCACTCGGGCTTCTTCATCCTGCCCAGAAACTGTCTTGCGTAAGCCGACAGACTCTCCACATAGCGACGCTGACCCTCGGCATAGAGCGTGTCGAACGCCAATGACGACTTGCCCGAACCGCTCACGCCAGCAATGACGGTAAGTTTCTCCTGAGGAATCCTTACCGATACGTTCTTCAGGTTGTTTACCCTTGCTCCCTTTATCTCGATGTATTTTTGCTTCATGATTTCGACCTGCAAAGTTACTGCTTTAAGTTAGATTGTGCAAGACTATCACGCAACAAAATTTCAAAAAAGATGGGGTATGACCTGAACAGCCAGAGAACGCAGAATTGACATATACCTGCTCGCCCTCACCGCTGGTCTTCACCGTGCGCTCGCCGTCGGCATCGTACCAGTAGTTGGTCACGAATCCATTGTCGTCTGACGACAGCAGGCGGTTCTCCTCGTCCCAGCGCAATTTGCGCTCGTCCGTGCTGGTCTCGTTATGCCCATCGTTCGTCAAGCGTCTGATATTCACTTATATAAGACTTCCGTTTTTTCAACAATATATATGATATGCCATCAATTGACAGATTATAATCATGGCATTACGAATCAAACAAAAAGTTTTCGGTATTTCTAATAACTTTTCTTGGAATGTCAGATGATTCAATAATGCCGAGATTCTCGTTAATAATGTTTTTTAATGACATTTTTAATTCCAAATGGTTCTCCCAGAAAATATTACTAACACTTAATACTGCATTCAGCAAATCTCCTTCATAAAAATCTCCTTCTGCAAGAATATTCATTCTGAGATATCCCAAAGCAATAGGCATCATATCATCGAGCAAGATTTCTTGATTGATAAGAAATCTTACATCTTCAATGTCAAGATCAGCAACAATAGTATGGTATAATCGATACAAATTTTGCTGGATGAAGGAATCATCATGAGTGGGAGTAGGACCCATCCACTCATGATGAAGTAATTGAGAAATTGTCTTATTCAAGTTTTTCTGCTTCATGATTTCGACCTGCAAAGTTACTGCTTTAAGTTAGATTGTGCAAGACTATCACGCAACAAAATTTCAAAAAAGATGGGGTATGCCCGTCTCTCCTTGCTTTGCTTTTATCCTGCTATTGCATAGCTTCTAAATAACAAACTAAGCTACTTTGTTTATCAAACTAACCTACTTTGTTTATCAAACTAACCTACTTTGTTGAACAAACTAGGCTACTTTGTTCTGTAAACTAGGCTATTTTGTTAGATGAAAGCGTGGCTTCTGCTTTAGAGAGCATAGTTTTCGTGATTGAAAGCGCGGTTTCTGCAAAGGGAAAACACTGCATCTTCTACACATTATATAAATATGGGAGAGAAAAATTTGTAGAACCAAAGTTTTTTAGCTAACTTTGCCTCAACTTGAGTCAAGTTACCTTCACTCAGCATATTTAGAGTCCCTTGATAAGGGACGGCTCTAATGCAGGGTTTTATGATTTTTACATCAAAAAATTTTGTTCTGCACTCGTTTTTTCGTAACTTTGCACATTAAAGACAATAGGATATAAAGAATATGTTGGATAAAAATTGTAAGATATATGTTGCGGGACACCACGGACTGGTGGGTTCGGCAATATGGAACAACCTGAAAAACAGAGGGTATGACAACCTTGTAGGCAGAAGCCACAAGGAGCTGGACCTGACGGACCAGCTGGCTGTAAGGAAGTTTTTTGACGAGGAGAAGCCTGATGCCGTAGTGCTCGCGGCTGCTTTTGTGGGAGGCATTATGGCGAACTCGCTCTACAGGGCTGACTTCATAATGATGAATATGAAGATACAGTGCAACGTGATAAGCGAGGCTTATGCTCACGGAGTGCAAAAGTTGCTCTTCCTCGGTTCTACATGTATTTACCCCAAGAACGCTCCGCAGCCTATGTCGGAGGACTGTCTGCTGACAAGTCCGCTGGAATATACCAACGAGGAGTATGCCATAGCCAAGATAGCAGGACTGAAGATGTGTGAGTCTTACAACCTGCAGTATGGCACCAACTACATAGCCGTGATGCCGACCAACCTGTATGGTCCGAACGACAACTTCCACCTGGAGAACTCTCACGTTATGCCGGCGATGATGCGCAAGATATATCTTGCAAAGCTCATTCACGACCAGAACTGGGAGGCGATAAAGGTTGACATGAACAAGCGCCCAGTGGAGGGCATCGACGGCAATGCTTCACACGAGGAGATAGAGAAGGTGCTTGCCAAGTACGGCATAGAGAACAACAAGGTTACGCTATGGGGTACGGGCACTCCGCTGAGAGAATTCCTCTGGTCGGAGGATATGGCTGACGCATCGGTACACTGTCTGCTCAACGTGGATTTCTCTGACATCATAGGCATAGAGAAATACTCAAGCGTGCATTATGGTGCAAAGGCTGACGGACAGGTGGACAGAAACCACTCTGCAGGCAGAGGCGGCGCGATACCATCGCTGGGCGAGATAAGAAACTGCCACATCAACGTGGGTACGGGCAAGGAGCTGACCATCAGGGAGCTGTCTGAACTCGTAGTGAAGGCTGTAGGCTTTGAGGGCGAGGTAAGTTTCGACGCAAGCAAGCCTGACGGCACTATGCGCAAGCTCATCTCTGTGGATAAGCTCCACAAACTTGGCTGGACGCACAAGGTGGAGATAGAGGACGGCGTGAAGAAACTCTTTGAGTGGTACAAGGAGTCGCTGGAGAATTAAAGTCCTTAAAGTCCTTAAAGACCTTAAGGACCTTAAAGTCGTAAACAAAAAAAAAAGATATAATGTCAAAAAACATCGCACTTATCACAGGTGTTACCGGACAGGATGGTAGCTACCTTTCAGAGTTCCTTCTTGAGAAGGGTTACGAAGTTCACGGCATCATTCGCCGTTCATCAGTGGATTACCGCGAGCGCATAGCTCATCTGGAGGGTAAGCCAAACTTCCACCTGCACTATGCAGACCTCACCGACTCCATGTCGCTGGTGAAGCTGGTTGGCATGGTGCAGCCTACGGAGATTTACAACCTGGCAGCTCAGAGTCACGTTCAGGTATCATTCGACGCTCCAGAGTTTACTGCAGACGTTGACGCTACTGGCGTACTGCGTGTGCTGGAGGCTGTGCGCACCAACCATCTCGAGAAGACCTGCAAGATTTATCAGGCTTCCACTTCTGAGCTTTACGGCAAGGTGGAGGAAGTGCCACAGAACGAGAACACGCCTTTCCACCCTTATTCCCCATACGCTGTTGCTAAGCTCTACGGCTTCTGGATAGTGAAGGAATATCGTGAGGCCTACGATATGTTCTGCTGCTCAGGCATACTCTTCAATCACGAGAGCGAGCGCCGTGGCGAGACATTCGTAACGCGAAAGATAACCCTCGCTGCAGCACGCATAGCACAGGGCAAGCAGGAGAAGCTCTATCTGGGCAACCTGTCGTCTCTGCGTGACTGGGGTTACGCCAAGGACTATGTGGAGTGTATGTGGCTGATACTGCAGAACAAGACACCAGAGGACTTCGTGATAGCTACTGGCGTGCAGCACTCCGTGCGCGAGTTCACCTATGCTGCTTTCAAGGAGGCAGGCATAGAGCTGAAGTTTGAGGGCGAGGACATCAACGAAAAGGGTATCTGCGTAGCAGTAGATACAGAGAAGAACCCTCATCTGTCAGGTCTCGACCTCGTAGGCAAGACGCTGGTAGAAGTGTCAGAAGACTTCTATCGTCCTACAGACGTGGTGAACCTCTGGGGTGACCCAACGAAGGCAAAGGCTGAACTCGGCTGGAATCCGTCAAAGACTACATTCGAGGAACTCGTGAAGATAATGGTAGAGAGTGACATGGCAAAGGTGGCATCAGAGGGTGCTGCCGAGAAGGTTCGCACCAACCTTGCCGAGTATCTGGAAAAGGGAATAGTGAAATAGTTCACAGTTATGAGGTCATAAGGTCATGAGGTCATGAGGTTATAAGCTAATCTCACCTTAAAACCTGAGAGCGAAAGCGACCTGAAGACCTGACACCTAACTCCATAGTTCATAGTTTGCATACAAAAGAGGAAATATTACAGGCATTCTCCCGTTTGCTTGACATACAGGACGAGCTGAGGGAGAAATGTCCTTGGGACCACAAGCAGACCAACGAGTCGCTGCGCCCTCACACCATCGAAGAAGCCTTCGAACTCTGCGATGCCATAATGGATGGCAACCCCGTAGAGATACAGAAGGAAATGGGCGATGTGATGGAGCACCTGGTGTTCTACGCCATGATAGGCAGGGAGCAGGGCTTGTTTGATATGGGGGATGTGCTGGAGAAAGAGGCAGACAAGCTCGTCTTCCGTCATCCTCATATCTATGGTTACACCAACGAGAAGGGCGAGTTTGTGAAACCGGAATGTGCCAACCCCGATGAAGTAAGCAAATTGTGGGAAAGGGTAAAGCAAAAGGAAAAGGGCGGCAATAAGACCGTTCTGTCGGGAGTGCCTCGTTCGTTGCCCTCGCTCATAAAAGCCTATCGCATACAGGATAAGGCTCGTAATGTGGGGTTTGACTGGGAGAAACGCGAGGATGTATGGCAGAAGGTTTATGAGGAGATAGACGAACTGAAGGCAGAACTGGAGAAAGGCGATAAGGCTAATTCGGAGAAAGAGCTTGGCGATGTGCTCTTTGCTATAGTAAATGCTGCACGTCTTTATCACATAAATCCAGATACAGCTCTCGAACTCACCAACCGCAAGTTTATCTCTCGCTTTGGTTATGTAGAGCAGAAGGCGAAAGAACAGGGTAGGGAACTGAAAGACCTTACGCTGGCTGAGATGGATGCCTTGTGGGAGGAGGCCAAGGCTAAAGAGAAATAAGCAGAAATGGATATAACTAACAGATATAAAAAAGGCTTACAGATGAAAAGATTTCACATTCTTGGCTCATTATTCGTGTTGTCGGCACTGGTGGCTTGTAATAATGGCAAGACGCAGAATGCTGATGCAACAGGGACTGACTCTCTGGCTAACGAGGTAGAGGTTGTTGACTCTGCTTTGTACGGTGTAGTGGGAAATGGCACGTCAATGCACTCTATAGAACTGAAAGATGAAAGCGGAAAGACAAGCACATATCAGTTTGACGTTGATATGGATGCCGACATACAGGGCGGACTTTTCGGTGGAGACAGAATAACACTGGTTCTGGGTAAGACTGACAGCGGAGAGAAAGAGGTGAAAAAGGCTGTAAACCTGACCAGTCTCTGCGGAAAATGGACGGCTCTCGACCGTAATTTTGAGATAATGGAAGATGGTACGGTAAAGAGTTCGCAGAACATAGAGAGCAATCCATACACTCACTGGTCTATGGTAAATTGTAATCTTGTGTTGAATCGTGACACTTTTGATGTACTCTACATCGGACCAGACTCTCTCACGATAGAGAATAAGAAAGGAATATTCGTTTATAAGCGTCAGAAATAAAAAGACATTGTATATATATGCGTAAACACCTTATTATATTTATCCTTTGTGTGCTTTCGCTTGGTATGAAAGCGCAGACGCCGCTCAATCAGCGTATTCTCTTTCAGCCAGACTCCGTCACTGTCATGCCGTCGCAGACTGCACAGATAGAGATGATGGCTGAATACATAAAGAGTCATCCTGGTGCAACTATCATTGTGGCAGGTTTCGTTTCTTCACTCACTAACGCACAGAAGGCAGACGAGATAGCACAGAAACGTGCAGATACAGTTCGCGATATTCTTGTTAATAACTATAGTGTTTCCCCTGAAAGTCTCATAGCTATCGGCGTTGGGCGAGGCAAGCGCTTCGAACAAGAAGAATTTAACGAGGTTGTTTCCTTCTTCAAGAAATAAGAAGGAGAGAAATAGAAAAAACAAATAGCCACGCTTGCGAGTGTGGCTATTTTTGTATATGTTTGTTTAAGTTACGTGCAGAAAGATTATCTTGCCTCTGGCTTGGGTACAGAATCCATATCGTCTGGATCAGGATAGATTTCCTTGAGATAATCTACGAAAAACAAGAGTGCCTTGTGGGTAGCGTTCTTGAGGTTTTCCTCACGTCCTTCGTCGCCTTCAAGTTTCATAGTACGAATGTCATCTTTCGTACCACAGGCAACCCAGATAGTGCCGACAGGAATACCAGGATCAGCACCAGGACCAGCAAAGCCTGTTGTAGCTATGGCATAGTCTGCGTTAAAGAGTTTGCAAACACCTTTTACCATCTCTTTTGCTACCTCTTCCGAAACAGCATTCTTTTCTGCTATAAGTTCGGCATCCACACCGAGGATGTTGGTCTTTGCCTCGTTAGAATAGCATATTGTGCCACCTTTATAATACATAGAAGCACCTGGTACAGAAGTGAGCACTTCAGCTATGCGTCCGCTTGTGCATGATTCCGCAGTGCAGACAGCTTTTCCTGATTCGTATAGTTTATAAAGAATTTCCTTACTAAGTACTTTGTTTTCAAATTCCATGGTTGTTTTATTTTTGTTTTGTTATTTGAATGTTACTTTTGAGAATGCTGGGGCTTCGATAGAACAGAAGTCTTTGTCTTTCAGTTTGAATGATGCCACACAGCCTATCATAGCAGCGTTGTCTGTAGTGTATGAGAATTTTGGTATGTATATAGTCCAGCCAAATCTCTTTGCATAGTCGCGAAAGGCATTACGCAAACCGTTGTTGGCACTCACTCCACCAGCTACAGCCACATGTTTTATGCCTGTCTCCTTGGCTGCCAAGCGTAGTTTTTTCATGAGTATGTCAACGATGGTCCACTCAAGGCTGGCAGCAATATCTTCCTTATTATGCTCTACAAAGTCAGGATCTTCATTTACCCATTTTTGCAGGTTATACAGGAAAGATGTCTTCAGTCCAGAGAAGCTGTAATCAAGTCCTGGTATATGTGGCTCGGAGAATGTGTAAGCCTTAGGATTTCCTTGTCTTGCCAGACGGTCTATGATAGGACCACCAGGATAGCCCAATCCCATAACCTTAGCACACTTGTCGATAGCCTCTCCTGCAGCATCGTCGATAGTCTGTCCGAGGACCTCCATATCATTGTATGCGTTAACTTTCACAATTTGCGAGTTGCCACCCGATACGAGGAGACAGAGAAAGGGGAATGGTGGATGAGGATTGTCACAATCAGGCTCGTCTATAAAGTGAGCCATCACGTGTCCTTGCAGGTGATTGACATCTATCAGCGGAATACCAAGTGACCTTGCAAAACCCTTTGCAAAATTGACGCCTACAAGCAGAGACCCCATCAGTCCTGGTCCACGAGTGAAAGCCACAGCAGACAGTTGTTCTTTTGTTATACCAGCTTTCTTCAGAGCCTGGTCAACTACAGGCAGGATATTTTGCTGATGAGCACGTGAGGCCAATTCGGGCACTACACCACCATAGGCTCTGTGTACGTCTTGAGAAGCTGTAACATTACTTAGAAGCGTAGTCCCCTGCATGACGGCAGCTGATGTGTCGTCACAAGAAGACTCTATTGCCAATATGTAGTTCTTATCCAATTTCTTATGAACTATAAACTGTGTTCCGAGCTTTGCTCGAACAACTCTGTATTAGTACGTCAGTATTTCTACCCCGTGCTCTGTCATCAGTAGCGTATGCTCCCACTGGGCAGAGGGCTGTTCGTCTCCAGATATAACCTCCCATTCATAGGGGTCATCAGCATCAACGAATACTTCCCAGGTACCCATATTTATCATGGGTTCGATAGTGAACACCATGCCAGGTACGAGCAGCATGCCTTCACCCTTGTGTCCGTAGTGGTTTACATCAGGTTCTTCATGGAACTTCAGTCCCACACCGTGTCCCGCAAGGTCGCGCACTACGCCATAATGGTATTTCTTGCAGTGTTTCTCGATAGCGTGGCCTATGTCTCCTACAAAGCTGTAGGGTTTTGCCACCTCCATACCAATCTCGAGACATTCCTTAGCTACACGAACGAGTTGCTCTTTCTCTGGTGTGGTCTTTCCTCCTACAATGAACATTCTCGAAGCATCAGCATAGTAACCGTCCTTGATTGTGGTGAAGTCAACATTTATAATGTCTCCCACTTCCAATACGTCTTCCTCTTTGGGAATACCATGACAAACTACTTCGTTGATTGATGTGCATACACTTTTCGGAAAGCCTTCGTAGTTAAGGCAGGCAGGAATAGCATCATGCTCTTTGCAGTATGCCATACAGATATCGTCTATTTCCTGCGTGTTCATCCCTGGGTGTATAGCCTCAGCAACAGCATCAAGCACGCCAGTGTTTATAACACCAGCGCGCCTTATGCCTTCAATCTGTTCAGGGGTTTTTATAAGGTCTCTTGTTGGAACAAGCTTGCCTTTGTTCTCCCAATACATGATGGTCCTATCCATCTCTGTGGGCTCTTGTCCAGGCAAGCAGTGCCAACGTCTTTTTCTCTTGCTTACCATGCAAACAAAGGATAATTCTTCATTTCTGCATTTACCTCACCACGAACCTTAGCTATTACAGCTTCGTTCTCTGGGTCATTGAGCACTTCCTCAATCCATGCAGCAATCTTTATCATGAGGTCTTCCTTAGCACCACGGGTAGTGATAGCTGGAGTTCCGAGACGGAAACCTGAAGTCTGGAATGCAGAACGGGTATCAAATGGTACCATGTTCTTGTTGATGGTGATATCAGCCGCTACGAGGGCATTCTCAGCTACCTTACCTGTAAGGTCTGGGTATTTAGAACGCAGGTCAACGAGCATAGAGTGGTTGTCTGTTCCACCTGAAACTATGCTGAAACCACGCTTTGTCAGTTCCTCCGCCAATACGGCTGCATTTTTCTTAACCTGCTTGGCATACTCCTTAAATTCAGGCTTGAGAGCCTCACCAAAGGCAACAGCCTTAGCAGCAATAACATGCTCCAGAGGACCACCTTGCTGACCTGGGAATACAGCAGAGTTAAGCAACTGTGACATCTTCTTTACAACGCCCTTTGGAGTCTTGTATCCCCAAGGATTGTCGAAGTCCTTACCAAGAAGGATAAGACCACCGCGAGGACCGCGAAGAGTCTTGTGGGTTGTTGTAGTTACGATGTGAGCATATTTAACAGGGTTTTCGAGCAAACCAGCAGCAATAAGTCCTGCTGGATGAGCCATATCAATCATAAGGAGGGCTCCAACCTCATCAGCGATTTTGCGCATGCGAGCGTAATCCCACTCACGAGAGTATGCCGAGCCACCACCGATAATCAGTTTAGGCTTGTTCTCCTTTGCAAGGCGCTCCATATCATCATAATCTACGCGACCTGTTTCCTTGTTGAGGTTGTAGCCGACAGGACGATACAGAATACCAGAAGTGTTAACGAGTGAACCATGAGAGAGGTGACCGCCGTGGTCAAGATTAAGACCCATGAAGCAATCGCCAGGCTTAAGTACGGCAAGAAGCACAGCAGCATTAGCCTGAGCACCAGAGTGTGGCTGTACATTAGCATACTCGGCACCGAAGAGTTCGCAGGCACGGTCAATAGCGAGTTGCTCTATCTGGTCAACAACCTGACAACCACCATAGTATCGGTGGCCAGGATAACCCTCTGCGTATTTGTTTGTGCAATAAGAACCCATTGCTTCCATTACCTGGTCGCTAACGAAGTTCTCAGATGCGATGAGTTCGATACCCTTAAGCTGACGCTGGTGTTCAGCCTCGATGAGGTCAAAAATTTTCTGGTCTCTTTCCATTGTGTTTAAGTAAGTTATTTTGAAGTTTTTTGTTCTAAAAGTATTGAATAAGCCTCCAGCGAAGTGTTGGAGGCTTACTTATTGTTTGTTCGCTTTCATATAAGCGAACCAAATCATAATTGAATCTTCTTTGTGAAATTGCCTATCTTGATAGGATATATACCCCTTGGCAATGAACTTAAATCTACTCGCTTCTCCTGTGAGTCAATGTGTATTGCTGCCAGTTGAACGCCTAACAGATTATACACATAAACAGTCTTGCCTACTGCACCATTGATGATAAGGGTGGAACCAGACTGCCTTATTGAAGGCTGCTGTATATCGAAGTCGGTAAGCTCTATGCGTGCGTTTGCCTCGTTCAGCAACACTGGCACAAAGTTCAATGCCATAGCAATTGTCAGCGCGAAAAGTATTTTCTTTGTCATAGGCATTATTTGCTTTTGTTATATTTCTCCTTTGCAAAGTTACTTATAAAAGTTGAAAACAGAAAACTGTTTCGGAAAAGTTTGGCTGTTTTGTAGGCGGTGTTATAATAATTTAACATTTTGCCTGCGAAATTCCGAGCATATAATGGCTGTTGCAATGGAAACATTCAAACTTTCCGCAGTAGTTGAGCTGATATGGTATGATGGTATGGTTATCTTGTGTGTAACAAGTTTTTCTACTTCTTCGGAGATACCATTGCCCTCGTTTCCCATTACTATTACGCCATTATTCTTGAGCTCTTGAGCGTAGATGTTGTCTCCCTCAAGGAATGTTCCGTATATCGGTGTGTCTTCGTTTAGCTCCTTCAAGATGGAAGTTATATCTCCGTAGTGAACTTGCACACGTGCTATGCTTCCCATCGTTGCCTGTACTACTTTTGGAGCAAAGGCATCAGCTGTTTGTTGACTGCAAACGATGTGCCTTATTCCAAACCAGTCTGCTGTCCTGATGATGGTTCCCAGATTTCCTGGGTCTTGCACTCCGTCAAGGCAAAGTATGAGTTCCTTTTCAGTCGTTTCTTTTGCAGAAAAAAGTTTTTCTTCAGGCAAAATGAATACACCTATAACCTGTTGAGGGTGAGCAAGAAGACTTGCTTTTCTTAATTCTTCATCTGAAACAATGATTTCCTCAACATTATGGGGTAGGGGAACAGGCGTGTTCCACTCTTCTGTATGTACGACGAAAAGTGGTTTGAACCCTTCAGAAAGAAGATCGCCAACAGTCTTGTGACCTTCTGCTACGAATGCACCTTCCTGTCGGCGATATTTCTTCTGCTCTAAAGAGCGAATAAACTTTATTTTGTTCTTGCTGAGCAATTCCTTATTATTAACGTTGAAACGCCTTAGTTCAACTGTGAATTATGTTTCGAGCTTGTCAGCAGTCGCAAGTTCAGGCGTAATCAAAGAACTACTTAATCACTCCCTGCTCCTTGAAGATTCCCTTGAGTATCTCAACCGAACGGTCAACCTGTTCCTTTGTATGGGTTGCCATCAGGGCATAACGCACGAGAGTATCTGTTGGTGCACATGCTGGTGGCACTACAGGGTTGATGAACACACCACGCTCAAAAGCGAGAGCAGTGATGAGGAATGTCTTGTCAACATCGCGCACATAGAGAGGAATGATAGGAGACTCTGTGTCGCCAATCTCAAAACCTTCGTCCTTGAAACGCTTCAGAGCATAGTTCGTAACATCCCAGAGCTTCTCAATAATTTCAGGCTCTTCCTTCAGTATGTCGAGCGCCTTCTGTGCGGCAGCTGTTGCAGCTGGAGTGTTAGAGGCAGAGAAGATGTAAGTGCGAGCATTGTGGCGCAGGAAGTTTATTGTGTCCCAATCACCAGCAATGAAACCTCCGATAGAGGCAAGAGACTTAGAGAATGTACCCATGATAAGGTCAACCTCGTCAGTAAGCCCGAAGTGGTCGCAAACACCACGTCCGTTTCTGCCGAATACGCCGATGCCGTGTGCTTCGTCAACCATGATAGAGCAGTTGTACTTATGCTTCAACTCTACTATCTTTGGAAGGTTTGCAAGGTCACCCTCCATAGAGAATACGCCATCAACCACAATCAGTTTTATAGCCTCCTTAGGAAGCTTGCTGAGGAGGTTCTCGAGGTCCTCCATGTCATTGTGTTTATACTTCAGCTGCTTTGCAAAGCTGAGTCTGCGACCGTCCACGATACTTGCGTGGTCACGATCGTCGCATATAATGTAGTCCTCGCGTCCGCATACTATAGCAACTACGCCTGCGTTTACAGAGAAGCCCGTAGAGAAGCAGAGAGCTTCGTCCTTGCCTACGAACTCAGCGAGGTCTTTCTCCAATTTAACGTGTATGTCAAGTGTGCCATTAAGGAAACGGCTGCCTGCGCAACCTGTGCCATACTGGTCTATTGCAGCCTTTGCAGCTTCGCATATACGGTTGTCGCCAACCAATCCTGTGTATGCGTTAGAACCGAACATGAGCACCTTGTGGCCACCCATTTCTACTTCTGTACCTTGTTTACTTGTGATTTCGCGGAAATAAGGATAAACGCCAGCCTCCATGAATTTTTGAGGCAGACGATAACTTTTAAACTTTTCAGCTAACTGTCCCATTAGTTATTTGATGTTGTGATAATTCTATTGCGAATATGAAATAATTTAGGTGCAAAATTACACAAAATATTTCAAATTGAGCGTTTTTTAATAAACAAATTGCCTTTTTCTGTGAAAATATATTAAGGAAAATGCTCAATTTGTAGAAAAAATAGTAACTTTGTGCTAAGTTTGTTATATTACATAATGTGTAGTTAACACAAATCATGACAAAAAAAAGAGTTGCCTTTATAATCAACCCAATTTCAGGCACGGGAAGTAAAGAGATTATTCCCTCGCTGATAGATCGTCATATTGACAAGGAAAAATATGATATAGAATTGAAGTTCACGGAGTATGCAGGTCATGCCTTCGAGATAGCTTCGCAATGCAAGGACGAAAACGTGGATATTGTTGTCGCTGTTGGAGGAGACGGTACAGTGAACGAGGTTGCGAGAGGCGTAATAGATAGTAATACTGCACTCGGCATTATACCATGTGGTTCTGGTAATGGCTTGGCCCGTCATCTTATGCTGCCCATGAATGTCAAGGGGGCGGTAGAGATTATAAACGATGGCCTCATTCATCAGCTCGACTATGGCACAATCAACGAGCATCCCTTCTTCTGCACCTGCGGAATGGGTTTTGATGCTTTCATATCAAAGAAGTTTGCCGATGCAGGCAAGCGAGGCTTGATGACCTACATCGAAAATGTACTGCTTGAAGGGTTGAAGTATGAGCCAGAGACCTACGAACTGACTATAGATGGTAATGACACAGAGCCATATAAGGCATTCCTCCTTAGTGTGGCTAATGCGTCTCAGTATGGCAATGATGCATACATAGCTCCACAGGCAAGTATGTCAGACGGTTTCCTTGATGTCGTTATCATGGAGCCTTTCGACATGTTTGAGGCGCCACAGGTGGTAATAGAACTGATGAACAAGACTGTTGACAAGAACTCGAAGATAAAGAGCTTCAAGGCAAGAGACATCAAGATACACAGGGCTCGCCCAGGTATGATACACTATGACGGAGACCCTGCAGAAGCAGGCACCGACCTGCATATCCAGCTTCACCATAAAGGCATAAACGTTGTGGTCAATCCTATGGCTGACAAGAAACGCAGAAAGCCTAACATGGTGCAGACAGCGTTCAGCGAACTCTTTCGCGATTTTAATGTCATGAGGGAAGAAGTAGTAACAAACCCCGTCAAGAGGGTAATGTCTATAAATAACTACATACAGAGCAAACTGTCGTAATGCGAGATACGTACCTTACAGTAACCAACGACGTAGCTGAAGGCTATTACACAGAGAAGCGCAGTAAGTTTTATGCCTTCTTGCATCATGTGGACTCAGCCGATGAGGTACGCACCTTGCAGCAACAGTATAAAAAGAAGTATTACGACGCTCGCCATGTATGCTATGCTTACAGGATAGGACCTAAAGGTGAGGAATACAGAGCCAATGATGACGGAGAACCAAGTAGCACAGCAGGAAAACCTATTTTGGGTGCCATGTTGAGTGCTGATATCACAAATGTGGTAATCTTTGTCATAAGATATTACGGGGGTGTAAACCTCGGCACAGGAGGCTTGATAGTAGCCTATCGTGAGGCTTCGCAGGGAGCAATAGAGAATGCCCGCCAGAGTAACATCATAATAGAGCGTCAGGTAGAGGAACAAATAACCTACAACTTTACCTATCCGCAGATGAATGCGGTAATGAAAGTGGTTAAGGACATGGAGGCACGAATTGTTTCGCAAGACTTCCAAACAGCCTGCTCCATCACTCTGTCGATAAGAAAATCACTTATGCCCCAACTAAAAGCACGCCTCGAGGCACTGGCTTTCATGTAGGGGCAGGGAAAACGAAGAAAGAATACAACTAACTACTAATAAATATTACTTAAACAACATTGAAAAAAGCATTTTTCATATTCGCCTTGACTTTACTTCTTGGTGCTATTGTCTGCGCATGCGGTAATGGAAGGGCAGATGTGCCAGACGGTTCAAAGGAGATAACCGTTGGCGAAAACGATATCATGATGGTCAGGATAGAGCCTGGCAAGTTTATTATGGGTGGTACTCAGGAGCAGGTGGATTGTGATTTCTATTCTGAGAAGCCAGAACATTCCGTAGTCATTACTAAACCTTACTACATTTCTCAAACAGAGGTGACACAGGAGTTGTGGGAGCACGTTATGGGTGATAATCCCTCCATGTATAAAGCTCATGACGATACAGAGCGTGGATTGCCTGTTGTGAATGTTTCATGGTACGATTGTAAGAAGTTTATCGAAAAGCTCAACAGCATGACAGGCAAGAAATTCCGTCTTCCTACTGAGGCTGAATGGGAGTATGTGGCACGTGGAGCAGGCAAGGGCTTCTCTCTGCCTTATGCTGGTTCAAAGTATGTTGACCGTGTGGCTTGTATGGCTACAAACAGTGACGGGCGTCCTCATCCCGTTGCCCAGTATGGTCCTAACGAGATAGGTGTCTATGACATGAGTGGAAACGTTTGGGAGTGGGTAGAAGACAATTTCCAACAGTATAAGCCTGGTGAGGTAAAAGACCCAGTCGTTATCCTTAATGACACTCTTACCCACAGTGTGCGTGGTGGTTCCTTTACCGATAGACAGAGCAAGTGTCGCACGTCTTCTCGCGATGGCAACTGGCCTGACTACAAACAGACCAACCTCGGCTTCCGTCTCGCTATGGATGATTAATTCCTTCGTTTATTCTTTGATTATTTTTTTTAGTGACTCCGATTATTTAGATTACTCAGATTATTCTGAATACTCTGAATACTCCGACTATTTCCGAACAAGAGCAAAAAAAACGAACGCCTGCATCTCACGATGACGGCGTTCCAATCTCAATAGGTATTAGCTTCTTTAAGGTAAAAAGATTGTATTCAGGATAACAGGCACAAAGTTAAGGTATTTTTTTATTACTTGCAAGTTTTTTCTTGATTTTTTTCAAGAAATTCGCCTTGATTGTCAAGTTTTACCTTAAACATTGTACTGTTTTTCCGTTATTTTCATTTCGAATCCTTGCTTTTTCTGTAAGCACCTCTCGCAAGGAAGAAGAGTGCTACTAAAACAATGATGAGAATGATAGCGTACTTGATGTACTCGCTGTATTCCTCAATCTTTACGCCCAACTCGTCCCTCGTTACAAAAGTATGCAACCAGAGACCCAGTCCTGCGAGGATTACGTTCCATGCGCCAGCACCTAATGTGGTGTAGAGCAGGAAGCGCCAGAAATTCATCTTCGCCAGTCCTGCTGGTATGGATATAAGGTGTCTTATGCCAGGAATAAGTCTTCCCGTAATGGTTGCTATGGCACCGTGGTCGTCAAAATACTTCTCTGCCTGCTCTACCTTCTTTTGGTTTAGCAAGCACATCTTTCCCCATTTGCTGTTGGCAAAACTATATATCAGCGGTCTGCCGAGGTAGTAGCCTGCTAAATAGTTTATCGTAGCACCACAATCAGCACCTATGGTGGCAAAGAGTATTATGAGGCAAACATTCATCTCACCCTCTGCAGCATTAAAGGCTGCTGGAGTGACCACCAGCTCCGATGGCACAGGTATCACTGTGCTCTCGAGCAGCATGAGGAAATATACTGTTCCGTAATTCAGGTTGTCCAGAAATGTCTGAAGCAAAGATGCGAACATATTCTTTTATTTATTCTATTTTCAACTTATAACTGGTAACTTATAACTTATAACTAGTAACTTATAACTGGTAACTAGTAACTGGTTAACTAGTTACTGGTAACTTTCCACGTATCCTTCAGTCCCACTGTCTTGTTAAACACAAGGTGGTCGGGGGTAGAATCGTAGTCGGGAGTGTAGTAGCCCACACGCTGAAACTGCAGGTAGTCCAGTGGCTTAAACTCGGCACAGTATTTCTCCACGTAAGCCTTCTTCACCTCCAGACTGTCTGGATTTATGAAGTGGCGCATGTCCTCTATGTCTATGCGGTCTTTGCCCTGCTGCTTAGAGTAGTTAGCCACTTCGTCCCTTGGGTTCTCTACCATCCACAGGCGGTCGTAGTTTCTTACCTCTGCCTCTAGGCAGTGCTTGCAGCTCACCCAGTGTATGGTCTTGCCCTTTATCTTCATGTTGCAGTTAGCCTCGCCCGTCTTTGTCTCTGGTATCAGCTCGGCGTAAATCTCAACGATGTTGCCCTCCTCGTCCTTTTTGCAGAAGTCGGTTTCTGGACACCTTATTATATATGAGTTCTTCAGCCTCACCTCTTTGCCAGGACCGAGGCGGAAGAATTTCTTCGGAGCATCCTCCATGAAGTCGTCGCGCTCTATCCAGAGTTCGCGTGAGAATTCTATCTCGTGTGTGCCGTCAGCCTCGTTTTCAGGGTTGTTGATGGCAGTGTAAACCTCCGTCTTGTCCTCTGGGAAGTTTGTTATCACCAGTTTCACTGGGTTTACCACCGCACTCACTCTCTGCGCCCTCTTGTTCAGGTCGTCCCTTATGGCACTCTCGAAGAGCGACATCTGGTTCAGCGCGTCAAACTTCGTATAGCCTATCTTGTCTATGAAAGCCTTGATGCCCTCTGGGCTATAACCCCTGCGGCGGAAGGCTGAGATGGTAGGCATGCGTGGGTCGTCCCATCCGCTTACCACCTTCTCGTTCACCAGCATCAGCAGGTTGCGCTTTGAGAGCAGTATGTGCGTAAGGTTCAGCTTGTTGAACTCCGTCTGCCTTGGTCGGTTGTCGTCAAGTGGTTTGTCGTCGCCAGCACACTCCTTAGCCCAGTCCACAAAGAGGTCGTACAGAGGACGGTGGCTCACAAACTCCAGCGTGCAGAGAGAGTGGGTGACACCCTCCCAGTAGTCACACTGACCATGTGTGAAGTCATACATAGGGTAGGCGTTCCATTTGTTGCCAGTCCTCCAGTGGGGTATGTTCAGCACACGATATATGATAGGGTCGCGGAAGTGCATGTTGTCGCTCGCCATGTCTATCTTGGCACGCAGCACCATCTTGCCAGGCTCCATCTTGCCGCTGTTCATCTCGTTGAACAGCGCCAGTGACTCCTCTACAGGACGGTCTCTGAATGGCGAGTTCTGCCCAGGTGTGGTTGGTGTGCCCTTCTGCTTGGCTATCTCCTCAGCTGTCTGCTCGTCAACGTAAGCCTTGCCTCGCTTTATCAGCTCTACGGCAAAGTCCCACAGCTGCTGGAAGTAGTCGGAGGCATACAGCACCTTGCCCCATTTGAAGCCCAGCCACTCTATGTCCTTCTCTATCGCCTTCACATACTCTATATCCTCCTTCTGGGGGTTGGTGTCGTCAAGGCGCAGGTTGCACACGCCATTATATTTCTCAGCCACGCCAAAGTCCAGCGCAATAGCCTTCGCATGACCTATGTGCAGGTATCCGTTAGGCTCAGGCGGAAAGCGCGTCTGCACCCTTCCTCCGTTCTTACCCTCAGCCAGGTCCTGCTCTATCTTCTGCTCTATGAAGTTCAGGGACTTCTCCTGTCCCTCGTTTTTCTCTTCTGTCTCAATCATATTTTCTTTTCTTTATGCTTAGAGTTTTCTGATTTATCCTGCAAAGTTACGAAAAAACGAGTGCAGAACAAAATAAATTCATTTATTTTTTTGCCGAGTGCAAGTAACTTGACTCATACTGAGGCAAAGTTACGAAAAAAAAAGTAGAAATAAGAAAGGAGAATAAAGAATTTGAGCGAAAAGAATTTTTTTACTACCTTTGCATCCTAAAATGTCATATGGCAACAATATGGTCACTATAATTCCTATAGTCCCTATATATCCTATACTTCCTATACTATAAAAAAGAATGAACTGTAAATTAGACATCCACACCCACACTCTTGCCAGCGGCCATGCCTATTCCACCCTCATGGAGATGGCAAAGACGGCATCAGAGAAAGGCCTCGAAATACTCGGCATAACCGACCACGCGCCCTCAGTGCCAGGCAGCGTGCAACCTATCTACTTCCGCAATACTCACGTCATTCCTCGTGAGATGTATGGAGTGCGACTGCTTATAGGAGCCGAGCTCAACATTCTCGATACCCAAGGCACACTCGACCTTGAGCCTTTCTACTACCGACTCATGGATGTGCGCATAGCAGGCATCCACAAGATGTGCTGGAGTGGGGGAACAGCCTCACAGAATACCGATGGCATGATAGCAGCTATCGAAAACCCCTGGACAGACATAATAGCCCATCCAGGCGATGGCACCTGCGAACTCTGTTTCGAGCCCATCGTAGATGCAGCCTATCGCACGGGCACGTTGCTCGAACTCAATTCTTCATCCCTGCGCCCAATACGCAACAAGCCCTCAGCCCACACCAACAACCTCGAGATACTCCGCCTGTGTAAGAAGCGTGATATGCCCATCATTCTTGGCAGCGATGCCCACATCTGCTTCGATATAGCCAACTACCAGTATGCCCTTCCCCTCCTTGCCGAAGCCGATTTTCCCCCAGAGCTTATCGTCAATGACAAGCCCGACCTCTTCTTTCAAATCATCGAAGCCTCAGGCATGGAGCGTTTCTATACTCGCATACCAGACAGTCCGTACTAAACCACTTGTCAAAATTAACACTTTAGAGAGTCCCTTTGCAGAAGCACTGGTTCCATCGCTCCTTCGGCTGCTTCTGCCACCCTGTTTTACTGCTTCTGAATGCAGAACCAGTGCTTCTACACGCCACACCGTTACCTGATAGTTAACACCTTGATAATCAGCGTGTAAAAATTTTGCCTAAGCACGTTTTTTTGACAATTTTGAAGTTTTAAGCCCGAAAACCCACTTGTCAAAATTAACATTTAGCACCCGCATCTTGGTGCTAAGCCCCCACATCTTCTTGCTAAGCAACCATATGTCCTTGCTAAGCTTCCGTATGCCCTTGCTAAGCAACCGCATGCCCTTGCTAAGCTTCTCTCATAGGTAGCATAGCCTCCATTTCAAATTTGCTAGCAAATTCGTCAAATTAACTAGTAAATTCATTAAATTTGCTAGCAAATTCAATGCAGAAGCAAAGCCTTAGCATAGAGAGGCTTAGCACCTACATATTCCTGCAAGGCATCCTTGTATGAAAGCCAAGCATCCGCAACCTTATTCAGTACAAGCCAAGGATTATGAAGGTGACGGAGAGTGACGGTGAAACATTTTACCGTCACCTAACTAACAGCCTATACATCAGTAATATACGTTCGAAAAGTGACGGTGACGGTGAAAAGTGCATAAAAAAATTTTTTTATGGCAGAAAACAACACCCAACCACTTTTTCTTCCATTCGCTTGGCGAAAACAAAACTTTTTCTTAATTTTGCAGAAAGATAAATGAAAAAAGAATGAATGCAATCTCATTAAATAATCTTTGGAGTTATCTTCAGGGACTTTCCTTGACGGCAAATAATCGCCGTTGGCTTGCTGAAAGACTCATTGAGACACCAGCCGACACAGTAATGAATGATAACGAAATTCGTTGTGATATGAAGGAAGCATTCTCCCAAATTGATGGAATTGATAAGGGAAATGTAACTACAAGAGACGTGGAGGAACTACTCAATGAGTTGTAAGATAAAGACCATTAACGTGTTTGACAGGCAGGCACACAAGCTTGCTAAGCATTATGCGTCTTTTCGAGATGACTTAAAGGAATTTATTAAAGAACTGAGAGATAACCCTGAAATGGGTACAGATTTGGGTAGTGGAGTTCGCAAAGTTCGAATGTCTATCACATCCAAAGGTAAAGGCAAAAGTGGTGGAGCAAGAGTAATAACATATACTACTGATGTACTGATACATTCCTATGAAGGTACGATATTCCTGCTTTCCGTGTATGATAAATCCTCCCAAAGCACCATTTCTGATAAAGAAATAAAGCGATTGATAAAGATAGCATTACAATAAAAACAGACATGAACTTCTAAAAGTATATAAGCCTATGAGATATTGAACCATCTTATAGGCTTTTTTTGTATCTCCACAATCTCTACATTAGAAGAAAATTCAAAGATTTTCTCCATTGCCTTTGGCGAAAACAAAACTTTTTCTTAATTTTGTAATTGTAACTATTATTCTACGTGGATAATGTAGAGATTTGTATGGGGTGATTATAGCTTCGCCCAGAGTTTTACGAGCCAGTTGCGAAGGTCCTGATAGGCTGAGACCTGCTCCTTATGCTGGATGGAGGTGAAGGTGAAGGTCTCGGGGGCTGGTCCGTACTGGTCGGGGAATATTATCATAAGGTTGGAGCCATGATAGTGTTCTGTGATTTCTTCTGGGAGCTTGTCAAGGGCAGCTTTATAGGAAACGGTGCCTTGACGTGCCGTGATGATGACGAGCATATTGTCATCAGGTGTTTCTTCTGCTACCTTTGGCATGCCTATCCACTTTGCCATCTCTACGTATTCGCCCCTTACGTGTGGGTGGCGATTTTCTACATATAGCTGGATGAGGGAGAGGGTAGTGAGGGTGGCATGAAAGACCATGCGACACTCGAGAGCCTTTGCCAAACGACACAGGCGCTCTAACCAGCGATAGAAGCCTGGCTCGTATTCGGCACGCGAGGGTACTGCTACTTGTATGGCTCTGAGCGTGCTGAAGGGCTGAGCGCAACGGGCTATGATAATCTGACGAGAGAGATTGTTGAAGACGCTCTGTGCGAATTCGCCCCAGAAGACACGATTGGAATTGTCGTGGATATGCAGTCCGAGGATAATCTCGGAACAGTCGTACTCCATGAAAGCGTGGCGTATGCCGTTGCCTATGTTGGTGGCAAGGCGCACCTGCGTCTGGATTCTTACATCGGCGGCATTGGCTGTATGTGCTACCTGGCGCAGTATCTCCTGACCTCGGCGCTGGTTTACCTCCACATCGTTATCGTCATAGACTACATTGAGTGCTATGAGACCACGATTGAGTTCGCTGTTGCGCATCATGATGGCAAGAGAGATGAGGGTGTCGCAGGTTTCTGGGTACTTGACGGGTATGAGTATTTTCTCATCGTCGAAATTGGTGTTGACATCTCTTGATGACGAGTGTTCGAGTCGGTCTTTCTCCTCGCGAAGCACGAGTTCTCGGGCTGAATATTCGCTGATGACGGTGGAGAGGATGCAGGTGAAAAGTATCATGATGACGATACCATTCATCATGGCTTCATCGACTATGTAACTGCCGTCTGCAAACATGACTGAGACACCTATCATAGACATAGCGATACTGCCTGCTGCATGGGCAGAGGTGAGTCCGAACATGAGATGGCCCTCGAGCCACGACATGCGGAAGGTGATGCAGGAGGCATAGGCTGCGAGTGCCTTGCCAAGGGTGCCCACAAAGACGATTACGAGAACGATGAAGAGCACCTCTGGCTGGAGGAGCATACGGATATTGATGAGCATGCCCACACCGATAAGGAAATATGGGATGAAGAGGGCATTGCCGATGAACTCTATGCGACCCATGAGGGGGGACATGGTGGGGATGAAACGATTGAGGATAAGTCCGCTAAAGAAAGCTCCGAGCACACCCTCAAGACCTATAAGTTCGCACAAGGCGGCACTCATAAACATCATGGAGAGTACGAAGATGTACTGCATGACGGAGTCGCTATAATGGCGAAGGAAGGTACGAGTAAGACGAGGGATGGCGTAGAGCATGAGGGCACAATATGCCACAAGTTTTACGAAGAAGAGAGGCCAGTAGTACCACGTGTCGCCTCCGTCTCCTGTGCGTGCTCCCACTACTGCCGCCACCACAACGAGAGAGGTGAAGAGGGCTATCATGGAGGCTCCTACGGAGAGGGTAGTGACATGGTGCTTCTGCAAACCATAGCGTGCCACGATAGGGTAGGCTATGAGGGTGTTTGAAGCCATGATACATGACAGCAGGAGAGAGGAGAGGGCACTATAGTGGAGAACGGTGATGCCTGCCACATAGGTAATGACAAAAGGCACAAGGAACGTGAGCAGACCAAAGATGCCTACAGAACGGATATTCTTCTTGAAGCCCTCGAGGTCCATCTCGAGACCAGCAAGGAAAATAATATAAAGGAGTCCCACACGTCCGAAGAGTTCAAATGAGGAGTCGCGAGGAAGGATGTTGAGACCATACTTGCCAATGACGACACCAGCCAGCACCATGCCTACAATATGGGGAATACGCAACTTACTCATGACGATGGGCGCAATGAGAATTATCATGAGCACTACAAAGAAAGCTATTGTAGGACTGGTAATGGGAAAATGACTTGTAATGTCGAACATACTTAGGATTGTCAAGTGCAAAATTACAAATAAAAGTTGAATTTTGGAGGGAGAAAAATGAAAAATAATGGAATAGTTGTGAATTATAAATTATTTTTAGTAATTTTGCAACGCTATTTAATGATTGAGAGTTAATAGTTGAGAGTTTAGGGTCAGCGGAGAGTGTAAAGTAGAAAGTATAGAATATAAAGTTAAAAATAGAAAAAAGAAATGAAAGTAGCTATTGTTGGCGCGTCAGGTGCCGTAGGACAGGAGTTTCTCCGTGTCCTTGATGAAAGAAATTTTCCTTTGGATGAGCTCGTGCTCTTTGGTTCACAGCGTTCGGCTGGCACGAAATACACTTTTCGCGGTAAGGAATATGAGGTGAAACTGCTTCAGCACAACGATGACTTCAAAGATGTTGACATCGCCTTTACGTCTGCTGGCGCTGGTACTTCAAAGGAGTTCTGCGAGGACATCACAAAGTATGGTGCCGTGATGATAGACAACTCAAGCGCCTTCCGCATGGACGAGGACGTGCCATTGGTAGTGCCAGAGTGTAATGCTGAGGATGCGCTGAAGCGCCCTCGAGGTATCATTGCCAACCCTAACTGTACCACCATCATGATGGTAACATGCTTGCAGCCACTGGAGCAACTGTCTCACATAGAGCGCATACACGTGGCTTCTTATCAGTCGGCTTCAGGTGCTGGTGCAGCTGCTATGGCTGAACTGCAGCAGCAATATAAGGAACTGGCTAACGGTCAGCAGCCAACTGTGAATAAGTTTGCGTACCAGCTTGCTTACAATGTGATTCCACAGATAGACGTGTTCCAGGATAACGGCTACACCAAGGAGGAGATGAAGATGTTTAACGAGACAAAGAAAATCATGCACACAGACGCTCGCTGTTCGGCTATGTGCGTAAGAATATCTTCTCTGCGTGCTCACTCTGAAGCTGTGTGGATTGAAACCAAGGAGCCTATAAGTGTGGAGGCTGCACAGGAGGCATTGCGTAATGCTGATGGTGTAACTCTCATCGACGACCCTAAGAAAGTGGGTGCCAAGGCTAATGCTGACGCAACAAAGGAGACAATGGAAGGTCTGCCTTACCCAATGCCTCTCTATACTGCTGGTAAGGATGATGTTTACGTTGGTCGTGTGAGGAAAGACCTCGCCAGCGACAATGGCCTGACCTTCTGGCTTTCTGGTGACCAGATAAAGAAGGGCGCTGCGCTGAATGCTGTGCAGATAGCTGAGTACCTTATTAAAGTGGGCAATATAAAATAAATCTTGGACTACAAATATCTAAATAATATAGAATATCCGGCAGATCTCCGCAAACTGAGTGTTGAGGTCTTGCCGGATGTTTGTTCAGAACTGCGTGACGACATAGTGAAAGAACTGTCGGTAAACCCTGGTCACCTGGCTTCAAGTTTGGGCGTGACGGAACTGACGGTGGCACTGCACTATGTGTTTGACACGCCATACGACCGTATAGTGTGGGACGTAGGTCATCAGGCTTACGGCCACAAGATACTGACGGGCAGAAGAAAGGTTTTCTGCACCAACAGAAAACTGGGTGGTCTGCATCCTTTCCCATGTCCGAGCGAGAGTGAATATGACACCTTCACGTGCGGACACGCCTCAAACAGCATTAGTGCTGCATTAGGTATGGCTGTGGCAGACAACCTGAATGGCGAAAAGAGACACGTGGTAGCTGTGATAGGTGATGGTTCAATGAGTGGTGGACTGGCTTTCGAGGGACTTAACAATGTCTCGTCGTCGCCTAACGACCTGCTCATAATCCTCAATGACAACAATATGTCCATAGACCGTAGTGTGGGTGGCATGAAGCAATATCTGCTATCGCTCAATACCAACGAGTCCTACAACAAATGGCGCAACACGGTGGCAACATGGCTGAAGAATCATGGACTGATGGACGAGGCAACGAGGAAAAAGACCATTAGACTTGGCAATGCCCTGAAATCGGCTCTCTCACCCAAAGCCAACGTGTTTGAGGGAATGAACATACGTTATTTTGGTCCTGTTGACGGAAACGACGTAAAGGAGATGGTAAGGGTTCTGCGACAGCTGAAGAACATGAGCGGTCCGAAGCTGCTTCATATTCACACCATAAAGGGTAAAGGATACAAGCCTGCCGAGGAGGCGGCCACAGTATGGCATGCGCCTGGCAAGTTCAATCCTGAAACAGGAGAGAGAGTGAAAGAGTCAACTTCCAACCAGCCTCCGAAGTATCAGGTTGTGTTTGGCGAAACGCTCGTAGAACTGGCAAAGCAAAACTCGAAGATTGTAGGTGTAACACCCGCAATGCCAACTGGTTGTTCGATGAACATAATGATGAAAGTTATGCCAGACAGGGCTTTTGATGTGGGTATTGCTGAAGGACATGCCGTAACTTTCTCTGCTGGTATGGCTAAGGAGGGTATGCAGCCCTTCTGCAATATATACAGTGCTTTTGCTCAGAGAGCTTACGACAATATCATACATGATGTGGCGATTGAGGGCTTGCCAGTAGTGTTCTGTTTAGACAGGGCAGGAATAGTAGGCGAGGACGGCAGTACGCATCATGGAGCTTTCGACCTTGCTGCCTTGAGACCTATACCTCACCTGACCATCTGTGCTCCAATGAACGAACAGGAACTGCGCAACATGATGTACACAGCACAGTTGCCAGGACAGGGAGCTGTGGTGATACGCTATCCTCGTGGTAACGGTGTGATGACCGAATGGCATACTCCTTTCGAGGCTCTGCAAGTGGGTAAGGGAAGGATTGTTAACGGGAACGTTGACCTTCAAACCTCAAATCTCAAACCTCAAACCTCAAACCCTGACATAGCTGTACTCTCGATAGGCACCATAGGCAACAATGTGCAGAAAGCACTCGGAATGCTTACGGAAGAAGAGCGCAAAAAGGTGGTGCATTATGACATGAGATACCTGAAGCCTATTGACACCGAGATATTGCAGAAAGTAGGTAAGGAGTGCAAGTGCGTAATCACTGTGGAAGATGGAGTAAAGGCAGGCGGACTTGGTTCTGCAGTACTTGAATACTTTGCGGATAACAATTTGCATCCTAAAGTGTTACGACTCGGTTTGCCAAGTGTAGAGTTTGTGGAGCACGGCACAGTTGATGAGCTACAACATGTAGTAGGTATAGATGCTGAAAGCATTAAACAAATCATAGTTCGTAATTCATGAAGATAATCATAGCAGGTGCACAGGCAGTAGGCACTTATCTTGCCACGCTGTTGTCACGTAACAGCACTGAAGACATTACCATCATAGATGATAATGCAGAGGCTATCGAGAGCATCAGCCAGGAACTTGACCTGCTTGCTATCGAGGCTTCCCCCATAAGCATGAAGGCACTTAGAACCATCAATGCTGATGAAGCAGACCTCTTTATTGCTGTAACCAACGACCAGGAAATAAATATGTGTGCTTGTGCGTTGGCGAAAGGTCTTGGTGCCAAGCAGACGGTGGCAAAGGTGGAGGACTACGAATATGCCCAGCCAAAGAATGCTGAACCATTGAAAAAGATGGGTATTGACTCTGTGATATACCCTGAAATGCTTGCTGCTCACGACATTATCAACGGACTGAAGATGTCGTGGGTAAGACAGCGATGGGACGTTCATGATGGAGCACTCGTCATGCTCGGCATAAAGCTGAGAGAGAATTGCCTGATACTCAACAGACCTTTGAAGGAGGTGTGTGGTGCTAATGAACCCTACCACGTAGTGGCTATCAAGAGAGGAAACGAAACCATCATTCCTGGTGGTAATGATTATTTGGAACTCTACGACATGGCTTACTTCATGACCACCAAGGACTACATACCATACGTAAGAAAGATGGTGGGCAAGGAAGACTATACGGACGTAAGCCACGTCATGATAATGGGTGGTGGCAAATGTGCTCTGAGAACTGTGCACAAGATGCCTGAATACATGAGGACTAAAATCATCGAGATAGACCCACAGCGCTGCGAGAAGCTCAACGACCTCTTGCCAGGCAAGGGCGAACTCGTGATAAACGGTGATGCGCGAGACACCTCTCTACTGCTTGAGGAAGGCATAAGAAACACTCAGGCTTTTGTGGCACTTACGGGTAATAGTGAAACAAATATTCTGGCTTGCCTGACAGCAAAGAGAATGGGTGTGAGAAAGACTGTTGCTGTGGTAGAGAACGTGGACTATATCGATATGGCTGAGAGCCTTGACATAGGTACTATTATCAACAAGAAAGCCATTGCAGCGGCACATATCTATGAGATGATGCTCGAGGGAAATGCTACAAACGTGCGTTTCCTCATGCAGGCAAAGGCGGATGTTGCTGAATTTACTGCCCAGCCTAAATCTGCAATTACGAAGAAGAAAATCTTTGAATTGTCATTGCCTAAAGGTTGCACAATAGGTGGACTGGTGCGCAAAGGCGAAGGTATGCTCGTAACTGGCGGTACGCAGATACAGGCAGGTGATATAGTGGTGGTTTTCTGTCATAACACAGACATGAAACGCATTGAGAAACTTTTCAACTAAAAAGCCATAGAGTAGGAGAGTGTGTTATGCTGAATATTAAGCTTATATGCAAGATAATGGGCTCGCTGCTTGTCCTTGAAGCCTTTTTCATGTTGATATGTCTGGGTGTTTCCATTATCTATAACGAAAACGATATATTTTCTTTCGGCATATCAATAGCCATAACGCTTGTTACTGCTGTAGCTCTGCACTATGCTGGTGCAAAGGCAGACAACAACATGAGCCGAAGGGACGCTTTCCTCGTGGTGACACTCTCGTGGAGTATTTTTAGTTTGTTTGGTGCCCTGCCATTTATGATAGGAGGGTATATAACAAGTTTCACCAATGCTTATTTTGAGACTATTTCAGGCTTTACCACCACAGGTGCTACAATCCTAGATGATGTAGAATGTTTGCCACATGGTATACTCTTCTGGAGGTCGTTCACCCAGTGGATAGGAGGTTTGGGAATAGTTTTTTTCACCATCGCCGTTTTGCCATCGTTGGTAGGAGGGTCAGTGAAGGTCTTTGCAGCAGAAACCACAGGACCTATCAAATCAAAGCTGCACCCTAAGATTTCAACTTCGGCAAAGTCTATTTGGGCTATATTCCTCCTTCTCAGCATAACATGCTTTATCAGCTACCGCCTTCTTGGCATGAGTTGGTTTGACAGCATCAATTATGCTATGACAACAATTGCTACAGGAGGTTTTTCTACGCATAATGACAGTATAGAATTTTTCCGTTCTCCTGCTATGGAGTATGTATCAACACTGTTCTGCTTCCTCTCTGGCATCAATTTTGTCTTGCTCTATCGTGCTTGCATAGAGAGAGAATTCAGGATTTTCTTTACCAATTCAGAGGTAAAATTCTACTGTCTCATAGTTGCCATCTTCACAGCCTTTATTATGGTTACGCTGATGGTAAGCAACAACTACGACATGGAGAGAGCCTTCCGTTGTGGCATATACCAGGTGGTTTCGTTTATGACCACTACGGGTTTGTTCAACGATAATGCTGCCCTCTGGCCACACGTTACCTGGGTGGTGCTTGCTGTGTGTATGTTTATGGGAGCATGTGCAGGCAGTACGTCAGGAGGCTTTAAGTGTGTAAGATGTGTGATGCTCATCAAGGTGATACGTAATGAGTTCAAGCAGATGTTACACCCCAAGGCTGTACTGCCACTGAGATTTGCAGGCACAAACATTTCCATGCAGAGGAGGGTAACCCTGTTGGCTTTTCTTGCCGTATATTGTTTGTTGTGCATAGTTTGTGCATTTGTCATGATAGCTGCAGGAGTAGACAATACCAATGCTATCACCATAACCATTTCCACCCTGAGCAATGTGGGTCCTACACTGGGTATAGAGATTGGTCCTACGATGTCGTGGAACCAGCTGCCTGATTTTGCCAAGTGGATGTGCTCCATCCTCATGCTGATGGGTCGTCTTGAGATATTCTCTGTCTTGATTATCTTTACCCCCACATTCTGGAAAGACAGATGATTCTTCGTACCCTGCTACTATTATTTCTTATGTCAGGCATAGCCTTTGCAGGAAATGCCCAGCGAACCTACACACTTGTTTCTTATAACTGCGAAAATCTTTTTGACATCAGGCACGATAGCCTGAAGAACGACCATGAGTTTTTACCTGAGGGAGAGCGTCGCTGGTCTTTTAGTCGCTATTGGCGAAAGGTGAATGACATAGGCAGGGTGATACTGCAAACTGGAGGTCAAGGCGACGAGTGGACTCTGCCAGACATCGTGGGACTTGTGGAGGTGGAAAACGACAGTGTGATGCACACTCTGACAAGGAGGTCGCTACTGAGGAATGCTTGCTACAATTATGTTATAACAAATTCTGAAGACGATAGAGGTGTTGATGTTGCCATGATGTATAACAGCAACAGAATGAGACTGTTAACCCACGAAAACATGAAATCGCCAGTGGTAGAGGGTATTCGCAGGACGAGAGACATACTCTATGCCAGTCTTGCCACAGCCTACCATGACACACTACATGTTTTTATAGTCCATCTTCCGAGCCGAGCCAGCGGACAATATCATACAGAAGGCTACAGAATACGCTTGGTAAACCAGATACTCGCTAAGGTTGACACGCTGCAAGCTGCTGGGGCAAGAAATATCCTTGTTTTGGGTGATTTCAACGACTATTCCTACAATCGTTCTATAAAACGTATCACAGAGTCTGGATTCCATGAGGTTACTACAGGTGTAAGAGGACTGTTTCATACAGACATGGTTTGTGGCACATATTATTTCAGGCAGGAGTGGGGGAGTCTCGACCATATTTTCGTTACTTCAACCATCACTCCGAAGAAATGTTTCATCTTTGATGCCGACTGGATATTAGAAGAGGGTAGTGGAGGGGTGCTCAAGCCCAGACGCACGTTTTTGGGCAACTATTATCATGGTGGGGTGAGCGACCATCTGCCGTTAGTATTACGCTTCGCCATCCAAAAGTAATAATTTTATACATCCTTAGGCACGAAAACTGCAACTTTTTTACTACCTTTGCAGACAATATGAAAAAGCGGTACAACATACTTTTCTTGTGCTTAATAGTGGCGTTTATTGCCATTATGCAAGCCTGCGACAGTACGAAGCACCTCAATGAGGGAGAAGTGCTGTTGACGAGAAACCGTATTGTTTCCGCAGATAACAAAGCTGACATCAGTGGTTTGTCAGCATACATTCGCCAGCGACCTAATACCAAGTGGTTCTCAACGCTCAAGGTGCCTCTCGGCATTTATTCCATGGCAGGCAGAGATACCACCAAGGCTATCAACCGTCGCCTGAAGAAATGGGGCGAAGCTCCTGTAGTGCTCGATACAGCCCTTACCGCTGCCACCAGCAAGAACCTTAGCGTGGTTATGCAGAACAGAGGTTGGCTGGATGCCGAAGTGACACCCCTTGTCGAAACAGAGAAAAGACGTGCTGAAGTAACCTATATCGTCACACCCCGCGAAAGATATACCCTCAAGAGTGTTCACAGCTATGTGAGTGACCACAAGATTGATTCGCTCATCAAGTCACAACGTTTGGTGGAAAACTATCTTAGGGTAGGGGAGCCCTTCTCTGTTAACGACCTCTACAGCCTGAGAAGCAAAATTACCTCATGGCTCAACAATAATGGCTATTATCACTTCAATAATGATAACATCAGCTATGTGTGTGACACCTCAAAAGTGGCTAAAACCGTTGACTTGCAGTTGCACATAGGACTTTATAAAAAGAACTCATCCTCTGAACCCACCGAGCACCCGCAATACACTATACGCAACGTAGAATACACCTCTTTGGCTGGTCAGGACTTGCGTATTCGCCAATCCACGCTTGATAACAATAACCTTATAGAAAAAGGCGAGTATTACAGCGCCTCTAATGTTCAACGTACTTATAACAAATTTGCGCGACTAAAGGCTATCAGGTCAACAAACATACACTTTACAGAAGTGCCTGATACTAACGCACTTGACGTTAATATCCAGGTGGTACGCCGTAAACCTAATTCTATACAGATACAACCAGAAGGCACTAATACCGCAGGCAATTTTGGTGCCGCATTGTCCGTAACTTACGAGAACAGGAATATCTTTCATGGCAGCGAGCAGCTAAGCATCGAGGCTCGTGGTGCCTTCGAGGCTATCAGAGGCTTGGAAGGCTATGACAACAGCAACTACGAGGAACTGAGCCTGGAGACAAAACTTACTTTCCCTAAGTTTATAATGCCTTGGATATCAGACAGGTTTCACAAGTATTATGACTGCACGACTGAATTTCCGATAAGTTACAATATTCAGAGTCGTCCTGAATTTCAGCGCAACGTGCTTACAGCAGCATGGAGATACAAATGGAAATCTCCAAAGCATAATGTGTCTTATTCCTTTGACCTTATAGACCTCAACTATATCTCAATGCCTTGGATATCAGACACTTTCAGGAAAGATTATCTTGATAATGCCACCAGCCGCAATGCTATTCTGAGACACAATTACGAGAATTTGCTCATTATGAAGATAGGCTTTGGTGTGAGCTATTCCGACGATAAAAGGTCTGTCAGGACAAATATTGAGACTGCGGGTAACCTCCTGAGAGGCATATCGACTCTTTGCAAGTTGCCACGCAACGATTTGGGACAGTATAAGGTAGCTAATGTTGCTTTCGCACAGTATGTTAAGTTTGACGCTGACTATACGCATCTCCTGAAACTCGATTCTCGTAATACTCTGGCACTTCATGCACGCTTTGGTATTGGTATTCCTTATGGCAATAGTGCCATGCTGCCATTCGAGAAACGATACTTTGCAGGTGGTGCTAATAGTGTGCGTGGCTGGAACGTCAGAACACTTGGACCAGGCAGATATATAGGAAAAGATGGTCGCATAGACTTCATCAATCAAACTGGAGACATTAAGATAGACCTCAATGCAGAACTCCGAACAAATCTGTTTTGGAAATTCCAGGGAGCACTGTTTATTGATGCAGGTAATGTGTGGACGATAAAACCATACGCAGACCAGCCAAACGGATATTTCAAACTTAAAAGCATTTACGATGAAATGGCTGTGAGCTATGGCATCGGTTTACGTCTGAATTTCGATTATTTTATTCTGCGACTTGATATGGGCATGAAAGCTATAAATCCTGCATACAATAATAGCAAAGAACATTTCCCAATAGCCCACACCGTATTCTCTCGCGATTATGCTTTGCACTTTGCCGTAGGTTTGCCATTCTAAACCTCAGAATAAGTCAAAGAGGATAAAATAAAGAATTTTGTAGAAGTACGAGAATAAAGTCTAAGTTTTAGAATAAAAAGAAACAATAAAGTAATGCTGTAAAAATACAGGTGTCTGCAAAATCAGAATCAACATTATGATAAATAGTGTATAGGTAGATTAAACATAAATAATTAAACATTAAGCATTAAACATTAAACATAAATAATTAAACATTGTATTATTCTGATTTTACTTCTCTCTACTCTCCACTAACTCTAAACTATAATCTCTTAACTCTAAACTCTAAACTTTATACACTATACATTATTCCCCTATACCTTACACCTTTTCCTCAATGGGAGCAAAAGAGATTGTGTTATTCATTTCGGCAGTTACGTCGATTGTTTCCTTTGATACTGGATGCACGAAAGTTATGCGATGTGCATGCAGCGAAATGCTTCCATCAGGGTTGCTGCGTTGTGCGCCGTATTTAAGGTCGCCTTTTATGGGACAGCCTATCTTAGCCAGCTGACATCTTATCTGGTGGTGCCTGCCTGTAAGCAACTCTATTTCTATAAGATAATATCTGTCACTCTTGCCTATCACCTTATAATTCAGTTCTGCCCTCTTTGCTCCTGGGCATTCTCTGTCATAGGCGTATGACTTGTTCTGCTTCTCGTTGCGCTTTATCCAGTGCACGAGCTTTCCTTCCAACTTCTCAGGACAGTTCTTGGTAATTGCCCAATAGGTCTTTTTTACATTCTCGTGCTGTGCAAACATGGTGTTAAGACGTGAGAGAGCCTTGGAGGTTTTTGCAAATACCACTACCCCACTCACTGGTCTGTCCAGCCTGTGCACAACTCCAAGAAAAACATTACCTGGCTTGTTGTATCTGGCTTTAATCCAGTCTTTTACAATATCAGAGAGGGGAACATCGCCAGTCTTGTCGCCCTGAACGATTTCCCCACTCTTTTTGTTTACTATTATTACGTGATTATCTTCGTAAAGTACTGTCATACGACGGTTTTTACATGTTCATACCACCGTCTATCTGTATTACCTGACCAGATACGTAGCTTGACATATCAGATGCAAGGAACAGACAAACATTGGCTATATCCTCTACCTGACCACCACGACGCAGTGGAATCTTCTTCATCCAGTCTGCACGTACCTCCTCAGGCAACTGTGCTGTCATGGCTGTCTCGATGAAGCCTGGAGCCACAGCGTTGGCACGAATACCCTTTGGACCTAACTCCTGAGCGATAGACTTAGCCAGACCTATCATGCCAGCCTTAGAAGCTGAATAGTTACACTGACCAGCGTTGCCATGAACACCTACTACGCTTGACATGTTGATGATAGAACCACCCCTCTGGCGCAGCATGATTGGAGCACAAGCGTGAATGAAGTTGAAGGCAGACTTAAGGTTTACGTTCAGCACTGCATCCCACTGAGCCTCAGACATGCGCAGCATCAAGCCATCCTTGGTAATGCCAGCATTGTTTACCAGCACGTCGATAGAACCAAAATCTTCCTTTATCTGCTTCACGACCTTTTCTGTCTCTTCAAAGTCGGCAGCGTTGCCAGCATAAGCCTTGCATGTTACGCCAAGTGCCTCAATCTCTTTGCGAGTAGCCTCAAGACCAGCTGCCATATCGTCATTCAGTACGAGGTCTGTAAAAGCTATGTTAGCACCCTCTTGAGCAAACTTCATGGCAACAGCCTTGCCGATGCCACGTGCAGCACCTGTTACCAGTGCTGTCTTACCTGTTAGTAATCCCATTTTCTTTTTTCTTGTTTTTTTTATATACTTTATACCTTATACTTTATACTTTATACTTTATACTTTATACCTTATACTCTACACTCTACACTCCATTTTTCAGCTTCTGCCTCTCCCCTGCCCTAATGCTCCGTAAACGAATTTTGCTACTACAGGTCTTGAGGTGTCATCTGTCATTCCGCGTCCTATCCTGCCATATATGTAGGGCACTTCAAGTCCCTTGATGCAGTAGTGCGTTATGTCGGCAACCATGTCAACATTGTCTATGTCAAAGTCGCCCTGCGCCTTGCCCTCCGCATAAACCTTGCGAAAGATTTCTATCTCGTCGGCATCAAACTTCTTGCGACATTTCTCCACCATCCATATATTGCGGAAGAATTCTGCCCTCAGATTGCCGTTTCTCACCACCGACTCTCTTATCGAGCGCAGGTGTGTGTATATCAGTTCGATAATCTTCTCCTGCGGGCTCATTTTCATAGCAACCACCTCGTCGAGCTTGTCCGACAGGCGTTCCAATTCCGACTCTATCACGGCAGCATAAATCTCTTCTTTGCTGTTGAAATAGGTGTAGAGGGTGCGCCTTCCCTTACCAGATGCTTGCGCAATCTGGTTCATGGTAGTATTCTCCATGCCGCTCATGGCAAACAGCCTGCGAGCCACATCTACCAGTAGTTGTCTTGTTTTGCTTATTGACATAGTTCTTTGCACATCATTTTACAATGTGCAAATTTACACATTTATTCCCACCTGTGCAAGAAAATTTCTCAAAAAAAAACTCTCCGCTTAGTTAAGTGAAGAGGATTTTTCTTTTTTTATCTCATCATATTGGGGGATAAACAAGACTATTTTATTTGATGTGATAGAAGAAACCTATGGTGCCGTATATTGGGAAGAGTGTCTGCTCCACCACCTTGAAGTCCTTCTTGAAGTATCTTTACCTCTTTATAACTTTTTGATAACTTATTTTGAAAAACTATTGCAAAGGTACTATTTTTTTTCCATATATGGAAATATAGAAGAGGATATTTTACAAACAAGGCTTAACGCTGAAAAATGCTTTTTTAACTTTTCCCTTCCTGCCTCCATCTTGATTTCTTCTTTGTAATATTTTCAAGTTGTTTAGATGCAGCTTTTGCACCTTTTGCACCTTTTGCACTTTTTGCATCTTTTGTCACTTACAAAACTATAACAAGCTCATGATAAACGAAAAACGAGGGTGAAAGAAACCTTTTCTTTGGAATATAATATTATGACGTAGGAATAATATTATATTATTTCTTTTAGAAAATATAATATATATATATATGCGCGTGAGGATGTAAAAAAAAAATGCAAAAGATGCAAAAGATGCATTTGATGCAAAAGATGCTTTTGAAAATGTTAAATTTTAACAGTTAAAATTTGTTTATTGTGCATGTTTTCAGCTGTTTTTCATGTTTTTTCAAAAATCTTTTCTTGTTGATAATAAGCAACTTAACTACAAAGCAGCAATACCCCATGTAGAGGCAGTACTTCTGCGCTTGGAGCCAGTGTTTTCGCAGGCTGGAAGCAATGGTAGGGCGTGTAGAACGGGCACTTCTGCATTTGCGTCACAAAAGTGTTAAATTCTAACAGAAACTTGCAGGATTTAAGTTAAGGTAGTAACTTTGCAGCAGGAAAAATGAAGTTCCGAGCTTGTCAATGCATCGCGAGCGACAGCGAGAACGAAGAAAATGCCATCCCTCTCCCCTGCCTGTAATAAGAAAGATTATTTGGAAATGCTTTGCTGAAATAGCTGAAGACTCTCTTGTATTTTCTGTCTCACATTCTCCGACTTCACCCTCGGAAGTATCTCGTCACGGAGTTTGAGATAATACTGCCTTTGCTCCTTTGGCATCTGCAACGCCACGTAGCCCTGGAAGATGAAGAGAGCGAGCTTTGCCTCGGTATTGACTGTCTCGGTTTCTACAGAACTGAACCTGCGTATGAATGTCTCTATCTGTTCTCGTTCCTCTGGCGTAAGCGGCTGGTCGGCACGCATCTTTGCCATAGCTTTGTCTATGCGTGGTTTGAAAGACTCCATCTTCTTGTAGATGTGCCTGTTGCCATGAGCAAACTTTATGACCTGTATGCACTCTGGAGCTATGTCGATAGTTGAGACTGCCACTAGGTTGCTGATGCTGACGATGACCTTGCCTCCGTCTTTGCCCTGCTGACTGAGGAGCGTGCCCTCCACGCCTTCAAAGGGTCCCTTGATGATGCGTACCTTGTCGCCTTTCATCATGAGCTTTCTGTCAGGAACGGTGAGTGGAGCTCCCTGGGTATAGAAGGATGCTGCCTTGATAAACATCTCCATCTCTCGGTCGCTTGCCACGAGTGGACGGTATTTGTCCTCAGGACTGTCTTTCCTGGCGTCTTTCAGTGGTGCCATGTAGAGGAGGTGAACACGCGAAGTATCTCGCAGCATCGACTGCAGGAGACGGAAGTCTGCTGTGCGGAAAAAAACATAGTTGAGCGCTAAAGGCACATTTCGCGACACGTTCCTGCCACCCTGGTTCTGTACCTTCTCCTGCATAGGGGCAAAGTACTCGAACGGCAAACGGTCGAGCAACTTCAGTAACTCCTGGCTCACGTGGTGAGCCTGTGCTATATACCATTTTTTATCCATGCAATCCTCCTCAGCTCCTCATAAACCCTCTGCACAGGAAATCCCATGACGTTGTAGTAGGACCCCCTGATGCCAGTGATGCCGACATAACCTATCCACTCTTGTATGCCATAGGAGCCAGCCTTGTCAAAGGGGTGATAATGCTTGACGTAGTGGTCTATCTCCTCGTCGCTGAGCGGCTTGAAGGTTACGTCTGTGCAGACGCTGAAGTGCTTCTCGCCATCGGCATGCTTTATGCACACACCAGTATAGACCTGGTGCGTCTTGCCCGAAAGACGATGGAGCATGCCCTTAGCCTCGGCTTCATCGGCGGGTTTACCCATTATTTCGCCATCACAGACAACAACGGTGTCTGCCGTAATAACAATATTGTCTGTACCCTGCGTAATGTAGGGCACAGACTTTTTTGTTGCTATATATTCGGCCACATCACTGGCTGGAAGGTCTGACGGGTATGACTCGTCTATGCCAGGTATTACCTGCACTTCGAAGTCTATGCCCAGTCCTTGCAGCAGCTGCTTGCGGCGTGGCGAGTTAGAAGCTAATATTATCATTTTACTGCTTGCTTATCTTGCCCACATAGGCATCGATGACGGCTACTGCCGTGATGTTGACGATGTCACGTACTCCAGCGTCGAAGTCAGTGAAATGTATAGGCTTGTTCAGACCCATCTGTATAGGACCTATAACCTCGGTCTCGGGTGAGAACTGCTTGATGAGCTTATAGGCAGAGTTGGCAGAGCTGAGGTTAGGGAACACCATCGAGTTAACCACCTGATTGTGCAGACGCAGGAATGGGTATTTCTCGTCGCGACGCTCGTGGTCAAGAGCAAGGTCAACACTCATCTCGCCGTCAATCTTCAGGTCGGGATACTCCTCCTGCATTTCTCTTACCACATCAGAAATCATGCGAGGACTGCCTACCTTGTCGGCACCAAAGTTGGAATAGCTTATCATGGCTATGCGTGGCTCGTCGTTGAAGAAGCGTATGGTGTCTGCCGTGAGGCGGGCTATATCCTTGATAGCCTCCTTGTCGGGGTGGCGATTGACGAGGGTGTCGGCTATGTAGTATGTACCACGCTTGGAGTTGAGGATGTGCATGGTGCCAAAGTGCTTGTACTTAGGACGTATGCCGATGATGTCTTCAGCAGCCTGCAAGGTGGATGAGAACTTGGTATATACACCCGTAATGAGGGCATCAGCATCTCCCGTCTCAACCATCATCATGCCGAAGTAGTTGCGGTCGAACATCTTGTCGTTAGCCTCCTCGAAGTTGTAGCCCTCACGCTTTCTCTTTTCAGCCAGCACCCTGGCATAGCGCTCACGTATCTCGTGGGCATCGTCATGGCGCAGGTTTACTATCTCTATGCCCTCGAGAGATAGGTCGAGCCTCTCAGCCTCTTTCTTTATCATCTCTTCGTTGCCAAGCAGGATTGGGTAGCAGAGCCCCTCGTTCTTTGCCTGCACAGCAGCCTTAATCATGGTAGGATGAAGACCTTCGGCAAAGACTACCTTCTGTGGGTGCTTGCGTGCTGTCTCAAAGAGGTTCTGTGTCACACGTGTCTCCTGTCCCATCCTGAGGCGCAGATTCTTCTTGTAGGCATCCCAGTCGGTTATCTGCTTGCGAGCCACGCCAGAGTCCATAGCAGCCTTGGCAACGGCAGCACTCACCTCGGTTATGAGGCGTGGGTCAACGGGCTTTGGTATGAAGTAGTCAGGACCAAAGGTGAGGTTGTTTACATTATACACCTTGTTAACCACGTCAGGCACAGGCTGCTTGGCGAGGTCGGCAATAGCATGAACGGCTGCTATCTTCATCTCCTCGTTGATGGCCTTGGCGTTTACGTCAAGAGCACCACGGAAGATGTAAGGGAAGCCGATAACGTTGTTTATCTGGTTAGGATAATCGGAACGACCCGTTGACATCAGCACGTCAGGGCGGGCAGCCATAGCGTCCTCATAACTTATCTCGGGCACAGGGTTGGCACAGGCAAAGACGATAGGGTTCTTTGCCATGGAGCGTATCATGTCCTGGCTGAGCACGTTGCCCTTAGAGAGGCCGAGGAACACGTCAGCACCCTTCATGGCATCCTCGAGAGTGCGCACGTCGGTACGCTTTGTTGCGAAATAGCGCTTCTGCTCGTTGAGTCCCTCGCGATCTGCCGTTATGACACCCTTGGAGTCTATCATGAGTATGTTTTCGAGCTTTGCACCAAGAGCCACATAGAGCTTGGTACACATGATGGCAGCAGCACCAGCGCCAGACACCACAATCCTTACATCCTCAATCTTCTTGCCTGCCACCTCGAGAGCATTCAGCAGTCCTGCACTTGAGATGATGGCTGTGCCGTGCTGGTCGTCGTGCATAACGGGGATGTCGAGCGATTTCTTCAGTCGCTCCTCTATGTAGAAACACTCTGGAGCCTTGATGTCTTCAAGGTTTATTCCGCCGAAGGTTGGGGCAATCTTCTCTACTGCTTCGCAGAATTTCTCAGGGTCTTTCTCTGCTACCTCTATGTCGAACACGTCGATACCACCATATATCTTGAAGAGCAAACCCTTACCCTCCATGACAGGCTTGCCAGACATGGCGCCGATATCGCCAAGTCCGAGTACAGCTGTACCATTGGATATTACTGCCACGAGGTTGCCCTTGTCGGTATATTTATACACAGAATCAGGGTTTGCCTGAATCTCCTGACAAGGGTAAGCCACACCTGGTGAATAAGCCAGAGACAAGTCCGTCTGAGTACGATAGGGCTTGGTAGGCATCACCTCAATCTTTCCTGGTCTGCCGCTCTCATGATAGAGCAGAGCATCTTCTTTTGTAATTTTAGCCATATGTTTTTACTTTGTAAAAAGTTATAAGTTACCAGTTGTAAGTTCTTTTTTCGATGTGTCGATTTATCGTTGTTTTGATATTTCGTTATCTCGATGTGTCGATGTGTCGTTATCTCGATGTGTTGATGTGTCGTTATCTCGATGTGTTGATGTGTCGTTATCTCGATTTTTCACCCAAACACTACCCTCATCGCCTCCTCTACCCTCTTGACGGGGTGAAGACGTATGGAGTACTGTTTTCCCTTTAGTGCGTCAAGGTTGCGCTTGGGGATGATGATGTCGGTAAAGCCGAGTTTCTCTGCCTCGCTGATGCGCTGTTCTATCCTGCTGACGGGACGCACCTCGCCGCTCAAACCCACTTCTCCGCAAACGCAGAAACCTTTCTCGATGGGCATATCCACATTGCTGGAGAATACGGCAAGCAAGACACTCAGGTCCATAGCCATGTCAGTAACCTTTATGCCGCCTGCAATGTTGATGAACACGTCTTTTTGGATGAGCTTGAAGCCTACCTTCTTCTCCAAGACGGCAAGGAGCATGTTGAGTCGGCGTTGGTCAAAGCCTGTGGCACTACGTTGGGGCGTACCGTAGGCAGCTGTGCTGACGAGTGCCTGGGTCTCGATAAGGAATGGACGCATGCCCTCCACAGCTGCGCTTATGGCTATGCCGCTCATGCCGTCCCTGTCGTCGCTAAGAAGGAGTTCGGAAGGATTGGTAACAGGACGCAGACCATTCTGCAACATCTCGTAGATGCCTATCTCTGACGTAGAGCCAAACCTGTTCTTTATGGAGCGCAATATGCGATAGATACCCTGGCGGTCGCCCTCAAACTGTATGACGGTGTCAACAATGTGCTCCAGAATTTTTGGACCAGCAATAGTACCTTCCTTGTTGATGTGACCAATGAGAATAACAGGCACACCACTGGTTTTTGCATATTTGAGCAAGGCACTGGCACATTCTCTTATCTGTGTTATGCTGCCAGGTGCAGAGTCAACCATCTCTGTCTCCAAGGTCTGTATGGAGTCTATTATCACGATGTCTGGTGCTATCTCCCTTATCTGGTCAAACACTTTCTCCAAAGATGTCTCGCAGAGCACGAGGACCTCGTTCCCGTTCCCGTTAACGTTCCCGTTTAATCTTTCCGCCCTCATTTTCAACTGGTGGGCACTCTCCTCACCACTGACATAGAGGACTTCCTTGTCTGAAAGTCTCATGATGGTCTGCAGGGTAAGCGTACTCTTGCCAATGCCAGGGTCGCCGCCAAGAAGAATAATGCTGCCTGGTACCAGTCCGCCTCCCAGAACCCTGTTGAGTTCGGTATCAAGAAGATTCATGCGAGGCAAATCCTGAGTAGGAATCTCGCTCAGACGAACAGCAGCTGTTTTGCCTGCATCCTTCAGCAAAGAATGAGAGTCTCCTCTTTGTGGAGATTTAGAGGGAGCTATCTTTACTTCCTTGAAGGTATTCCATTGTCCACAACTGGGGCATTTGCCCAACCACTTGGTTGAGTCAAAGCCGCAGTTATCACACACGTATGCTGTTTTTTCTTTTGCCAATAGAATTAACGCTAAGGTTCTAACTTCTTGCAAAGATACAAAAAATTCCCAAGTTTGGAAACATTTGACTTGTTTTTGTTGAAAAAACGGGTATTTTACAGCCTTTTTGTCCTCGTCAGGGTTCCTTTTCTATGATAACAACTCCCTCTTGCTTCATGCCATCCATCTTAATGGTACAGGACTGAGGGAGACGCACGTGACGCACGTATTTTGTCTCCTTTATAGCAGGAAGGCTATCAAGGTAAGCCCTGTCGAGTATCTCGAGTTCGCCATTGATGTATTGGTGCTTGTTGTCATTATTGACAGGATTACCATGACGGTCATGATAGATGTCGATAGTAAAATAGCCTACACCGAGAGACGTGAGATTCTGGAAGAAGTGCGTACCCTGAGAGGGGTCAACATAGTAATTGGGAAGTATTTCCTCGACAATGAGCTTGGCAGCCGAGAGGTTTGACCACTTCACTGGTATGCCGAGCCAGGAGTCGGAGCTGCCCCATCTGCCAGGACCAATGAGAATGTAGTTATCTCCACTGCGCAGGAATGTCTCGTTGATGGCATCTACATCGTCGGCTATGAGTCCATTGTTGGAAGCACTGTAATTTTCGTCCACCTTGACATAGACTATGTCTCGCACTCCGTCTATGATGCCATGGCCAAGGGAATTATGTGAGCGCAGAAGGCAGAGGTGGTCGGAGGTTTCAAGAAGGTCTTCGTTGAGTTCCTGCTTGGAATCTACGATAGGTCTTATCTGCAGGAGATAGTAGCAACCAGTCTTGTCTGGGTGTATATTGCATGCCATCTCTATCTCCACAGGGCGTCGCATCTCCTCCATACCGAGCTGGAGTGAGAGCTGCATGAGTTCTGGCAGGGGGAACACCCTCTGTTCGAGCACGCCATTCATGGATATAATCTTCCTGCCTCCCTCGTATATGCCTGGACGTATGATTTGGTCGTAAGGGTCGAAAGTGGAGGCTATATACTGCAAAGAGCCATCGTCATTGGCTTCGCTCACCATGAGTTTCTGAATGTTGTAACCATCGTCCGTACTGAAATTGGGAGAGTTGCCCTTCATAGGCAGAGCATAGAACTGTGTCTGTGTCTGACGAAGGGCTGTTTCGAGTTCAGACATCTGCATTACCTGTGCAGGATGGTAAGGCGACACACGCAGAGACTGTCCGCCATCAACGATATACTTGCCAAGACCGAGGGCAAGGGAGGCAATGCCTTCTTCTGGTTTCTCGTCTCCCACTGGATAGTAGTTGAGAGAGCGCAGAACACCTGATATGTTGGGGTAATAACGTTCGCCAAACTGCTGACCTACCACCTCTTGTATTATTACTGCCATCTTCTCTTGGTCTATGACGTTTTGTGTGGCAGTCATGTATGCCTTGGAGTCACGATAATACACTGAGGCATAGACACCCTTGACGGCATTTGAAAGGTCGCGGAGCATCTGTTCCCTATTCTCGGAATAAGGAATCATGTAAGTGCTGTATATGCCTGCAAAGGGCTGGTAATGACTATCTTCAAGAAGCGAGGAGGAACGTATGGCAAGTGGTTTCTGTGTAGCCTCTATTATGGTGCCAAAGTCCTCGATGAGCGATTCTGGCAATTCTGCCGCAAGGAAATCCTGCAGAATCTCAGCATCTGAAGCATCGCTGAGAGCCCTCTCCCATAGATGGTTACGATCCATAAACTGGTCGAAAAGGTCGGTACAGAGTACCACCGTCTTGGGGATGGAAACTTTCGCACTGGGGAATTGGCGAAAAGCCTCATGATTCTTGACTATGTTATCGAGAAAGGCAAGGCCCCTACCCTTTCCTCCCAATGAGCCGTCGCCAATACGGGCAAAATGGGAATAGGTATCGAAACGGTCCTTGTTGAACACTGCCACAACACCAAAATTCTTCATGTGACGATATGCCACGATGGCATCAAAGATAATCTGGCGATGCTTGTCAACGTCTTGGAGCTTGTGCCATGTTATGTGTTTGAGAAATTCTGATACAGGGAAGATGGCACGTGCAGCAAGCCAGCGTGACATGTGGTTGCGACTAACGTGGTAGTGCATGGAGTTTTCAGGTATCTTGAAAATGTTATCCTGCAACTCCTTCAAATTGCGCACACGACAAACGACCTCGTTAGTGTCAGGATTGCGGAAGAGAAAGTCGCCAAAGCCAAAGTGCTCGGCAATAGTGTTGCGAAGGTCAACGTTGAACTTCTTTGAGTTCTTGTCGAGGATACGTATGCCCTTAGTGGTTGTGGTAATATTGGGCTCGGAGGTCTGCAAGATGAGTGGCAGGTATTCGTCAGCCTCCCTTATGTTATACAGTAGTTTCTGTCCTGCCTCTGGGTCTTCCTTGCCATCTTTGTCAAAACGTCTGTCGGAGATTACTCCAAGCATATTGTCCTTATACTTCTCATAGAGACTCCATGCTTCTTCATAGTTACGTGCAAGGAGAACCTTAGGACGTCCACGCATGCGCAGCATTTCTGCCTGAGAATTAAGAGCTTCCGTTGCAAAGTTAAGGCTTTGCGTTAAGATATACTTATAGAGGTGTGGCAGTATTGATGAATAAAAACGTATGGAGTCTTCCACGAGCAAGACACACTTCACTCCAGCCTCTGAAACATCGTTGGCTATGTTCATGCGATCCTCAATCAGTTTGATGATAGAAAGGATAAGCTCGGTATTGCCCAACCAACAGAAAATGTAATCAAAGATGCTGAGGTTGAGGTTCTGCATACGGCGGCTTATGCCATGGGAAAAAGGAGTCAGTACGACGCATGGTGTCGTGGGCGACATCTGTTTTACGGCATGTGCCACGTCAAAGGCATCGTTATCCACGTTGCCAGGCATGCAAATGACAAGGTCATACTGAGTGACGGAGAGCGCTTCGTCGGCTTCTTCGATAGTTGAAACCTGAGTGAAAGAAGGGGGATAGCGCAATCCCAGCTTCATGTATTCTGAGAAAATCTTTTCCTCTACTCTGCCATCGTCTTCAAGCATGAAGGCATCATACGGATTGGCTACAATCAGTACGTTGGCGATGCGTCGTTGCATCAGGTTGAGGAAGGATACGTCTTTAAGGTTAAGTTCTGCCACGGTATATATAAAGAAAGTTCATAGTTCACAATTCACAGTTCATAGTTAAAGTTTCTAACGCAAAGATAACATGCGCAGTTTAACTATGATCTATGAACTATGAACTATGAACTAAAGTATTATTAGTAAGATATTATACGATGCCCTGTGCCATCATAGCCTTAGCAACCTTCATGAAGCCTGCTACGTTAGCACCCTTCACATAGTTGATATAGCCATCAGGCTCTGTGCCATACTTCACACAGTTAGCGTGGATATCATCCATGATACGGTGGAGGTAGTTATCTACTTCTTCAGCTGTCCAGCTCAGACGCTCTGAGTTCTGAGACATCTCAAGACCAGATACTGATACACCACCAGCATTGGCAGCCTTACCAGGAGAGTAGAGAATCTTAGCGTCCTGGAATACCTTGATAGCCTCTGGAGTTGTAGGCATGTTAGCACCCTCAGAAACAGCAATCACACCGTTAGCTACGAGTGTCTTAGCTGCCTCTTCGTTGATTTCGTTCTGTGTAGCAGAAGGAAGTGCGATGTCAGCCTTCTCGCCCCATGGCTTCTTACCCTCTACATACTTAACACCATACTTCTCAGCATACTCCTTGATACGACCACGCTGTACGTTCTTGAGCTCCATTACGTAGTCGAGCTTCTCACGTGTGATACCATCTGGATCGTAGATGTAACCATCAGAGTCAGAGAGAGTAACAGGCTTAGCACCAAGCTGGATGAGCTTCTCAGTTGTGTACTGAGCTACGTTACCAGAACCAGATACAAGAACTGTCTTGCCCTTGATGTCGATGTTACGAGTCTTCAGCATGTTGAGCAGGAAGTAAACGTTGCCGTAACCAGTAGCCTCAGGACGAATGAGTGAACCACCGAACTCGCGGCCCTTGCCTGTGAGCATGCCTGTGAACTGGTGAGTGAGCTTCTTATACATACCGAACATGTAGCCTACCTCACGACCACCTACGCCGATATCACCAGCTGGAACGTCCTCGTCAGCGCCAACGTGACGATAGAGCTCAGTCATGAATGCCTGGCAGAAACGCATAACCTCTGCGTCAGACTTGCCACGTGGAGAGAAGTCAGAACCACCCTTTGCTCCACCCATTGGGAGAGTTGTCAGAGAATTCTTGAAAGTCTGCTCGAAAGCAAGGAACTTCAGAATACCGAGGTTTACAGAACGGTGGAAACGAATACCACCCTTGTAAGGACCAATAACGTTATTGTGCTGGATACGATAGCCCATGTTGGTCTGAACGTTACCCTTGTCGTCAACCCAAGAAACACGGAACTCAATGACGCGATCTGGAATACAGAGGCGCTCGATGAGGTTAGCGCGATCAAACTCTGGGTGCTTGTTGTACTCTTCCTCAATAGTTGGAAGTACCTGTGACACTGCCTGGATGTACTCTGGCTCGTTAGGGAATCTCTGCTTGAGGTTCTCAATCACTTTTTGTGCATTCATCTTCTTTTCTTTCTGTTTTTGAATTGTTATACTTTGTTGTCAGATATATTTTCGACAACGTTTATTATCCTTTTACCTTATAATTTTCATTTTAACGAGTGCAAAGGTATAAAAAATAAATAATCCCACAAAGAAAAAAGGAGAAAAATTTGTATTTTTGTTATTATTTTTGCTTTTTCTTTTACATTTTGACACTTTTAGAGCCAAAAAGACGCTTTTGTGTCAAATATTGATTACTTGCCCATCATAACCAAACTCAAAACCTTTTGGGAGTTGTTTATTAGCCCAATCATGGGTGCCAATGTCATGTGTCAGATGGGTGAAGTATGTTCTGGTTGTTCCTATTGCTCGTGCGAAGTCTATGGCTTCATTGACTATCTGGTGACTATGGTGCTCTATATGAAAACGAAGGGCATTAACCACAAGTGTGTCAACACCTTTAAGCATCTCCATACATTCTTTCTCCATGTACTTCATGTCTGTTATGTATGCCAACTTACCAATACGGAATCCCAGTATAGGCAACTTGCCGTGCATAACTCTAATAGGAAGAATTTCGAGTTCATCAAGTGCAGGAGGAATAAGACGTTGCACTCGCCTGTTACGCATAATGCCATTTAAGGTGGAACCACCTTCAAACACATCTACAGTGCTTTCGTAAGGACGTCGAACTGTGAAAGGTCTGCCAGAACTTATCTGGTGCAATTTCAAATGTGGTACACCTGGGTAAAGTTGTTCCTTGAAACAATATGGCATAGTTTGGTGCAAACCATCTATAACATCCTTCTGGGCATAAATGTCAACATCGCCAAACCATGCAAAGGGACGCAAATCATCTGTACCACCTACATGGTCATAGTGGATATGGGTATATAGGACGGCATCAATTTTGTCAAAGAAAGGAGACGACGACACATTATTTATATTATAGGGGGAGCGATACCTTATTATCTGTTGACGAAAATCAGGACCACAATCTATGAGTACTCTCAGTCCGCCCTCGGTTTCCAACATAGCCGAAGCACGCAGACGTTTGTCCTTGGCATACGTACTACGACATACCTCACAACTACAACCTATTGCTGGTACGCCGATAGATGTTCCTGTGCCAAGAAGCGTGAGTTTCATATAATATTTACCTCGGGATTTATCATGATGCCAAACTTATTGAAAACGTCAACACGTATGGCATTGCATAATTCTACTATTTCTTTGCCAGTAGCTCCACCTCTGTTGACAAGTACAAGAGCCTGCTTGCTATGCACACCAGCCCTGCCAAGAGACTTGCCCTTCCATCCGCATTGCTCAATCATCCAGCCTGCAGGTATCTTCACTTTTGTCTCGTCTGTTGTAAGATAGTGTGGCATATCTGGATAATCCTTCTGTAAAGCTTCAAACTTTTCTCTCGCAACTACTGGGTTGACGAAGAAAGAGCCAGCATTGCCGAGCACCTTGGGGTCTGGCAGTTTGGAGTTGCGTATGTCAATGATGGTGTCTCTCACCTGTGAAGCTGTCACTTTTTCTTCTTTTATTCCCCTCCGCTCCAGCTCAGCACGAATATTGCCATAGCCTAAGCGTGGGAAAAATACTCTGGTAAGCTCATACTCTACGGCACAGATGAGATATTTGTTCTTCCAGTCATGTTTGAAGCGACTGTCACGATAACCATATTGACACTTTACGTATGGCAATACAGAAATATTACCAGTAGCTATCTCTACTGCGTAAGTGTTTTTGATAAACATCTGCGCATCCACACCATAGGCACCTATATTCTGCACAGCACTTGCACCTACTTCACCAGGTATCAAAGACAGATTTTCTAAACCATATAGTTTTCTCTCTAAGCTCTTGACAACCACGTCGTCCCACTCCTCGCCGCTGCCACAAAGCATTTTCGTATCATCAAATTTTATTCCCTTGATGGCCGAATGTACAACTATGCCGTCGTAATCCTTTGTGAACAGGAGATTACATCCTCCTCCTATTACAATATAAGGTTGCTGGGCATCACGCAGTATTGATGCTACCTGCTGAGCTTCTTCTATGGTACCATACTCCAAAAAACGTCTGCATTTCACGTCAATGCCAAACGTATTATGCTGTAGCAAACTATAATCTGCAATATCTCTCATTACGTAGTTATTTTCTTAAGTTTCCATCTGCCACCATTCTTTACAAACGTAAGGTCTGTTTGTAAACCATTGGCTATACCCCTTATGAGGAAAAACCTTACGTTGGTCTCCTTTTTGCTTGACTTATGAGTGGGAGACGAATACACTATATTATATATGGTTTCAGAAGGCAACCAAGGTGCAAACATAGGCCATTGTTCTGGCAGAATTTCTCCAGTCATGGTCGAGAAATCATCCTCTGGGTCTGGACCAGTGAAGGTAACAGTTTCCGAGAGAGACTCCTGTTGGAACTTTGTATCCGAAACAAACTTCTGGTAGAAACTCAGGAATTCGGAATCACCATGCTGTTTAAGCGTTATCATGCGAATGTCGCTAAGGTTCCACAAGCCGTTGTTTCTTATGAAATGCCATTGTTTTACTGTGCCTCTGGTCATGGCAATATGCTCTACCGTAACCTCGTTGACTGCTGTATCTTTCATAATGCTAAGGCTACGCTTGTTGTTGAAAATAAGCGTGTAGTAACCTTGTTTCATGAAAAAATGCTCCGTCTTCCACTTGTTCTTCTCTATTACCGATGCTTTGCCAAATTTCTCCATCTTGAGTGGAAACAATGTACGAGAAAGCTGTACTTTCTTGCTGGCAGCAAAATTGAAGAAGAAATCATCAAAAAGTTCATCTGCTGTCCTTGGCATAGCTGTTTCCGCCACCATACGTGAAATAGAATCAACCGTATCTGTTGGCAGAGTGTCAGTAGATAATGTGTCAGAACTGCTACTGCCATTCTTCTCGGTACAGCCAGTAGCAACAAATAAAGTTGTAAAAACTAATGCTAAAAGTGTAAAAAAACTTACTCTCATTGACTTCTTTTGCGTAACTCTCGCAAAATTAACTATTAAATTTGAATTAGCCAAATAAATTCATCTTAAAAATAACACTCGTTATATAACTTTTCATTAAAACTTATCCGAAGTTATGAAAAAAAATATTACTTTTGCAATATGAAAACTTTGAATGGACGTTTACGAAGCTTACTCACTATCATCTTCTTGATGGTGGGATTTGTTGTTTTTGCACAACAATCAGATAGTATAATGCTTGATAATGCTGCACTCGAAATGGAAGATACTATAGCTATTGATGCTGCCATAGAGGGGGGAGCTTATACCCAACTCAAGACAAAATTTGTTGAGGGTGGTGCTGGTTTCATGTCTCTCGTAGCCTTGTGTCTTATTGTGGGGCTTGCAGTGTGTATCGAACGAATTATCTACCTTTCTTTCTCTGAAATCAACGCAAAGAAATTTATGGTTGACGTAGAAAAGAAACTTACCGAGGAGGGAGTGGAGAAAGCCAAAGAACTTTGTCGTAATACGCGTGGTCCTGTTGCCTCTATTTGTTATCAGGGTTTGATGCACATGGATGATGAAGAAGATGTTATCGAGCGTTCTGTCTCTTCCTATGCTTCTGTCCAGATAGGCAATATGGAGAAAGGATGTTCGTGGATTACGTTGTGTATCGCAATGGCTCCTTCCCTGGGCTTCCTTGGCACAGTAATAGGCATGGTGATGGCTTTTGACAATATTGAAACAGCTGGTGACATAAGTCCTACTATTGTAGCTTCTGGTATGAAAGTAGCGCTTATAACCACGATTTTCGGCATCATTACTGCACTTATACTTCAACTATTCTACAACTATATACTTTCTAAGATTGACCACCTTACTGCTCAGATGGAGGAAAGTGCCATTACGTTAATGGACATCCATTCTAAGCTTAGAGCTTAATTGCGAGTTCTTCGAGCAGAGCTCGGAATTTCAAGTTACCAGTAATAAGATAAAAGACAAAAGTTTTGGAGGAATTTGTTGCTGTCATAATGATTTGTTCATCCTTGTTCATAATCACATGTGCAATAGTCTTGTGCGTGTGGTCTGTGTTGCGCTCGCTCAAGATGAACAAACGCAAACGCACAGAAAATGGTGTTCCCGTTGGACTTATCGGTTGGATAACCTTTGTGGCTCTTTTGCTCGTCTGCATACCCACTATTTTCCTCCTTTCTCTTACGGATGCCATACTCATCACAGCCGCAGTTTTCATGACCTTGGCTGTAGCATGTCTGCTCTTTAGTGTTTTGCATAGTGGTAATCTGCGTCAAATATCACAGAGAAGAAAGAAATAATACGTCAAAATGGCGTACATACGAAGAAAAAGACATAGTATTCCAGGGCTGAACACCACCTCTACGGCTGACATCTCGTTCATGCTCCTTATCTTCTTCCTTGTAACAACATCGATGGATGTGAATAAGGGGCTCATAAGACGTATGCCACCCGTAGAAAACGAGAAAGTGGAGCAGCTTCAAGATATAGACCAGGCAAATGTGCTCACTATTCATCTTCTTGCAGATGGCAAGGTGATGGTTAATGATGTGGAAAGCATGACCGATGTAGCACTCAGAAAGAATGTTAGACATTTCATAATAGAGAGAGGCAAGCAGCACGTTATAGAACTACAAATAGATAATGAGGCAAAATACGACCGCTATTTCCATATACAAAACCAGATAGTCCTTGCCTACAACGAGATACGTGATGCGGCAGCAAAGAAGAAGTTTGGCGTTTCGTATTCAGCCTGCTCGGAAGAAGAGAGGGAGACTATTCAGAAATTCTATCCGCAAAGGATGACGGAGAAATATGATTAAGGTTAGACGACATAAACCCCACCATGTACCGACATTGAACCTCACTTCAATGCCTGACCTTATTTTTACAGTTCTTTTCTTCTTCATGATTGTTACCCACATGAGAAAAGAAACGCCACAAGTTCAGCCTCAATTACCTGTTGGTACAAAACTTGTAAAGGCTACTAACAACCATCTCGCCTCCAACCTCTATATAGGTAAGACTGCCAACGGCGAGACCCTGATACAACTTGATGACAAAGTGGTGAAGATAGAGAATCTTTCTGCCTTTGCAAGCAATAAGATAGCCAATCTCTCGGAGGATGATGCCTCTCTTTATACCATAAATATAAGAGCTGACAAAAATACTCCAATGGGTGTCATTCACGACGTAAAACAGGAGTTGCGCAAGGCTGGAACGCTTAACATACGCTATAATGGAGTTGAAGAATAACAGAAGTATATGAAACAATATTTAGACTTACTTAGGAAAATAACGACAGAAGGTGTGGTAAAGACAGACCGCACGGGTACAGGTACCAAAAGCATTTTTGGAAACCAAATGCGATTCAATATGGCTGATGGTTTCCCCTTGCTTACCACCAAGAAGCTACACCTCAAGAGCATCATCTATGAACTCCTTTGGTTTCTTAATGGTGATACTAACGTTAAGTACCTTCAGGAGCATGGAGTGCGCATCTGGAACGAATGGGCTGACGAAAATGGCGAATTAGGTCCAGTCTATGGTCATCAATGGCGTTCTTGGCCAGACTATAAAGGTGGCACCATAGACCAGATACAACAATGTGTTGACCTCATCAAGAACAACCCCAGCTCACGTCGAATCATGGTAAGCGCCTGGAACCCTGCCGAAGTAGAAGAGATGGCTCTCCCACCCTGCCATTGTCTTTTCCAGTTCTATGTGGCTGACGGCAAACTCTCGCTCCAACTCTACCAACGCAGTGCTGACACCTTCCTTGGTGTGCCTTTCAATATTGCCTCCTATGCTCTCTTGCTTCAAATGATGGCGCAGGTTACTGGATTGGAGTGTGGCGATTTTGTCCACACTACTGGTGATACCCACCTCTACCTAAATCACCTTGAGCAGGCTGAACTCCAGTTAACTCGCACCCCACGTCCTCTACCAAAGATGAAGATAAATCCTGACGTGAAAGACATCTTCTCATTCCATTATGAGGACTTTGAACTCGTTGATTACGACCCATGGCCACATATTAAGGCAGAAGTATCTGTTTAGTTTAACAAAAAAAACTCCTTAACCACTCGTGATAACAATAATAGCAGCAGTAGCAAGAAATAACGCTATAGGCAACCAAAACAAACTCTTGTATTGGTTGCCCAATGATCTTAAACGCTTCAAGGCTCTCACCACAGGGCACACCATCATTATGGGCAGAAAGACCTTTGATTCTCTCCCCAAGGGAGCCTTGCCCAACCGCAGGAATGTTGTTGTTTCCCGCAGTTTGACCACCCTTCCTGGTTGCGATGTCTATCCATCTCTTACAGAAGCGCTAAGCAATACGTCCCCGAATGAGGATGTCTATATAATCGGTGGGGCTACAATTTACGAGCAAGCCCTTCCTCTTGCCGACCGTCTTTGCCTTACCGAAATAAACGACACCCCAAAGGAGGCTGACGTATTCTTCCCTGACTATTCCACGTGGAAGGAAGTTTGGCGCGAAGACCATGATAAGGACGAGAAGCATAACCAGCAATACTCTTTTGTTGACTATGTCAAATAACATCATAGTTAAAATATTCTCCATCTTTGTGTTCGTGACTTTGCTCCTTACCTCCTGCTCAAGCGAGGATAAAGAACAGGAAGCACCACGTACAACCACTAAGAATGCCGTGAGCATTGGCATTTTGCCTGTCGATGAGTGCCTGCCCTATTATGTGGCAGAACACCTTGGTTTGCTTGACTCTCTTCATGCCGACGTTAGGGTTGTAAAGTATAAGGCTCTGTCAGAATGTCGCAATGCTCTTGCCGCCCATGAAATAGACCACTATATCAACGATTCGTCTATCCACTACAGATTCTTCACCTCTAAGAAAGCACGCCTGCATCGTATCAGTCAGCTATCAGACAGAGTGATAGCTGCCGATGGCGAGGGTTATTCCAAGCGCATCGTAGAAGAAAATATCGACTCTTTGCTGAAACTTAAGCGCCACATATTTATAATAAGGGTGGAGGACCTTGACGTGCGCACCAAGATGCTCGTCAGTAATAGTGTAGATGCAGCTATCTTGCCTGAACCTTGGGCTACACAGGCTAAGAAGGCTGGAGCTTATGAACTCAAGATTAAGCCAGCCGACTCTCTCGCCTTAAAGGCACAACCCTTTCCCAAGGTAAGTAATGCCAAACTTTCCGAGGCTCTCTCTGTAGCCAAAGACTCTATCCGAAAATATGGCAAACAAAACTACTACCCACTCTTTCAATAGCACAAAAAAGAAATATGCTAGCAATACATCTTATAGATAACGGACAACTCATAGAGGCTATCAACGAACTCTCAGCAATAGCCACAAAATACCCCAGCGAGGACTTCAGCGAGCGTCTTGAAGCCCTGCGTATGGAGTTCAACATGATGCAAGAATATTTCTCAAAGGGTATAAACGACCCTAAGCGTGGCGAGATGTATCGCATAATGAAAGGAAAACTCCAAAATCTGGACTACGACATACAGGTGCGCAACGACCTCATGGAGATGCCGATGATAAAGCCTTGGCTTAAGTCTGTCAGTCAGATGGACAGCACATTCGACGCCTTGCTACATGCAGACATGGAACACGCCTTCTACGCCGTACTCACATCCTACCATTGGCGTAATGAGAATATCGACGACTGGGTGCATGCGTACACATCTGCCGACGGCTCCTACACCACTGCGCATTATGTCCTGCTAAGTGCTCTCACCATTAGTGCCATGCAGCATTTCTCTAAGCAGAAAGCCCTTTGTCTTGCCAGAATTTTTAATCTGTGCAAGGACGAGGTCATGCGCCAGCGTGCCTTCGTGGGCTGTATTCTCTCCCTCTCTATGGATAGAGACATGGTGTATAACAAGAAACGCTCCGAGGTGCTCGACTGCCTGTTTTCCAACCCCGATGCCATCAAGAGTCTCATAGAGTTTCAGATGCAGCTCATCAAGTGTACTCAGGCAGATACCGACGCAACGAAGATAAACGAAACACTCATGCCAGAGATTATGAAGAACCAACCCTTCATAATCACTCGCAACGGCATAGAGGAGCGTGACGAGGACAACGATCCGAATAGCAAGGATGACTCTTACGAGGATGCCGAGAATCGTATAGAGGCTATGGAACAGAACATTCGCAAGGTGCAGCAGATGCATCGTCAGGGTTCAGACATATTCTTTGGTGGTTTCAAGCAAATGAAGCGCTACCCGTTTTTCTACAAGACATCCAACTGGTTTGCTCCTTTCGATATTAAGCATCCCGACCTCTCCACCGTCATGGAGAAACTGAAGAACAGCAAGTTCCTCGAGCGTGTGCTTGAGAAAGGACCATTCTGCAATTCCGATAAGTATTCCTTTGTCTTTGCCCTCTCCGATGTCATAGGCACCTTCTCGGAGAAAGTGCGCAATCTGCTCGAAGAGGGTGAGATGGGACCCATCGGTATGCACGACGATATAGCCGAGTTGCAAGACCCTGCCTATCTTCGTCGCCAATACCTGCAAGACCTCTTCAGATTCTATTCCATCAATCCTTTGGGACAGACACTCAGCAATCCCTTCAAGGATGCAGAAGACTTCGAAGCATGGCTCATCTCCCTCTCCTATATTGATTCCACCCACCTTATGGAGATAGGTCGCTACCTCATAAAGAAGAAATACTATCGTGGGCTCGAAGACATTATCAACTGCTATCCAGACCAAGACTGTGTTGACCTCGATTTCCTCTCTGGCGAACTACTCCTCAGCGAGCAGGTCTATGGCGAGGCTGTAGATTACTACAACTCCTACCTTCAGGAGCACCCCAACCACCAGCCTTCCCTTCGCGGCATGGCAAAAGCCTATTATTCCAGTGGCGACTATGGCAAGGCATCCTTCTATTACGATGCCCTGCGCACTCTCGACCCAGAGCGCATCTCTTATGCCCTCAACTATAGTATGGCTATGGTTAAAGACGGCAAAGCAGACGAAGTTCTCAACGAACTCTATCGCCTTAACTTCGAGCACCCTGACAATCATGCCGTTAGCAATACACTTGGCTGGGCATTGCTCTATGCCGAGAAGCCCGAAAAGGCACTCTCCATTTATGAGAAGATGCCATCCGATGTCATTTCTCACGACCTCTCCATCTACCTCAACTACGTTTATGCCAATTTTGTCACACGTTTCCGCATGCCCGAGTTGAAGTTCCAACGCAACGACTCCAACCAACCCACATGCCAGATGTTGCTTGAAGAGATGCGTGCAGACAATGCCATGCTCGCTATCTATGGCATAGGCGAGGCAGAAATTTCCATCATGGCACACTCTTTGTAAGTAACCCGAATATTCAGTTTATTCAGATTATTTCAAAAGATGAAAGAAGAAAGATACATGAAAATAAAGGCCATCAATCTCTCCGATGACGAGGAGGAGTATGATGACACCATAGACGAAGAGCCACAAGATACTGCCACCACGCAGGAAAAGTCTGGTGGTTCAAAGCCTACGAGCAAGACACCTACCATAAACCGTTTCTCCGTTGACCTCACTCAGGCAGCCGAGGAAGGGAAACTTGACCCAGTAGTAGGTCGTGAGCGAGAGATACAACGCTTGCAGGAGATACTCCTCCGTCGCAAGAAGAACAATCCTGTGCTCATAGGCGAGCCTGGCGTGGGCAAGAGTGCCATAGTAGAAGGCTTGGCACAGATGATAGCCGACAAGCGTGTCTCTCCCATCCTTCACAACAAGCGCCTCGTCTCGCTTGATATGGCAAGTATGGTGGCAGGCACTAAGTATCGTGGTCAGTTTGAAGAGCGCATCAAGAACCTCATAAAGGAACTTGAGAGCAACCCCAACATTATTATCTTCATCGACGAGATACACACTATCATAGGTGCAGGAGGCGCAAGCGGCTCTATGGATGCAGCCAATATTCTGAAGCCAGCCTTGGCTCGTGGTGTCATCCAGTGTATCGGAGCCACCACCCTCGACGAATATCGCAAGTCTATAGAGAAAGACGGAGCCCTCGAGCGTCGTTTCCAGAAGATAGTAGTAGAGCCATCCACTGCCGACGAGACTATGCAGATACTCTCGAATATTCGCGAGAGATACGAGCAATACCACCATGTCAACTATTCAGAAGAGGCACTTCACGCATGTGTCAAACTGACACAACGTTATATTACCGACCGTGCCTTTCCCGATAAGGCTATCGATGCCCTCGATGAAGTCGGCGCACGCATACACTTGCACCATGCTGACATACCAGTCAACATAACCGACCTCGAACGTGACATCAAGGCTGTCAAGGACAAGAAACTCCTTGCCGTCCAGAACCAGAACTTCGAGCTTGCTGCAAGTTTTCGCGACCAGCAGCAGAAACTTGAAGACCAGCTTGCCGACATGACACGTCGCTGGTCTGAAGGTAGCGCTGGCGACCGAGAGAACGTAACCGTTGACGACGTGGCAGACGTTGTATCAATCATGACAGGCATACCCGTTCAGCGAGTAGCCGAGAGCGAGGGTGAGCGTCTGCGTAATATGTCTGGCAGGCTCAAGGAGCAAGTCATAGCTCAGGACAAGGCAATAGAAAAGATGGTAAAAGCTATCCAGCGCAATCGTGTCGGACTGCATGACCCTAACCACCCCATAGGTGTCTTTATGTTCCTTGGTCCTACAGGTGTGGGCAAAACCCATCTTGCCAAGAAACTCGCCGAGGAAATGTTCGGCTCAGCCGATGCCCTCATACGCATTGACATGAGCGAATACGCAGAGGCTTTCAATACATCTCGCCTCGTTGGAGCCCCTCCAGGATACGTAGGATATGAAGAAGGAGGACAGCTCACAGAACGAGTACGCCGTAAGCCCTACTCTATCGTCTTGCTCGACGAGATAGAGAAAGCCAATAGCAACGTGTTCAACATGCTTCTGCAGGTGCTCGACGAAGGTCGCCTAACCGATGGCAACGGTCGTCTCATAGACTTCCGCAACACCATCATCATCATGACCAGCAACACAGGCACACGCCAGCTCAAGGAGTTTGCCCACGGAGTAGGCTTCAACGCTGCCTCCAGCGGACTTTCCAATGGTGTGCTTGGCGATAAAGACAAGGAGTATGCACGCTCCATCATACAAAAGAGCCTCTCCAAACAGTTCGCCCCAGAGTTCCTCAATCGTCTCGACGAAATCATCATGTTTGACCAGCTCGACCTCTCAGCCATCAGGCAGATAATAGAGATAGAGCTCAAGGGACTCTACAAGCGTATCGAGGATATGGGTTACAAGCTCACTATCACAGACGAGGTAAAGGACAAGGTAGCACGCAAGGGTTACGACATCCAGTTTGGCGCCCGTCCGCTCAAGCGTGCCATACAAACCTACATCGAAGACTCAGTCTGCGAAAAGATACTCGCCAACGAACTTCCCCAAGGCTCAGAAATCCTTGTCGATTCCATAGCAGAGTAGAAAAAGAACTCACATTTTAATATCAACAAGAAACAAGCGGCATCCCTACACATAGTTGTAAGGATGCCGTAATTGTTATTTGTACTTACCCTAGAAAGCCTTCACTCCTCCTTAAAATTTCATTCTGCAGCAAGGCTATAATCATTTTTTATTGGTAAAGAATAACCTATATTTGTGTTGTCAGTATTTATCTGGATGATATTTTGTTTTGCTGTTTTGCGCATATTTCTCATGGCTTTAAGACTTTGTATTATAATTGGATAGTATTTATCCAGACTATACATCCTGAGAACTTTCAAATCATACTCATACCGTTTTGGGTCAGATAATTCCTTGTCAAAATTTATCACACCACGAGACTTCAATGTTGTAAACGCACTTTTTATTTCATCCGCTTGTTCTTCCGATAAGCTATCAGGGTTTAGCATATAACATTTAGAGATAGAATCTTTGTTTATATCAAGCACCCCCAATCCTCTTCCGAAACCGACAGCCTCTATATAGAATAGCGATATTATAGAGTTCAGCAAAGCATGTAAGAGTTCTAAATCTCCAGTTAGTATTTTTCGTTTTAATCCAATCAGTCTTTGGTTTATAAATGTAGGATATGCAAATTTAGCATAAAACATCCTGTCATCTGGATTCATCATGGTAAATAATTCTGCCATTTCATCCGTAGATAACTCGTACCATTGCATATTAGGCTTTGATAAAACTTGTGGCAAAGGTTTTCCCGTGCCGTTTTTCTCCCCTGCAAATCTTCTTATCCACGCTAAAGCCCCCGAGTAATTATTTGATACAAGTTCATCCATTGTCAGAGAGCAACAAAAAGCCTTTCTATCTGTTGTTGCATCATAGTTTTCTGTATGACGAGCATTTATTAACACATCTTTAAGAAAATCTTTTTCAATATTGTGTTCACCTTGTGGATAAAACAATTGATCCCAACCACGACGGCTTCCTCTAAAAACTTTAAAATGATTACTTAATGGGACTAATTTGTCTGATATTTCCAACAGCCATTTTACGTTGGAGAATAAAGAGTTATAAGATACATTCAGATGTCTTAATCGTGCTATTTCATCTTCACTATAGTTTACTCTTGAAATAATATCAGGGTCTATATCTTCGTTCAAGAGTGATGAGTTAACGATTATGTCTTCATAATCTCTTTCTGTCTCGATAGCCTGCAGATTTCTTTTCCACGAGAAGAATGTCATTTCTGTTTTGTTTTCTTCTTTAATTTTCCTCCGCATGACAAGTAATGCTGTTACAATATCGGCATTGTTAAACCATCTGCCATTTGCACTTGCATGTATTTTTATTTCGTCAAAATATTCTTGCACAGCATTTAAGAATAGGTAGCCTGACTCTGTTCCCAAAAAAGAGTTAGACAATATCAAACCTACATAACCACCTTCTTTTATTAAATCTTTCAAGTGTAGAGCAATATAATAGCTCAGGTCTGATCTTCCTGATAAATTGTATTTATGCCTAAGGCTTTCTATTAACTCAGTATCATCTGCAGAAATTTCGCTCGATTTTACAAATGGAAGGTTTGATACAATGGAGTCAAATAACGGAATGGCAAAAGTTTCTTTCTTACCTGTCTGTGGATTGACGATTTCCACTTTGTCTCCAGTTTTCAATAATAAAATATCTTTCTGAAAAAGCCTACTAGGTATATTTATCGTGTCATAACTGGTCATTGCAAGGTTTGCTATCTGCAAAGGCAATTGGAACTTGTCACTTGCCCAAGTGGTTTCCATAGCCTTTGTTGCACCCATCTTTTCTTTTTTTACGGTTATAATGTAATTGGGAATGGTTCCTGTCCCACAGCACCCATCATAACATTCTCCCAATATATTATGAATGGTAATTTTTGATAATATTTTTGCCAATGTTGGAGGAGTTGGATATTGTCCATTGACAAGTCGCTTGGATACATTTACTGAATCTTCCAACACCCTCTGTAAAATATGCTGGTTTATATTGTGAATAGGAGAATCTCTTAGTGTCAAAGACAACTCTACTATTGCCGACCAAGTTTGTCTTGGGAGCAATTCATTATACTGTACAGGACGAAATATGTTATAGAAATCACTTTTTTCTGTTATCTGACGCAATATCTCATTACATTCATGAGGTGTTGTTTCGTAATCTACATTATCTATAATAAAAGCAGTTTGTTGATATTTCTTTATTAGATGAGCAAAAATTATACGGTTAGTCCAATTTAGAATAATGTTTTTGGCATAGGCTGAATACATACTTGTCTCATCACCCTCATATTCTGTTTTTATATTTTTCCACCAATTAGTTATAAAAGCATCTATAATTATATTTTCGTTTGATGCCTCACGCAAGGTTTCTGCTACGCCATTCTTGTATTCATTAACAAGATTTGAGACTGATGTTTTTGTGAGGACTTCTCCCAAAAACGTTTTTTTTACATCACCAGAAATCAGATACTCGTTAACAGATGTAAGCACACTTTTTAAAGTCTTTTCCCATTGATGTTTGTATAATTGAACGTCGTTTCTTGTCTTAATTTTTTGGTTACGCCATTCTCGCTTAACTTGAAATTCCGCATTGTCATTATCATATACATATAATTTAACATGGGAAAAGTTCCATATTACACAACTATTCAAATTTAGAGCTTTGGCTTTTCTTTGTGCATCTTTTACGAATGTAGTATCCGTAATAGAAACATCTGGCATCTTAAGTTCCCATCCTTGCAGAATACTGGATAATTCGTTGTCTCCATACAAGATGACATCTGGAAACATGCTCTTTCCCTTTTGCGTACTTACTGTTGACTCTCCACCTGCTCTCTTAATCACCAAATCGTTGGAATCAGCAAACTGATTTATTTGGGTTATCAACTCTATACCCCAGCTTCTCTCATTCTTTCGTACTGTTGTCATTGTTATGGAAATAGTTTATCAGGTTAATTTTCTTGAGATTATTCTTAATATCCAAGTCTAATGACTTCCATGCCTCATAGAGTCTTTCTCTTGTTCTTTTGATATAATCAATTTTTTCTCCCTTAAACAGTTCTGTATCAGCATTCTTCTCTATGCCAACAAAATTACGACCTTCCAGTAATGCTGCAACTAAAAAAGCTCCGCTTCCGCTTGTGTTATCAAGAATAATATCACCAGGATTAGAGTATGTACGCACAAAGTACCTACCTAGTTCAACTGGTTTTTGTGTTGCGTGAAAGACTTCCCCTTCACTCTCTGCAGTCTTAAAATAAACCACATCCGTAGGGTAACGCAATCCATCACTTTTTACATGCACAGATGCAAAATCACCATAACTACCACTTAACTGGTTCTTTCGAAATCCCTTGTCATAAGGCTCACCTTTCATCATTTGCGGATGATAAACAGGCTGTCTTTGATAAAATATACAGACATCCTCATGTTTTCTAAGAGGCTGTTTCTTTGCATTTAGGAAATTAGTCGCCTTTGATTTTTCCCATACCCACTTATACTTGAACATTTTGGGCTGACTCATAATCAACACAGCCGTAAAAACTCCCTGTGATGTCAGCACAATCGCTCCATTAGGCTTGACAATCCGCTTGTATTCTTTCCATAACTTATCAAGTGGAACTATGCTGTCCCACTTGTTTTGAGTAGTACCATAAGGTAAATCACAAAGGACCATGTCTATACAATCATTGGGAAGATGTTGCATAACACTAATACAATCACCCTCAATGACGGTATTGACAAAATCTTCATCCGTCCAGTATTTCTTTGCCATTTATTTGCTATTTAGGCGTCACTATCATTTCTCCTCCTAAATAGCACTTTCCTTACAGACACAAAAAAGTGGGACATACCTGCCCCACATTAAGGTCCTAGGAAAACCAGAGAAATAGACAAGTAAGCCCACTCGTAATGAGTGCGCTAGCAACTTGTCTACTACTTCTCGTCTATTTTTTTATCAGAATTTCCTAGGTTCTAATGTGGATAGAACAATAGCAAACGCTTTTTCCGTACATAAAGACCGATAAAATGCGTATTTCCGCATTGTCATCTGCAAAATTAAGAAAAAGTTTTGTTTTCGCCAAACGAATAGAAGAAAAAGTGGTTGAGTGTCGTTTTCTCTTACACAAAAGTTTGTTTTATGCACTTTTCACCGTCACCGTCACTTTTCGAACGTATATTACTGATGTATAGGCTATTAGTTAGGTGACGGTAAAACGTTTCACCGTCACTCTCCGTCACCTTCATAATCCTTGGCTTGTACTGAATAAGGTTGCGGATGCTTGGCTTTCCTGCAAGGATGCCTTGCAGGAATATGTGGTTGCTAAGCCTCTCTATGCTAAGGCTTTGCTTCTGCATTAAATTTGCTAGCAAATTTAATGAATTTACTAGTTAATTTGACGAATTTGCTAGCAAATTTGAAATGGAAGCTATGCTACCTATGAGAGAAGCTTTGCAAGGGCATGCGGTTGCTTAGCAAAGACATATGGAAGCTTAGCAAGGACATGTGGAAGCTAAGAACTCCGATCTTTGTCAATGGTCTTTTAACCCCTCTCGGTTCAATAGACTCATTACCCCCTCCATATCTCCCCCGTTTATCGGGGGAGAGCAACCCCGTTATCGGGGAGCAGAAACGCCTGAGCACCTACTGGAGCGCAAGTTCCGCAAAGCGCCTGAGCACCTACTGGAGCGCAAGAAGGAGATGTGGGGGCTTAGCACCAAGATGCGGGTGCTAAATGTTAATTTTGACAAGTGGGTTTTCTGGCTTAAAACTTCAAAATCGTCTAAAAAACGTGCTTAGGCAAAATTTTTACACACTGATTATCAAGGTGTTAACTATCAGGTAACAGTAGGGCGTGTAGAAGCACTGGTTCTGCGTTCAGAAGCAGTAAAACAGGGTGGTAGAAGCAGCCGAAGGAGCGATGGAACCAGTGCTTCTGCAAAGGGACTATCTAAAGTGTTAATTTTGACAAGTAGTTTGGTATGGTCTGAGGGCTTGTTGCGTATTGGTCGCAGGGATGAGTGGGTTACTCCGTTGTGCCACCTGTGGTGGTAGTGGTTTCGTCGAAACCGCGAAGGAGGTTGACGTCCTTCTTTATGTTGAACACCTGACCGTCTGCTCCTTTGGCTTTTACCTGAATGTAATATACTCCGTCCTTGACAGCCTTGCCGTGATAAGTGCCGTCCCAGCCTTCGTTGGGGTTGTCCCACTCATAGAGTTTCTGCCCCCAGCGGTTGTAGATGGTGGCATGAAATTCCACGATGCTCTGTACCTCCTTAGCCTTGAAGTACTGGTTGTACTGGTCACCGTTGGGCGAGAAAGCATTGGGGAATTGTAGCTTGCTCTCATAGGTCTTGACGGAGAATATCTGCTGGTTTGTGCGCACATATTCGGGCGTTATGAGGATTTTGTCTATACGGTCGCCATGGTCTATCTCTACGTAGCCCTCAAAGGCTATGCTGTCTCTGCCTGCCGAACGGAAGATGAATTCTACTGGGTTAGAGGGATTTGAGATGGTAGGTTCCTCCATCTGTCCGCCTTCTTTCCACACTCGCCACGAGCCGTAGAAGGTGGCATCGGGATATTCTACCACCTCGCCGTCGGAGGTTTCATAGGCAACGTATGCCGTCATGGTAGCCGTGATGGGGGCTGAGCCCTCATAGGTTTTCTCGGTGGTGGTTACGTCTGTGCCTGTGCCGTCAACGAGTGTCCACTTGAAGGCAGGGTGCGGGTCTGTGTCGGCAAGGACACAGATGGTGAGGGCAAGGACGAGTATTGTAAGCAGGGAGCGTTTCATTGTCTATTTGAAAAAAAACTTTATACTTTATTCTTTAATCTTTATTCTTTTGTAGTTTATACTTTTTTTATTAACTTTGCACAGATTTCTCGCTGTGCGAGTGTTCTCCTCAGCGAAGTCCTGCTAAGAAAGAAGTCTTGCTAATAAACATAACGCTATGACAAAGAAATTATTATATCTGCTTGTGGCTATATGCCTGGCATGTGCCGAGAGCATGGAGGCTCAGGAGACGACCATCGCCCCCCAGAACCAGAATGGCAACACAGTAAACGTGGGCGTGATGCTGCCTCTGCACGATGTGGACGGCGACGGCAGGCGCATGACGGAATATTATCGCGGAATACTGCTTGCAGTGAAGGAGCTGAAGGCTGAGGGCATGAACGTAAACGTGAGGGCATGGAACGTGCCTATTGATGCTGACCCTCGTACCACCCTCTTGCAGAATGGTACTACGGACTGCAACATCATCTTCAGTCCGCTCTACACGAAGCAGGTAAAGACCATTGGCGACTTCTGCCGTGCGTATAATATAAAGATGGTGATACCTTTCTCCATCAACGGCAACGAGGTGGACAAGAACCCCAACATATACCAGGTTTACAGTTCGCCAGACGAGATGTATGCTACCTCCATGCAAAGGATAGCTGAGGATTTCGCTGGCTTTCACCCCGTCTTTATAGACTGCAACGACACTACTTCGAGAAAGGGGGCTTTCACCTTCGGACTGAGGGCGATACTGGAGAAGAAGGGCGTGCAATACAACATAACCAACCTGCGCTCGAGCGACGAGATGTTTGCCAAGGCTTTCTCGCTCAACCAGCCTAACCTCGTGATACTCAACTCGGGACGTTCGCCCGAACTGAGGGCTGCTATGGATAAGCTCGATGCCCTGACGAGGGCCAACACGGGGGTGAGAGTGTCCCTGTTCGGCTATACGGAATGGCTGATGTACGCAAGGATTTACAAGGACAGATGGGCTAAGTATGACACCTATATACCCACCAACTTCTTCTACAACGAGCAGTCGGCAAGGGTGCAACAGTTTGAGAAGAGGTACCGCTGGGCTTTCCACCAGGACATGATGAACGCCCTGCCCCATTTTGCCGCTACGGGCTACGACCACGCCATGTACTTCATAGGTGGCAAGAGCCAGTGGATGCAGACACCGCTCAAGTTTCAGAAAACCCCTGGTGGAGGTTATCGCAATAAGGCATACATGCTGATACATTATAAGAACGACGGAGGTATTGATGCGATACAATATTAGACGACTGATTATAGCAACGGCAATCATAATTTTCAATTTTCAATTTTCAATTGTCAATTCAATAAGTGCACAGGTGGGCGAGTATCGCCACGTGTGGTCATTCGGTCTGAGTGGTGGCTATGCTCTTAACAAAGTGAGCTTTCAGCCAGACGTGAGCCAGAAGATGCACGGCGGCTACACCTACGGCATAGTGGGACGCTACACGAGCGAGAAATATTTCTCTACTATCTGCTCCCTGCAGATGGAGGTGAACATAACCCAGCTGGGCTGGAAGGAGGACATACAAACCATAAGCGGAGACAGGGTGATAAACCCCGATACAGGACTGGCTGAGGAATACAAGCGAGACATAACCTACGTGCAGATACCCTTCCTGGCTCACCTTGCGTGGGGCAAGGAACGCAGGGGCATCAACGCCTTCTTGAATGCTGGTCCGCAGATAGGTTTCTATGCCAAGGAAAAGATTAGCAAGAACTACGAAAAACCCTATACACCAACGAATTATCCTGACTACGTAAGTGGCAAGCAACGCGTGAACACAGAGGTAGAACAGGAGACTATGGCGATAGAGAAAAAGTTTGACTATGGCATAGCCGTAGGTGCTGGTATGGAATGGGATATAAGGTATGTAGGCAGACTGTCACTCGAGGGACGCTACTACTACGGACTTGGCAATCTCTTTGGCGACTCGAAGAAGGACGAGTTCGGCAAATCGAGCAATGGCACCATATTTGTGAAGCTCTCTTACCTAAGGGACTTTTAGTTAAGGGTTAAGGGGTTAAAAGTTGAGAGTTGAGAGTTGAGGGTTGAGAGACTGTTGAAGGTATAAAGTATAAGGTATAAGGTATAAGGTATAAGGTATAAAGTATAAGGTATAAAGTATAAGGTAAAGGATAACGACCATCAAAGAGACTGAAAAAATAGAAGTATGGGGTGCCAGAACGCACAACCTCAAGAACGTGGACGTGCAGATTCCACGCAATAGCCTGACTGTCATAACGGGACTATCGGGCTCGGGCAAGTCGTCGCTCGCCTTCGACACCATCCTTGCCGAGGGACGGAGGCGTTACATAGAGACATTCTCTGCCTACGCAAGAAACTTTCTCGGAAGCATGGAGCGTCCTGACGTAGATAAGATAACTGGACTCTCTCCCGTCATATCCATAGAACAGAAGACAACCAACAAGAATCCTCGTTCTACCGTAGGCACAACGACCGAGGTGTATGACTACCTGCGCCTGCTTTTCGCTCGTGCTGGTACGGCATACAGCTGGGTGACAGGCGAGAAGATGGTGAGATATACCGAGGAACAGCTTACGGAAATGATACTGGACTCCTACGCAGGCAAGGGCATATACATACTCGCCCCTCTCGTGAGAAATCGTAAGGGCCACTATCGCGAACTCCTCGAGCAGATGGCGAAAAAAGGTTTCTTGCAGATAAGGATAGACGAAGAACTGCAGGACATAGTGCCTGGCATGAAACTCGATCGCTACAAGAACCACAACATAGAGGTTGTGGTGGACAAGCTGAAGGTGTCAGACCACGCCACAGAGGGCGAAGGCGACAAATCCAAGACCAGCCGACTACGCAAGAGCATAGAGGTAGCCATGCGCCAGGGCGACGGACTCATCATGATAATGGACAAGCAGACGGGAGAGGCAAAATACTTCTCAAAGCGCCTGATGTGTCCCACGACGGGCATGGCATACAAAGACCCCGCACCAAACGTATTCTCCTTCAACTCTCCTGAGGGTGCCTGCCCCCTGTGCAAGGGCTTGGGCTTCCTTAGCGATGACGACCCTATGGCTGCTGCCACCAGTGGCAAGGGGAAGAACGACGATGAAACCGAGGAAAAAGAGATGCAGGTATGCCCTGCATGTAATGGTGCCAGACTGAACCAGGAAGCCCTGTCCTACAAGATATGGGACAAGAACATCTTCGAACTGGGCAACATGGACATAAGCGAACTGTACCCCTGGCTTGCAGAGGCACAGGAGCATCTTGGCGAAAAAGAGCAACGCATAGCCGAAGAGATAATAAAGGAGATAAGGACCAGACTGAAGTTTATGCTCGACGTAGGTTTGAACTACGTGGCGCTCAACAGGTCGTCCAAGACTCTCTCTGGAGGCGAAAGCCAGCGCATAAGACTTGCCACGCAGGTGGGCTCACAGTTGGTGAACGTGCTGTACATTCTCGATGAGCCATCCATAGGACTGCACCAGCGTGACAATGAGCGACTTATAAACTCCCTCAAACAGCTGCGCGACATGGGCAACACCGTGATAGTAGTGGAGCATGACGAGGACATAATGAGAAATGCCGATTTCATCGTGGATATAGGTCCTGGTGCAGGAAGAAAAGGTGGACAGGTGGTATTTCAGGGTACGCCGATGGAACTGATAAAAACAGACACCCTTACGGCATCCTACCTGAACGGTGACAGACAGATAGAAATACCACAGGAAAGGCGCAAAGGCAACGGAAAAACCATAAAATTATGCGGAGCCAACGGCAATAACCTCAAGAAAGTGGACGTGGAACTGCCCCTTGGCAAACTGATTGTCGTTACGGGTGTAAGCGGTTCGGGCAAATCAACCCTCATAAACGAGACATTATTGCCCATTTTATCGCAACATTTCTATAAGTCACAGAAGAAGCCCATGCCCTACTCCACCATCGATGGAATCGACAATATCGACAAGGTGGTAAGCGTAGATCAAAGTCCGATAGGCAGAACGCCACGCTCCAATCCTGCTACCTATACGGGAGTGTTCTCAGACATAAGGTCGCTCTTTGTCAATCTGCCCGAAGCCAAGATACGAGGCTACAAGCCTGGACGCTTCTCCTTCAACGTGAAGGGCGGCAGATGCGAAACCTGTGGTGGCAATGGCTACAGGACTATCGAGATGAATTTTCTGCCAGATGTGTATGTGCCCTGTGAGGAGTGCCACGGCAGGCGTTATAATCGCGAAACACTCGAAGTGCGCTACAAGGGAAAGAGCATTGCAGACGTGCTCGACATGACCATCAACCAGGCTATAGAGTTTTTTGAACCGATACCACGAATAAAGCAGAAACTCAAGACATTACAGGATGTAGGTCTGGGCTACATAAAGGTGGGACAACCCAGCACCACACTATCGGGTGGCGAGAGCCAGAGAGTGAAACTCGCTACGGAACTTGCCAAGCGTGATACGGGCAAGACCTTCTATATTCTCGACGAACCTACAACAGGTTTGCATTTCGAGGACATAAGGATACTGATGAATATACTTCAGCGACTTGTGGACCGCGGCAACACCGTGCTCATCATAGAGCACAACCTCGACGTAATAAAACTTGCCGACCACATAATAGACCTCGGTCCCGAGGGTGGCAAGGGTGGCGGAACCATCATCGCAGAAGGCACACCAGAGGAGGTGATAAAGAGCAAAAAGAGCATTACGGCAAAATACCTGAAGAAAATCTTGCTCACTTCGCAATAATTTTGTAATTTTGTTGCACATTATTTATCTACATACCGTTCTCGGTGGAAGGCGATCATATAAAAATCAATCGTTGGCTGATGCCCCTCTCGTGGCTTTACGGCTTGGGAGTATGGGTGAGAAATCTGCTTTTTGACACAGGTGTGCTAAAGAGCAGGTCTTTCAACATTCCCGTTATTTCTGTGGGCAACATTACCGTCGGCGGTTCGGGCAAGACACCTCATGTAGAATACATCCTCTCCCTCCTTCACAATCACGTAAGGACCGCCATGCTCTCCCGAGGCTACAAGCGCAAGTCGAAGGGATTTGTCCTGGCAGGCAACAATACCACCATGCAGGAGATAGGCGACGAGCCATACCAGATACACCAGAAATTTCCCAACGTCTTTGTGGCAGTAGATAAAGACCGCTGTCATGGTATAGACACGCTACTCTCCTTGCCAGAGACAAAGGACATTGATGCCGTGGTGCTCGATGATGCTTACCAGCACAGGTACATCAAGCCTGGCATGAACATTCTTCTTGTGGATTACCACCGCATAATAACAGATGACACACTCCTGCCAGCAGGCAGACTGCGCGAACCTGTCAGTGGCAAGGACAGGGCAGACATGGTGATAGTGAGCAAATGTCCGCTGGACATAAAGCCTATGGAGTTTCGAGTGGTGCAGCGAAACCTCAATCTTTTTCCCTATCAGCAACTCTTCTTTACCGTAATAAGGTATCACGCCCTCTCCCCCGTCTTTATCGAGGCCAACCCTCTGAGGCAACCCGACCTAAACCTGCCACCAGAGAGAAACGAGGGCGTGCAGTTGCCACACGTGCTGCTGCTTACGGGCATCGCCTCTCCACGCCAGCTCATAGAAGATTTAACCCCACACTGCAAGGGGATAACCCCCATAAGTTTCGATGACCATCACCAGTTTACCCCGTCTGATGCCGAAGCCATAAACTTCGCTTACAAGATGATAGAAAAACCCGCCATCATCGTTACTACGGAGAAAGACGCCATGAGGCTCCACAACGTAAAGACGCTCTCCAAGGGCGTAAGGGAGAATATCTATTACCTGCCCATAAGCATAGAATTTCTGCAGAATGAAAAAGGAAAGTTTGACCAGATAATACTTGATTATGTACACAAAAATTCAAGAAACAGCCTCCTGGCTCAATGAGCGACACTCTTCCCGTCCCGAGGTAGCTATAATCCTTGGCACGGGACTTGGTTCCATAGCCGACGAGATAGAACCTGAAGTAGAGATAAGCTATAAAGACATACCACACTTCCCCGTTTCCACCGTCGAGGGGCACGAGGGCAAGCTCATATTCGGAAAATACGCAGGCAAGGACATCCTCGCCATGAAGGGGCGCTTCCATTACTACGAGGGCTACTCCATGCAGGAGGTAACTTTCCCAGTGCGTGTCATGCACGAACTGGGCATCAAGACGCTCTTCGTCAGCAATGCTGCTGGAGGTTCCAACCCCACTTTTCACGTGGGCGACCTTATGATTATCACCGACCACATCAACGCCTTTCCAGAAAACCCGCTGCGCGGCAAGAACATACCTACAGGTCCACGTTTCCCTGAAATGAACGGAGCCTACGACGCACAGCTCATCCAACTTGCCGACAGCATCGTCAAGGAGCAGAATATCTCTGGTGTAGTACACGGCGTGTATTATGGTACACAAGGTCCTTCCTACGAAACACCAGCCGAATACCGTGCTTTCCATATCCTCGGAGCAGATGCCGTAGGCATGAGCACCGTACCCGAGGTAATAGTAGCACGCCATAGTGGCATCAAGGTCTTCGGCGTTTCCGTCATCACCAATATGGGACTATCAGACCATCCCGTCTCAGTATCTCACGAAGAGGTGCAACAGGCTGGTGAGCAGGCAGGCAAACGACTGAAGATGATTATCAAAGCGATGCTGTGCAAGCTTTAGTTACAAGTTCCCCCCCAAGGGGGAGAGACTCCCTCTCCTTCTTTGCAGGCAAAGCCAACAAGTTGGAGCGGGGAGAGGGATGGGGAGAGGTCTCAATCTTTAATCTTCAATTTTCAATATAACAAAAGTGGATATTTCAAAACTCGGAGAATTTGGTCTCATAGACCACATAACAAAAGACATAGAAATAAAGAACCCCTCTACCATCAAGGGCGTGGGTGACGATTGCGCCGTACTCAGTTACGGGGCAGACCTTCAAACCCTCGTCACCACCGATATGCTCATGGAGGGAATACACTTCGACCTCACCTACGTCGATATGCGCACCCTTGGCTATAAGTCGGCTATGGTAAACATCAGCGACATCTTTGCTATGGGTGGCACGCCGCGCCAGCTTACAGTGTCAATAGCCCTCTCCAAGCGTTTCAGCGTAGAGGACGTAGCCGATTTCTATGATGGTTTGAAAGCAGCCTGCCAGAAGTGGAACATCGACATCATTGGTGGCGACACGACTTCCTCCAAGACAGGTCTTGCCATCTCCATCACCTGCATAGGCGAAGCACGAAAAGAAGATATCATCTATCGTAGCGGAGCCAAGGAGACCGACCTCGTATGCGTATCTGGTGACCTCGGTGCTGCCTATATGGGATTGCAGCTCCTCGAGCGCGAAAAGACCGTCTATTACGAGATGCTCAAAGAAGGCAAGCAGAAGCAGGACGATATGTGGACACCCGACTTTGCAGGAAAGGAGTACATCATCCAGCGTCAGCTACAGCCTGAAGCACGTGGCGACATTCTGGCACAACTGCGCGAAGCAGGCATACGACCTACCTCCATGATGGATATTTCCGACGGACTATCATCTGAACTGCACCACATCTGCAAACAGTCTGCCACAGGATGCCGCATCTACGAGAAGAACCTCCCCATAGACTATCAGACAGCCCTCATGGCAGAAGAACTCAACATGAACGTAACGACCTGCGCCCTCAACGGAGGCGAGGACTACGAACTGCTCTTCACCTGTCCCATAGGCGACAACGACAAACTACAGTCTATGGAGGGCATCAAGGTAATCGGCTATATCACCAAGCCAGAACTCGGACTCAAACTCGTTTCTCGCGATGGCAATGAGTTTGACCTCCTCGCTCAAGGATGGAATCATGGGGCTTGAATAAAGTATAAAGTATAAAGTATAAGGTATAAAGTATAAAGTATATATGAAACCAACACTCTTTCTCCTTGCTGCAGGAATGGGAAGCCGCTATGGTGGCTTGAAGCAGCTCGACGGCGTAGGTCCTAATGGTGAAACCATCATGGACTACAGTATTTACGATGCAATAAAGGCAGGCTTTGGCAAAGTCGTATGGGTAATACGCAAAGACTTTGAACAGCAGTTCCGCCAGCAGATACTCTCAAAGTACGAAGGCAAGATACAATGCGAACTCTGCTTTCAGGAACTTAACTCCCTGCCCTCAGGTTTCCAAGTGCCAGAAGGCAGACAGAAACCTTGGGGTACCAACCATGCCATCCTCATGGGAAAGGACGTCATAAAAGAGCCTTTCTGCGTAATCAACTGTGACGATTTCTACAATCGTGACTGTTTCATGGTTATGGGCAAATACCTGTCCTCTCTCCCAGCTGATGCCAAAGGCAAATACGCTATGGTAGGTTTCCGCATAGGCAACACCCTCTCCGAGAACGGCACCGTCTCTCGTGGCTTGTGTTCCAAGGATGCAGAAGGCAACCTTACTACCTGCGTGGAGCGAACAAAGATAGCACGTCAGGCAGACGGCACTGTGGCTTATCGCAAAGACAACAAGGAAGACGGCGACTGGGTGGCAGTAGATGAAAACTCACCAGTAAGCATGAATGTGTGGGGCTTCACCCCCGACTATTTCGAGTACTCCGAGCAGATGTTCCGCGACTTCCTCTCCGACCCAGCCAACATAGCCAACCCAAAATCGGAGTTCTTCATCCCTATGGTGGTCAACGATATGATAAACAAGGGAGTAGCCACCTGTAAAGTGCTTGATACCACCTCAAAGTGGTTTGGAGTAACCTACTCTGAAGACCGTCCCGATACCGTAGCACGCATAGCACAGCTGGTCAAGGACGGAGTATATCCCGAGAAGCTGTTTTAATTTTCGGAAGTAGAAAGGGAAGTAAAAAGGGAAGTAAAAATGGAAGGACTCCGAGCTCTGTCAATGGTCTTTTAACCCCTCTAGGTCTCCCCGTTATCGGGGAGCAGAAACGCCTGAGCACCGTAGGAGCGCAAGAAAAAGGGAAGTCTTCCAGCCAGTGAAGCTGGCTTAACTCCCTAAACCAAAGGTTTATAACTCCCCTTTTAACTTCATTCTATAACTCCCTAAACTTGAATTAGTAACTATTTTCGTAGCACGGAGTTTCGTTTTCGTAACAGCAGTGCACGAAGAATAAAAAAGATACTTTGAAAATAGAATTGTTAAGCGATGCGCAGCTCTCGCAGTTGCGCACCATTCTCGATGACAGCCATAAAATCATTACTGTCTGCCACACCAATGCAGACGGCGATGCTATAGGTTCAATGCAGGCATGGGCAGAATATCTGCGCCAACGGGGCAAGGAAGTCTCTGTCATCGTGCCTGATATGTTCCCCGATTTTCTCCAGTGGTTGCCAGGAAATGACAAGATTATCCGTTACGACAAGAAACGCGAAATCGTGGCAAACCTACTCGAGGAAGCAGACCTCGTATGCATCCTCGACTTCAACAGGCTCAGTCGTGCCACTGAGGAACTCGGCAATCTCATAGGCAGTTCGGGCAAACCTCTCATGCTCATCGACCATCACCTCGACCCTTGCGTTGATACTGTTTTCTCCGTCTCCTTCCCCCAGCTCTCCAGCACCTCGGAAGTCGTCTTTCGTCTTATCTGGCAACTCGGAGGCTACGAGGCAATGACGCGAAACATGGCTATCAACACCTACTGTGGCATGATGACCGATACAGGCGGCTTCACCTATAACTCCACAGCCCCTGAGATATATTTCATCATCTCCCAGCTCCTTGTCAAAGGCATCGACAAAGACCGCATCTACCGAAACATCTACCATGTCTTCAGCGCCGATCGCCTTCGCCTTACGGGTTACGTTCTCTATCAGAAACTAAAAATACTCACTCCCCTTCGCGCCTCCTACTATACTATCAGCAAGGCAGACCAGCGTCGTTTCCACTTCATGAAAGGCGATGCCGAGGGGCTTGTCAATATGCCATTGCAGATGAAGGGACATCGTCTCTCCATCTCTCTGCGCGAAGACAGTGAGAAACCAAACCTCATCTGGGTAAGCCTTCGTTCCGTAGATAATTTCCCCTGCAACGTAATGGCAGAGCAATACTTCAATGGCGGAGGCCACAAGAACGCCTCAGGAGGCAAACTCTTCTGTTCCCTCGCTGAAGCAGAGCAAATAGTTCGTACAGCCATTCAGGCATTTGCCAAACAACTGTAAAAACTAAAAAAAATCCACCAAACATAATTATACGCTCCCAAGAGCGTATAAATATCCCCACTCGATTTTGAGCGGGGATATATGTTTTTTTTATCTGTCTGCCTTAAACTGCGATATACGCTGAGCGAAGAGTGATTCCTGGTCTGGGCGGAAGAAAGAAGTGCAGATGCGCACTCCCTCATAGGTGGAGCCCATAGTATTGAGAGGGAAAACTGCTATGCCGTAATACATGAGGGTGCGGGTGAGCTCAAGGCCTGTCATGCCTGGATAACAGACTGTGAAATAGAATCCGTCGGCAAGGGGATTGCCCTGGTCGTTGTCATAGACGAGCTGGAAACCGTTGGCAAGGAGCACGTCTTTCATGAAACGTGCTCTACGTCCGTATTCCTTGACGTCGTCGAGGAAGTTGTAACTGCCGTCGCATGCTGCCTCCATAAGGGCTGCCATAGCTATCTGCACGCTGTGGGTGGTACCGCTGGAGAGTGTGTACATGAGTCGGTTGCAGAAGAAATTGCCAAACTCCCCTACCCCGAAGTTTTCTTGCAGAGGAGCATAGACACGGTGATAGAGCTGATTGCTGATGCAGGTTACGCCGATACGCTGTCCTGCATAGGAGAAGGCCTTACTGCCTGACACCCAAAGGACGTAGTTCTGGGTATAGCGTGCTACGGTTGCCTGATAGGGTGCCTGATAGGGATGTGAGAGATCCTTGCGGAAATCCATAGCAAAGTAGGCAAGGTCTTCGAGTACGAGCACGTCATACTTGGTGGCGAGCTTGCCTATGCCCTCAAGTTCTTCCTCGGTGAAGCATACCCACGAAGGGTTATTGGGGTTAGAATAGACAATACTGTTGATATTTCCCGCGCTGAGCATGGAGTCGAGTTTCTCTATGAGGGCTGCACCACGATAGTCGTGAATATCGAGACCTACGTGCTTCAGGCCGATGACATCGCACTGGGTGGTCTGCACGGGGAAGCCTGGCTGAATGAGCAGGACTGTATCTTTCTTGCCGCCATCGCGCACGCCCATAGCGTGATAGATAGCTGTGAAAGTAGCATAGGTGCCTTGCATGGAGCCTGTAGTAGGTATGCAGCAGAGGGGGTCTATATCAACGCCGATGAAGGCTTTGACAAATTCTGCTGCTGCCTTCTTGAGGCGTGGCATGCCTCCATTTGGAGGGTACTGCGTGGCGCAACCTGAGGCTAAAGCTTCTTGTTCTGCCTTGATGGCTATCTGTGAGGGCTGAAGTCCTGGCACACCCATCTCAAGATGGATGATGGGCTGGCCTGTCTTTTCTTCTAACTGGCGTGAGAGCGACTGTATGTCGCGTATGGTGGCTTGTGAGAAGTCACCGAGACCCATTTCGTTGATAGCCTCAGTGACTGTGTTATAGTTTAATGAAGTTGTCATATATTATAATAGTGTCTGTATGGCATTATAGGTGTTGTTATTTCCAGTCGGTCAGGAGTGTGCGCTTGTCAAGCACGTGCTTGGCCTTGCCTGTAGAGCGCTCGATATTGCCTGGCTCCTTGATGTGGATGTTTGGCTTGATGCCCACGAGAGAGACGATGCGGTCATAAAGTGGCTTGATGAACGGCATCTGCTTTGCTGGGTTTGGAGAGAAGTATTCTTCGCGCAGTTCTACATCGAGGTCGAAGGTGTCTTCGTTGTTCTTGCGATCGACTGTGATGAAGTACTGTGGCGTGAATACAGGGAACTCTGTAAGCACAGTCTCTATCTGACTTGGGAAGACATTGACACCACGTATGATGAGCATATCATCGCTACGTCCGAGTATCTTTCCGAGACGTACAGTGGTGCGACCACATTCACACTTGTCGTAGATGAGGTGAGTGAGGTCGCGGGTGCGATAGCGAAGGATAGGCATAGCCTCCTTGCACAGCGAGGTGAACACCAACTCGCCCTCTTCGCCTGGTTCAACAGGCTCCAGTGTCTCAGGGTTGATGATTTCGGGGAAGAACATATCTTCGGCTACGTGGGTACCGTTCTGGAACTCACACTCGCCACCTACACCAGGACCGCACATCTCGGTGAGTCCGTAGATATCGAGTGCCTTGATATGGAGTTTCTTCTCCAACTCGCGACGGATACCCCATGTCCAAGGTTCTGCTCCAAAGAAACCTACTCTGAGCTTCAGGTCTTCGACTTTGACGTTGGGGCTCTTCTCTATCACCTCTGCCAAGTGGAGAGCATAGGAGGGTGTGCAACAGATGGCAGTGGTGCCGAAGTCCTTCATCAGCATTATCTGCTTCTCGGAATTGCCAGCAGAGATAGGCAGCTGGACTGCTCCTCGAGCGAGGACACCATCATGTGCGCCCAAACCGCCTGTGAAGAGTCCGTAGCCGTAAGCCACCTGAACGACGTCGCCAGGACCTATGTTGCCTACTGCCAACACACGTGCCACACATTCAGACCACATTTTCAGGTCATTCTTGGTATATGTGCCCACAACGGGTTTGCCTGTGGTGCCTGATGATGCATGGATACGCACTACCTCGGTCATAGGTACGGCATTGAGTCCGAAGGGGTACTCATCACGTAGGTCGTGCTTAGTGGTGAAGGGGAGTTTGTGGATATCCTGTATGCCCTTGATGTCGTCGGGCTTGATACCCATCTTATCCATTTTCTTACGGTAGAACGGTACGTTCTCATAACAGTTCTTTACTGTAGCCACGAGTCTCTCAGACTGCAGCTTGGTCATGGACTCGCGGTCCATGCACTCCATTGCGCGATTTAGTATCATATTCTTAAAAACGAAACGCTTCGCTACGATACGCTACGCTACGATACGCGAGCGATACTCGCTACGAAAACTATTTAACTGTGAACTATTTTAACTGTGAACTATTTTAACTGTGAACTGTGAATTGTGAACTGTGAATTGTGAACTACTGCAGGGCATCGTAGCCGAAGGAATCTTTCTTGCGATAGGCGGAACCAGTGACAACGCAGAGAAGGTCGCCATGCTGGTTGGTGATGCGTGTTTCGCAGAAAGGCAATCGGTGGTGATTGCAGGTTTCCTCTGTCTGAGCGATGAGTGTATCTCCCAGACGGGCTGACTTGAGGTAGGTGATGCTATTCTGTACTCCGACGGAGATGAAGCCATGGGAATTGGTTACTGCGGCAAAGGTGAGGTCGGCAAGGGTGAAATATACCCCTCCTTGACACACTCCTGCTGCATTGAGATGGCGCTCTTCAACCTTGAGCTCAGCACGAGCATAGCCCTCACGTATCTCAGAGAGTTGTATGCCGTTTGACTGAGCGAAATGGTCGCCGTTGTTGAGTATTTCCTTAAGTGTTGCCATTGCTAGTCAATGAATGAAGTTAAATAGGGAGTTATAAACCTTTTGGTTTAGGGAGTTATAGAATGAAGTTAAATAGGGAGTTAAGCCAGCTTCACTGGCTGGAAGACTTCCTTTTTTCTTGCGCTCCTACGGTGCTCAGGCGTTTCTGCTCCCCGAAAACGGGGAGACCGAGAGGGGTTAAAAGACCATTGACAGAGCTCGGAGCCCTTCCTTTTTTTACTTCCATTTTTTACTTCCATTTTTTACTTCCATTTCTACTCCCGAAACTTGAATTATTTATAGCACTTAAAGATACGCTCGACGAGCTTGGTGCTAAGCTTGGGGGTAAAGAGGCTGACAAGGATAACGACGAAGAAGCCACCTACCATAGCTATGGCACCGCAATCAATAGGATTGACAGGATTGCCAAGAAGCATATTGACCACCGTGATGCCTACACCCCAGATGAAGCAAGCCCATACGGAGGAACGGGTGACGCCCTTCCAGTAGAGACCCAGCATGAACGGAGCGAGAAAGGCTCCTGCTAAGGCTCCCCACGAAATGCCCATGAGTTGAGCTATGAACTGTGGTGGGTTGAGGGCTATCATGAGCGAGATAACGATAAAGAATACTATGAGTACTCTCATCACCACCACCTTACGGCGCTCTATCTTTTCTGCCACTATATCATCAATCTCTCCGCCTTCCACTTCGCCTGTGAGTGACTTCTTGTCTCGATATATGAGGTCGAGAGTCATGGTAGATGACGAAGTGAGGACAAGGCCTGCAAGGGTGGACATGGAGGCTGAAAGGACAAGGAGGATAACCAGAGCTATGAGGAAATCTGGCAGAGTTTCGAGCATGGTGGGGATGATATTGTCATAGACAAACTTACCTTTCTCGGCATTGAAAGCCGTATCTACGAAGAGACGACCGAATCCTCCGAGGAAGTAACAGCCACCTGCCACGATAATGGCGAAAATAGTGGAGATGATTGTGCCACGCTTGATAGCTGACTCATCAGTAATGCTATAGAACTTGCCTACCATCTGCGGCAATCCCCATGTACCGAGTGAGGTGAGCACTACCACACCAAGGAGCGACAGAGGATTTGGACCAAAGCAGGAGGCAAAGTCGCCTGTCTGGAAATTGGCATAGAGTTCCTTGCCACGCTGAGTGAGGTCATCCTGATTTGGTGTGAGGGCGAGCATCTTATGGTAAGCCTCGGTGAAGCCACCTTGTGAATTGAGCACTACAGCGATAACTACAGATATGCCGACGAGCATGATGATGCCCTGTATGAAATCGTTAATGGCCGTTGCCTTATATCCTCCGAGTATGACATAGACGGCTGTAAGGAGTGCCATTGTCATGGCGCAGTATTCGTAAGGTACGCCAAAACCCATTTCGAAGAGTTTGGAGATGCCCATATAGACACCTGCCGTATATGGGATAAGAAACACGAAAGCGATGATGGAAGCCGCGATGCGCAAGCCCTCGTCACCATAGCGAGTGCCGAAGAAATCGGGCATGGTGCGTGACTCTATGTGTTGCGTCATAAGACGTGTGCGCTTACCTAAAACGAGCCAGGCAAGAAGGGAGCCTATAAGGGCATTGCCTATGCCTATCCAACTGGCTGACATACCGTATTTCCAACCAAACTGTCCTGCGTAGCCCACAAAGACAACAGCAGAAAAATAAGATGTGCCGAAAGCAAATGCAGTGAGCCAGCCACCAACATTACGTCCGCCTAACACAAAGCCATCAACGGTGTTTGCCTGACGACGGCTGTAGATGCCTACTGCAACGGTGATGCAGAGGAATATGACTGTAAGAAGTATCTTGATAAACATATTTTGTTAATTAAGAATTAGCAATTAGAACTCCGAGCTTGCTCGCCTGAGCACCTACGGAGCGCAAGAATTAGTAATTAGAGCTCAGAACTCGGAACATTCAACTGTGAATTGTTAACTGTGAATTGTTAACTGTGAATTGTTAACTGTGAACTATGAATTGTTAAAACGCCACTTGCACCTGAGCGTCTATCTTAGAGAAATTGCCTTTGCCTAACAGCTGACGATGGGCAGAGCTGAGGGCGCTGTAGGTGTATTGCAACTGCAGGCGGCACTTCGTGTGAAGCCACAACTGAATGCCTGCCATGAGATTGGTCTGAAGATAATTCTTACGTGTGTCATAGTTGAAGTTGTCAACCATAGCTACGACGTCAAGTTGCTTGTAAACGGGAATGGCTGAAGATACATACGCACCAAAGGTGTGGACACTGCCATCCATGCCACCAAGTACCTCGGCACGAACGGAAGCACAACGATTCTTGTAGTAGTCGGTGCCTGTCTTCTTTGATTTCCACTCGCCAGAGAAAGCCCAGCGATTCTGACGATATGTCTGTCCCTTCTTGGCTACGTTGTCATAGAGGGAAGGGTTATAACGAGAATAGGCTACTGAATAACCATGACCTATTTCGCCCGAAACGCCTACACGGAGGTTGGGGAGTATTTTGTACTCCAGTTTACCTATGAAATTCTTCTGAGTGTTCTTGTCGGAAGTGTTTATCTGACCACCATTAAGGACTTCTGCCACATAGCGCAGACGACCTCCGAGAATGTCACCATAAATTGTCAAGCCCATGTCACGACCTGAGCCATTGCTGATGAGCGGGTCGAAACCATTGAGCCAGAACACACCCTGAGACATAGGACCTATGCTCTCGAGCACAGTAGGAGACATGGGGTTCTCCATAGTGAACTCTCTCTTTGACTGTCCGAGGCGCACGTTGAAAGCCTTGCAGGGACGATACTCCATATAGTACTCCTGCATGGAGCCACTCTTGAAGTCATGCATGAAGAAGGCATAGAACTGGGGGGTGATATTAGCACCTACCATGAGAATGACACGACGCATCTCGAAGGAGTTGGTGTTGGAAGAGTTGTTGTTGAATGTAGCGTTGTAACCTGCTTGCGCATAACCCGTTACTTTCAAACGCGAACCTACTGTTCCTGCCCAATATTTGAAATCATGAGGTGCATCGGCTGCTGGAGGAGCGAAGAGAGCCTTGCGGTCTTCGAGAATACCCTGGTCGGTGTTTACGTCCTTGAAGACGGTGGCGTTGTTTTCGTCAACAGTAGCCACGTCAGCACTTTCGGACACTGTATCTGAAGCTTTTGCCATTACGGCTGTCATCATGATGGCAGCAGCGAACAGTAAAGTCTTTTTCATTGTGTTGTTGTTGTAATGTGAATAAATAAAAATAGGAATTTTAATGCAAGTCCTGGTCACTGAGGAAATCGAGCTTATTGAGCATGATAACCTCGTTGGCTTTCTGCTCGTTGTCGGCACGCAGGAGGAGAACACCCTTGCCGTCGAGCAAGAAGGAGAACATGTATTTGATGCCAATACCAGCTTCTGTGAGCAAGGTCATCACGTCGGCAGCAGCACCCACCTTGTTGTCGGCAAGACGGATGGCATACACATTGGTTATCGTAACGTTGATGCCCTTGTCGCGGAGTATCCTGAAGGCTTTCTCTGTGTCATCGCATATCAGACGATAGATGCCGAAGTCTAACGTATCGCTGATATTGCTTATGATGATGCTGATGCCATTGTCACGCAACAGTTTGAGCACATTGAGCAGGGCACCACTCTTATTCTCTACAAATATTGAAATCTGTTTGATAGTCATAGTCTTTCCAACTTTATACTTTATACTTTATACCTTATACCTTCAACTCTATTTATATACCGTTCTCTTATCAATGACACGGACAGCCTTGCCCTCAGAAACTGGCAGAGTACCCTTAGGCACGAGTTTCACGTGAGGGGTAAGGAGGATTTCATCCTTCAGGGCACGCGTGACGTTCTTCTTCAGCGACTCCAAACGCTGGTAATCGTCAGTGAAGAGTTCCTCCAGCTCCACCTCTACGGTCATATTGTCGTTATTCTCATCGGTGGTGAGGGTGATGAGATAGTTGTTGGCGAGTTCCTTGAACTGCATAAGGATTTTCTCTATCTGTATAGGGAAGATATTGACACCACGAAGCACCATCATATCGTCGCTCCTACCCTTCATGCGATCGAGGCGCACATGATTTCTGCCACAAGGACAGGTGCGGCCGAGCACACGGGTGAGGTCACGAGTACGATAGCGAAGCAGTGGCATAGCCTCTCGACGTATAGAGGTGAGCACGAGCTCGCCAATCTCACCGTCTGGCACAGGTTCGAGAGTTTCAGGGTCAACTATCTCCACAATATAGTAGTCCTCCCAGAAGTGGAGACCATTCTGCTCCTTACACTCAAAGCCTACACCAGGACCACACATCTCTGACATACCGAAAGAGTTGTAAGCCTTGACACCCAGCATCTGCTCTATACGCTGGCGTTGTTCCTCAGAGTGAGGCTCAGCACCTATGGCAAGAACCTTGAGTTTGGTGTCCTTGCGTGGGTCAACACCCTGCTCCTGCATTACCTCATAAAGACGGGTAACATAGGAAGGCACTGCATGAACGGCTGTGGTGCCGAAGTCCTTCATGAATTTAATCTGACGCAGAGAGTTGCCTGCTGCTGCTGGAACGGTAAGCATACCAAGGCGCTCCGCACCATACTGGAAGCCCAGTCCGCCAGTGAACATACCATAGCCAGAAGAGTTCTGGAATATGTCATCAGGACGCAAACCTACCATCCACAGGTTACGAGCCACCTGATTAGCCCACTCGTCGAGGTCTTTCTGCGTGTGGAGTATTACGGTAGGATTACCCGTTGTGCCTGAAGAGCTGTGCAGACGCACACATTCTGTAAGAGGTACGCTGGCAAGTCCGAAGGGATAGGTATCGCGAAGGTCCTGCTTGGTAGTGAAAGGAATACGACGTATATCGTCAACCGACCTTATATTCTCAGGGCTGACACCTGCCTCCTGAAGGCGAGCCTTGTAGAAGGGGTTGTTCATGCAGCGCTTGACAGTGTCCTTGAGACGCTCCACCTGAAGAGCCTCTATCTGCTCTCGCGTCATGGTCTCGAGTTCTGGGTCCAGATACTCTGACTTCCAATCTGGTAATTCTCTTCTATACATCATAACTATAATTATGATTATTATTATGAACTATAAACTATGAATTATGAATTATGAATTAAGCATTTCCAGCCCCCATATCGAAGGCTTTAAGATTAGACTCTACAACTTTCTCACCCTTTGAGGCAAAGATGGTTGCAACAGCTGTGCGCAGAGCATCAGAGGAAACAATCTCTATGTATTTTGCTGCCATACCGAGAAGCACCACGTTGGCACTACGAGCACTACCAGCATCCTTAGCTACTGCCTCAATGTCGAGCTGTACCACGTTAGGCAGAGAGCCGAGTTCGGCAAAGAGAGCCTCTTCGTCAGGATAGTTAGGTATATTGACAAAAGGCTTGTTACTGGTTACTATCACACCATCCTTAGAGAGATAAGGCAGATAACGCAGAGCCTCCATTGGCTCCATAGAGATGATAAGGTCTGCCCCACCCTTTGCTATGAGGTCGCTGTATATTTCGTCGGTTGAGAGACGCAGATTAGACTGCACGTCTCCGCCACGCTGACTCATTCCGTGAACCTCTGCCTGCTTCAAGTTTACACCAGCCCTTGTGGCTGCTTCACCTATGATTGTTGCGATAGAGAGGATACCTTGTCCACCCACACCGCATAAGATAATATCCTTTTTCATTTTTAATTCTTCATTCTACATTCATCATTTCTTTGCCTTTGCCTTCGCCTTTTCCCTTGCATGACGAGCTGCTGTCTGTATGCACTCACGGCGTGGGATGATAACACTTACTCCCTCGTAAGCTATCTCGTCACGGATGAGCTGTGCGATAGCTGGGATGTTCTTAGGCAATGGTGTAACAACGTGTAGGTGTGCAGGATCCATACCAAGACCAAGGCAGATAGCCTCAAACTTGTTTGTGCCTGCACTATCCTGACCACCAGTCATACCTGTGGTGAGGTTGTCTGAAATGATGACGGTTATGGCACTATTATCATTGATGGCATCAAGCAAGCCAGTCATACCAGAATGGGTGAAGGTAGAGTCGCCTATCACAGCAATAGCAGGACGCAAGCCAGCATCGGCAGCACCCTTAGCCATAGTAATAGAAGCACCCATATCCACACAACTTGAGAGTGCCTTGAATGGAGGCAGAGCACCAAGGGTGTAGCAACCTATATCGCCAAAGACACGAGCATCAGGCATCTCGTCGATAATCTCACGCAGAGCGCCATAGACGTCTCTGTGACCACAACCCTGACAGAGCTGTGGAGGACGACCTGCGAGGTTCTTTGCTGGTTCCATGAGCTGTGGAGCCTCTACGCCGAGAGCTGCAGCCACGCTGTCAGGAGTAAGTTCGCCAGTACGAGGCAGAGCACCTGTCAAACGACCTGTTACCACGTATCCTGTGCCGAGCAGAGCCTTGACATCCTGCTCTACAACAGGCTGACCGTCTTCTACCACGAGCAGCTTGCCCGATTCCTTGGCGAGCATCTGTATGCGCTGCTCTGGGAGCGGATATTGTGAAACCTTCTCAATATTAAATTTAGCCTGCTCCTCCTCTGGCAACTGTGCGAGGGCTTCCTTAACATAGTTGTAGCCTATGCCGCAAGCCACGATGCCAGTCTTAGCCGCCTTGTCGGTAGAAGCACCATACTCAGACTTGTTGAACTGGCTCTTGTTAGCCGCCATGAGCATAGAGTCTTGCTTCTCGAGCAGGGCAGCATACTTCTTCTTGGCTATGCCTGGGAGCAACACCCACTGGTCTGTAGAGGGGCGCATGGCGTTCTGTGGTTGTGGTTCGCTAACCTCTACAGCAGCACGAGAGTGTGCTAAACGAGTTACGACACGAAGTAAGACAGGTTCCTTGATGGCTTCAGAGAAGTCGAAGGCTATCTTCATCATGTCGTAAGCTTCTTGCTGATTAGATGGTTCGAATATGGGGATAAGTGCAAACTTACCATAGAAACGTGAGTCCTGCTCGTTCTGACTTGAGTGCATTGAAGGGTCGTCGGCAGCAAGTACTACAAGACCTCCTTCTACTCCTGTTATTGCACTATTGACAAAGGCGTCAGCACAAACGTTCATGCCCACGTGCTTCATACACACCAATGCTCTCTTGCCTGCATAAGACATACCGAGTGCAGCCTCCATAGCCGTCTTCTCGTTAGTACACCAGCGAGAGCGTATCTTTTGCTCTTTTGCGTAAGGGTTCTTCTGAATGAACTCTGTAATCTCGGTTGACGGAGTGCCTGGGTAAGCATACACGCCACTAAGTCCTGCATGGATAGCTCCCAGAGCTATGGCTTCGTCTCCAAGAAGAAGTTTCTTTTCCATAGATTCTTATTTTTGGTTTAGCGTTTTTATGATATCATGAATTTATTGCAAGAAAGAGATAAGTACGCCTGCTGCCACTGCCGAACCTATAACACCAGAGATATTTGATGCCATACAGTAGTTCAGTACGTGGTTCTTGGGGTCGTACTTGGTTGCTATCTCGTTGGCAACACGTGAAGCCATCGGCACTGCCGAGAGGCCTGTTGCTCCGATAAGCGGATTAACCTTCTTTTTAACAAAGAGGTTGAATATCTTCACCATGCAGATACCTGCTGATATAGACAAAGCGAAGGCGAGGAAACCGCCAACCACGATGCCTATAGTCTGAAGGTTGAGGAAAGCATCTGCCGTCATCGTTGCACCTACGGAAAGTCCGAGGAATATTGTTGCGGAGTTCATGATGGCATTGGATGCTGTATCAAAGAGGCGGCTGGTCATTGAGCCCAATTCCTTCAGCAGATTACCAAACATAAGCATACCCACAAGGCTCACTGCCGTAGGCACGAGCAGAGCCACGATTATTGTAACTGTTATAGGGAAGAGTATCTTCAGTACGCGCAGATTCTTTATCTCTGTCTTGTTGGGATATTTCTTGTCCTGCTCCTTCATGTTTATCATCAGCTCTTTCTTGGTGCAAAGCAGCTTTACGACAAGAGGAATGATGACAGGCACGAGTGCCATGTAGCTATATGCCGCAATGGCTATAGGACCAAGCAGTTCGGGTGCGAGCTTGATGGTGGTGAAGATAGCCGTAGGGCCGTCGGCTCCGCCAATGATGCCGAGAGACGCAGCCTGCTGAGGTGTGAAACCCATAGCAAGGGCGCAAAGCAACACTGCAAAGATACCAAACTGAGCTCCTGCTCCGAAGATGGAGAGCCTGAGGTTGCGCAGCATAGGACCAAAATCGGTAAGTGCTCCCACACCCATAAATATAATAGGTGGGATAAAACCTGTTTTGATGCACATATAATATATAAAGTTCATCAAGCCCAGGTCGTGGGCTATCTTGTGCAGGGGCATGTCCCAGATAACCTCCTTGTTACCCTGAGCATCGAGGAGGAACGAACCGTCAGCGAGGGGTATGTAGCCCTCCGACGTAACTGTTGTGACACCCATGCCGCCACCAGGAAAGTTTGCAAGAAGCACGCCCATGCCTATCGGCACAAGCAACAATGGCTCATATTTCTTTACTATTCCGAGGTAGAGCAATATGCAGGCTATAACCAGCATGATGAGGAAAGACCAGTCTCCACCCGTCTGAGCGAAGGATGTCATTTCCCATATTTTCTGTAGTATTTCCACTATCTTAACTATATATTAACTTCGTACGAAACGCAATCGAGATTGCTACGAAACGGAGCAAAGCTCCTACGAAACGCTTACGCTACAAAAACTTATAACTGTGAACTATGAATTGTGAACTGTGAACTGAGGCTTTACGCAATCGTCATCAGCACGTCGTCTTCCTCTACTGAGTCACCTGACGTAAAGGCTATTGACGTTATCGTGCCAGACTTCTCGGCCTTGATGCGGTTGAACACTTTCATTGCCTCTATGTAGCATATCACCTCGCCTTCCTCGACGTGGTCGCCAACCTTCTTTGGCACCTCGGAAGAAGACTGCACGAGGTATGCCTTGCCCTCGAGTGGAGCAAGTATCTCTATGCCCTCACCCTTGACAGGTGCTGCTGGTTCAACAGGAGCAGACTGCTGTGCCAGTCCTGGTGTAGCAGCAGATGCAGGCATCGTGCCGTCATAAGATATGTTTACGAGGTAGTTGGTGCCGTTCACGTTTACCGTTACCTGATTTGGCAACTGCTTCTTCACGTTGCCTGCACCATGTGTGTGTTCCTTCTTCTTCTCCTTACGCTCGGCAAGGTCTTTTTCGAAAGCAGCCTTGGCAGCTCCGCTCTTGTAAGCCTCATACTGCTGTGGGTGCATAGCATACTCGAAGAGTTCCTCGTTATCCTCGCCAAGCTCCCAGCCAGCCTGCTTCATCTTGAGACGATAAGTCTCCAGTTCGTCAGGATAGTTGTCCTGCGGGTCGGCGGTAAGGAATTTTCTGCCCTCTTTCTTAGCCATTTCCTTGAAGAGAGGATCTACCTCTCCAGGCAGTTTTCCACTCTTGCCCAGTATCATGTCCCAGATGTTCTCGGCTATCATAGACCAACGCTCCTTACCCTTCTCCATTTGTATCACGTTCATCAGGGCAAGGTTCTTCACATACTGAGAGAATGGAGTTACCAGACAAGGGTAACCCACCTTAGGCCAAACGTAAGCCACCTCGTCGAAGAGCTTTATCAGCAGTTCGTCGGTGGTAAGCTCTGGCTGGTTGTTCTTCACCTTCCACTTGTTCAGCGAGCGCAGGTTGTCCTCAAGGTCAGTCATGAGCGAACCCATCATGCCACCAGGCAGACCTGGCTTGATGAGCAGGGAGTTGTTGAGATGATTGAGCTTTGGTATGTAGTAGCCCAGGAAGTCGTCCATCATCTCCTGAATCTGGGTGCGCACCTCCATGTAGGCTGCCATGTTGATATCCTTCACCTTGAAGCCAGCATCCTTCAGCATCTCCTGTACGGCTATGATGTCAGCGTGACCAGTACCCCATGACAATGGTGAAACCGCTGCGTCTATGTAGTCACAGCCACCACGAGCCACCTCGAGTATTGATGCCATGTTGAAGCCAGGACCAGCATGAGAGTGATACTGTATTATGATGTCCTTCTTGTAAGCCTTGATGCCAGCAACTATCTTGCCCAAAGACTCTGGACGACCTATGCCTGCCATATCCTTCAGACAAATCTCGTCAGCACCAGCTTCGATGAATGTCTTGGCAAGGTTGACGTAATACTCCACCGTGTGTATTGGCGAATGGGTTATGCAGAGAGAAGCCTGAGCTATCATGCCAGCCTCCTTGGCATACTGTATGGAAGGTATCACGTTGCGTGGGTCGTTCAGTCCGCAGAAGATACGGGTGATGTCAGTGCCCTGCGCCTTCTTTACCTTGTAGAAGAGCTGGCGCACGTCCTTAGGGCAAGGGCTCATGCGCAGTCCGTTAAGCGCACGGTCGAGCATGTGGGTCTGTATGCCGGCCTCGTGGAAAGGCTTAGTCCATTCGCGCACTGCCTTGTTAGGGTTCTCGCCATACAGCAGATTTACCTGTTCAAAACCACCACCATTAGTCTCTACACGGTCGAAGCATCCCATCTTGATTATTGCAGGAGCCACCTTCACCAGCTGGTCCACACGTGGCTGGTACTTGCCAGCACTCTGCCACATATCACGAAAAACCAGACTGAACTTAATTTCTTTTGCCATTATCTTTTTGTTATCTTTTTTTACCTCGTAAATTTCAAACTTATAACCAACAACTTATAACTGGTAACTTTACAATCTCTTTATTCCAGCCACCATGCCTTTGCCACCAGTTATCTTGGCAATAGCCTGACTGATAGCCTCTGCTACGTCAGGGGCAACGGGCACCACTCCCGTGGGCGCCTTGACAGCCTTGGCAAGCTTAACGTCCTCCTCGGGAGCAACCCTGTTTACTATCTTTATGAGCAGGTTGCTTAACTGGATAATGATAATCAATACTGCGAATACTGTTACCATTCCTACAATCATGAGTGTTATACCTATATTCATAATGTATATCCTGTTGAAAAAGTGATAATTTGCAATTAGTTAATCAAAAAGCACCAACATAGTGTCACGAAAGCACTAAATTGGTGCAAAGTTAATAAAAAAACTTTGAATATAAAAGCATTTATCTCGCTTTTCTTGTAACTTTTTTCTCCCAAGTACCTTTTCCATGTAATCTATCCTCTATTCCTACATCGAAAACTTACAACTGGTAACTTGTAACTGGGACTCCGAGCTATGCTCGCCTGAGCACCTACGGAGCGCAAGAACTTGTAACTGCCCTTACTAAGCTTCTGCCTGCCCTTGCTAAGCTACAGAATATTGTTGCTTTGCTTCTGTGTTGAATTTGCTAGCAAATTTAATGAATTTACTAGTTAATTTGGCAAATTTGCTAGCAAATTTGAATTAGAAGCAATGCTCCTTCCCAAAGAAACATATCAACAATCTGCAGAGGATAAGAAACCGCCTGCAAAAGACAACATCCAAAACATCAAACCTCTTCTTCGTCAAGGTGTCCGCTCCATAGGTATTTGTCTGTTTCCTTTACTATAACGTTGCTGAGCAGTATGAGCGCCATGAGGTTTGGTATAGCCATAAGGGCATTGAAGATGTCTGCCATAGTCCATACTGTGTTGAGGCTTATGGATGAGCCCAGCAATACTGCAAGGAGGAACACCCACGTGTAAGCCTTGACTCCCTTGGGACCAAAGAGATATTCTACTGCTCTCTGGGCATAGAGACTCCAGCCGAGTATGGTGGAGAAAGCGAAGGTGAAAAGTCCGAACATGAGCAGAGGTTCGCCTATGGCTGGTATCTTGGAGAAAGCCAACTTGGTGAGCGAGCCTCCGTCTATGCCTGACAATTTGGTTTCGAGGATATGGTTAAAAAGATGTCCGAGCGAAGAGGTGTGAAGACTGCTGACATCAGCATAACACAATATGCTGCTTACTATCACTATACCTGTTATGGCACAAATGACCACTGTGTCCCAGAATGTTCCGCTTGCACTTACCAGAGCCTGACGCACGGGGTTCTTTGTCTTGGCTGCTGCTGCTACGAGTGGAGCAGAACCCAGACCAGACTCGTTAGAGAACAAACCTCTTGCTATACCGTAATGAGCAGCTACCATTATGCCTCCTCCTGCTACTCCTCCACCCAAAGCATGGGGGTCGAAGGCTGAAAGACATATAAGTTCTATGGCTGGAATAACGTATTGGTAGTTCAGGCAGAGCAGAACGAGACATCCTATGACATAAAGAGCAGCCATAAAGGGCACAAGAGCTGTGCAGACCCTAGAGATACTCTTTATGCCTCCAATGAGCACCAGTCCTACAAGCAGTGTTACCACCACACCAGAAATCCACATGTCTATCCCCATCACATCACGAGCAAGGGTAGAGATAGCATTTGCCTGAACAGTACTGCCTATGCCAAAGGCAGCAAGAGCAGTAAAGAGGGCAAAGAGCACACCTGCCCACTTGGCATGCAGTCCGTATTCGAGGGCATACATAGGTCCTCCTATCTTGTAGCCTTTCTTTGATGTTCTGCGATATTTCACTGCAAGAAGCCCCTCGCCATATTTTGTGGCTATGCCTAAAACGCCTGTCAGCCAACACCATAGTACGGCTCCTGGACCTCCCAACGCTATTGCTGTACCCACACCTATTATGTTGCCTGTTCCGATAGTGGCAGCAAGGGCTGTAGCAAGAGCGCCAAACTGGCTCACATCGCCATCGCCATCCTTGTCTTTGGCAAGAGACAACTTGATGGCAGTAAGGATTTTACGTTGTGGGAATTTCAGCCTTATGGTGAGCAGAATATGTGTGCCCACCAGCAGGACTATCATAGGGTAGCCCCAGATAAAATCGCTTATAGTCGAGAGTGTGGAGTCGAAGAAATTCATTGTTCACGGTTCGCAGTTCATAGTTCACAGTTTACTGCCACATAGCTATGAGTCTTGTGGTGTTTTCAGTATTATGGATGTAGCTCCGATGGTAAAGAGCGTGTCATTATATATTATGCGTCTTTCCTTGTCGCCAAGTATCTGGTTATCAACAAAAGTGCCTGTATAGCTGGGACCGTCTCTGAGCACGTATTTCAGTTTGCCCTGCTTGTCTCGGGACACATTGATGACGCAATGGTTCATGTCGATAGAAGGGTCGTTGGTCTCTATCGGCGTGTTGCACTTTGAGCCTTTCATGTATCTGCCTATGATGTTGTCGCCCATCTTCAGTGGCAATACCTGCTTGTAGTGGAATACATTCTCTATAACCACTATTGTGCCAACTCCCTCGTCAGTCTCCTCCGATGTGGGGTTTTCTTCCTTCTGCCTGTTGCGCAGTTTCGACACACCAATGCGTATGCCAAACTCCTTGCCACAGTCTGGACACTGAAAAACAAGCGATTGCCCTGCCTGATACTTTGTTTCATCAAAGGTTATAAAATTATCACATTTAGGGCAACGTACTCTCTTCATAGGATAAATAAAAAAAAGGAAAAAGGATTAAATCTCTGACACCCAAGCCTCTGCAAACCATCTGTATGCCTTGCGATAATTGTTCAGGGCTCGTGCAGCTTCAGACTCAGAGGAGAAATTTCCAAGAACGACCTTTCTCATAGAGCCTTTCTCAAAAACGTAGGCAGAATCATAGCCCGCCTTATTTAGTTCTTTTACAAATTCATCTGCTCCAGCCTTGCTCACCTTGCTTGCCAGCACGATAGTAAAGCCACCGTTTGCTGGGGATGCTGTCTGTTCTTCATGATTTATCTGCACTGCCACTGCTTCCTTTGCCTGAGGAATAGTGTCTGCAACCTCTGCAACCTCAGCTATGGCGAGTGTATCAGCCACCAGACCTTTCTTAACCAGAGAGGTGACGGCATGAGTGTCTATCACAGAGCACTGCTGAACGTCATTACTGCCTATACCAACAGGCATAGCGGCAAAGGCAAACAACAGCAGCAGCATAGCAGCCATAAGAACATTTCTTACTATTGCTATGTCTAAGGTCTTTGGGGCTTCTGTCTGTTTCTCTTCTGCGTAACCTCCAGAAACAGGCAGTGTTACTGAGGCTGGTACCTCATTGATTATATCAGCACCAAACGTGCCGAGCGCATAGAGAGAAGGGGTAAGAATACCAGCTGTACAAGGCTCAAACTCATATTTGTCCTCAGAGGTATATTTGAGCACTCCCACACCATGAAACTCATACCTGCCCTCTATAGACAGCGTTTGCTTAACCTCCTCTACCTCAGCATACAGCCTGTTTACAGCCTCTGGATAGCTTATGTCATAAGCCTCTACATAAGACTGCGCAAGGAGAGAGTCATTGAGTTGTAATTGCGGATTAAAACCCAGAGTGCGTTGTGGAGGGAGAAACAGCTTTTCATCCTTTACGTACTCTGAAGGAATGTAGTGAGCCATGAAGCCACCCAGCCCAGGGACAATGACACAATCATTATCTAATAAAAGTATTTCTATGTGACGGGATAACTCCATTGCATGCAAAATTACAAAAAAAAAACGAAAGATTAGCACGCCATGTGTATTTTTTTTCGTAATTTTGTGAACGATTTTACAAAACACATAACACTATATACTTAATCGCCTAAAACTTAACATATAAAACTTTTAGGCATAAAGAAAAAGATTGAACACCATGCAGCAAAAGACTGATTTTCTTTACGTTACAAACGAGCGCTTTGCAGACATTCAGATATTGAGATACCAGTTGCACGGCTTTGATGCCCTCACCCCCAAGCAGAAGGCTTACATCTATTACCTCTCCGAAGCCACCCTATGGGGAAGAGACATAATCTTCGACCAATGGGGAGAGTACAACCTGCTTATCCGCAAGACTCTGGAAGCGACATATAATATTATGTACGCGCGTAAGGAGGCTGAGAGTCTCAATCAGGAAGAGAAAGCCTTCATAGAATATCTCAAGAGAGTGTGGTTCTCTAACGGCATACACCACCACTATGGTTGTGAGAAATTCAAGCCTGAGTTCAGCCAGATTTTCTTCGAGCAACTCCTTCGAAAGATGCCTGAGGGCTCTCTGCCAAAGCCAGCCGAGGAGCTTATCACTCTGCTTTGTCCTGTAATCTTCAATCCTGACGTTATGCCCAAGCGCGTAAACAAGGCTAAGGGTGTGGACCTTATAGAAACCTCATCATGCAATTTCTACAAAGGTGTCACTCAGCAGGAGGTGGAAGATTTCTACAGCAAGATGAAAGGAGACAACCCTACCCCTCCATCCTACGGACTTAACTCGCGCCTTGTAAAGAAAGATGGCAAGCTGAAGGAGGAAGTATGGCATCTCAACGGCAAGTATGGCAAGACCATCGAGAAGATTATCTTCTTCTTGAGCAAAGCAAAGGAATACACTGAAAATGAGCAACAAAAGAAAGTTATCACCCTGCTCGTAGATTACTACACCACAGGTAATCTCGAGACCTTCGACGAATACTCTATCGAATGGCTCAAGGAACTTGACGGACGCATAGACTTCATCAATGGTTTTATCGAGGTTTATGGAGACCCTCTGGGCTTCAAGGCTTCTTGGGAGGGTATAGTAGAATACAAGGACCTCGAGGCTTGCAAGCGCACCCAGACCATCAGCCAGAATGCTCAGTGGTTTGAGGACCACTCGCCTGTTGACCCTCGTTTCCGCAAGCCTCATGTGAAGGGCGTTGTGGCTAATGCCGTTTGTGGTGCTATGCTGGGAGGAGACGAATACCCCTCTACTGCTATCGGCATCAATCTGCCTAATGCCGACTGGATAAGGGCTCAGCATGGTTCAAAGTCTGTTACCATAACCAATTTTACTGATGCCTACAACAAAGCAGCTAAGGGTAACGGATTCCTTGAGGAGTTTGCGATAGATGCTGAGACTGTGGCTATGATAAGGAAATATGGCGACAAGTGCGACGACCTGCACACAGACCTCCACGAATGTCTGGGGCATGGAAGTGGCCAGCTCTTGCCAGGAGTGAGCCCTGATGCCCTCAAGGCATACGGCAACACCATCGAGGAGGCTCGTGCTGACCTCTTCGGACTTTACTACATAGCAGACAAGAAACTCGTGGAACTTGGCTTGACTCCTGACGAGGAGGCTTACAAGTCCAACTACTATACCTACATCATGAATGGCATGATGACGCAGAATGTGCGCATCAAACTGGGCGACAACATCGAGGAGGCACACATGCGCAACAGAGCCTTGATAGCCAACTGGTGTTATGAACATGCTGATGGTGCCATAGAGTTGGTGGAGCATGAGGGCAAGCACTACATAAAGATTAACGACTACCCTGCCCTCAGAAATCTCTTTGCCCAACTTCTTGCTGAGATTCAGCGCATAAAGAGCGAGGGCGACTATGAAGCAGCACAGCATCTTGTTGAGACTTATGCCGTCAAGATAAATCCTGACCTGCACAAAGAGGTGCTCTCTCGCTATGAGAAGCTTAACATAGCTCCTTACAAAGGCTTCCTCAACCCAAAGATGACACCTGTATATGGTGCTGACGGCGAGATAACAGATGTTCAGCTCGACTTCACAGAAACATACATAGAACAGATGCTTCGCTATTCAAAAGATTATTCCTTGGAGTAAACAATTCGGAATATCGATTTATCAGAATACTGAAACATCGCTATATCGAGTTACTGAATTATCGAGTTGTCAAGAATGAACACAGAGGGTATTCATAAAGAAATAAAGCAATCCCTTCGTCTGTTGATGAATGGAGTGACTGCCCAATCCCTGAGAGAGAAAGGTATGGACTATCACCTCAACTGGGGTGCCAACCTCTTGCACCTTAGGGAAATGGCGAGCCAGTATGAGCCTTCCCTCGCCCTCGCCACCCTCCTTTGGACAGACAATATCAGGGAGTGCAAGATACTCGCCACTATGCTCATGCCTCCAACAGAGTTTTGTGAGCAGATGGCAATGGAGTGGATAAATCAAACACCCACACAGGAAATAGCCGAAATAGCCTGCAAGAACCTATATTGCAGACTTCCCTTTGCCAAAGACCTCGCTATCAACCTCATCACCTCGCCAGACGCAATGCCCCAACTCTATGGCTACTGCATCATCGGCTCACTCCGCAATCTTTCTCCTGAAGAGAAGCAACAGATAACCCTCCAAGCCAACAACACTATCAGCAACACTACCCTACCCTTAGGTCTGCGCCACGCAGCACATAACGCCTTGCTCCGCATAGAGAATGCCTAATACTGTAAAAAACTTTCAGCCATCTCGTTCAAGGCTACGCAATCGTTACGCGTGATATGGCGCTTGTCTGCATCATACTGCCAAGGACTTAATATCAGCACTCTACCTTCAGCACAGGCTTCAAAGAGAGCATCTGTCGGCTTGTAATAATCGCGAAAGCCATTATCAGCCAAGAGAATAAAGGAAAGCTTCTCTTCCAAAAGAACATTCTGCACTCGCTTCTCGTCAGGAGAGATGAATGGCGATACCATCACCACACCCTTGCGAGCCTTAAGCACACAGCTGTTCATATAATCTCTCAACTGCTGACTGTCTCCACGTTCTGCTGCCTTCACCCAGATGCTACGCACATGCACCACATCATACTGCCTGGCATGTAGCAAGGCAACATTACCCACACCATCAAAACTACGGCCAGCTATCTCAATGCCTTTCTGCACCCTGAAGAAGCCTGGCATCATTCGCTTCGTAGCCAAACGCTGAGGGTTCATCTGCACATAGTGCATCATCGCTCTTAGCTGACCCTTGCGTGACAAAGGGCGAATAAAAGGTCGCTCCGTAAAAATAGGGAAAGCCCAGCTATCGCTTCCTTGGTCTGTTGTTCCTTGGTTCGTTGCCTCTTGGTTCGTTGCCTTTACTTTGGTAGTGGTTTCACCTTTGTTTGTTGTCTCCGAATTTAATTCGGAAGAAACCGCCAAAGTATATGCCCTCCCCAGCTTCTTCACGCCCTGCCAATAGCCGCGAATCACGCTGCGAATGCTTGTGTCCATAACCCTCGTCACCTGAATGACGGCATGCAGATGATCAGGCATCAGGCAAAACTGGAAAATACGGATGGCTGGATAGTGCTTGCACATCACATACAGCTCATCAATAACAGCATTGCCTAATGCTGTGCGCTCCACTCGCGCCTGGGAAGGGTCATTATCAGGTATCACCAACTTGCCCAATAATGGCTGGCGCGACGGAACCGTCAGCGTGATATGATAAATACCTATGCCCCTCCATGCCGTTCCTGGCTCCTGCCATTGCCAATGCTCTTCTGTCATATTGTTCTTCTTAGCAGCTTTCTATTCTCTTTTGACTACAAAGTTAAGGCTTTATTTTGAAAGTTGCAAAAAGAAAAACAAAAAATCATCCCCACATTGAGGTGTGAGGATGCGCAAGTTTTTTACTTTATTGTCTATTGTTATAATTTTTCGTTATACCATATTATATCGAAATTTCGCCATTACGACACTTCCCTATTTCACATTGTCTAAATTCTGTTATGTCACCTTTTCGCAATATCGTCTGCAAAGATAATAAAAAAATGAGAGAAAAGCCAAATCCACTCTGACTTTTCTCTCTGCTAAACTTACTGTAGAACTAATTCTTTACTTCACAATCTACTTATTGTGTAGTCACTGATCTTCAAAATACTTGAATAATAAATATATTCCTTATAATTTATTTTGGCATATATCTCTCGTGATCTTTGTATGTATCGTCAGAAAACATGCTATGAGATTGTTTAGAAAGCGCCATTAAAAGCTTCTCATTTTGAGAAACCAATTCTGATAAATGACTATTTATGCTTTCTTGGTATTCTATCATTGTATTTATTTTAAAATACCATATTATTAAAGGTCTTAATATCAACGAAACGACAAACCATAATATGGCAAAAAATAAAAAGATAATAATACAAATACCCGAATAAGCTCCTAAAATACCTATAAAAGAATCCATGACATTATATTTAGATGATTAATATTTAGATTTAGTCCAATAAGATATATTGACAATGGGCTTACCTCAGGTCAAACCTTTCAACATTATATCTTGACTTGTAATCCCTGACTTTTTGGTTTTTAAAATCATATCTCTTTACACTTCTTGTCCACTCTCCTTTTATAATAGAGCTATCATAAAAACAATGATCACTTTGTTTTTCTTTAGGAACACCTGCCAATGATGTTCCTTTCACATCACATTTTATTGTCTTTTCTGATTTACATAACTTTGGCATTTCATCCTCACAATTGTTTAGCATCTCGTCTTTACATGCCAATGGTCCAAAAACTAAGTTCCTTCTTCCTTCTTCATTTAAGGTATATAAACTGCGTATCAAAATACCTCCAAATTCTGCATCTATATCTGAATAGTTGCTTTTGAAACAAATATCTACTCCACTATAGTGATACATAAAATCGCCATTTTCTTTATTATTTCGATCATATGTGATTTTATTCCACTCTTTATCAAAACATCCTTTCCTGTAATAGTAAAATTCAATCTCAGCAAAATGAAAGCGTTTTTTACCACATCTTATTTCATATTTTTCAAATAGTTGTTGTGCAATACTTTTAAACTTAGCTGATAAGTCTTCCTTATTCTGGATGTTAGATAAGGATATTCCCAATTCTTTTAATAATTCGTTCATTGTATATTCATATTTTATTTATTAGAAAAGCTAATAGTGCCAACCCGCATATTGTTACTATCTCTGATGGTTCCATCTTCGAATATTTGTCCAACTTTCATATTATTGGCATTGCGAATTGTGCCGTCAGACTCCACTTTGCCTATCAGCATGTTGTTATTGTTGCGGAAAGACTGGGTATAACCAGGACTTGCCACAAACAGAAACATTACTAATGCTATAATAAATCTATACATCATGTTGCAAAATTACAAATTAATTTTGATAATAACAAGACAAAGTTTGCATACAATTATTTCTTGATGTTCCATGTGATACAATGTAATGCTCCACCATTTCTAGCTATATGTCTCATACGAAAACCTCGCACAACACAGTCAGGGTTAGCTTCTTGGATATATTTTAAAGCCTGCTTGTCTTCAGGTATTCCAAAAGTTGGAACAATTATCTTATTTCCCACTTGGAGATAATTGATATAAGCCCAATTGAAGTCTTTGTTTGGGTAAGGCACATCGAAGAGCATTTCTGTTACTTCTAGTCTTGCATCTTCCAACCGTCTTCTTATCTTGTCAGCCTCCTTCGGATAGAAATCACGATGGTTTGACATAAGTATTCGGTTTCCTCCTACCCATTTTACCAATCCGTCAGCATGTCCATATACATCAGCATTCTTCTCTCTGGATGTGTCGCAATGCCAAGGCAGGAATATAATATCAGAATATAAGGCTTCTTCTAAATATATCCAAAAGTCTGGATCATACAGGGCCTTCCCATTTTCTCTGAACACCTTATCAGTAAGGATTCTATGGTTAGCACATGTAACAACATTTCCTCCATCTAAAGTGATTTTGACATCTCTCCAATGATAATGATGAAGAACACCCATGAATATAGTCTTAGAATCCGTCAAATACTTCTTACCTATATCTTTCAAATAATCAGGATTGTATTTGTATACTATATATCGATCATCTGAGATTTGTATGGGCATATAATCGCGAATCCAAATATCTTTAGTGCCTTCTACCTCACCCCATTCAATTTCCATCTCGTCGAATAGCTTAATTAAACGAGCATAAGTTGAAGGATAAAACTCTTTAAACTTATCTGATATGAAAACAAAATTTGTATTGGCATCATTAAAATGTGGTGTAAAAAGACTGCAAGTAATAGTATTAGGTTTGTTACTATCTTGATCTTTAATTAGTCGTTTCAACTCCTGTCTTTCCTTTTCCTGTTCCATATAACTATGAGGAATCACTACCACATCATCGTCAAGAATTGCTCCAGGAACTTGTTCTATCCAGTCGAACATTACATTAACTATAGTTACTATTTTATCAATGGAAAACATAATATGTTCTTTTTGCAACCAATTAGAGATAGAGCTTACCGCTGAATTGAGATCTGGCCAGCCTCCATACCCAACTTCAACATTCCAGTAATAGCCAAATGCATCATCTATGGCATCCCAAATTTCATATGGGAGTTCAAAATCGATACCGTTTAATACAACTTTATGCATCACTTCCGATGTAAAAGCATTTGGATTTTTAGGGTTAATCAAGTATTCTTTCATAATTCTATGCGATTTTGTTTACTGGTGCAAATTTAGTGTTTACTTTCTTCAAAACCAAGCAAAAGAGAAAGAAAACTGATCCTTATTAACACCATTTAACCTCTTCATTTTTAATTATTTACTATATATTTTTATCTAACAATATACAGGGGTTTACCCCTGTTAAAAATATAATAAAAATTAGTTCAAAAAAGGGCGATTTACATATTTTAAGACTGCTCAAGATGTAATTTTTGTTTCTACAAACAAAGGGGAGAAAAAGTAGAGAAAAGAAAGAAATTTTCATTTTAACCTCACATACTCACTTAGGGGCTCTCAAGGCGCATGAATACTGGGATGAGGATAGTGACCTATATTTGGCTATACCTCACTTAGAGGTCACTTTATACCTCTGAAGTGCCCACCACTTTTTCACTTTGTCATGAAAACGGCAATTTTCCTATCAAAGTGAGTTTTTGGGAAGGCGCGAGAGTGAAGAATTTGGAGGCGAGAGGGATGTTGGCTTCAAATTCTGGAATCTCGCGAATTTTGTAAAAGGCTGTTTATCAAAGGTTTGGTTTTCATGGGAGGATTTTCACCTCAAAAAAGGGGCAAAAAAGGGCTGAAAACGGGTGAAATTTTATGATGCAGAAGCAGTACTTTTAGATGTAGAGGGGGTACTTCTGCATGTAGAGGTACTGCCTCTGCATTTTTAGGGTCAGAATTTGGTGTTTTTGGGGCAGAAATGTGGGGTGGTTTCTCCAGAATTGGTTTTGTTATTAAAATTTCCGAATGAGCAAAGTGTCACAAAAAGAGCTATTTTGCTTACATTTTATCATTTCGGCGACAGTTGTTTTAAGCAATTTATGCGTTCATTATTATTTTTATAAGGAAAAACTTAGGTAGAATGTAGTTTTTTTTGTAATTTTGCAAGCTAATAGTAAAAAATAAAGGTAAAAAAGATATGCTTACACTTAAACTAATAACAGAAGACAAGGAAAGAGTCATTAAGGGCTTGGAGAAGAAGCTCTTCCCTAATGCGGAGGAGGCCATAGACCAGGTAATAGCAATAGACAAGAAGCGCAGAGAGGCTCAGCAGGGTCTTGATGCTAACCTGAGCGAGCAGAAGAAGGCTGCGGCTCAGATAGGTCAGCTGATGAAGGCTGGCAACAAGCAGGCTGCCGAGGAGGCTAAGGCACAGGTGGCTGCGCTGAAGGAGAAGTCCAAGGTTTACGAGGAGGAGATGGAGAAGGCTCAGCAGGAGCTGACTACCCTACTCTGCCAGATACCTAACATACCATACGACGAGGTGCCAGAGGGCAAGGGAGCTGAGGACAACAAGGTAGTGAAGAGCAACCTGAAGGAGTGCGACGGAACTGACACCGTAGGCAACTGGGATGCCAACCCCGTGGTGGAGACTGCCAAACTGCCTCACTGGGAGCTTGCCAAGAAGTATAACCTCATAGACTTTGATCTGGGTGTGAAGATTTCAGGTGCCGGCTTCCCTGTGTATGTAGGTCTTGGTGCCCGCCTACAGAGGGCATTGATAAATTTCTTCCTCGACGAGGCAAGGGCTTCAGGCTACACTGAGATTATGCCTCCTACGGTGGTGAACCAAGCTTCAGGCTACGGCACTGGACAGCTGCCTGACAAAGAGGGACAGATGTACCACTGCGAGATAGACGACCTCTACCTCATACCAACGGCTGAGGTGCCTGTAACCAACATCTACCGCGACGTGATACTGGACGAGAGCCAGCTGCCTATCAAGAACTGCGCCTACACCCAGTGCTTCCGCAGGGAGGCTGGCTCATACGGCAAGGACGTAAGAGGACTGAACCGCCTGCATGAGTTCTCCAAGATAGAGATTGTGCGCATAGACAAGCCTGAGCACTCTAAGGAGAGCCACAAGGAGATGCTGGAGCACGTGGAGGGACTGCTGAAGAAGCTGGAGCTGCCTTACCGCATATTGCTGCTCTGTGGCGGCGACCAGTCGTTCACCTCTTCTATATGCTACGACTTCGAGGTTTACTCCGAGGCTCAGAAGCGTTGGCTGGAGGTATCGTCAGTTTCCAACTTTGACACCTATCAGGCTAACCGACTGAAGTGTCGCTATCGCAACAGCCAGACCAAGAAGACTGAGCTCTGCCACACGCTGAACGGCTCGGCACTGGCTCTGCCTCGCATCGTGGCTGCCATACTGGAGAACAACCAGACTGAGGATGGCATCAGAGTGCCAAAGGTGCTGGTGCCATACATGGGTGTGGAGATGATTAAAAATTGAAAATTGAAGATTGAAAATTGAAAAATTTTTAATTGGAAATTGGAATGAGAGAAGACAATACTATACAAATACTGTGTAAGGCTTTTGCTCTCAGAATAATCAAACTCTACACCTTCTTAAAAGAAGAAAAGCAAGAGTATGTATTGTCTAAGCAAGTATTAAGAAGCGGAACAAGCATAGGAGCCAACGCACGAGAGAGTATCAACGCTCAAAGTACAATGGACTTTATCAGTAAACTCGGTATAGCACTAAAGGAAGCTAACGAGACCCAATATTGGCTTGAACTGCTATATGAATCAGAATTTATAAACGAAAAAGAATATAACTCAATATATGCGGACTGTAGTCGCATAGTGGCAACATTAGTAAAAATTATTAAAACGAAGAAAGAAACTTTGAATTAACTTTCAATCTTCAATATTCAATATTCAATATTTTCACATGTTCAAGATTGTAACCAAGAAACAATTCTCTGAGAAGGTGTTCCTCTTTGAGATTGAGGCTCCGCTGATAGCTAAGAGCCGTAAGCCTGGCAACTTTGTCATTGTGCGTGTTGACAAGCATAGTGAGCGTATGCCGCTTACCATCGCTGACTCTGACGTAGAGCGTGGCACCATCACATTGGTAATTCAGGAAGTGGGATTGTCATCAACCAAGCTGTGTAACCTCAACGTGGGCGACGAAGTGGCAGACGTAGTAGGACCACTGGGCAACCCAACACACATTGAGAAGTTTGGCACCGTTATCTGTGCCTGTGGTGGCGTGGGTGCTGCACCTATGCTGCCTATAGTTCGCGGACTGAAGGCTGCTGGCAACAGGGTGCTCACCGTGCTGGCTGGCAGAACGGCAGACCTCGTTATCCTCGAGGACGAACTGCGTGCTTCATCTGACGAGCTCATCATCATGACCGATGACGGCTCAAAAGGCGAGAAGGGCGTAGTGACAGTAGGTATCGAGAAGTTTGCCGAGCAGGAGCATATCGACAAGGCATTCGCCATCGGACCTCCAATTATGATGAAGTTCTCTTGCCTCACCACGCAGAAGTACGGCATCTCAACAGACGTTTCGCTCAATACCATCATGGTTGACGGAACGGGTATGTGTGGTGCCTGCCGACTGACTATCGGTGGCAAGACAAAGTTTGTCTGCATCGACGGTCCTGAGTTTGACGGAGCCCTTGTTGACTGGGACGAGATGTTCAAGCGCATGGGCACATTCAAGAAGGCTGAGCTCGAGGAGATGGAGCACTATGCTGAGCACGTATATAGCGACGCCAATGCCGGCAAGGCAGAGAAGACCGACGTGAAGATGGACGTAGAGCCTGTAGATGACTCTATCGACGTGCTAACAGACCGCAAGGCACCTTGGCGTGAGGAGCTGCGCAAGAGCATGAAGCCAAAAGAGCGCACAGCCATTGAGCGTGTGAAGATGCCTGAGCTCGACCCAGTATATCGTGCTACCACCCGTACTGAGGAGGTGAACATCGGACTGACCAAGGAGATGGCTCTCACTGAGGCTAAGCGCTGTCTGGACTGCGCTAACCCATCATGTGTAGAGGGCTGTCCTGTAAACATCAACATACCTTCATTTATCAAGAATATAGAGCGCGGTCAGTTCCTGGCTGCTGCCAAGGTACTGAAGAATACTTCTGCCCTGCCTGCCGTATGTGGCCGTGTTTGTCCACAGGAGAAGCAGTGTGAGAGCAAGTGCATACACCTGAAGATGAACGAGCCTGCTGTGGCAATAGGCTATCTGGAGCGTTTCGCTGCCGACTACGAGCGCCAGTCAGGTCAGATGTCACTGCCTGAGATAGCACCTTCTAACGGCATAAAGATTGCTGTTGTGGGTTCTGGTCCTGCAGGACTCTCCTTTGCTGGCGATATGGTGAAAAAGGGCTACGACGTTTACGTATTCGAGGCTCTGCACGAAATCGGCGGTGTGCTCAAGTATGGCATCCCTGAGTTCCGTCTGCCTAACGCTATCGTTGACGTAGAGATAGAGAACCTCCGCAAGATGGGTGTTCACTTCCAGACTGACGTAATCGTGGGCAAGACAATCTCTGTTGACGAACTGGAGAAGAGCGGCTTCAAGGGCATCTTCGTAGGTTCTGGTGCTGGTCTGCCTAACTTCATGAACATTCCTGGCGAGAACCTCATCAACATCATGTCGTCTAACGAGTATCTCACTCGTGTGAACCTCATGGACGCAGCCAACCCAAAGACCGACACCCCAATGAACCTGGGCAAGAACGTGCTCGTAGTGGGTGGTGGCAATACGGCTATGGACTCTTGTCGTACGGCTAAGCGTCTGGGTGCCAACGTAACACTCGTATATCGCCGTTCTGAGGCTGAGATGCCTGCTCGTCTGGAGGAGGTAAAGCACGCTAAGGAGGAGGGCATCAACTTCCTCACCCTGCATAACCCAGCTGAATACATAGGTGACGACAAGGGTGCAGTATCCAAGGCTGTACTCGAGGTCATGAAGCTTGGCGAGCCTGACGCTTCTGGTCGTCGTTCTCCAGAACCAACTGGCGAGAAGATTACCATAGACGTTGACCAGGTTGTGGTAGCTGTAGGCGTTTCACCTAACCCTCTCGTTCCTACATCTATCAAGGGACTGGAGCTGGGACGCAAGAACACAATAGCCGTTGGCGACGACATGCAGTCATCACGTCCTATGCTCTTCGCTGGTGGCGACATTGTTCGCGGTGGTGCTACCGTTATCCTCGCTATGGGTGACGGACGCAGGGCTGCTGCCAACATGCACGAGGCTCTCAGCAAGAAGGGATAAGTATTAAGTAAAGTATAAAGTATAAAGTATAAAGCATAAAGTATAAAGCTTTATATGGTATAAAGGAAAGAAGGGGAACCGCATAGAGCTGTTCCCCTTCTTCGTGTTTTGTAGTTTTTCTTTTTGAGCCTCTTGTCGGATTAGATATCCGATAGCCTGCCAGCGGCAGGCTATCAAGCCTTAAAAAAAAATGTCATCTGAAAGCAAATCTTTCGATGACATTTATTGATTTCTTGAGCCTCTTGTCGGATTCGAACCAACGACCCCGAGATTACAAATCACGTGCTCTGGCCAACTGAGCTAAAGAGGCGGGTGGGCAGCTATTCATATCGCACCGCTACAACCAAGTACCTTTGCTATGTTCCCATCCTGGAGGATTCCGAGGGAGCTGGTCGTATGAGACTGCCCGTCTTTTTTGCGTAAGCGGGTGCAAAGGTAACAAAAATTTATGAAGAAAGAAGAATGAAGAAAGAAGAAAGGGCGGTTTTTATGATTTATTAAGAAAAAGAAGATTTTATAAAAGGCAGAATTGAAATAAAATGCTTAACTTTGCATGTTGTTATGATAACACCTACAGAATACATCCAGCTAAAAGCTTTTGCAAGACAGGACGGTGTCATACTTGGACTGATATGGATAGCAGCATTTGCCTGCTTTATCGGCAGTATGACAGATAGTTCGTTGCAGGCAGGTTTTGTCTTGTTCCTGCTTTCCACCCCAATTGTAGTGTTCTACATGTTGCGTCATTACAGGGACAAAGTGCTCGATGGCAGCATATCCTTTGGACGTGCCTTTACCTTCATATCCTTCACTATGGGATATGCCTCACTTATCATGGCAGCCACCACATTTATTTATTTCCACTTCCTTGATAATGGTGCCTTCTTCGGCACACTCATGACAAACATAAAAATGCCTGAGGTGCAGAAGACATTTACCGATGCAGGTATAAAGTACGAAGACATAGAGCAGCAACTGGCACTCATATCGCAGTCTCGCCCTATCGATTTCGCCTTCAGTGTATTTACGGAAGGGCTTTTAGCAGCCTTCATACATGGTGCCATCTTCGGACTGTTGGGAAAGAAGAAACGTGTTTCATAAAAAAAAACGGAATTAAAGAAAAAAAGAGAATATAGCAATGGATATATCAGTTGTAGTGCCTCTGTTTAACGAGGAAGAATCCCTTCCCGAGCTTTACAAGTGGATAAAGCGTGTGATGAACGATAACAAATTTACCTACGAAGTGATATTTGTAAATGATGGTTCTACAGATCGTTCATGGGATGTGATAGAGGGATTAGCTAAAGAGGACTCACACGTTCATGGCATAAAGTTTCGCAGGAATTATGGCAAATCGCCAGCCCTTTACTGTGGCTTTCAAATAGCTCAGGGCGATGTTGTCATCACTATGGACGCAGACCTGCAAGACTCGCCAGACGAGATACCAGAGCTCTATCGCATGATAACTGAGGATGGTAACGACCTCGTGAGCGGATACAAGCAGAATCGCAGTCAGGGCGACCCTCTGTCTAAGACCATACCCACAAAGCTATTCAACGCTACAGCACGCAAAGTGAGCGGCATAAAGAACCTGCACGATTTCAACTGCGGACTTAAAGCCTATCGTAAGGATGTAGTGAAGAATATAGAGGTTTATGGCGAGATGCACCGTTATATGCCTTACCTCGCCAAAAATGCTGGTTTCGACAAGATAGCAGAAAAGCCTGTTCACCACCAGGCAAGAAAGTTTGGCAAGTCGAAGTTTATGGGATGGAACCGTTTCGTCAATGGTTACCTCGACCTCATCACCCTGTGGTTCCTCAGTTCATTTGGCAGAAAGCCTATGCACGTGTTTGGCTTCCTTGGTTCGCTGATGTTTTTCATAGGACTCATTGCAGCAATGGTGATAGGTGCACAAAAACTGTGGGCCCTGAGCAACGGAATACCAGCCCGATTGGTAACTGACTCACCATACTTCTATATATCTCTTACGATGATGATAATTGGTACACAACTTTTCCTTGCTGGCTTTGTTGCCGACCTTGTAAGTCGTTCGTCACAGGGCAGAAACGAATATCAAATAGAAAAAACTGTTTAGAATCTTGAACAAGAAAATTGCCATAGTGCTACCCATTATAGTCATCGCAATAGTGATGGCTATACTGACGTTTGGAAAGAAAACAAACAGCGATGCTCCCTATAAAACCGCATCAGGACTGGTATTCGGCACATCGTACAACATAACATACCAGAGTAACGAGGATTATGAAGCAGACATCAAGGCTGTGCTTGATTCTGTTGACCTGTCGCTTTCACCATTCAATAAGAACAGTATCATAACTGCTGTTAACGAGAATAAGAATGTTGAGGTAGACGCTTACTTCACCGAGGTTTTTAACCTTGCGAAGAAAGTGCACGCCGAAACAGAAGGTGCCTTTGACATAACAGTTGCTCCACTGGTAAACATATGGGGCTTCGGATTTAAGGAAGGCCACTTCCCTACTGACGAAGAGGTGGATAGTTTAAAGTCTATAGTAGGTTTTGACAAGGTAAGGCTCGTAGGCAAAAAGGTAGTAAAGGATGATCCACGCATTATGCTCGACTGCTCGGCTATAGCCAAGGGGTTTGCCGTAGATAAGGTTGGCGAAATGCTGAAACGTCATGGAGTAGAAAATTTCCTCGTTGAGATAGGTGGAGAGATTGTTGCTGCAGGCTGCAACTCTAAGGGTAAAGACTGGAGCATTGGTGTAACGAAGCCCGTTGACGATTCTCTATCCGTAAATAGCGAGATGCAAATGATAATAGCACTTTCCAATTGTGCCCTCGCTACTTCAGGCAATTATCGCAACTACTATATAAAGGACGGAAAGAAGTATGCCCACACCATAAATCCCAAAACTGGCAGACCAGCGGAAAGTAATCTTCTCTCTGCTACTGTAGTAACCAATACTTGCGCTGAAGCTGATGCCTATGCTACAGGACTGATGACCTTGGGCAGAGAAAAGTCTCTCGACATACTGAAGAAACACAAGGAAATAAAATATATCCTGATATTCGACAGTAATAGTGTGACACGCTGCGACATAAGTAAGGGACTCAAGCAACCAGACGGCACACCACTAACAGTGAAATAACTAAACACCTTATAATAAAAGATGCATAAGGATATTATTGCACAACTACCTATCTTCATGGGACTCTCAGAGAGCGAACTCTCGGAGATTGCATCAAACGTGCCCTTTGCACAACACCATCACAAGAAAGGCTCTGTCATTATAAATGCCGAAAGCACATGCAACGAGATGGTTATCGTGACGCAAGGAACTATGGAGTGCGAAACCAAGTCTGATGACAATTCCTATCGACTGGTAGAAAACATACATGCTATACATACGCTGGAGCCAGATAAGTTATATGGTTTAGAGCAGCGCTATCGTTCTACTTATTATGCCCTTACACCATGCGAGTCTATCGCAATAGCAAAGGATAAGTTTCATGAACTCATTGACAAGTATCTTATCGTGAGGCTTAATTACCTCAACATGATATGCCGTAAGTCACAGAAACTGGAGCATAACCCTTGGAAAGCTTGTCCTGCAGACATGAAACAGCGCATAGTAAGATTTGTGAAGGAAAGGTCGCAATATCCTGCTGGAAGCAAGAAACTATTTATCACGATGGTACACCTTGCAAGCGAACTGTCCTGTAGTCGTCTTGACGTGTCAGTAGCACTCAATGAACTGGCTAACATGGAACGCATAATACTAAAGCGTGGAATAATAGAAATTCCTGCGCTACAGCTTTTATAATGACAGACCAATATACATCATATCTATATGACTAATCCCTTTTTTGAGAAATATAACACCCCACACGATACTGCCCCTTTCGATAAAATCAAACTGGAGCATTTTGAGCCTGCCTTCATGGAGGGCATAAGAAGAGACAACGAGGAACTTGATAACATAATCAACAATCCCGAAGAGCCTACCTTTGAAAATACTATCGCCATAGATTATGATGACGAAAAGGAGCGCTACTACTCTCTGCTTGATAATGTGTCAACAGTATTCTTCAACCTGCTTTCTGCCGAAACCAATGATGATATGGACGAACTGGCAGAGAAGATGCAACCCATTCTTACCAAGCATGACAATGACATATCGCTGAACCCTAAACTCTTTGCACGTATTAAATATGTATATGAGCACCATCGTAATCTTACAGAAGAAGAAGAGACGCTGCTCAACAAGACCTATGACGGCTTTGTGCGCTCAGGTGCATTGCTCGATGAAGAAGGCAAAGAGAAACTACGCAAACTGACAGAGGAAGCAAGTATGTTGTCGCTACAGTTCTCGCAGAACCTCTTGAAAGAGAACAAAGCGTTCACACTGCATATAACAGACGAGAAAGACCTGGACGGACTGCCTGACACGCAGAAGCAAGCAGCACTCGAGGCCGCAAAAGAACGCAACATGGATGGTTGGGTAATAACACTTGACGGTCCGTCTTACGGACCCTTCATGCAGTATGCTACCAATCGTGAACTACGCAAGCAGCTCTACATGGCTCGAAATACCGAATGTACCCACGATAATGACTCTAACAACCTCGAAATATGCAAGCGTCTTGTTAACCTGCGTCGCGAAGTAGCACAATTGCTGGGTTATGATACGTATGCAGACTACGTGCTTAAGAAACGTATGGCATCAAATGTGCAGAATGTATACAGTCTGCTCTACGACCTTATTGACGCCTACAAGCCAACAGCCATAAAAGAACGTGACGAACTGCGTGCAAAAGCAAAGAAGATGGAGGGCGATGACTTCCAGATGATGCCGTGGGACACTGCTTTCTATGCTCACAAACTGCAGTTGGAGAAATACAACATCGACTCTGAGATGCTCAGACCTTATCTCGAACTGTCTAAGGTGATAAAGGGTGTGTTCGGACTTGCCAATCGCCTTTATGGTATCACATTCAAGGAAAACAAGGATATACCTGTATATCACCCTGACGTTAAGGCTTATGAGGTTTTTGACAAAGATGGTTCTTATCTTGCTGTATTCTATGCCGACTTCCACCCTCGCAAGGGTAAGCAAGGAGGCGCATGGATGACAGAATACAAGGGACAGTGCATAAATGGTAAGGGGGAGAACATTCGTCCACACGTCAGTGTGGTAATGAACCTCACCAAACCAACAGAAGACAAGCCCGCACTACTTACACTCGGAGAAGTAGAAACCTTCTTGCACGAATTTGGACATTCACTTCATGGAATGTTTGCCAACACTCGCTTCGAGTCTCTCTCAGGAACGAGCGTATGGTGGGATTTCGTTGAATTGCCCTCGCAGTTTATGGAAAATTTCTCCCTTGAAAAGGAGTTTCTCAATACCTTTGCCTTTCACTACGAAACAGGCGAACCTATGCCCGATGAGCTCATAGACAGGGTAATAAAGAGTCGTAACTTCAATATTGCAGGAGCATGTCTGCGTCAGGTTAGCTTCGGACTACTTGACATGGCTTACTATACTAAGAAAACAGAATTTACAGACGATATAATTCCATTTGAGAAAGAAGCATGGAAAGATGCTATCATAGGCAATCAGCTGCCTGATACGTGTATGACAGTACAGTTCTCCCATATCATGGCAGGAGGTTACTCGGCTGGCTACTATAGCTACAAATGGGCAGAAGTTCTGGATGCTGATGCCTTTGCCGTCTTTAAGAAGGAGGGGATTTTCAATCCCGCTACAGCACAGCGTTTCCGCGACTGTATTCTCTCAAAAGGTGGCACTCAACACCCCATGACTCTCTACAAGAACTTTAAGGGTGCTGAACCTACTATTGATGCCTTGCTTGAGCGCAATGGAATAGTTAAAGGTTAAGAAAATCACTCAGACTACTCTGATTATTCATATTACTCAGGATTATGGATGATAAGCAAAAGAAATTAGATATGCGCTACTTGCGCATGGCACGCATTTGGGCAGAAAACAGCTATTGCAAACGCAGACAGGTAGGTGCTCTCGTTGTGAAAGACCAGCGCATAATAAGCGATGGATATAATGGCACGCCAAGTGGTTTTGACAACGTTTGCGAAGAAAATAATGTTTCCTTCCCCTATGTACTGCATGCAGAAGCTAATGCCATAACAAAACTGGCACGTAGCCACAACAATAGCGAGGGTTCAACACTCTACGTCACAGCATCACCATGTTTGGAGTGTGCTAAGCTCATCATTCAGGCTGGTATCAAACGAGTTATCTATGGCGAAAACTATCGTCTTGACGACGGCATACAACTTTTGAAGCGTGCTGGTATCGAGACACAACTTATGGAGATAAAAAAAGAGAAAGAGGATGAATAACAAGAACAGATATATGCCATTGATAATGGCTGTGTGTGTCATAGTCGGAATAATGATAGGCACTTTCTATGCCAACCATTTTTCAGGCAATCGTCTCAACATTATTAATTCAGGCAGCAACAAATTGAATAATTTGCTGCATATAGTTGATGACCAATACGTTGACACGGTAAACGTAAATGACCTTGTGGAGAAAGCTATGCCCAAAATATTGGCAGAACTCGATCCGCACTCTGTATATATTCCTGCTAAGGAAGCCGAAATGGCGAGTGACGACCTGAAGGGTTCTTTCTATGGTATAGGTATTGAGTTTGTCATAAACAACGACACCATACAGGTGCAGAACGTCATAGCTGGAGGTCCTGCACAGAAAGCAGGAATGTTGGCTGGTGATAAGATTGTAAAGATAGATGGCAAGCCTTTCGTGGGTAAAGACTGCACTACGGAGGAGGCAATGCACAAGTTGAAGGGTCCAGACAAATCTACAGTAAAAGTCAGCGTCAAGCGTTATGGTAGTAATGAGGAGTACACCATGTCCATCACACGTGGAGAGGTTAAGGTCAGAAGTATTTTTGCCACCTACATGCTTAACGAAAACACTGGTTATATTCGTGTTAAGAACTTTGGAGAAAACACCTATGCCGAGATGCTTGTAGCCCTGGCCGAACTTTCTCAAGAAGGTTTTGAAAACCTCGTTATTGACTTACGCGATAACACTGGCGGTTACCTCGAAGCTGCTGTGCAAATGGCAAACGAATTCTTACCCAAAAACAGACTTATAGTATATACAGAAGGACGTAAGTCGGCACGTCAGAACTACAAGAGTGATGGTCGTGGTTCATACCAAAAGATGCCTATGGTGGTACTCATAAATGAAAATTCTGCTTCGGCAAGTGAGATTTTTGCTGGTGCTATGCAGGACAACGATCGTGCTACCATTGTAGGTCGCCGTTCCTTCGGTAAGGGATTGGTACAACAACAGATAGCCTTTCCTGACGGCTCTATGGTGCGTCTGACTATAGCACGTTACTATACTCCATCAGGACGATGCATACAGAAGCCATACTCAGCTGGCGACAATCAGAATTACGAAAAAGATATAGCAGACAGATACCAGCATGGCGAATTCTTCTCTAAAGACAGCATACACCATGAAGGTCCTGCTTATCATACCATCAGTGGACGCACTGTTTATGGTGGTGGTGGCATAACACCTGACATCTTCATTGCCGAAGACACCACTAACGTCACATCCTACTACCGTACAGCTGTTATGACTGGTCTTGTGATGCAGTTTGCTTATACATATACGGATGAGAATCGCCTCAAACTGAATTCTTTCAAGGAAATGCAGGAACTGGCTGACCATCTTGTAAAGCAGAATACAGTAGATAAGTTTGCTACATACGCTGACAAGCACGGACTACAGCGTCGCAACCTTATGATACAACGCTCCCACAGTCTGCTTGAGACATTTATCAACTCACGCATAATCTATAACATCCTTGACGAAGATGCATGGATGGAATATCTCAATTTAACAGATAAAACTATAAAGGCTGCGTTGGAAGTATTTAAGAAACAATAAAATACAGTAAAGAGAGAAGGGACGAGATGGACAAAGCATTATTGCGTAACAAAATAAGACAAACCATGCGAGAGTACTCCCCACAACAGAGGGAAGCACTCTCGTTTCCTATTGTGGAGAAGCTCCTCTCCCACTCCATGGTACGCTCTGCAAACTGCATCATTCTCTTCCACTCCTTGCCAGACGAAGTCTATACGCACTCACTTATAGATACACTTTACGAACAAGGCAAGCACATACTCTTACCAAAGGTGGTATCTCCTACCGAGATGACGCTTCACGAGTATTTAGGTCAGTCATCACTTGCTCAAGGTGCTTATGGTATATGGGAACCACAAACTCCAAACCTCATACCTCAAATCTCACACCTCAATCCCACCATCTCCATAATCCCAGGTGTAGCATTCGACAAACATGGCAATCGTCTTGGCAGGGGTAAAGGCTATTACGATAGATTTTTAAGCTCTTTGCAAACTACGGAAACAGGCAACACACTATACAAAATAGGTGTATGTTTCCCTTTTCAACTGCTTGACAACATCCCCCATGATGAGCACGATATTAACATGAATGAAATAATTTCATGATAAAATTTGGCAATTTGCTTTTTTTTCTCTAACTTTGCAACCTAATCGTCTTTCTTCTTTAACAGCCTATGAAACCACAAGAAGCAAACGCAAGCAACGCCACCGCTAAGCGGACTATTACTGACGACGAAATTCAGTGCATGGCGAATGAAGTATTCTCTGCAATGGAGAAGCGTACCACACTTGAGGAAATGCAGCTCTTGCATAAAGCCTTCAACTACGCTCGCGAGGCGCATCGAAAGCAGCGACGCAAGACGGGTGAGCCATACATTATCCACCCTATAGCCGTAGCAAAGATTGTAGCAAAGGAGCTGCAACTTGGTACTGCTCCAGTCTGTGCGGCATTCCTGCACGATGTGGTGGAGGATACGCCTACCACCATCGAGCACATACGTGACCTTTTTGGCAACGATGTAGCTTTCCTTGTGAGTGTTGTAACAAAGAAGAAGAAAAATATTTATGAGATGTCAAAGCAGCTTGACAATTTCAAGCAGATGCTCAACTCAATGAATAATGACATCAATGCCATCCTCATAAAACTTGCTGACCGTCTGCACAACATGCGCACACTCAACTCCATGCGTGCAGACAAACAGATGAAGATAGCTGGTGAGACAGACTATTTCTATGCTCCTCTTGCCAATCGTCTCGGACTTTATACTATCAAGATTGAATTGGAGAACCTCTCCTTCCGCTATCGTTGTCCACAATGGTATGACAAGATACAGACTCTCATAGAGAAAGACAAGAGAGATGATAAGGTACGCATGGCAACTTTCAATCGCACTGTGGATGAGATTCTTACCAACAATGGTATTAAATACAGGCGTGAAGTAGCCTACAAGCAACCATATAACTTGTGGCGAAAGATGAAGACGCAAAACGAGGACTATGAGCACCTTGAGTGTCGTCATTTTACACGTATCGTATTCCCAAGCGACATGTATATGTCTGACAAGAATATGGTGCTGAAAATCTACTCCCTGCTGACCGATAAGTTCAAAGAGCGCCCTAATTCTATTATCAACTATATCGATTTGCCAAAGCAGAACGGCTATCAGGCATTCCACACACAACTTCTTTCTGACTACGGTATATGGGAGGAAGTACACATACAGTCCGAGCGCATGAGCCAGAAGACCAAATTGGGTTACCTGTTTGATAGCGGACAGCGAGAAATTGATATCACCAAGTGGCTTTCAGACTTCCGTGGTGTGCTCAAGGATGTAGCAGAAAACGAGGAACGTGACCCTACAGGATACAACTTCTTCATTGAGTCTGTACGTGCATCGTTTTATAACGATGATATACAGGTATATACACCTGAAGGTAAGGCTATCCTTTTGCCTAAGAACTCTACCGCACTTGATTTCGCCTTCAATATCCACACAGATATAGGTATGCATGCCAAGTATGCCAAGATTAACGGGCATCTTGCCTCTGTTCGTACTAAGTTAAAACGTGGCGACTGTGTGGAAATAGGTACAGATCCCAATATGTGGCCACAAGAGAGTTGGCGCGACTCCGCCAAGTCATACAAAGCTCTCAGAAACATACACATGTATCTTGACAATGTAGCTAAACCTTATTACGTTCGTTGCCCAAAGTGTCATCCCATACCTGACGAGGAACTTATAGGTTTCACCTTGCCAGATAACCATGTTATGGTGCATCGTCGTGACTGTCCTGATGCTATTGGCCTTGCTTCTCGACAAGGCGACAGCATTGTGGCTGTTGATTACCAAGAAGACCCCAACGTGCTGTTCCCAGCTATTATCACCCTCAAGGCTGTAGATCGCCAACACCTGTTGTCAGACCTTATTGACAGTATCTCCAACAAGTTGCAGCTATCTATAGACATGCTCCATACTGTAACTGAGGATGAAATAGTGACCTGTAAGATAAAGTTCTTCGTGCATAGTAGCAAGGAACTTAACACAATACTCAACAGCATACTCAGTATTCCTGCAGTTGATGAAGTAAATTGCCAAACTGTTTAACAATATTGCTCCGTAAGCGTTAAAAAAAACAAAAACAAATCAATAAATCAGCGCATCATTCTTAATTTTTCATTTATTTACGTAACTTTGCCGAGATTTTATAACAAAACAACTTCATTTACTAACAAAACAATATTGCCTATCGACAAACATTTACTTTAGAAAACAAATCATTATAACTAAAGAAAATGAAAAAGATTTCTCAGATGACCGACGAAGAGTTGGCCATGGAGTACGTAGAAGGCAATAACCGTGCGTTCGATGAGTTGTTGAGTCGTACGCAGACGGGAATTTTCTCTTACATCATTTTTATCGTTCATAATCAGGAAGTTGCCAATGACATCTTCCAAGAGACTTTCTTAAAGGCTATCACCAACCTTCAGATGCGTCGCTATGCCCCAACGGGTAAGTTTAATGCGTGGCTCATACGCATAGCACACAATGCTATCATGGACTGGTATCGCCGTCAGAAATCAAAGCAGATAATAGACACTAACGACGATTTCGACATCGCCTCAATGAGTGATCGCGACCTCATGGAAACTAGCAGCGAAGACCTTATGGCTAACGCACAGGTACTGCGTGATGTTAAGTCGATGATAGACTTCCTGCCTGAACCACAAAAAGAGGTGGTAATGATGCGCTATTACCAAAATCTCTCATTCAAGGAGATAGCACAAAATACAGGTGTGAGCATCAACACCAGCCTTGGTCGCATGCGTTATGCGCTCATCAATCTGCGACGACTCGCCAAGGAACATCACATGAATTTACAACTTGCATAAATAAGAGAGAGGCATCCGTTTGGGTGCCTCTCTTCGTTTTAGTCTTGATTTGATTCTTTATTCGTATCTTATTGCTTCAATTGGGTCCATGCGAGCCGCCTTGCGAGCTGGGAAATATCCGAAGGCAACACCTATGATGGTACACACTATGAAACTCACAACTATACTCCACATCGGTATGCTCGTTGGCAAAGCAAATAGATAGTTAGCTCCCATTGAGAGCGAAGCACCAAGTATTATGCCCAGCACACCTCCCGTTACCGATATTATTATGGATTCTATAAGGAATTGATTGCTAATATCTATTCCACGCGCTCCTACAGACATACGCAAACCTATCTCCTTTGTGCGTTCCGTTACAGAAACAAGCATAATATTCATAATACCAATACCAGCTACAAGCAGAGAGAAAGCCGCTGCAACCACAAGTATGAGCGTCACAGTATCCATTGTGCTTGACATTGTCTCCATCATCTCCTGCTGCGAACGTATGGTGAAGTCATCCTCCGCATCATCTTTCAGTTTATGCTCCTGACGCAGTATCGTTGTCAATTCTTCTATGGCATCATCTGTCATTTCTTCAGTCAATGCCGAACAATTTATGCTCGATAGCCATGTCTGGGCAGTAACACGCTTCATCACCGTTGTGTAAGGAGTTATGATGAGATTGTCCTGGTCCATACCAAAAGAACTGTAGCCTTTGCTTTTCAACACACCAATAACTCTGAATGGTATGCTCTTAAAGCGTATCATCTTTCCTACGGGGTCAACATTCTCACCAAAGAGTTCGTCCTTTACCGTCTTACCTATGAGACATACTTTTGCCGATTTCTTTATGTCTTCATCTGTAAACTCGTTGCCTGATACTATCTCCCATTGCTTTATGGACAAATATTCAGCACTCTCTCCATAAAGAGTTGTCGAGGTATTATTGTTACCATTTATGGCTTGTCCGCTTGCCGTCACCTCTGGTGATATATACGACACATACTTCGTTTCTTTCCTTAATGCTTCGTAATCATCCACCTTCAGCGTCTGCATACTCGACGGGTCTTGCCTTACACCACCCATACCTTTATCAGCACCAGGGCGTATCATTATTATATTGGTGCCCATAGCCGAAATATTCTCGCGTATGCTCATCTTTGAACCCTGTCCGATAGCCATCATAACTATCACTGCTGCCACACCAATGATGATGCCCAGCATGCTCAAGAAGGAGCGAAACTTATTGTTCATGATAGCCTTTATGGCTACCTTCATTAGGTTTATAAAGCTCATAAAATCTTACCTTATAATTTGTCACTGGTAACTCCTCAATCATCTTGCGGTTTTGGGAGTTTGGCGAGTGCCTCTGCCGCAGAAAGGATATTGTTGTTCACAACGTCCTCACGTATCTTTCCGTCTCTCAGCATGATGTTTCTCGAAGAGTATTGTGCTATCTCTGGGTTGTGCGTTACGAAGATGATAGTTCTGCCTTGCGCATGCAGTTTCTGGAAGAGCACAAGCATCTCAAACGATGTACGCGTATCAAGGTTACCCGTTGCTTCGTCTGCCAGCACCACAGCAGGGTTGTTCACCAAAGCGCGAGCTATTGCTACACGTTGCATCTGTCCACCAGACATCTGGTTTGACTTGTGGTACAATCTCTCGCCCAGTCCCACCTCGTTAAGTGCGGCAATGGCTGCCTCCCTACGTTGTGCGGCACTATATTCGGAGTTATACATGAGGGGCAATTCAACATTCTCCACCGAAGTAGTCTTAGGTAGCAGGTTGTAGTTCTGAAATACAAAACCTATCTTACGATTTCTCAGCCTCGCTCTCTGACTCTTTGACATAGTCCTTACACTCACTCCGTCGAGATAGTACTCACCCGATGTCGGGGTGTCGAGACAACCCAGTTGGTTGAGGAGTGTCGATTTGCCTGAACCTGACGTTCCCATGATGGTGACAAACTCCCCCTCGTATATTTTGAACGACACACCACGAAGGGCTTTCACCACTTCAGAGCCCACTTTGAACTCTCGACGCACGTCCTGTAGTTCTATTACTACTTTTCTCTCGTCCATGCTCACTGCTTCTTGTTTGCATTCTTGTTGCTACCTGGGCGCTTTGGCATGAATGGGTTATTGCCACCCTTATTACCAGCTTCCTCTTCCTCAGCACCACCTCCTATATGAAAGTCGGTTATCACCTTTGTACCTTGCTTCAAACCAGATTTCACCTCTGTAGTTATGCCGTCAGAAAGACCTGTCGTAACGGCAAAAGCCTTGAACACGTCGCCCTCAAGTGTCCATACCTTCTGTTGCGCCTGGCAATCCTCAATCTTTTGGTCCTTTGTGAGCATCTTTTCGTTAGGAGTAAACTTCAGAGCCTTGGCTGGCACAGCAAGCACATTCTTTGCCTCCTGCGTGTAGATAGTCACATTGGCTGTAAGACCTGGCTTCAACTTCAAATCAGCATTAGGAGCCGATATTACCACCTGGTATGTCACTACGTTTGACTCTGTGGTAGCCTCTTGTCTCACCTGTGTCACAGCACCCGTAAACGTATCATCTGGGTAAGCATCAACGGTGAAGCTCACCCTCTGCCCTACCTTCACGTCGCCTATGTCAGCCTCGTCTATGTCGGCTATCACTCGCATGTTTGTCAGGTCCTGCGCTATGGTGAAAAGCTCTGGCGTATTAAACGAAGCAGCCACAGTCTGTCCCTCTTCCACGCTCTTCGACAGTACCACGCCATCTATAGGCGAAGTTATTGTGGCATAACCAAGGTTAGTCTCAGCCTTCTTCACACTCTCCGTAGCAGTACGCACCTGTTGCTGTGCCTGCTCATAGGATAAGCGTGACTGTTCATATTCATTAGCCGAGATAAGTCCTTTGTCAAATAGCGTCTTGTGGCGATTGTAGTTAGCCTGCTGGTATGCAAGATTACTCTTGGCAGAAGATAAGTTTGCCCTTGTGCTCGCCAGTTCTGACATGAGATTTGTCTTATCCAGTTCGGCTATCACCTGTCCCTTCTTTACCACACTGTTGTAATCCACATAAAGATGTGCCACGATACCCGACACCTGCGTACCTACCGTCACGCTCGTCACAGGTTCTATGGTGCCAGTCGCCGTGACGCTCGTTGAGATATTGCCTACCTTTGCCTCGGCAGTAACGTATGACACCTCCGATTTCCTCTTTCCTCCCATAAGGAGATAAGCCATAACAGCCACAATGACTGCCACAGCAGCCCCAATGTAAAGTTTCTTATTTTTCATATAGTTCCAATAATTTCAAGTTAAGTATCGTGCTGTATTTTGCCTGCAGTTCGCTCTGCTTTGCAGTCAAAAGGCGCGTCTTGCCATCCTGCAGTTCCACTACATTTTTCAGTCCTACTGCAAACTGCTCCGATAGCAAGTCATACGAATCCTTCGCCGCCGTTGTGCTTACCTTGGCAGCCTTAAACTGGTTTTGGTTGTTGGTAGCCTCTATCCAGTAGTTCTCTATCGTACTATAGAGTGACGTTTCCTTGTCCATCACATCGAGCAGAGCCGTCTGCCTCTGTATGTTAGCCTTATGCACAGCAGTGCGGGCAGCCCTCTGGTCAAAGATAGGCACGCTGAGCGTCACCCCAGCACCCATATTGAAGTTTGACCTCATCTGCTCTCCCCATTTGTTTTGGTTCAGCGAACTGTTGGTTGAACCCACAGAAGCATTAAGAGATACCGAAGGCAGGTACTGTGCCTTTGCAATCCTCTGTTGCATTTCAGCATTAGCCACCTGCAACTGTGCCTTCTTTATCTCTGGACGATTCTCCACTGCAACATCATATACACTGCGCAGAGCAGGAATAGCCTTCAGCGCCATCTCGTCGGTAGCATCACCTTCAGCTATGTCAAAATCATCGTCGTCTATTATCTGCAGCAAAGCCTTCAACTGTCGCTTATAGTTGCGCACATTGCTTTCTGCACGCACCACGTTATACTCATCCTGAGCCCTCGTAGCCGACAGTTGCGAGCACTCAGCCTTGCTCATGCTGCCTACCTCCACCATCTGCTTTCCACGCTCCTCGTTTACCTTGGCAGCCTCCAGTGATTCCTTGTTCACCTTCACAGCCTCCTTAGAATAGAGAATCTGCACGTAGAGCTTCGCTATCTGCTCCTCTATCGAGCGAGCCGACACGATGCTGTCCTGTTCAGCAACCTCCTCGAGTATGCTGTTCTGCCTAACAGTGTTGTGGTTGCGGTTGCCATTCCATACAGTCCAGTTAGCCCCCACCGAGTACGAGCCGTTGTATGATGTCTTCTTATTCGACGACAACACCTGACTATCCGTAACCGTCGAAGTACCTTTAGCCTTCCAGGGGTTGTATGCCACGTTGTGTTTTGTCGTAAACGACAGTGAAGGGAACAACTGAGCCTTTGACGCCTTCAGCGTCTCTTCGCTCGTCTGTCTCGTGAGCCCAGCCTTCTGCAGCGTCACATTATTCTCCATAGCGTAAGCAATGCACTCCTCCCAGGTCCACACCTTAGCGTGACCTGACAGACACATCGTCGCCATCAATAATATCATTGAAACTATTCTCATACACCTTATATAATATATATGTAATGTTATACTCTTTTTTTCCATCATTATCCTCTAAACTTTGACACTTCGCCTTCGCAGTTTCGAAGATACATTTCGTTACAATGTTTCGGCAAAATTACAACAAAATTCCCACTTACGCAAACCCCTTTCAACCTCTTTCCTCTTTTTTCACATTCTTTTTCCTTAATAACTTTTCCTTTTCATGCAATCAGCTTCTAACGATTACAACAAAAAGCGACATCCCTACACATTTGTTGTAAGGATGCCGCTTTTGTTATCTATATGCCTTTTAGAGCACAGCCGCACAAGCTTTCTTTATGTCAAACAATTTCAACAGCAAAGGCTTTTTCTGCTTAGCCACTGCCATATTGTACCTTGATTGCATATTTATTAGCAATTCAGGATTTATCCCAAGAGCAGCCTCTACCATTAGGGCAAAGTCGGTAGTTACTGAACGTTTTCCGTTCAATATCTCGTTTAATTGAGTATAAGGTACATTCAGTAGTTCAGAGAATTTCTTCTGTGACACTCCCCTAACCTCTAATTCCTCTTTTAGTACATCTCCTGGATGTGTTGGTATTCTGTTCATCATTGATAGTGGTTTGTTATCTGTAATTTTATTTTGCTCCCTTCCTTCTGTTACACTCCCGACAGAGCATCTGGCAGTTTTCTACTACCGTTCTGCCCCCGTCTCGCCAGGGAGTAATGTGGTCACCCTCCATAAACTCATAGTCGAACTCCTTGCCGCAGATTGGGCACACGTGCCCCTGCTTCTCCCATACCGCAAGTTTTATGTCCTCAGGGAAGGCACGCAGGTCAAGATAGTGCTCATCGCCTGTCAATACATAGGGTATTATGCCCTGCTGCCTCTGTATCTCGCTGTCTCGCATCAAGGCTGAAATGCGCTTGCCCAGCTCTGCCGTATTGAGCGTCTCCTTACCGTATTTGTCATAGAAGTAAGCCCAGTCCAGTCCCTTCATTATCTTGCGGAACTTCTTCATGTCAAAGTTTGTAATCGCCCAGTTCAGCACCGTCTGGAAATAGCTCCACAGGTTGTTGGCGTTAGGGTCATGCTGGTGGTCAGCCATGTATTGCACGGCACTCATTCTGTGTCCCTCCCTCGTCTCGTGCTCAGCCATCCATTCCAGAGCCTTCTTCAGGAAGTCCTGACGTATGGGCGTACCATTCACCAGGTCTTTGCCCAAACGGTATGCCCCGCAGTTGCTTTTTGAGAAATGTCTCTTGGCATCAGTCACAAACGGACCAGCATACACTGCGTTGTTTATCTCCTGCTCGTTCAGGGGCTTGCCTGCTATGTTGATGGTCTGAAACCAGTTGAGCTTCTCCGAAGCCTTGCCTTCACACACATATACCGTCAGCTTGTAGTCCAGTATGCGCTTCTGTACGTCCTCTGGCTGGTTGAAGAAGTTCTTGAAGTCGTAGGAGAATTTGCCTGCCACGTATTCGCACAAGGAGAGAGTGCGTTGCTGACCGTCCATCACCTCGTAAGGGCATTCAGCATCCTCGCTTCTCTTCACCCAGTACATCACGTTCAGCGGATAGCCGTTGAGCACAGTCGTTATCACAGCCTGCTGTTCCTTTTCGTTATAGATAAACTCACGCTGGTAAGGCGGACGGATGTCCAGCAGCCCGTCGTATCCCCTTACTCCCTGCTCGTCGTTATTGATGTAGCCTTTGGTTATCTCGCCAACGCTTACCTCAATCTGCTTTATCGTCATCTTTTCGTTTTCCATCATATCTTTTGCGGGTGTTTGTTGCGGATTAAAATTCTGCTATATTGTCTTTTTCCTTTTACTACACCACATCCACCTCTATCCTCTGGATGAGCATGATAACCAACTGCTTCTAAAACAGAAGATGGTGCAGAGGCTCGTGTATTACCACTTGCTTGCCATATAATTTCAAATTGCTCAGGACTATATTTGTCAAGGAATGTTATAGGGACCCCCATTAAACCATCATAATCGCATGGTATATCTGCTGTTTTATTTACATTTATTGCATCATAATTATCGAATTGTGGATATTCTTCAGGCGAATATCTACATACTAAATCTATGAATTCATTTCTTTTAGGAATTTCAAGGTTTGTAAACCAATGAACACCTGAAACACGAATCATATCTTTTTTATGGTCTCCTGCTGTAGCAATATCTTCATAAGGCGAAAAGAAATGTGTAGCACCTCCCTTAAAACCATAGCCAAGCCATATTTGGTTATTAATAACATAGGGGAATATTTCCTTGTAAATAATTGCCCCCTGATTTCCTACTATCAGGAACTTCTTTCCATACTTCATCAGTTGCCCAACATACTCCCTAAACAAGGAGAAAGGCGGATTAGTTACAACAATATCTGCCTGCTTCAGTAGCTCGATGCACTCAGGGTCTCGGAAGTCGCCCGTCCTAAGTGTGGAAAGCACATTCTTGTCATTCTTTAAGAGATACTGCACATCGCTTAGGTCAACAGCTCCGTCACCGTTCAGGTCTTTTACCTCCGTTATCTCCACCTTGTAGGCTATCTTCTTTGGCTCGTCGTCGAAGTCGCCAAAGTCTATCATCAGCTCATTGCCCTGCACAGGCGAGCCGTTATAGCAGGTGCAGATAAGTTTCTTCAACCCTAACTGGTTGAAGCGCAAAGCGAAATACTTAAAGAAATTACTCTCATAAGGGTCGTCACAATTACACAGCACCACCTTGTCCCTAAAGTGCTGCCAATAATGCTGCAACTCCCTCTCGATGTCCGTCAACTGCGTGTAGAATTCGTCCTTCTTCGCAATCTTGGCATTGTTCAGGTTCTTGTTTGCCATAGCCCATGCATTTTCATGGCGTATTGCTTATCTTCGGAGGTAGGCTAACTGAGGGCACAAAAAAACATGGACGATCATCATCCATGCTTCAACGGCCCTAGGAAGCCTAAACACACCCGATAAGTCACGCCCATGCATAACGCACAGACGTTTGCGACTTATTCTTTCGGTGAGTTAGTTCTTGAATTTCCTAGGTTCTTGAAGCAATTCCGAATAACAGCAAACGCTTGTTAATAATTCGATATGTCACGCTGGTGCTTTCGCTAAAGCTTTGTATGCAGGGCATAATCCCCGCCTATGCCAGCGATTAGGTGCAAAATTAAGAAAAAGTTTTGTTTTCGCCAAACAAAGGAGAGAAAAATGCAAAAAATAAAGAATTTGGCAAAATAACCTCACTAAGGTCACTTATGCGCTGGGAAGGCGCATAAACACTGGTGTTGAGGCGAGTGACCTGTCTTCGAAACACCTCACTTAGAGGTCACTTGAGACCCCCTCCCTGTCAGTTTCAAACTGACATCCCTCCGCCGAGAGGGAGGGAATGAATTACATTCAAATTATGGAAATCTGTCTCAAAAATCTATAGGAAAATCTATGAAAAATCGAAAAGAAAATAATAAAGAACGACCACTAGTGTCCACTAAAAA
>DGTQ01000028.1 GCA_002394365.1 Prevotellaceae bacterium UBA4332
TGAAATCGTGAAGATGGTTCCTTTGAGCCGCGAATTTCTCGAAAGTGGCTTTTGTCCAATCATTCAGCTTGCCGTTCTCCTCAGTGAACTCATCGTATATTTCCCAGAAGGTCTTTTGGTGAATGAGGTCTTCACTTTTTGGATCTTCCACTTTTGTTCTTGATGTATATACATCCTTCAGTTGCTCTGTGGTCGGCATCAACTCCTGCAGTTCGAATTCCTTGAATATATCCTGAATCAGAGTATAACTTCGTGTCAATTCAGCATTGATTTCCGAAGCAGAAACTTTCAACTTATTGGTGCAACCATTTTTTACTCTTTGTTTAGTGGCATCCCACTTAGCGGCATCAATACGATAGGGCATCGTAAACTCAATACGTTGTCCAGAATAATTCACCCTCATCCGGATAGGTACATTCTCAGTAATGGCCACACCGTTCTTCTTTCTCGCTTCAAGGGCAAAGATGATATTTCTCTTGATATTCATATTGTTATGCTATTGAAATCACTTTTGATATCCCAACTGTCTTATATGGTCATTCAAAACCTTAAGTTGCTCAATTAAGTCATTAAACGGAATGCTTTCTCCATAAATCATGTGTAATCGCATCTGTTCGTAGTCTGAGCGCCATGCGTCTTTTACAGACTCAGGTGGCAGTATCGATATACTGGATGGGAAAAGCGTATCGTAATCAAATCCACGGAGTCCGATAAAAGTTTTGCGATGCTCTATTACTTGACGATACAGTTGTTCATCATTCAATGCACGTTCGGCAATCGGTGTTTGAAGAATCTGTCCGATGTCATACATGTGCCTTGACATTCTTTCAACTCTGATATTATCAGCAGATTTGCTGAATTCTTCATGTAGAAGGAATATCTTCTCCAAGAATGTTCGTTCAGGGAGTACGGTTCTTACATTGAAGGTGTTCCTTTCCCAACGTGAATCGGGGAACACCTCATCAATGATAGGATTAAGCGTGACAACCTGTACAGGCTCACTCATAGATCTGCCACTAACCTCGATACGAACCATGTTGCGGATATAGGGATTGGTCTCGAAGAGTGAAGGGTACTCGACTTCGATTATCTCAGGATCTGTGGTGGTTACGGAGGTGATGTTAACATGTATTTTGAACATACCTTCCGTAATTCCTTCTTCGATAAGCGCATCGTGAAGTTCATACTGCAACTTGTTTCTAACGAAGCTGCAGGCAGCGCGTCTCAGTTTGTCGCTAATCTGAGTCTTTGACAGAGTTCCGCCAAAGCCCAAATATTCGCGATCGATGCCAATATCAATGTCTTCTGAGATTCTGTCTATCAGTTTCCAGCATTTACTCAGTGATGTGCCACCCTTGAAACTTGTGTGTTCAGCACTCGGGAGTTTGTATAGTGCAGCAAGAACCTGGCATATCCACCAATCTTTCTCAGCCAGGTTGACGTTGATACCCGTCTGAGCTGAAGCCTGTGTAAAAACAATCCTTTGCTGCTCCTGCGATAATTCTATAAATTTCATAGTGCTATAAGCTCCTTTCTCACCCATGCTGGTGCAAGTTTAATATCTTCGTTATAATCTTCTTCTGCCACATTTTTAATATGCTCTTTCAGAATCCGTTTCTGCTCATCGGTTATCTTACCTTCTCCAATCGCTCTCATAGCAGCAACAATACGCATCATTAAGTCAGAGCGGAAGCTGAGGGCTTTCAATTCCGAGGTGTGCTTGAACATGACGCCATGTCCTTTGCCGACACTTATTCTTCGAGGCGAGCCATCAGTAAGATAAACGGCGTTTGCTGGTACTTGTGTACTCAGTCCAAGACTATTGAGAGCGTAGTCTCCTGTTGGAACAATACGTGAATGATCACGCTTTGCTATAGCCTGGGCAATATTGTCCAAGCTTGGCAACAGCATTCCAAGGCCAAGTTCTTTGTCGTACTTAGGCTTGTAATATATCCCGTGGGCCAGTCTTACGATAACATTACGTTCACATAGTCTGATTAGTGACTTCTTGATGGCCTCTGGCGTACCAAGCTCGGCATAGTCTGTGGAAAAAACTATTTTCCCTTCCGGTTCCGAACCGATGGCAGTCTCAATTCTTTTTGCTGTACTATCAACCATACTAATTTGTATTTTGGCACAAAATTATAATAAATTTGGGACAAAACAATGCTTTTGCACCAAAAAGTTACTTATTTTAATGCTTATTTAACGTATAGGAGGCTAAAAGTCCTGTTTTCTGCGCAAAAAACAAGACTAATATACATGAATCAATGCAGAACAGTCGTTTGAACACCAAAATCTGAGAATACTAAGATATCATTCTTCTGGGTGTAAATTCAAAATCTACACCCAATTTTACACCCAAAAATTGCGATACGGAAAGATATTTTGTGATATCCTGATTTTGGGATAATTTTATAAACGGCTGACATACAGCCATTTGTGTATTTTATGATATTCCAAGAAACCATAAGTTAGAGAGCCTCTCTCTCCGCAAAGGAAGTCAAAAAATGACTTCCTTTTTTTGTTTTCTCACAAAAAACCTATAACTTTGCATTCATGACACAAAAAAGATTTCACAGACACTACCCTACCAAGGGTCCACAGCTCTATTGGATAATCTTCACCTACCTCGTCCTTGCATGGTTTTTCCCCATACTCGGCTGGCTTGCCCTCATCTGCATGATTGGGCCAGTACTCACCTCCGTCTGGAAAGGCCGCTACTGGTGCGGCAACATCTGTCCTCGAGGCAACATGTACGACCGTCTGCTCTCCAAATACTCCCCCCACCGTCCCATTCCCCGCTTCGTGCGCACCTTCGGTTTCCGTCTGTTCATGGTGTTCTTCATCTTCGCCATGTTCGGTATCCAGATGTACTTCGCATGGGGCGACTGGGGAGCAATGGGCAGGGTATTCTGGAACATCATACTCCTCACCACCATCGTCGGCATAACCCTTTCCTTCATCTATGCCCCACGCACCTGGTGCAGCTTCTGCCCTATGGGCACCCTCTCTTCGTGGGTAGCACCCAAGAACACACCCCTGCCCAAAGCATACAAGAGCATACACGTGAGCAACGACTGCGAAGAAAAATGCAAACTCTGCGCCAGAGTATGCCCCATGCAGCTCGCGCCCTACACCAGCAGGGGCAACAGTTCAGGCTATCTGCACCCCGACTGCCTCAAATGCAGGAAGTGCGAAAAGGCATGTCCCACAAAGATTTGCGTAATGAAGTAACATCTAAAAAAAACAAAGACAAATATATGGTTAAGCACATTATTTTATGGACTCTCAATCCAGAACTTTCAGAAACTGAGAAACAGCAGGTAAAGCAAGGCATAAAGTCTGGACTCGAAGGCTTGGCAGGCAAGGTGCCAGGCTTGGTCGAAGTAAAGGTGAATATTGACGGACGTCTGGCATCATCCAATGCCGATGTGATGTTAGACAGCACACTCGAGAGCGAGGAAGCCCTCAAAGCCTACGCAACGCATCCCGAGCACGTGAAAGTTGCTGACGAAAAGGTTCGTCCCTACACCGTTCAGCGTTCATGTCTGGATTACGAAATCCCCAACCCCTGATGGGGTAACGCCTATATACAACTCTCATCTTGTGAGTTCATAAGTTAGAATATCACAAGTTTTTTGCGAAGAAATTAACAATCCCCTCCCCTTTTTTGTCTATACACCTTGCTTAGCACCCTGATGCGGGTGCTAAGCAACCGCGTGCCCTTGCTAAGCAACCGCATGTCCTTGCTAAGCACCCATGTCTGGTAGCTTAGCTTCTCTCATAGGTAGCATAGCCTCCATTTCAAATTTGCTAGCAAATTCGTCAAATTAACTAGTAAATTCATTAAATTTGCTAGCAAATTCAATGCAGAAGCAAAGCTACAGCATGGAGAGGCTTGGCAACGTTGTTTGAAAGCTAAGTTTCCGCAACCTATTTCAGGACACCCAACACTCTTTCCTCCATTCGCTTGGCGAAAACAAAACTTTTTCTTAACTCTGCCTCACTAAGGTGAGTCAAGTTAGAATGCACTCGGCAGAAAAAATAAATGAATTTATTTTGTTTTGCGCTCGTTTTTTGCTAACTTTGCACCTAATCACTGGCAAAGGCGGGGATTATGCCCTGCGACAAGGCTTTGGCGAAAGCCGCTGGCGAGAACATATTGGTAAAAAATAATTACGACATTAGCAGTTATTTGGAAGATATAGAAACCTGAGAAATTTCTAATCCAAATCAGAATAACGATAATTGTGTATGTCTGCGCTTATAGCGTGGACGTCACTTATCATTCTGATTGGGCGATTCTCAGGGCCTCTATATCTGGTAAGAGCGTACACGCTTTTATCGTGTATAGAGGTCTTGCAGTTTTATACAAGCCCAAGAGAATCCGATAGGTGCTTATTGTCTTAGTTATAAGCGCAAAATGCCCCAAAAAAGTAACCAGCCGTCAGAAGATGGCGGCAACCTCTCCTATGCAGACATAAGGGAGGACGACCTGCGTAATATCTCGAAGGAAGTGCTCGACACACTCCTGCGAGACCATACCACAGGCAAAAACATATTCTGGGCTACGCACGACTATGAAGAACTGGGCTCGGAATACAGCTACCATTCCCCCATTTTGCCTGAACTCATAACAGGCGAGAGAGGAATGGTAATAAGACCTCGTGTGCTCAAGAGCAAGGAGGAGCAGACGGGCAGAGCCAAGGGTATGGCTGAAGTCTTTACCCCCTCGTGGGTGTGCAATACACAGAACAATCTTGTGGATGAAGCGTGGTTTGGCAGAAAGAATGTATTCAACACAGTGGTTCATTCCACCCACACTTGGCGAGTGAACCACAACAGGATAGACTTTCCTGAAGGCAAGACGTGGAAGAACTATGTCAGGGCTACCCGCATGGAGATTACTTGTGGCGAAGCCCCATACCTTGTGAGTCGCTATGACACCACTACTGGCAAACCCATTCCCCTTGAGCGTCGCATAGGCTTGCTCGACAGGAAACTCAGGGTGATAGGCGAGAATGTTGACAAAAGCACCGAGTGGCTCAAGTGGGCTCAGACAGCCTACATGAACACCTACGGCTACGAGTGGCAGGGCGACAATCTGCTTCTGGCACGCGAGGCTCTGCTGTGGAGCTTCATAGAATACTACCAGGCAAAATTTGGCAGACGACCACAAAAGAAATCCATGAAGTACATAGCCTACATCATTTCGTGGAACCTGTGGCAGATGGACGGATTGAAGGGCGTAGTGCCTGACAGTTGTCGAGACGGAGTGAAAGAAATGGAGCTCACCCTCTTTGGCGAACAGGAGAAGATGATACGCTGTGCTGGCTGTCAGCAAGACGACATCCACAAGCACAACGGCACCTACTGCCTTATACGTGATTGGGGCGCAGGAAAGAAAATCAGATTTATAGACCTTATAAAATAATATAGACTATGGCAAACAATATCTACAACCCAGACGTGCTCAACTGCATAGCCAACCTAAGCAATGACGAGGTGTTCACCCCTCCCGAACTGGCAAACAAGATGCTCGACCTCTTGCCGCAGGAACTCTTTCGCAGCCCTAAGACCACCTTCCTCGACCCCTTCACCAAGAGTGGAGTATTCCTCAGGGAGATAGTGAAGCGACTGGACCGCGGACTGGAACAGCAGATACCCGACCGTCAGGAGCGCATAGACCACATTCTGCATAAGCAGGTATTTGGCATAGCCTGCACAGAACTGACCTCCTTGCTCTCCCGTCGCTCGGTGTATTGCAGCAAGTTTGCCAATGGAAAGTACAGCATCTCAAAGTTTAATACAGAGGAAGGCAATATACTTTACCGAAACCTTAAGCACACATGGGTAAATGGCAAGTGTAAATATTGCGGAGCAAGCCAGAGCGTTTACGATAGAGGTTCAGAGGCAGAGCAGTATGCCTATATGTTTATTCACACAGATAATCCAAATAAATTCTTCAATAATATGAAATTTGATGTCATAGTTGGTAATCCACCGTATCAGTTGAGTGATGGGGGAAATGCTGCGAGTGCGATACCACTGTACCAATTGTTTGTAGAACAAGCGATTAAAATAAAGCCTCAATATATAAGTGTTATTATTCCTGCAAGATGGTATGCAGGAGGACGCGGACTTGAAACATTTAGGGAGATGATGCTAAATGATAGTAGAATCATGCACCTTACTGATTATTCAGACAGTAGTGAATGTTTCCCAGGCGTCAATATTGCAGGAGGAGTATGTTATTTATTATGGAATAGGAATCACAATGGTGAATGTGTTGTGCGAAACGTCATAAGGAATGACGTATCAACCATAAGACGAAGTCTATCAGAGTATTCTATTTTTGTTCGTTCAAATACTGCAATAAATCTAATAAGGAAAATTCAGACAAGAACTTTCAAAAGCCTGTCCTCCATTGTTTATTCATCCAACCCTTTCGGATTTCGAACTTATGTTAGAGGTGAAGTTAATGAGTTTAGGGGAGCTACAAAACTTATTACAAGTGAGGGTTTTGGTTATGTAAAACGTGAAGAAATTTCTAAATGCAAAGAGGCAATAGATAAGTATAATGTAATACTGACACGTGCAATGTCTGGTGGTAATAAACCAGGCACAGATGGCAGGTATCAAATCATTCCTACTACTATGCGTGTAATGTTTCCTAATGAAATATGTGCGGAAACATACATTTGTATAGGTTCATTTGAATCTCAGCAAGAAGCAAAATGTCTGCAATCATATTTGTCAACAAAATTTGTCCGTTTTTTTATGCTTCAGGCAATGACAGGTATAATGATTAATAAAGAATCATTTCAATTCGTCCCTCTCCAAGACTTTTCTCATCCTTGGACGGACGAGATGCTCTATAAGAAGTATGGGTTGACTGATGAGGAGATAGCATTTATAGAATCTATGATAAGACCAATGGAATAAAGAAAAAAACAACAAGGCGCTCTTTGACTTTTTGCGGAAAATTATCTCAAGACGAAAGAAAATGCGGTCTGTATTTGGTTGGATAAAGAAAATGTATTATCTTTGCAATCAAAAGTAATACAAGTGTAATACAAAGTAATACAGAAAGATGGAGACGACAATAAGAAGAAAACCAACATCATTCAGGCTGAGAGGGGACATAATTGAAGGACTGAAGCGAAATGCTGCACGTGAAAATCGTACTTTGAACAACTATGTTGAGAGTGTGCTTTTGGATGTGGTATATAGTGAACCTAACGAGGTTACCAAAACAGCAATAAGAGAGGCTATGTCTGGAAAGAATCCTAATAAGGTTTATTCAAGTGTTAAGGAAATGTTTGACGATATCTTGGACGAGGAGTAATGAAAAACATTCAACCTACGACACAATATAAAAAAGACCTCAAAAGATATAAGAATAAACCTGAAAAACTAAAAGCTCTTGGGGAGGTACTTGAGATGCTGATGAATGAGCAGCCTATTCCCTCTGAATACAGGCCGCATTTTCTGTTGGGACAATACAAGGGGTGTATGGAATGTCACATTCAGGGGGACTTCCTGTTGGTGTGGTTTGACAGAGAGCAAGACATTATAGAGCTTGTCAGACTTGGCAGTCACTCAGAGTTATTTGGTTAACAAGAGATAATATTCCGTGAAAAGCCAGAGCGCCATAACAATAAGTAAGCGTTATGGCGGAAAAGAATTATTTTGCGAAGAAAGCGGAGCAGACTCCCATGATTTACGCCTATGAGCACATAGGCGTGCCAGGTCATAGGGGTTGGCTGAAGGTGGGCTATACCACAAGAGACGTGGAGACACGCGTAAGGGAACAGAACATCACAGGAAACATAAGCTACAAGATAGTGCTGAAGAGACCTGCCATGCGCAAGGATGGCACTTCGTTTGACGACCACCTGATTCACAGGCTGCTGAGGCGCAACCATGTGAGAAATCCAGAGGGGGAGTGGTTTGTTACTGACGTAAAGACGATAGAGAAGGCTATAGCATCGGCTATTGACGGCAACGACAACATGACGGAACGCATATATGATTTCAGTATGCGACCTGAACAGGAGAGAGCCGTAAGGAAAACGGCAGAGTATTTCAGGGCTTTCATGGATGATCCTGACAACAGAGGGCTGACGCCACACTTCCTATGGAACGCAAAGATGCGTTTCGGAAAGACTTTTACAACATACCAGCTGGCTCTGAGGATGGGATGGACACGAGTGCTGGTGCTGACATTCAAGCCTGCGGTAAAGACGGCGTGGGAGGAAGACCTGCTGACGCACAAGGACTTTGAGGGTTGGCAATTCTGCCAGAAGCAGGAGGACAGAGAATTTAACTACGTGAACGAGAGGAAGCCTTTCGTTTGCTTTGCCTCTTTCCAGGATGTGCTGGGCAAGAACGCTATGGGGGGCATAAAGGCTACTAACGAATGGATACAGACGGTAGACTGGGACTGCATAGTGCTCGACGAATACCACTACGGAGCATGGGGCAAGAACGCCAAGAGTTTCTATGACAAGAAAGACCCTGCCTTGCAGCGTGCTACTGAGGCAGGGGAGATAATAACTGAGGATGCTGACTCATCGGGCGAGATAGAGGCACGAGAGATATACGACGAGGAACTGATGCCACTGAAGACGAGTGCCTACCTGTATCTCTCGGGTACACCCTTCAGGGCAATCTCTACAGGCGAGTTTATAGAGGAACAGATATTCAACTGGACTTACTCTGACGAACAGGCGGCAAAGGAAAAATGGAAGGGTGACGGCAATCCGTATGCCCAGTTGCCAAAGATGGTGATGCTGACATACCAGATGCCTGAGAGCATCAGCGAGGTAGCATCGCAGGGCGAGTTTGACGAATTTGACCTGAACGAGTTTTTCAGGGCAGAAAGCGACTTCTTCGTGCATGAGGAATATGTGCAGAAGTGGCTTGACATGATTAGGGGCTCATATACGGAGAATATATTGACGGAGCTGAAGCAGGGCAAGGAGAAACCGCCTATGCCTTTCTCTGACAGCAGATTGCTGAGTTACCTGCAGCATACATACTGGTTCTTGCCCAGTGTGGCATCATGCAGGGCAATGGCGGCATTGCTCAGGAAAAGGGCAAACAGATTCTTTGACGACTATGAGGTGATAGTGGCTGCAGGAAACGAGGCTGGTATGGGGGCGAAGGCTGTAACACCTGTGTATAACGCTATGGGCGACCCTCAGCAGACAAAGACTATCACCCTGTCATGCGGAAAACTTTCTACTGGCGTGACGGTAAAGCCGTGGACCGGCATCATGATGCTGAGAAACACCACGTCGCCTGAGACGTATTTTCAGGCAGCTTTCCGAGTGCAGTCGCCCTGGACTACAAAGGATGAGGAGGGCAAGGAGGTAATACTTAAACCGCTCTGCTATGTGTTTGACTTCGCTCCAAACAGGGCGCTGAGACAAGTGGAGGAATATAGTTGCCAGCTGAACGTGGAGGAGAGCAACCCAGAGAAAAAGGTGGAGGACTTCATAAAATTCCTGCCGATACTTGCCTACGACGGTTCGTCGATGAAGGAGATAGATGCTGCGGGGGTGCTCGATATGGCGATGAGCGGAACTACGGCAACCTTGCTGGCAAGAAGATGGGAGAGCGCAGTGCTGGTGAATGTTGACAACGTGACCTTGCAAAGGCTGATGAACAACCCCGAGGCTATGAAGGCACTGATGAACATAGAGGGCTTCCGCAGTCTGAACAGCGACATAGAGACGATAATAAATAAATCGGAGCACGTGAAGCAGACAAAGAAAACGAAAGACCCAAGCCAGATGACTCCTAAGGAGAAGAAAGAACTGACGAAGGAGGAGAAAGAATATAAGAGCAAACGCAAGGAAATACAGGAGAAACTGATAAAGTTTGCTACAAGGATTCCTGTGTTTATGTACTTGACGGACTACAGGGAATATAGTCTGAAGGACGTGATAATGCAGTTGGAGCCTGAGCTGTTTCGCAAGGTGACGGGGCTGACGCTGAAGGACTTCAGCCTGCTGGTGAGCCTCGGAGTGTTCAATCGTGACCTGATGAATGATGCTGTATATAAGTTTAAGAGGTACGAGGATTCTTCTCTTAATTATGCTGGAATAGATACGCATACAGGCAACGTGGTAGGCGGATGGGATGAGGTGAAGGAGAACGGGAACGAAAACGGGAACGGGAACCTTGATGAAGATTACTTCGACACAGAGGATGAGCATGACGTAGAAGACAGCGTAGAAGAGAAAACAGAAGATGGAGAGCCTTGGGAGAATTTGCAGGCAGGCGACGAGGTGATGCACAAGAGCTTTGGCAGAGGTGAGGTCGTTGATATTGATGAGAAATACGTAATAGTAAGGTTCAGCGACAGAGAAGCGAAATTCTTGTTTCCGGTAGCATTTGAAAAAGGCTATTTAAGTTGCTAAAAAACAAAAGCCGTAGGAATAAACCTACGGCTTTTATATTATGTCTTAGGGAAAAGATGATTTATTGAAAAAATAGCATTGTGAAACCGAGTTTGACAATTTGACAATATGACAATATGACCAGCCGCTTAGCAACAGGCTGCCCTTGCTAAGCAACAATCCGCTATTGCTAAGCAACAGCACATTATTCATATGCTTTGCAAATTAATAAAAGCGGAGAGAACGACAAAGCCCCGAGCTTTTGACTCGGAGCTTTGAATCCTGTTTCTCTAAGAGGAGAGAACAACAAAGCCCCGAGCTTTCGACTCGAAGCTTTGAATCCTGCGGAGAGAACAGGATTCGAACCTGCGAACCGCTTTTGACGGTTACACGCTTTCCAGGCGTGCCTCTTCAGCCACTCGAGCACCTCTCCAATAAAAAAACTCGCCATGCGAGCAGGAAACGGTTGCAAAGGTAATAAAAAAGGCTCGAACCACCAAAGGTACGAGCCAATTTTTTTTCTATGCTTCAATTACTAATTTATTTTTCTCAGACTTTAGAAGCTGTAGTAAGCACCAAAGCTGATACCGTTGAAGAGACGGAAGCCTACGTTGTTCTTGTGGTAGTTGTCTTTCATCCACTGGTGGTTGTAGTAGAGGCCCTCACCCAGGTGAGAAACGAGAGTAACCTTTGGACTGATAGAATAAGCTACACCAGGAGTAATAGCTACACCAAAGCTATTCTCGTTGTTCTTTATGCCTTTGTAGTGACATGTAGCATACTCGATAGCACCATCAACGAATGCGAAGAAGTTACCAGCCTTAACGAACTTATAACGAACGTATGGCTTAATTTCGAACTCGTTTGCGCTGAATGTACCAATGTAATTCTTAAGAGACTTCTCACTCGCATAGGTATAGCCGATAGCCAAAGCTACATCGAACTTGTCATTGAGTGAGTAACCTACCTCTGGCTGAATGGTAAACATCTTATCGGTACCTGCACCATTAGTGTGAGATGATGTGAAACCGAGCTCACCACCTACCCAAACCTGAGCGTTTGCAGAAAGAGCTGCTACAGCCATAACTGCCATTACAAATAACTTTTTCATAATTTCAATGTTTTCATTGTCCCTACTCGATTAAAGGTTTTCGGGTTTCCCTTTTTTTACTTATCTTTGTCACTGAATTGTGAAACCAATTGCAAAAAATGTTTATTTTTGTAATCTTGGCACTGCAAAGATATTAAGTTTTTGTTTGATTAGCAAAACTTTTTAATGTTTGTTTGCTAAAAACACCAACTTTTAGAGCGGAGTTAACATTTGTTCACAACCAAAACGTAACAAAATACTAATTTTGTTCAACAAAGACTAAGAATCCAGGGTAAGTTTACGGTTGGAGTTGTCTGCTAAAACCTGGTTGACTATGTCGGTTATTTGTTGCTTGAGTTCATTGATGAAAGTGCCTGCATCATACTTGCGATGCTCTATGTCGCGCAGCTTCTTCTCCCAGATGCCTGTGAGTTCGGGCGACTTCAGGAGTTCCTCGTGTATTATCTCTATCAGCTCCATTCCCATAGGGGTGGCTACTATGCGCTTGCGTTCCCTCTTGATATAGTGGCGCTTGAAGAGTGTTTCTATAATGTTCGCACGCGAGGAAGGGCGACCTATGCCGTTCTCCTTCATAGCAGCTCGGAGTTCCTCGTTATCCACAAACTTGCCTGCCGTCTCCATAGCTCGGAGCAGGGTTGCTTCTGTATAATAAGGTGGAGGAGTGGTCTGCTTTTCTGTCAGCGTGGGTTGATGAGGACCTGTCTCGCCCTTTACAAAGGTGGGGAGAAGAGACTCACCCCCTCGCACCCCCTCCATCTCCCCCAAAGGGGGAGTGTCATTCTCCCCTCCCTTGGAAGTATCAGGGTTGGGGTCATGGTCTGGCTGGTGGTTGGTTACTACCCTCCATCCTGGTTCAAGGATTTCCTTACCAGAGGTTTTGAAGGGAACGTCGCCCGCCTTGCCCTCAACGGTGGTGGTGGAAAATTTGCAGTCGGGGTAGAACACACTTATGAAGCGACGGGCTATGAGGTCATAGACATTACGCTCCATATCCGTCAAGCCTGCAGGCACTACTCCTGTAGGTATGATAGCGTGGTGGTCGGTCACCTTGCTGTTGTCAAACACTTTCTTGCTCTTCTTCAGGGGCTTGCCTCCTATGGCACGTATGAGGTCGGCATAGGGTGCCACGCCGTTGAACTTCACCTGATACACCCCGTTGAGCGTCTGGGGACACTTCTTATAGATATCATCAGTAAGATACTGGGTATCTACACGCGGATAGGTAGTTACCTTCTTCTCGTAGAGACTCTGAATGAGCGAGAGAGTCATTTCTGCCGTATAGGAGAACTTCTTGTTACATTCCACCTGCAGCGTAGTGAGGTCGAAGAGCTGTGGCGGTCTCTCCGTACCGTCCTTCTTCGTCACTTTTGTTATCTCGAACTCCTTGTCCCTTATCTCCTCAAAAGCTTTCTCTCCCTCTTCCTTCGAGGTGTATTTGCCCTTGGTAGCTGTAAAAAGAGTGTCTCTGTAGAGTGTGGAAAGCACCCAGTAAGGTTCAGGTTTGAAGTTGTCTATCTCCTTCTGCCGATTTACGATGATGGCGAGTGTGGGTGTCTGCACCCTGCCTATGGAGAGAACTCCTGCCCCGCCCTTGCGATTGCGCTGGTCACCGTACTTTATGGTGTAGAGGCGTGTGGCGTTCATGCCGAGAAGCCAGTCGCCTATGGCACGCGAGAGGCCTGCGAGGTAGAGGGGGTCGTATTCCTTCTGCTCCTTCAGCGAGGCAAAGCCCTCACGTATGGCTTCCTCCGTCAGCGAGGAAATCCACAGTCTCTTCACAGGACATTTTGCTGCAGCCTTCTGCATCACCCATCGCTGGATGAGTTCTCCCTCCTGACCAGCATCGCCACAGTTTATTATCTCGTCGGCACTCTGGAAGAGTTTCTCGACTATGGCAAACTGCTTCTTTATATGGTCTTGCTCAATGAGTTTGATGCCAAAACGCTGGGGTATCATGGGGAGGGAACCAAGAGACCAGTGTTTCCACATCTCCTGGTAGTCGTTAGGTTCCTTGAGGGTACACAGGTGACCGTATGTCCACGTTACCTGGTAGCCATTACCCTCCATATACCCGTCTCTCTGGGCATTAGCGCCCAACACATGGGCTATGTCTCGAGCCACGCTCGGTTTCTCTGCTATGCAAACAATCATATCAGTTCACAATTCACAATTTTCACAGTTCACAGTTAATTCTTCGTCAGTCACAAAAACGGTGAACTATGCACTATGAATTGTGAACTGGTTATAGAGCCACTCCTGCTGCTCTGGGATAGTCATATTTGAATTGTCAAGAAGTATGGCATCTGGTGCCTGACGCAGGGGCGACACTTCTCGGTGGGAGTCTATATAGTCACGCTCCTGCACGTTTTTGAGTATGTCGTCATAATCGGCAGGCATACCCTTTGCCTTGAGTTCATCAAAACGTCGCTGAGCACGCACCTCGGCAGAAGCTGTAACGAATATCTTGAGTTCGGCATCTGGAAATACTGTAGTGCCTATGTCCCTACCGTCCATAACCACGCCTTTCTCCTTGCCCATCTCGCGCTGTTGTGCCACCATTGCCTCTCTGACGAAAGGCACGGCGGCAATCTTGCTGACTTTGCTGGACACCTCAATGGTACGAATAACATTCTCCACGAGTTCTCCATTGAGGTAGGCATCTGGCCTGCCTGTCTCGGCATTAAACTTGAAGCTGACCTTTATATCAGGCATCTGCTCTCGAAGTTCGTCTTGCTTTACCTCGCCAGCCTCATCAAACAGGTTGTGACGCATGGCGTAGAGGGTTACTGTGCGATACATAGCACCTGTATCTACATATATATAGCCTATCTCCTTGGCAAGGTTCTTTGCCATAGTACTCTTGCCGCATGATGAATGGCCGTCTATTGCTATCGTTATCTTCTTTTTCATATATTTCTTATTGTTGGGTTATCTTTTCTACTTCTTCCTGACATTTTTCCATGAGCCACTTGGGGGTAGAGGTGGCTCCGCATATTCCCACACTCTTTATTCCTTCGAGCCACTTGGCGTCTATCTCCTCTGGTCCTTCTATGAGGTGAGAGTTATGGTTTTGCTGCAGGCAGGCATTAAACAACACCTTGCCATTACTGCTCTTTCTGCCACTTACAAAGAGAATGAGGTCGTGCTTGGTGGCAAACTCACAGATATTGGGCATACGATTGGCTACCTGTCGGCAGATAGTATCAAAACTCTGGAAGGTGGCTCCTGGCTCGATGTGCCTCTGACAGAAGTCTATTATCTGGTGAAACTCGTCGAGCGACTTGGTGGTTTGGGAGTAGAGGTATATGTTATGCGAAAAATCCAGTTTCTCTACGTCCGAGGCATGTTCCAGAACTATCGCCTTGCCCTCTGTCTGACCTACGAGCCCGAGTACCTCGGCATGTCCGTTCTTGCCAAAGATGACGATGTCGGTAGGACGCTGGGAAGTATCAATGTCGTCGTACTTTTTCTTTATGCGTTTCTGCAAGGCGAGCACTACAGGACAGGTGGCATCAATGATGGTTATATTATTCTTGCGTGCCAGTTCGTAGGTGGAAGGGGGTTCACCATGCGCCCTTAGCAAAACGGTCGCATCATGAAGGTGTGACAGTTCCTCATGCTCAATGGTTATGAGTCCCATATCACGCAAACGGTCACACTCCATACCATTATGCACGATGTCTCCCAGACAATACAGCTTGCCGCCGTTTGCCAATGTCTCTTCTGCTTTCTGTATGGCTGTCGTAACTCCAAAACAGAAGCCCGAACCTGTATCGATTTCTACAATCATCTGTTTTTATTTACCTGTTACCAGTTAGGATTATCGCTGCATCTCGCCAAAATATTTCTCAAGCAGGTTGCTGGCAGCAACAAAACTGGTCATCTCGTCATTGCGCACACACTCCTCCATAGTCTTCAGGGCAGACTTTATCTCAGGGTTGTTATAGAAACTGTTTCTGAGGGCATTGTCAATGGTCTCGTACATCCAGTATTTGTTCTGCTCGTGGCGGCGATAGTCGAAATAACCGTTCTGCTTTACAAAGTCGAAATACTCAAATATCATGTCCCATATCTCTTTTATCCCATAGCCGTAGAAGCCTGAATAGGTCAGCACCTTGCGTTGCCAGCCGCTCTCAGGCATGGGAAAGAAATGGAGAGCATTACGAAATCCCTGGGCTGCAAGCTCACAACGTTTCACATTGTCGCCATCACACTTGTTGATGACTATGGCATCGCTTATCTCCATTATGCCTCGCTTTATGCCTTGCAGTTCGTCACCCGTACCTGCTACCTGAAGGAGGAGGAAGAAATCTACCATAGAGTGACAAGCTGTCTCACTCTGTCCCACTCCCACCGTCTCTACAAATATCTTGTCATAGCCAGCAGCTTCACACAGCATGATGGTTTCACGTGTCTTGCGAGCCACGCCTCCCAAACTGCCTGCCGAGGGACTGGGACGAATAAACGCCTTGGGGTGTACGGCAAGTTTCTCCATACGAGTCTTGTCTCCCAATATGCTGCCCTTAGAACGCTCAGACGAGGGGTCGATAGCGAGCACAGCAAGTTTGCCACCATAATTATTGAGAACGTGCAGCCCAAACTGGTCTATTGAGGTGGATTTGCCTGCGCCAGGCACACCACTTATGCCTATCCTCACCGACTTACAAGCGTGGGGCAGACATTTCTCTATCACCTTCTGCGCCTTTTCCTGGTGTTCGGGTATCATGCTCTCCACCAGCGTTATAGCCTGAGAGAGCATAGTTACATCACCCTTCAGTATGCCACTGACGAGGTCGTCAACCGTATGTTCCACCCTGCGGAAACGACTACGATTGAGATACGGATTTATTATGCTGGGTTGAGAAACTCCTTTGTTTACCTGCAAACCCTGATATTCTGAACTGTTCTCTGGATGTTCCACGCTATTGATTTGGTTAAGAATTAAAAGTTAAGAGTTGAGAGTTACTTCTTAATCTCAAGGATAATCTTCTGGTTGCTGGGATCATTAGTTATCATCAGCAGACGAGGGCGCACCTTTAACTTCTTTATGTCCTTCGCCTTACACGTCACGATGAGATTTGCCGTCTCGCCTGGCTCTATCTTCTGCTTGTCGAGCGACACCTGCACGCCTGTTGTGAAGAGTTGCAACTTCTGTATGTCCAGCACGGTGCGACCTGTGTTGGAGATGGTTATCTCGTCTTTGTATTTCGACTTAGTCTGCAGGGGTGTCATGTCTATGTGCTTTCTCGATAGCGAGATATGGGGGGCATAGGCACGCTTCACGTCGTCTTTTGCCACAGCAGGGGGCAACAAGACAGAGGAAATGGTAATCGCCTTCTCGTGGTTAACCTTGTCGCTGGTGCTGCTGCCAAGGAACACTGTCGTCTGGCTCAGTCCGTAATCACGCAGTTCGTTGGAGTGTATCGTTACCTTCATTATGCCTTTCTGCTTAGGTCCCAGTACGGCAGGCTTCATCTCGGCAGTTATCCATGATGGGCGCCTCAGCAATACTGGCGAGGTATTTCTCGTGGAAGGGTTCATGATGTGTATCTCCTGCGTAAGACGCTGTCCTTTGTTGATGTCATCAAACTCTATATTGTCCTTATCTGCAAGCAACACGCCCATCTTGTGAGGGTACTGACCAGAGTAGTTTATTATCTTTGGCACCACCACTCCCCTTACGGTTATCTCGGTTGGCGTACCCATACGGTCGGCTTGGGTAAACACTCTCACCACCCTGTTGAAGTGGCCCAATTGCTTAGCGTCAAAAGTGAATGCCACCTGCGCCTTGGCATTGGGCATCAACCTGCCCTTGGTGTATGTTGCAGTAGTACACCCGCAACCTGTGTCTATATCCTTTATCTCTACAGCCTCTGCCGATGTGTTTTGCAACTCCACCACGTATGTCGCAGGTCGATTGTAGAGCAGTTCTCCACAGTCCACCTCCTTATATACTGGCGTCAGCCCTTGTGCCATAGCCTCAAGGGTGCCCATCGTTGCACACATCGTAATATATAATATCTTCTTTCTCATATTTTCAATTTTCTATTTTCAACTTCGTGCCCTTCGTCCAACCGCGGAACTCTGGGGCATACTCGCAAACCACCTCGGCATCGCCAAACTGATATTCACCCTCTCGGTCTATGTAGTATTCCGTCTCCACTACGTAGGTGCCCTTCGCCAGTTGGTCGAAGTGGTAAACGGACTTGCTGTCTCTCATCTCGGCATAGTAACCTCTGTATGCTCCCCAGCGATAACCTGATAGCTGGTTGACTGGTTCGAGGCATGCTGCGCGGTTGTCCGTCACAGTTACGAAGTCATAGTCTCTGTCTGCCTCTATCGTGAGGGTTACCTTCACTTTCGAGCCTTTTTTCCTCTCTCCATTCAGTGTGCGAGTTATCTTGAGCGCGCCATGTATGTCCTCAGGCTTTACTGTGTATGTCGATAGCATGGTGGTGTCCTTACTACTATAGAGAGCATATACGGCATTGATGGTGTTTATAGGGTTATCCCAACGCTGTGTGCGCTTTGCCGACACGAGCCACCTCAACATCTCGCTTATGGTCTGTCCGTCCTCTGGGGTAACATCCTTCAAAGCCTCTATGCACATGGTGTGGGTTGGTATGCGATAGTCGCACCAGGAATATTGTGCCCTGTAGGAATCGAAGTATCTGCCCATGTCCTCACGATATACTGTGTGCTGCTTTATAGCCTCAGCAAACTCCTCTGCCTTTTTCTGCTTGCCGTTTTGGCTCAGGGTGATAACTGCAACAGCTTTCGTCTGCATGTCGTCATGCTTGGTCTGCTCGTATATCATCTTACGGAAGAAACTCTCAGCACTACCACCGTCCCTTCCACTTATGGCGAGGGTGTAGAGCCAGTCGAGTGCCGTCTGGCTGAGGTATCTCACCTTGTACTTCTTCATCTCCTGCATCTCTCGCTCCATCTCCACTTTAGCATAACGGAAAGCCTTGTCCATCATGTATTCGGTACGCTGTTGTTTGCCCGTCATCAGGTTGAGTCTTGCAAGCGTCTTGAGCACCTCTATGGTTATAAACCTATTGCTCCTCATGCCTCCATACCACGAGAAACCTCCGTCGGCGTTTTGCAGGTTCAGCAACTGGGCAAGCACGTTGTCATTAGCTGCTGACACGATGGTGTCCTTAACGTGTGCTGCCAGTATATTGGCATAATAAGCCTGGGCAAGGGTTACTGCATTCTGACTCGCTGGCACCTGCATAGCTGGCAGAGCCTCCATCATCATCTTGCGTGGGTTTACCGTTATGGTTGCTGTGTCCTTTTTCTCCTCAAACTCGTTAGTCAATACTGGCAGGAGGTGTTGTTCGCCATCAGAGAAACCTGGCATTTCGGCTATGAAGGAGCAGAGCACATTCTTCTCCTGCTCTGGCAACTTGAATGTCACGTCTGCTGTCTTTCCTGCTTCTGCGCTTACGGTCTTTTTCTCCTTGTATATTGTCTTTTCGGTTTCAGCATCCTTCACCACAAGGCTCACCACCATCCTCTGCTTTTTCTCCGTCAGATTGGCTATCGAGGCTCCGACTGTAGCTCTATCCTCCTTGCGTATGAAGCGCGGCATCTTGCCCTGCACCATGAGTTTCTTTTGCGTCAACGCAGTGGTGTCCATCAGGGCTGTGCCCATATCCTTGTCGTGGGCTATCGCCATAAAGCGCCATGTGGTGACACTCTCTGGCATTGTAAATCTCAGGGTGGCTATGCCGTTCTTGTCGGCTTCTACCTGAGGCAGGAAGAATGCTGTCTCACTGAAGTCCGAGCGCATCTCTACATTCTCTTCTTCCTCGCCTTCGTCATTGCCTTTTACTCCATAGCCTACCACTATGCTCTCCTCTTGTGCTACGTCAAACGAGCCTATTGGCGCATTGGCACTCATCACTTTGGCATCAGCCGTTTCATACAGTATTGCTCCCTTTGCCAAATTACGTGCCTTAAACATTCTGACTCCTGCAAATGGGGAGTAATACCCACCTCTGAACATGTATTCAGGATTTATATGGTTAAACTCCAGTTGCTTCGCCATTATGTGCTTCAGCGTCTTGGCTCCCCAGAAGTAACAGTTGCCCATGTTGTTGGTTTGCCAATTGGTATAGGGGACATAGAGATTTCTACGGTCTGCCATGTTCCAGTCCAGCTTCTGCAAGGCGTCCAGACTCTTGTCATACATCACAGCCATCACCTGTGCCTTGCTTGGTGTGCCGTCGGGGTTCTTCACCTTCAGTGTCCAGGTCTCCGTCTGACCAGGATACAGTTTATCTCTGAAAGTGCCCCACTCCATCGAGAGTTTCTTTGATGGCAGGTATTTCTTCACCTTCACATTGTCGTTATAGAGCCTGCCATCCTTTACCCAACCCACAGAGTAGCATATTCCGTCGCCATACTCTTCTTTATAGGTAAAGCTGCAGGTAGTAGAGTCTCTGAACTCTATCTTGCCTTTGTCTATCACCTCGTTGCCCGAACAGATGGTGTAATAGGCATAGGTTGTCTTGCCCGCTTTTTGTGCCACATCTCTCATGGTTATTACCACTGGTTCATCCACGTTGGCACTAAAACTCTCTGCCGAAGCAGACAGCATTCTGGGACTCTCTGGCTCTTGTGGCTTTACAGGTCTGTCGTTCTTTCTCGTCAGGGTGATGGTGGCATTCTGCGTCTCGCCTCCATTGTCTGTCACCTGTGCCTTCAGGGTGTATCTGTAGCAGTAGTACCACGTGGTGTCAACATCCTCTGGCAAAGTAGTAGGCACTTTTACGAAGAATTTTCCATCAGCATCGGTATATAGGGTGTCATTGCTCAGCTCCTCGCCATATCTGGCTATCCACCAGCCGCTGTTGCGCTTTACGGTATAAGCTACTCTCGCATTTGCCACAGGCATCCCGCTATAGGTCTTCGCCTCTCCCCTCACGATTACCGTATCCTGCTCCTGTTGTTTCTTCCCGTTCCCGTCATCATTAAGAGTTACCTTGAAAGTAGGTCTCTTGTAGTCCTCCACCTTTATGGTTGTGTATGCCGAAGCGCGGTTTACTGTTGTCGTCTCGCCTTGCGTGCCACATTTTGCCCTCACGCCATAGTTGCCGTTCACGCCCTCTTCGGGTATGGTGAAATCGGCAGTTGCTGTACCATAGAGGTCTGTCGCCACCACCTTCTCTGCCAGTTCCTTTCCCTGCTTGTCGTGCAGGCTCAGGGTTATCTTCTCGCCCTGTGCCACTCGTGGCTCTTTGCTGTTATACATATTGTGGCATATAGCCGTAACGTGTACAGTATGCCCTCTGCGATATATCGCCCTGTCGGTAAAGAGGTTTATGTACGTCTGCAAAGCCTTGGGAGTGCCTCCTTGCGAGTAGGATATCCATATTACGTCCTCTGGCATGTAGCTGTCCTCTCCCTTTGTGGCACGCAGGGTGTATCTGTAACTCTGGTGCTCTCCTGGTTCTGCACTCAGTATTGCCTCTCCATCCTTGTTGGTTTGGCATGTCTTTGTCTGTTTCTTCTCCACGCCTGCCTTGCTGTAGTGTATCGTAGCGCCCTCTGCAGGTGCTCCCGTTGTAGCATCTACTACCGCTATGCGCGTCTTTCTCTGTGGCAGGCGCTGGGCTATTATCCTCAGATCGGTGACGTACAGTTTCCTCTCCTCCACTTTTATGCCTGTTTTCTCGTCGAGTATGTTTACCGTCCATTCTCCGTATGGCAGAGTACCTATGCTCAGCGAGTCCTTCTCTATGTATTCCCACGCCTGCTTTTTCTCAAACGTCTTTCTGAAGATTCTTGTTTCACCCTTTTTGTTGCTCAGTCTGACGTTTAATCCACTTACGTTTCTCACTCGTCTGAACGACACCTTCACCTCTTCTCTTGTCGAAACCACGCTGTTGGCTATCTCAGCATCATAGGTCGGTTGAGTGAGCTGATTGCGCTGATTTCTCAGTTCGTCTATAGATTTCCAGTTCTTCCATTCTGCAAGGGCTCTGTCTATCAGGGCTATCTTCTTGCCCGTATCCCTCACGGTGTCTATTGCCTCGAGCGTCCTGCGCCATTGCACCACCTTGTTGTCCTCACCATACAGGGAGGCATACTTGTTAGTGGTCTCTATGCCGTTGTCCTTCGCCATTATGATAAGGCTCAGCAGGTCGTTGTTGAAATACTTGCTGTCTTCACCCCTCTTTATCAGTGGCACATACTCCTGCGCCTTGTTGCTGCTTCTGTATAGGGCAGAGTCTGGCGAATGAAGAAGGCTGTCAATCCAGTTTTCGTTCCTGTTAGCGTTATCGTTCCCGTTCTCGTCTATCTTCCCCAATGCCACATCTGCAAGCGTAGCCTCGACGCCCTTTCCTGAGTTTCTCCAGGCGATTTGCTTGTTCGTCAGTCTCTGCTTAGCCGAATCCAGAGAGTCTGGCGACACCTCGTTTTGCAGCATCAGTTCCTTCAGCATTGCAGCAAGCAGATTGCCATAACTGCCCTCCTTCTCCGCCTTGCGCTCTATCTTGTGTATAGCCTCTAAGGCACTCTTCGGCTGGTCTTTCTCTTCTGCCGTCTTTACCTGTTTCCATAGCGAGGAAAAAGACTGGGCAAAGCCAAGCTGAGAGCTAAAGAATAGAAATTGAAAACTCAGAACTATCGCCACTATCGCAATAATTCTTCCACCTATCCCACTAAGTCTTTTACTTCTTCTATCCATCATTCTCAATTTCTTTTACATTTCTTTACAAGAGGGGAATTTCCGTTCCCACCCCTGCTCCGAGCTCTGCCCGCCTGAGCCTAAGCGAAGAAGGGGGGATTTGAGGGGGCTATTCCTTCACACTAACACGTTTCGTCTTTTCCTGCTCCACATTCCTGCGATTGGTAACCGTAACAACGCTCTGCGCCAGACTCAGGAAAGCCTGTCCCGTAGGCGAAGCTACATCAAGAGCTGCAGGCAAACCATTATCGCCACTCTCACATATACTCTGCACCACAGGTATCTGTGCCAGCAGGGGCACATTCATTTCCTGTGCCAAGTTCTTGCACCCCTCTTTACCAAATATATAGTATTTCTCGTCAGGGTGCTCAGCAGGAGTAAACCACGCCATGTTCTCTACCAATCCCAGGATGGGCACGTTCACTTTGTCGTTCATATACATATCTATACCCTTTCTGGCATCGGCAAGAGCCACCTGCTGTGGTGTGCTCACGATGATAGCTCCCGTTATTGCAAGCGTCTGCAAGAGAGAAAGGTGTATGTCGCTCGTGCCGGGAGGAGTGTCCAGTATGAGGTAGTCCAATTCTCCCCAGTCGGCATCGGCTATCAACTGCTTCAACGCACTGCAAGCCATACCTCCTCGCCATAGTGTAGCAGTATCCTTGTTTACGAAGAAACCTATCGAGAGCAGTTTCACTCCATACTGCTCCAGAGGCATGATGAGCTGTCTGCCATCCTTCTCCACAGCGTAGGGGCGAGCCTCCTCCAGTTGGAACATCTTAGGCATCGAAGGACCAAAAATATCCGTATCAAGCAACCCTACACTATATCCTAACCTTGCCAGCGAGATAGCGAGGTTGGCACTCACAGTACTCTTGCCTACACCACCCTTGCCTGAACTGACAGCAATGATATTCTTCACCTCTGGCAACAATTTGTCGTCCTCTGGTCTTGGTGCCGACTTAAACTCAGTCTTCACCATTACCTTCAGCCAGTCCTCGTCAGCGTTAACGTTTTCGCTCCCGTTAGCGTTAGCGTTAACATAGTATCTTATCGCCGCTTCAGCAGCCTTTACAGTAGATTTCAGGAAAGGGTCTGTCTCCCTCGGGAAAACCAATGTCACTGCAACATTCCACCCTACAACCTCCCCTTGGGGAGACTTAGAGGGGGTCACCACAGGTTGGTCAGCCAGCATCTCACTCTCTATCAGGTTTTTCTTGGTACCTGCATACGTCACTGTTGCCAGCGCGTCAACTATCATCTTAGGGTATATCGTCATATCTTTTTCTGCGTTCTTTAGTCCTATTGGTACTTTCTCTTTCGTTCTGTTTCTATTCTACAATAATCTCTTCATATCCACCACTCGGTGAAGGATTTAGAGGGATTCTCCCCTTTACGAGAAAAATCATCCGAGCTCCTCCGAAGAATCCGCAATCTGTTTTTCTATCTTCATCAGCCTGTCCCTGCAAAGTTTCACCAACTCCTGAGCCTTCTTCAAACTCTCGTTCAGCGATTCAATGCCCACGTCGCCATTCTCCATCCGCGCCACTATTTCTTCGAGTTGCTTCAAAGCCTCCTCGTACTTCAACGTATCCTTCTCTTCAGCCATAATCGTTCAATGTAGTTTTATGCAAAGTTACTCAAAAAGCCATAAAAAACAACAAAAAACAAACACTTTTTTTGTTTCATTTGCTCATTCTCACAAAAAATTCTTATTTTTGCACCAAATAATAAAATGAAGCAACTATAGCCCTCCCTATAGTCCCTATCCAAACCTCAAAAACAAAAAAATCATGAAAGAGAACAGAATCATCAGCGCAGCCATCCTCGCCCTCGGCATTATCATCATGGGATTTGCATTGAAAGGCGGTATTGACAATTTCACTAACAAAGACCGTAAAGTCACAGTAAAAGGCTTAGCAGAGAAAGAGGTAAACGCAGACAAAGTAACATGGCCCATACAAACAAAAGAGGTGGGCAATGACCTCACTGCTCTCTACACCAAAATCAACTCCACCAACACAGCAATAAAGCAATTCCTACTGGCTAACGGCATAAAAGCAGAAGAGATAAGCATCAATGCACCCACCGTCATCGACATGTCGGCAGAACGCTATCAGTCTCAGCCCGTTGCCCAGCGTTATAACATCACCTCCACTATCATCGTAACCTCAAACAACGTCAAGCTCGTGCGCCAAATCATGGCAAAACAAGTAGAACTGCTCAAGCAGGGCATCGCCATCGTTGACGGAGGTTATGAGAACCCCGTAAAGTACGAGTTCGTTGCTTTCCAGAAGATGAAGCCCCAGATGATGACCGAGGCAATAGAGAATGCCGAAAAGACTGCCCAGCAGTTTGCCGAAAACTCTCATAGCACCCTCAACAAAATCATCAGTGCCGACCAGGGACAATTCTCCATCGAGAATCGAGACGAAAACACCCAGTACATCAAGAAAGTCCGCGTAGTAACCACAGTCACCTACTCACTGAAAGATTAACCTGTTATAGTTTTCCCTATAATAGTTCTATTGCTATTATATAACAAACAAGGCACCCTCCCAAAATGGGATAGTGCCTTGTTTGTAGTTTTATCATGTATTACTTCTTACAATGCTGTATTAGGAAGTTTAGGAAATCATCATATAAAAGCCTCCATTTGCATATTCCCACATTGTCTTAGTCAACATGGAAACTGTCTAATCCTGACAAGTATAGCCTCTTTCCTTTATCAAGGCAAAAGAAAAGCTCTTCCAATAATCCGTTTGCAATAAATAATGATACTCCTGCTTAGTCATCAGATTATCATACAGTTAAAAATGTTAGTTTATATCCATAACATAACAATCATCCACGTATAACATCGTGCCATAATTGCTATTTATCTCAAAGACAAAATATTCTGTTGTAGGAGGCACTATAATAGTTTCATCAAATGTTTGCCATACATCCAAATCATGTGGCAGATACGTCTTACCATATCCGCCACCTCTAACTACATAATAGCCATCCTTTCCATAAAATTCTCTCAGCACATCAGCAGGGATATTAGAGTCCTCTGTGGCATCTGTCCTGAAATAACAATACGTCCTTGCACCATTTGCCTTCCACTTGGCAAAACGATAACGGAAACGAATCCTAATTATGTGTCCTGATACCACCTTTACCACTTGTTCTACTTTCGCAGTATTTCCGTTTTCCCTTGCCTCCATTTTAGCAGAATAGTAACCACTATATACTACATCATGAGACCTCTTTACATTCGCATTATTAAATATTCCCCAACCTGTAGGTATATCATAAGAGAACGGAAACATATTCCATTTTTCCAAGCTACCATTAACTAACAAGTTCTCACTTTCCTTAGTCACTTTATAAAAGGTCGTACCTTTCTCGTCGTTTGGTCCGCCCTGCTCTAATTCAAATTCACCTGTTTGGCAACCCATCGTAATGAATAACATTATTACAATAGTAAGAAAGAAAACAAGATTATTATTCAAATATTTAATTCTCATATTACATGCCTATCTCATAATAGGTATTACCATTCTATTGTTCTCTTCCATTGACCACTGAACTTGCCAAGTTCTACCATCCTTTTGGTCTAGAAGAATAAAGTTAAACATATTCTTTGTCGGATACAACGTAAAACGACCGTTTTTTGAAGCATTTCCTTCTACAAGTGCTTGCCCATTTAACACAACTTCACCACGATAATCATTGTTCACAGAATACTGAACCTGCCATATTTTTCCATTACTTGTATCCAGTTTTAGGAATGTCCATATATTCTCTGTGGAAAACATTTCATACCAAGCCTCATCTTTTATTATCTGAGTGGAACATTTCTCTTGTTTACATGCTACAAGCACTAACGATAACAACGCAAACAACACAAACAAAATTTTCTTCATAGTTTATTCTATTTACTTATTATATTTGACTTAAATCATTGTACAATCTTTCATCACTAAGATTTTCCAGTTTCGTGACAGATATTATTTTTTCTTTCATTGAGGTGCACACTTCATAGAAAAAATCTCGTTTCATATACGCAAGTTGTTTTACCGCACCTAGACGATTAAAATATTTAGATATAAAACGTCCTCGATACTCAAAAGCCGTAGTAGTAATCTCTGGGTTGTCTTTAAGGAAAGAAAGTATTCCTATCATTGCCTCACGATGACGTATAAGCTGATATGAACCCAAAGTTATAACACGTAGGGTGTAGTTTTTAAATAAAACTTCTGTTAGTTCATACTTGTTTTCCCTTTCATCATCAACTGTGTTATACACACTCCACCACATTGACGCTATTGCATTACGTAACAGACCATTAGTTCCTATAAACCAGTGATCAATAATATAATCTGCTGTGCAATCTACATCTTTAACTTTTGGCCATCTCTTTTGTGCATAAGAGAACAAGTCTACATGAGTTAGATAAGCCCAAAAAGACTCATTAGAAGCAAGGAGGGGAGAGATATTTTTATATGCTTCATATATTGCAATTGCCGATTGAAAATCATCTTCCCATACTCCATCAAGTTTTAGCGCTAATCCTTCTGGTTCATACACATTGGCAAGACGTTTTACTTGGGTAGCATCAACTTCAAACACTTCGGACTTATATAGAGGAATTGAGATTTCGGACTTTACAGCATCACGTAAAGTTTTCATATAACTTTCTCTGAATGTTCTTTGTAATTGCATATTTTATTCCTCCGTTTGATTAGGTGAAGATGTAACGATATGATTAAAAAGTCGTAAGTAAGGGTCTTTTAAAAGACGCTGGGCAAGCATCGGAATATTGGATGGCTCATCTAAGTCATGTATAGAAAAACCTTCTTCATTTTGAAGACGATAGATAATAGTCTTGGCCCATGTAGTTTCCGTATGCCCTTCCATATTAAGTAAAGCATAGGTCAAAGCATTAAGTACCAACGATGAATGAATAACTTCTGCCGAGCCTTTTACTATAGGGCTACAGTATAATTGATAGTGTGTTGGAGGTAAGTGAATTTCTATCTTATTTCCAGATATGTCGAAAAAAACCTGTTCATGTAAGTTACTTTCACGTATCTGCATAAACGAGCCTGCTGCTTGCAGTTTGTCATATCGGATATCTGCATCATAATGGAATTGCGGGAAAGAAACCAACAAATCACCTGGAGATAAATTAAATCTAAAACCTTCATAATCAGGATTAAAACCTTTATTTTTATATCCAATAATATTCTCCTTGACAGATACAAAACAATTAAAGTTTATGCGTCCATTAATAGAATGACGTGGTAAAACAATCGTAAACCCAGGTTCTTTAGATATTACGCAACGTCTAAGCATTGTACGAGCACAATCATATTCACAAGAATATTCTGCCTTACCTATGTTTATTAGCTGATGAATATCCGGATTGTCAAACTTTAATTCAATCTTGAATGTGAAGTTGCGGGCATCTGCAGTTAAGATAAATCCTACAGCATCCTCACCTAACATTGGTAAGATGTCGTCACTAATTCCTAAAACAGGATATGGAAGTGATATGTTATTTAAGTTCATAAGCATCTAATTTAACTGCATGTTTCATATTATCTGCAAATACTATACTCAGCACATTCTTACCTTGAGCGATATGAAGGTCTGATATTGAGTTTGCGTTTATTTTTCCACCAAGGGAACAACTTTTTATAGCCACTATATCATCCGTTTGTTCTCCACCAACAATTAAGTCTATACGTCCATTTTGAATTTCATAGTCTGAGTGAATTATTATGTTGTGAACAATTTGTCCATTTACTACTTGAGCAAACGAACGATATCTCACGGGAACTTCCATAAGCATCGTACCTTGTATACCTTCTTTAGAATCTCCAAAATGTCCCTCTATACGCTTTGGCGAAAGTCCTCCACCACCTCGATTTTTCTTTTTTTGCGTACCATGACCACTGAGGTGTCCGCCATCCTTATTACGTTCTTGATTTTCTTCTACACTATCAGTAACCATCACCTTACCTATTGCTGTAGTGTCTACAATAGGTGAATTGATAGGATTACTACTTATCTCTGTAGTAATAGAGTTCCCCTCATCCTCTTTTTGGTCCACTGCCTCACCTATAAGAGATTCATTTTCAAAATCATCATCTTCTTCAACAGCTGTTGGAATGTAAAGGAACTCTTCCAAACCTTGAATTTGCTGAACAGATTCTGAATGGTTAGAAAACATTTGCTCCATCACTTTGATAATGAAACTATCTATCTCTTGGATAGCATCACGTCCAGTGGATACATTTTTACCTTTTTCCTTCCAGTTTGACGAAGACCATTCATTATGAGCAGGATTTTCTGTTTTACGCAATATTTCATTGCCATTACGGTCCTCACACACAAATACTCCATAGAATCCATAGGAACTCTGCGTCCTTCTCGCCTTAACCAACATAAGAGGTCGTCGCATATACAACACCTTATCAGTCGCTTTTTTATCTTTCTTTGCAAAGAAACGTACTTTTCCAACTACCGGGAGTGTATCTTCTATAACTATATGTTTCGCATCAATGTTGGCATTATGAACAGCTTCCCAATAAGGACGTGGATTATAGTGTTTTTCCCTTCGAACCGTATCATGCTCGTCATGAAATAACTCTTCCATAAACTGTGGCAAAGTTTCGCTATTTATATCATTGTGATTTATTGATACCTCAAGCTTTTTATTTTCAATAGCAAACCAGAAGTTTCTTAGCACTGCCTCTTTCATCTCATTAAAAATACTCTGTTTATCAGAAGCATCTATACCTAAAATAAAGATATCTGTGCCTGATTCTTCTCGTTGAAATCTTGATGGTATATTTTTTTTGTTCGTTATTGGCTCTCCATTATTGTTATCATAATATCCAACAGAAACGCGAAGATTATGATCACATTCTAACTCATGAGTACAAAGGGAAGATACTCCTTCAAAAAAATAACGTCCATCTTTTGTTTGAGTTGATACAAATATAGTCCTTAGAGGAGATATGTAAAAATATGCAGCTTTACCATAGCCATAAGAACCACCTGCTGTTGCATCTGATTTTGCAGATACTCCTGCTGCACGAACAAATGCGTAGAAAGGACAAGATGTATCACCTTTAATATAATCCATTCCTATCGTGTTATAATCAGAAACCTTTATATAGTAAAGGTCATCATATTTAGATAGTGAACCGAGATAATCTAACATTGGTTGATAAGTCATCTTAGCATCCTCATTAGAAGGAAAATGTTCAATACAACCTCGGATATGCTTTTCCAATTCAAAAAAGTTACTATACTCATTTGCTCTTATCCTACTAATCGTATATTCCATACGAACAGGCTGCGTTTTATCTAATGGTACATCAAGCGAGTTTTGTATAGACTCACGTATTAACGAAGCATATGGAGTTTTCTTAAAATTATCTTGCATTGGATCGTTTGGTCCTTCCTCACGACCTCCAAGTTGCTCCGCAAAATGCCATTTACAATTCAATTCAAGGTTGCTCATTTTTTTCTTATGATTTTATCATTTCATCCTTTTTATCGTTTATGCTTTTACGATATTGCAATATGTCACGATATCATTATACGTGTATTAAATTTGAAATTTATTTATTAGTCACACATATAATAATTTCAACAATAGTCATCAAATACATCCCCACCTGTCCATTCTCGATTAAGACCTAACAAGAAATATTTTCTCGCACCATCTTCTTGAAAGAACATATGTTTACTTTCATGATAATATTTGCCATCTTTATACGTAATTTTTGCCAATGACCAAGGTTTTATTCCCGTTCCTTCGCACATTACATAAAGCGATTGTTTATCATCTGTAAAATCTGCATCTATAACCTTAGTCTCTCCGTATACATTCCGAGTAAAAATAGTTCCCTTTATCAATCTTGATTTATAGTCTTCCAAAGGAGAATCACAGTCCCATATGGGACAACAAGGAAATTCGGTTGGAGTTACCCAGTTAACTTGTAGCGCATTAGGTGTAATTGCATTAATTATTGTATCATGATTCCCTACTATTTCCTTTTCTGCAATAGCAGGTATTTTCTGAGTTGTATTTAATAATGGGGAGACATTTTCATTTTTGAAAATTGAGTGCTTTAATTTCTCAATTGTTCCTTTCGGTTTATCCTTTATATCAACAAACACAGGAACAACATCTTTTTGTTTTGTCAATACCCACTCGCCCAAACTTCCGACCCTATAAGACTTTGCTCCTTGCTCCACCCACGTCATCATATTCTTCAACGTAATTTGAGCTTCTTCTTTCGTTACGCTTCTCATCCAACTAAAATTATAATCAACGTGTTCATGTCCATATAATATTGATGGATTTTTAAGGAAATCTTCTATACTGCCACATATGTTTTCTATTCTGGCACGAGTTATAGGATTATTAAGTACATTTTCTAATCTTGTCAACCATCGCAAGTTTTCTGGTCTATTGTTTCTACGATTTGTATCTATATGGTCGACAACAAACTCTTTTGATGGTGGATTACCATGAAAAGCAAAAGCAACTATTCTGTGTACGCTCTCACCAGCAATTTCCATGTAACCACTCTTCACATTTGGTTTTCCAAAAGTCCAAATATTGTCAAGTTTCCTAACCTTTTTTCCTTCTTGAGAATGACGCATAACTGCTCCATTATCTCTAACAGAGTAATGTTCATCCTTATAAATGCATTCTCGCAATTCTATATAGTCATTGATATCTACCATATCTTTTAGTATTTCTGCTTACTTGGTATCACACCTCTTACCCCACCCTTCGGATTGGGGACATCGCCTTTGTAGCGAGGAATGAGGTGCATGTGACAATGGAAGACGGACTGACCTGCTGCTTCATTGACGTTGATGCCTATATTGTAACCATCTGGTTGGAATCGCTCTTCTACCTTTTGCTTTACATATTGCAGGACTACATTCATAGCTTCTCGCTCATGGTTTGTAAGGTCGAAGTAGTTGACCACATGTCGTTTAGGGATGATGAGAGCATGACCTGGCGATACTGGATAACCATCATAGAAGGCTACACAGGTGGCTGTCTCACATATTATCTCCACCTTTCTTGACAGTTTGCAGAATGGGCATTTTTCTCCTTCCTTACGAGGCAACTTATTGAAATGGTTGTACTGGTACATTTCATAAGTGCTATTCTTGACTATGCTCCTGAAGGGCAAAACCACATTGCACTGATAGGTATATTGTTTGTGGATAGCATGAAGACGGAATCCTTCTTCTTCAAGGTCTCTGCGAACTGCGAAATAGGCTGTTCCTTTGGGTGAAAGGAGGTTGGTGACATTCATCAGCACCTCTGCCTGGGCATAGGGTTCAAGTACGTTTAATACATAGTTGCAGATGATGGTATCAAACTTACCTTCTGGATAGTCTGGTCTATAGTAATAATCATAACCAGTGATGTCATAACCTTGCTTTTTCAGCTCGTCTGTATCGAAACCAAAGCCACATCCATAGTCAAGTATTCTGCCTTGCAAAAGGTCATGCTTCTGCAAATAGCGAGTGGGAACAGAAAGGTCTGTTCGCTTTATGGCTGTGAGGTATGGATGGTTTATCTTCTCTGGTTCCATGATGGTGGCTAGTATTTCCAAGTTTCAAAGCCCATGTTGAGAGCTATCTGGTTAAGAGGATTAAATACTTTCTCAAAGACAGTTCTGAACGCTCCTTTGCTCATGTCTGCCAACTGTTGGGGAGTATAGCCTAAGGATATATAGTCTTCAAGTATCTTAGGGGCTGCACCTGCTTTGAGCACCACCTTTAGCGAGCGCTGCTGCAAGTCTGCCAGTTTGGGCAAATATATATCCATCTGTGGCAAACGGTCATTCTTGGATGAATTTATGCTGCTATCGGATGGTACAAGGTTCCACAGAAGATCGTGGGTTAAGAAACTCCAAGGTACAAAGTGATCAAGAACATAGGCTTTGGGATGAAGTTCTATATCTGTATATATACAATGTATGGGTTCACCCAACTCCATCACCATATCCCAATACTCATGTTGCTTGGTAAGAGGATTTCTCGTCTCTGGTCGAATAAGCTTACTGGGTATTGCTGGCACATTAGGATTCCTTGCCTGAAGGAAAGTTGCAAGGTTCCAGTAGGTAAAGTCAACAAGGATGTTATAATGTTTCTGCAAATATGAGCTCCAGGCCTCATTGAGCACAATGTAGAAATCATCCTCTTTCTTATGCAGGGAGTAAAGACAGTTGTTTTCAAACTTCTGAGAACGGGCTATTGTGTCGTTATCGCTGGTGTATCTTATCCAAGGGCTGAGAAAACGATAGGGAACATTCAGGGTGAGTATTTCCAGCTGGTCTCTTATCACCTTGTCATTTACTCTTTCTTTCAGCATGCCTACGATTGTCTCTTTATTGGCATCTATGGGTATCTGAGTTATCTTATGCAGTATGGTAACTATATCGAAGAGTGAATCACTCTTGCCAAAGGACAGACGGAAATAGTGTATAGGATACCAAGCATTTGCCACCATTCTAATCACTATATCCCACACACTGATTCGCAGATTATTTCTTTTTACCAATATCTGCAATATTGAGAGAAACCAGAAAAATTTGTAAGTAGCAGTTGTATGAGTAAATACTTTTCCTAGCTTTTCAGTTTTAAGTGTATCTGACTGAGGTAGTGACATCTTTTAGGTTTTCCTTTTGTATCAGGTTACAGTTTTCTAAACTGGCAAAAATCCAGTTTTTCCATATCAACCACAAAATTAAGAAAAACTTTCGAAACGACAAAATATTAAGGAAAAGAAAATCACAGCTATTTTTACCTCCTAACCTCCCTAAATTGGCTCTGAGCCCAGTGTTTATGTGCCTTCACGTTAGGGAGGTCGACTCTCTAAAGGTCCCTTACATCTCCCTTACACCTCCCTTCTTCTGTCAATTAGCAATTAGTAATTAGAACTCCGAGCATGCTCGCCTGTAATCGGACGCACCACAGGTGCTACGCTTGCAGGGCAAGAGCACCTACGGAGCGCAAGAATTAGTTATTCGTCAAATGAAGAATAAGCTATTATAAGGTATAGAGTATAAAGAATTGCTCATTACTAATTGCTCATTACTAATTGCTCTTTATTAATTCCCTTTCTCAATGAAGAATTAGCAATTCTTTATTCCTTATACTTTATACATTATACTTTATACTTTATACCTTATACTTCCTTTCCATCAAGCCACAAGGAGCGGAACAACCTTATAATGAGCTACGTGGCTGCACTCCGTGCTGTCATAGCCCAGAGCCCTCATAGTCCTGCCAAGACTAATCTTGGTGCTATGGGTAACCTTCACACTTGGAAACTCATTTGTTATCACCTCCAACAGTTTGTTGCAGCTCATGGAGTGGGCTGGCTCTCCCTGCTCTGGCTTGCGGAAACAGGTGCATACCATATCCACCATATCTTTCTTCTCCATGTACTTTGCATTGAGCAACTGTATGCGTGCAACTTCTTCATTATTAAACCAATAAGGCGACTCCTGCTCATTCAGTTCATGAAGCACCTGTGCATAGAGCTGGTCATAGTCTATGTCACCTGTATTGTTGATATACTGTCCGTTGGGTATCGTCAAGCAGATATAGCGACGCGAACCAGTAGCGTCTGTCAGCGGATGGGGGTTGTTGGTGGTTGCCACAAAGGAGGCATAGCGAGGGCGGTCTTCCTGAGTGTGACCAAAGATAGGGCGACCATTCACCTTGTTCTTTGAGAGTGTCTGCTTCAGCGCTGCATGCTGACTTTCTCGGATAGCATCGAGCTCATCAAGGTTTACAAGCAGGTTGTTGGTGAGTGCCATTTCCTTATCAAACTTGTTAGTAAGGTTGAGATGGTCGAGATAATACTCTCTCAGATGGGGTGGCAGGAGTCTTACTACGAAGGTAGTCTTGCCACATCCTTGCGCACCTATCAAGGTGGGCACACATTCGTTACCATGCACTGTGTCCATCTGCAACCAGTGAGCCACCATAGAGCGAAGCCAGATGGACAGATAGCCCATGCGCTCTGAATCTAATCCTGGCAACCTGTTGAACAGTTTTGCCACATGATTCTGCCCATCCCACTTTGGCAAACCATTGAGGAAGTCGGCTACAGGATTAAAGCTCACCACATCATTAGACTTTACATACTCCGTAATGTCTGTTCTTGGCGACCTACTGCCGCATACCTGCTCACGCTTGGCTTGCAGCACAATGCTATTTAGCGCATTTTCGGTCAATGGTTGCCAATGAGGCATCATGTCCTCGCCATAGGGTAATGTTGCATACTCTACCTTTCTGTTCAGCTCGTTGCGACGAAAAAGGTAATTTTCTTTCAGGAACAACTCCGCATCGAGCATCTCCTGCTGTGTCTTTTCTGGTTTCTCTCCAGCCATAAAAGTTTTACTTGTCATTTTGTTTGAATACTTTTATTTTTAATTAAATATTAATGTTTTAGTTGCATATTTAAAAATACAATTATCGTTTTCGGTGTGCAAAGTTAACAATAAGAGCTAATTCCAGCAAGAAAAGCGAGGTATTTAACAATGCCACTTTTTGAGGCAAATCTTTCGCTTTTCGCATCATTCCTAAGATAAGAAGACAAAAAATTTTTCAAAAAACTGCCATTTTTGCACAAATTCGCCCAAACGTGCATGACAATTTTAACAAATAAAGAATGAAGAATGAGGAATGAGGAATAAAGAATTGCTCATTACTAATTAGAAATAGGGAGGTCTGAGGGAGGTCTGAGGGAGGTCTAAGGGAGGTTTCCGCCCCCCTACCTCCCTACGCTCAGCCCAGTGTTCATGCGGAGTTCCGAAGATTAGGGAGGTCAAGGCACGAAAAAAGTGCTATTTGGAACCCCCTCTAACTCCCCCCAAGGGGGAGAATTAAAAATTAGCTCTTTTTTGCGGAAGCGGTGGTTCTGCACTTTCCGATAGGTGCTTTGGCTGCAGAACCATTGGTTCTACATGCAGAGGCAGTACTTCTAGTTGCAGAGCCATTGGTTCTACATGCAGAAGCAGTGCTTCTGCACGCTATTCTCTCCAAGTCACTTACTTGCATATCTGAATAAAATCGTAGTTATTCTGGCAATCCTCCACCGAAGTGTTGTCTTTCGGGGAGGATTACGGAGTACCTCTCCCCTGCTGGAGAAAGCCATCCGCATATATCCGTATACATCCGTGAAAATCCGTGGTTGAAGAAAGATTGAAATCCATGGTCGGACTATCAATGTACGGGGAAAACAGTGGGACACAAAAAAAAAGAGAGAGCCAAGTCACAAGTGACCTGACTCTCCCGGCTTCATGAAATAAAGAAGGCGGCTTCCTACTCTCCCGCATTGCTGTGCAGTACCATCGGCGCAAGCGGGCTTAACTTCTCTGTTCGGAATGGGAAGAGGTGG
>DGTQ01000006.1 GCA_002394365.1 Prevotellaceae bacterium UBA4332
AATTTTCAATTATATAAAGTGACCTTTAAGTGACCTTTCTTAAAGATACCTCACTTGCGTGAAGGCGCATAAACACTGGGATGAGAGGGGGTCAAGTGAGGTTAGTGAGGTTTTTCGCGAAAAAAGTTTTTTTCGTGAAATGAGGAATTAGAAATTAGAACTCCGAGCTTGCTCGCCTGAGCACCTACGGAGCGCAAGAGCCATTGGTTCTGCGTGCAGAAGCATTAGTTCTACAGATAGAACCATTAGTTCTGCATGTAGAAGCAGTGCTTCTACATCGGAAAGCGCAGCTTTTAGCGACCAAAACAACCCGTTTTGGTCTTAGATACAAAGCTGCTGAATTTCAGTGCTTTGAGACTGCGTGCAGAGGCATACCAAGAATTAATTGTGCATATAAAATTACTATTTTTTTGCGAAAAGTGCAAAAGAATGGGGTAAAAAGGAAAGGAGGGAGAGGAAAAGAAAAAAAAGGAGAACAGCTCAAGTAGAGTTGTTCTCCTTTTGTGTTGGAGAGGGTTATCCTCCGAAGTTGTCGAAACGTATCATGTCGTCTTCTACTCCGAGGGAGTGCAGAAGGTCGAGCACTGTCTTTGCCATCATTGGAGGTCCGCAGAGGTAGTACTCGCAGTCTTCTGGTGTCTCGTGTTGCTTGAGGTAGGTATCGCCCATTACTGGTGCTACGAAGCCCGGGGTATATTTGATGCCTGCTGCGTCTGCCTTCGGGTCTGGACGGTCGAGGGCAAGGTGGAAATGGAAATTCTCGTACTCCTTGTCGAGAGCAAGGAAGTCGTCGAGGAACGGCACTTCCTCGAGGGCACGTGCGCCATAGAAATAGTGCATTGGGCGCTTGCGGTCTTCGTCGCTTACTCCGTTGCCCTTGAGCATGTGCATAATCTGGGCGCGGAGTGGTGCCATGCCTGCTCCACCGCCTACCCATATCATCTCTCTGCCTGTGCCGTACTGTGGACGGAACTCTCCGTAAGGGCCTGACATGGTTACTTTGTCGCCTGGCTTGAGGGAGAAGATGTAGGTGGAGGCTATGCCGCAGGGTACGTCCATGAAGCCTGTGCCCTGGTCTTTTGGCTTGAAAGGAGGAGTGGCGATACGCACGTTGAGCGTGATGATGTCGCCCTCGTCGGGATAGTTAGCCATAGAGTAGGCACGGATGGTTGGGGTATCGTTCTTCTGCTTGAGCGAGAAGAGGCCGAACTCCTCCCATGCTGGCAGATAGGTGTCGCCAATGAGGGATTTGTCGAAGTCGCGGTCGTAGTCGATGTCGTACTCTGGTATGACAATCTGTGCGTAGGAGCCTGGCTCGAAGTGCATGTGCTCGCCTGGAGGCAGCTGTACTTTGTACTCCTTGATGAAGGTAGCGACGTTGCGGTTGCCGATAACGGTGCACTCCCACTCCTTTACGCCCAAGACGCTTTCTGGTACTTTGACCTCCATGTCGCCCTTGACTTTTGCCTGGCAGCCGAGGCGCCAGTTGTCTTTTATCTCCTTGCGAGAGAAATGGGGGCGCTCCGAGTCGAGTATCTCGCCACCGCCCGAGAGTATCTGGAGCTTACACTGTCCGCAGCTTGCCTTGCCACCACAGGCGGATGGAAGGTAGATGCCGTTCTCGTTGAGTGTTGCCATGACGCTGTTGCCCTGGTCAACGGTGAGCTTGGTGTCGCCATTGACGGTGAGCGTGACCTGTCCGCTTGGCGTCAGGTATTTCTTTGCCACCAGCAGCATGACTACGAGTAAGAGTATTACTATGAGGAATACTGCTATGCTGAGTATTATAAAATTGGTGTTCATAATTCTGACCCCCTCCTTGTCAGCTCTGCTGACGTTCCTCCCCGAGAGGGAGGACTTATATATGGGGAATTAAATTAAAAAATTACACTTATTACAATTATTAAACTTGTAATCCCTGCTCTCCCTCTCGGGGAGAGATGTCCGAAGGACAGAGAGGGGGTCACAATTTCAGTCCAGAGAAACACATCATTGCCATAGCCATCAGTCCTACGACGATGAAGGAGATACCGAGGCCCTGCAGGGGCTTGGGTACGTCGGAATACTGCATCTTCTCCCTTATGGCACCCATAGCTACAATGGCAAGGGTCCAGCCGAAGCCTGAGCCGAGGGCATAAATCATAGTATCGAGCACACTGCCGAGGTACTGGGTGTTGGCAGGGTCGAGATTGATGCGCTGCTGCATGAAGAGCGATGCTCCCATGATGGCACAGTTTACTGCTATCAGAGGCAGGAAGATACCCAACGCTCCATAGAGGGCTGGCGAGAAACGCTCTACTATCATCTCCACGAGCTGAACGATGCCTGCGATGACTGCTATGAAGAGGATGAAGGCGAGATAGGAAAGGTCAACGCCTTCAACGATACAGTCGGGACCGAGCACCTCGGTCTGCAACAGGTAGTTGACTGGTACGGTGATGAAGAGAACGAACGTTACGGCGATGCCGAGTCCGAGGGATGTCTTGACATTCTTACTTACGGCAAGGAACGAACACATGCCGAGGAAGAACGCAAAAATCATGTTGTCAACGAATATTGACCTGAAGAAAAGATTTATCAAGTGTTCCATTATGCTTCCTCCTTATAAAAGAATGCGCGATGCACCCATATTACACATCCGATGATGATAAGCGCCATGGCTGGCATCGTCATCATACCGTTATTCATATAGCCGAAGTCATAGCAGCCGTCGGGAATTATCTGATAACCCAGAAGGGTGCCCCTGCCGAAGAGCTCACGAATGGCGCCCACGATAACGAGTATCATGCCGTAGCCGAGACCGTTGGCAAAGCCATCGACGAAGGATGGCCAGGGCTTGTTCTGCATGGCGAACGCCTCGAGGCGGCCCATGAGGATACAGTTGGTGATGATAAGGCCGACATAGACGGAGAGCTGCACGCTGACGTCATAGACGAATGCCTTGAGCACCTGAGAAACAATGGTTACCAATGCTGCAACTACCACCAGCTGGACTACGATACGTATGCGGTTAGGAATGGTATTGCGCAGCAGAGAGATGATGAGGTTGCTGAAAGCGGTGATGACCGTTACGGCAAGGCCCATGACGAGGGCTGGCTTGAGCTGTGATGTAACAGCCAAGGCACTACAGATGCCGAGCACCTGCACGAGCACCGGGTTGAGAATGTTCAACGGTGCCATAAATACTTCCTTTATCTTACTACTCATGGCTCAAAAGTGTTTTATATTTAGCAAATCCGTCTTGCAACATGTCGGAAACACCGTTAGAGGTGAGGGTGGCACCTGTGATGCCGTCAACCTCGCTCTCGGCGTTCTTCAGTTCGCTTGACTTTACTACCTTGATGGCTGGCTTGCCGTCGGCAGAGTATATCTTCTTGCCGATGAACTTATCCTGCCAAGCCTTGGAATCCTTAATCTCTGCACCGAGACCTGCCGTCTCAGAGTCGTGGTTGAAGTAGGCTCCATAAACGGTGTTGCCGTCGGCATTGACTGCCACATAGCCCCAGATGGCTCCCCAAAGGCCCATGCCATAGACGGGAACGACGTACTTCTTCTCGCCACCTATCTGGCACTCATAGACCTTGTAGTTGCCTGCCTTGTAGTCGCCACTGTTGAGAAGGAAGGCTTGCTTGTTGTTGTCTGTGTCGAGCACTACCTCGTTGTACTTCTGCTCTGCCTCGCTGTCGCTAAGGTCGCGGATATTGAGAGCAGCGAGTATCTGCTTCTTCTTGTCAAGAGCTACGTTGACATCCTGACGCGCCTTGAGCGAGCTGCTCACGAAGGCAAGCAGGAATGCTACTATTACGACCATCGCACAGCTGTAGGCGATGATGTATGCGTTGTTGTTAGTATTCAGTTTCATGCCTTTATCCTCCTTAGTCGCTTGTTAATATTGCTCTGCACCACAAAGTAGTCGATTGTCGGTGCCATCATGTTGCCAAAGAGTATGGCGAGCATCATGCCCTCAGGGAAACCTGGGTTCATGACGCGGATAATCATAGCAAGGGCACCGATGATGCAACCGTAGATGTACTTGCCCGTCTCGGTGCGTGCTGAGGTGACAGGGTCGGTAGCCATGAATACGGCACCGAAGCAGAAGCCACCGATAATGAGGTGCTCATACCACTCTACTGGAGTCATGCCGAGCGACTGGAAAAGCAGAGCCATCAAACCGCCACTGACAAAGACGCTGCACATAATCTTCCATGAAGCAATGCCCGTGCAAAGCAGGATGACAGCACCAAGGGCTATAGCGATGACGCTGGTTTCGCCGATAGAGCCGGGGATAAGACCTATGAAGCTATCCATAGCGCTGGCAGTGGGTACTGCATTCTGTGCCATCTGGCCCAGAGGGGTAGCGCAGGTGAAGGCATCAGGCAGGTCGTTGCCCAAACCAAGGAAACTCTCTGTTGCTACCCAAACGGTGTCGCCACTCATCATGGTAGGATAAGAGAAGAAGAGGAACGCACGTGCGAGGAGTGCTACGTTGAAGATGTTCATGCCCGTACCGCCGAATATCTCCTTGCCGAAGATTACGGCAAAGGCTACGGCTATGGCAATCATCCACAATGGGCAACCAATAGGCAATACCATAGGGATAATGATACCGCTGACGAGGTAACCCTCCTGAATTTCCTCGTGCTTCCACTGTGCCCAGGCAAATTCTATGCCCAGACCTACGATGTAACTTACTATAATCTTAGGCAACACCAAGAGGGCACCATAAAGGAACACCTCCCAGCAAGGAGTGCTGCAAAGGGTGCCTGCGGCAAGGTAGTTCTGATAGCCCACATTATACATGCCGAAAAGCAGTGCAGGAATAAGGGCTATAACCACGATGCTCATGATACGCTTAGAGTCTATGGCGTCATGGATGTTAACACCAGACTTTGACGTGGTGTTAGGAACGTAAAGAAAAGTCTCGAAGCCATCGAACACGCTCTGAAAGGCAGAGAACTTTCCTCCTGGCTCAAACTGAGGCTTAATCTTATCTATATACTTTCTTAGTTTCATTATTCGTTCTCCTTTCTTAACATGTCAAGTCCTTCTCGTACTATCTTCTGCAACTCGAGCTTGCTGCTATCTACAAACTCGGCAAGGGCAAAGTCTTCGGGGCTAACCTCGTAGATGCCGAGTGCCTCCATCTTGTCTATGTCCTTGGCTATGATAGCCTTGATAAGGTATTCACCATATATGTCCATTGGCAGAACCTTGTCGTACTCACCACTCATAATCATGTGGCGCTCACCACCCTTGACACGTGCATCAAGGGTATAGCCCTCCTTCTTAGGGAAGAGCCATGAGAAGTAAGAACGACTGACAGAGAACTGCTTGAAGCGTGGCATTATCCAGCCAAGCATCTCGTCGGCATCGTCGCCTTCTGGGATGACTGTTATCTCTGACTGGTGAGCTCCTACAACGACTGTTGAAGCCGACTGAGCCGCACCCGTGAGAGGGTTACCTGCGATGACACGAATATTTCCGTTAACATTTACGTTATCGTTGAGGTTCACTTGCGAACCAACCAAAGCATCGAAGTAGGCCGGTGTCTTAACTTCTGAACCTGCAATAGCGAGGGTACGAGTAAGGTTTACCTTACCTGTGTTGAAGAGTCTGCCGAAGAACAGCACTGCCGTTGGGTCAACAGTCCAAACCACCTCACCCTTGTTTACTGGGTCGATGTGGTTTATCTGCACATCTACGTTGCCTGCTGGGCACTTGCCGTCGAAAACGACAACCTCTATACCCTGTCCGCATTTCTCCAAGAGAGAAGTCAAGGATGAGTCCTTGCCCACACTAACATAGACCTTGGCAATCTTGCTGAGAGCCTGAAGACCAGCCTGGAAGTCTGCTTCCTGACCTTTTACCTCATACTCGAAATCTCCTGCGAGAGGCATATCCCTCAGTGCAGAAACGAAGATAGCCTTTGGCTGAGTCTCTGGATTGGTAGAGATAGCATAAGGCAACTGATTGATGTAGCCAAACAAGCCAGCCTCGAGCAGAGAGGTCTTAACTTCCTCGCCACTGAGTTTGCCGACTTCCTTCTTGCCATAATCTACATACTCCTGCTGCTTGTCGGCATCCACCTGAACGCTGAGCACCTTCCTGCGCTCACCACGCTCTATGAGCTTCACCGTACCGCTGACAGGGCTTGCAAACTTTACCTCTGGGTAAGCCTTGTTAATGAACAAAGCATCGCCAGCCTTCACCTTGTCGCCTTCCTTAACGACAACCTTGGGCTTGACACCCTGGAAGTCGTCTGGCTGCAAGGCAAACACACTACCCACGCTGATGGCAATCTTCTCCTTCTTTGCCACTCCCGTAAGGCGTATGTCGAGGCCACGACGCAGTTTTATAACCTTTGTCATAGAAAAAATATGAATGTTTTATTATCCTTTAATATCAATTCTAAACTGAAAAGCGCTCTGAATGTTTTTATTCAGAACGCTCTTTTTTCCCTCAGCAGAGCTGCGGATTTACTTCTTTATGTTGCCGTAACGCTGCTGGAAGCGATCTACGCGACCTGCGGTGTCAACGAGCTTAGACTTACCTGTGTAGAATGGGTGAGAGGTAGAAGATATTTCTATCTTTACTACTGGGTACTCTTCGCCTTCAAACTCTACTGTGTCGTTTGTCTTACATGTAGAACGGGTGAGGAACATATCGCCGTTTGACATGTCCTTGAATACTACCGGACGGTAGTTCTCTGGGTGGATATCCTTCTTCATCTTTTCTTTTTGTTTATGCACGCCGAGAATAGGCATGCGATTAGTAATTTCTTGAAATGCGGGTGCAAAGGTAGTAAATTTAGTTCATACTTCGCAGTTCACAGTTCACAGTTAATGTTATGTTTAATTATTTTTAACACTCCTGTTGTCCTGCGTCAATATTTAAATGTAAAATATGCTCTGTGCTCTGCACACCTGAACTTTGCGACTGCGAAACTTGATTAGTTTGCGAATAAGAACTGTGAACTAAATAAGATTCATTCCTGCAGCCTTACACTCCTTGCGCTGCTCTTCTGGCCAGATGCTTGCCTGAATCTCGCCAACGTGAGCCTTGTGAAGGAGCACCATGCAGAGGCGTGACTGACCTATACCACCACCTATAGAGAGAGGCAGGGTTCCGTTGAGCAGTCGCTTGTGGAAATAGAGTTCCTTGCGCTCTTCCTTGCCTTCGAGGGCAAGCTGGCGAAGGAGTGCCTCCTTATCAACACGTATGCCCATAGAGGAAAGTTCCACACTGCGGTCAAGGATAGGATACCATATAAGGATATCGCCATTGAGTCCGAGGAAACCATCAGAGTTTGGTGTTGTCCAGTCGTCATAGTCTGGGGCTCTGCCGTCGTGCTTCTTGCCATCGGAGAGCTTGCCGCCTATGCCCATGATAAACACAGCTCCGTATTTCTTACATACAGCATCCTCACGCTCCTTTGGTGTCATGTCGGGATACATCTTCAACAGCTCTTCTGAGTGTATGAAGTGTATGTCCTGTGGCAAGAAAGGCTTGAGCTGCGGGTAGGTTTCGTAAGCAAGAAACTCTGTACGTAGTATAGCTGAATAGATACGTCTTACCACAGACTTGAGGAACTCGATATTTCTCTGCTCCTTGGTCATAACGGCTTCCCAGTCCCACTGATCAACGTAGAGGGAGTGGAGGTTGTCAAGTTCTTCATCGGCACGTATGGCATTCATGTCGGTGTATATGCCGTAACCAGGTTCGATGTCGTATTCAGCCAGCGTCAAGCGCTTCCACTTTGCCAACGAATGAACCACCTCAGCCTGCTGGTCACCGAGGTCCTTGATGGGGAACGTTACGGCACGCTCCACACCATTGAGGTCATCATTGATACCAAGACCTTTCAACACAAACAACGGAGCCGTAACACGACGCAAGCGCAGCTCGGTTGCCAAATTCTGCTGAAAGAAGTCTTTTATCAATTTTATACCCTGCTCCGTCTGTCTCAGGTCGAGAGCAGCCTTGTAACCTGCTGGTTTGATAATATTACTCATATTCCTTATCTATTGCTATTTTGCGTGCAAAGTTAGCATATTTTTACTAAACTGCAAAGAAATTCGGAGAAAAGTTTTACATTTTGTCAACTTTCCCCGTCTTTTTGCTTACATTTTGACACGAAGAAGATATTGTTTGCTATCCCTCACGAAAAAAATCCAACGCTTCAAGTATCTCCTCTTTTGTTGCCGTTTGGTTTATTCTTATGTCACCTATACCACCGAGCAGCGTGAAGTTTATCACTCCTGCCATATTCTTCTTATCGTGAGTCATCAGCTCGAGCAGTTCAGGATAATCATCGCAGGTGATGGGCAGAGTGCCGTACACCTCTTTTATATAATATACGGTTTGGCGCATCAATTCCTGAGGAAATCCCATTTTCGTGCAGGCGAGGTACAGCTCTGGTATTATGCCGAAAGCCACAGCATAACCGTGCAATATGGGGGTATTGTGTCTCATAGCCCACGACTCAAAGGCATGCCCCACGGTGTGTCCTACGTTCAGCGCCTTGCGTATGCCATGCTCCAGAGGGTCTTCCATGACTATCTTTTCTTTCACAGCCACCGACTCCCCCACCATTCTTGCGAGTTTCTTCAGGTCGGGCTGTGTTATGTCAAAGCTTATCAGTTCGCTGAACATCTCCCTACCCTCGCGGTTTATCAGCCCGTGTTTCAGCATCTCGGCATAACCAGAACGAATGTTTTCCGTATCGAGGGTTTTCAGAAACATAGTGTTTATTATCACGCAATGCGGATTGCTGAACACGCCTATTTCGTTCTTCAGTCCGCCGAAATTGAACCCCGTCTTTCCCCCTACCGAGGCATCCACCATAGAGAGGAGCGTGGTGGGGATGTTGATGAAGTTTATACCACGCTTAAACGTGCTTGCCGCAAACCCTCCAAGGTCTGTCACCATGCCTCCACCGAGGTTTATCATCAGCGAGTGTCTTGTGGCACCACCCTTCTGCAATTCCTGCCACACGTGTGTCACGCTCTCCAGCGTTTTCATTACGTCTGTGGCTCCTATGCTTATCATCTGCGCCTCTTTCAGACATGGGTAGTCCTTCACCACCTGCCAGCAAAGCCTCAGGGTGGTATCGTCTGTGAGCACGAAGATTCTGTCGTGCCCGCACTCGCTTACAGCCTGCGTCAGCTCCGCCTGCAAGTCTTGGGAAATAATAACCCTGCCCTTATCCTGAATATCTAACTTGCGTTCCATCTCTATGATTTTTCTTCTCTGTTAATCTTTTGTATCTCTTCCCACTCTCACTCTCTCGTCATTTCTACGCATATTTTGTCCTGCAAAGCCTTGGCATAAGCACCTCTCATCACTCCTTGGTTTATTATTGCGAAGGCAAGCATATTGCCATTGCCCCCCTTACAATATCCAGCTAGGCTACTCACGCCAGAGAGCGTGCCCGTCTTGGCTCTCACATTACCAGCAGCCGCAGTGCCCTTCATGCGGTCTTTCAGCGTACCGTCCATGCCAGCTACGGGCAGGGTTTCGTACAGTTCGTAGTACATAGCCTTGTCCTGATAAGCGTATCTCAGGAACGCCACCTCTATCTCTGCCGTCACATAGTTGTATAGCGACAACCCCGAACCGTCTGCTATGCGATGCGGGGGCACACCCCTTTCCCCGTCGTCTGTGGGCACAGCCCTCATCACCACCTCCAGCATTTTGTCCTCCACCTTCGCAGCCTTTTTTGCCGTAGAAGGTTTGCCCTGCGTCAGTCCAGTGTGGTAGAACACTGTCTCGGCATACAGGTTGTTGCTCTCCTTCATCATGGGGTTGAGCACCTCCTTCAGCGTGTGCCTTGTCTCTATCAGCAGCTCGCTATTCTTCGGGCATATTCCTGCCTCCACCCTGCCAGCCAGACATATGCCCGCCCGTCTCATAGCCTGACTGAAGGCTTCAGCCATGCCGTCCTTCCTCTTATATACCAGGGCCGAGAGCATGGGGTTGTCATCATCCCAGCACCACCCCTCGCCATATAGGTCGCCGTCCTTCATCGAACGGTCGGCATACAGATTGCCCCTTATGGTGTCTATGCCCAGTGTCCTTAGCGAGTCAGCCCATACAGCCAGTTCCCTCTCGCCTATCAGGGGGTCCATGCCGCCCACGAGGTAAACATCCCCCTGTATGGTCAGGATGCTGTCGCCCGTTATCTCGCCAGTGTAAGCCAGACGAGTGCAGTATTCATAGTCTGCCCCCAGTCTGTCCAGAGCCGTTATAGCCGTAATCAGCTTCATGGTGGAGGCAGGGCGCAGCGTCTGTCTTCCGTCCCTTTCGTACACTACCGTGTCAGCATCAAGGTCATACACCATCAATCCCATCTGGGATGTCTGCAGCATCTTTGACGCCAGCACCATACTGTCCAGCCTCTCCCTCAGCCCCTTCCTTTCCACGCAGACGCTGTCCAGCTGCACCTGGGCATGAACCACATTGAAAAAATTGAAAATGAGCACAGCCTGCAACAGCATCCTTGCGACTGTCGCTAACAGAAACACCCTCATTATTTTTTTATTCGTCAACAACTGGTAACTTATAACTGGTAACTTTCTCAGTCCTTGAAGGACTGAGAATCATACGCATGCAGCGGATAGTCGGTGGTGAAGTGCAGACCGCGGCACTCCTTGCGCTCTATCGCCCAACGTGTTATGAGATAGCCCACGTTGATGAGATTTCTCAGTTCGCAGATATCCTTGCTTGCCTTCACACGTTTGAAGAGCGCCTCCGTCTCCTCATAGAGGGTGTCGAGCCTTACCCATGCACGCTTCAGTCTGAGGTCGGAGCGCACTATACCCACGTAGTTTGCCATGATGGACCCCACCTCGTGTACGCTCTGTGTTATCAGCACCTTTTCCTCGTTGGTCATCGTGCCCTCGTCGTTCCACTCCGGAATCATGGTGTTGAAGTCATACTCGTCTATGTGCTCCAGCGAGTGTCTTGCCGCCGTGTCGGCATACACCACTGCCTCTATCAGGGAGTTTGAGGCAAGGCGGTTGCCGCCATGCAGTCCCGTGCACGAACATTCACCTATGGCATACAGCCTCCTGATGCTCGAGCAGGCGTTAAGGTCCACCTTTATGCCCCCGCACATATAGTGGGCAGCAGGTCTTACAGGTATGTATTCCTTGGTTATGTCAATGCCTATGGAGAGGCATTTCTGGTATATGTTGGGGAAGTGGTGCTTCGTCTCCTCAGCGTTTTTGTGCGTCACGTCGAGGCACACGTGGTCTATGCCGTGTATCTTCATCTCCTTGTCTATGGCACGCGCCACTATGTCGCGCGGTGCCAGAGAGAGGCGCTCGTCATACTTCTCCATGAAAGTCTCGCCCGTAGGCAGGCGCAGTATGCCGCCATAGCCTCGCATCGCCTCCGTTATGAGATAGGCAGGATGCGTCTCGCCGGGGTGGTAGAGCGACGTGGGGTGAAACTGCACAAACTCCATGTCAGCCACCGTACCCTTCGCCCTGTACACCATAGCCACGCCGTCGCCCGTAGCTATTATGGGGTTCGTCGTTGTCTGATACACGGCTCCGCATCCTCCAGTACACATCACCGTCACCTTCGAGAGATACGTGTCCACCTTCTGCGTCTCGGGGTTCAGCACATAGGCACCATAGCACTCTATGTCGTGCGACTGCCTCGTCACCTCTATGCCCAGGTGGTGCTGCGTTATTATCTCTACGGCAAAGTGGTTCTCCCTTATGTCTATGTTGGGATTACTCCTCACGGCAGCCATCAGTCCGCGCTGTATCTCCGCCCCCGTATCGTCGGCGTGGTGCAGTATGCGGAATTCCGAGTGCCCGCCCTCGCGATGCAGGTCGAAGAGACCGTCCTCCTTCCTGTCGAAGTTCACGCCCCACTCCACCAGTTCCTTTATCTGCGAGGGTCCCATTCTCACCACCTGCTCCACGGCAGCAGGGTCAGATATGTAGTCGCCCGCAATCATCGTGTCCTCGATGTGCTTCTCGAAGTCGTCCACTATCATGTTAGTTACCGACGCCACGCCCCCCTGTGCCCTCGTGGTGTTGCTCTCGTCGAGGGTGGTCTTGCATATCAGGCATATCCTGCCCTTGTTTGCCCTTGCCACTTTCAGGGCGTAGCTCATGCCAGCCACACCCGAACCGATAATCAGAAAATCATACTTGTATATCATAGCGAATGCAAAAGTACTATTTTTTTTTGAAAAAGAAGAATGATGTTTGAAGAATGATGTTTAATGTTTGAGGTTTTAGAGGCAGTTGAGAGTTGAGAGTTGAGTGTTAAGAGTTGAAAAGACTGTGAACTGAGAACTACCCCAGCAATATTGCCAATATGAACACGGGACACACAAACCTTACGAGGAAGAAGAACATACTCACCTGCCACGCCTTCAGGCAAAATCTGCCTCCAGATGTCAGCTGCCTTATGACAGCCCTGCGAGGCATTGCCCACCCCACCATCAGCGTGGTCATGAGCGAACCTAAGGGCATGAGGATGCTCGACGTCAGTATGTCGAGATTATCAAACAGCGAATCTCCCATCACCCCCATCGGCACAGGTCCCATAGACAGGGCGCACAGCACACTTATCACCGAGCACAGCACCGTGACAATCATTGCCGCTGCTGTGCGGGATATTTTCAGTTCCTCAACCAGCACCACTGTGCCTATCTCGTGCATGGAGATGGTGGAGGTAAGGGCAGCCAGCGTCAGCAGGGCAAAGAAAGCCATAGCCACCCCCCATGCCACCTCGAGAGGAAAAGCCTTGGCAAAGACACTCGGCAGGGTGATGAATATCAGCGACGGTCCGGCATCGGGCTCTACCCCCACGCTGAAGGCAGCTGGAAATATCATCATGCCCGCCAGCACAGCCACCATCATGTCTATCACCACTATCTGCACCGACGTGCGCACCAGGTTCTGCTCCTTGGTAAAGTATGCCGCATAGGTACACAGGCATGCCGTACCCAGCGAGATAGAGAAGAAAGCCTGCCCCAAGGCCTCAAACACCACCCTCGGCGTTATCTTTGAGAAATCGGGCAAGAAGAGGAATTTCAGCCCCTCCCACGCTCCTGGCAGTGAGCACGCCACAGCTATCAGCCCCACGAGCATCAGGAAGAGCAGGGGCATCATCACCTTCGACGCCTTCTCTATGCCTCCCCGCACACCCTTCACCACTATCGAGTGCGTTATCACTATGAATGTCAGCGCCATCAGTGGCGATGCTATCGCTCCGCCCTGCAACGCCTCGAATTTCTGCGTCGCCATCTCTCTCGTTCCCAATACCATCCCGTCATAGGCGGCATACATATAGTACAGACACCATCCAGCCACCACGCTGTAGAAACCCAGTATCATGCAAGCACTCAGCGCCCCCATCATGCCTATCAGGCTCCATCGCCTATTGCCTCCAGCCCTTATGTATGCCCTCACGGGATTGCTGCCCCCGTGCCTGCCCACTATGAACTCGCACAGCATGCCAGGCACACCCAGAAAAAGGGCGAACGCCATATACACCAATATAAAAGCCGCTCCACCGTTCTCACCCGTCGTAGTGGGGAAACGCCATATATTGCCCAGCCCAACAGCTGAACCTGCCGTAGCCAGTACTACTCCTATTTTGCTTGCAAAATGTTCTTTAGCCATTTGATAAATAAATGAAGGTTTGAGGGATAAGGGATAGTTGATAGTTCTTGCTCTGGCAAGCCAACAAGTTGGAGCGGAGGGTTGAGAGTTTAGAGACAGTTGAGGGTTGAATGTTGAGAGTTGAAAGACTGTGAACTATGCTCCGAGTTTGCTCGCCTGAGCACCTACTGGAACGCAAGAACTGTGAACCGCATTGGTGAGAAGGACAAATTCTTCGTGGGTGAGCTGCTCTGGGCGCTTAGTGAGAAAATCTGGAGGGACGGGGAGCGAGAGAGGGTCTTGCAGCAGCTGACGCAGACTAACCCTCAACATCTTTCTGCGCTGGTTGAAGGTGCTCTTGACGATGCGCTTGAAGAGCGACCAGTCGCAACCGAGGTCGGTACGCTGGTTGCGAGTCATCCTGATGACGGCAGACTTCACCTTGGGTGGTGGGTTGAACACTGTTTCGTCTACGGTAAAGAGATACTCGCAATCATACCACGCCTGTATGAGTACAGAGAGTATGCCGTAGGTCTTGTTGCCAGGCTTTGCCGCAATGCGCTGTGCCACCTCCCTCTGTATCATTCCCGTGCAACAAGGTATGAGTTCCTTGTTGTCAAGCATCTTGAAGAATATCTGCGACGAGATATCGTAGGGATAGTTGCCCGTCAGGACAAACGGCCTGCCACCGAAAATCTCCGTCAGGTCCATCTGGAGGAAGTCACCCTCTGTGAGCCCCCTGTTGCTGCCCTCAGAGAAGAGAGCCTCGAAAGCAGGATTACGGGAGAGGTATTCCACCGACTCCTCGTCTATCTCCACAGCCTTGAAGGGTCGTGGCTTCTTTATAAGAAACTGCGTCATCACCCCCATGCCTGGTCCCACCTCCAGTACGGGTATATCGGGACAGGCATCAACGGTGTCGGCGATGCGTCGTGCTATGCTCAGGTCAGTCAGAAAGTGCTGACCAAGATTTTTCTTCGGGCGTACTTTTTTCATTGTCTTTCTTTCTGCAAGGACAGCGCTATGGCGGCATAAATGCCGAGCAGTGCCACAAGGAGCGTTTGAACGGAGTGAACTATGAGGACGAAGAGCAGGGCGGCAGAGTCGGATATGCCATAGAGGATGAGCATCGTCTTGACGGCAAAATGCCACGAACCAGCCCCGTTAGGCGTAGGCACGAGCACGGCTACGGAACCCACGATGAATGTGACAGCCGCACAGGTAAGCCCCAGGTGGCTCGTTTCCTCGAAGCAGTAGAAGGTGAGGTAATAATGCAGGAAATAGGATGCCCAGATGGCAAGGCTGTAGAAGATGAAGAGCGGGATGTTACTGACGGAGCGCAAGGACATTACGCCGTCGAGAATACCCTGAAAGGTCGACTTCACCTTGTCGTAGAAGGCGAGCTTCTTGCGAAAGATATAGAGCGACATGAACGCCATGAAGGCGCAGAGGAGCGTTACTACATATCCCGTGACAGAGAACATGCCGAGAAACTCGTCAAGCCGAGTACCCGTCTTGTTGAAGAAACTTACGAACACGGGCAACTGGCACAGCAGCACCAGCGCCGTGATGAGCAGCACGATGAGAGAATCGACAGCCCGCTCCGTAACCACCGTGCCGAGAGCCTTGGGAAAGGAGGTCTTCTCGTATCTGGAGAGTATCCCGCACCGTGTGAACTCGCCTATGCGAGGCACCACGAGCGAGGCAGCATAGGAGATGAAGATGGCATACACGGTGGTAGCCGTGCGCGGACGCTCCCCCAGCGGAGCAAGCGTCTGCCTCCAGCGCCAGGCACGCACCATCTGTGCAAGTATGCCGAAGGGAAAGGAGGCAAGCATCCACCACCAGTTCATCTCGTTGAGCAGCGTGTGCTCCACAGCCTGCCAGCTGAAGCCGCGATACATCCAATAGAGTATAGCCCCGCCCAGAAGGAGCGGAGAGCAAATGTTTATTATCTTGCGTAAGCGGCGATTCATTTGAAGATTGAGAGACAGTTGAGTGTTGAGAGTTAAGAGTGACCCCACCCCTCACCATCCCAAGGGAGGGAGCCTCCCCTTGGGGAGAGTTCTTGCTCTGGCAAGCCAACAAGTTGGAGCGAGAGGGGGTCGAACTGTGAACTGTGAATTATGGTGCAAAGGTAGTAAAAAAGTGTAAAGTATAGAGTATAAGGTGTAAAGTTTTTTTCAAAATTATTCATTCTTCACTCCTTATTCTTTATTTTTTTGTACCTTTGCACGAACATTCCTCATTGTGTGACACACAACTCTTACATAGCCATCGACCTGAAATCATTCTATGCCTCGGTAGAGTGCGTAGAGAGGGGGCTCGACCCCCTTACGACAAATCTCGTAGTGGCAGACGAGAGCCGAACCGACAAGACCATCTGCCTCGCCGTGTCGCCAAGCATGAAAGCAGCCTTCGGGCTGGGCGGCAGACCCCGCCTCTTCGAGGTAAGGCAGCGCGTACCCAGGGGCAAAGACTACATCGTGGCACCGCCACGCATGGCGCTCTACAAGGAAGTAAGCCGCAACATACACAATATCTACCTCCAGTACATAGCCCCAGAGGACATCCACGTATACAGCATAGACGAAGTATTCATCGATGCCTCCCCCTATCTGAAGAGCTACAGGCTCACGCCCCGCCAGCTGGCTATGAAGATGATAAGGGAGGTGCTGAGACAGACGGGTATAACAGCTACGGCAGGCATAGGCACAAACCTGTACCTCTGCAAGGTGGCTATGGACATACTGGCCAAGAAGATGCCAGCCGACAAGAACGGGGTAAGGATAGCAGAGCTCGACGAGATGAGCTACAGACGCCAGTTGTGGGACCACAAGCCCCTCACCGACTTCTGGCGCATAGGCCCAGGCACCATGAGCAGGCTGGAGCGCCTCGGCATAGACACCATGGGCAAGATAGCCCGCCTGTCGGTGGACGACGACGAAGCCCTCTACACCCTCTTCGGCATAAACGCCGAACTGCTCATAGACCACGCATGGGGCTGGGAACCCGTCATGATGAAGCATATAAAGGCATACCGCCCCCAGACACGCTCGCTGAGCAATGGACAGGTGCTGCCCACCCCTTACTCGAAGCAGAAGGCACGCACCGTGATACGCGAGATGGCAGACAGCATGGCGCTCAGGCTCGCAGCCAGCCGGCTGGTGACAGACAGCATAACCATAACCGTGAGCTATGACAAAGCCAACCTCGACGACCCCGAGAAGATGAAGCACTACACGGGCTCGTTCTCCACCGATCACTATGGCAGGAAGGTGCCACGCCACGCCCATGGCACGAAAGACCTCGGCAGGCACACATTGTCATCAAGCGTAATAATAGAAGCCGTTACCCAGCTCTTCACTCGCCTTGCCGACGACAGCCTCCTTATAAGACACCTTAACCTTACGGCAAACAACGTGGAGCAAGAAGGCTCCGTTGCGCCCCGCCCCCTGCAACTCGACATCTTTACCACTTACGAGGCGATAGAACAGAAGAGAAAACAAGAGGTGAAACAGAGGGAGAGAGAGCAACGCCTGCAGGAAGCAAGGCTGAAGATAAACCAGCGCTATGGCAAGAACGCCATACTCAAAGGCCTAAACTTTGACGACGGTGCCACGGGGATAGAGAGAAATCAGCAGATAGGAGGGCATAAAGCTTAGAAGGTTAAAGGTTATGAGGTTATAAGATTATATCACCTAAAGACCTCTGAGCGAAGCGACCTGATACCTGAAAACCTAAAAAATGAACTACGAATTATGAACAACTACGAAGAAATCATAAACCTGCCACACCACGTGTCGGAGAACCATCCGCAGATGTCGATGTACGACAGAGCTGCCCAGTTTGCACCTTTTAACGCTCTGAAAAGCGACTAAGTCATTTATTTTTATTAACTTTGCCCCTGAGTTATGACTACATCAGAGTTTTTTCGCAAAATGACGAGCCGTTATCTGTGGCTGAATCTTGCTGCCATGCTGGCGGTAGTAATAGCATTGTGCATAGGGGCACAGGTGCTGATGGGTATATACACCCACCATGGTGAATCGATAGCCCTGCCCGACGTAAGGAAACATTCTTTTCCTGATGCCGTGGCTGTGCTGGAGGACCTCGGCATGCAGGTGCAGGTAAACGATACGGGCTACGTAAAGACGCTGCCTCCAGGCACGGTGCTGGAGATGTTGCCTGCTGCGGGCACCATGGTAAAGAGTGGCAGGATAATATACCTAACCATCAACGCTGACAACACTCCTACCATCGCACTGCCAGACGTGATAGACAACAGCAGCCTGAGAGAGGCAAGGGCAAAGCTTATCTCAATGGGATTCAAGGTGGGCGAGCCACAGTATGTGTATGGGGAGAGAGACTGGGTGTATGGCATAACCGTAAACGGCAAACACGTGACGGCTGGCGAGCGCATATCGGTGGAGTCGACCTTGATAATACAGGTGGGCAACGGCATGAGGGATGCTGCTGACTCGATATATATGACGGATGCTCCTCCGCAGGAGTATGAGGAGGAGGTGTTTATTGACGGCAGCGGTGCGGAACATGGCGCTGGGGATGCCACACAGGGAGAAAAAGACCAGTTTGAGGTGGTACAGTAGCCAGTTCACAATTCACAATTCACAGTCTTTCAACTCTCAACCCTCCGCTCCAACTTGTTGGCTTGCCAGAGCAAGAACTGTCTCTAAACACTAAACTATCAACATTCAACTGTCTCTCAACCTTGAAGGACGAGGATTTTGACATAGAGGATACGGGGCTTCTCTACGAGCACTTCCGCATTGTGGCTGATGCGGGACAGATGCCCCTGCGCATAGACAAATTCCTATTCGAACACATGCAGCACTCCTCACGCAACCGTATTCAGCAGGCAGCGGAGGCTGGCTACATATACGTGGGCGACAAGCCCGTAAAGAGCAACTACAGGGTGAGACCTGGCGACGTGGTGACGTTGATGCTTTCTCAACCCAAGCACGACACGACGATATACCCAGAGGACATTCCGCTTGAGATAGTGTATGAGGACGATGCCCTGATGGTGGTGAACAAACCTGCGGGCATGGTGGTGCACCCAGGGGCAGGAAACTTTAACGGCACACTGATAAACGCCGTTGCGTGGCACATGAGGGATGTGCCGACCTTCGACCCCAATTCACCAGAGGTGGGGCTGGTTCACCGAATAGACAAGGACACCAGCGGACTGCTCGTGATAGCCAAGACGCCCGATGCCAAGACCAGCCTCGGCAGGCAGTTCTTCAACCACGACACCCGCCGCACCTACAACTGCCTGGTATGGGGGCATTTTGCTGAAGACGAAGGACGCATAGAGGGCAACATAACCCGAGACCCCAAGGACCGCCAGCGCATGACGGTGGCACCGGCAGACTCAAACATAGGCAAGCCTGCCGTGACCCACTGGAGGGTGCTGCAGAAATTTGGCTATACCACCCTCGTGGAATGTCGCCTTGAAACAGGGCGCACCCACCAGATACGAGCCCACATGAAGCACATAGGGCACCCACTGTTCGGAGACGAGAGGTATGGGGGAACCGTAATACTGCGTGGAGAACGCACATCGAAATACAAGGCTTTCATCAACAACTGTCTCGCCTTGTGTCCTCGTCAGGCCCTGCATGCCAGGACCTTGGGATTCAGGCATCCCCTTACGGGAGAGCAGATGGACTTCACCAGCCAGTGGCCAGAGGACTTTGCCGCCCTCATAGCCCAGTGGGAGAGAATAAGCAAACAGAAAGACTGACAAACGAAAAAGAAGAAGATATGAAAAGAATAGCAATAATATGGGGTGGTGACTCGTCGGAGTATGAGGTATCACGAAAATCGGGAATGGGAATATACTCTTTCTTCAACAAGGAGAGGTATGAGTGTTATCTGGTTTGCCTGAAGAAGGGCGAATGGTATGTGGAGACGGCTGGCGAGGGCAGGGCTACGATAGACAAGAACGACTTCTCCTTCGTGGAGAACGGCGTGAGGAAGACGTTTGACTTTGCCTACATCACCATTCACGGAACACCTGGCGAGAATGGATTCCTGCAGGGATATTTTGAGCTGATAGGCATGCCTTACTCCACATGCAGTGTGCTAGTAGAGGCACTGACATTCGATAAATTCGTGCTCAACAACTATCTGAGAGGTTTTGGCGTGAGCGTAGCTGACAGCATACTCGTGCGCAGGGGCGACGAAAGGAAACTGACGGAGGAAGGCGTGCAGGAGGCAGTGGGGTTCCCGTGTTTCGTGAAGCCTGCGGCCGACGGTTCTTCCTTCGGCGTGAGCAAGGTGAACACATGGAAAGACATGCAGCCTGCCCTCGACAAGGCTTTCGCACAGAGCGACATGGTGATGGTGGAAGCCATGCTTGAGGGCATGGAGATAGCGCAGGGCGTGTATAAGACAAAGGAGAAGGCGGTGGTATTTCCTGCCACGGAGGTGGTGAGCCAGAACGACTTCTTTGACTTTAACGCAAAGTATAACGGTCAGGTGACGGAGATAACCCCCGCCCGTCTGCCACAGGAGGTAAGCGACCGTGTGGCGAAGATAACGAGCGCCGTATATGACATACTGCATGCCTGCGGCATAATCAGGGTTGACTACATAATAAAGAACCCCCAGTCGGCAGATGCCAGGATATTCATGCTGGAGATAAACACCACACCAGGCATGACACCCACTTCCTTCATACCCCAGCAGGTGAAGGCGGCTGGACTTGACATGGGGGAGGTCCTCTCCGATATTGTTGAAGGCTAAAAACCTGAAAAGGAGGTAACTTAACTTTCGGAAGTAGAAAAGGAAGTAAAAATGGAAGTAAAAAAGGAAGTCTTCCAGCCAGTGAAGCTGGCTTAACTCCCTATTTAACTTCATTCTATAACTCCCGAAACTTGAATCAATTGGAAAGAAATGACTATTCACGATTTTGACGAAATAAGGCCCTACAACGCCGAGGAAATGCCCGTGGTGTTTGAGGAGCTATTGAGAGACCGCCAGTTCAACGCGATGATGAAGGGCTTCCTGCCATGGTTGCCAAAGGGAATACGCAACGGAGTGCTGAGACTGCTGATGAAGGGCATCAGGACTCCGCAGGACTTTCAGGTGCGCTTCATGAAACCCGTCGTGAAGCTTGAGATATGGAAGTGCACCAAGGGCTTGACATTCGGCTACCCCGAGGGGATGGACAAGGGAAAGCGATACCTCTTCATGTCAAACCACAGGGACATCGTGCTCGACTCTGCCTTCCTTGACCTGGAACTCTACAACAACAATTTCGTAAAGACCTGCGAGATAGGCATAGGCGACAACCTGCTCATATATCCCTGGATAAAGAAACTGGTGAGGATGAACAAGTGCTTCACCGTGCGCAGAGGGCTGACGGCACACGAGATGATGCGCTCGTCCATGCTGATGAGCCGCTACATACACTATGCCGTGAACGAGAAAGACGAGAACATCTGGATAGCACAACGCGAAGGCAGAGCCAAGGACAGCGACGACCGCACACAGGACTCGGTGCTCAAAATGTTCGTGATGGGGTATGATAACGGGAACGGGAACGATAACAACATTATCGAAGCACTGAAGCATCTGCACATAGCACCCCTGACTATATCTTACGAATACGACCCCTGCGACTATCTGAAGGCGAAGGAATTTCAGCTGAAACGCGACGTGGCGGGATGGAAGAAGACGAAGCAAGACGACCTCGACAACATGAAGACGGGCATACTGGGCAAGAAGGGAAGGGTGCACTACGAGATTTCGCCCTGCATAGACGACTGGCTCGACACGCTCGACGCCTCGCTGCCCAAGAAGGAACTCTTCAGACTCGTGGCCGAGCACATAGACCGCGAGATACACTCTCGCTACAAGATATACCCATGCAACTGGATAGCCCTGGACGAACTCAAGGGGAGTAACGACAACTGTGGCAGACACTACACCGAGAAAGACAAGGCCGAGTTTGACAAATACATAGAGGGACGCATCGACAAGACCCAGACGGAGGGCTTCACGCCCGACAGGGCTTATCTGCGCGAACGAATAATGACAATGTATGCGAATCCATTACGCAATAAGCTTATCTGTGCTGACGGCAGTGCTGACGGCATCATGTGAGCACGACAGCTATGACACGGGCGAGGGGCAGTACTCTCGCCTGCACACCGATTATGTTACCATAAAGGTGAGAGACAACTATGTGCAGAGCATAACGACCGACGAGGACAAGGTGCTCTCGTTGGGCAGTGACATGAAGATTGATGTGGAACCCAAGGACACCACGCTGAGATGGCTGCTCTATTATAACGGAACTCGGAGAGATGAGCCGCAGGCAAATAATAATAATAACGGTAATATCGAGATTGTGGGGAGCAACCCCATGTTCTTGCTTAAACCCATAGACAGAAGCGAGGTGATAACGATGAAGACAGACCCCGTGACGGTAACGAGCGTATGGATGGCAAGCAACGGGAAATACCTCAACCTGCGACTGGGACTGAAGACGGGAAACTCCGATGAGCAGGCAAAACATACGGTGGCATTGATAAGGAATGGAGTGAGCGGTGATGTAGTTTATTACACCCTTTACCATGACCAGGCAGACATACCACAATATTATACTCAAGAATATACATTTACAGTTGAGGCACCAGAGCAGAAGGAAATAGACCTCACGATAAACACTTACAACGGCGTTTTCCATAAAACATTCACTGTGAGAGAATGAAAGTTCTGCTGTTAAGCACATACGAAAAAACTGGTGGAGCAGCAATAGCTGCCAGCCGATTGTTGCAGGCACTGCGCCATAACGGAGTGGAGGCAACGATGCTATGCCGCAAGAATAATATCGGGAAACAGTCATGGACAAGTATAATGGAACGGGCGGTGATATGGATGTTCAATGGTTTTTCGAAGAAAGACCTTTGGGCAACCGACATAGCACTGTTCGGGCAGGACATCACCAAGACCAGGGAATATAGGGAGGCAGACGTGATTCACCTTCACTGGATAAACCAGGGATTTATCTCCTTATTTCAAATAGAGCGCTTCATAAAAGACGGCAAAAAGATAGTGTGGACCATGCATGATGCGTGGAACACCATGGGAGCATATCATCTTGCAATACAAAGACGGGAAAGCTTAATGGAACGCTGGACATGGCGACGCAAACGGGAACTATACTCTCTCAACAAGATACAATTCGTAACGTGCAGCCGATGGCTGAGAGAGGAGACTCGGCGCAGTGAACTGACGGAACAACTGTCTGTAAAGGCTATACCAAACCCCATTGATACCGCTCTCTTTGCGCCCCAATCAACAAAAAAGCATGGACGGCGCGTGCTCTTTGTAGCACAGAACGTAAACAACCCCATGAAAGGTATGAGCTACCTGGACGAGGCAGTGGCGATGCTCAAAGGTAATGACGCAGTAGAATTGATAGCTCTCGGACGTGATATACCATATATAAATGATGAGGTGGAGATGGCGAGGCTGTATAACAGCGTGGATGCCTTCGTGCTGCCCTCGCTGTCGGAGAACCTGCCCAACACCATCATGGAGGCGATGGCATGCGGAGTGCCCTGCGTGGGGTTCGACGTGGGGGGCATACCCGAGATGATAGACCACGGGAGGAATGGCTACGTGGCTCGACTGAAAGACGCGAGAGACCTGGCTGAGGGCATACGCTTCGTGCTCGACCCAGAGAACCGCGAGCGCCTCGGCAGGGCGGCAAGGGAGAAGGTGATGCAATGCTACAGCGAGGCGGCTGTGGCTCGTAAGTACATGGAGGTGTATGATGGATAAATTCAAGAGGTTTGTTTACACATCGGTCCGACTGTTCGCCGTAAGGAGGGAGGAGAGGCTGACGGCTCTCGCTGCCTTCGCCATCTTCGCGGTGCTCAACGCCATGACCGTAGCGAGATACTGGGACCTGTTCAGCCAGCCTGCTGCTGGCGGCTATCGCAGCCTCTTCGTAAGGAATTTCCGCATTTCGGGCTTCGACCCCCTTACCTACCAGGTGGTGTCGGAATGGTTTCCTGCCTACAATATCTACCGCCACCCTCTGCTGGCGTTCTTCATGTGGCCGATGAGCATGGCTGACAGGGGGCTGATGGCTCTTACGGGGCTGAACTGGGCAACGGTGCTCACGGCGCTGGTGCTCGTGCTGTGTGCCACCTACTCTGCCATATTCCTCTTCCGCATAATGCACAGCGTGGTGGGACTGGGCACGAGGCAAGCCAACGCCCTCTGCCTGCTCTACTTCTCCTTTGCCTACGTCATGCTGGCAAGCATGGTGCCCGACCATTTCGTAATGTCGCAGTTCTGCCTCCTGCTCACCCTCTGGATTGCGGGGGAGAAGCTCAGGAAGAAATCGGCTCTCAACATGTGGCAGACCATCGTGCTGTTTATCTTCACGGCTGGTGTGTCGCTCAACAACAGCCTGAAGGTATTTCTTGCCGCCCTGGTAACGCGAAGGAGGCGCTTCTTCAAGCCCATCTTCCTGCTCTTTGCCGTCATAGTGCCTGCGTGCCTCATCTGGTGGTTTGCCCGATGGGAATACTCTGCATGGGAAGCACCGAGATACAGGGCGAGGCAGGAGCAGAAGATGCACCTGCAGCAAAGGCGCACCGAGATTATCAGGGCGCAGGTGGCAGACTCGCTGAAAACGATAGGTGCTTCCGAGCCCGATTCTGCCACCATTGCCAGGGAGATGAACCGCATAATAAAGCAGCGTGCCATAGCCAAATATCGCAGAGACCACAAGCAGATATGGAACAGGAACAAGGGCAAGCCCTTCATGAAGGGCGAGTTCATGGGGTGGACAGACAAAACCACCTCGCGATGGGATGCGGGGGTGGAGAACCTCTTTGGCGAGGGGCTCATGCTGCATGAGGACTACCTACTGGGGGATGTGCTGAGAAACCGTCCCGTAATAGTGACTTACCGAAACTGGTTCAACTACGTCGTGGAGGGCATCGTGGTGCTGCTCTTTCTCTGCGGCATCTGGTGTGGCAGGCGCGAGGTGTTCCTCTGGACTGCCATGTCGTCCTTCCTCATGGATATGACGCTCCACATGGGGCTGGGCTTTGGCATAAACGAGATTTACATCATGTCGCCCCACTACCTGTTTGCCCTGCCCATAGCCATAGCCTACCTCGTAAAGCAGTTCACAGTTCGACCCCCTCTCGCTCCAACTTGTTGGCTTGCCAGAGCAAGAACTCCCCCCAAGGGGGAGGACTCCCTCTCCTTCTTTGCAAGCAAAGCCAACAAGTTGGAGCGGGGAGAGGGGTGGGGAGAGGTCTCAATCTTCAATTTTCAATCTTCAAAACCTCCGCTCCAACTTGTGGGCTTGCCAGAGCAAGAAACCTTATCGTCAGCGCTAACCTTACTGTTATATGCGCTGGCAGCCTACATGTTTGTGTGGAACATTACATTGATAACCGAATACCTCTTCTTTCTATGATGTCATTCGCAAGGAAACATAGGGAAACACTGCTGATAGTGCTGGGGGGCTTCGTCATCATGTCGGCTCTCAACACGATGATGGTGCTATGGAAGCCCGAACTCTTCACCAGCACGAAATACGGGGCATGGAGCCTCTTCTGGAATAACGGCGAATTCTCTGGCTTCGACACCTACACCTACATCGTCGTGTCCTCCTTCAGACCTGTCTATGTGCTTACCCGCCACCCCCTGCTTGCCATGATGATGTGGCCTCTCTATGCCATCAACGACCTACTGCGAGACGAGTTTCACCTCAACTGCGCCATCTTCGTAGTGGCTGTGGTGTGGACACTGCTCGCCACCTGCTCCTGGACTCTCCTCTACAAGATTCTGCGCAGGCTGGTAGTCCTGCCCTGGCATGTAGCCCTGATGCTCACGCTGCTGTTCTTCTCCTTCTCCCACGTGATGATTATCACCTTCTTCCCCGACCACATGTCGCTCACCCTACCCCTGCTCCTGCTCACCATATACCTTGCTGGCAGGGCTATACAGCAGCAGCGCACCATGCCCCTGTGGCAATCGTTGCCCCTGGCGTTTCTGGCTACGGGGGTGACCACCACCAGCATAGTAAAGACGGGACTGGCAGACCTCTTCACCCAGTGGGGCAGAAAACCCCTCGCCGACGTATGCCGCCACTTCCTCTGGTACATCATACCCCTCGGCTTGCTCCTTGGCGCATACCACTACCAGATGCAGACCACCCAGAAGGACGAGAAGGCTTTTGCCGACAACATAGTGAGGAAGAAATCGGCAAAGGACAAGGCCTTCGCAAAGAGGATAGAGGCTGAGAAGGCGAAGCAGGCAAAGGTAAGGCAGCAGCAGATATTCGACAACCTCTTCGTAACCAATACCGAGTACTACATAGACCGCATGCCGTCACTCGTAGAGAACATCTTTGGCGAGGGGCTCATCCTGCACGCAGACTACACCCTTAAGGATGCCAACCGCGAGGGGCACCGCCCCGTCCTCGTGAGGTACAGCCACTGGTGGTACTACGCCGCAGAGGGCACCATCGTCCTGCTGTTTCTCCTCGGACTGTGGTGTGGCAGGCGCGAGCGCATAATGTGGATGGTATTCTCCATGTTCCTGTTTGACATGCTCATCCACGTGGGGCTCAATTTCGCCTCTGCCGATGTATATATCATGACTGCCCACTGGGCTTTCATCATACCGATAGCCTACGCCCACCTGCTCAAGAAGGCACACCGTCACAGCAAGACATTGACAGGCTGCCTGCTCTGCATCATAGCCTGCCTCGCCCTCTTCCTCTGGTGGCATAACCTCTCGCTTGTAGTTGATTATATGTTTACTTGAAGAGAATGACACGTGTGTTTCACATAATATCCAGACTTGACGTTGGTGGCGCTGAGAGTGTCGCCATCAATATAGCGAGACATCAGGGCAAGGATGTGGAGCAGCACATCGTGGAGCTGCAACGGGGCTGTTCTCCTTTCACCACGTCATTGATACGTGACCTGGAGCAGGCACACATACCCTGTCATCGCTCCTGCCTGCCCGTGAAATGGCACATGCACTATTATGCCGACCGTCTGGTGTCGCTGCTCTTTCCTCTGCGCCTGCTATGGCTATGGCTGAGGTATCGCCCAGACATCATACACTCTCATACCGAGATGCCTGACATGGCTGTATGGTGGGGGCTAAGGGTCTTTCCCTTTATAAGGGTCAGGGTGGTTCGCACCATCCACAATACTCGCCTCTGGAGCGGCATGGGCTTTATAGGGCGGCGAGTGGAGCGATTCATGCAGTCTCGCAATGCCAACATCGCCATATCAGAGGGGGTTCAACGGGCTTATGTGGCTGAATATGGAGGCACTCCTCCCCCCATTATATATAATGGTGTAAGGGTGCCTGCCCTCAGACTTCCCGTGCGCTCTCTCCATAATCCCGTCCACATCCTGTTTGCTGGGCGTTTTGAGCAACAGAAGGGTATCGACACTCTCTGCGACATCATCTGCCAGTTGCAGGATGACGACAGGTATTTCTTCCACGTTCATGGCAGCGGCAGACTGCAGACTGTGGTTGACAGCCGACTGAGGGGGCTACGTAATGTGGAGACTGGTGCTCCGATAGCTAATCTTGCCGATAAAATGGGGGATTTTGACTATCTTATCATGCCCTCCCTGCATGAGGGACTGAGCATCCTGGCTATCGAGGCTTCTATGAATGGCTTGCCACTGATGATAAACCATTGTGCAGGGCTTTCCGACACCTTGCCCCCCGACTGGCCGCTGGCTGTCAACAACAACGACCTCGCTGGGTGGCTGCATCTCTTTAATGACGTGCTGCCTACTGCCGACAGGGCTTCGCTCATCACGCAGGCACGCTCCTTCGCAGAACGACGCTTTGCCCTGACCACCATGCAGACAGAATATGTAAAACTATACACAACATGAGCATCACCATCCTCATACCCATCTATGGCGTGGAGCAGTACATAGCCCAGTGTGCCGAGGCGCTCTTCAGCCAGACGTATCAAGACATAGACTATGTCTTCTGCAACGACTGCACCCCCGACCGCAGCATCGCGGTATTGCAGGAGGTCGTTGAGCGCTACCCCAATCGCAAGCCCCGCGTCAGGATAATCAGCAACGAAACGAACAAGGGCATAGGCTACACACGCAAAAGGCTCATCGACGAGGTGCATGGCGAAGCCTTCTTCTTTGCAGACAGCGACGACGTGCTCCCTGCGAATGCAATGGAAGTGCTCGCAGGACGGATGCAGGAGACGGATGCCGACATAGTGGAGGGAGCCTACCGTGAGTATCATGATGGCAAACTCGGTGAGCCATGCCTGCCCAGCCATGACGATGCCGACTCATATTTCAGCAAGGCGCTCTGCCAGAACATCATCCAGCTTCGAGTGTGGGGCAAGCTCTTCAAGGCGAGCGTCATAGCCAGAGTGCCCTCCCTATTCCTTGAGGGCATCGACTATGCCGAGGATGTCTGTGCCACCTCCCGCCTGGTAGCCGTAGCCTCCCGCGCCTGGACCGACGAGGTAGTCTACTGGTATCGCACAGACAACACAGCCTCCTACACCAAGAACATATCGCAAAAAAATATCCTCTCCTACTTCCGCGCCATGAGAGAGGTGTTGCGCTTCTACCACATGCGTGGCCATCTGCCACTGAGCGTCGAGATAGGCATGCTCAACTGCTATCGCGAGTGCCGCAAGTCTGGTGTGCCCCTCAGCGAGGCAGATGCCATCTTGCAGTATTACCCTGAGCACCTCAGCGCCAAGCTCCTCTACTCCCTCTTGCACAGCAATGCAGTGCCCCTCCCTATCTCCGACCTGCTCTATCGCATAGTCAGGGGGGTGGCAGTATTATAATTCACAGTTCACAATTCACAGTCTTTCAACACTCCGCTCGGCTCTGCCGCTTGCAACAAGCAAGAACCCTCCGCTCCTCCCCTTCTTTGCAAGCAAAGCCAACAAGTTGGAGCGGGGGAAGGTCAGGGAGAGGTCTCATTCTTCATTAAAATAACAAATGCCAGAAACATCACTAAAAGAACGCACAGCCAAGGGGCTCTTCTGGGGCGCCATGAACAGTGGCACCACCCAGGTGCTCAACCTCGTCATCGGCATCTTCCTTGCCCGATTGCTGTCACCAGAGGCTTACGGCATAGTGGGCGTGCTCGCTATCTTTGTAGCCATAGCAGGCGACCTGCAGAGTGCAGGCTTCACCCAGGCACTCATAAACATCCGTCGCCCTGCCCCACGCGACTACAACAGCGTCTTCTCCTTCAATGTGCTGATGTCCTTTATCATCTATGCCCTGCTCTTTCTCTCAGCCCCCCTCATAGCCTGTTTCTTCCGTCAGCCCTGCCTCGTGAGCGTGTCCCGAGTGCTGTTTCTCACCTTCTTCATCTCCTCCCTCGGCATAGCCCACGGAGGCTACATGATAAAAAACATGATGAACAAGGAGATAGCCATCATCGGAGCCCTCGCCCTCGTCTGCTCAGGTGCCACAGGCATCACCCTCGCCCTGCTCGGCTTCTCCTACTGGTCGCTGGTGTGGCAACAGATAGCCTATATCTGCGTCATCAACCTGGGGCGCTACTATTACGTAAAAGAATGGCGCCCACGCCTCACCCTCGACTTCGCCCCCGTAAGGCAGATGGCACCCTTTGCCCTCAGGATACTCGTAACAAAGATTATCAATACCACCTCCAACAATATTCTTACCGTCATCTTCGGCAGACTCTTCCCCATACGTCAGGTGGGCAACTACTCGCAGGCGTTCAAGTGGGACACCATGGCAAACTCCCTCATCGCCAACACCGTGGGGCAGCTTGCCCAGCCCGTGCTCGTGGAGAGCAGAAATAACGGCAACGGAAACAATAACGGCAACCATGTTTACCGCAAGATGATACGCTTCACGGCATTTCTCTCCATGCCCCTCATGCTGGGCTTGTCGCTCGTGGCGCGAGAGTTCATCCTCGTCACCATCGGCAGTGCGTGGCTGGGGTGCGTACCCCTCCTTCAGGTGCTCTGCGTGGGTGGAGCCTTCATGCCCCTTCACACCATGTACCAGAATCTCGCCATCAGCAGTGGCAGGAGCGACCTCTTCATGTGGCTCAACATAGCCCAGATAGTCCTGCAGACAGTCATCATCCTTGCCTTTGCGCCCTATGGCATGCACGTCATGGTCACAGCCTATTCCCTCTTCATCATCCTCTGGCTCCTGCCCTGGCATTTCTACACAGGTCGCCTCATAGGCTATCGCTGGCTCGATGCCGTCAGGGACGTAGTTCCCTTCCTCGCAGTAGCCGCAATCACCATGGCGGCAACCTATTTTGCCACCCTCGCCATAGAAAACATCTACCTCCTGCTCCCTGCAAGGATTCTCCTTGCCGCCATCATCTACTACGCCCTCATGAAACTCTTTGGCGCACAGATAATGAAGGAGTGCGAGAGGTTTCTGCTCAAAAGAAAACTATAGTGGGAAACCCTCTGGTATTACTCTCTCGTCAAAATTAAGGTATCGGTGCTTGTGTTCCGACACCCTTTTCTCCACAGGTGGCAAGGTCATGTAGTCACCATACAAGCACGTCAGGTAACCGTCATAATCACGTGGAATCTTCACCGTAGTGTCGGCAAAAGGATAATCTATCACGTCCTCAAACCATTCACGTTTGAATATCTTTCCTGCCCACTGCGTCACGCACACAGTCTTGTTTCCGTCAAATCCGCTGTACCACGCCTGGTAGTCGAGAAAACGCCTCAGCATCACTCCCCTCAGCGGTCTCGTGAGGAGCACCTGTAGCTTATACATAGCCCTCTCCATGTCTCCCCCCGCCATGTCTCTCCACAGGTCGGTAGTCCTTATGTTGCTTACCGTCTTCAGGTAGTTGTAGAATTTCTTCTGACTGCGCCTCTGTATAGCTGTCAACTCCTCGTCACTGCAACTGAAGTTATCCAGAGCAAACACATCCACATACACCCCCATGAGGAAAGGAAACTCCTCCTCCTCCCATAGCGTGGTATTCATGTCCGACACCTTGGCAAAAGGCAGGTAATACCCCTTGTCACGCAGAGAGAGCACGTCAAACCCCAGCCTTTGCGCCTCCCCTTTCAGGTCAAGCAGCCTCTCGTAGTCAGCCCTCGGCATGTATATGTCTATGTCGTCATCCCAGGGGATGAAATTCTTGTGGCGCACAGCCCCCAGCACCGTTCCCCCGCAGGCTATGTACCTCAGGTTGTGGCTCTCGAGAAAATCCACCGTAAACTTAAATACGTGCAGTATCTGCGCCTTGAAGCGTTCGTCAAAATTCATATCTTCTTTGGCTCAAATCATATCGAGGAATTTCTCAGCACACCACAACTGCCACTTCTGGTTGCCCGTCAGTCTATCCATCGGGATGTCCTTGCGGAACTCAGGACGCTTAGGTCCCTCCCAGTCCCTGAACACAGCATCCACAGGTCGAGGCATAGGTATCTTGAAAGGTATCTCCATGTCAGGATACTTCATGGCATACAATCCCCTCACCAGATACTTCGGCTCGCCGCCCCTCACCCTCTCCATGTTCAGCGGCTCAGCCATCACGAGCCTTGCGTAAGGGTCGTAATAAGGCATCCACGCAGCCCCGAAGGCGTTCAGGTAAGAACTGCTGCTCTCTATGGCAAACACCTCGTCCATAAACCTCATGTAGTCTATGCCATCCCTGCCCCTGCGATATTTCTCATACAGGTCCATCTGGCTGACGGGCTTGCTCAGCACCAGCTCAGGGTCGAGGAAGGTATATCTCTTCACAAACGCATCAAACGTCCACTGAGGAGAAATCAGCTTGTCCATACCCCCGAAGATGAGGTCGGCACTCTCGCCCACAATCATCAGCTCCACCCCGTCAGCCTTAGCCCTCTCGGCAGCCTTGTATATCTGCGGCTCTATCGAGTGAACAGGAGCAAACTTATGCCTCATCACTATGGGAGTGTACTTCTCGTAATCCTCCATAGTAATATCTATCAGGTGGTGGTTCAGGTGCAGTTTCTCGCAATACCTCTTAGCCCTCTCAACGTCGGCATCAAACTCTCCCGATACCGAGTTGAAAGTGTAGGCATGACTGCCAGGCTTCAGGTAGGCAGCAAGGTTGGCACTATCCATGCCCCCCGACAGCAATATACCTATGCTGTCATACCTGGCATACAGCTCGTCAAACTGCCTCTGTATCTCCCTGTCTATCTCCTCCGAAGTCCACACGGGAACTCTCTCCCCCTCCCCTATGGGCAGGATGTTCTTGTGCTGAAAGCCCTCAGCAAAATCCACTCCGTCCTTCCATATATAGCGGAAGGCAATGTAAGAACTCAAGCAAAAATCTCTGTCAGTCATACTTATTTACAGTTCATAGTTCACAATTCACAGTTCACAGTCTTTCAACTCTCCGCTCCAACTTGTTGGCTTGCCAGAGCAAGAACTGTCTCTCAACTCTCCGCTCTCAACTGTCTCTAAACTCTAAACTCTCAACCCTCAACTCTCCGCTCCTCCCCTTGGGGGAGGTAAGGGAGGGGTCTCACTTCACATCATCAAGAATATGCTTCCTCACAGCCTTCAGCGCCTCGTTAATCTTTGTCGAGGAAACACCCTTCGTATATGGGAAGTACACTATCTTTATGCCAGCCTCCTCAAACTCCTTCTCGTAAGCCTGCCATTTCTCCGTGCCATACCAGTCGTCGCCCACGAAGAGCATCTTCGCCCCCAGTTTCTTGCAGGCAGTCAGCTTGTCCATGTCATACTGAGGCACGGCAGCATCCACATACTTACAGCTGCGCACAATCTCTATCCTGTCCTCAAACGGTATCATAGACTGCTTGCCCTTGTAAGCCACGAGTTCGTCCACCGTAACCCCCACAATCAGTTTGTCGCACATTCCCTTGGCGTTCTTCAGCAAGTTGAGGTGCCCAATGTGAAAGAGGTCATAAACCCCCGTCGTATAACCTATTACCATATTCTTATTAAGTTCTTGCGCTCCGTAGGTGCTCAGGCGAGCAAGCTCGGAGTCCCAGTTATAAGTTACCAGTTATTTTAATTACTAATTGCTAATTCTTGCACTCCCCTTTACTCCTCCTTACTCCCTTTTACTCCTAATTTTCCGCACAAAATTACAAAAAAAACTTGAAACTCTTCATACTTTATACTTTTTTTACTAACTTTGCACCCCGATACCGACCCAATGGGGCTGCCTGGATTTGACAGCGGACTGAAATGGTATGTAAGCATGCGGAGCTACGACTGTGGGCTCCATAATCTCTTCGGTCAACAATTTAATTGGCGAAAACAACTACGCTCTCGCTGCCTAACCGAAGTACAGTAGGTTACTGGCTTAATTCCCTTACAAGGTGAGGGAACGAGACATCGCTCAGAGCCCCTCTCCCCGAGGCTTCCTGACTATAGCGGTGCAGAAATATCGGGGATAGCGTGGAGTGAGCCTCGCTCTCTGCGCGAAGTTCTTGAGGCTAAGGTTGCGACCCAGGTGGCTTGGGTCTTGTCGCAGCACGAAAACCAAAGCCAAGATAAGCATGTAGAAAGCATATTGCTTCACCGTTTGGACGGGAGTTCGATTCTCCCCAGCTCCACTTTTATTTTGCTCCCTTCCTCCTGTTACACTCCCGACAGAGCATCTGGCAGTTTTCTACTACCGTTCTGCCCCCGTCTCGCCAGGGAGTAATGTGGTCACCCTCCATAAACTCGTAGTCGAACTCCTTGCCACAGATTGGGCACACGTGCCCCTGCTTCTCCCATACCGCAAGTTTTATGTCCTCAGGGAAGGCACGCAGGTCAAGATAGTGCTCGTCGCCTGTCAATACATAGGGTATTATGCCCTGCTGCCTCTGTATCTCGCTGTCTCGCATCAAGGCTGAAATGCGCTTGCCCAGCTCAGCCGTATTGAGCGTCTCCTTTCCGTATTTGTCATAGAAGTAAGCCCAGTCCAGTCCCTTCATTATCTTGCGAAACTTCTTCATGTCGAAGTTTGTTATCGCCCAGTTCAGCACCGTCTGGAAATAGCTCCACAGGTTGTTGGCGTTAGGGTCATGCTGGTGGTCAGCCATGTATTGCACAGCACTCATTCTGTGTCCCTCCCTCGTCTCGTGCTCAGCCATCCATTCCAGAGCCTTCTTCAGAAAGTCCTGACGTATGGGCGTGCCATTCACCAGGTCTTTGCCCAAACGGTATGCCCCGCAGTTGCTTTTTGAGAAATGCCTCTTGGCGTCCGTCACAAACGGACCAGCATACACGGCGTTGTTTATCTCCTGCTCGTTCAGGGGCTTGCCAGCTATGTTGATGGTCTGAAACCAGTTGAGCTTCTCCGAAGCCTTGCCCTCGCACACATATACCGTCAGCTTGTAGTCCAGTATGCGCTTCTGTATGTCCTCTGGCTGGTTGAAGAAGTTCTTAAAGTCGTAGGAGAATTTGCCTGCCACGTATTCGCACAAGGAGAGAGTGCGTTGCTGACCGTCCATCACCTCGTATGGACACTCGGCATCCTCGCTTCTCTTCACCCAATACATCACGTTCAGCGGATAGCCGTTGAGCACAGTCGTTATCACAGCCTGTTGCTCTTTTTCGTTATAGATAAACTCACGCTGGTAAGGCGGGCGTATGTCCAGCAGTCCGTCATATCCCCTTACTCCCTGCTCGTCGTTATTGATGTAGCCTTTGGTTATCTCGCCAACGCTTACCTCAATCTGCTTAATCGTCATCTTTTCGTTTTCCATCATATCTTTTGTGGGTGTTTGTTACGGATTAGAATTCTGAAATAAGGGCATTTTCCATTAACTCTCAGGTCTTTTTCGTCATCTCCCTTTCTAAACTTGATGATATCAAACTGTTCAGGATTGTATTTGTCAAGAAAAGTTATTGGAACTCCCATAGCACCTGCATAATCACAAGGAATGTCTGCAGTCTTTCCTACATCTATTGCATCATAATTATCATACTTTGGGTATTCTTCTGGAGAATAACGGCAAACAAGGTCTAACTCTTCATTTCTCTTAGGAATTTCAAGGTTAGTAAACCAATTAACTCCAGAGACTCTTATCATATCTTTTTTGTGGTCTGCAGCTTTAGCAATGTCTTCGTATGGTGAAAAGAAATGTGCAGCACCTCCTTTGAACCCATAACCGAGCCACACCTTATTATCTTTTATTAAAGGGAATACTTCTTTATAAGTTATAGCGTTTTGATGCCCTACAATTAAAAACTTCTTCTCGTACTTCATCAACTGTCCTATATACTCCCTAAACAAGGAGAAAGGCGGATTAGTTACAACAATATCTGCCTGCTTCAGGAGTTCGATACACTCAGGGTCTCGGAAGTCGCCAGTCCTAAGTGTGGAAAGCACATTCTTGTCATTCTTTAAGAGATACTGCACATCGCTTAGGTCAACAGCTCCGTCACCGTTCAGGTCTTTTACCTCCGTTATCTCCACCTTGTAGGCTATCTTCTTTGGTTCGTCGTCGAAGTCGCCAAAGTCTATCATCAACTCATTGCCTTGAACAGGCGAGCCGTTATAGCAGGTGCAGATAAGTTTCTTCAGCCCTAACTGGTTGAAGCGCAAAGCGAAATACTTAAAGAAATTACTCTCATAAGGGTCGTCACAATTACACAGCACCACCTTGTCCCTAAAGTGCTGCCAATAGTGTTGCAACTCCCTCTCGATGTCCGTCAACTGCGTATAGAATTCGTCCTTCTTCGCAATCTTGGCATTGTTCAGGTTCTTTTTTGCCATAGTCCATGCATTTTCATGGCGTATTGCTTATCTTTCGGAAGGGTAGGCAATTATAGGGCACAAAAGAACATGGACGTTCATCATCCATGCTTCAAAGGCCCTGAGAATTGCCTACCAAACCAGATAAGTCACGCCCATGCATAACGCACAGACATTTGCGACTTATTCTTATGGTTTGGACTTTCTTGAATTTCTCAGGTTCTTGAAGCAATTCCGAATAACAGCAAACGCTTGTTAATTATTCGATATGTCACGCTGGTGCTTTCGCCAAAGCCTTGCCGCAGGGCATAATCCCCGCCTTTGCCAGCGATTAGGTGCAAAATTAAGAAAAAGTTTTGTTTTCTCCAAACAAAGGAGAGAAAAAATGGAATGATAGGGCTTCATAGGGGAGAAGGGTATGAACTATATCAATATCAGTTATATCAGTTTTATTTTGAGGGGTATGTTTTTCTCAAATCTCCTTATTATATTATATAATTAATTAATAATTAATAAGTTATATATATAAGAAAGAAAAAGCGATACCCCTTAAAATTTAACTGATATTTGATATAACTGATATCACATGGATATACTTTCCTGCTAAAGAGCATTAAATCAATAAGTTACGAGCATGATTGTTTGTTCCACTTATCAGTGTTGACCTGAAATGAGGACTGTTTATATCAGTTTATCTCTCTAAAAAGCTTCTGAAAAGATACCGAAATTGCTTGTTTCTGTGTTTTTCATCCCAGTTAGTGAACAAAAGGGTTGTTCGGAAAATTAAAAAGAATTTTCAAAAATAACCTCCTAAGGTCACTAAAACGCTCGGAAGGCTCATGAATACTGGGCTGAGGATAGTGACCTGTCTTCGAGACACCTCACTTAGAGGTCACTTGAGACCCCATCCCTGTCAGTTTCAAACTGACATCCCTCCGCCGAGAGGGAGGGAATGAATTACATTCAAATTATGGAAATCTGTCTCCTGCCCTCGGGAAGGAAAATCTTATCTGAAAATCTATGAAAAATCGAAAAGAAAATAAAGGGGACGATTATTTTATGATTTCTTGCTCTGGCAAGCGTAGCATCTTCGATGCGTCCGATTACGCCTATCGGCTCAGAAATCTTGAGAGGAATCTAAAGGAAAATCAAGAAAAAAATAAATTTTCAATTATATAAAGTGACCTCTAAGTGACCTTTTTTAAAGACACCTCACTTGCGGGAAGGCGCATAAACACTGGGATGAGAGGGGGTTAAGTGAGGTTAGTGAGGTTTTTCACGAAAAAAGTTTTTTTTTCGTGCAATGAGGAATGAGTAATTAGGAATTAGAAAAATAGTGTGTTTTGCCGACTTGGGAAATTTTTCTTGTAGAAGCAGCCCTTCTGCATGCAGAACCAATGGTTCTACAGGTAGAAGCAGCCCCTCTGCAGATAGAACTAATGGTTCTGCAGGTAGAACCGAGCTTTGTCAATGGTCTTTTAACCCCTCTCGGTTCAATAGACTTATTACCCCCTCCATATCTCCCCCGTTTATCGGGGGAGAGCAACCCCGTTTTCGGGGAGCAGAAACGCCTGTAATCGGACGCACCACAGGTGCTACGCTTGCAGGGCAAGTTCCGCGAAAGCGCCTGAGAGCTTTGCTCGAAGAGCACCTACGGAGCGCAAGTTCCGCTCTGCGCCTGAGCACCTACTGGAGCGCAAGAACCTCCTACCTGGTCAGCGAGAATTTCAGCGAGACGCCGAAGTCCTGGGTGACGGTGGGGTAAGTGCCTGAGGAGAGCAACGGGGTGTTGCTCTGGCGGTCGTAGTAGAGGCTCATGGTGAGCAGGCGGGAGAGGGTATAGTCTGCCGTGAAGGCGAGCTTGAAGGCTGTATTGCCCGAAGTGGCTGTGGAGGTGACGGTGGCTATGTCGCGAGTGATGGCTGCCTGCTTGCGCAGAGAGAAATCGAGACGCAGGGAGAGGTCGTGGGCAAAGTCCGTCTTGCCCTTATTGCGGGAAGAACGAGAGGTGCGAGAGTTGTTGTTGTCATCGTCGTCACCTGTGCCTGCACCTCGGCGGCTGCGGGCTGCCTTGAGGGCGCGACTCTTGAAGAAGCGGAAATCGTTTATCTTATAGCCCATGCCAAACACCCAGTCCTTGGAGGTGGTCTCATTGATTTGCACACTCGTCATGGAGAGGGCGAGGACACGCGTGGTGCGATATTCTGCCTTGAGCGTCATGTTGTTCTTCAGGGTTACATCTACACCGAGCAGAGGGGAGAAACTCTCGTTGATGCTGACGGTGGAGACATTGAACATGGAGCTGGGGGTAGGATTGCTGGTGGTGGCATCGGTGATGAAGCCTATCTCGTCGCCCATTATCTTCTGGTAAGAGGAGAAGGAGGCATAGGAGCCTACGGAGTAGATGCTCTTGTAGCCGTGGTTGATGTTGACACTCTTGAAACGCTCCTTAAACCAGGGCAACTGGGAGAGACCGCTGTACTTGAGGGTCCAGTTGGGCAGCATGGAGGCGATGGCTGGGAAGAGGCTCATGCCGCTGTAGCCTGTATAGGCATTGAGGAAGGCTGGCACCATGACGTCGGCGCTGTACTTCTTGACTGGCGTAACGTCTGGATTGAATACCGTGCCATGCATGGTGCTGTTGACAGGATAGCGCTTGCCTATATACTGCTGCTGAACGCGTGCCTGATAGGCATCGAGCAAGCCGCAGAACTTCTCGAAGGAGGCGGAGCGATAGCCGCTGTTGGCATCGCCTGTGCCTTCGAAGGCCGACTTGATGCTGATGGTGGTCATGGAGAACGAGCCTGTCTGGGTGGTGGGCTGTGCCTCGTACATATATTGTATGGTCTTTGCCTTGGACTGGGTGTGGGCCATGTTGACGTCTATCTTGAGGTTGCGGACGGGCTCAACGGTGAGCTTCACCTGCAGGTCCTTGGTGAGGGAGGTGGTGGCAGGGGTGGTGACGTCGCCACTGGTGAGGAGCCAGCCGTTGTCGCGCGCCTTGCCTATGTAGTCGTCATTGATGAGTCCGAAGGCGAAGTCGAGACCTGGGGCAAAGGCTCCATAGCCAGAGCGCTGACCGAAGATGTCGCCTGCTCGCGGTGTGAAGCCTGGGAGAACCATGCCGTACTGGGTGCGATAGGTGATGCCCACGCTGCGCACCATCATTGCCACGCGTGCTGCCGACTGGGCGAAGCGATACCACTTGAGGTCGTCGAGAGGGGGAAGGGCGACGACGCTGAGCTTCATCTTGACGGTGGTGTCCGACTTGTTGATGACCTTGATGCGGTTGTTGTCTATCTTCTTGTACTTGACGGGAATGAGGTTGCCCTTCTCGTCGCGTGCGGACACTACTATCCTGCCGCTCTTCTTGCCATGGGAGACGATGAGAGAGGTGTCGGCGGCGATGGTGAGCTCCTTGACGTAGGTGTTCTTCTTGAGCTGTTGCTGCTTCTGCTTCTCCTTGTCGTCGGCTTCCTTGTCCTTGTTTCCGCTATCGTTATCGTTCCCGTTTTTGTTTTTGTTCTTGTTAGCGTTAACGTTAGTGGTTTTATTCTTGCGTCGTGGCGACTTGGAGAAGCGCTCGTTGGTCTTCTTGAGGAAGGGCACATGGTTATAGAGCTTCTCCATGTTGAACGTGCTGTTGAGGTTGATGAGACGATTGTTGGTGATGGTGTTGCCATACTTCACCTTGCCGTTTTCTTCTGCTCCGCGAGCCCAGTGGTAGGTGGCGGCATAGGAGGCATCGGCATTGACCCAGTCGAAGATTGGTATGAGGTTGAGGGGAAGCTGATAGGAGGCATTGAAGGACTGGTTGTAGTCCAGGGGGGTGCCCATGTGCTTGATGCTCTGCCATACGGAGTCTTTCCACGCCTGATACTGCTCGGGGTAGAGGTCTTTGTTGACCTGCATGTAGGGTTCTTCTATCTCTGCCTGAGTGGTGCTCTGGAAAGACATGTGGAGGTTCTTGGTGAGGTCCCAGCGGAGCTGGAAGTTTCTGTCCCACATGAAGCGGGAGTTCCACGTGGCTGGTATGGACGAGGGCGAACCGAGGTTTTCGAGGTCGCGCTCCTGCAGCTCGTAGTAGTAGCGCGTCATCTCGGTATTGAAGGCTATGGTCTGGGGGAGGTAGTTGAGCCCGAAGCGCCTGAGGATGTCGTAGTTCTTGGACTTGGACTTCATCTTCTTGAAGGGTTCGAGGGGCTTATAGACTGGCGACCACGAGTAGTTGATGGAGCCCTTCCAGGTGTCTTCGTTCTCATACACCACCGTCTGCCCATCGGTGTGGGAGCTGGAGTGGCTGTAGGAGAAGGAGAAGTTGGCTGGGTCGTAGGGCATGGGGTGGCCCTTGGTGGCTATGCCCACGCGAACGCCCGAGAGGGAGAAGTTCTTGGTTACGCGCTTGGTCACGGCAATGCTCTCGATGGAGTCGCGCTCGTGCTGGTCTGCGGCTGCCTCGAGGGCGTCCTCGAGTTTCATGTCGGTGTCGAGGGGATTGTATTTGGGCGACGTGCGCTCGCGCGTCACACTATAATAAAGAGGTGCCGTGACTTTTGCCTTCTCGGGGAAGAACTTTCCGAGGTCGAGGTTGGTGGTGACGCTGTAGGTGGCGTACTTGTCGGTGGTGCGCTCCATGACCTTCTGCTCTATGCCGCCAAAGCCGTCGCTGACGTACTTGCCCGAGGCCTGCACGCTGCCGAGGTCGGAGAGCTGAATATTGAGGTTGGCGGCGGCGGCCCAGCCTCCCTCGCTCTCTGGCTCGAGGAGTCGCATCTCGTTTACCCACACCTCGGCATCCTGCAGAAGGGCTGAGGTGCCTATCTTCTTGACACCTATCATCATGGTGGTTATCTCGCCCAGAGACGGATTGCCGATGATGCGGAGGGTGTTCTTCTGGTTGTCGGGGTCGGTCTGGGAGTAGAAGGTGTTGAAGGACGCCCTGCCTGCTCTCTTCTCTATGTTGCGCTGCTTCTTGAGGGCTGTGAGCTTGCTGAGGTCGAGGTTCACCATGTTCTCGTCGGGCCATACGACGTGGCGGTCGGCATCGGAGTTGGAGGTGTAGTTGTTGCGCGGGGGGGTGAGCTTGAGGGGGATGTCGTACTCGTAGAAGTTGTTGTTGTAGTCGCTGCCCAGACGCAGGAAGAGGGCTATTTCATAGTCCTTGAGGTCGGTGGGATTGTCCTTGGTGGCATTGGCATGGACAAACATCTGCAGCTTCTTGTAGTAGCGCATGTCGTAGCTGGAGTTCTTATATACCGCCACGCCATCGTTGGTCGCCATGCCCACGATGTCCATACGCATAGACTGCTCATTGTTCTCAGTGAGCTGTGGCTGAGAGGGGTCAACAACACGGGTGATGCCTGGAGGCAGGATATAGTTGACGGGCTCCTTGTCGTTGTTCTCCTCTATGTTGATGGACGAAGCCGTGAGCTGGGCTGAGGGGTGAGGATTGCAGTCCTTGATGGTCTGGGTGGTCTGGTCGTAGAGACGCCAGTCGCCACGCACGAGATTGAGGCTGGCAAGACGGAGCACGCAGGAATCGGGGAACTCCGTCATGTACATGCGCATGAAGCGTATGCTGGTATAATCGGATATATTGCCCACCTTGTTGGTAGGATTGTGAACGGGGATACGCATGAGATACCAGTTGACTTCCTCGCTGGTGCCGTTGCGCAGGATAGGACGTGCCTTGCGGACGTCTGCCACATAGCCCTGAGTGTTGTTCTGCAAGGCGAAGGGGCTGATGTCTATCTCGTAGTCGTAGTACTTCTCATACTCGTTGAGGGTGTAGTCCTGGTTGATATCCTCTATATCAGGACCTGCCTTGTAGGAGGTGTCGTAAGCCTCCGTCTGGCTGTCGGAGTCGGGGGAGTTGCCCTGCGGGTTGTTGATGTTCTTGTAGCGCTCGAGGATGCCGAGTTTCTGGGCATCGTAATCACTGCCACGGAAATAGTGGTAGTTGTCGGCGGCGGGGTCTTTGCCAAAATACTGCTGAACGCTGGCGGGGAGCTGCTGCAGATATTCCTGGAAGCGGATGCGCTCCTCGTCATCGGTGAGACCGTTGAAACCTACGTCCTGCTTGACACGAGAGCCGCTGCTGGTGGCAAAGGCATAGGTGATGGTGCTCTGGTTGCCTGGCACCTTACCCCACTGCGTGTCGATGGTTGTCTCGCTGTCGGACACGGGCATGCCGCTCTCGTAGAACTTCTTGCCGTCGAGCAGTATGTCCTCCGACACCTCTCCGAGGTTGATGTGGAGCTTTCCCGAATGTTGGCTCGCCGTGCCGTCCTTGCTGGAGTAGATGAAGGGGTCGAGCAGCCAGAACTCCACATACTCTATGTTGGCTTCCTCGAAGTTGTTGGTATCCAGCTTGCGCATCATGCCGCCCCATGCCCTCTCTGGGTTCATGAGCGTACCGTCGCTGTTGATGTTGGTGGTGAAGTTGTATGGTCCGCGCTCCTTGGGGTAGTAAGCCATGTTCATCACCGAGAGGCGGTTGGTGACACCGTTGTAGGTGTTCTGGTCGCGATTAGGATAAATCTCGCTCACATAGACCTCACGCACGTAGTGGTTGGAGAGCAGCTCGGTGTTGCCCCTGATGTGGGCAGGAGTGAGGGAGGATGCACGGTCGGTAAAGAGCGGGTCGATGAAATACCATGCCAGCTTGCCTCGACGATAGCCCGACTGGAGGTCGGTCTTGTTGTACTCGCCAGAGGTCAGCAGACTCCTTGGTGCACTGGAGAGCTGCCATGACGTGGGGGTGAGGAGGTTGATGTTGCTGGTGGAATTTTCGAAGTCGTCGATATAGGAGGCGTTGTCCTGAGTGCCACTGGCAATGCTGGAGAAGAGTTTGGCAAATTCTCCCGTAAACTGTATGCTGGATGGCTGCTTGACGTGCAGGAACGGTATCTTGTTGAGCATGTCGGTGAGCCACTGGCTCTGCTTCTTCCAGCTTATGTTGAAACCGATGAGGGTGTTGTTTACTGGTTCGGCACCCATAGCAACCTTGGAGGTAAGACTCTGCTCGCGCAGGTGCTGGAACGTACCGCTGAGGATGAAGTCCTTGGAGAAGTCATACTCCCAGTTGATGCCTATCATGGACTTGCGCTCCATGGAATAGTCGGAGCGGCTCTCGAGGGAGACATTGACGGACGTGCCTGCATCAATGATGCTCTGGTTGAGGATTGTCACCTCGCCAGCAGAGTAATCTACGGAGTAATCGACACCCTCTACGAGGTCCACGCCTCCTGCCGTAACCTTCACGCTGCCCTGAGGCACGTTGTATGCCCCGAGCGAGATGACGTTTGCCGATGTGCCACGAAATCTGCCCGTCATTATAAACTTGTTCTTCTCGGCTATCTGCTTGGCGGCTGTCTTGGTAGTGTCGTAGAGTTCGCAGTAAGAGTATTTCTCTGCCGTCTGGCTATCCATGCCATGCGAGAGGAGCGCCTTCTTCAGGCCGTCGCCAAAGGGCTCTGCCATAGGGAAATACACTCGGCCATTGCTCACGGTATAGCCCTCTACGAAGTCGAAGGTGCCATTAGGGTGGGTACGGTTGTTGTTGTCCAGACGGTCGGCACCCTGCAACCTTATGATGGGTATGGTCTTGACGGAGGGGTCGGGGATATAGGTGGTATAGACACCGATGGTGTCGCTCTGATACTTGACGTCGAGACGGAATTTATCTTTCTTTACAGAGGTGGCAAGGTAATATACGTTCTTCATCATCAGGTTCCAGTTTGGCTGACTCGGAGAGCTCTCGGTGTTCTTGAGGGACTTGACGAAGATAGCTTGCTCGGTGACGTTGTTGTCGGTAGAGAATTCGCCCACCTGATAGGTTACGCCTCCAGAGGTGTATTCATAGGCTATGGCGAGCACCTGGTCGGTTTGCAGGTTTGACTTCAGGGACACATAGCCCATAGCCGTATTGAGGGAATACTCCGAGGAGGTAAGCAGACGCGCCTTGCCCACCTTCTCATAGGTCTTGCCACCCCGCATGTAGATACCACCCTGAGTAGTACCCTCGAGGGCGTCATAAACATTATCGAGAGTGCGGAGCGTAGTGTTGCCAGCTATAGCCTGATAGAGAGCGTCCTGCTGGTTGTTGGGCACGGTGGTGTAGCCATTGTCGCCAAGGTCGGCAAACGCCACGATGTCTCGGGTGTTGTTGGTAGAGCCACTCTTGTTTGTTACCCATATCTCCACACGGTTGATGGTGATGGAGGTGACGGGAGTAGGCAGGGTGGACATCCACTGGTCATAGTTGTTGCGGAAATAGGTGTCGAGGAAGAAGTGACGGTTTTCCTCATAGTTTGCCACGTTTATCTCGAAGGGCGTGAGCTGAACGCCACCCTTTGAGGAGACAGCCTTGGAAGAAGAATTTTTCTGGGAGAGAACGGTTTGGAGCTTCAACTTGCCAAACTGCATATCGGCACGCACGCCAAAGAGGGATGACGCGCCCGTGATGAGGGAGGAATTACTGGGGAAAGACACGTTACCAGCCTCAACGAGTTTTATTATCTCGTCTTCCTTGCCGTCATACTTCAACTTCATGTTCTGCGCATCGTAGTCGAAAGTAGCGTCAGTGTTGTAGTTGAGGTTGAGGTTCATCTTGTCGCCCACCTTACCTGTCACGTTGACGTTTATCTTCTGGTCGAAATCTATGGTGGTAGTCTTGCGATTGCGAAGTGGCAGAGAGGGGTTGTCCACGCTCTTCATGGTAGCGCCAAGACGCAACTCGGCTGTTCCCTGCGTCTTCACCCTTATGCCGCCAGGGCCGAATATCTTCTCGGCAGGACCGAGGTCAAAGTGCATGTCTGTGAAATCAAACTTCTCCTTGCCCTTCTTCTCGAATATCTCGCTGTTCTTGTTGCGGAAATAATCCCTGAACAAAGACTTCTCGCTCCACTTCATATACTCCATCTGGTCCATCATGATGGGAGCCGAGAGCCACGTCTTGCCCATGCGGGTACCTATGACGTACTTGTTGAGCGTATCGTTATACTCCACCTCCTGCTTCAGGTTCTCTGGGCGCTTCAGGTCGGCAGAGCCCTGGTCGAGGTCGTTGTAGGTTATGGGCGTGGTGCGCTGAATAGGCCAGCGGGGATGCAGAAGGCTGTCAGGAATACTGTCATCCTCCAACTGCAACTGAGCCATCTGCTGACGATATCTCTCAAGACTGCTCTGTGCTGCGGGGTTAGACTTCTTCTCGCCTTGCTTCTGCGCATTATCATCTGGAGCACTGGTTCCAAACATAAGACCAAGATTGGCAGTTACCGCACTGGCAACCACCAACATGAGTATTACTAATATGGAAACGTACTTCTTCAACTGGAACCTTTAACCCCTTAACTATTTTATCATCTTCAGCGCCAACTTCACCACCTGTTCTACAGGCATATCAGGATTACCCTGCAAAATCTCGTTGACCACCTTGCTGCTTGGCGCAGGCGAGAAGCCCAGCATGGTGAGAGCTCCGAGAGCCTCTTCGTGGGTTTTGCTGTTAGCTGCCACCTTGGTCCTGTCACCCAGGCTCATACCCATATCGCCAGCCATGCTTCCACTCTCAGCCATCTTGTCTCTCAAATCTACAATGATACGCTGAGCCGTCTTGAGTCCTATGCCCTTGACACCCTTCAGAGCCTTGTCGTTACCCGTAGAGATGGTGTTCATGAGTTCGGCAGGACTCATGGCGCTGAGTATCATGCGAGCCGTATTGCCACCTACCCCACTGACGGTTATCAGCAAACGGTAGAGCTCACGCTCCTGCTTGCTGTAGAAACCGTAGAGCGTGTAGCTATCGTCTCGTCCACCCGTCATCATCACTTCGTGGACATACATCTTCACCTCCTTGCTACCCTGTATAGCCGAGTAGGTGTTGAGCGAAATATTGAGCAGATAGCCCACTCCATGAGCCTCCACCACAGCAGTGGCTGGGGTAAGGTCGGCCAGTTCTCCTTTGATGTATTCTATCATTGTCGTTTTTTTCGTTATGCTTGCTGGCAAGCCTTCTTTCTCGAAGTTTGTTCTCGTTATTTTATAACGTGCGCGAGGTCCTTTTATTGTTTCATGCACCAACTTTCAACTTTTTCTACCTAAGTATTTGGCTATTTGAGAATAAATTCTTACTTTTGCACTTATTCATGTAATCTAAACAACCTTAAATGAAGACTTTTCTAAAGTGGATATGTGGAATATTCGTGGTGCTGCTCATGATAGTGGGTGGCGGAATGTACGCTCTGTCAACCGACAGGGTGAAGCAGTGGCTATACGCTAAAGGAGTAGAATTACTGCAGGAAACGCTCGGCACGCGTGTGAAAGTTGACAAGATAACCGTCAGCTTCAGCAAGGGGGGCATTGCGCTCTACGGACTGGAGATAGACGACCGTAAAGACACAACCATGCTGAAGGTTGACACCTTGGAGGCTATGGTGGACCTTACGAGAATTTTCGAACGCAAGGTAGAGATAGAGCGTGTATATCTGCATGGTGCTACGGGCACGTTCTACAAGGAGCGCAAGGATAGTGCTGCCAACTACCAGTTTGCGCTCGACATCATAAAGGAACTGTCGCGCAAGGAGAAAAAAGACAAGGACAAGGAAGAGAAGAAGAACAAGACACCCCTGTCGCTCGACCTGAAGCTGCTAAGCCTGCAAAGGACATACGTGCTGTGGGACGTGAAATCGTTGCCCCACAAGCGAAACAAGTTTGACAACACGAAAAAACTTGACGGCAACCACATGCACATAAAGGTGGACAACGTCCAGATACGTGGCAAGCTGGATGGCAACCTGCCACAGAAACTATCCATAACCGACCTGAAAGCCAAGGAGGTACTGTCAAACACCACCGCTGGCTTCGAAGAACTTACGCTCAAGGCGAAAGATGACATGAGCATGGAGGCAAACATCGAGAAGCTGCATGCCTATTTCCTCTACTGGAATTTTGAAGTCAAGGAGGTAGGTCCCATTATTCTCCCTCTTACCATGAAGGACGGCAAGAAGACCTTCGACCTCACCAAGCCTATCGGTCTGGAACTGAACGACATAAAGGGCACTCTTGCCAACACTGTGGCAAATATTCCCAAGCTCACTGGTTCCCTGAAGATAGTGGAGGTAAAGACGGATAGCGGCACCATAAAGAAGAAGCCTGTCATAAAGATAGACAAGACGCCATTAACGGCAAGGGTGATACTGAAAGATTTGGCACGCTATAAGGCTCGCGCGCTAAGAAACTTCACCACTCCCCTCAACCTCACCGTTAACGCTGAGGGCGAGCTCGACAACCTCAGTCTGCACAATGTCCGCGTGACCAATGACGACAAGCGCCTCACCCTCACTGCTGAGGGCAAGATGATTGACATAACCAAGAAGCAACAGTTTAAGTTCCACTTCAGGAATGTCAAGCTCTCGGCTCGCAACGGCATAAAGGAACAGCTGGTAAACCACTTTGCCAAGACCGTCAACCTGAAGATGCAGAGACAGATGCGCATGTTGGGAAACATACACTATCATGGTCATCTCAACATCTACCGCTGGCGTCAGGATTTTCATGGCACAATACTCACCAAATTCGGCAACCTGAACCTCAACTTCAACCTCAATGGCAAGACGCGCTACATGGACGGCATTGTCAACACCAAGAACTTCGAGGTGGGCAAGGTCATGAACATCAAGCAGGTAGGCAAGGTTTCGTTTGAGACAAAATTCCACATTGACATAGCTGGCAAGAAGGCAGCAAAGAAACTGGGACGCGTGAAGGGCAAGCTGCCTCGCGGTATCTTCAACGGAACCATTACAGAGGCACACCTCCTGAACGACAACATCATCATTCACAAGGCTACCATAGGCTTCAAGAGCGACGGCTTCACTGCTACAGGCAATGCCCTGTGGATTAAGTCGCTGTTCAACATCGGCATAGACTTCCTCTACCACCAGACGGCTACCGAGCAGTACTACACCTACAGGTCTTTCATTACAAGAGACGACAAGAGGGAATTTCGCGAGTGGACGGCAGCAGATATTGAAAAGGCTAAGATAGAGACCGAGAGATACGAGAAAAAACTTGCAGCAAAAAAGGCAAAAAAGGCTGACAAGGAAACTCGCAAGGCTGAAAAAGCTAAGGCTAAGGCAGAAAAGCAAGCTGCCAAGGAGGCCGCCAAGGCTGAAAAACAAGCTGCCAAGGAGGCTGCCAAAGCCGAGAAGAAAGCTGCAAAAGAGGCAGCAAAGGCTGCTGAGGCAAACGACACAACCAAGAAGAAGAAAAAGAAAAGATTCTGGATTATATGAATATGAAAAAGCTAACCTTTATTACAATCCTGCTGCTCAACATAGTGGCAGCTATAGCGGTAGAGAACTATCCTTACCGCAGTGACTTCTTGTGGGTAACAACTCCCGACCACTCCGACTGGCTCTACAAGACTGGCGAGAATGCCAACGTCGAGGTGCAGCTGTTTAAGTACGGCTACCCTGCCGATGCCAAGGTGGATTATGAGATTGCCCAGGACATGATGCCTGCCTCAAAGAAAGGCAGCGTAAGTCTCAAGAACGGCAAAGCAACCATCAACCTCGGCACTCGCAAGGAGCCAGGCTTTACTGACCTTGCACTCTGTGCCACCATTGATGGCGAAACTACCAGACACCATATCAAGGTGGGCTATGACGTGGACAAGATTCAGCCCTTCACTAAGATGCCGAAAGACTTCAAGAACTTCTGGCAGGAGACGCTTGACGAGATGCACAAGACACCCCTCTCCTACACTCGCGAGCTGGCTAAAGAATACTGCACAGACAAGATAGACTGCTGGCTCATCAAGCTACGTATAGACGAGGAGCACAGCATGTACGGCTACCTCTTCATGCCTAAGAACAGCGAGGGTAAGAAACTCCCCGCTGCCTTCTCTCCTCCAGGTGCTGGCGTGAAGACCATCAAGTACCCCATGCGTCATAAGTACTACCCCGAGGAGGGCTTCATACGCCTCGAGGTGGAGATACACGGTCTCGACCCACGCCTGTCTGAAGGCACCTTCAAGGAGATAACGAGTGCCTTTGCCTCAAAGCAGAACGGCTATTTCACCAACCGCATCGACAATCGTGAGGCTTACTACCTGCGCCACGTCTATGCTGGCATGGTGCGCTGGACCGACTTCCTCTGCTCCCTGCCCGAATGGGATGGCAAGAACCTCGCCGTGCAGGGTGGCTCACAGGGTGGAGCCCTGGCTATCGTGACAGCAGCCCTCGACCCTCGCGTTACGGCTTGCTGCGTCAACCACCCTGCCCTCACCGATATGGCTGGCTACACCGACAAGGGGCGCGCAGGTGGCTATCCGCACTTCAAGCCCGAGGTGCTTACCCCGCAGGTAGTCAACGTGTTGCAATACTATGACGTCATAAACTTCTGTCGCATCATCAACTGCCCCGTCCGCATGACATGGGGCTATAACGACAACGTGTGTCCTCCCACCACCAGCTATGCAGCCTGGAACACGCTCACCGTGCCCAAGGAGCGAGTTATCACTCCAGTTAACGAGCACTGGACCAGCGAACAGATGGAGTACGAACACATGGAATGGATAAAGAAGAAACTTAAATAGTTTACAGTGAATAGTTTGGAGTTTAGGGTTTAGAGTCAGTGGATAGATTAGAGTGGATAGTTCACTCTCAACTGTCTCTCAACACTCAACTCTAAACTCTAAACTGTCTCTCAACCCTCAACTATCCCTTAACTCTATATGACAAACCTTAATGAAATCAATGAGAGCTTCACTATGGCTGAAGCCATACAGGAAGCCCAACGCTGTCTGCACTGCAAGGTGCCACAATGCAAGAAGGGATGCCCCATAGGCAATGACATACCCGACTGGATTCACGAACTCAAAAAAGGTAACCTCGGCAATGCCATCAGCATCATCCGCGCCAAGAGCAACCTGCCTGCCGTGTGCGGACGCGTGTGCGGACATGAGAAACAATGTGAGGGCTCTTGCGTCTTGGGCAAGAAGGGCGAGCCTGTCCACATAGGCAAGCTGGAGCGCTTCATAGCCGACTTCGACTCTGAAAACGGACTCACCCACGAGGACGTAGCAGAGAAAACACGTGGCAAGGTGGCCGTCATAGGCGCTGGTCCGTCAGGCATCACCGTTGCAGGCGACCTGAGCAGGATGGGCTTTGCCGTAGAGGTGTTTGAGATGGAGCAGCAGTGTGGAGGCATGCTGCGCTACGGCATACCCGAATATCGCCTGCCTAAGGAGGTTGTGGCACGCGAGATACGCCACATAGAGAAGATGGGCGTGATAATACATCGTGGTTTCCACATTGGTGTAGATACCACCGTCGATGACCTCTTCAGTCAGGGCTTCGATGCCATCTTCATAGGCACTGGCACCAGCAAGCCCAAGTCGCTCGAGATTCCTATCTGGCAGAATGGCAAACTGAGGGAGGACCTCAAGTGCGCCGACCTCAGACGCATACGTCTCGCCACCCACTTTCTGCGTCGCATCGAACTCATCTCCGAGGGCTTCATGGCTCGCAACGAGATACCCGTTGACGAGGGAGCAAAGGTGTGGATAATAGGTTGTGGCAATACGGCTATGGACGCTGCTCGCTCTGCCCTGCGCATAGGTGCTTCAAAGGTTGATGTGATTTACCACAAAGGCATCGACACCATGTCGGCTCTCATGGCTGAATATGACGATGCCGTGAAGGAGGGCGTAAACTTCAACTGGTGGAGCTCCATCAAAGAGATACACATTGACGACAACCTCGACATCAAGGAGATAATACTCGAGACACGTGAGCCAGACAAAGAGCCAGTGGTACAGACACTGCCAGCAGACAATATCATAATGGCAATAGGCGCAACGCCCCACACCAAGATTGTGCGCACCACCTCAGGACTGGAGAACGACGAACACAAATATCTCATCACTCGCGATGTGCCTTACGGCATGACCACTCGCAAGGGTGTTTTTGCTGGCGGCGATGTGGTAGGTCGTCAGGCTACCGTAGTTCACGCCATGCAGGATGCCAAGAAGGTTGCCGAGGGCATAGCGCAATATGTTGATGCCGTGAAGCTGATGCAGGCGATAAACCTTAGTTAATTAGAAATTAGAAATTAGCTATTAAAAACGTAAAAAATATAGAGGGCTGCTACCGATTGGTAACAGCCCTCTTTTATTACTAATTTCTAATTACTAATTACTACTTAAGCTTAGAGAACTCCTCAAATGAGATTTCCTTCTCGTTGAGCGTTACGACACTCTTGAGAGCAGTCATGAGCTTGCGGTCAGCAGCCTGGTTTACGAGCTGGTCAACCTGCTCTGGCTTCTTCAGCATCTCCTCGGCATACTGCTCGATGTACTCGTCAGGAATGTTGTTCATGCCATACTGTGCGAACTGCATCTTGGTCATTTCCTTAGCAACCTCCTTGACGTCGGCATCCTCAATCTTCACGCCAGTCTGCTCCAGGAGCTTGTTCTTGGCGAGGTGCCATGTGAGTTCCTTCACTGAAGCCTCGTAGTTGTCGTCCACGAACTTCTGGTCCTTGTCCTTGTTGTTGGCAAGCATGATGCGCTTCATCAGTTCGTCGTCATACTCTACCTTGCCCAGCTTCTTCTCTACGTAAGCACGCACGTCGGCAAGGAAGCGGTACTCAGCGTTGGCATTGAGCTGCTCCTTGAGCTGCTCGGCTATCTTTGAGCGGAACTCCTTCTCGTCCTTCACAGCATCCTTACCGAATACCTGGTCGAAGAGCTCCTGGTTGACGTCATGCTTCTTATAGCGTGAAATCTCTGTTATCTGGTAAGAGAAGTCGCTGTTTACGTTTGCAGCCTCCTCCTTGGTTATCTTCAGGAGCGAAGAAACCTCGATTGGAGACTCTGGGTAAGCCTTCTTTGGGTTTAAGGTGATGATGTCGCCCACCTTGCATCCCTGGAAGAGAGCCTTCTGCTCGTCCACCTTCATGTAGTTAGGCAGCAGCACAGCCTCTGAAACCTCTATGCCACCTTCCTTTGTGGTGCCGTCCTCGTTGAGCTCGCGCAGGTCGCCCTTCAGCATGTCGTTATCCTCGTAGGCATCCACCTTCTCGTATGAACCACCACGTGAAGCGTAAGCGTCAATCTGCTGGTCAATCATCTTGTCGTCAACGCTGATGTTGTAGTAAACAATCTTGTTGCTCTTTGTCAGCTTGATGTCCACCTCTGGAGCCACAGCGATGTCAAACTTCAGGGTGTAAGGAGCAGGCTGGTCGAGGTCCACTGGCTCTTCGCCGAGGTGTGGCATAGGCTCGCCCAGCATGTTTATGTTGTTTTCCTTTACGTAGTCATAGAGCTTGCTACCCACCAGGCGATTGATGGTATCCACCTTCACCTGTGCACCTATCTGTCTCTTTATCATGCCGATAGGAGCCTGTCCAGGTCTGAAGCCAGGAATGTTAGCCTTCTTTCGATAGTCGTTCAGCGCCTTCTTCACATCAGCCTGATAGTCAGCCTCTTCCACTGTGATAGTCATCACGGCGCTTGCCTTCTCGTTCTTGTCAAATGTAATGTTCATATTTACTGTGATTTATTTTTTGCAATTTGAGGTGCAAAATTACAAAAAAAAGTTGAATGTCACAACTTTTTATAAAAGATTTACGTCAATGTCTTGCACAAACGCCTTTGGAGATTTGCCCGTATAAGACTTGAAATTGCGATAGAAAACAGCCTGCGAAGTAAAGCCAGCCGCAGAGTAGAGCTCGCTGATGTCGATGTCGGGTTGCTTCTTCAGCAGTTCCAGAGCATACTCTATGCGCTTACGATTCACCATCTGCGAGAACGACATGCCCATACCTACGTTGACAGCCCTGTAAACATACTCGCGATTGGTCTTCATCCGCTCTATCAGGTCCGTCAGGCGGAAGTCATGTATCAGATACAGTTTCTCCTCCTCCATCACTCTCTCTATCTCTGTCCTGAGCTTTTCTATCTGCTCGCGAATAGGCACATTCCTCTTTGCCCATACATTTACTGCCTCTGGAGTTTTTACGCCAGTCTTGACCTTAACTTTTTCTTCCTCCTTGCTTCCCTTACTATCCACTTCACTCCCCATGCACTCCACTTCGCACTCCACACTCTCTTTTTCACTCCTCATACGCTCCCCTTCACTCTCCACGCTCTCTTCTTCACTCCTCATACACTCCCCTTCGCACTCCATGCACTCTTCTTCCTCAAGGGCAGGAACGAGGTCGTCCTTCACCATATCCTCTACAGAGAAATTCTGGTTATGACCAGCATAGAGCAGCATGAAGAGAAGCAACGTGAACCCCACAGAAACAACGCCCAGTGCCACCTGCGACTGAGAGAAAAAGCTTCTGCCCAGCACGTTTACCACGACACTCAGCACACACGCAAAGAGCATCACCATGATAGTGCTTCTTATAGTCTGAGTGTTGCGCTCCTCTGTGTCGGCATAGTAATTTTCCGCCATTTCATCGAACTTTTTCAGCTTTCGATAACTTGCAAGCAATACCGATACCACCTGTATGGCAAACAAAACCTTCGCCCCCTCGTGCAATAAATACTGCGCTCTCATGATGGGGGTGTGCCCTATGTAGTCAGTAGTGTAGAGCTGGTTCACCACATAGTAATTCAGCTCCTCGGGACTCATCATGAGGAAAAGCCCTCCCATCGTCATACCAACCAGCAATGCTGGCAACACAGCCCACGCGCACCACTTACGCTTGCTCCACTCTGCGTCCGTCAACTGCTTCACGTAGAGGAAGAACAGGGGATAGACCAGCAGGTTTGACATGCTATAAATAACGTCAGACACAGGCAACACCTCATACACCTTATTGAAATATACGTAATGCCCCACATAAAGCAGACATACGACAGAGCTGAAAACCATCAGTCTCAGCTTGACAACCGACTGCTCTCTGCGCCAGTCCATCCATAGTATAGCCGTCCAGAAAAGGCACACTATCATAGGCAACGATGTGATGAGGGTGAAAATCATGGCGCAAAGGTACTCTTTTTATTTCACGAAAGCGAATAAAATTACACTTTTCTTGAAATATGGGCTAAAATTACCCCCCCCTATACCGACTTATTGTAAAAAAGAGAGCAAATATTGCAAAAATAAGAACACCCTTGCAAGGCACTTATAGTGGACATACATTCCACGTGGCGTAGCGTGAGTGCCGAAAGCACAACCTTTCTTGCGCTCCAGCGTTCGCCCGTTTTTAACACTTGGGAGAGCCGTTTGCAGAAGCACTGGTTCTGCCTGCCCTTCCATTGCTTCTGCCACCCGAAAACAGTGGTTCTGAACGCAGAAGCAGTGGTTCTGCATACGTTAACACTCACTTAGTCTTAACACGCTATAAATCAATATGTTAAGAATATGAGAAAAAATTACTTTTGCTGATTTTTTGCGAAAAAATCCAATGTTGCTCCGAGCAAAATTAACATTTCGTATTGTTACAAATGTTACTTTTGTTACTTTTGTTACTTTTGTAATTTTTTTCTTCGCTCCTTATTTCTATATATTTTCAAAAGAAAGAATATAAATATATTTATACATAAATATCTTTATATTCCAAAGAAAAGTTTCTTGTTGCCCCCATTCAACAAGTCTAAACAAAGTACATTAAGACCTATTACCTTGCACCAACCTCCGAAAATCAAAAGTAACAAAAGTAACAAAAGTAACAAAAGTAACATTTGAAACTTACCCTGTGATGAAGTTGTAGCTTCTTTTAATTGCTGATTTTTATTCTGGTATATTCTACCCTTTCCTTGTTGGTGGAGTATGATATGTACAGCCATCCGTTGTGTTCCATAGCCTTCGGATAGCTGTAGCCTATGGTTTTGTATTTTCCCTGGTATCGTTGCGTTGGCAGGTCGTTGCTGTTGCCAGAACGCAGCAGGTATGCTTTGTCGAATGTCTTGCCGTCATCAGACAGTGTTATGACCAGTGGAGTGCGTGGTTTCTTCTCGCTTATGGGGTTGTTAACTATGTATGCCGTGCCGTCACTCAGGTTGCCTGCACATTGCTTTGCCCTTGAGTCGGGCATGTTTGTAGGTGTGGCATCACTCCATGTCTCGCCGTTGTCATGGCTCGTGGCTGCGAGCACACGATATGAGCTTCGCTGGTCGCGCATTGTCATCACTATGGTGCTATCCTTCTGTACAAAGAAACTGGGTTCCAGTTCTGCTGACTGCTTGCCGTTCGGAGTTGCCTTGAACTCCCCTTTACGCCACCCTTCCCGTCCTGTGGCATCATCGGTATAGATGGGGTTGAGACTCATTCCTGGCATCAGGTGCACAGCCCCTATGATACGTCCGTTAGGCATACGGTGCGGGTCTTGCTCGAAAATACCATTCATTGGTGTGCCGTCAGCCCATTTCACCTCTTTCAGTGCCGACCATTCTTTGCCGTCAGTGGTCTCGGTGTAATATGCAGAGCATGCTTTGAGCGTAGAGTCATTCTGCCACACGTTGACATAAGCCACGAGACGGTCGTTACATGATAGCCATCCTCCTGAGGTGCAAAAATATTCTTTGGTGGTGTTGCAGAGCTTTCTTGGTTTGCTCCATGTCTTGCCTTCGTCGCTGCTATGGCTATATGCAACCCATGTGTCAGCGCTGTCCTCATCCTTTGCGGAACTCTGCCACATGCAGTATAGCTGTCCCTTGTATGCAGCCATTACCACTCCGTTGGCATAGTGGTCGCTGCTGTCTGATGAACAGAATACGGTCACTGTCTCTGCCTTTGGCGCATAGCTGAGTCCGAGTGTGTTTCTGTCCTTAGCATCAAACAGATTCTTTTTTGTGCAGAAAGCAGGAGTGGTCTGTGCATTCACAAGTGTGGCACACAACATCAGGATAACGATATGTAGGAACTTAATCATATTCAAAGTAAAAATTTTATTTTTCTTTTGCAAAGGTACGACTTTTTTTCGTTTTCTATAGTGGTATATCCAAGTTCTTATCGTACCAGGACGCACTTTGTAATAATTTCCTAATTCTTCGTAGCTGTTGTCGCCTGTCAAGTAAGCAGGAATTATCTCCGCCTTCAATTCTCTTGACGCCTTTTGATAGCATTTTCTCATAATTCTAACACATTTATTAAGTTCCTAAATGTGTCAACCTATTTCAGTATAAGACACTCCTTTCACTCCCCCGCACTCCTTATTACTCCCTCACTCCCTAAAATCAGCAAATAATCATGGTGGTATTTGCTGATTTCGTTTTTTTTTTATAACTTTGCACGAACATGGCAAAGCTAAACACAAACGAGCAATTTAAGGCAGCAATGACGCTGTGCAGGGACATCTTCCAGAAGAAGCTGTATGACTACAAACCTTCGTGGAGGATGCTGAGACCAGCATCGCTGACAGACCAGCTATTCATAAAGGCTAAACGCATAAGGACGCTGGAGGTGAAAGGCGAGTCGATGGTGGGCGAAGGCATACTGCCCGAATTCATGGCGCTGATAAACTATGGCATCATTGGTCTGATACAGCTTGACAAGGGGTATGCCGACAAGGTGGACATGACCAATGACGAGGCTATGGCTCTGTACGACGAGTATGCGCAGAAGTGCATGGACCTCATGGTGAAGAAGAACCACGACTATGGCGAAGCATGGAGGGACATGCGTGTAAGCAGCTATACCGACCTGATACTTACCAAGCTGGAGCGTATCAAGGAGATAGAGGACAAGAACGGGGTGACAACCGTGAGCGAGGGCATAGACTCCAACTACATGGACATCATCAACTATTCGGTGTTTGGAGTGATACAGTTGACCCCCTCCCAGCCCTAAAGGCATCCCTCCCCGAGAGGGAGGGGTAGATATATGCTCTGACCAATGAATGATTCGCTGGAGAAAATATGTAATATTTCCCTCTCCCTCGGGAGAGGGTTGGGGAGAGGGGTTTTGTCTTTAGTCTTTATCTTCTCAGGCTTCGTGAAGGCTGTTGACCCTCTGGGCACACAGTACAAGCTGGAGGATTATGCAGGGGCAATGGGCATCACGTCAGGGGTATTGCCTGAATGGGTGTTGCTGGGATGCGCTATTGCGCTGGCAGCCACAGAGTTTGTGATGGGTGTGCTGCTGCTGTTTGCCATAAGCAGAAGGCTGGTGACAAAACTGGTGCTGGCATTTATGCTGGTGATGACATGCCTGACAGTGTGGATATACCTGTCTGACCCAGTGGAGGACTGCGGATGCTTCGGCGATGCGATAGTGCTGACGAACGGCGAGACACTGCTGAAGAACATAGTGCTGCTGGCTTGTGCCGGACTACTGGCATGGAGACCTCTGTGCATGAAGAGGATAATAAGCCTGAGATGGCAGTGGATAACCTACTACACGGCTATGGCGTTCATACTGGGGATAGCGGCTTACTCGCTGTACTATCTGCCGATAATAGACTTCAGACCATACAAGGTGGGGGCAAACATACCAAGCCTGATGGAGATGCCTGAAGGGGCTGAGCAGCCAGAATATGAAACCACCTTCATACTGGAGAAAAACGGGAAGAGGAGAGAGTTTACGCTGGAGGACTATCCAGACTCCACATGGACATTCATAGACTCCAAGTCGAAACTGATAAAGAAAGGCTACGTGCCGCCAATACATGACTTCGAGATACAGGATGCAAGGACTGGCGACGACCTGACGGAGCAGATACTGAAGGACAATGGATACACCCTGCTGCTGATAGCGCCACATCTGGAGAAAGCCGACGATACGGAGTTTGGCGAGATAGACCAGATATACGAATGGGCAACGGAGAACAACGTGCCTTTCTACTGCCTGACGGCGAGTGGCGACAAGGGCATAGCACACTGGATAGACATAACGGGAGCGGAATACCCCTTCTGCCACACAGACGAGACAACTCTCAAGACCATCATAAGGAGCAACCCTGGACTGGTGTTGCTGAAGGACGGAACCATAATGGGAAAGTGGGCAAACAACGAGTTCACACGCCTGAAAATAGACCAATTCATAAAACAATAACAATAACAACAACAACTAAAAATCAAAAACTATGAGAAAGAAAATTGTGGCAGGCAACTGGAAGATGAACAAAAGCCTGCAGGAAGGCATTGCACTGGTAAATGACCTGAAAGAAGTAGTGAAGAACCCTAACTGCGACGTGGTGATATGCACACCATTCATACACCTCGCTACAGTGGCTGAGATGCTGAAGGGCACACCTATGCAGCTGGGTGCGGAGAACTGTGCAGACAAGGCAAGCGGAGCATACACAGGCGAGGTAAGTGCCGAGATGGTGAAATCTACTGGTGCTGGATATGTGATACTGGGCCACTCAGAGCGTCGCCAGTACTACAACGAGACTGGAGAGATACTGAAGGAGAAGGTGCTCCTGGCACTGGAGAACGGACTGAAGGTGCTCTACTGCATAGGCGAATCGCTCGAGGAGCGTGAGGCTGACAAGCAGAACGAGGTGGTGAAGAAGGAGCTGGAAGAGAGCGTCTTCAACCTCAGCGAGGAGCAGTTTAAGAATATAGTAATAGCATACGAGCCTATCTGGGCTATCGGCACAGGCAAGACTGCTACTGCGGAGCAGGCAGAGGAAATACATGCCTACATACGCTCTTGCGTGAAGGAACGCTACGGAGCACAGGTGGCAGAGGACACCACAATACTTTATGGTGGCTCTTGCAAGGCAAGCAACGCACCTGAACTCTTCAGCAAGCCTGACATAGATGGCGGACTGATAGGTGGCGCTTCGCTGAAGGCTGCTGACTTCAAGGGCATCATAGATGCTTGGAAGTAAACATTAAACATTAAACATTAAATATTGAAGGTTGAAGATTGAAGATTGAAGATTATGAGAAAAACCTGCTACATACACAAAATATCCTTTGTGCCTAAGAGTAAGGCATTGCACATTCTGTCGCTTATCATAATTTTCAATCTTCAATTTTCAATCTTCAATTCCGTAAGCGCTCAGACCTTTTTGGATGACTTGAAACGTGATGTGCCTGGTCAGGGCAAGGTGACGGTTACGCAGTCGAAGGAAATAGACGAACTGGTGAACGGAAAACCTGCACAGGCACCACAAGCTCAACCTAACGCACAAAAGACGGAGACACAAAAGAACGACACCCCTACTCCAGCCCACGATGGCAAGGAGACAGCCAAGGCCGAGGAGGACAAACCCGACTCAACAAAGAGGCAACCCATCGTAACAGAGGACGAGGACGAAACCGTGCCACCAGACATGCGCAAGAAAGTGATGCGAAGGAGCTACAAGATGCAGGGGTTCAGGGTGCAGGTGTATTCGGGAGGCAATTCGCGAGCTGACAGACAAAGGGCTGAAACAGCGGGTGCAGTAATGAAATCGCATTTCCCCGACCAACCTATATATACGCACTTCTACTCCCCTTCATGGAAATGTCGTATGGGAAACTATAAGACGCAGGCCGAGGCTCAGGCTTACCTGGCAAAGGTGCGAAAACTGGGCTACAGGCAGGCTTGTATCGTGAAGGGACCTATACAGGTGCAGTACTAATAATACAACTAATTTCTGATTGCTCATTCCTAATTACTAATCAAGAAAATGAAGTTTGTTTCGTGGAACGTTAATGGTTTGAGAGCTTGTGCGGGCAAAGGTTTTGCCGACAGGTTTATGGAGATGGACGCAGACTTCTTTTGTCTTCAGGAGACAAAGATGCAGGCTGGACAGCTCGACATGGAGTTTTTAGGCTATGAGTCTTACTGGAACTATGCCGAGAAGAAAGGTTATTCTGGCACAGCCATATACACGAAGCACCACCCCGTAAGCGTAAATTACGGCATGAAATGGCTGCTGGAAGACGAGAGCATCTCTGAGCATGAGCACGAGGGAAGGGTGATAACACTGGAGTATGAAGATTTCTATTTCATCACAGTATATGTGCCCAACGCACAGGACGGACTGAAAAGACTGGACTACCGCATGAGGTGGGAGGACACTTTTCTTACTTATATAAAGACACTCGACAAGAAGAAACCAGTGGTATTCTGTGGCGACCTAAACGTGGCACATGAAGAGATAGACCTGAAGAACCCCAAGACAAACCGCAAGAACCCTGGCTTTACAGACGAGGAGAGAGGAAAGTTCTCTACTCTGCTTGAGGCTGGATTTAAGGATACTTTTCGCACGTTGCATCCAGAGGAACAAACTTTCTCATGGTGGTCATACCGCTTTCACGCCAGAGAGAAAAACATAGGGTGGCGCATAGACTATTTCGTAGTATCAGACAGACTGATGCCAAAGGTGGCAGAGGCAAAGATACATACCGACATCATGGGGTCAGACCATTGTCCTGTAGAACTAATTCTTAGCATATAGTCTCTATGTTTAAGAGTTTAAGAGCTTCGCAAGAAACTTCTATCTTCAATTTTTCCCTCGGCTCTGCCGCTTTTACAAAGCGCAGAGCGCGACTAAAAGAATCTTCAATATAAAAAGTGCCAATAAAGACTATCAAATCAACCAACTACCGCTGGGTAGTGTGCTCCATGCTCTTTGCAGCTACGATGATCAACTACATGGATCGTCAGGTGCTGTCGTTGACATGGAAGGATTTCATTGCCCCACAATTTGCATGGGATGATTCAGACTATGGAGCAATAACGGCTACATTCTCCATCGCTTATGCTGTATGTATGCTTTTTGCTGGCAAGTTTATAGACTGGCTGGGGGTGAAGAGGGGCTATGCGTGGGCTGTAGCAATATGGAGTCTGGGCGCCATGATGCACGCTTTCTGCGGAGCATGGGCTTGTGGAATTATTACTGGTGAGTGGTTTGTTAGTTTTGACGGAGCACGAGAAGCCCTGCATGACACAACAGCCCCACTACTGCCCATAACCACCCTGACGGTATATATGTTCATGGGATGCCGTTTTGTGATGGCTTTAGGACAGGCAGGCAATTTCCCTGCTGCAATAAAGACAACCGTGAGTTATTTCCCTAAGAAAGACAGGGCCTTCGCCACTGCTATCTTCAACAACGGTGCTTCTGTGGGCGCACTCTTTGCTCCACTTTTTATTCCTACGCTTGCAAGCCATTTTGGCTGGGAGATGGCATTCTTCGTAATTGGTGCTCTGGGCTATGTCTGGATGCTGATATGGCTCATTCTATACAATAAGCCTGCAAAGACCAGGAGAGTGAACAATGCCGAGTTTGGATATATTTACCAAGACGAGGACGAAGCACAGGTTGCCAAGAAAGAGATAGACGAGGGACCAAAGATGACAATACGCAAGTGTCTCACCTTCCGCCAGACATGGGCTTTCCTCTTTGGTAAGTTTATGACGGATGGCGTGTGGTGGTTCTTCCTCTTCTGGACACCTGCATACCTTTCCGACAGATACGGCTATTCCTCAGACTCTACCATGAGCATGGCACTCATCTTTGTGCTCTACCTCATTACAATACTCAGCATAGTAGGTGGCTATCTGCCCACGTTCTTTGTTGAGCGATACGGCAACGAACCTTACAGCGCACGAATGAAGGCAATGTTTTACTTTGCCTGTCTGCAGTTGGTGGGCTTTATGGCACAGCCTCTGGGAGACATGTCACCCTGGCTGCTTGTGCTTGTGATAGGTGTGCTGGGTGCATCACATCAGAGTTGGTCTGCAAACATCTACTCTATGGTTGGCGACCTCTTCCCACGCAGAGCCGTAGCCACAGTAACAGGTCTTGGTGGCTGTGCTGGTGGTGTGGGGTCATACCTTATTCTTATGCTTTCGGGCTTCCTGCTCTCTTATGCGGAAAAGAACGGGGAGGTGTTCACCTTCATGTCTTATTCTGGCAAACAGGCAGCATACATGATAATCTTCAGTATATGTTCGGTGGCATACCTCGTGGGATGGATAGTAATGAAATTGTTGGTGCCGAAAGAGTTAAAAGTTAAGGTTTGAGTGTTAAAAAGCATGAAAACAAAAAGAGTTTTAACTTTTAACTTTCAACTTTCAACTTTTATTAGTATCTTTGCAAAACGCCTTAAATGGCCGAGAAACTTGGAGCCTCGAATAAGGAAAAACGAATAATAAATAACAACTAAAATAACTAAAAATCTAAAAAATGAGTTCTGTTACAACTAACAAAATGACCAACTGGCGTTGGGTCATGTGTGCGATGCTTTTCTTCGCAACAACGGTGAACTATCTGGATCGTCAGGTGCTGTCACTTACATGGAAAGAGTTTATTGCTCCTGAGTTCCACTGGACTGATAGTGACTACGGCACCATCACGGGTGCGTTCTCCGTATTCTATGCTATCTTCTGTCTTTTTGCAGGCAAGTTCGTTGACTGGATGGGTACAAAGAAGGGTTACCTCATCGCCATCGTAGTTTGGTCTCTTGGTGCTGTGCTCCACGCTGGTTGCGGATGGGTGACAATGGAGGCATTCGGACTTGACAATCTTGAGGAACTGCGCGCCGTAGAGGCTGGTTCTGCACTTGCAAGCAACGTTGCTATGCTCAGCGTTTACCTCTTCCTTGCTTGCCGTATGATACTCGGTCTTGGTGAGGCTGGTAACTTCCCTGCAGCTATCAAGGTTACAGCAGAGTATTTCCCAAAGAAGGACCGTGCATTTGCTACCTCTATCTTCAACTCAGGTGCTTCTGTAGGTGCACTGGCAGCTCCTGCTACCATACCTCTGCTTGCTAAGGCTCTCGGTTGGGAGATGGCATTCATCATCATCGGTCTCCTTGGTTTCGTTTGGGCTGGTATCTGGATATTCGTTTATGACAAGCCAGCAGAGTCTAAGTTCGTTAACGAGGCAGAGCTTCGCTATGTAAACCAGGATGACGAAGAGGAAAAGGCTGAAGAGGTTAAGGTAGAGGCAGAGGAGAAGCAGCTCAGCTTCGCTAAGGCATTCACCTACAAGCAGACTTGGTCTTTCGCTTTCGGTAAGTTCATGACAGACGGCGTTTGGTGGTTCTTCCTCTTCTGGGCTCCTGCTTACTTCCAGGATCAGTACGGTTACGAAGCATCTTCCAACATGGGTATAGCGCTTATCTTCACCCTCTATGCTATCGTTACCATCCTTTCTATGTTCGGTGGTTATCTGCCAAAGCTCTTCGTAGAGAAGAAGGGTATGAACCCATATCAGGGTCGTATGCTTGCAATGCTTATCTTCGCATTCTTCCCAGTGCTCGCACTCTTCGCTCAGCCAATGGGACAGTACAGCGCATGGTGGCCTGCTATCATCATCGGTCTCGTAGGCGCTGGACACCAGGCATGGTCTGCTAACATCTTCTCTACAACAGGCGATATGTTCCCAAAGAGTGCCGTTGCTACCATCACAGGTATCGGTGCTATGGCAGGCGGCTGTGGCTCATTCCTCATCAACAAGGGTTCAGGCATGCTCTTCACCTATGCAGAAACACAGGGTTCAGCATTCCAGTTCATGGGCTTCGAGGGCAAGCCAGCAGGTTACATGATAGTATTCTGCATCTGCGCTGTTGCTTACCTCATCGGTTGGAGCGTAATGAAGATTCTTGTTCCAAAGTACAAGCCTGTAGTTATCGACTAATCGCTTTCTAGGAAAAGCTAGAAAAACTATGAATACCTAGGAATACCTAGGACCTCCTAGGAGATCCTAGGAGATCCTAGGAAATCCTAGAAAAAAAACTAGGACAACCTACAAAATCCACTAATATTAAAGCCTTGCAAGAAATCTTGCAAGGCTTTAATATTACTTTTTACCTTATATCTTCTAAACTTTCTACTTTATACAATACACTCTCTCCCCCCCTACTTTATACTTTCCACATTATACTTTATACATTATACTTTCCTACCCTACACCTTATATAATTATCCATGCTCTGGCAAACCTCGGAAGAAAATCTCTGTCCGCTCTCTACGAGACGTGCAAGGGTTTCATCAGGCAGGGCTTTTATGCTTTCAGCGTCTGTTATCCCCTCTTTACAAAGGGCATAGCAGAAGCCTGCATTGAAGTTATCGCCTGCTCCTATGGTACTGACCGTCGTTATCGGTTCTGTTGCAAATATAAGCTTACCCTTTGGAGTAAACAACTGTATAGGATTGGCAGCATCGGTATAGACGAAGGTGTCACAAAGGCTCTTCACGCGCTCGTAAGCTTCGTCACCCGTATTTGTACCATAAAGGATATTAAAGTCCTCTGCAGAGCCTCTTAGCACGGTTGCAAGACACATATTCTCCTCTATGTTTCCTATTATCTCTGGTATCTCATCTTTGTGGGATGCCCTGAAATTTATGTCGTAATAGAGTATTGCTCCATTCTCTTTTGCAGAAGTAAGGAAACTGCGTACATAATCACGTATTACGGGATTTATAGCAAAAAAAGAACCAAAGAGAACAATGTCACCTTTTTTAATCTCAGGCATTCTTTCTGGCATGTTAAGCGACTTATGATCTTTGTAGAACAAATACTGTGCATCGTTCTGCTCATTGAGAAAAGCAAGAGAAATATGCGACTTTGTGTCGGGATGCTGATATACGTAGCTGGTGTTCACACCATTGTCTTTAAGAAACTGCACTACCATATTGCCTATATGGTCGTCTCCCACTTCTGTAACCATCATGCAATCCGTTTTGCTGCGTCCGAGGGAAATCATGGCATTAAAGGCTGAGCCGCCAGGCACTGCCTTTACTGGCTGATTGTTTTTGAAGATGATATCGTAAACTGTTTCGCCGAGTCCTATAATCATAAGTGTAGAGTGATAATAGCTGTAGTATTATTATGGATATAAAGCCTATAGTAGCTATATTCCTATAATTCCTATAATTCCTATAGTACCTATAGTACCTATAGTGACTATAGTAACTATAGTACCTGTATAGTTAAGAAAAACCCCTTGAAGAAAATCTCCAAGGGGTTTTGTTATTTTGTTTTTAAGTTATTCTCTAAGAGTTGAATTACTTAGTTGTGTCGTTGAAGAGAGCAACACGGTTGAACTCAACCTCGTCGAAGAGCTTGTCTGTTGCGCCAAGACCCTCAGTCTCGAGACGGTCAGCAGAAATCTTATACTTCTTAACGAGCATATCCTTAACTGCTGCAGCACGTGCCTCAGAGAGCTTCTGGTTGAGCTCTGCGTTGCCTTCTGGTGAAGCGTAGCCAGAGATCTTAACCTTAGCGTCCTTGTTGTTCTTCATGTACCTAGCAATCATCTCAACGTTAGCCTCCTGAGCCTTGTCGATAACTGACTTGCCCTGACGGAAGATAACTGATGGCTGGAGGTTAGCTGCCTTAGCCTCAACTACTGGCTTGTTCTCGCAGTCAGCAAGAGCCTTCTTCAGCTGAGCAATCTGAGCGTCCTTCTGAGCGTTAGCGTTGTTAGCTGCGTCGAGGTCGCCACGGAGACCGTTGATCTGTGCGTTGAGAGCGTCGATCTCAGCCTGGTCGCGGAGCTGCTCGATAGCGAAGTTGTGAGTACCGTTAGAAGTTGGGAGCTTGTAGATGATACCAGCCTTCAGGTCGAGGTTAGCACGGTTGAGGTTGTAAGCGAATGGAGTTGCTCCTTCCCATGAACCGTAGCCCTGCATTGCGTAAGTGATAGATGGCTCAACGAAGATCTGCCACTGCTTCTTAGCACCGAGGTTCAGAGCGATGTCAAGACCTGCCTTAGAGTTGATAGCGTTTGTGTGGTTGCCATTGAAAACGTGTGTCCAACCGAAACCATAGAGAGCGATGAACTCAAGCTTACGTGGCTCACCCTTGTAACCTGCGAAAAGGTTGTTGAGGTTGAAAGTACCGAGGAGGTTTACGTCAAGACCGTTAACGAAACGACCTGTACCTACCCATCCGCACTTTGTGCGATCTGCACCATGAGCGTTAAAACGAACAACACCCTCTGCACGGAGACCGAATACAGTAGTGAAGTTCTTACCTACGATAAGAGTAGCATTAGGGTTGAATGCGCGGAATGCGCCCTGATGCCACTTTGTAGCCTTTGTCTCAGCACCTGCAGCGAAACCAACGTAAACGTTGTCAAGAGCCTTAGAAGCTGTAACAGCAGTCTTCTGTGCGCTTGCTGATACTGCTATAGCAGCAGCAGCGATAAACATTGCAATCTTTTTCATTGTTTTTTTAATAAATAATAATGTTGTTTTGTTGTATTATCTTTGCTTTAAAATATGCTTTGAAATCCTTGCCTTGTTGGCATTTTCGAGTGCAAAATTAAGAGAAACCTTTGAAACTGACAAAAGTTTTTGTGCGAATAAGCAAAGAGGCGTTAATTTCTTGATATTTATCAAGGTTGTGCACGCGCACGTGTGTTATTCCGTAAATATTTATTAACTTTGCACCAGTCTTGAAGTTGCATTTCGAGATATTTACGTTGAAGGTTACACATTATTTATATTATACACATGCGCGTGAATACATTTAAGAGATTTATTCCTGACGTTCTCGTCGTAGTACTTTTTGCGTTTATTTCATTTGCTTATTTCTATCCGGCAGACATAGAGGGACGCATCCTCTATCGTCACGATTCCAGCGCTGGCAGGGGGCTGGGACAGGAAACAAGCGAGTTTAAGGCAAAGACTGGCGAGACTTCTCGCTGGACAGGTTCTGCATTCAGTGGTATGCCCACATACCAGAGTGCTCCTGCATACGACAGCAGCCACACTCTGTCGCAGGTGATGGATGCCTATCATCTGTGGCTTCCCGAGAACGTGTGGTATGTCTTTGCATATCTGTTCGGCTTCTACATAATGCTGAGGGCTTTCGACTTCCGCTGGTACCTTGCCATGCTTGGTGCAGTGGTGTGGGCTTTCAGCAGTTATTTCCTCATCATCATAGCAGCCGGGCACATCTGGAAGGTTATGGCACTTGCCTATCTGCCTCCGATGATTGGTGGTATCCTGCTCGCTTACAAGGGAAGGTATCTTACAGGACTCGCCGTAACAGGTATCTTCACTGCATTCGAGATAAATGCCAACCACGTTCAGATGACCTATTACTACCTCTTTATTATACTCTTTCTTGTTATAGGTTTCCTGGTCGATGCCATTCGCCAGAAGCGCTATATGCACTTCCTCAAGGCATCGCTCGTGTGCATAGTGGGTGGACTGTTAGGTATTGCAGCCAATATCTCCAACCTTTACCACACATGGGAATACCAGAAGGAGTCCATGCGTGGAAAGAGCGAACTGGTTAAGGCAGATGTTGGAAACCAGACATCGAGTGGTCTTGAGCGTGACTATATCACTCAGTGGAGCTATGGCATAGACGAAACATGGACGCTGCTGATACCAAACACCAAAGGCGGTGCCAGCATGACACCTGTCAGCGAGTGTGCAGCTGCTAAGGAAAAGGGCGACCCAATGTTTATGGAAATTTACCAGCAGATGGGGCAATACTGGGGAGAACAGCCTGGCACTTCAGGACCTGTTTACGTAGGTGCTTTCATCATGATGCTTTTTGTTCTTGGCCTGTTCATCGTGAAAGGCAGCATCAAGTGGGCTTTGCTCGCTGCTACTGTGCTCAGCATCATGCTCTCATGGGGACACAACATGATGTGGCTTACTGATTTCTTCATAGACTACGTGCCTATGTATGCCAAGTTCCGCACTGTTGCATCCATCCTCGTAATAGCCGAGTTCACCATTCCTCTGCTCGCACTCCTGGCATTAAAGAAACTTATTGATGAGCCTGATTGCGTTGTCTCTCAAGTCAGAGGCAAGAAAGTGAACTGGCTTTACGTCAGCTTTGCCATAACTGGAGGTATATGCGTACTCTTTGCACTTATGCCTACAGTGTTCTTCGACACCTTCGTAAGCTACGCAGAGAAAAGGGCTCTCAGCCAGATACCTCAGGAGGAACTTGCTCCACTGCTTGCCAACCTCACTGAGATACGCATAGCCACTTTCGTGAGCGACTGCTGGCGCTCTTTCTTCATCATTCTCGTATGTACCGTCGTAGTTGTACTCTATCGCATGAAAAAACTTAATGTCATGCTGATGGCTTGTATCATAACAATAGTGTGTCTCTTTGATATGTGGCAGGTGGACAAGCGATACCTCAATGACGGAATGTTTGTAAGCAACACCCTGCGTAGTGCGCCTATCGAGCCCACGGAGACAGACCTCGAGATACTGAAGGACAAGTCGCTTGACTATCGTGTGCTCAATTTCGCCAGCAATACGTTCAACGAAAACGAAACCTCATATTTCCATAAATCAATAGGCGGCTATCATGCTGCCAAGCTGCGCCGCTATCAGGAACTGATAGAGGCACACATCTCTCCAGAGATGCAGAAAGGATTCAATGCAATTATTGAGGCACAAGGTGATATGGCTCAGGTAAATGGAGATAGTCTCATGCCTGTCATCAACATGCTCAACACCAAGTACTTTATCCTCCCTCTGCAGGGTGGCAAGACTATGCCTCTTCTCAACCCTTATGCTATGGGTAACGGTTGGTTTGTAAAGGAAGTCAGGTATGTAAACAATGCCAACGAAGAACTGGATGCTCTCAGCCAGATAGACCTTCGCACCACTGCTGTTGCCGACAAGAAATTTGAGTCAGTATTGGGCAAGAGTACTGTGCAAGATTCTTCTGCCTCAGTCACTCTCACGTCTTACGCACCAAACGAGTTGCACTATGATATCAACTCCTCTACTGGTGGCGTAGTGGTTCTGTCAGAGGTTTATTATCCAGGCTGGACAGCCACAATCGATGGCTCACCCGTTGAGGTAGGCAGAGTAAACTACGTGCTTCGTGCCATCAATGTCAAGCCTGGCTCTCACAAGGTGGTGCTCACCTTTAAGCCTCAGAGCATCCAGACCACTGAGACCATAGCCTATATAGCTCTCGTCCTGCTCCTGCTCTGCGTTATTGCCGTTCTGGGCATAAAGGCATATCGAGGAAAGACAGGAGCATAGCTTCTACCTTAAATTAACTAGTAAATTTTCAAAATTAACTAGTAAATTCTTCAAATTAACTAGTTAATTCTACATAAAAGCATAGCTACTCTAATCAGTGGCTATGCTTTTGTCTTTAGTTACTATGCTTTTGTCTTTAGTAGGTATGCCTTCCCCTGCTATCGCTTCCTGAAAATAATGTAGATGATTACAGGAGCACCAAAGATTGGGGTTACTGCGTTGAGGGGTATTATAATGTTTTCGGGCAGTTGACAGATAACATTGCACAACAATGCTATGGAGGCTCCGCAAAGCATTGTGGCAGGAAGAAGTATCGTGTGGTCTGAAGTACGCACAATGAGTCGGGCTATGTGTGGCACTGCCAGTCCTATGAAAGCCACTGGTCCGCAATATGCAGTTGCTGTTGCAGTAAGAATACCTGTCACTATGAGTAGCCAGCGACGCACACTATGAACGTTGATGCCAAGATTAGTGGCATACCCTTCGCCAAGCAGCAGGGCATTGAGAGGTTTTATGAGCAACACGCTGAGCAGAAGCCCCACGAGACTCACCAGTATAAAGAAAGGCAGTTGGCTCAACGTTACATCTGCGAAACTACCCATTCCCCACATAACGTAACTGTGAATATTATCAGCATTAGCAAAGATATTGAGCAGCATCACAATAGAGGAAGCGAGATAACTCACCATGATACCTACGATGAGGAGCATAATGCTGTTTTTTATCATAGAAGAAACAACCAGCAATATAAAGATTATCAGCAACGAACCCAGAAAGGCTCCTATGACGACGGCGATATTGCCGATAAATTGAAAATTCAAAATTGAGAATTGAGAATTATCGCCACTGCTCAGACTTATCACCCCACCAGTTATGAGCATCACTATTGCCACACCCACGCTGGCACCATTGGTAATGCCTAGTATCGACGGACCTGCAAGGGGATTGCGAAAGGTTGTCTGGAGCAACAAGCCAGACACTGCGAGACTTGCACCACAAAGAGATGCCGTTACTGCTTGTGGCACTCGCGACTCCATCACTATATAGCGCCAGCTTTCCTTTGACACTTCACCCCCCATGACAGCATTCCACACCTCATTAGCTGGTATCTCCACCGACCCGCAAAGCAGGCTGAGAAGAAAGAGCATAATGAAGAACAAAGAATGAAGTATGAGGATTTTTTTCATGCTTAACGCTTCGTACGATAATTAGGGGGTAAGTCTTTTATAATAACGCAATTGATAGTCTTTAAGTACGTCAGGATGAAAAATCTTTACGTAGTCCTTCAACAGTATATTAGGATGAAACGGGGTTTCCTCGTAGTAAGGCACCCTACTCAGGTTGCAACCATAGACATTGCCTGTCTGGAAAGCCTTCATCCTTCCATAGTTGCCCCACTCGCCGGCAAGCTGCTCACTCGTGATATCCACTGCCTGGTTGTATTTAATCATCCACACATCTGCCTGCTGAGCACGGTCAAAGACCACCTCTGGTGCCATAGCCACACTGCCAGATACTTTCTCGTTGCTGAACACATAGTTGGCTCCTGCATCGTTTAACAATCTGCCCACCGTGCTCAAAGCTCCTGCAACATACCACGTAGAACCATATTTCTTCTCCGTAACGGCAGAAGGCCTTTTCTCCACATGCTCCACTAACTTTTTTGTTGCATTATAATCTTCTTCTACTGTACGGAAAAGACTGTCGGCTTCCTCTGCCTTACCTATCAGCATACCATAGAAACGCATCCATTCGGCTCTGCCCAGCGCACTGTCTTCCATATAATCGGCACACTCCACTATGGGAATACCGAGCTTTCCCAGTTTACCGTAAGTACCAGCATTTTCAAACGGAGACAGGAGTATCGCATCTGGATTCAACTCTATGATGCTTTCTATGTCTGGGTTCGTACCCAGTCCGCAGTCTTTTATCAAGCCCTTCTGCACATCCTCACGTATTTTTTTAAGATACATATACTCCATATCACACACCCCCTTTATGGCATCATAGCCATCAAGCTCATTAAACAGGCTTGTGTGTACTGAGGTGTAGAGCACAGCCTTCTTGAGAGGAGTGCGTATTATGGTACCCTTTGGCAAACTTGCGGGGAGAGCACTGTCTCGTGGCACAAGCACATAGCGATGAAGCAGAACTTTTTCTTCTGCCTGCTTCTCTGTACCGTCCTCCTTCCAGGGGTTCCACACATCAGCCACCTCATAGCCGTCGCCCTGACGTATCTCTATCAGTTTGGCATACTTGAGTCCTATGCTCTCTTCAGAAAAAGAAGCGATGCCGCCACTCGTGCACGAAGCAAGAGCAGACAGCACCGCAACTATTAAGAATATACAATGTTTATTCATGTGTTACTACTACTTGACAATCTTGCGGACTGTGCCGTCATTCATCTTAACGATGCTCAGTCCCCTGGCAGCACTTGCCACACGACGGCCCTGCAGGTCATAGATGTCAGCAGCACTTACAGCCTCTGTCTTGACGTCGTTGATGCCTGTTGGGATTATGTCAACATTCTTCTCAGGCAGAACCTCCGTACCCTCAGCACCGAAGTTGTCGAAACAGAAGTAAGCAGGAGTATTCATGCCGTAGTCACCATTATCAGTACTTGTCAGATTGAAGCCGATCTTCTTCACCTTACCCAGACTGCTGAGGTCAACATAGCGCCAGTCGTTGATGATGTAAGCCTTGTCCTCATCACGCAGGTCAGCAAGGTAGTATTCCTTCGTACCTGTAACCTCATCGTTGGCGTCATAGCCAGTGATGGTGAGCAAGAACCAGTCATTCTTGCCAAACTTCTTTGCCAGTTCGCCCTCTGTTATTGCCGCATAAGCATAGCTGTTGTTGGTGATGTAGAAGCCTGGCACTACTATACCGTCTCCGTGGTTGAGCACGTTTACATAACAAGGACCATTGAACTCAGCTGTGTATGCCACACCATAGTTGGAAGAACCATCATAACCTCCGCCTACAACGTTCTTCCACTGATCAGCGAGAGTCTTGTATTCTGTGTCCGTCTGGTTAGCATAACCGAACCAGTACCAATAATCCCAGTCATGCATACAGCCAGTAGCAAACTCGAAGTCACCGCTTGTGAACTCTGTGCGGTCGTCGTCTTCCTCTGTGCTTATGCTCATGTGGCCGTCAGCAGGCACTGTTATATTCTCGAAGTCGGCTACGGCGAGAGGAAGTTCCACATTAAGTATTATTTCTGGCACACGGCCGAATACAGCCGTCTGAGATATTGCCGTAAAGTTAGGTGCTCTTCCTGTAGTCTTTGATGTAGAACGGTGGTTGCCTATAGGGTCGCCAAAGCCTCCGATGCCCATTACGCCGTCAGCAATCTCTATGGTTGACTTCGTCCAGTCATTAGGCACGGTGAATGTAACAGCCTGTGAAGCGGGTGCATTAGCCATTGTGTACTGGTTGCCCTTACCTTTCGTTACGGTTACACCCTCAGCAGGCTTCTTATAGTCAAGGAAGGCATTGAAGTTGTGTATGCCAGACAGTTTGCCAGCCGGGTGATACAGACCTGAGTACTGTACTGTGACTTTATCGCCAGGCTTTACGCTTGTGACAACCTCGTCGCCCACCTTTATGTCGCGATGACAAGGCTTCGCCGTCATAACCTGATATATGCTCTTGCCTGATGCATCAGTAAGGCAGACAATGTTACGACCGAAGGTGAGACGGAGAGTATAGCTGCCATCTTCGTTCTTCGTTACGCCTTCCTTGCTGAAACCTGTGTATGATGCAGAGTTTGTGCCGATGGTAGGACGAGCCAAAGTTACTGATTCAACACCCTCGGGTGTGAAGGTATAGTCATAGCCATCCTCTGTGTCGAGGTAATAGAGCACGTCAAATTCTGCGTCAACATTCTCCATAGCCAGTTTGGTGTCGATAGGAGAACCGCCTCCCCAGGGGGTAACAGTGGTGAGATAGTCCTTGTTGATAATGATGTTGGGCTTGATATCTGTAGCCTGCTCGCCTACGGTCACTACGAAGGCAGCAGTGTTCTCAGGCCATATAGCTCCCCAGTCAGCACCACCCACAAAGTCTTTCTTGGTAGCACCGCTGTAGGTATTAAGATGTATGGCATCGTATGTCACAAGTACTATTGCCGTACCAGTGCCTGTTGCCGTCAGCAGTTCGTCCTCAACCTTCACTACGGAGTTGTCCTCCTGTCCGTTAGTATTCACAACGGTGAAGTGGAAGTCTGGCTCAATGAAGTAGTTAGAGGTAATGCCGTCGATAAGCTCCCAGTTACGCATGGGCAGGATGTCGTATGTATCGCCCACATTAGCAAGTTTCAGATGTCCTGCAGGGTTGATATTCAGGAACATATCGCCCACGTTGTAACCGTTGTTTGATGCCACATCATGGTCTATGTACTTAGGGTCTTTAGCCTCCATGTCAGCATCGGTGAAGGCAAGTACAGGGCGCTTTGTCTCGTCAATACTCATTGTGAAGATACCAGCCTGAGTAAGCTTTCCCGTCTGGCTCACACGATAGTTATAAACCTGCTTGTCTGCCAGCTTGAAAGTATAAACCTTGTTGCCACCCTCGGTTGCAACGCTCTGGGGTGCTACCTCATTGAACTTTACGAAGTGAGCTTTCTTGGTACCCAGAAACAGGTTAGCCTCAGCAGGCACAGTGATGCTATATGCAGCACTCATCGGAGCCTCGATATTGACAGAAGCGTTGAAATTAACAGTGCCAGATGCCGTTGTGTTGAGATAGCCTTCTTCCTGATGTGCCGTTGATGGTGTGAGTTCCACGCTATACGTGTTGCCATTGAACACCAGGAACATCTTCTTGCCCGAGGTGTACTCACCCATGGCGGTGTTCACCTCTGCACCTTCCTTGGTTGTCACCTTGAGGTTGAATGTGTAGTCGGTGCCATACTCCCAACCAGTGTTCTTCACTGTAATTTCAGGAGAATAGATAGCGAACGTGGTGTGGTCGGCATCCACGTCCACCTGAATGGTGCCTGATACAGTCTCGCCGTCAGCAGCCGTTGCCGTCAGCAGATAGGAGCCGTCAGCGGCGTCGAAGGTGTACTTGTTGCCACTTGCAGGCTCTCCAACGTTAACACTTTCGCTTGTCGTCATATTGACAAACGACTTAATCAGTTTGCTCTTGGCATTCATCGTCACCGTTATCTCGGTGGCGAACGTGCTACTCACGCAGAGCAGCATCAATGCCATAATGCTTAGTAAATGTTTTTTCATAATAGAATTACTTTTTATTTTGTTGTTGAAGTTTTATACATTTGTCCTTTTCTGAATGGGGGCGTTAATCGCCTGCCCTGCAGGTCGTAGTAATAATTGTGAACGGATAACGGTGTACTGCGAACTATGCACAGTGAACTGTAGTGTTGTCCGTCTGGAGGCAAAGCAAGGAAATGCCCTGGATTCACGTAAACCTTGTGCTTGCCCAGCAGGGTGCCCTCTGGCGACCACTGGTACAAGTAACCCATGCTCTCAAACGATGCCGCATCTGTACCATATATATAGCCCGTATAGGGGTTTACGTATATGCCGTATGGTTGTCCCATTCCCTCAAAATCCTTCTTCAAGGTGCCTGGCAACGTTGGGTCCATTCCTTCCTCTCCTTTGCTTTCTATTACCTTCCTGGGGTCTATGGTCATCTGGTAGAACTCATATTGCCCTGTAGTGTATGAAAATTCCGAACCAACGGAAAAGAATTTACCGTCGCGCGTGGTGCAGCTATATGTCACGGGAATGTCAAACTTTACAAAACAGTCATCGCCTTTGAGAGCCTTCTCGCAATCAAACACCATGCCTGCCGCTGGTTGCTCATAATAGTCGCCAGGCGAGTTTATCAGCAGGTACTGTTCGCTCTGCGACATCTTTCCGAATAGGTTAGGCACGTGTGTGTCAATAGTCTTCTCCACCTGCATGGTCTCTGCGCTAAGTATGCTTACCGTGGTTTCAAAGTCGTGGTCAGTCTCCTGCTGGGCATATCCGCCGGTATTAGCCACAAACAGATGTCCTTTATACAGAGCTATGCCCTCAGGCTCATACCCCACCTCGGTAGCCTCCACTACTTTGTAGTTTGAAAGGTCAATCTTTGCAACAAAACCCTTGGTAAAGTATTTGGTGCCCTTTGTGGTGCCACATTCGTGTCCGTAACTGGTAACATAAACATATTTGCCATCAGTACACAGTTTACGGTTGTTTGGCACGTCCTCTGTTGCAGCTACAGCTGTACCGTCAGGCTTCATAAACTGTATTATGTTCGACCAGTTTATGGCTATAGCTATAAGGTTGTCGTTTATCTGTATTATGTCGTTAGGGGTATCGCCGAGTTTATAACCGTTTTTGTCACGAAACCACTGGTTGCTCACTATTGCGCCATCCTCAAAATATGTCATGCGTCCATTGTCCGCCTGCCACATTCCCTCGTTCAGCAATATTATCTTCTCTTGCTTTTGGGCGAGACAGCACACAGAGCACTGAATAAAGGCTATTGCCGCTATTAAAATTCTTTTTCTCATTATATCTTTTATACTCTAAACTTTATACTTTATACTATATACTTTATACTCTATACCTTATACTCTCTACCACCTCTTTATATTCCGAAAGTTAACGTCAGTTTGTAATTACGTCCTGGCATGGGGTAGCGTGGTATGTGCTCGTATTGTTTGTCGAGCAGGTCACATACCTCCAGGCAAATCCCCAATGAGGTTTTCTTTATGTCTTTCGTATAGGACAGTTTTACATCTATGTTATTATAAGCTCCCAACACATCATCTGGGTCTGCATAGCTCCACATGCGTTCTCCAACGTACAGGTATGACGTGGTGAACTGCACAGTGCGCCATGAGACGATGCCCGTAATGCCTGTAGAAAAAGTAGGAGCATAACAAATAGGCTTGTCATAGGTGTCCTTGTCCGTAGGGTCGGTACGGTTGACATCATGCTGCCAGGTGATGGAGGTGAGGAGTGAAAACTGCCATTCGTCCGTGTGATAATGCCCCTGCATGGTGGCATTAAGTCCTCGGCAAAATGTGTAGCCATAGTTCATCATCGACCATGTATATGTGCCTTTCATGGGCAGACACACTATACGGTTCTCTATCTTGTTCCAATAGACATCGGCTTGCAAGGATGCATTCCACCTTCCCTTGTCATAGTGATATTCTGCTCCTATATTCCACTGTTTTGTGTATTCAGGCTTCAGGTTACGGTTACCCACCTGCGTATAGTAGAGGTCATTAAGTGTGGGAGCACGGAAAATCTTCTTATACCACACTCGCATGGTAAGTTTCTTCAATGTGTAGGCAAGCGATACGGTTGGAGTCCAACGGTCTAAAGGCTCAGCGGCTCCTGCATTGGCAAAGGTGAAATCATGGTAGTGCTGGTGCAACAGAGATACAGCAGCCTGTATGTCGTGCCAGTTCATCTGTGCTGCCACCACCTGTTTCTGATCGAGGCGATGCACATCGTCAAATCTCTTGAGGTCAGCCTGCAGTCTGCTGTATCGCACATCGTAGCTTGTTGACAGCGAGAGCCACGACCAAGGCATATAGCCATAACATATAGCCCCATAGCCATCCTCCTGTCTGTAGTGATTATCCACTCTTGCCGTATTCTGGTTTTCAGGGTATTTGGTACAGTAGCGCAGGTACTCGTTGGTATATTTTGCGTTCACCTTCATGCGGTGGCGTTCTGCAAACTGTGTTTCGTAGCTCGCCTGCACAAAGAAGTCCCTGTCCCACTCTCGTGCCACGTTGATATATTTGTCGCTGAGTCGGCGTACTATGCCTCCTGGACAACCACGTTCCGACTGGTAGTAATAGATGTGCGAAGAGAACCCTCCGTTAAAGAGAGCTCCTTCTATGCGCCCATAGTGTATGTCGCTGTTGGCTCTCCTGCCTACGGTATCCTCAAATTCCGAATGGTATCGGAAGGGGTAATCCCCCTCGGAATATGTCCACTCTCCATCTACAAAGCCGCTCCACCTGCGCCATTTGAATTGTGCGTTCGCTTTCGCCATCCATGTGGTGAACGATGCCCGTCGCAGCTGCACCGACAGAGAGTCGTTCGTAGGTCTGCGAGTGCGCATATATACCGTAGCACCCGATGCGTACTCCGAAGCCGACTGACAATTGTCGAGTTTGTTGGCATTATATAGCGAAACACTCTCCATACATGACAGAGAATATTTTCCTAAATCCACCGTACCATTCTGGGCATTCGTAATACGTATGCCGTCAAGGTATATTCCCACATGCTGTGCTCCCATAGAGCGCACGTTGATTGTTTTCAGTCCTCCCAACCCTCCATAATCCTTTATCTGCACACCAGCAAAATACTTCAGGGCATCTGCCACCGAGGTTGTAGAAAGAGCCCTCAAATCCTTGCCCTGCAACGTTTGCGACGTGGCAAGAGGACGCTTACCATATACCTCTATATTCTCCAGTGTCTGAATGGAATCAAGACTCTGTGCCGAGCCTGGCAGGACACACAACGACAACATAGACAGGCACATCAATGCCCACCTACGTACAGATAGTGTTATAAAAGTTTTCTTTCGTTGCATACCTAACCCACGAGGACTACAAACGTCTTGCTATTAAAGAGGCAGGTCTTCTGACTTTTCTCTTGGTTTAATTTGGTTTCGCCTTCCCACTCAAATGAGCAGTGGCATATGGAAACCACCCAAAAGGAGAATTACAGCTGCGGGACAGTCGGGGATTCTCACCCCATTCCCATTTTAATAGCCCGTGCGGGCTAACCTCTTACGGGCTGCAAAATTACAAAAAACTTTTAACTTAGCCAAATAAAACACCGAGGAAAAACAAAAACTCCCATAACGTTGCTGTTATGGGAGTGATTTCTTGTTTTTATTCCATTGCCTTAATCTTTTCTTTCGTCAGATTAAGCTCTTCACGCAGTTTCTCTACCTTGCGGTTCATCTCGTCTATCAGGCTGTTGCCCTTTTTGCTTGACGAAGTGAGGAAGAGCAGGTTGTTCTCGTAGGTCTCCAGTTCCTGCTTCATCTCGTTATAGCGACGTTGCAGCTTCTGCTTCTCTGTTTCCAGAGCATTCTCTCCGCGCTTTGACACCTCTTTCAAACTGTCCTTGAAAGCATTGAGTCTGCGTCCAGTCCTGCTTTGGCGAATCTTCTTGTATAGGATGTCGAGCGTATCGTGGTACTCGCGGAACAACTGGTCCTTGTCCTTGAATGGCACATGACCTATCTGGTTATACTCCTCCGTAAGAGCCTGTACCTCGGCATTCAGGTCCTCAACTTCAGCCTCTACTAGCGCCTTCAGCTTCTCCACTATTCCCTGCTTTTTCTCAAGGTTCTCTTTTTGCTGAGCACGCTCTGTAGAACCAGAAGCATTGCGAGCCTCGAAAAACTTATCACAAGCAGCACGGAAGTCTGTCCACAGCTGCTCACCCACCTTGCGAGGTGTTATACCTATCTCTTTCCAGTCTTTCTGCAGTTGTATGAGCTTCTCGGCAGTAGCCTTCCATTCTTGCCTTGCAAGCGTAGCACCTTCGGCGCTTTCGGTTACAATGCTTTCAGCCAGTTCCTGTGCCTTCTTTACTATCTCCTCCTTCTTGGAGATATTCTCGGCATAGGTCTCTTTCATCCTCTGGTAGAACTCGTTCTTGGCAGTAAAGAACTGGTCGCACGCTGTGCGGAAACGCTCAAATATCTTCACGTTCATCGCCTTTGGTGCAAAACCTATAGTCTTCCATTCTGCCTGTATGCCTATGATTTCCTTAGCCTTTTCTTCCCATTCTGCAGCGGTCTTCAGAGCGTCGGTGGCAATCATCTCCACCTTTTCGCACAACTGGCTCTTCTTCTCCAGGTTTTCCTCTTCCTGTTTGTGCAGAGCCTCAAAATGGTCAGCATGACGCTTGTTGACTACCGTGCTTGCCTGCTTGAAGCGAGTCCATATCTCCTCACGCAGTTCCTTTGCCACAGGACCTATCTCGCGGAACTGGTTATGCAGCTCCTGCAACTGGTGGAAGGCACTTACCACGTCCTCCTCTTCAGCCAGTTTCTCAGCAGCCTCACAGAGAGCAGTCTTAGCCTCGAGATTTTTCTTGAAGTCATATTCGCGTGCCTCAAAATTCATCTTCAGCAGGTCATAGTACTGCTCCAGCACGAGCTTGTAGCTATGCCACAACTCTGTAGCATTCTCTGCAGGCACAGCACCTATCTCTTTCCACTGCTCCTGCATAGCCTTTACCTCTTGATAATGGTCTATTACAGATGTTTCATTCCCGTTATCGTTATCGTTCCCGTTTATGAAACCCTTTATCTTCTCTATTATCTCTTGTTTCTTGCTGAGGTTCTGCTTCCTTTCCTGCTCCATTGCCTGCTCGCGCTCGCGCTTTTTCTCTTTCGCAGCCTGGTATTCAGCCTTAAACTCCTCCTCTGTGGGTTCTGGCTGAGCAACGTACTGCATAGGGTCTCCACCACCATCGATGTAGGCTTTCTGTGCAGCATCACGCTCGGCATTGAGCAAATAGTAATAAGCAGTCTTGAGGTGTTCCAGTTCAGCACGCTGTATGTCTTCTTCACCGTGTGCCAACTGCTTCATGCGTTCTATCACCTCTTCCTTAGTAGCATAAAGGCGCTTTTCCTGCGCTTCTGTCTGAGAGTCAATCATTGTCAATTTAATTGAAAATTGAAAATTAGTCGTTTGGTCGTTTGGTCGTTTAGTCGTTTAGTCGTTTGGTCGTTTAGTCGTTTGGTCGTTTGGGAATAAACCGTAAACCGTAAACTGTAAACCGTAAACCGTAAACTGTAAACCGTAAACCGTAAACCGTAAACCGTAAACTATAAACCGTAAACCGTAAACCGTAAACTATAGAAATTTGCCATGCAAAAGTAAACAAAAGAATTGGTTCTACCAAACTTTTATTGCAATTTTACAAAAAAAGTAAAAATTGTAAACATTAAACCATAAACTGTAAACTAAATTTCGTAAATTTGCAATCGAGCTGTTATCTCTATGCTCTAAGAGGGCTATCTCTATGCTCTGAAGAGGTTGGCTCTACGCTAAACAAAACGCATATCATCTAATCTACAATAAGCTATGGGAACCAAATTCGTGACTATGGGTGAAATCATGCTGCGCATGACTCGTCCCAACTATCAGAGAGTGATACAAGGCAGAACGTTTGACGGCTATTATGGTGGTAGCGAGGCTAACGTGGCAGTATCTCTGTCGCTTATGGGTGACGATGTGGATTATATCACCCGCCTCCCTAACAATAACCTTGGCAATGACTGCCGCAACGAACTTCGTAAGTACAACGTAGGCACCGACAATATCATCTGGGGTGGCACACGTCTGGGCAAGTATTTCTTTGAGCAGGCTGCTGCCGTACGTGGCTCCAGCATCTATTACGACCGTGAGCACTCCTCGCTTATGTCGCTACGCTCGCACATGATATACTGGCCTGACATTCTGAAGGATGCTCAGGCATTCCACTGGTCAGGCATCTCGTGTGCCTTGTCAGAGAGCGCCAGCGATGCTACCCTCGAGGGACTCGATGAAGCCCTGCGTGCTGGCATACACACCTCTTTTGACATCAACTACCGCAAGAACCTGTGGAAATACGGTATGGAGGCTATGGACGTGCTGGTGCCTGCCGCCAAGCGTTGCCACATCATCTTCGGCGACACAGGCGAGATGCAGATGCTGGTAGGACAGAAGTTGCCTGCCTTCAATGCCACTTCCGTAGATTATGAGATGGACATCCCTGCCTACCAGAAGTTCTTCGAGGCGGCGCAGAACAAGTATCCTAACTGCCGTCATTTCGTTATGGCTATCCGCAACGTTGTCAGCGCCAATCACCACTTCCTTACTGGCATGACATATTCCGACGGCCAGCTTTACCACACTGGTATTATAGAGATTGAACCCGTGCTCGACCCTATGGGCGTGGGCGATGCCTTCATAGCTGCCTTCCTCCACGCTCACTTCCGTTGGAAAGGTCAGCACCAGAAGCAACTCGACTATGCCCTCACTGCCAGCGCCATGAAGAACACCATCATGGGCGACTTCAACCTTCTCTCCGAACAGGAGGTCATCGACGCGGGCAACGAGTTCTTCAAAAAAGGCATCTTCAAACAGGCCATCGCTCCTATTCTTATTTAACGATAACGGGCTCCGAGCCGAAAAGCTCGCCTAAACCTGCGAAGAACCTTACAATTTTCAATTTCCAATTTTTCTTGCCGTCCTCTCGCTCAACAAAGTGAACCTGCAACAAAACAAAGGGTACTGAAAAAAGGAAATCTTAAAAACGATGAACTTATAAAAAAAAGGATGCCTACGCACTTGTCGCAGACATCCTTTCTCTATTTATATTGTTTTAGTTAGTGAACTTATCAGTGCTTCACAACCACCTTCTTACCTCTTATTATATAGGTGCCCTCAGGAAGTTGTTTCAAAGAGGTTATCTTTGTCGCAACCTTTGCGCCTTGCAGGTTATATACATCCACAGGCTTAGCAAGCTCACCACCCCTGATATTGGCTACACCTGCTGGATCTATTACCGTCAGCTTGCCGTCAACATAGGTGAAGTCGTAGTTGTCAGCCTCACCTCCGCTCACCACTATCGCATAGTCGCCGACATCGCTGTCAACGGTAGCATTGGTGTAAGCCGTTGGCAAGGTCGTAATGACGCTCTCGTCATCGCTGCCCTTCCATCCGCTGAACGTGAATGTCAGTTCAGGCATCTCGCGCTCCTGGAACATCTCCTTGTCGTCAGCCGTTACGGTGAGTTTCGCTTTTGTAATGGTAAAGTGCTCTTCAGCACTCTCGCCGAAGTTACCCTTACCCGTCACGATAACAGTTGCCACACCGGCATTATGGTTGTCAGAGTATTCCACGTCGAAGTCCATACCTTTGACAAGTTCCTTATCATTCCAAGTCACGAATACGGTAGGTTGCCTGTCACTGGCGTTATACTCATACTCGTTCTTTGAAAGAGTAATCATCGAGCCGTCGAGCGGAGCCTTGCCTACGGTGAGCTTGCCTCCCACATAGGTGAAGTCATAATTGGCAGCCTCGCCACCGCTCACGCTGATGGCATACTCTCCAGCATCAGACGCAGACGTTGCTTCGGTAGCGCATGTGGGCTTGACAGTGCATACTATGTCAATATCCTCATAGTTCTTTATGCCTTCTGCCGTCCACGTCAGCTCAGGGTTATCCTCGCCATATACGCGAACCTTGTCTTCAGCCGTTATGGTAAGCATAGCCTTGCCTATGGTCAGCGTACCGTCTGTTACGTTCACTATGGTGTTGCCTATGCTCTCCTGGTCGAGCGTGATTGCGTAATCGCCCACGCCGGACTTCTTGTTGGCTGTGGTAGTCATCACAGGCGTACCCATGATGAGGTCGGCCTGCTCCGAGGTGAAGGTAAACTCAGGATTATCATCGCCATACTTGCGCTCGGCATTGTTTATAGTGATGCTTACTGGCAGGGCAACTTTCACTGTGTTGTCTGCTTCGCCCTCTGTTGCTCCGTATGTCAGGGCATAGACCGTTGAGGTAGGCGCAAGGAAGGTAAGTGCCTGCTTGCCCAAGATGTCAACAGACTGTACCTGGTCATTGAACAGTACGCCGTCGGCATCATAGAAGTCCACCTTCTGGCTCTCGCCAAGTTCCATAAACCAGTACTCTCGCTGTCCTGGCTCACTATTGAACAGGTAGCCCTGCATTCCGCATCCGGTAGGTGCCGGCTTGGTGCTTGCCGCCTCATTGCTGAGCTCAACAAACTGCGGGTCAACGATGGTGGTGTAGTCGCTGATGGTCTGAGTAACTGCCGACGAGCCCGTGCCGAGATTGTTGAATACCTGCAAGCCGAACTCTACGTTCTGCGTGTAGGACACTTTCTTGGTGGCAACGTCAAACTGATAGTCGGCCGGCAAACTCTCTGGCTCTATGCCCTCCACTGTGAGCATCACGTCGTTAAGCTCCAGTGTAGCATTTGGCTCTACCTCAACCCTCTTGCGTGGGTTGTTGTTGAACCAGTATTCGTAAGCCACTATCTTGTCTCCTTCAGTAGTCTCCCCATCTGAAACAGCGGTGAAGAATGAAGTGTGGGCAGCACTGTAGTGACCTTGAGCGTCCTTCACCTGATAAGTGATGACATGCGGTCCTGGCTTGAGGGTAGCCAAGTCAAGGTCGAGGTCAATGATGCCCGAAGCATCTATCGCCTCTTCCACTGCGGAGGTCTCGTCCCTGTCTATCCAGTATCTCCATGCCACGAGGCTGTTCTCTATGGTTCCTGAGCTCTGTGGCACTATGAAGTTCTTAGTAAGTACCGAACTGCTGTGACCATTCGTGTCGAGCACTCTGAATGACAGGCTGTGAACGCCTGGCGAGAGTGCCGACATATCGAGGTCGGTCTCCACTATGCCTCCAGTTGCGAATGTGCCTGACACGCGCTCGCTGAACTTGCGGTCTATCCAGTATTCGTATGATGCAAGGGTGTTCTCCTCCGTGCTGTGCGTCTGGGGCACGAGGAAGAACTTGGTAAGCACCGAACTGCTGTGACCATTGGCGTCGAGCACTCTGAACGACAGGCTGTGAACGCCCGGCGAGAGTGCCGGGAAATCGAGGTCGGTCTCCACCACTCCGCCAGCGGCAAAAGTGCCTGACACTCGCTCGTTGAACTTACGGTCTATCCAGTATTCATAGGAAGCAAGCGTATTCTCCTCAGTGCTGTGCGTCTGTGGCACTACAAAGAACTTGGTGTGTATGGCACTCCAGCGTCCGTCGTCCATTCCTGCCCTGAAGGCTATGGAATGAACACCCGCTGGCAATGACGATACATCTATCTGCGCAGTCCACTCACCCGCGGTGGCGGCTGTCGTTATGCGGCTGTCCATTTGCCGGTCTATCCAGTATTCACACTTGGTGGCGGCTGTCTGCGCCGTCATAGTGATACAACAGAGCAAAGCCAGCAAGGACAGTACTATTTTATTTGTTCTGTTCATTGTCTGTCTCTGTTTTAAGGGTTACTCTGATACTGGACGTGCCTCTGCCTTGATGCTGATGCTCAGCTTGCCGTCAACCGTCTTGCTGGCAATGGTGCTTGAAGTGATACGTGGGGTAGAGGGGACGAACTCCCAGGGGAAGTCACCACCTGTCGGACCCACAGGATTGCCGTCCGTGCCTGCAAACTTTGTAGGGTTGGCAAGTATCCACTTGCGAGCCACATTTTCAGTATTGAAGAAATTGAAGTTTCCCTGATGGTCGGCAAAGAGCGTTGGCAGGTCTAAGAAATCTGTCTCATAATAGCAATTAGTGTTGGTGTTCAGTCCACCGTTAGTCATAGCATTCTTAAAGCCCAGACAGTTGACAAGCACTGCGCCTGCATCAACATATTTGTTGTTGAAGATACAGTTCTCATAATAGTATGCTCCGTGAGGATAATCGTAACTGTATGAAGTAGAATGTGCCACGACGCAATTCTTGATTACTATGCCACTGGTTGCTGCATTGAAGTTGTAGATGCGGGTTCCTATCCAGCTGTTCTCTACGGAGAAACCTGTAGCCGTGATGTTTTCACCCCATATCGCACCCCTGACGTAGCACTGGCGAACGAGGAACTGGTCGCAGTTCTCACGAATGTTGATACTGTTGAAGCTACACTTTACTATCTTCAGTCCTTCAATCAGCTCGTCGTTGGAGGCATTGTTGATGTTTATGTCGCCATTGATATAGAGACCTTCCATATAGATGTTGTCTATATGCTCGTTATACACTCCACTCAAGGTTATGCCGCCATTGAGATAGGTACGCTTTATGCCTGTGGGGGTGTCATCCAAATAGCCTGCTCCGTAAATCTTTACCTGCTTCTCAATGTTTGAAGGAACATTGAACGTGCCTGATGACAGAGTGATGATACTGCCATTATCAGCAGCGTTCAGTGCATCAACCAATGCAGTAATGCTGTAGAACACCTGTGTGTTGTCACCCGTCTGCAGGGTTGCAGAGATAGTTTCAGTCTGCTGCGCGTTGGCAGCCATTGCACCAAACAGTGCCACTAACGAAAGAATGATTTTTTTCATAATGGTAAAAATTAGATGGTTAATAATTTTGGGTTAGTTACTATAATATAATGTGGTTTTTTCTTCTCTGGTTTTTATGTGCGGTCAAAGTTAAGAACATGTAGCGGATAAACGCTCTCGTTTTTTCATATTTTATTCTCAAATTCACAGAAAAGCACCGTTTTTGTGGCTTTACGCCTTGAAATGAATATTTCTTCCAAAGAAAAAACGTAACTTTGCGTCATGATTTACATCCTCATAACATTGTTGCCCCTGGTGGTGTGTCTGTTCTGGACGCTTATAATCTGCATAGACTGGCACCTGCAACGCTCCACCGCAAAGTTGTGGCTTGCGGTATTCAGCTCAGCAGCAACGCTGCTCTATGCGTGCCACTTCATATACTTCAACCACAAATACAGCGCACTACCAGCCAGCGACACGCTGTACTGCATAGCGAATCTGTCGGTCTATCCGCTATTCTACCTCTACATAAAGCAGGTTACAGAACCACGCTGGAGCCTCTGGTGGTGTGTGGCTACACTGCTGCCGGCATTCGTCTGCGGCACGACAATAGCCACCCTCTACCTGCTCATGACCCCAGAGGAGGCATACTTCTTCATACACAACCAACTTTACGACACCAGCTACATAGGCAACAGCACACTGCTGAAGGCGCAATTCATATTGCACAAAACCATTAAAGGCATCTTCGCCATACAGGTGCCACTCGTGTTGGTTTTTGGCTACAAAAAGCTGAAAATCTTCGATGAAATGGTGGAAAATCGCTATGCCGACACCGAGGAGCGCAACACTCGCACCCTGAGGGCAACCATGATGGCAATGCTCATAGTGTCGGTAACCAGCTTCGCCGTAAACATCATCGGCAGGAGCTACTTCAGCCACTCCACACTGACACTGGGCATTGTCTCCGTAACATTCTCGTCGCTGCTGTTCATGCTGCTCTACGCAGGACACAGGCAGGACTTCACCATGAAACAACTCATGGAGGACGAACTTATAACCTCTGAGAAAACCGAGGAAAAGAACACGGTACTAAACAAGACGATAGAGCAACTGAAGGAAGACATAGTACGGATAATGACAGAGGAAAAACTCTACCTGAAGAGAGACCTGCTGATAAGCGACCTTCTGCTACGCCTCGGCACAAACCGTGACTACGTTTACAAGGCTATCAACAAAGGCATGGGCATGTCTTTTGCAGAATATGTCAACCGCCTGCGTGTAGAACACGCCAAGGAGCTGATGAGGAAAAATCCCAATGCTCCTACCATCGACATATACACCCACTCAGGCTTTACATCGCAAGCCTCCTTCTTCCGCAACTTCAAACTATATACCGGCACCACACCGAAAACCTACCTGAAGCACATTGAACCGACATAGATTAGTTTTTGTGACTTTATAACCATTTTACTAATGTATTGTTTTACTAATGTATTGTCCTCTATCTTCTGCCGCTGAAGGTGGCTTAACTTCCTTTGACTCCTTATAACTTCCATTCTTAAGAAACTTAAGTTATTCATAAATTCAACCCTATAGAAGCACTGCCTCTGCATGTAGAAGCAGTGCTTCTACATGCAGAACTAATGGTTCTATCTGCAGAACTAATGGCTCTACGTACAAAGGCTATGATTTTATATGCAGAACCAATAGTTCTGCATATTTGAAAAAAATGCAAAATGGATTTTCAGTTAAGCCTTTTCTTAAATCTCGTCTAAAATCTATTTCAAAATAGTCCTAATTGCTAATTCCTCATTTCACGAAAAAAACTTTTTTCGTGAAAAACCTCACTTACCTCACTTAACCCCCTCTCATCCCAGTGTTTATGCGGTTTCCCGCAAGTGAGGTGTCTTAAAGAGAGGTCACTTAGAGGTCACTTTATATAATTGAAAATTGAGCACATGCCGCTACCGAAGATTAGAGCCAAGCCGACGTTGCCCCTGCGGGGAGGCTTAGGCGCTAACGAGGGAGCAAGTGGGAAAGCGTAAGCTAAGATTGAAAATTTATTTTTTTCTTCATTTTCCTTTAGATTCCTCTCAAGATTTCTGAGCCGATAGG
>DGTQ01000005.1 GCA_002394365.1 Prevotellaceae bacterium UBA4332
AAAATCTTATCTGAAAATCTATGAAAAATCGAAAAGAAAATAAAGGGGACGATTATTTTATGATTTCTTGCTCTGGCAAGCGTAGCATCTTCGATGCGTCCGATTACGCCTATCGGCTCAGAAATCTTGAGAGGAATCTAAAGGAAAATCAAGAAAAAAATAAATTTTCAATTATATCAAGTGACCTCTAAGTGACCTTTTTTAAAGACACCTCACTTGCGGGAAACCGCATAAACACTGGGATGAGAGGGTGTCAAGTGACCTATGTGAGGTATTTCACGAAAAAAAATCTTTTTTCTTGAAATTAGGAAATCAAAATAGAAATCTTTAGAAAATCTACTCTAAAATAAAATGGACGATTTAGTTCATCTCGACACTTCGTGTCTCAAAAATCAAAAGAAAATCTTAGATAAAATCTGTTTGAAAATCCATTTTGTATTTTTATTCAAATATGCAGAAGCGGTGCTTCTGCACGTGGAATCAATGCCTCCAATATATAGAACCAGTACCTCTGCATGCAGAACCATTGCTTCTGCAGGTAGAACCATTGCTTCTGCAGGTAGAACCAGTGCCTCTGCAGGTAGAACTAGTGCCTCTGCAGGTAGAACTAATACTTCTGCATGTAGTTCCGAGCTACGCTCGCCTGTAATCGGACGCACCACAGGTGCTACGCTTGCAGGGCAAGAACACCTACTGGAGCGCAAGAACCAGAGCCTCTGCAGGTGGAGATAACGAGTGAATATTTATTCAATTAAAGAAAAGGGCTTAGTAAGTGGGAGTAAAAGGAGAATAGAAATGGGAGTAAAAATGGGAGTAAAAAGAGAAAGTGCGCTGGACTAACGGGTAGTCGAGCGCACATTTCATAGCTATAGAGATTGTAATTTCTTACTCTCTACTTCGTAAGTATTGTCAGAGAATGTTCAGGCTTTCTTGGCAGCTTCTTTTTTTGCTGGTGCCTTCTTGGCTGGTGCTTTCTTGGCTGCTGGTGCCTTTTTCTCTGCTTTTTCAGATGCTGTATCTTCGTACTTAGCGAGCTTAGCTTGCAGACGTTCTATTTCCTTGTCTTTCGCCTCTATTTCACGTCCCTGGTTGGTGATGGTGGTGAGCATGTTTTCGAGCTCTTCGTTGTCTATGCCACCATAGAGGGTGCGAACGCGAGAGATGAAGTCGCCGAGGATGTTCATATAGTTGGTGAAGGCATCGAATGGTCCGTCATAGATGCCACGATCGATATTCCAATTGCTTGGCTTGGTGGTCATGAAGCGGAAGTTGTTGGATGCCTGCAGGTAATCCCAGTCCTGAAGCAGACGTGGGTCCTTGGCTATGAGCAGACGGTCGGCTACGGAGTAGAGCTTGTTGAATGCTTCACGCTGCATCTGGTTGCCGAGCCATACTGAGCAGTCACGCTCTTCGTCAACCCACGAGAGGCTGTCGGGCACGTCGATTGCGCCTACGCTGTTGTACTTGTCGAACACCTGTGAAGGGGTGAGGAACTCAAGACCTTTCTCCTTAGCGCATGCTGGCAATGCCTTGAGGAAGTCAAGGATATTGCTTGACAGAGGCTGGGCGATGCCGAGGGCTGAAAGCTCCATGAAGATATTGACTACCTGCTCTGCTTCTGGGCATGAAGCGATATTGTTGATATAGGTATCGGCAAAGAGTGGATAGCCGTCCCAGGAGGTGTTGCTGAAGCGCAGAGAGATATCGTCGGAGAGGTTTACGTCACGCAACAGGAGCTTGAGGTTTGGCGCCATATTGCAGTTATAGACGAAGTGTGGAGACTTCCATCCGAGCACGTGCTTGGCTCCCTCGGTGAGCATACCCTTATAGCCGAGGGCTGCTACCTGAGCACCTATCTCGTCGGTATAGATGAGGGAAGAGTTGCGCATTACGGTAGGACGCTTGCCGAAGTACTCCTGTATCTTGTCGGACATCTTCTCTATGTCGCGCTTGAAGCTCTCTTCGTTGGCGAGGCCTGCAAGGCCGTGAGAGTAAGGCTCGGTGAGGAATTCTACGCAACCTGTCTCGTTGAGCTCCTGCAATTTTTCGAGCACCTGTGGAGCGTGCATCTCCAGCTGCTCCATACCCACGCCTGAGAGAGAGAATGCCACGCGGAAATAGTCGCCATTCTGCTGTATCATCTCCTGCAGTGCATTGAGGGCAGGCATGTATGAGTGCTCTGCTATGTAGGATATTGAGCGCTCGTTTTCGTAGTCGTCATAATAGTAGTGGTCTGTACCGATGTCAAAGAAACGGTAACGCTTGAGATGGATTATCTGGTGTATCTCAAAATATAAACATATTGTTTTCATTGTTCTTTGAAATTGAAAATTGATAATTGAAAATTGTAAATTATGTTTACCAACTTGTAACTGGTAACTTGTAACTGGTAACTTTCAAACCTTAGTTTGGAATGTAGTTACGCTGGTATTCCTCGTGGTCAAACCATCCTTTGGCAAGGAGCTGGTCGTAGCACTGACGTATGCGCAAGCCTACTTTCTCCCATGTAATGCCTGCCACTTCCTTGATGCCTTCTTCGGCAAGGTAGTCGTGGAAGCCCTGATTGGTACATACGGAGTAGATGGCGTCTGCCATAGCGTGGATATCCCAGTAATCTACCTTGAGCACGTTGGTGAGGATTTCGCCACAGCCCGACTGCTTGGAGATGATAGACGGACAGCCACACTGCATAGCCTCGAGCGGTGCGATGCCGAATGGCTCTGACACTGAAGGCATGACGAACACGTCGGAGTTCTTGTAGCACTCATATACCTGCTTGCCCCTCTGGAAGCCTGGGAAGTGACACCTGTCGGCTATGCCATACTGAGCTGCAAGTTCTATCATGGCTGCCATCATGTCGCCCGAACCTGCGAAGCAGAAACGTATGTTCTGCGTGCGCTGGAGCACGAGTTTGGCTGCCTCGATGAAGTATTCTGGTCCCTTCTGCATAGTGATACGTCCGAGATAGGTTACGACTTTCTCGTTTGGTATCTTGTGGGGCACGATGTCGAGGTACTCCTGAGAGAGTGGGTAAACTGCATTGTGCATAGCCACACACTTGCGTGGGTCCTGATGATACTGGTTTATGACGGTCTGTCGTGTGAGTTCAGAGACACACATGATGCAGTCTGCATGGTCCATACCGTTCTTCTCTATGGAATAGACGGTTGGATTGACCTTACCACGTGAGCGGTCGAAATCGGTAGCGTGGACGTGGATACAGAGAGGTTTGCCTGACACCATCTTGGCGTGCACGCCAGCTGGGAAGGTGAGCCAGTCGTGAGCATGGATAATGTCGAACTGCTCTGAGCGCGCAAGGACTCCTGCTATGATGGAGAAGTTGTTAATCTCATCGTGCAGATTGCCTGGATAGCCTCCAGCAAAGCCCATGCAACCGAGGTCGTCCAGTCCCTGCATGTAGTTGAAGTCTGCATAGATATGGTCGCGGAAGCGATAGTAGTCTTCTGCAGTATGACCTACGAAACGGTCCTTGATGTTGTCATACTGCACATCTCGCCAGGCTATAGGCACCTGACTCATGTTTATAATCTTTAGGAATTTCTCCTCTTGGCCTGTGGGCTTAGGAATACAGAATGTTGTCTCCACGTCACCCTGAGCCGAAAGTCCCTTGGTAATGCCGTAGGATGCAACGGCAAGACCACCGTATATCTTAGGAGGGAACTCCCATCCGAACATTAATACTTTCATAGTGAGAGCTTTAGGGTTTTAATAGTTATATTCATCGATTAGCTTCATGGTTCTAAGTATCTCAGCCACGTTCATGGAGAATGCCATCGCACCTCTGCCAGAGAATGGTGGGTTGCCGTCGAAGAGCTCTGAGATAGTGCCCGTAGCGTGGTACATCATCTCGTCTTCGAAGCCTACCATCTGCCTCTGAACGAAGCTCAGACGTGTGCGCTTATACACCTTCAGACAAGCCTCCATGTAGAAGCCGCCCAACCAAGGCCAGGCTGTGCCGCTGTGGTAAGCGAAGTCACGATGTGCCTGAGCACCAACGTAGTTAGGATTATAGCCGCCACTCTTTGGCGAGAGGGTGCGCAGACCCTTTGGCGTAAGCAGTTCGCGGGTGCAGAAATCGAGCACCACCTTCTGCTGGGCTATCTCGAGTGGAGAGTAGTCGAGTGCTACGGCGAATATCTGGTTAGGACGCACGTTCCAGTCCTCGATGCCCTCCTCGCGATAGTCAAAGAGGTAGCCGGCTGGAGTGATGAACATCTCGCAGAAAGACTGCTTCACCTGCTCGGCACGTCTTGTGAGATTGTCGGCAAGGGCATCGTTCTTCTGGCATGTGGCTATCTCTGCCGTAAACTTGAGGGCGTTATACCACAGTGCATTAAACTCAACGATGTATCCTGTGCGAGGAACTACTGGCTTGCCTCCTGCCACGCTGTTCATCCACGTCATAGGCTTGTCTCTGCCCTCGATGTGGAGCAAGCCGTTCTTCATGGGCTGGAGGTTGATGTGCTTGCCTGCTACTATATATTCTATTATCTGTATTACGAGTTTGCCATACTCCTTGGAGGCTTTCTCTATGCCCCACTTCTTGGCGTACTGCTGTATGCACCACACCGCCCACAGCATTACGTCGGGCTGCTCTATCTCGTAGATAGATACTGAGAGCGGCTTGCCCGTCATAAACTCCTTGAGGGCCTTGATGGCTGTCTTCATACATGAAGCGAAGTACTCGTCATCGTCTGTGGCAAGGGTAAGTCCTGGCAGAGATATAAAGGTATCTCGCGCGCGAACCTTAAACCAAGGTATGCCTGCAAGGACGTAGCGCTCGTCACCCTGACGGTAGTGCAACTGCAGGGCTGCGTTTACGAGCGAGTGGTAGAAATTATCATGTGGTATGCGGTCGTCCACCTCTTCCTTGAAGAGCTTCTTCAGCGATGATGGTGCGACTCTCGATAGAGAAGCGGCAAAGATTACCTCGTCGCCCTTCTTCATGTTGATGTCAAAATAGCCTGGCACGTAGAGGTCCTCCACACATTCGTACCCGCGCTCAGCCTCCTTGTAGTATTCCAGTCCCTTATACCAGTTTGGCTGGTAGATGAACTCATTCTTGCGAGAGGTCTGCATGTAGAGTTCTGGATACTCGTCATACATGGTGGTCTTGATGCCATTCTCTATTTCCTTGTAGTCTCGGCGAGCCTGATAGTTCTCATGAGTCAGAGCATCGGCACGACGGAATGCCAGATATGGTCTCAGGCGCAGTGTGACGGGTGAGTGAGCCTCGTCAATGGTATAGCGTATGAGCACCCTTTCGTTATATGTCTGGAATATTACCTCCTTCCTAAGTATTACTCCGCCTACGCGATATATCCACGTGGGAACTTTGTCAAACTCAAAGGAACGGATGTACTTGTGGCCGTTAGGACTTACTGCACCGCCCTGATAGAAGTGCAATCCCAGATTAAACTCGGCACCATGCTGTATGACCGACGCATCAAGTGACGAGAGCAACACGTGGTTCTCATTGTCTATTGACGGCATTGGCACCACCAACAGGCCATGATACTTTCGTGTGTTGCAATCCACCACCGTACTGCTGGCATAAGCACCAGACCTACTCGTCTGCAGAACTTCTTTCTTGATAGATTCCTGCAGGTTGGTCATCAGGGCTTTCTCAAATTTCAGATAACTCATGGTTGGTATTGTAAAGATTTAAGTTTTAAGATTACGTTAGATTTTAGTTTTCTTGGGAACAAATGTAGTCATTTTATTTATAACACACAAATTTTTTCCCTTATTTTTTTCAGAAACCAAACCATCGGCGCTTCTTTTTCTCGGGATATTGCGGGAGAGCTCCTGAGTTTTCCCTTATTATATCGTCCCACGTGAGATGTTCTCTTATCATGCGATAGATAGTGCCCCAATCGGGCAAACCGCCTATGTTGCGGTCGTCTATCCATATATCCACCTTCAGCTTTCGAGAGAAGTGGTTGTTCTTCTCCCGTTCTTCTTCGGGGTAGTCTCTGTTGATGGCATAAAACTCCACTCCCCTCTCCCTGCACCAGTCTATTGCCTCCTGCAAGAGTTCGTCTTCTCTCACAGTCCACAGCACCAGCTTATGCCTGTCCTGTATCAGCTGGCGGAGGGTTTCCGTAGCAAAGGGTATCTCCTTACCTATCTTGGGGTAAGCGTGCTCTACTATAGTGCCATCAAAATCTACTGCTATCGTCATATTCTTTTACCTACTCTATCTACTCCTCCCCCTGAGGGGGAGGTCGGAAGGGGTTCTATCTCTTTATCGAATCATCCTCTGGATTGCCGTAGTGGCTGTCGGCATACGAGCCATAGCCATAGGAGTGGTAGCCGTAACTGCCATAACCACCATAGCCATAACTGTTGTAACCATAATAGCTGCCGTATTTGCCATACTTGCCATAGCCTCTGTAGCCATACTTGCCGTACTTGCCATAGCGACCGTAACCGTAGGCATAGCCGTACTTCTTCTTGGTCATATCGATACCGTTGATGGCTATGCAGACGTTAGGCAACTTATTGTTTATTGCAAAATCGTTGATGATGCGGAAGGCAGACTTCTCTGTGTAGTCGGCACGACATATTACGCAAGTCACGTCTGCCACTCTGCCTATCTGCAACGTATCAGTTACAAGACCTACTGGCGCTGTATCTACTATTATATAGTCATACACCTTGCGCAGCTCGGCAAATATCTTGTCAAGCGATGGGCGTGATACCAGCTCGGTTGGGTTTGGTGGCACAGGACCAGCCATAAGCAGGTCGAGGTTATTGTTCACCTCCGAGTTTACTATCTGCTCCTTTATCATCTCTATGCTTGGGTTGTCGTGCACAAGCAGGTTTGTTATACCCGCCTTGCCATTGTGCAATCCGAAGAGGTTTGACAGTCGAGGACGACGTATGTCAAGACCTACCAGCAGCACCTTCCTGCCCAGGAGGGCGAAGGATACTGCAAGATTGGCAGCTGTGAATGTCTTACCCTCACCAGAGGTTGACGAGGTGAACATTATGACGTTCTGCCCGTCTTTGAGCATAAACTGAAGGTTGGTTCGCATACCTCGGAATATCTCCTCCATCTGGTTGTTCTTGTTCTCGTGTACCACGATGTCTGCCCTCGTCTTTGCCGTTTCGCTGGCAAGGGCTATGTCAGCTATGATAGGACAGTGCGTGAGGCGAGCCACCTCATCGTGTCCCTCTATGCGGAATCTCAGCAGTTCCATCAAGAGAAGTATCACCAGCGGTGTCAGCAATCCTGCGCCTGCTGCTATGCCCCATACCATGTTGCGGTTCGGGGATATCTGTCCAGTGCAGATAGGGTCGTCAAGCAGTCTGCCCTTGTCGGCCGTTGCTGCAAGACTTATCGAGTTCTCCTCTCTCTTCTGCAACAGCATGGTGTAAAGAGAAACCTTCACGCTCTGCTGTCTGCCTATCTCTGACAATATGCGCTCCTGCTGGAAAGAGTTCTCGAACTTGTCGTTAAACTTGTTGTAGCGATTCAGTATAGCCTGGCGCTTTATCTGCATCGTGCGCTTTGTCTGCTCCATAGCCCTGTATATAGAAGCCTCGAGGTCGTCCATCTGTTCTGAAAGTGTCTTTACGGCAGGACTGCTCTCTGATGCCGAGTGCATGAGTCTCTGTCTTGTCATGGCGAGACTGTTATACTGTGTTATGAGCGAAGAGGCAGCAGCGTCCGTCAAACCTACGTTTGAAGGCAGCGTCTGGTATTTGTTTACAGGCATGCGCATGTACTCTTTCAATGACTCCATGAGCATTATCTGCATGTTCATCTCGTCGAGGTTTTCCTCCTCCTTGTCCGTTCCAGCAAGGGCGGGACCAGCGTTTGACGTAGTACCTGCTATGCGGTTGTCCCTCTTGTAAGTCTCCATAGCACCCTCAGTGCTTCCCAGCTCGTTGTTTATCTTCTCCAGTCGCTGGTTGATAAACTTCTCTGTGCGCAGGGCTATTTCGTTCTTGTCGTCGTTAGCCTGACGGTTGTAGCACACTATCAGCTGCTTTATGTAGTCTATCGTGCGTTGTGGTAATATGTCGGCTCTCGATACTATGGCTATAGAGGTAGCCTCCGAGTAATCTACCGCCGAGAGACTGCCAGCATAGCCTCTTGCTACCTGGTGTGGCTGGTTTATCGTCGCCATGATGTTCTTCCCATCTGTCCACACTCCACGAGGGTTCCTCGTTATGGTTATTATGCCCGCCTTTGTGTGAATGGTCATAGGCAGTGTGCCCGTCTTTTTCACCTTTCCCATAGGCGTAGTACCAGTCACGTTTATCTTGCCACCATCGTTCTCTACTACCAGATTTATGCTGCCAGCCAGCTCGTTGAGGTGCTCGCTGTCCAAATCCACGAGTATCGGCTGGTTGCCGTATATGTTCTTGTCAGTAACCGTTCCTTCGAGTGTGTAGGAGACATAGAGTTTCAGGTCTCTCACCACATCCTCGGCAAGGGATACCGACCTCAGGACCTCCTTCTCGTTGTCGAAACCGTCAGAGCGTATTATCTGTCCTGTCAGCACGCCTGACGTCACACGAGAGCTACCTGCCGTGTTGCCCGATTTCACCAGTACCTTCGCCATTACCGAATACACTGGGGGAGTATATCTCAGATATATAGCCGCTATGCCCAGACATATTACTAATGACAGGACAAACCATATCCAGTTAAGCAGTATGGTGCGATACAGAAATCCGATACTGAATATACCTAATCCGTCTTCCTCTTGTTCTTCCAAGTTTACGTTAAACTCCTGTTGGTTATACGCGTTGTTCTCACTCATATATTTTTCTTTAACATTTAACCTTTAATACTTAGTCCCTTGTCACTTAGTCACCTATAACTGTGAACTGTGAATTGTGAACTGCCTAAAATGCCTGTTCGTCACTCAGTATGGTCAATTTCAGCGTCTTGAAGCATATCTTCACGTCCAGCCAGAAAGACCAGTTCTCTATATATTCTATATCCTTCTTTATCCTGCCAGCCATCAGTGCCAACTCAGATGTCTCTCCTCTGTATCCGCTTACCTGTGCCAGTCCCGTTATGCCAGGCTTGGCAAAGTGGCGCACCATGTATTTTTCGAGAAGTTTGGAGTACATCTCTGTATGATACAGCATGTGAGGTCGCGGACCTACTATGCTCATCTCTCCCTTCAGTACGTTTATGAATTGCGGCAGCTCGTCTATGTTTGTTCTGCGCATGAAGTCGCCAAATGGGAACTTCCTCGGGTCATCGACAGTAGCCTGCAGGGTGTCTGCTTCGTCGTTGGGCGCCATCGAACGGAACTTATAGCAAACGAAGTTCTTGCCGTCCAAGCCCGTCCTCTCCTGGGTAAAGAACACTGGTCCATTGCTCTGCAACTTTATCATCAGGGCTATAAACGGATAGAACGGCAGCGTGATAATTAGAGCAACAATGCTGAAGAACACGTCAAAAACCCTCTTGATGATTCTGTTGCCAGGCGCTGTCAGCGGTTCGTAGAAATTGGTGAACAGCACGTTGCCACCCACTATCTGAGGTTTCAGAGCCAGCTTGATATTTCTCGACATACGAGGAACGTAGAAGAACCTTACAACGTGTTTGTTGCAAAACTTCATTATCGTGGCTATGTCCTCCTCGTCGTCATGCGACAGCGAACAGTATATCTCGTCGCACTGCAGGTTGAAGTCGCCCGCCTTCATCATCTTTATCAGCTCGACTCTCGTGCCCAGCTTCTTCAGTTCCTTTGGTGCATCTTCTATCTCGTTATTGCTGTAGTAGCCTATCACGCGATAGCCCGTCGTAGCGTCCATCATTATGTCGTGATACACATAGAGGTTGGCAGGGTCGCTGCCTATGAAGAGTACGCTTCTCGTGTTCTTGCCCCTCGCTCTCAGAGCCTCCAGCACTTTTCTCTCCGCAAGCCTAACACATACTATCATACAGTACAGCAACGTGGCAAAGAGCAGGTTAAAGAGCATCTCGTTGTTGCTGTTTCGCGTCATCATGTGCCACAGCAAGCCAAACACCACCTGCGACAATATTACCACCACAGCATTTCTCGTCAGTATCTCTTTCGTCGTTACTACCCTGTTGTGTATCACAAGAGGTATCGAGGTAGAAAACAGCATGTAGGTCACCAGCAACAACATGTTGGCTATCATCACGTGATTATACACACTCTGCGGACAATTCTCGGGCATTGTCCAAACATAAAAATACAAACACAAAGTCAGGGCTATTGCGTCAAAAAACAATACAATTGCTTTGATAACTGTGTTCTTGTTAGTGTATAATAACATTGTAAATGCTGTTTTTACATAAGAAATTATAATGCAAAGTTACGTAATTTATTTAAAACTCCAAAGAAAATCTTGCATTTCCAATAATATTTTTGTAACTTTGCGCTTAATTTTAACACAACACAAATTCAATAATGGGTATTTTTTCTAAAATTTTCGGCAATAAAGAGAAATCCAACGTCGGAGGGATGCAAGACTATATGATGCTCATCAGAGTGTATTTCCAGTCAGCCATAGCATCTCAGGTAGGCATCAACAATATCGCCATGCTCCCCGACCTGCGACTCTTCAAATCTACATTCAAAGTCCACACAGAACGTAACAAGCTCGGTCCTGCCGAGAAGAGAGCCTGCAGCAAGATGCTGCGCGATATGTATGACCACAACGAAACTTTCTTCAAGGAAATTGACAAGAGCATCCAGAAGAACTGTCGCAAGATGCAGGACGTGCAGACCTACCTCTACCAGTTTCAGGGTTTCACTCAGGACCTCATGATGCTCATGGGCAACCTTATGAAGTTTAAGTTGCGCCTGCCTTCGTTCTTCAAGAAAATCATCTACACCATGACGCAAAAGACTGTAGATGACCTATTTAACAAGAACGATTTCGACGACCCTGCAACTCTCAAGGCAGTAGCCTCCGTCAGGAAGTACAACCAGCGCCTCGGCTTTTCGCAAGAGTGGATTACCGACTTCGTTTATCAGCTCGTGATGCTTGCCAAGAAGGAAAAGCCACAGGCATAATCCTCCCTCCCCTTGGGCAGCATAAACAAGCTGTAACGCAAAAAAAAACAAAAAAAATTGGTGGCAAAGAAAAAAATTGCTATCTTTGCACTCAAACTATGCTAAATTACAATAACTTATAACAAAAAAACAAAGTAATGCAGGACGCTGCAGACATATTGAAAAACTTCACCACTCGCGTCAGACAACTCATACTGCGTCTCAACGAGTTGAAGAACGAAAACCAAGAGCTCAAGCAGCTCCTGGAGCAGCGTACCAACGAAATAAACCAACTCAAACAGCAAACCCAGCAACAACAACAACAATATAATGCCTTGATGATGGCTAAGATGATTCAAATCTCTGATGAGGACATCGAAACATCACGCAAGAGAGTGCAAAAGCTCATTCGTACCGTCAACAAGTGTATAGCACTCGTCAATGGCAACGAAGAAGATGCCGACAAAGAGTAGCATCCGAGAGAGTTTTTCTCCTTTCAGCAAAGCACTATGGACAGCAGTAACGAGAAACAACATATCACACTCCACGTTTATGACCGTGACATCCCCATTCGCATACCACGCGAACAGGAGGAGCAGTATCGCCTCGCCGGCAAACTCATAAACGAGAGGATGAACACATACTTCAACGCATTCAAGGGCAGTAAGGATCCTATTGAAATCACTTATTACGCCATGATTGACATAGCCCTGAAGTGTGTGATGGAAGAGCAGCGCAACGACGTTGCCCCCTTCACCGATACTCTCACTCGCCTGTCTTCAGAAATTGCTGAAGCACTCAAGCAGTAAGTGAGATTATTAACCCCTTTATACATTATTATATTTATGATATTTGCAATAATAGCCATTGCCGGACTCGTCGTAGGATGCGTTGTCGGCTACCTCATTTTCAGATACGTCCTCACAGGTAAGTACAAAGAAATGCTTGTCAATGCCGAGAAAGCTGCCGACGTACTCAAGGAGAAGAAGCTCCTCGAGGTGCGAGAGAAGTTTATCAACAAGAAGAGCGAACTGGAACGCGAAGTGCAACAGCGCAATCAGAAGATACAACAAACCGAAAACCGTCTCAAGCAGCGCGAAATATCCATCAACCAACGTCAGGACGAAATCGCACGCCGTCGCCAGGAAGTAGAACAGCAGCAGCAGCGAGTGGATAACGACAAAAAACTCCTCGCACTCAAGGAGCAAGAACTCACTGAAATGCAGATGCAGGAGCGCGAAAAGCTTGAGCAGCTCTCAGGTCTTTCAGCCGACGAGGCTAAGGCACGACTCATCGAAAGCCTTAAAGACGAAGCACGTACCGATGCCCAGAGCTACATCAATGAGATTATGGACGAGGCAAAAATCAATGCCAACAACGAAGCAAAGAAAATCGTCATCAAGACCATTCAGCGTGTTGCCACCGAGACAGCCGTAGAGAACTCTGTTTCTGTCTTCCATATAGATAACGATGAAGTAAAAGGACGCATCATCGGACGCGAAGGCCGCAATATCCGTGCCCTTGAGGCAGCCTGCGGAGTAGAAATAGTCGTTGACGATACTCCAGAAGCAATCGTCATCTCTGCCTTCGACCCAATACGCCGTGAGACATGTCGCCTCGCCCTCCATCAGCTCGTAACCGACGGACGCATACACCCCGCACGCATCGAGGAAGTAGTAGCCAAGGTTAAGAAACAGCTCAACGACGAGATAATCGAGACGGGCAAGCGCACCACCATCGATCTCGGCATACACGGTCTCCACCCTGAGCTAATTCGCATCGTTGGCAAGATGAAGTATCGTTCTTCCTACGGTCAGAACCTCTTGCAGCACGCACGCGAGACAGCTAATCTCTGTGCTGTGATGGCAGCCGAACTCGGACTCAATCCTAAGAAGGCAAAGCGCGCAGGACTCTTGCACGATATAGGCAAAGTGCCCGACGAAGAACTCGAGATGCCACACGCACTCTATGGCGCACGACTCGCAGAGAAGTATAAGGAGAAGCCCGATATCTGCAACGCTATCGGAGCCCACCATGACGAGATGGAGATGACCTCCCTGCTCGCCCCTATCGTTCAGGTCTGCGACGCTATCTCTGGTGCACGTCCAGGCGCACGTCGCGAGATAGTAGAAGCCTATATCAAGCGTCTCAACGACCTCGAGGCTATCGCCATGTCCTACCCAGGAGTCACCAAGACCTATGCCATACAGGCAGGCAGAGAACTCCGCGTCATCGTTGGTGCAGACAAGATTACAGACGCCGAGATTGAAACACTCTCCACAGGCATCGCAACACGCATACAAAACGAGATGACATATCCAGGACAGGTAAAGATTACCGTCATCCGTGAGACGCGTTCCGTAGCCTACGCCAAGTAGTGCTCCACTACCCCACCTGACTGAGCGCCAGCAAAGAATGGCACATCACGATTTTATTTACTCAAGAAAGCAATAAAGAAAATACGCTTGACATATTAGCCAAGCGTATTTTTTCTATGCAATAATGGAGAGATTGTAATCTTTATTTGTTGTTTTCCTTCTTCTTGTGATAGTCTCTACGGTCGCTCCTTGCTTGGGTTTTCCCATTACTATTGCCGTTGCCTTTATTGTTGCTTTTTCTTTTCCCGCTCTTATTCCCGTTAGCGGTAGCGTTCCCGTTTCTCTTGCCTCTGCCCTTGCCTTTGCTCCAGTTCTTCTTGCGAGTTGGTGCAGGGGCTACTGGTTTGTATTCGGGTGCTTCGCCGAGGGTTTCGGGCAGTGGATTTTTGGTTATGTCGTATTCAAGGAAGCGCTCTATCTTGCGGAAGAGCCATATCTCATCTTCTGCTACGAGGGTAATGGCTACGCCATCGCGCTGGGCACGGGCTGTTCTGCCTATGCGATGGACGTAATCTTCTACGTCGCGGGGCACATCATAATTGATGACCATTTGTATGTCATCTATGTCTATGCCACGTGCCACGATATCGGTGGCTACGAGGACGTCGAGCTGACCTGACTTGAAGCGATACATGACATCGTCGCGCTCTGCCTGTGTGAGGTCGGAGTGCATGGCTCCGCTGTTGATGTGCATCTGGAGGAGGGAGTGGTTGACATCCTTTACCCTCTGTTTCTTTCCCGAGAAGATAATGACTCTCTTGAAGTCGTAATGGTCTCCCGACTTGCTAACGAAGCCTTGCTGGGAAAGGTGCTTTATGATGCGCAGCTTCTGGGGGGGATAGCAGACGTATGCCGACTGTTGGATTTTCTCAGCTGGCTTGCTGACGGCTATCCTCACGTTGACGGGATTGTGCAGTAGGGTGTGGGCAAGGGTGTTGATATTGTCTGGCATGGTGGCTGAGAACATGATGGTCTGACAGCGCACAGGGCTTTTGGCTCCTGTCTTGGGATTGACGCCTATGGTCTTGGCGATAGTGATAATATCTTCGGAGAAGCCCATGTCAAGCATGCGGTCTGCCTCGTCAAGTATGAAGAAGGAGAGGCGCGAGAGGTCGAGGTTGCCCATCTGCAGATGGGAGATGAGTCTGCCTGGTGTGGCTATGATGACGGAAGCGCCCTTGCGCAGGGCATTGACTTCCTGGTCGTAGCGGCTGCCGTCGTTGCCTCCATAGACTGCTACTGAGCTTATGCCGTTGAGGTAATAGGAAAAGCCCTGCATTGCCTGGTCTATCTGCTGGGCAAGCTCGCGCGTGGGTGCCATGATGAGGCAGTTGACTGCGTCTTCGGGAAATCCGCCATCGTCGAGCAGGGAGAGTACAGGCAGAAGATAGGCTGCCGTTTTGCCTGTTCCTGTCTGGGCTACGCCCATTATGTCGTGGCCTTCTATGATGGGGTCTATGCAGGCAGACTGTATGGGCGTACACTGTTCAAAGTGCATATCCCATAGTGCATCGAGAACGTTATCATTGAGGAGTGTTTCGTCGAAACGTAAATTCATTGAGAATAGTTTTTAGTTAAGAATTGAGAGTTGAGAGTCAGACTCTGAACTTATATCAGAGCGAGCCATTAATTCGGAGCTTTGCGATAGCAGAAATAGGCTACGATGGCGAAGATGATATTCGGCATCCAGGCTGAGAGCATGGGCGAGACACCTGCGTTGATGGCAAAGGTGGAGGAGACCGTCTGGAGCATGATATAGACAAAACTGAGGACGAGTCCCAAGCCGAGGTACATACCCATACCTCCCTTACGCTTGCGAGAGGAGAGCGAGGCCCCGATGATGGTGAGGATGAAGGAAGCAAACGAGGTGGCTATCCTCTTATGGTATTCTACCTGATAACGCACTACATTGGAGGAGCCGCGGTTTATCTGCTTGGATATGTATTCTGCAAGCTGCGGGGATGTGAACGTCTCTTGCTGACCACGGGAATATACGAGGTCGGTGGGTTCCATGCTTATGATGGTATCGAGTTCGGAGCCCGAAGTGATTTTCTCTCTTACGCCTCGCATGTTGCGTATCTTCCAGTTGCGCACCTTCCAGTGATACTTATAGTCGGAGATGGTGTCGTATTGTATCTCGGTGGCTGTAAGGTGGGAGACGAGTTTCTTGTTTTCAAACTTATCGAGACAGAAGCCGTAGCCGCGTTTGTGGATATTATCGTAGTGCTGCATATAGGCTATGACGCCTTTATCTACCTGCAACTGAACATTCTCGGCAGAGGTATTCTTCTTGTTGTTCTTATAGAGGGACTCGAAATTCTGGCGAATGACGGTGCCGTGAGGAATGACGTAGGCGGAGAGGGTATAATTGAGCAGGGAGATGAATACGCACGAAATCATGTAGGGCTTCATGAGACGCTTGAAGCTCACGCCTGCTGCCATAATGGATATTATCTCGGAGTTGCCTGCCATCTTGGAGGTAAAAAAGATGACGGCTATGAAGACAAATAGTGGCGAGAAGAGGTTGGCAAAATAAGGAATAAAGTTGGCGTAATAGTCGAAGATAAGCGCCTTCCAGGGGGTGTGGTATTGCTCGAACTTATTAAGGTTTTCATTGAAGTCAACCACCACACTTATACTGATAATCAGGAGAATAGAGAAGAAATATGTGCCGATGAACTTGCCTATGATATAGCGGTCGAGGCGACCTATGACGGTAGAATAGTCATAGGAACGGAGGGCATGGGCAAGTATCTTGAGGCGACTTAGCGCCTGCGCTGCATATTGTCTATAATGGATTTTTTCCATTGGGTGTAATCTCCTTTTATTATGTGCTCCCGCGCATCGGTTACGAGGCGGAGGTAGAAGGCAAGGTTGTGGATAGAGGCTATCTGAAGGGCGAGATACTCCTGAGCCTTGAAGAGGTGGTGGAGGTATGCCTTGGTGGTGATGAGGTCTATGTCACAGCCAGAGGAATCGAGAGGCGAGAAATCGTCTTCCCACTTCTTGTTGCGCATATTCATAGTGCCTTCATAGGTGAAGAGCAGGGCGTTACGTCCGTTGCGAGTAGGCATGACACAGTCAAACATATCCACGCCACGCTCGATGTTTTCGAGGATATTCCAGGGGGTGCCGACGCCCATGAGATAGCGTGGCTTGTCCTTGGGGAGGATATCATTGACTACCTCTACCATTTCATACATCACCTCTGTTGGTTCACCTACGGCGAGACCACCTATGGCGTTGCCATCACAGCCCTTGTCTGCTACGAACTTAGCCGACTCCTGACGGAGGTCCTTGAAGGTGCAGCCTTGGACTATGGGAAAGAGACTCTGACTATAGCCGTAGAGGGGGTCTGTGTCCTGCAGGCGCTTGATGCAGCGGTCGAGCCAGCGATGCGTCATGGAAAGACTATTGCGGGCATATTGCCAGTCGCTCTGACCTGGAGGGCACTCGTCGAGCGCCATAATGATGTCTGCACCTATCGTGCGCTCGGTATCCATCACATTCTCTGGGGTGAAGATATGCTTTGAGCCGTCTATGTGGCTACAAAATTCGCACCCCTCCTCCGTAAGTTTGCGTATGCCCGAAAGGGAGAAAACCTGAAAGCCTCCAGAATCGGTAAGCATGGGTCTCTCCCACCCTATGAACTTATGAAGTCCGCCTGCCTTGCGCAGTATGTCAAGCCCTGGGCGCAGGTAGAGATGATAGGTGTTGCCAAGGATAATCTGTGCCTTGACCTGTTTGCGCAGTTCCTCAAAGTGGACAGCCTTGACGCTGCCCACCGTACCTACGGGCATGAAGATGGGGGTCAGAATCTCACCGTGGGGGGTGGTTATCTTGCCTGCCCGAGCAGAGCTGCAGGGGTCGGTATGTTGCAGTTCAAAGGTCATGCTTCTTTCTTATCCTTAGGCACAGAGAGGTCTATGGGGTTATCTACTATCTGACTGGTGAGGGCAAACTGCCACACGTCAATGACTGATTCTACATAGTGGAAAGAGAGGCCCTTGAGGTAGTCGGCAGGTATTTCCTCGATGTCCTTGCGATTGGCTTCGCAAATCATGATGTCGGTTATGCCTGCACGCTTGGCGGCAAGTATCTTCTCCTTTATGCCGCCTACAGGCAATACCTTGCCACGCAGGGTTATCTCGCCCGTCATTGCCACATTCTTGCGCACCTTGCGCTGGGTGAGGGCTGAAGCAATAGAGGTGGCTATAGTGATGCCAGCTGAAGGTCCGTCCTTGGGCGTAGCGCCTTCAGGCACATGGATGTGTATGTTCCAGTTGTCGAAGAGGGCTGCATCCACATTGAGGACTTCAGCATGTGCCTTGACATACTCGAGGGCTATGGTGGCACTTTCCTTCATGACGTCGCCAAGATTACCCGTAAGCGTGAGTTTTCCTCCTTTACCCTTGGAGAGACTGGTCTCGATGAAGAGTATCTCGCCTCCTACGCTGGTCCACGCCAGTCCTGTAACCACACCTGCATAGTCGTTGCCCTGGTAGATGTCACGATAGAACGGTGGTTTGCCCAGCAGGTCCTCGATGACGTTGAGGTCTATCTTGTCATAAGGCAATTCGCCATCGCGGGCAAGCTGGAAGGCGAGTTTGCGGAGGCACTTGTTGATTTGCTTCTCCAGCTGTCTTACGCCACTCTCGCGTGTGTAGCGTTCAATAATCTTTTCCAGGGCTGCCTTGCGGAACACGAGCGACTTATACGACTTGAAGCCCGTTTTCTCCTTCTCGCGAGGCACGAGGTGGCGCTTAGCTATCTCTATCTTTTCCTCGGTGGTGTAGCCGCTTACTTCTATTATCTCCATGCGGTCGCGCAGAGGCGCAGGGATGGTAGAGAGGTCGTTGGCGGTGGCTATGAACATGACCTTTGAGAGGTCGTAGTCGAGGTCGAGGAAATTATCGTGAAAAGCGATGTTCTGCTCGGGGTCGAGCACCTCAAGCATAGCCGAGGCTGGGTCGCCGTGATTGGTGTTCTGGGTGACCTTGTCTATCTCGTCGAGGATAAAGACGGGGTTGCTTGAACCTGCCTTCTCGAGGCTCTTTATGATACGGCCTGGGAGAGCTCCTACATAGGTGCGACGGTGGCCACGTATCTCAGCCTCATCATGCAAACCTCCAAGGCTCACACGCACATATTTACGACGAAGAGCGTCGGCGATACTCTTGCCCAGACTGGTCTTGCCCACTCCTGGAGGGCCGTATAGACAGAGGATAGGAGACTTGAGGTCGCCACGCAGTTTGAGCACAGCTATATACTCAAGGATGCGCTCCTTCACCTTGTCCATGCCGTAATGGTTGCGGTTGAGCACTTTCTGGGCTCTCGCAAGGTCCATGTCGTCCTCCGTGTATTCTCCCCAGGGGAGGTTGGCAATCTGCTGGACATAGGAAAGCTGCACGTTATAATCGCTGGACTGGGGGTGCATCTGCTGCAGGCGCTCCACCTCTTTATCGAAGGTCTCCTTAACCTCCTTAGACCACTTTTTATGCTTTGCCTTTTCGAGTATCTTGGCAAGTTCGGGAGAGGTGTTCTCCTCACCCAGTTCCTTGTTGATGGTCTTGAGCTGATGACGCAGGAAATACTCCTTCTGCTCGTTGTCTATGGTATGCTGGGTGCGATTCTGTATATCGAGACGCAGATTGGCATACTGTATCTCCTGATTTATGAGTTCGAGGAGTTTGTAGGCACGTGTCTTGAGGTCAGCAGCCGAGAGCAGCTCCATCTTGTCGCTGAGGTTGAACGGCATGTGGTAGCTCACCATATTGAGGAAGAACTCGGGGTCCTCTATGCTATGGAGAGAGAGGGAGAGCTCGAAGGGGAAGGAATCGCTCTTCTCTATAAGCTCGAAGACGCGATTGCGCAGGTCGGTCATGATGGTTTCATACTCTATGTCCTCGCCATCAGGCTTTGCCTCGGGAGTCGGCACAATATGGGCTCTCAGGAAGGGGTCCTCCTTGAGAACTTCGGATATGCGGCAACGAGTAAGCCCCTGAGCGATGAAGGCATAGCGATTTATCTGACCAGGCAACTCGAATACCTTGAGAAACTGGGCTATGACACCATATTCGCAAAGGTCCTCAGCAGAAGGTTCTTCGATGCTCACGTCCTTCTGGCAGAACATGGCGAAATGCTGCTTTGGGTGTTTCTCTATGTATTTAACAAGTTGACGAGTGGCATCACGGGCTATGGTGACACTTGCCAGAATGCCAGGAAAGTTTACCATATTCCTGGTGATGAGCACAGGCATGTCGCCCTCCTTGCCCATCTCGGAAACCTTATTCATATCACCATCAATCTCGGCAAACATTCTTACCGGAGAATCGTGTGTTTCAAGTAGTCTATCGAAAAAACTCATTTATATTTCTTTCTTCTATCTGTATATATTAACAGGGTGTGTGCGTGTCTTATTTCTTTTTCTTTTTCTTCAGCTGGAGCTTGGGGATGAGCACTTTGTCGCCCTCCTTCACTGTCTTTATGCCTCCATTGTAAGCCTCTACATAACACTCCATGTCTGGACCAAGATAAGCCTTGGAAATGCCCTTGAGCGTTTGACCTTTCAGAACCTTCACCGTGGTCTCCGTACCTATTATAATATATGCACCATACTTCACGCGTGGGTCGCTGTTGTACTTGCTCATGTCTGGAGCCTGAGTTTCGGCTGCTTCTTCTGCCTTTGGCTCTGGAGTTTCAGCCTGAGCAGGTGTAGCTACAGGAGCTTGAACAGGGGCAAGAGTATCAGATGCAGGAGTTGTCGTAACCGTATCCTGAGATTTCGCCTCGACAGTTGGTTTTGCTGGGGCTTCATCTGCCTTCTCAAACAATTCGTGGTGAGAGGCCAAATAACCCAAGGCGAAGCAAGCTAAGGCAAAAACTATGCCAGCAAGTATGTAGAGCCACCTACGACTTGAACTGGTTTCTTCTTCCTCCTCTTCTTCTCCCTCGTCATTGCCATTTTCTTTTTCGTCGTCATCAAAATCATATTCTTCCTTTACAGGCTCATCTGATTTTGGCTCCTCTGCTTTGGGCTCCTCAGCGAGTTTTTCTACAGGCATGTCAGCTTCAGGCTCTTCTGCTTCTTCTGCTGGCTTTTCAGGCTCAGAAACCTCAGCGACTTTTTCAACAGAAACTTCGGCTGCTTCAGGCTCTTCTGCTTCTTCTGCTGGTTTAACCTCTGGCTCTTTTGCCTCCTCTGGTTCTTTTACTTCAGGAGCCTCAGCAGCTTTTTCAACAGGAGCCTCAGCCTCGACAACCGACTGGAAGGCATCGGCTGCTACGTCTTTAGGATTCTCGTCGCCCACTATGACGGTCTCAAACTGGGCAAAGGGTTTGTTGACGAGGTCGCGCATTACACTGTCGGGAGTAAAGGAGACCTTATCGTGAGCAGCAATAACCACGCTCTCGCCCGTATTTACATTTACCGACTTACGCTCCTTTACCTCCTGGAGCTTGAACGTACCAAAGCCCTTTATCTTTACGATGCGGTCTTGCACCAAGCCCTCGTTGATGACCTCAACAAGCATCTGCAGGAATTCTTCAGCAACTCCCGTCTTCATCTTGTGACGCTCCACAAGTATTTTTGCTATATCTCTAATTGTAGCCATAATGTGTCTCTTCCTGTTTGTAGGTTTACTTTATCTTGTCCTTCAGCGAACCGAGAGGCTTAAAGTTTACCACGAGTTTTGGTGGCACGAGCATCTTCTGCCCAGTAGAAGGATTGACGATAACCCTCTCCATACGTTTTTTAACGTCGAAGTTTCCCAAACCAGACAAAGTGACGGTCTTGTCTTCACACAGCATGTCGGTTATTGCATTCATGGCTGTATGTACCACATTCTGCACCTCGCTTGTTGTCAATCCGCTCTTTTGTGACAGCGTCGCTATAAATTCTTTGTTGTTCATGTTTCAATACGAAATTGAAAGTTACAAGTTATTCTACCTCCCCATACAGGTCAAACTCTGTAGCGTCGGTTATATGTATGTTATAGAACTCGCCCACCTGGAGATTTTCGCTCAGGGGTATGAGCACTTCGGGGTCTATCTCTGGCGATGAAGCCTCGGTCCTGCCTATGTACCAGTCGCCTTCCGTGCGGTCGATGATGGTCTTGCAGGTCTTACCTATGTGTTGCTCCATTATCTCAGCCGAGATGCGCTGTTGCACCCTCATGAGTTTGTCGAGGCGCATCTGCTTGACATCCTCTGGCACATCGTCCTTATAGTGCTGGGCGCTATACGTGCCGTCTTCCTCGGAATAGGCAAAGGCACCCATGCGCTCAAAACGAGCCCACTTGGTGAAGTCAACCAGCTCCTGAAATTCTTCTTCCGTCTCGCCAGGGAAACCCACCATGAGAGTTGTGCGAAGGGTTATGCCAGGCACCTCTTTGCGTAGTCTCTCCACGAGCTGCATCACCTCCTCCTTGGTGGTGTTGCGCTTCATGCGGTCGAGCACAGAGGTCGAGATATGCTGCAGGGCTATGTCGAGGTATTTGCACACGTTTGGCTTCTCTCTCATCACCCTCATGAGGTCCATAGGGAAATCGTTGGGGTAAGCATAATGCAGCCTTATCCATTCTACCCCCTCTATGTCAGCCATCTGTTCTATCAGTTCAGGCAACATGCGCTTGCCATAGAGGTCAACGCCATAGAAGGTCAGCTCCTGGGCTATTATCTGAAATTCCTTTACCCCCTCCTTGACGTAGGCTCTTATCTCGTTGAGTATATCCTCTATGGAGCGACTCTTGTGTCTACCTGTCATCAGGGGGATGGCGCAATAGGCACAGTGTCTGTCGCAACCTTCGGATATCTTTATATATTTATAGTGGGGTTTCTTCCTGCTTTCTCCTTCACTCCCATTTTCACTCCCTCTTCCACTCCCATTTTTACTCCCTTTTTTACTCCCTTTTTTACTTCCTCCTTCTACTCCCTTAACTTCCTCTACCAATCCAGCCCAGTCAAACTTACCATAGTATTTATCCACCTCGGGTATCTCCTTTTGCAGGTCAGAGAGGTAGCGCTCTGACAGGCAGCCCATGACATACAGCCGCTCTATCTCGCCTTGCTGTTTTGCCTCGGCATACTGGAGGATGGTATTGATGCTCTCCTCCTTGGCATCTCCGATGAAACCGCAAGTATTTATCACTACGGTAGAGCCTTCTGTCTGTTCGGCATCCACGTAGCAATCCATGCCCTCTTTCAGGAACATCCTCTGCAAGGTCTCGCTATCCACAAGGTTTTTCGAGCACCCCAGTGTTACTATGTCAATCCTGTTTTTTTTCAATCTTCTATCTTCAATTTTTAAACAGGCTGTCCACAAACTCCCTGCGATTGAAGATTTGCAGGTCTTCCATTCCCTCACCCAGTCCGATGTACTTTACAGGCACCTTGAGCTGGTCGGATATTCCTATCACCACTCCACCCTTTGCCGTACCGTCGAGCTTGGTTATGGCAAGGCTCGAAATCTGCGTGACTGCTGCAAACTGCTTTGCCTGTTCGAAAGCGTTCTGTCCTGTAGAGCCATCGAGCACAAGCAGCACCTCGTTTGGGGCATCAGGAAGCACCTTCTTCATTACGTCCTTTATCTTCTTGAGCTCGTTCATGAGGTTCACCTTGTTATGCAGTCTGCCCGCAGTGTCTATTATCACCACGTCGGCACCATTAGCTTTTGCCGATGAAACCGTGTCAAAAGCCACGCTGGCAGGGTCGCTGCCCATCTGCTGCTTTATGACAGGCACGCCTACCCTCTCGCCCCATATCACGAGCTGTTCTACAGCAGCTGCCCTGAAGGTGTCGGCCGCACCGAGATAGACCTTCTTGCCCTCCTGCTTAAACTGATAAGCCAGCTTGCCTATCGTGGTGGTCTTGCCCACTCCGTTTACTCCCACTACGAGTATAACGTAAGGGCTTGAGGTGCGAGGTGCGAGGTTTGAGGTGTTATCGTCCACGTTATCATATTCCTCCAGCAATGCCACTATCTCTTCTCTGAGGATATTGTTGAGTTCCGAGGTAGAGACATACTTGTCTCTTGCTACCCTCTGCTCTATTCTTTCTATTATCTTCAGTGTGGTGTCAACACCCACATCGCTTGTCACCAGCACCTCCTCAAGGTTGTCGAGCACGTCGTCGTCAACCCTGTCCTTGCCAGCCACAGCACGCGTTATTTTCTCAAACACGCTCTGCTTCGTCTTCTCCAGACCTTTATCCAGAGTTTCCTTCTTTTCCTTACTGAAAAAACTGAAAAATCCCATTCCTTTTTACCTTATTTGTAATTATCAAAATGCAAAGATAGTAAAAAAAGTCCATTTCATCGAACATAAGCTCGCAATTTTATATATTTTTTAGCCGAAAGCACAAAAAATTGCACGTTTTATTTGGTTAGTGTGCAAAAAACAATTAACTTTGCACAAAATTCTAATTTTTGTGCAAAAACATATCACATGGAACAGATACCAAGTTTTAATGCCTGCATAGAACAGGCAATCAAGAACTATTGGAACTTAGACGCCCTAACCGACTATAAAGGTGCTACGTTGCAATATCAGGATGTAGCCCGTAAAATTGAAAAACTACACATTCTTTTTGAAAACAGTGGAGTGCAGAAGGGTGACAAGATAGCCCTCTGCGGACGCAACATGAGCAACTGGGCAGTAGCTTTCCTCGCTACCCTCACCTACGGAGCTGTTGCCGTACCCATCCTGCATGAGTTTACTGCTGAGCAGATTCACCATATAGTAAACCATTCTGAGGCTCGCCTCCTCTTCGTGGGCGATGTTGTGGCTAAGCAGATAGACCCTACAAAAATGCCTGACCTTGAGGGCATTATCAACATCATTGACTACTCCCTCATGATTTCTCGCACAGAGCAGCTCACCTACGCTCGCGAACACCTCAACGAGTTCTTCGGCAAGAAATACCCCAAGTATTTCCGCAAGGAGTTCATTGATTATTATAAGGAGGAGTCTCCAGACCAGCTCTGCATCATCAACTACACCTCTGGCACAACAGGATTCTCCAAGGGTGTGATGGTGCCTTATCGTGCTATGTGGTCGAACCTCGACTTTGCAGGCGAAGTGCTTGATGCTCAGCTGCATCCTGGCGACAACACCATCTCCATTCTCCCTATGGCTCACATGTATGGAATGGCATTCGAGTTTATCAAGGAGTTTATGACAGGTTGTCATATCTACTACCTCACTCGCATACCTTCCCCAGCCGTTGTGGCTCAGGCATTTACAGACATCAAGCCTATCATCATCATAGCCGTACCACTCGTCATAGAGAAGATAATACGCAAAAAGGTATTCCCAAAACTCACACCTACCATCAAGCTCCTCATGAAGACTCCTATCGTGGGCACCAAGATAAAGGAGAAGATACACAAGCAGGTTTACGAGGCATTCGGAGGCAAGCTCTACGAGATGATTATTGGTGGAGCAGCTCTCAACCAGGAGGTAGAGCAATTCCTCAAGGACATACACTTCCCTGTTACCGTGGGCTATGGAGCAACAGAGTGTGCGCCTATCATCACCTATGCCGACTGGAAGACCCACAAGATGGGCTCATGCGGCAGAGCCGTAGTACACATGGAGGTGAAGATAGACTCCAAGAAACCTCATACTGAGCCAGGCGAGATTTTGGCTCGAGGACTGAACGTAATGCTGGGCTATTACAAGAATGACGAGGCAACAGCCCAGACCCTCGACAAAGACGGCTGGTACCACACTGGCGACCTCGGCATAATGGACAAGAAGGGCAACGTTTTCATCAAAGGACGCTCGAAGAACATGCTCCTCGGACCTTCAGGACAGAATATCTTCCCTGAGGAAATAGAAGACGCACTCAACTCCCTGCCTTACGTTATGGAGAGCATCGTGGTGCAGAGAGACCAAAAACTTGTGGCACTCGTCCACCCTGACCTCGAAGCATGCTCAGCCAATAACATGAGCAGTGAAGACGTAGAGGCACAGATGAAGCAGAACCTCGAGCAGCTCAACCAGAACCAGCCTGCTTACTGCAAGGTAGCCTACATCGAGGTACACGATGAGGAGTTTGAAAAAACACCAAAGAAATCCATCAAGCGCTTCCTCTACAATTGATGCCTGCTTCCTCTGCAAATAAAGCCTGTTAACCTGTGGGGTAACACTTGCCAGAGGCAAATGCCCACATCAGACAGATGCCAGAAACAGGCAAATGCAAAAAAAATCAGAATGTCGCAAAATTCAGCTTTTTCTTAGCAAAACGTCAATTCAAAAAGTTCTTCAGGAAAATCAGTTTTATAGAAATAAAGCCCTCTTTCCGCTCGAAAAGAGGGCTTTCCTTTGCCCCAAGATGCAGAAGCAGTACTTCTACATCCAGAAGCAGCCCTTCTGCATGCAGAACCAATGCTTCTATCACACCCCCAAACCACCCCTTTTCACCCCATTTTAGCCCTGTTTTCAGCCTAAAACAACTGCCTAAAACCCCAAATCCCCTCACTATCAGCATCTTACCTCGTTTCGCGAGATTTCAAAATTTGAAGCCAACTTCCCGTTCGCTCGCAAAATCTTCACTCTCGCGGCTTCAGAAAAACTCACTTTGTCAGGAAAAATGCCGTTTCACTAACAAAGTGAAAGAATCCACCCTTCTTCCCTATGAAGCCCTAATATGCTTTTTCCTTTGATATATTTGGAAAATCGAAAATTATTTCTTACCTTTGTAGCAAGAACTATAACTAACCTAAAATGGAACAGCAACAACAAATACAACAACAGCAGTTGGAACAACTACGCATTGACCAAGAGTTAGAACAGCTTCGTATCGTAAGAGAAATGGAGCAGGAAACAAAACCAAGCAAGAACGGATGGATAGTAGTGTTGGTGTTTGCGATTGTTATGATATGTCTTTTCTTTGCTCTCAGTGCAAACGCAGAACCGCTCAATTTTGCAGACCGCAACATAGAACGACGGGCACTTATCAAGGGAGATACTGATAATGACGGACACATATCAAAAGAGGAAGCAGACTCCGTCAAGTCTCTGATTCTTACCCAGTATCGTACTGATATGTTTGAGGTAAGCACCTACGAAGACCTTGCTAAGTTTCCCAATCTTGAGAAATTGTGGCTGGGCGAAAGCAAACTGGAGACTGTTGACCTATCCAACAACTGGAATCTGAAGTATGTCCATATAGAGAGCGACAATCTCAAGACGCTCATCCTCGCCGTGGGATGTGTACCAAAGTTGGCTTATCCCATGCACAGCGGTGAAGTGCTTATCAAGCGCATAAAGAACCCTGATGCACCTGGAGCCATGTTTTTCCCATACTAAACCCATACCAATATGAAACGATTGAGCCTGATAGCATTACTGGGACTGGCGGCAATGGCTAGCCATGCACAGTTTCCCGTCAGCGACCCACATTGCGCCTATTGCGATGTGAATCTGAGAACAGCTTCTTCCCACAAGAGTAACTGTCCCTATTACTCTAAACCATCAAACGATGATGAGTCGTCTTCAAGCAGCAGTTCTTCTTCGAGTTCAAACTCCACACATCTACGTGATTACAAGCCACTTCCCGAAGTCAAAAGCCGATTGACCATTTCACCTGCCAAATATGATATTATATACAAAACCGGCATGAATGATTCTAGGTTTACTTGTCCTTGTTGTGGTTGTGTTGTTCATGAGCGATGGTGTCCTTTTGCCATACAGCAGAAGGAGGCCAGAGAAGCGAAGGCCAAAGCAATCGCCGCAACAACACCCGAAGAACGGCGTAAAGCGATAATACATTTTCATGTTTGTGAGAATAACTTGCTCAGTTCCTTTGATTTTTGGACAGATAAATCTAATAAAAAGCGAGAAGAGACCGAGCGAAAGGTTCAGTCAACACAACAAAACAATGCCACATCTACGCACACTGTCACACCAGGCGCATTTATAGCTAAAAACTACGACAAAGAGCTGACATTCGGAAGTGACTTCGCACGTGCCCTCGGAGCCACCATGCTCAATGGCGAGGAGCGTTGGCTACTTACCAATGCCAACGGTGAGGAAGTGGGCCAATTCTCCAAGGTAGAATTTGTAGAGGCTAGCGGCATTGACCAATATATTCTTGTACGTGACTTCAACGGTAAGTGGGGCATTTACGGACGAGGCGGCCACTGCTTATGCGAGCCCAAATTTGAGAGTGTCAAGATGTTATCGACTATTGTCAATGATGTTGGGGGAAAAGAAGTGGTCTTCGATGTTACTATGAGGAACAATAGCGGTGTACTCCAGCACGGTATTTACAATCCTAGCAACTATGAACCAAAACATTTTTTGGGTGAGAACCTTAAAACCCTTCCTATCCCGTGTGAGTATGACTATGTGGAATTGATTGACCGTAGTTCAACGGTTGACGGCGTGCTTGCAAAGGTGAGGAAAAACGGTTTGTCTGGAGTAATCAGCACTTTCAACGGTATAGTGGAGATACCAGTTGCATATTCTTATATCAACACTTACTTCACGCTCAAGGGTGGAATGTACTTCCTCGTGGGCGACAGCAACCGCATGGGGGCTTATCACGTGGACAATGAGGTGGTAGAAGTGGTGCCAGTCACTGACGGTTACACGCTCGACAAGGTGAAAAGTCTAATCGCTGAAAAAGAAAAAGAATGAAAATATATATAATAGCTATTTTAGTTTTGTTGGCTTTGCAGGTGGTGTCAGCATCATCACCTGAGGAAATGTACGGCATGTACGACAAAGACGGGAAGTATCGTGAAATGACTGAGCAGGTTGAGCAGATAAGACTCAGATCGGAGGAAGCCCAAAAAGAGAAGCAAACGAAGAACATGATTATTCTGGTTGTTTCACTCATCGCTGGGCTCATCCCTGTATGTGTTATTGGTGGAAAAGTGATACGTAATCAAACGTGGAAAACCAACCCTACAGGAACAACACAAGGTATAGCTATTGCCCTTGCTGGAGGATTTGCCCTCTTTGCCTTCAACTATGGTTGGTTCTATCTGAAATACTTACATAAAGATATTTTCAAGCCTCTCTTTTCCATCGCCTTCATCATACTGCTAATAGGAATCGGTATCTATTTGGCGAGAAACAAGAAACTATAATGAAGGAGACTGAATTATGAGCAAGAAGAGAACAACTCCAGAGTTTATTACGGAACTGAAGCCAAACGAGATATTCGTTTTTGGCAGTAACTTAGGCGGAATGCATGGTGGTGGAGCCGCTTATGTGGCTTATCGTAAGTTTGGTGCCATCATGGGTCAGGGCGTCGGCTTGCAAGGGCAGAGCTACGCAATTCCCACTATGCAGGGAGGAGTTGAGACCATCCGTCCCTATGTGGACGAATTCATAAAGTTTGCTGAGGAGCATCAGGACCTGACCTTCCTCGTAACTCGCATAGGGTGTGGCATAGCAGGCTTCACGGATGAGGAGATTTCCCCACTCTTCGCTAAGGCTCACAGCATAGATAACATAGTGCTGCCTGAAGGGTGGTAACAATATGATATTTTTGGGGATAAAGGAATTTATTTTGCACAAACATTCCAAAATCCCCATTTTTTTTGTACCTTTGCACATTAAACAACAAAACAAAGAAAAGAACCAATGGAATTAGCAAGTAAATACTCTCCTCAGGAGGTAGAAAATAAGTGGTATCAGTACTGGACAGACCACAAGATGTTTGCAAGTAAGCCTGACGGCAGAGAACCTTATACTATAGTTATCCCTCCACCAAACGTGACGGGCGTGCTCCACATGGGACACATGCTCAACAACACCATTCAGGACATCCTCATCCGTAAGGCTCGTCTGGATGGCAAGAACGCCTGTTGGGTGCCTGGCACTGACCATGCTTCTATTGCTACCGAGGCTAAGGTGGTGAACAAACTGGCGCAGCAGGGCATAAAGAAGCGCGACCTGACGAGAGAGCAGTTCCTGGAGCATGCGTGGGACTGGACAAAGGAGCATGGAGGCATAATACTGAAGCAGCTGAGAAAGCTCGGTGCTTCATGCGACTGGGACCGCACGGCTTTCACTATGGACGAGAAACGCTCGGAGTCGGTGATGAAGGTGTTTGTTGACCTCTATGAGAAGGGATACATATACCGAGGTCTGCGCATGGTGAACTGGGACCCTAAGGCTCAGACGGTGCTCTCTACCGAGGAGGTGATATACAGGGAGGAGAAGTCAAAGCTCTACCACCTTAAATATTATGTGGCTGATGCCGAAGAGAACCCTGTAGTGCTGACTGGCGCTGAAGGCGAGGTGTTTCACAAGGACGAGAAGGGCTACTATGCTGTTGTAGCTACCACGCGTCCTGAGACCATCATGGGCGATACGGCTATGTGCATAAACCCTAAGGACGTGAAGAACCAGTGGCTGAAGGGCCACAAGGTTATCGTTCCGCTGGTTAACAGGGTAATCCCCGTAATCGAGGACCGCTACGTTGACATAGAATTTGGTACGGGCTGCCTGAAGGTTACTCCTGCTCATGACGTAAACGACTATGCGCTGGGCAAGACTCACAACCTCGAGATAATCGACATATTCAACCCCGACGGCACAATATCAGAGGCAGCAGGACTGTATGTGGGCAAGGACCGCATGGAGGTGCGCAAGCAGATTGCCATAGACCTTGAAGCTGCTGGACTGATGGAGAAGGTGGAGGACTATGATAATAAGGTAGGCTATTCTGAGCGCAATCAGGATACAGCTGTTGAGCCTCGCCTGTGCAAGCAGTGGTTCCTATCCATGAAGCACATGGCTGACATAGCTCTGCCTCCTGTGATGAACGGCGAACTGAAGTTCTACCCAACAAAATACGTCACCACATACAAGAACTGGCTGGAGAACATACAGGACTGGTGTATCTCACGTCAGTTGTGGTGGGGACACAGAATTCCTGCCTACTTCCTGCCTACTGCTGAGGGCGAGGAAGAGCGCTATGTGGTAGCACTCAACGAGGAAGAGGCACTGAAGAAAGCAAAGGAGATAGACCCAAGCATAACGGCCGACCAGCTGAAGCGCGACGAGGATGCTCTCGACACATGGTTCTCCTCATGGCTGTGGCCTATATCACTCTTCGACGGTATCAACAACCCAGGCAACGAGGAGATAAACTACTACTACCCCACTGCCGTGCTGGTTACTGGTCCCGACATCATCTTCTTCTGGGTGGCAAGAATGATAATGGCTGGTTGCGAATACGAGAAGCAGATACCTTTCAAGAACGTATATTTCACAGGCATCGTGCGTGACAAGCTGGGCAGAAAGATGAGTAAGTCACTCGGCAACTCGCCTGACCCTCTGGAACTGATTGAGAAGTTTGGTGCCGACGGTGTGCGCATGGGTATGATGCTCGCTGCTCCTGCTGGCAACGATATTCTGTATGATGATGCCCTCTCGGCTCAGGGTATGAACTTCTGCAACAAGATGTGGAACGCCTTCCGCCTTGTAAAGGGTTGGGAGGTAAAAGACGAGCAGGCTTCAGACTCAAACAGGAAGGCTATCGAATGGATGAACGCCAAGATAAGAAGTGTCTATGCCGAGATAAACGATGACTATGACAAGTATCGTCTTAACGAGGCGCTGATGGCTGCATTCAAACTGTTTACCGACGAGTTCTCTGGCTGGTATCTGGAGATGATAAAGCCAGCCTACCAATGTCCGATAGACAAGGAGACCTTTGAGGCTACACTCGACATATTCGACAAGTTGCTCCACATTATCCATCCATTCATGCCATTCATAACAGAGGAATTGTGGCAGCACATAGCTGAGCGCAAGGACGGCGAGGCTCTGATGATTGACGTATTCAAACTCGATGCTCCAACGGAGGCTGACGAGAAGATTATGGCAAACTTTGAGGAGGCTAAGCAGATAATCTCTGGTGTGCGTGGCGTAAGACAGTCTAAGAACATCGGTCCTCGTGAGCCTCTGGCTCTTGAGGTGGTCGTAACTGGAGATGACGACAAGGTTATCACCCAGTGTCCTGCCATAGGTCCTATCATAAAGAAGATGGCTGGACTGGAAGGTATCAACTACGTGGAGCAGAAGGGTGAAGGCTCGTCTGCCTTCATGATTGGCACAAGGGAGTATGCTGTTCCTCTGGGCAACCTCATCGACGTGGAGGCTGAACTGGCTAAGGCTGAGGCACAGCTGAAGCACCTGCAGGGTTTCCTCATGGGTGTAAGGAAGAAGCTCTCCAACGAACGCTTCGTGGCCAATGCACCTGAGGCTGTCGTTGCCCTGGAGCGCAAGAAGGAGTCAGACTCTTTAGAGAAGATTGCTGCCCTCGAGCAGACCATAGCCGAACTGAAGAAGACACTCTAAAAGGGAACGCTAACGGGAACTATTTTAACTGTGAACTGTGAATTGTGAACTGATTTGATTACCGACCTCTACATACATCGTTCCTATGTACGCTGCGTAAGCGACGGCTATAGGTGGCTCGCCAAGAACTTAGCAAAGGTGAGTAAGGTTATGGTGCCCTATTTCCTATGTTTCTCTATTGTGTTTGTCCTGTCAAATGCGGTAAACACTCACGCTAACGTGGCTATTCTGGCGGGCAAACAGATATTCATAGAGGAAGTTATTGCAGCTATAATACTTGGTGTGCTTTCATTCATCACCTACATAGTAGCTCTTGCAAGGATGTTGAAGATGTTCAAGCAGATGTTTGGCATAAGCGCCAAACTGAAGGGCAACATAGGAAGGGCTATAAAGGGTGTATTCCGTCATTTTGGTAAAGTGCTTGGCACCACTCTCCTGGCTCTCTTCATAGCCTGCGTTTTGAGTGTTGTGGTGTATCTGCCTTATGTCGTTTCTACTTATGCCTATTTCAGCAGCATTGAGGCACAGGTGAACTTCGGAGATACGGCAGAGATAAGCAATGGTGGCTATGCTGTCATGCTCACTACCTGCGCCATTTGCTACACCATTATAAATATAATATCTGTAGGATTCTACGCTTCTCTGCTCTTCCTCTATGGGAGCCTCAGGGCAGGACGCAATGCTTAGTTTCATAATGCTTGGTTACTTTACATTATATATATATAAGGTTTGAAAAAGGTACTCTTCATAGATCGCGACGGCACTTTGATAAAAGAGCCAGCAGACGAACAGATAGACTCTTTCGAGAAGTTGGAGTTTGTAGAGGGGATGTTTCGCAATATTTCCTTCATTCGCAAGAATCTTGACTTCGAATTTGTCATGGTGTCTAATCAAGACGGTTTGGGAACAGACTCGTTTCCTGAGGACACATTCTGGCCTGTTCACAACTTCATCCTCCAGACGCTAAATGGTGAAGGCGTGGAATTTGACAATATACTGATAGACAACCATTTCCCTGCTGACAATCATCCCAACCGCAAGCCTGGCACAGGGATGCTGAAAGAATATATCAGCAACCCTGAGTATGACCTCGCAAACTCTTACGTCATAGGCGACAGAGAGACTGATGCCCAACTGGCTGAAAACCTTGGGTGTAAGGCTCTTATACTCGGCAAGGACGGACTTGATTGGGACAAGATTGCAGAAATACTCTATGCTGGTGAACGCATCGTAGAGATTACTCGCACCACGAAGGAAACGGACATAACCGTCCGCATAAACCTCGACGGCACAGGAAAGTGCGACATCGAGACGGGCTTGGGGTTCTTCGACCACATGCTGGAGCAGATAGGCAAGCACGGAATGACAGACTTATATATAAGGTGTAAGGGCGACCTGAATGTTGACGAGCACCACACCATAGAGGATACGGGCATAGTGCTCGGCGAATGTCTGCTGAAGGCTCTCGGCGACAAGCGAGGCATAGAGCGCTACGGCTACAGCCTGCCCATGGACGACTGCCTCTGTCAGGTAGCTCTTGACTTCGGAGGACGTCCCTGGCTGATATGGGATGCAGACTTCAAGCGTGAGAAGGTAGGCGAGATGCCGACTGAGATGTTCCAGCACTTCTTTAAGTCCGTGAGCGATGCAGCCAAGATGAACCTCAACATCAAGGCGGAAGGCACTAACGAGCACCACAAAATAGAAGGTATATTCAAGGCTTTCGCCCGCAGCATACGGATGGCAGTAAAAAGGGACATATATCACTTCCAACTTCCTTCCACAAAAGGTGCCCTATAAGTTAAATAAACTTAAAGAAAAAAGTCTTTCAACTTTCAATTTTCAATTTTCAACTATTATTGCTATCTTTGCAAAACAGAAAAACATTATTAAAATAACCATAAATACTAAACAAAAATCAAAATGGCACAGCTAAAATCTTTATCAAAGCTAACAGCTCCTAAGAGCATAGCCCCAGAGAAAATCATCCAGTTTGGTGAGGGTAACTTCCTTCGCGCTTTTGTTGACTGGATTATTTGGAATATGAATGCAAAGACGAACTTCAATGGTTCGGTTGTTGTAGTTCAGCCTATCGAGAAGGGTATGGTACAGTGGCTTAACGGTCAGGACTGTCTCTACCACGTAAATCTTCAGGGACGTCTCAATGGTGAGCCTGTAAACCAGCTTGACCGTGTTGACGTTATCTCTCGTGGCATTGACCCATACGCACAGAACTGGGCTTTCATGTCACTTGCTGAGCAGCCAGAGATTCGTTTCGTTATCTCTAACACCACAGAGGCTGGTATCGCATTCGACCCTTCTTGTAAGTTTACCGATGCTCCTGCTTCTTCTTATCCAGGCAAGCTTGTTCAGCTCCTCTTCCGTCGCTATCAGACATTCAACGGCGACCCAAAGAAGGGACTCATCATCATGCCTTGTGAGCTTATCTTCCTCAATGGTCACCACCTGAAGGACTGCATCCGCAAGTACATTGAGCTTTGGAAGGACGATTTCGGCAAGGACTACGAAGGCTTCAAGGAGTGGTTTGAGAAGTACAACTACGTTTGCGCTACCCTCGTTGACCGTATCGTTCCAGGTTTCCCACGCAAGGAGATTGCTGAGATTCAGCAGAAGATTGGCTACAAGGACAACCTCGTTGTTCAGGCAGAAATCTTCCACCTCTGGGTAATTGAGAAGGCTGAGAACATGACATGTGAAGAACTTCGTGATGAGTTCCCTGCTGACCAGGCTGGTCTCCACGTACTCATCGCAGAGTCTGAGGCTCCTTACCACGAGAGAAAGGTTACTCTGCTCAACGGCCCTCACACAGTGCTTTCACCAGTTGCCTACCTCTCTGGCATTAACATCGTTCGCGATGCTCTCCACGACGAGGTTATCGGCAAGTACATCAAGAAGGTACAGTATGACGAGCTGATGCAGACACTTAACCTGCCTATGGACGAACTCCAGAAGTTTGCTGCTGACGTGCTCGAGCGCTTCGACAACCCATACGTTGACCATCAGGTTACCTCTATCATGCTCAACTCATTCCCTAAGTTCCAGGCACGTGATCTTCCTGGTGTTAAGGTTTATCTGGAGCGTAAGGGCGAACTGCCTAAGGGTCTTGTACTCGGTCTCGCAGCTATCATCACTTACTACAAGGGTGGTACTCGTGCTGATGGTGCTCCTATCGAGCCAAATGACGACCAGAAGATTATGGACCTGCTCAAGCAGCTCTGGGCTACAGGCGACACCCGCAAGGTAGCAGAAGGCGTACTTGCTGCAGACTGGATTTGGGGTGAGCACGGCGACCTCAACAAGATTCCTGGACTTACCGATATGGTTGAAGGCTTCTTGAACGATATCCAGAGCAAGGGTATGGTTGAGACTGTTAAGTCTATTCTGTAATTTGGAATAGGGCTAACAGATAAATAAAGAATAAGGCTTATAAGGATGAAAGACGAAGGATTATCAGCTGAAGACAAGAAACTTTCAACTATAAACATTCAACTTTCAGCCTTAGCAAGACAATATGAAACAAGGGAGTTCCTTGATGGCGACCCTTCTTGGTTTATGCACCAAGTGGAAGGAGAAGCCAACAAGGAACTCCTTGCTTTTATTGCCTCTGCCTTGAGTTATGGCAGCCGTAAGCAGTTTCTACCAAAGATACAATACATTCTCGACTGCTCAGAGGGTAACGTAGAAGGATGGCTCAGAACGAAACTATTTCGTAAGGACATTCCTGACAACGAGGATTGCTACTATCGTCTTTACACCAATCATACGATGTATGAGTTTCTTGACTCACTCACTACAATGATAGAGCAGTACGGCTCTCTAAAAAACTATGTGAGGGAAGAACTCTTGAAACTATCACCTACTCCATCACGCCAGGCACTTGACGCCATCAAAGCCATAACACACTGGTTTTGTCCTATTCTTCATTATGATAGTGATAATGCCAAGGAATCTCAAGCCTCGTCGTGCAGGAACTATTCGAGGACAGTTAGCGTTATCCCTAAAGACACGACATCCTCATGCAAGCGCATCTGCATGTTCCTTCGCTGGATGGTTCGCGACAAATCTCCCGTTGACCTCGGACTATGGGCTGACATAATAGACAAACGGACACTCATCATTCCTCTTGACACCCACGTCATGCAAGAAGCCAACCGATTAGGACTGATAAGCACCAGAACCACATCTATGGCGACAGCCATAAAACTAACAGAAAGACTAAAGGAAATCTTTCCCGATGACCCGCTAAAGGGCGACTTTGCCCTCTTTGGTGTAGGAGTGGACGCACAATGATACGTTCGTTAATTTTCCTACCTGCTCATCATGTACTCTATCTGGAAGAAGGAAGACAAAATCTTCTATCCACTCTTTATCTCCTACCTGCCGCTTATAGCAATATTTTCTGAGTTTATGCAGTTGGTTCACGTTATTCCTGGAACCTTTGACGTCATGGACCTACTTAGCTACGGCATCTCCATCGCATTATTTATCTTAGTAAAGATACTCTGAGTATGAAGAAAAAGTGTATCATATCTACACTAATACTTTTTGTCTATGTAATACTTGGGATAGGCTCTTCCATCAACCATCAAAATAAAGTTTCAAATGGAGCCCATGTCATTATCGGTATCTTCATAATAACATACGTTTGTATTCTATTTTACGCATACAAAAAAAGCTCAAGCAAATAGCCTGAGCTTCTTTTTTATATTTCTCTTTGATACTTATCTAATCGTAACATCTATTTGATTGTAACATTAGAATATGTCACAAGTTTTATCTTCTTGCCATTTGGCACGTTAGGTTTCGCCCAGGCTCCATCAAGCACAAGTATCTTTGTCTTTTTGCCCATGGGAGCAGCATCTACGGCATTTTGAAGAGTCATGTAGTTTCCTCTGCCCTTTTGCGACACGATGTAGTCATAATGGCGAACGTACTTCTTCAGGCAAGGCACCTCTTTAGCCATAGCATCTACGAGACGTGAAGCAATTTCGTGAGCACCATACTCGTTGAAGTGTGTGTTGTCTTTACCATTATACTTTATCATGTGGAGCTCACGTGAGCCCTTAGCACCGAGTTTGTTCTCAAGTTCGGTAGATATTTTATTGGCATCCACGTAAGCAACCTTCATTTCCTTTGCTATGACAGCAGGAACCTTTGCATAATCTCCATGAGTATCTACCACCGTGTCGCTATTTATCTTCTCGTCGCTTACAGAGAACTTATCACGATTTACGCTACGCAGAGCCTCGTCGTCTATCTCTGCTTTCGTCTTTGCGTTGAAGAAGTTACGACGTGCTACACAGTTCATTACTATAGGAGTAACACCTTTCTCCTTTGCACCACGTATAAACTTGCGATAGTTTTCAGCAAACTCATTCCATGGGCGTGTGAAACGCAGACTATCCTTGCTCTTCTCGTCATTATGACCAAACTGTATCACGAGGTAATCGCCTGGCTTCATGCGGTCAAGCACCTTCTGCCAACGCCCCTCCGTAATGAAGGATTTTGAGGAACGACCATTCTTAGCATGGTTCTCAATCCTTACGTTTTCAGTAAAGAACCCCTGCAAAACCATTCCCCATCCACGCTCTTCAGGTGCTTTCTTCATGTCCTTGTCTGCCATTGTGGAGTCGCCAATCATATAGATTGTAAACTGCTTTGTTGACGATGACAGTACAAAGAGCATCATCAAGAACATGGTTGCTGTCAACAGCTTTTTCATAGCTTACTATGTTTAAGTTTATGATTTTATAATGTCTATAAGTTCCTCTGTTGAAACAAGTTGCTGCTCGCCAGTCAACATATTCTTCAGAGTCACCTTACCCTCCTTAATCTCGTTCTCGCCAGCAAGTGCTACGTAAGGTATGTTGAGCGCATTTGCATAAGACATCTGTTTTTTCATCTTAGCATTGTCGGCATACACCTCAGTGCGTATTCCCGCTTTGCGAGCTTTACGAGCTATAGGCAGACAGTATTCCGTCTCCTTCTCTCCAAAGTTAATAAACAACAGTTGCGTGCCTGTTATCAACTCTTTTGGATAGAGGTCGAGCTGGTTCAGTACGTCATAGATACGGTCTGCACCAAAAGATATGCCTACACCGCTAAGTCCAGGCATACCGAATATACCCGTAAGGTTATCATAACGACCACCACCAGTAATACTGCCAATCTGCACATCGAGAGCCTTAACTTCAAATATCGCTCCAGTGTAGTAGTTCAGTCCACGTGCAAGTGTGAGGTCAAGCTGCACATTGGCACTTCCCCATCCTTCCATCTTTGGTAAAGATGTCAGTCCGTCAGTATCAAGCGCACCGAGCTGTCCGAGGATGAAACGCATCTCTTCCACGCCCTTAGTGCCTGTCTCTGATTTCTTCAGCACATCCGCAATAATATCGAGTTTCTGCGCATTAGTACCCTCCATCTTGATGATAGGTTGCAGTTTCTCTATCGCTTCATCAGATATACCGTTGTCCTTCAGCTCCTCGTTCACAGCATCAAGACCTATCTTGTCGAGCTTGTCTATCGCAACGGTAATGTCAACAATCTTTTCAGCCTCACCTATCACCTCTGCAATGCCCGTAAGAATCTTGCGGTTGTTTATCTTTATCTGTACCCTTACGCCGAACTTCGTGAATATATCATCTGTTATCTGCATAAGGTCAACCTCGTTGAGCAGAGAGTCCGAGCCCACCACGTCAACATCACACTGGTAGAACTCGCGATAGCGTCCCTTCTGCGGACGGTCTGCACGCCAAACTGGCTGTATCTGGTAACGCTTGAAAGGCATCTGCAATTCCTCTCTGTGCTGCACAACATAGCGTGCAAACGGCACTGTGAGGTCATAGCGCAAACCCTTTTCGCAGAATCTGGCAGCAAGTTTCGTGGCACTTGTGTTCGCAACCTCGTCGGCAGTCATGCCATGCAGAAAGTCGCCAGAATTCAGTATCTTGAAGAGGAGTTTGTCTCCCTCCTCGCCATACTTGCCCATCAGCGTGGACAGATTCTCCTGTGCAGGTGTCTCTATCTGGCGAAAGCCATACTGCTCGAATACACCTCTTACAGTATTGAATATATAGTTGCGCTTCGCCATTTCCAATGGTCCGAAGTCACGTGTTCCCTTTGGTATGCTTGGTTTCTGCGCCATTTACTTTCTTACGATTGTTTGTTCGCGGTCTGGACCGATTGATATTATGGTGATAGGAGTCTCGAGTTGCTCTTCGAGGAACTTTATGTAGTTCTTGAAAGCCTCTGGGAACTCTTCTTCACTCGTAAACTTTGTCATGTCGGTCTGCCAGCCAGGCAGTTCCTTATATACAGGTTCTATGCCGTTCTCTATGTCATAAGGGAAGTCAGGTGTCTCCACACCGTTCACCTTGTAAGCCACGCACGCCTTTATGGTTTCAAACGTGTCGAGCACGTCGCTCTTCATCATGATGAGCTGCGTTACACCATTTACCATGATGGAATAGCGCAGAGCCACGAGGTCTATCCAGCCGCAACGGCGCTCTCTGCCTGTTACGGCACCATACTCATGACCTATGTCGCGCATCTTCTTGCCTGTCTCGTCAAAGAGTTCCGTTGGGAAAGGACCTGCACCTACACGAGTGCAGTAAGCCTTCATTATGCCGTACACCTCGCCTATCTTGTTAGGTCCCAGCCCCAAGCCTGTGCAGGCTCCAGCACAGATAGTGTTTGAAGATGTCACGAAAGGATAAGAGCCAAAATCCACGTCGAGCATTGTGCCCTGCGCACCCTCGCAAAGCACGCTCTTGCCTGCCTTGAGAGCCTTGTTTATCTCGTGCTCTGAGTCAACCAACTGGAACTGGCGCAGGTATTCTACACCCTCCATCCAGTGTTTCTCCACGTCTGTGATGTCATATTCTGTATAACCCATCGCCTTGAGCTGTTCCTCGTGGCGAGCCTTGTGGGCAGCATATTTCTCCTCGAAATTATCGAGTATGTCACCAACGCGCAGTCCTGTGCGAGCTATCTTGTCAGAATATGTAGGACCAATACCCTTTCCTGTCGTTCCTACCTTGTTCTTACCCTTCGAAGCCTCGATAGCAGCATCGAGCACACGATGGGTAGGCATAATCAGGTGGGCCTTCTTTGATATATGCAGACGTGACTTCAGGTCGTGTCCGCTCTTCTCAAGGTCCTTTGCCTCGTCCATGAAGAGGTCTGGAGCAAGAACCACGCCGTTGCCTATTATATTGACCTTGCCACCCTGAAAGATTCCAGAGGGGATAGAACGAAGCACATACTTCTCGCCATTGAACTCTAAAGTATGTCCTGCGTTAGGGCCACCTTGGAAACGCGCCACCACATCATAGTTAGGAGTCAGCACGTCCACCACTTTTCCTTTTCCTTCGTCTCCCCACTGCAGTCCGAGGAGCACATCAACTTTTCCTGTCATTATTTATGCTTATGTATTTTTTATGCTAAAATTGAGCAACACTCTCGTTCTGATACTCTTCTTTCAAGTCCTCGTAGAAGTGTGCCGTCGCCGTTTCAAAGTATGGTATGAGCCAGATGAAGCCTATACACAAAGTAAAGATACACAAAACAGCCCAGCCTATGAAGCTCAGGTAAAGCCAGAACAGGTCTGCCTTGTGTCCCTGCATCATGCTCATGCTCAACTCGATAGCCTCGTCGTTCTTCATCTCTGGATTATCTTTCAGGATGAAAGGAGTCATGGCGTATGATAAACCCTTTATTACGCCTGGAATAATGAGCAGCAGCGTCCACAGGAAGATATATACTCCCAGGAGCAACATAGTGCAGAAGATACGCAGAAAATCCTTGTATCCGTCAAACATAGCCGTGAGGTCGAGCTTCTTGCCACGCACCAAATCCAGAAACATCACCGTGAAGCCCCATCCCAAAGGCAGCAGAGCAAGAGACCATATTGTCTCCACACCTGATACCACATGAGCAACGCATGCAGACGAAGCACCTGCTATGACACCATAAATTATTGTTGTCACTGCTGCGCTTGCCCAGTTTCCTTTCAGCGTTTCAAGGGCTCTGTTCTTGTAACTTGAAATCGTATCCATGATAAACGGGGTATCTTTTTTCTTGAAAACAGCAATTATTCTATCACTACCCTTGTCCAACCGTGAACGTCTGGCTCTATGCCATACTGTATGTCACGCAGCTTGTTGTAGAGCTTCTCCGACCAAGGTCCTGGCTTCTCGCCGAAAGAGTAAGTCTTGCCTGTCTCTATGTCGTCAATCTTTGATATTGGCGAGATAACGGCTGCTGTGCCACATGCGCCAGCCTCTTCAAAGGTGTTGAGCTCCTCTTCTGGTATCTGCCTGCGCTCTACCTTCATGCCGAGGTCCTCTGCCAGCTGCATGAGCGACTTGTTGGTGATAGATGGCAGAATACTTGTTGACTTAGGAGTAACGTAAGTGTTGTTCTTGATGCCGAAGAAGTTTGCAGCACCACACTCGTCGATATACTTCTTCTCCTTAGCATCGAGGTAGAACTCGCAAGCATAACCAAGTTCGTGTGCCTTCTGGTTGGCCTGAAGCGAAGCGGCATAGTTGCCACCCACCTTGTAGATACCAGTGCCAAGAGGAGCTGAACGGTCGTGGTCGCGAATTATGACGTAAGGGTTAGCCGAGAAACCGCCCTTGAAGTATGGACCTACTGGGGTAACAAATATCAGGAAGAGATACTCACTGGCTGGGTGAACACCTACCTGTGCGGAAGTGCCGATGAGCAGTGGGCGAACATACAACGTGGCACCGCTCTCGTATGGAGGAATAAACTCCTGATTGAGGCGAATCACCTTATCCACCATCTCGTTAAACTTCTCCGTAGGCACCTCTGGCATCAGTATGCCGCGACATGTTGACTGCAGACGTGCTGCATTCTCGTCTGTACGGAATACCCTCACCTTGCCGTCAGGACAACGGTATGCCTTCATGCCCTCGAAAGCCTCCTGACCATAGTGCAGGCATGTAGCCGCCATGTGCAGGTTAACTGTCTCTTCTGAAGATATTTCTATCTCTCCCCACTTGCCGTCGCGATAGTAGCAACGAACGTTGTAATTTGTCTTACGGTAACCAAAACCTATGTTACCCCAATCTAAATCTGCCATTTTTATTTAGTTTTAAGTTCTTAGTTCATTTAGATTTATGCAAAATTACAAAAAAAAATGCTAACAACAAAATATACTGCTCATTTTACTTTACTTTAACAAGATATTTTTATAATCTCCCACCCTTTTGCGGAAGCTAAGCAACCGCATCTCCTTGCTAAGTAACCGTATCCCCTTGCTTAGCAACCGCATCTCCTTGCTAAGCAACCGCACGTGGAGGCTAAGCAACCGCAGCATAAGGAAAAGACAAAAAAAGGCAGGACCTCGTAATGAAATCCTGCCTCGATATGCGTATGAAAACAGATTATTACATCATGCCACCCATGCCTGGTGCACCGCCCATTGGCATTGCTGGTTCTGGTGCTGGCTTGTCGCAGATTACAGACTCGGTGGTGAGGAAGAGACCTGCCACAGAAGCTGCGTTCTCGAGTGCAACACGCGCCACTTTTGCAGGGTCTATGATACCAGCCTTCTTCATGTCCTCGTAAGCCTCGGTGCGAGCGTTGTAGCCGAAGTCGCCCTTGCCCTCGCTCACCTTGTTGACTACCACTGCGCCCTCAACACCAGCATTGTAGCATATCTGGCGGAGTGGAGCCTCGATAGCGCTCTTGATGATGTTGATACCTGTCTGCTCGTCGGCATTGTCGCCCTTCAAGCCCTCGAGGGCAGAGAGAGCGCGGATGTAAGTTGTGCCGCCACCTGCTACGACACCCTCTTCTATAGCAGCACGAGTAGCACAGAGAGCATCGTCAACACGATCCTTCTTCTCCTTCATCTCTACCTCAGAGTTTGCACCGATGTAGAGAACAGCCACGCCACCAGCGAGCTTTGCAAGACGCTCCTGCAGTTTCTCCTTGTCGTAGTTAGAGGTTGTATTCTCTATCTCCTTCTTGATAGCGATGATGCGGTCGGCAATAGCGTCCTTAGAGCCTGTACCACCAGCAATAATAGTGTTGTCCTTAGAGATAGTTACCTTGTCAGCTGAGCCACACATATCGAGTGTTGCCTGCTCGAGCTTCAAGCCTTTCTCCTCTGAAATAACTGTGCCACCTGTCAGTATGGCAATGTCTTCGAGCATAGCCTTGCGACGGTCACCGAAACCAGGAGCCTTTACAGCGCAAATCTTCAAGCCGCCACGCAGACGGTTAACAACGAGTGTAGTAAGAGCCTCAGAGTCAACATCTTCTGCTATGATGAGCAGTCCGCGTCCGCTCTCAGCTGCTGGCTGCAGAACAGGCAGGAGTTCCTTGAGGTTGCTTATCTTCTTGTCGTAGATGAGGATGTAAGGGTTCTCCATGACACACTCGAGCTTCTCTGCGTCTGTTACAAAGTAACCAGAGAGGTAACCACGGTCGAACTGCATACCCTCTACGATACCGATAGAGGTATCACGAGACTTGCTCTCCTCGATAGTGATGACACCATCCTTGCTCACCTTGCGCATAGCGTCAGCAAGGAGCTTGCCTATCTCTGGGTCGTTGTTAGCTGAAACTGTAGCAACCTGCTCAATCTTGTCGTAGTTGTCGCCTACGAGCTCAGCGTTCTGCTTGATGTAGTCAACAACAGCGCTGACAGCCTTGTCGATACCACGCTTGAGGTCCATAGGATTAGCACCTGCCGTAACGTTCTTCAAGCCCTCGTTTACGATAGCCTGAGTGAGGATAGTAGCAGTAGTGGTACCATCACCAGCGTCGTCGCCAGTCTTTGAGGCTACGCTCTTCACAAGCTGTGCACCAGTGTTCTCAAACTTATCCTCAAGTTCAATCTCCTTAGCCACGGTAACACCGTCCTTTGTTATCTGAGGAGCACCAAACTTCTTCTCTATCACTACGTTGCGTCCCTTAGGGCCGAGCGTTACCTTTACTGCGTCAGCCAGCTGGTCAACGCCTTTCTTGAGTGCCTCGCGGGCATCTGTATTGAATTTTATCTCTTTAGCCATGATTTATAAATTGAAAATTGAAAGTTATGATTACCTCTTTAGTTTGTAATCTATAATCTACTTTATTATAGCAATTACGTCAGACTGGCGCATTACCATGTATTTCTCGCCCTCAAACTCCAGTTCCTGTCCTGCGTACTTGCCGTAAAGAACTTTATCGCCTACCTTGAGGACCATCTCTTCGTCCTTTGTTCCATTGCCTGTTGCAATGATTTCGCCCTTCAGGGGCTTTTCCTTTGCTGTATCAGGAATGATGATACCGCCAATCTTCTCTTCTGCTTCCGCTGGCTTGATGAGCACGCGGTCTGCTAATGGTTGAATTTTCATTGTTGTTTTATGTTTTAAGTGTTAATTATTTTTTTAGTTTGCCTTGTCGCACTGCTATATAACTAATAATGTGCCAACGCTGTCATTGCTGACAAACGTGGCACACTATGCCTGTTGCTATGACATTTCTGTCAGTTTTACCACCCCAAGTCCTTCCATCCTACCTGCTTGCACCATTCGTAGTCGTACATGCGAGTGTTCATGTTGGGGGTGGTGTAGTAATTGAAAAGATTATTCGGCACATACATTGACACTCCGCCATAGGTGTCACTGGAGATGTAGAAACTGCTGAAATTCTTCTTGGACATCATGGGCAGGGTTGTGCCGAAGATAGAATAACTGTCTCCACCAAACCAACTGCACACGTCTGTGTCTCGTATATCCTTTGGTGCTGGGTTGTATATCACCACATCGTCAAAAGCAGCTTTCCATTCGCTATATGCCTCGCTCGAAAGATTGTGCAGCATCACATCGTTCATGTCATAGAGAACAGGCTCCCCCCATCTGGAACCTGCTGTCTTCAGGTAATATATACAAGAGGTTGCATCATGGCTGTCTGCTGGGAAGGAGAATGTCAGTTCGAGTGGCGAAGAAGATGCAGAGATTGTCTTCAGCGCCTTGTTGGTTGCCTGGAGCAGTGCTGCAATGTTTTCAGTCTTTACCACCGTCATTCCTCCCCTGCCGAAGATGTCGCTGACCTTATAGCCAGTGCTGCCTACAACGGCTTCCCACTTATTGTTGTCGCTCGTATAATCTGCTGCTATTGCTTTTGCTGCCTCCTCGGGATTACTCAGGCACATGCGTGAAACTGTGCTTGCATAGGGTGCTCCGAACGATGGCGTTTCGCATGGTGCAGCTATGAAATACTTTGTGCAGTTGCGTAGTTCGTATGCCACCTCTATGCTCTGCATGCAGCAGGCATCAAAGAAGATAAACTCCTGCTTTGGCAGCTGTTTCATCACATTTGCCAACACAGGCAGGTCTATCCACGTAACGCCAGTACTCCTGCTCGCGCTATTACTGTTGTAGTCTGCTCCGTAAGAGTTGGGCTCATTGGAGGAAGACTCCGTAAAATCCACGTCGAGCGAGTTAGCCGAGGAAGTTCCATTCTCAATGACAGACCCGTCGCCATGCCCCCAGAATACGGTGGCATACTCGTCTGACGGGCTGAGGGCTATCATCGTCTGAAAGACTGACAGCATATTGTCGGCATCAGATGCGTCGATGTCTGTCTCATAGGTCTTGACGGCAACTTTCTCACCATTCTTTACGCTGTAGATAACAGGTTTGGTCAACACATCATAAAACACCAAGAGGTTGCAATCAGAGGGAAGGTTTCTTGAACCTGTTACTATTTCCTTCAGGTCTTCCGAAGCAGCCTCATACAGGTTGTTCTCGGCATTGAAATACACCATTATCGTCCTTCTGGTGCGAGCATCTTCAGCAGTGCCGTCATCCTTGCTACAGCCAGTCATCACCAGTAGTGACAACAGCAAGTATAATATGTATTTATAATTCTTCATTCGTTATTCGTTATTCTTTATTCATTATAAGCACCACAATATGGGCACTCACCTTTTTTATATATTCTCTTTCCGCAGTTTCCGCATATATAGTGGTCGGTGTGCAGAGGTTTATACTTTCTTATGGCGAACCATACATAGAGTACAAGTAAAGGATAACCAATATAGTACAACGTACTGATAGAGAACACAATATAGAGCGCTGCGCACACACCGCAAAGTCCTGCGAGATATATCACGGCATCTTCAAATTGCAAATGATGACGCACATCCTCTACTGTTGCTACACCCACCACCAGCATGCCCCACACCGAGGCTAAGAATATTGCCAGTATCGGAGGCATGGCAAAGGGGTTCAGCGATGGATGATAATAGAAGTGCTGCCACTGGTCTGCTCCAAACATCTGCAAGGAGGCATAGAACGTAGCCGAACACGCCACTATGAGACAGAGCAACGTGGGGTAGAACGACGGTATATCGCGAAAATGCACTATAGGGGCCTGTCGCTTCTGTGCTGTGCGTAGTGCATAGACCACTATCAGCAAACCTATTATGCAGAGAGCTATTATGAGGTGGCTGTCGCTGAAGAACATGATGAATTGCGATATAGGGTCTGTCGGCACCACGTTTGGCAAGAGGGCACTCTCCCTCGTCCATCCAGACGAGCCCTCTTCGCTTATCACCTGCACCCATACGGAGTCTATGCTGTCCTGTGGCAGAATACGTATATCCATAACTGCCAGTTGCTGGTCGTGCTTCACGGTTATGGTGTCAGTCACGAGTTGGCTGACGTGCTCCTCTGGCTGCTGCACTATGAGCGATATGGAGTCTTTGTGTACCACAAAGTTATACCCCACCCCATAATGCCTGCCCTGCATTGTAATGCTGCTGTCAGCAAGCGTACTGTCGACAAGGGCTGGCGCATCAGCGGCTTTGCTCTTCTCGCGATAGCAGCCCGTCAGCAATGTCATCATCACCAACGAGAGCAAAAAGTATATGTATCTTGATGTTCTTGTCATTTGTTATTTCTTCAGTACCTCCATCTGACAACGTGCACAATTAAAGCGAAGCTGAAATTCCTCCTTCTTCTCACTGTCGCTAAGGCTTATACTCAGAGGCTCCTTCCAGGGCATCCTGGCTGAATACTTAGAGCAATAACCCAACTCGTGCCTCAGGCAATAGCGACACTGCATGAGCAAGCCCTCCTCCCTATAGGAACTATAGGAACTATAGGGACTATCGGAACTATATGTTTCTCCCCTCCTTTCTTGCTCTGCAAGCGCAGCTTCGCATCCGATTACGGAGGGGTTGGAGAAAGCCTTCCTCCTAAGCTCTGCCAGCAGACTGCTGGGGATAAACGGGTTCTCTGCATCTGCAGTTATCTCGAGCTGGTTACACTGGTATATGGTATTGCCCAGTTTCAGGAGCTGGCGTCGGATATTCTCCTCTTGTGGCTTCTGCGCTGGCTGATAGTCATGAGGCAACTCTGCCTGATATGTGTTGTTATGCTCGTCGGTTATGGTGAGTGTCAGTTTGTCTTTCCCCACGTGAAAAGCCATTCTTACATCCACCTTCCTCATGGCAGAAGGCTTGCTCAGCAGGGTGTCAAAAGCCTGGTCGTGGTTACGGTACAGCCTGGTGCCTGGCTTCATTTCCTTTGTTACGTGGAGCGGAAAGAGCCTGTTTCCCTCTGCACGGTTCACCCTGAAACCTATCAGTTCTCTGGCTTCATTGTAGAAGCACAGTCCGTCTCCGTTACTGAAACTGGCAGTAGATGAAACATTGAACGACTCCACGTTTCCGTCTCTTCTGTATCTTATCTCCTTTACTGTTCCTACCTGCTCGCCTGTAGCCTTGGGGGTGTCAAAATTCACCAGTCCCTGCTGCCTGCCATTGGCAAAGTAGGTAGTAAAGTCCCTGTTGAAGGATTTTCTTACGTCTGGGGTGAAGGTGTAGGTACACCTGCCCATTGAGGCCCTGCGATACTTGTCTGGATATTTTCTGCACAAGGCATTGAGTTGCTCGCTGTAGGCAGCCGTCACATTCTTTACGTAATCGGCATCCTTCAGCCTGCCTTCTATCTTAAACGATACTGCCCCAGCCTCAGCCAGTCGCTCCATGTTGTTCAGCTGCGACATATCCTTGAGCGACAAGAGATGGGCACGCTTCATTATCACATTGCCGTCAGCATCCTTCAGGTCAAACTGCATACGGCAAAACTGTGCGCACTCTCCCCTGTTGGCACTCCTGCCGAAACAGTATTCTGAGGCATAGCAAGCACCACTGTAACTGACGCAGAGGGCACCATGAACGAACACCTCCAATTCTACGTCGGGCACCTCTTCGTGTATCTGACTTATCTCGTTTATCGAGAGTTCTCGTGCCAGCACCACCCTCTTAAACCCCATGTCTCTCAGTGCCTTCACCTTTTCTGCCGAACGGTTGTCCGTCTGCGTCGAGGCGTGTAGTCTTATGTTCTTCAGTCCCTTAGCCATCAGCATGTCATACAGGCGCAAGTCCTGTATCAGGACTGCATCTGCACCTATCTCGTCGAGCTGTTTCACCAAGTCGCAAGCCTCCTGAAACTCATCGTCGTGCAACAATGTGTTGACAGTCACGAATACCTTGGCATCAAACTGGTGAGCATACCTGCACAAGGTGCCGATATCCTCAATGCTATTGCCAGCAGCAGCACGAGCTCCAAACTTCTCTGCACCAATATACACAGCATCCGCACCATGGTCTATGGCGCTGATACCACATTCGAGGTTCTTGGCTGGTGACAGTAGTTCTAAGCAGTTCATAGTTTACAGTTGCTAATTGCTAATTGCTAATTACTAATTACCTTCGGCTTTCTATTATGAAGTTTATTTCTTCTTGTTGCACGTCGATAGTGTATTTTCCCACAGGCGACTCGGCAGGATGCCCGTCTATGCTTATGGGACAACCCTTGGGCGCCTCTATCTCTATCATGCGAGCTCGGTATGGGCGTATTCTCTTGTGGTTGAGTATCTTGCCGCGCAGGAAGAGGTATATAGCCTCTGCCATGTGGTGGAGGGCAGAATGTCTTACTATCGTGATGTCTAACTGTCCGTTATATGGCACTGCATTGGGCGTCTGACCATACCCCAGGGCACTACCTATGCACATGGTGACAATCCTGTGGGTTTCCGTCACGTAGTTTATGGTATATGTCATGCGATAGAACACCTTCTCGAAGAGAATCATTATCATGCACAGGGCAAAGGACAGTTCTCTCGACCACACCTTCCTCCTTATCTGCGCACGTCTTTTCTGTATGCCTGCCAGCAGTCCCACGTTCACGCAGTTCAGGAAATAACGCTGCACCTTCTCGCCTTTCTTCGTTTCGTATCTTATGCACCCCACATCCACCTTCCTCACTCGGTGGTTCTTTATCGCGATGATGCTCTCCTCTATGTTCTGGTAGGTGAAGCCCCAGAAACTGGCAAAGTCGTTCATCACGCCATTGGGTATAACCCCTATCGAGATTTCCTCTCTCACTACTTTCTCCACGCTCATCAGGCAGTTTACGGTGTCATTCAGCGCAGAGTCTCCACCAGCTATAATGATGTTCTTATAGCCGTTGTTTATCATCATCGTCACCAATCGTCCTATGGCCTGCTGGTCCTCGCTCTGCACCATGTCGTAATCTATGCCGTGTTTGTCGAGCAGCATGGCTATCTTCTCCCAGCGCTTCTTCACGCTGGTAAAGGGACGGTGGTTGGGACAATATATCAGTGCATATCTATTATTCATAACTCATTATTTCCTCTACTACCCTGTCAAGCTGGGCATCATCCTCAGGACGCTTCACCCAGTGTATCTTAAAGCCCCTGCGCTCCATACCCCTGAACCACGTCATCTGTCGCTTGGCAAACTGGTGAATGGCTATTTCAAGACGTGACACCATCTCGTCGTAGGTCAACACTCCAATGACGTATTGCGTGAGGAATTTATACTCCAGTCCGTAATATATCAGGTTCTCAGGCGGAATACCCTCGCTGAGCAATCCTCTAATCTCGTCAACCATACCTTCCTTCAGTCGGGCATGCAGACGCTGCGTTATCTTTCTTCTGCGCAGTTCTCGGTCTATATCCACACCTATTATCAGTGAGTCAATACCCCTCCCAGTCCTCAATGGTCTTTGCACCCCCTTCGGTTCCCCCGTTATCGGGGGACAGGAACCCAAAGGAGAGGAGTCTTTTTCTTGCTTTATAAGCGTAGCTCCACTTCCGATTTCTCCCCCTTGGGGGGAGTTAGAGGGGGGTTGAATTGCGAACTGCTCTATCTCTATTGCCCTTATAGCCCTCTGGCAGGAGTCCACGTCGGTCTTGTTGTGCATCGTCGAGCCCGTCTGCTTCTTCAATTCAATAAGTATCTGCGTCAGCTCCTCTAATGACTTTCCCTTCAGGCTCTCGCGCAGTTCTGGGTTCTCAGGCACATCAGGCAGGTTGTAGCCCTTCAGCACAGCCTCTATGTATAGCCCCGTACCTCCGCACAATATCGGCTGGGCACCACGAGCCACAATATCTTCATACGCCTTGCGAAAATCCTCCTGATACTGATACAGGTTATACTTTGTGCCAGGCTCCACTATGTCTATCAAGTGATAAGGTATCTTCTCCCCCGTCTCAGGGTTGACGTAATCGCTAAGGTCCTTGCCCGTACCAATGTCCATACGGCGATACACCTGACGAGAGTCGGCAGATATTATCTCTCCACCAACACGTGCAGCCAAAGCGGTCGCTATCTGCGTCTTACCACTCGCCGTAGGTCCCAGTATCGTTATCAGTTTTTTCATATCCAACTGCAAAGGTAATAAAACGAGAGCAAACGCACAAAATAAATTTTATTTATTTTTGGTTTGCCGAGTGCAGTAGCCTTATTAAAGTGAATAATTTTCCTTGCAATATCTCTCATAAAACACTTTTTTGCTTTTCTGCCTCGTTTTACTTTCGCAGGCATCTTATACCCTCACAGACAATCTTCCTCGTTTTCCTCGTTTTCCCAATTCGTATTTTCTCTCTCATCTGGCTTGCCAAGATTGTAAGGTCATAATCATATTCCAAACCAGTTTTGATGATTTTTTTCAAAACAAATTTATAAGAAGGGAAAACCATTATAAGGAAAGAGTTAATTTAATATTATATATATACGCGTGCGTACGGGGAATAGTGACGAGGAAAATGAGGAAAATGAGGAAAACGAGGAAAAAGGGGAAAAAACATGGACAGACTATGTGCATTAAGGTGCATAAGATATGAAATGTTAAAAAGGGACATACCTACGGGCAAATTCACCCCCTTTAGTCCTGAAAAAACAGCGTCTTATAAAAAGTGTATTTTCGCCTACTGCATTTTCTTGTAAATCAACACTTTACAGCCTATATCCCTGTAATTTTGAAACAGAGCCGTCAGTTCTGGCTGCTGAACCATTAGTTCTGCGTGTAGAACCACTGCCTCTGCAAGTAGAACCACTGGTTCTGCAAGCGGATTTTCCCAAGTTGGGGACGAAGTGTTAAAAAGGGACACGCCTATTGCGAGGGAGTAGGAAATGCAGTAACTTTGCAGCAGGAAAATGAAGGAGAAAGACCCCCTCCAGTCCCCCTGTTTAGGGGGATGGTACCAACTGAAGGAGAGCTGACTTCCGACCTTTTCCAAGAGCGCTCTAACAGACATTATTAACTAACAAATTTTACTAACATGATTTTGACTAAGATTATGACTGAAAGATTTTAGACAGGATTTTAACCACGGATTATGCGGATTTGCACGGATAATTTTGACTGGATTTTAAGAAAAATCTTATCTGAAAATCTCAAGAAAATCGAAAGAAAATAAACAGAAGGCTCAGCTTTAATTTCTTGCTCTGGCAAGCGTAGCACCAAAGGTGCGTCCGATTACGGCTTCGCCTCAGAAATCTCAAGAAAATCTAAGGAAAATGAAGAATGAAGAATGAGCACACGCCGCTACCGAAGATTAGAGCCAAGCCGACGTTGCCCCCGCGGGGAGGCTAAGGCGATAACGAGGGAGCAAGTGGGAAAGCGTAAGCTAAGAATGAGGAATGATGGAGAAGAAAAAAAAGCAAAGCCCCATTCGAGGGTGAACAGGGCTTTGCGGTTATGTATGGTGAGAAAAGAAGAGATTACTCTCCCTTTACTGCTGCTACGCCTGGGAGCACCTTGCCCTCAATAGCCTCGAGGAGGGCACCACCACCTGTAGAGATGTAGCTTACCTTATCGGCAAGTCCGAACTTATTGACACATGCTACGGAGTCGCCACCACCGATGAGAGAGAAGGCACCCTCTGAAGTTGCCTTGGCTACAGCATCGCCGATAGCACGTGAGCCTGCACAGAAGTTGTCAAACTCAAATACGCCAGCAGGACCGTTCCAAAGGATAGTCTTTGCACCCTCGATAGCCTTAGCGAAGAGCTCGCGTGACTTAGGACCTGCGTCCATACCCTCTACGTCGTCAGGTATGTCTGTTACAGGCACGATGGTCTGGTTGGCATCGTTAGAGAAATCGTCACCAGTTACGCAGTCAACTGGCAGAACAAGCTCCACGCCGTTCTCCTTTGCCATCTTCTCTACGTTGAGTGCCACGTCGAGCTTGTCGAGCTCCACGATAGACTTACCGATGTTGCCACCGTGAGCCTTAGAGAAGGTGTAGGTCATACCACCACAGAGGATGAGCTTGTCAACCTTGCCGAGGAGGTTCTCGATGATGCCAATCTTTGATGACACCTTAGAGCCACCCATGATAGCCACGAATGGACGCTTGATGTTGGAGAGCACGTTATCCACTGCTGCTACTTCTTTCTCCATGAGGAGACCGAGCATCTTGTTGTCGGCATCAAAATAGTCAGCGATAACGGCTGTAGAAGCATGCTTGCGGTGAGCTGTGCCAAAGGCGTCCATCACCCAGCAGTCAGCATAGGAAGCGAGCTTCTTGGCGAATGCCTTCTGTGACTCCTTCATAGCCTTCTTTGCCTCGTCGTAGGCTGGGTCTTCCTTGTCGATGCCTACTGGCTTGCCCTCTTCCTCGGCATAGAAACGGAGGTTTTCGAGCATGAGCACCTCGCCTGGCTTGAGGGCTGCTGCCTGGGCGTCAGCCTTCTGGCAGTCGTTGCAGAACTGCACAGGTGTGCCGAGTGCTGCTGAAACAGCGTCAACGATTTGTCCGAGTGAGAGTTCTGGCTTCACCTTGCCCTTTGGCTTGCCCATGTGGGACATGATGATGAGCGAACCACCCTTCTCGAGGATGAGCTTGAGTGTAGGGAGTGCTCCCTTGATACGTGTGTCGTCGGTAATCTTACCGTCCTGCAGAGGCACATTGAAGTCAACACGAACGATTGCCTTCTTGCCTGCGAAATTGTAGTTTGAGATTGTCATGTTTTTTGTTTTTATTGAAAAATTTTTATATTGAGCATTGTAAAAAAGTCTCCCCCTCTTGAGGGGAAAGATTTAGATGGGTTACTTTTCCATCACTGCTGCCACACCTGGGAGCACCTTGCCCTCGATAGCCTCAAGGAGGGCACCACCACCAGTGGAGATGTAGGACACCTGTTCGGACATGCCAAACTTGTTGATACAAGCTACGGAGTCGCCACCACCGATGAGGGAGAATGCGCCTCTCTTGGTTGCCTTGGCGATGGCCTTGGCGATGGCACGTGAGCCCTTGGCAAAGTTATTGAACTCGAAGACGCCAGCTGGACCGTTCCACAGGATGGTCTTTGCGCCCTCGATAACCTCGGCAAACTGCTTCTGGCTCTCAGGACCTGCGTCGAGTCCCATGTAGCCGTCAGGCACATCGTTGGCAGGACAAACTACGGTCTTGCACTTATTGTCGAAGGCATCGCCAGCTACGCAGTCGGAACCGAGCACGAGGTTGACACCCTTCTTCTTGGCTTGGTCGATGATGGAGAGAGCAAGGTCGAGTTGCTCGTCTTCGCAGAGGGAGTTGCCCACCTTGCCACCCATAGCCTTGGCGAAGGTGAAGGTCATGCCACCGCAGAGGATGAGGTTATCCACCTTGTCCATGAGGTTCTCTATGATACCAATCTTTGTTGACACCTTTGAACCACCCATGATAGCAGTAAACGGATGCTTGATGTCGCTGAGAATCTTCTCCACGGCTCTCACCTCCTTCTCCATCAGGAAGCCGAGCATCTTATGGTCTGCATCAAAATAGTCTGCTATCAAGGCTGTAGAAGCGTGCTTACGGTGAGCAGTACCAAAGGCATCGTTCACGTAGCAGTCAGCGTATGACGCCAAGGTCTTAGCCAACTTCTTCTGACGCTCCTTCAGGTCCTTGTCGGCAGCCTCATATTCTGGTGTGCCCTTCTTCATCTTGGGCAGGTTGGCATCGCCTGATGCCTTGCCCTCTTCCTCGGCATAGAAGCGGAGGTTTTCGAGCAGGAGCACCTCGCCAGGCTGGAGTGCGGCAGCATCGACAGCAGCACGTGCGCAGTCGGAGCAGAACAGTACGTTCCTGCCAAGTCGGTTTGCTACGACGTCCTTAATCTGGGAGAGTGACAGTCTTGCCCTTACCTGCCCCTTTGGCTTGCCCATGTGGGACATGATGATGAGCGAACCGCCATTATCGAGTATGTACTTGAGGGTTGGCATGGCACCACGGATACGGGTGGTGTCGGTTATCTTTCCATTTTCGTCGAGGGGTACGTTAAAATCTACGCGCACGATGGCTTTCTTGCCCTCGAAATCATAATCATGAATGTTCATCTTTTTACCTTGTTTATATAAAGATATCCTTTTACAGGGTGCAAAAGTACGATTTTTTTCGCAATTAGCGACATTTTTCCATATTTATTATTGCATAACTTGACAAAAATCAGTATCTTTGCATGAAATATTGACATGATGATAAATTACGATTTAGAGAAGATAGGAGCAATAATATTTGACGTGGACGGCGTGCTGTCCCTGAGCACGATACAGATGAGCCCTGCGGGGATGCCCGTGAGGACGGTGAACATCAAGGACGGCTACGCCATGCAGCTTGCCATAAAGATGGGGCTGAAACTCGCCATAATATCGGGCGGAACAGACAAGGGCATAGAGGAACGCTACAGAAAGCTGGGCATGACGGACGTGTTCATGTCGTGCAGCACGAAGATAGAGGTGTTCCACCGCTTCATGGCAGACAATGGACTGAGTAAAGAGAACGTGATATACGTGGGCGACGACATACCCGACTACGAGATAATGCAGGAGGTGGGGTGTCCTTGTTGCCCTAATGATGCCTGCGTGGATATAAAGGCGATTTCTACCTACATAAGTCCCTGCAACGGGGGCATGGGATGTGCTCGCGACATCATAGAGCAGGTGCTGCGTGCCAAGGGCCTCTGGCTATCGTCGGCAAAGGCATTCGGATGGTAATTCGAGCGCAGCTCGAAAGTTACAAGTTACCAGTTACAAGTCATAAGTTTTCGTAGCGTCAGCGTTTCGTACGAAGTAATGAGTAAAAAAAATGAAGATTTACGAACATAAAGATAAGGTAAGAGATTATGAATGTGACGTGCAGGGCATAGTGAACAACGCCAACTACCAGCACTATCTGGAGCACGCACGACATGAGTTTCTGCAGGCGAAGGGACTGAGTTTTGCCAAACTGCACGAGGAGGGCATAGACTGCGTGGTGGCACGTATCGACATGCGCTTCAAGTCGCCACTGAAGGGCATGGACGAGTATGTGGTGAAGACACACATGGTGAAGGAGGGACTGAAATACGTCTTTTACCAGGACATCTACAGACTGGCAGACAACCAGATATGCCTGAAGGGAAAGGTGGACGTGGTGTGTGTAATCAACGGCAAGCTGGGCGAGAGTAAGTATCTGGAGGAGAGACTGATAGAGGAATGAAAGATTTAAGAAAACTATATACTGAATGGAAGGGGGCTGAGCCCAGAGAGATGGAGAAACTGCCTGGAGCTGGCAGCAACAGGGAGTACTACCGCATGACCGACGAGAAGGGACAGAGCGTGATAGGCTGCATAGGCACCTCGAAGGAGGAAAACCACGCCTTTGTGAGCATAGCACAGCATTTTGCCAAGAGAAAACTGCCCGTGCCGAAGATACTGGCTGTGGCGGAGGACGAGATGTGCTACATACAGCAGGACCTTGGGTCACGCTCGCTATTCGATGCCATCAAGGGTGGCAGGGACGCTGGGGGCAGATATACGCTGGCAGAGAAGGAACTGCTGAAAAAAACCATAAAGGAACTGCCAAACGTACAGGTGAGAGGCGCCAGAGGCATGGACTTCTCTGTGTGCTATCCTCAGCCCGAGTTCGACCAGGAGAACGTGCTCTTTGACCTCAACTACTTCAAGTACTGCTTTCTGAAGGCTACGGGCATAGATTTTCATGAGATGAAACTGGAGGCAAGTTTCAAACTGCTTGCAAAAGACCTCACCAACGGGAACGATAACGGGAATGGGAACGGAAACTGCTTCCTGTATAGAGATTTCCAGGCGCGAAACGTGATGCTCGTAAAGAACAAGCAGGGAGAGGAAGAGCCATACTTCATAGACTTTCAGGGGGGCAGAAAGGGACCGTACTACTACGACGTGGCGTCATTCCTGTGGCAGGCATCGGCAAGATACAGCAATGCCTTGAGACAGGAGTTGATAAAGGACTACTACGACTCGCTGAGCCTATACACAGAGGTGCCCTCGTACAAGAAATTCTGCGACCGACTGCAGTTGTTTGTACTCTTCCGCACGTTGCAGGTGCTGGGGGCTTACGGTTTCAGGGGATATTTTGAGAGAAAGGCACACTTCATACAGAGCATACCTCATGCGATAAACAACCTGAGAGAGCTGCTGAAAGAGAACGATTTCCCCTACCCTTACCTCATAAGCATACTAAGAGAGATAACGGAACTGCCACGCTTTGCCATGAAGCCCGAGGAACCCAAGAAGAGGGCTGACGGATATAAGACGACGGACAACAATCCATACAACGTGAACCCGTCAGACGGCAAGGCAACCTACTCAAAATACGACGGCAAGGGACCGCTGGTGGTGAAGGTGTATAGTTTCTCCTACCACAAGGGAATACCTGAGGATGACTCTGGCAACGGTGGCGGATATGTGTTTGACTGCAGAAGCACGCACAATCCTGGACGCTACGAACCATACAAACAGCTGACAGGACTGGACGAACCTGTGATACGCTTTCTGGAGGACGATGGCGAGATTCTCACCTTCCTCGACTCGGTGTATAAACTGGCTGATGCCCACGTGACACGCTACATACAGAGAGGATTCACGAGCCTGATGTTCTGCTTTGGATGTACTGGTGGTCAGCACCGTTCTGTGTATTCAGCCCAGCATCTGGCTGAGCACATTCACGAAAAATTTGGCATAGAAGTGAAACTGGAGCACAGGGAGCAGGGAATAAAGCAAGTGCTGCCTCCTGCAAAAGGATAAAAAACTATAGGTACTATAAAATACTATAGGAACTATAATTTGCAATAATGTTACTGAGATTTATAAAAGACTGGGCATTGCCCACGAGCATGATAATGGGAGCCGCAGCCTACTTTGCTGGCAGGGCTCTGCCATTGTCGGCTGAGATGAAGGGCGAAATACTGGATGGTGTGACAACGTTGCAACCTCTGTTGCTGTTTGCCATGCTCTATTGCGCCTTCTGCAAGGTGAGCCCCCACGATATGCGTCCGCACAGGTGGCACGTGTGGCTATTGCTGACGCAGATGACGTTATTTGTCTTAGCGTGTTTGGCACTGATGCAGGTATCTGCCACCATGCACCCCAGCATGGGGTATTTCTTCGAAGGTTTTATGTTGGCTATAGTATGCCCTACGGCTACGGCATGTGCCGTGATAACACAGAAATTAGGGGGCGATTCAGCCACAACAACTACCTACACGCTGACAATAAACCTTGCGGTAGCAGTAGTGGCACCACTGATGCTGCCACTGGTGAGCGAGCAGGGCGACCTTACGTTTCTTGCTGCCTTCCTGACTATATCAAAGAAGGTGTTCCCCTTACTTATCTTCCCACTGCTGTTGGCATGGGCTACACGCTACCTGCTACCGAGAATACACGCAATGATACTGAATGTGAGAGACTTGGCTTTTTACCTGTGGTTGGTAGCACTGGCACTGGCGATAGCTGTAACATGCAGGGCTCTGTGGCATAGCAGTGCTACAGCAGAAGACATCGGTGCCATAGCAATAGCAACGCTGATAGCTTGTATCTTTCAGTTTGCTTTCGGCAAATGGGTAGGCAGCCACTACGGACAGACAATAGAGGCAGGACAAGCTATGGGACAGAAGAATACCATATTCATAATATGGTTGGGATATACCTACCTTAGTCCGTTATCTGCCACAGCAGGTGGTTTCTACTCTATATGGCACAATCTGGTAAACTCCTTTCAGCTATACAAGAGAAAAACAAAGAAATAACAGTTTCTCCTCTCTCTTCTCATTCCCCTCCTCATTCCCCTCCTCATTCCCCTCCTCATTCCCCTCCTCATTCCTAATTACTAATTACTAATTTCTAATTCCTAATTAGTTACAAAAAAAAGCACCCACAAAGAGATTAGGGATGCTTTTTTTCATTTTGTATGATACTCGCTACCTGCGCTTACGACCGAAGCGACGGTAGAGTTTCCAACCAAGGAGCATGCCATCGATGACGGCAGTAGAAGACGAAAGGAGGGAAAGAACACGCTTTGTGGGCGACAAAGACTGCATAACAGGTTGTGGCTTATGGAATACACCATCCCACAACTGGCGAAGTCCTGCCTCCTTTGCGTTTATCTCCTGCTTGAGGGCTGCCTTTCTTTCTTGTAGTAATTGAAGTGAATTTACCATAATATCAATATACTATAATAGTTATACTCCTGTTGTCTGTTCTTCTTCCTCAGCAATGATGCTCATAAGGAAGCGCACCAATGGCCTCTCTATCAGGACACGACGAGCCATAATCACAAGCACGAGAAGCACGAAATAGACTCCGCCCACGCAGAGGAAACCCAAAGGTTTGCTGTCGAACAACTGACCGAGATAATCGGCAAGAGAGAACGACGCAAATATGAGGAACAACAAGAAGATGATTGTTAGCACTATGGCAAGGATGAGAGCCTTGATGATGCGCACAAACTTGTCAACAGTACTCAAACGGGTGTACTTCACCTTGAGGTCAAACCACTGCTTTGCCTCTTCTACGAACTTGGCTATTTGTTCTATGTTCTGATCGTTGGAAAACAAGTCTTTTTTCTTTTTGAAAAAGTTCGATACTTAAAATTGATTCTAAAAGTGCAGAATTATGCTTCAGCAACTTCCTCTACGAGCTCCTCAACCTGCTTCTTGGAGAGGGTGATGTTGTGCTTGTCACAGAATTCCTTAATGGTCTCCTGCACCTTATACTTGTCAAGAAGGTCCTTTACTGAGTTCTGGAGCTTAGCGCGTGTGTCCTCTCCCTTCTCAGGAGCCATGAGTAAAGCTGCTGTTGCACCTGCTACTGCTCCACCTAAAATTGCTGCAAAATAACCTAATGTTTTCATAATGTTAAAGTTTTTGTTTTTGGTTAATAGTAAAATTGTTTTTAGTAACTATTTGCAAATGTAAGAAAATTATTGGCATAAAGAATAATTTTTAATGTTAAAAAAGCAAAACACAAGGAAAATCTATTGTTTTTTTTATTACCTTTGTAACAGCAATTTATCAAGAACATAAACACATTACCTATTTATAAACTTAAATTATGAGAAAACATCTGTTTATTGCAGTAGCCTGTCTTTGCACGGGCATGGTATTTACGAGTTGTGGTTCATCAAAGGAAAGTGCCTACCGCAAAGCCTATGAGAAAGCTAAGGCTCAGGAGCAAGCACAGCAGCAACAGGCACAGCAGGCTCAGCCTTACGTTCAGCAAGCTCAACCTTATGCCCAGCAGCAGCCAGTACAGCAACAGGCTCCAGTAGTAACACCACTTGTGGAGGCACCTGCACAGCAACAGACTGTAGTGACGGGCAACAACGTGGCAGTTCGCACAGAGAAGGTCAGCGTTGTAAATGGTGCTGGTCTTAAGGCATACTCAGTAGTGGTAGGCTCATTTGGCGTAAGGGCTAACGCTGAGGGACTGCAGAACACCCTGAAGAACGCTGGCTACAGCGCACAGGTAGCATTCAATCAGGATCGCAACATGTATCGCGTAATCGTAGCAACCTTTGATACACGCGAGAGCGCAGTACAGTGTAAGGAGTCAATAAAGGGCACCTATCCTGACGCATGGTTGTTGCTGCAGCAGTAAGCACAATCCCATAATGGCAAGAATATTAGCAATAGACTACGGAAAAAAGCGCACTGGGCTCGCGGTGACAGACATGTTACAAATCGTGCCTGGTGCGCTTGATACTGTAGAGACACCAAAACTCATGGCTTACCTCAACGACTACGTGAAGAGGGAAAGCGTGGAGAAAATAGTGATAGGCGAACCACGTCAGCCAAACGGCATGCCATCGGAGAACATGCAGAGAGTGCAACAGTTTAAGGCGCAATGGCAAAAGGCACATCCAGATATACCCATCGTAGGATATGATGAGAGATTTACATCAGTGATGGCGCACCAGACAATGATAGACGCTGGACTGCACAAGAAAGCCCGACAAGACAAAGCACTTACCGACCGAATCTCTGCCACCATAATACTGCAAAGCTACATGCAAGGCAATTTATAAGTTACTACAAGTAAGTTACAAGTTATAAGTTTTTTTTTAATGATTCTTCCTATTTATACATACGGGCAACCAGTATTGAGAAAGGTTGCAGAGGATATAGACAACAACTATCCCAACCTTGAGCAACTCACAGAGAATATGTGGGAGACACTGGCTTCAAGCGAGGGCATAGGACTGGCAGCACCCCAGATAGGACTGCCTATAAGACTGGTGGTGATAGACCTTGACGCACTGAAAGATGACCTGCCCGAGTATGCAGGTTTTCGTAACGTATATATAAACCCGCATATCATAGAATACGACAAGAGCGAGACCAGTTCATCACAGGAGGGATGTTTGTCTCTACCAGCCATACACGAAAACGTAGTGCGTCCCACTCGTATCCATGTAACCTATATGGACAATGATTTTAACGAGCACGACGAATGGATAGAAGGTTATCTTGCCAGGGTGATGCAGCACGAGTTTGACCACCTTGACGGCAAGATGTTTATTGACCGCATATCCCCCCTGCGCAAACAACTTATAAAGTCAAAACTGAAAGCTCTGTTGCAGGGCAGATTTCGCACGGGCTACAAGGTAAAGGTGGCACACAAGTAAGAAAAAGAAAGAAATACTCTTATCCCTATCAGAAGATTTTATACAATATTATGTATATTGTGTTGCAGCCTTGTAATCAACGCACAATACAACGTCAATCGCCTACTTACAAGTGGGCGAATTGCCTTACATTATGAGGACTACGTACTGTCTATACAGTATTTCAACCAGGCTATAAACCAAAAGCCATACTTATGGGAGCCGTGGGAGTTGAGGGCAATAGCAAAGTTTTACCTCGACGACTGGCAGGGGGCAGCCGATGATGCTACGCAAGCAATAAGACTAAACCCCTACATCACAAGTCTCTATGACTTAAGAGGCATTGCCTACATAAGGCAGAAGGACTTTGACAAAGCTATTAGCGACTACACCAAAGCTATAGAACTGGACCCCAACAACAAGGGATACTGGTCTAACAGGGCTGCCTGCTACATGGAGAAACACAACTATGACACAGCACACCACGAACTGGATAGCATAATAGAAAAATGGAAAGGGTATTCCGTAGCTTACCAAATGAAGGCAGAGGTATATCTTCTGCAGTCGGATACGGCAAACGCATCAAGATGGCTGGACAAGACACTGAAGGTGGAGCCATACAATGCTGAAGCATGGAGGGCTAAAGGACACATAGCCCTGCAACAGGAAAGATGGCGCACGGCAGACTCATGTCTCACTAAAGCTCTACATTACAAACCCAAAAACGTAGGATGCTACATCAACAGAGCCCTCGCAAGACTGAGGTTGCACAATCTGAGAGGAGCTATGGCTGACTACGATACCGCATTGGAGCATGACCCCAACAACTTTCTCGCACACTACAACCGTGGACTCCTGAGACAGCAGGTGGGCGATGACAATAGGGCTATCGAAGATTTTAACTACGTTCTCTCACTGGAACCAGGAAACATTCTTGCACTCTTCAATCGTGCCACCCTACTCGACCGTACTGGCGACCTGCGTGGTGCTATCAGAGACTACAGCATCGTCATAAGACAATTTCCCAACTTCTGGACAGGATTACACTATCGTGCCGCCTGCTATCGTCGCCTGGGCATGAATGCGAAGGCAGAACAGGACGAGTTTCGCATCCTAAAAGCGCAGATGAATAAGCACATGGGAATACAAAACAGGTGGAGCAAGGCCAAGCTCAATGCCATGAGAAAACTGAGCGACATAGACCTTGACAAATATAACCAGATAGTAGTGGAGGACGACGAACACAAGCAACACGAATATGAGAGTGCCTACAGAGGTAAAGTACAGAACAGAAATACTGCAGATGTATTCCAACCTTATATAGCCCTCACCATGTCAGAGAACCAACTGGACAATGTATCTACCTATATACCATATGAGCAGCATGCCACACAGGTGATGGAGAAGCTACTACCTCAACTAAAGAACAAGGGGCTCCCAATCATACGACTTGGCAACGTGAGTGAGGCAAATGGCACAGAGACTTTTGCAGCAACAGACTCCCTGACTTCCATGATATACCATGCCAAGGACACCAACGAAGGCTTGGCATACATCCTGATGAGAAGTGTGGCTTACTCTTCCTCTCTCAACTATCAAGATGCCATAACAGACCTCAACACATACATGGCAGCAAATAAGGACAGTTTTGTAGCTCTTTGGCAACAGACAATCTGTAAAGCTCTTATCAACGAGTATGAGAAGAACTCTACAACACATGACGCAGAACTAAGACACTTGGATATAGTAAAGAGTTTCAAGCGCCTGATGGAACTCTCGCCAAATAATGCTATAATACTATATTGTTACGGCACATACTTAGCTCGAAACAACAAGTATGACAACGCAATACAACTGCTGAGCAAGGCGATAGAACTATCACCACGCATGCCATATGCCTACTATAACAGAGGACTGGCTTACATGAAGTCTGGCAAACCAGTTGAAGCAAGAAAAGACTTTTCAAAGTCTGGTGAATTAGGACTATTCGGAGCGTATAACCTGATGAAAAAATAAAAGAACAAAATAATCATGCGCAAATCACTCTTCATAATAATGATTACCTTGCTTTCTTCGGTAAACTGTCTTGCAGAGGAAGGAAGCAGCCTTGCTGTATCAGAATTATTCTACAATATGCCAGACAGCATTCTGCCATATATGCCACAGAATCTGAGAAAAGACTTAGTAAGCCTGAAGAACATGGAGCCTGACAGCACTGCCACCGTCGAAACATCCATAGGCAACGTGAAAATGACAAGACTAACCAACGATATCCTCACCCTGCAACTCTCTGACAATAGCAGTCTTGAGATAGGCAGGCTGGATAATGACAATATATTGCTCATAAACACATATTGCGCACCACTGCCAGAGAGTAAATGCTGCATATACAACAACGAATGGAGCAAGAAAAGGACAGTAAACTTCAGCATAGAAGACTTACCCATGCCACCAGGCGAAGAAGATAAAGAAAAAGTAAGCAAAATAATATCAGAGGCTGACTTCATACTCATAAGTGCCACAATTACCGATAACCCGAGAGAAATCACCCTCCAATACAACGTACCATTCTCCTACAAAGACGACAATAATGAAGCCATAAAACATTTTTTGCAAAGAAATGTAAAATGGAACGAAGGAACACTTAAATAGTGTAAAAAATCGGTACTTTAGAACATTTTTTTCGCAAAAAGATTTGTTTTTCTCCAAAAAAGCAATACCTTTGCAATGTGTTTTTCATGGTATTAGATTATTAAGGTTAACAAGGATTGATTGTCGTGAGACAATCAATTTCTTTTGTATATATACCACCCATCTTTTATGCCTTACAATTTACATTCTTTGCCATCATCTTAGCCTGCTCTATTTTTTTACTACGCTACCTATTTTAACATCCTTACCCACTTTTTCTAAAAAGAAACGGTACTTTTGACCGCTTTTGTCTGCTTTTTGCAAATAAAAGTTGTGTATGTTTAAAAAAAATCGTAATTTTGCACGAAAGTTAAAGTTTAGTCCAATGAATAATGTACTCGTAAAGAAGGTGGAAAGCCCCAAAGAGATGAGTGATTTCATATCGCTCAGCAGGACATTATACAAGGACAGCAAGCAGTACGTTCCTGACCTTGACGTTGACATAAGAGATTTCTTCGACCCCAAGAAGAATAACGATTTAGCTTATGCTGACGTGCAACCTTTCATAGCTATCAAGGATGGCAAGGTAGTAGGTCGCGTAGTGGGTATTGTGAGCCACAAATCAAATGCCACATGGGAAAAGAAGATTGTCCGTTTTACCTTTCTGGAGTTCATTGATAATCTCGAGGTTTCAAAGGCTTTACTTGACACAGTAGCCTCTTGGGGAAAGGAAAGGGGTATGAACGAGGTGCAAGGTCCGATGGGCATTACCGATTTCGACAAGGAAGGCATGCTTGTAGAAGACTTCGACCTTCAGGGGTGCTTCATGGAATTTTGGAATCCGCCCTACTACAAGGAGCACATGGAGGCATTGGGCTTTGACAAGGCTACGGACTGGTTGCAGATACGCTTTCAAGTGCCAGAAGAAGTGCCAGCACGTTTTCAGCGAGTGGCAGACTATGCCAAGCAGGAATTTGGCATCCACATGGTTCACAAGAGCAAGAAAGAAATATACAACAGCTACGGCAAGAAAGTATTCTCTCTGCTCAACCAAGCCTTTGCACCACTGTACGGATTTGCCCCGTTCTCTGACAAACAGGTTGATGACATTCTGCACAAGTTCCTGCCACTGGTGGACACAGAGATGATTGCCCTGGCAGAGGATAACAAAGGAGAACTGGCAGGAGTAGCCATAACATGTCGCGATTTCTCTGATGGCATACAGAAGAGCAAAGGCAAATTGCTACCTTTCGGATGGTTTCACTTGCTCAAAGCCCTGAAGTTTGGCAAGCAGGACAAGGCGCAGCTCATGATTATAGGCATACGTCCAGAGATGCAGGGCATGGGAGTAAATGCAGCAATGTTTACCCACTTGATACATCTTTACAACCGCCTCGGCATAAAGTGGTGCGAAACAAATCCGCAGCTTGAGACCAACGTAAGGGAACTCTCACAGTGGAAGCCCCTCAATCCAAAGACTGTGAAGCGTCGCAGATGTTGGAAGAAAGATATTTAGAGATACAAGTTTAGTAAGATATATATAACACACAAAGATGAATAGAGTAGTAATTACAGGTATGGGAATTTGGTCTTGTTTAGGACAGACCTTAGACGATGTTCGTCAATCCCTTTTTGAAGGTAAGAGTGGCATAATATTCTCACAGGAGCGCAAGGACGCTGGTTTCCGTTCTGCCCTTTGTGCTGACGTTCCTAAGCCAGACCTCAAACCATTCGTACCACGCAATATGCGCCAGTTCATGCCAGAAGAGGCACAGTATGCCTACATGGCTACGAAGGACGCCCTTGAAGCTGCAAAAATAGATCAGGACTTTCTTGACAAGAACGAAGTGGGTATCATTTATGGTAATGACTCTGTAGCAGAAGCTACCATGCGTGCCCTTGATAAATTCCGTGAGTTTGGCGACACTGCAGCATGTGGTTCTGGCGCTATTTTCCAATCCATGAACTCCACTGTCACCATGAACCTTGCCTGCCTCTTCAAACTGCGTGGCATCAACCTCACATCAAGTGCTGCTTGTGCTTCAAGTTCTTTGGCCATAGGCAATGCTTACCTGCTCATCAAGAACGGTCTTTCAGACTGCATCATAGCAGGTGGTGCACAGGAAGCCAACATGTACTGCGTAGCATCATTTGACGGCATACAGGCTTTCTCTACTCGTGAAGACGAGCCAACAAAGGCTTCACGTCCTTTCGACAAGAACCGTGACGGTCTTGTTCCTGGTGGTGGTGCGGCTACCGTTATTCTCGAGAGCTATGAGCACGCAGTAAAGCGTGGTGCTCCTATTCTTGCAGAGGTTGTAGGTTGGGGCTTCTCTGGTAATGGCGACCATATCTCAACTCCAAACGTAGCTGGTCCGGCACGCTCTCTCGAACTCGCCCTCAAGAATGGCGGTATAGACCCTAAGCAGATAGGCTACATCAATGCCCATGCAACTTCTACCCACGCTGGCGACGGACGTGAGGCTATGGCAATCGCTCAGATATTTGGCGACTACCGTGTGCCTGTTACTTCTACCAAGTCTCAGACTGGTCATGAAATGTGGGCAGCTGGTGCTGCAGAGACAATCTACTCTATGCTCATGATGAAGAATGACTTCATTGCGGGCAACATCAACTTCTCTGAACCAGATGAGGAGACATCATGCGTAAATGTCATACCTGAGACTACCCAGACACATTTCGACATGTTCCTCTCTAATTCATTCGGTTTTGGTGGAACCAACTCTACATTGATAATCAAGAATTTATAATCTTGCATTAAACAAAGTATTAAATAAATTAAACAACAAAAAAGTAAACAAAACATGACACGCGAAGAAATTATTGCAAAAGTAAACTCAGTGCTTGCAGAAGAGTTTGAAGTTGAAGAAAGCGTAATCACACCCGAGGCAAACGTCAAGAATACTCTTGCACTGGACAGCCTGTCACTCGTTGACCTTGTAGCACTCATCCAGTACACCTACAAGATTAAGATTCCAGCTGAAGACCTGCCAAAGATTCAGACCTTCAACGACCTTTATGACTACATCGAGTCTCACGCCTAAGCTAAGAGCAGTGAACAAGATTGACATTAAACAACTCATACCACAACGCTCGCCGATCATCATGGTCGACGAGCTGTTGTGTGTTAATGGAGATGAAGCGCAGTGCCAACTCACAGTGCGCCCAGACAACTTTTTTATTGACGAAGACTCCCTCATGGCTGAGCCTGGACTTTTGGAGCACATTGCCCAGTCTGCCAGCGCTTTTGCCGGCTATCGTGCTGTTCAGTCAGGAGCGACAGAGCCTCCAGTGGGTTACATAGGTGAGATAAAGAACTTTCACCTCTACAATCGTCCAAAAATAGGCGACACACTTGTTACCACCATCACTATGGGAGCTGAGGTAGATGGTATCACCATCATTCGTGGCGAGACAAAATGTAATGATGAAGTTGTTGCAGACACCACCATGAAGATTTTTGTTAAGGAGTGAGATTAAAAAGCTAAAGAGAGAATAATATGTTCTTAGAAAATAAGTTCTACAAGATATTAAGCGAGGATAGACACTCAGACTCAGCTACCTATCGCGTAGCAATACTTCCTGACTGCAACGTCTATGACGGCCACTTTCCTGGCGACCCTGTCTGCCCAGGAGTATGTAATATAGAGACCATCAAGGAGTGTGCATCCAAACTCGTTGGCAAGCTTCTGCGCATAAGTTCTATCAAGCAGTGCCGTCTTACGGCTATCGCCACCCCCACAGTCTGCCCAGAAGTAAACATAAGTATTTCCGCACAACCTAAGGAGGAAGACTACATCGTCACTGCCACCATAGCAGACGACAAGCAAACTTACATGACATTCAAAGGAACGCTGAATTAGTTCATAGTTATGACACAGTTATTCATCAACATCTACCGTTTTTTCACACACCATCGTGCGCTTATGTGGCTCTCGATGGTTTTGCTCTTTATTGTAACAGGCTTTTTCTCAAGCCAGATACACCTTGAGGAAGACCTCAACAAGCTCATGCCTTCATCCAAGAACCCAGACGGCACCACCAAGATGGCGTTTGCCGACCTGCGTATCAAGGACAAGACTTTCCTCTTGTTTGAGGCAAGGGCAAAAGATGGTAGTGCGATGAATCCCAAGGAGATGAACGATGCCGTCATTGACAGTCTCACCACTGTGTGCGATTCCTTTGTCGATTCGCTACTCGCTATGGACAGCGACACTTCCAACAAGATTATTGGCGACATCTTCTACACCATCCCCGAGGATGTCATGCTCGACGGCATCAGCTTCATGCAGGAGAACGTGCCATCATACATTGACACCTCTGCCTACAGCGCTTTCGACACACTGCTCACCCTCCCCCACATGAGGGCACAGATGGCTCAAAACTCCAAAGACTTGCAGAGCGAGTTCGGCGAAATGTTTCCTGAACTCATACAGTCTGACCCCATCGGCATGCGCAATGTACTCATGCAACAGATGCAATCTTTAATGAGTGCTACAGGCGGCAGCTATCAGACCATCAACGACCACTTCTTTGTGCGTGACTCCACCGTTTGCGTGGCCTTCATCTCGCCTGCATTCTCTGCTACGAACACAGGACAGGGCTCACAACTTTTCATCAATCTCAACGACCTAATCGAACAATTCCAAAAGACACACCCTGATGTCAAGATAAGCTACCACGGCACTCCTGCCAGCGGCTACTATAATTCGTCAACCATCAAGGGCGACCTCACCTCCACCATAGCGTGGTCGCTCGTCATAGTGCTCATAGTGCTCTTCATCTGCATGCGCAACTGGAACACCATTCCTTTGCTCATACTCCCTGTTGCCTTCGGCACGCTCTTCGGGCTCTCCATGATGTACTTCATCAAGGGGCAGTTCTCGCTCCTTGCGCTCGGCATAGGCTCCATAGTGCTCGGAGTAGCTATGAGCTATGTGCTCCACATCCTCACCCATTATAAATATGTAGAAGACCCTGAGGTGGTACTGCGTGACGAGACAAAGCCTGTCCTGCTTGGCTGTCTCACCACTATAGGTTCCTTCATGGGGCTTATCTTCATCAAGACAGACCTCCTGCAGGACTTTGGCCTCTTTGCCACTTTCGCCATTGTGGGCACTACCGTCTTTGCCCTTGTCTATCTGCCACACTTGCTCGTGCTGGAGAAGAACAAGGTAAACAAGTATGCCTTTGCCCTCATTGACAAAATCAACAACTACCCCTTTGAAACCAAAAAGCCGCTCCTTGCCCTCATTGGTGCAGTGACGGCTGTCTGCATAGCCTTCTATGTAGCCAAGGGCACTGACTTCGATGCCGACATGAGCAACCTTGGCTACCTCTCCGACAATACCGAGTACTCCGAGGCACTCCTGCGCAACAAGACATATACCGCAGACAAGTCGAAATACTTTGCCTCACAGGGCAAGACTATGGAAGAAGCGCTTGCCAACTTCACCCTGCTCTCTCACAAGCTTGACTCTCTCCAGAAGCTTGGACTCGTAAAAGACTACACTCGCACCAATGCCATCTTCGTACCCCTCAAGGTGCAGCAAGAGCGCATCAACGCATGGAAAGCCTACTGGACACCACAGCGCCTGTCACAAGTCAAGAGCCTCATAGCACAGACAGCTCCAGGTGCAGGACTCAAGGCTGATGGTTTCCAGCCCTTCTTCGACCTTGTAGAAGCTGACTACACTCCCACTCCTCTCTATGAGGCAGACATCATCCCTGCTGGCTATCAGTCAACCCTCATGGAGCAGACGGCAGCTGGAGACTATCTCTGCTTCACCTCTGTGCGTTGCACCAACGACTCCATACGCAGCAAGACATCAGACTACCACCGCATCTGCGATGCCATAGCCAACGAGCCCAACATGATGGTGCTCGACACCTACTACTACACCACCGATGGCCTCAACGACCTCAACAACGATTTCAACATCCTTCAGTGGGTCAGCATGGCATTTGTCTTCGTAGTGCTGCTGTTCTCGTTCCACTTCAACATCAAGCACACTCTTCTCGGCTTTGCCCCCATTCTGCTCTCATGGCTCATAGTGCTTGGAGCAATGGCAATTTTTGGTGTGAGGTTTAACCTCATCAACATCATCATCTCAACCTTCATCTTCGGCATAGGCGTTGACTACTCCATATTCATTATGAACGGTCTCATAGCAGGCAGTCGTGACAGCCACGTCCTTGCCTACCACAAGACAGCTATTTTCTTCTCCGCCTTCATACTGATTGTTACAGTGGCCTCCATGCTCTTTGCCAACCACCCAGCCATCAAGTCTGTTGGCTTTGCTACGCTTGTAGGCATGGTTTCTGCCGTTGTTCTCTCCTATGTAGTTCAGCCTGCCATCTTCAGGCTGATAAACAAATCCTCCTCACGCTAATAGCGATGGAGAACAAGCTTCTGCCTGAGGGTACACAGCTTCTCCAGATAGCAGCTTTGCTTCTTACTCAAATTTACTAGCAAATTTATTAAATTTACTAGTTAATTCGTCAAATTTGCTAGCAAATTTGACATAGGAGCAAAGCAACAATTTGCAGGTGCTTAGCTTCCGCATGTAGTTGCTTAGTATCCGCATGTTGTTGCTTAGCTTCCGCATGTAGTTGCTTAGTTCCCGCGCGTAGTTGCTTAGCTTCCTCGTTTGGAGGCTTAGTTTTCGTGTAAGGATGCTTAGTTTCTGTATGTGGACGCTTGTCTTTCACGTGAAATAGCCTGAATTCTACACATAAATACCACAAAAATAAGGCTTGCTTTACGGGAAAGTTTGAGATTTTTTGCTTTTTGCTTGCTAAAAACAAAAAAAAATGTTACATTTGTACCCAAATATGCTTGTTTTTAACATACTAGCACCAAGATGACAATACTAATAGCAGCAATACTGATAGTGAGCCTCCTGTTTATATCGACAGAGAGACTTACACATATCAACAAAGCGGCTGTGGCAGTCTTTGCCAGCACGCTGGGCTGGGTATTGTACGTTAGTTTTGGTGCAGACTTTGTAGAGAGCCAGCACATGGCAGACTACAAATCATTTCTTGACGGCATACAGCCTAACAGCGTAGCGGTAAAGCAATATATTGCGAAGAGCATATTCCTGCCCTACTTAGGACAGGCAGCAGCGATTGTGCTGTTCCTGCTTGCCACAATGAGCATTGTCAACATCCTCCACACCAATGGCTGTTTCGACTTCCTCACCATTTGGATACGCACTCGCAACAGTCGCATATTGCTGTGGAAGCTTACTGCCTTCACCTTCTTCCTTTCAGCCAACCTCGACAACATCACCACCATCGTGCTGATGCTGACCGTAACCAACACTATACTGCCTCGCACCAAGGACCGCAAGCTGTATGGCACTATGGTGTTGCTGGCTGTGATATTCGGTGGTGCGCTGAGTGTGATTGGCGACCCCGTAGGTCTGGTTTTATGGAACAAGGGAGCTATCACTGCTTCCGACTACACCATGACTATGGCTATACCCTGCGCCATAGCATGGATGCTGCCCACAGCATTAGTGAGCCTGAAACTGAAATCGAATATCGACATAGAGCGCCCCACCCTGCCCTATCGCGGCGACGACACAAACCTCAAGATATGGCAGCGCATAGTGATGCTCCTTGTGGGAATAGGCGGACTGTGGTTCATCCCCACCTTCACCGCCATCACCCAGCTGCCGCCGTTCCTCGGTGCGCTGTGCACGCTCAGCCTCTTGTGGATAGTCAACGAGGTGTTCAACCGCTCGCTCTTCAACGCCCAGAAGCGTCGCATCAGCTACGACGACACGCCCCAGAAGATGCAGTACAACTCCATACAGCAGATACTCTACATCATCGGCGTGATGCTTGCCGTAGGAGTAGTAACGGAAACGGGCTTCATGCACTGGTTATCTACCGAGATAGACACCCTCGTGGGTAATGTGTGGATTGTAGGCGCCATGACGGCACTCATAAGCACCGTGCTCGACAGCTTCGCCTCATGCGTGACGATGATTTCCCTGCACGAAGTAACAAACGCCATCCCGCACTACGCTGTAGGCGGAGCTTACTGGAAGGTTCTCTCCTTTGGCACAGCCGTGGGTGGCAGCATACTTGCCGTTGGCTCTATCAGCGGAGTGATAATGATGCAGATGCAAGGCGTGAGCCTCAACTGGTACTTCAGGCACATCACTCCCCTGACGCTCCTTTCTGGAGTCATAGCCTTCGTGGTGCTTTGCCTTGAACTTACGATTTAATTAAGAAAAAAACTAAGATAACCTAGGTTCGCCTAGGAAAGCCTAGAAACTCATAGGAATCCCTAGCCACCTAGAAAAAAAATAAAAAAACATGAGCAAAATAAAGACAATAGGAATAATGACATCAGGCGGCGATGCCCCTGGCATGAATGCCGCTATTCGCGCTGTGACACGTGCAGGTATCTGCAACGGTTTCTCTATCAAAGGTATTTACCGTGGATGGGAAGGCTTGATACATGATGACATCAAGACATTCACCACAGAGGACGTTTCTGGTATCATAACGCTCGGCGGTACAATACTGAAGACGGCACGTTCCAACGAGTTTCGTGAGTATGAGGGACGCAAGAAAGCCTACGACACTATGGTAAAAGAAGGCATCGACGCCCTCGTCGTCATAGGCGGTAACGGTTCCCTCTCTGGAGCACGTGAGTTTGCGCAGGAGTTTGACGTTTGCTGCATCGGCTTGCCTGGCACAATAGACAACGACCTCTACGGCACCGACTCCACCATAGGCTATGACACCACCATGAACACCATCATGGAGTGCGTTGACCGCATACGCGACACTGCGCAGTCCCACGAGCGCATCTTCTTTGTCGAGGTTATGGGACGCGACGCAGGTTTCCTTGCCCAGAACAGCGCCATTGCCTGCGGAGCAGAGGCTGCCATCATTCCTGAGGAGGAGACTGATGCCGACCAGCTGGCAGAGTTCATGAAGCGAGGCATACGCAAGTCTAAGAAATCATGCATCGTCATCGTCTCAGAATCACCCAAGTGTGGCGCTATGTACTACGCAGAGCGCGTAAAGAAGGAGTTCCCTGAATATGACGTGCGCGTATCAATACTCGGACATCTGCAGCGTGGAGGAAGCCCCACAGCACGCGACCGCATACTTGCAAGCCGTACTGGCGTAGGCGCCATTGAGGCCATCATGCAGGGACAGCGCAACGTGATGATTGGTGTGCGCAACAATGAGGTTGTATATGTGCCTTTCTCTGAGGCTATTCGCTCTGATAAGCCATTGGACAAGAAGCTCTTCACAGTGCTCAACGAGCTGAGCATCTAAACACTCTCCGCCACCACACACCAAAAGTTGAGTTTGCAAAAACATAAAACATAACGAAACCTAAGATAAAAAAGTATGAAGAAAATTTTTCTAACCACCGTTGTCCTGCTTGCGACAACATTTATGGCAGTAGCGGCAGACTATAGTTGCTACTACAAGGACCTGCCTGTCAACATTCCACAGGTAAAACAACCTGTACTGAAGGAGGCACAAATAAACATTAAGGACTATGGCGCTGTAGGCGACGGAAAAACAGACTGCACCAAAATACTGCAGAACGCCATCGACAACCTCTCTGCAAAGGGTGGCGGTCAGGTCAATGTTCCAGCAGGCTCATGGCTCGTTTCTCCTATCGCACTGAAGTCGGGCATCAACCTCCATTTGGAGAAAGGTGCTATGATTATCCTGACACCAGACCGCACAAAGCACATGAAGGTCGGAGCTACAAAGCCAATGAATGGCATCTCTGCCCAAGGCTGCAAGAACGTAGCCATCACGGGTGAAGGTATCATCAACGGCAACGGCATCTATTGGCGTGCAGCAAAGCACTCTAAATACTCCAATACTGAATGGGACCAGCTCAAATCGCTCGGTGGCATAACAGCCAACAAGGGCAATGACGAGATTTGGTATCCTTACAACCTGAAGAACCTTCCTAATCTGGCAGAGTCTGTAGCAAAGCAGGAGTCTCTGCGCCAGTCTGTTGTATTCTTCAAGGGCTGCGAAGGTGCATTCATCAGCGGTATTACCATCATCGACTCTCCTAAGTTCCACCTCGAACTGGAGGACTGTTCTAACCTCATCGTTGACGGTGTTCATATCAACTGCGCCTGGAACGCCCAGAACGGCGACGGCATAGTGCTCAAGACAAGCCAGAATGTGCTCATCGTAAACAACACTATCGACTGTGGCAACGATGCCATCTCTCTCAAAGCTGCAACAGGCAAGCGAGCTTTCGACCACAAGCCCATGAAAGATGTAGTCATTGCCAATAACACAGTGGTTTACGCTCATGGTGGCTTCGTTATAGGTTCTGAATTTGCCTCTGGCATAAGCGACGTGTGCGTATATAACAATGTACTCGCCAATACAGAGACAGGACTGCGCTTCAAGAGTTACACCAGCCGTGGCGGTAAGACCGACAACATCTACATTTGGAATATCCTCATGGATAAGGTGAAAGACGAGGCTATCGGCTTCCAGACCGATTACATCAACGAAGCTATCTACAAAACCGAAGGCTCAACAGGCACAGACTGGATACCTGAGTTCCAGGGCATACACATCTCTAACGTAACATGCAACAAGGCTCGCATAGGCATCAGCGCAAATGGAGCACGAGGAACCGTACACAACATCGACATTAGCGACTGCAATATTGCTTATTCAGAAACTAATACCGACATAGATCCTAACTGCGAAATCAACGTGAAGAACGTTACACTGAGAAAGTTCTAACGCAGAAACTCTTGAAAGAGCATAAATAGCGAAGAAACAGGAAGGACTCACCCACCCTACCCGTTTATAAGCAGACTTCCCACTATACTCAAAACGAGTAAGTGGGAAGTTCCTTTTTTATATATAATCAAGAGTAAAAGTTGCGATACTCTATAGTATGCGGAAAAGAGCTATACAGTCTTTGTAGCCTTCAGGGGTTGAAAGCCAATCTTTCAACAAGGTCTCATTACAATAACCCGCCTTGCGCAACATAGCAAGGGAAGCAGCATTATCTTCTGGCACCACGCAGTAAAGCTGATGAATGTGAAGAGTGTTGCGAGCATAAAGAGCTATCTGGCTCAGCGCTTCGCCTGCATAGCCTTTGCCCTGCTCCGAACTAAGGATTGCCAGCCCTATCTCTGCCCTGTTATGAAGGACCGAATAATTGAAGAGGTCTATCAATCCCACAGCCTTACCATCTTCCTTGCATACTACAAGGCGGACCTGCTTGTCGGCATGTATGTCGTGCTGCTGACTGAGGATGTAGTTCTCGAGGTCATAGCGACTATAGGGAACGTTGGCATTTCCCACGTTCCACATCTCAGGGTCATTCTCTATGGTGTAGAGAAGCTCGAGGTCACTGGGTTCAAGAGCACGAAGTATCATTCTTCTTTATGAGAAACATGGATAACGCTGTGATAATGGCGAGATACATGTAGGAGGCAAACTTGTCAAGAAGAAAGTAGGCTGCTATATCTGCCACTATGAGCAAGGCAAAAAGAACGTAAGTGATTTTGCGCACATCGTGCTTCTTGCCGTACCACAGCATGAGCGGTATCATGACTATGGTCAGGATAGTGAGAGCGTATTGAAGTTCGTAGTTCATCTTATTTCACTTCTTTTATAATGCCGTGACGATACGCATACAGCAACATGCGCAGGTCGTCAACTTGCTTTTTGAGTTCTTTTCCATGGTCAGTATCTGCAACGAGTATGCGATGACCTGTCGTTGCCACTATCTGGGTGGTGGACTTGATGTCCCTGCCTTCTCTTACCGCATCTTCTATGTTTGTGAAAGGCTCATGCTGCACCAGTTCAAACTCGCGCGAGTGATAGACAAGTGTGTAGCCAGCTATGCCCGTCTCCTTGTGGTAAGGCTCAGAGAATCCACCGTCAATAACCATTATCTTACCATTACCCTTGATAGGTGTCTCACCCTTCTTTACATGTACTGGCACATGCCCGTTGATAATGTGGCGATTCTCTCCTTCTACGCCAAAGGCATCAAGTATAGTTTCTGCCATCTTCTCTGCCGTCTCCTCCTTACCACGCAACTGGAAGAAGTAACCTTTCTTCTCTTCGTGGGTTTCCTTCTCTGCAATAAAGTAACGCTCGAATGTCGCCATTTTTGACTTGTCAAAGAGGCAGGAATCTTTGCCACACCACAGGTAGAGGAAGTAATCACGAGCCAAGTCTTTCTCCTCTTTGGGTGTATCATTTGCAAAGGCTGAACGTATAATCATACCTATGCGATGCATCATGTCTTTGCCCTTAACTTTGAGTCCTGGCATAATCTCTACCTCCTTGAGCGTACCATCGGCATTGATAGGTACTGAAGCGTGGAAAAGCAGGTTGTCGTTATACACAGCATACATACAACCATGGGAAAGGATGGCGCGAATGTGTCGCTGCAACTTCTCTGACACTCGAAAAGAATGGTGCAGTTTGCTCATAAGCTGTTCTTCCTCGCTGGTAAAGGCATTAGGATTTGCTGGATCTACCGTTGGGAAGTTCATATCAAGCATCTTATAGCATTTACCGTCAACGTTGCACGTTCCCTCATTGAAATCTATACGCGAGAGCATGCAGCGGTCATCCATATTCCATATCGGGTTACGCTTTATCTGTTGGGCCTCAGCCTTGAACTGCAACACAGACACAGCCTTGTGCATCATAGCCATAAGACGGATTGTTTTCTCATCGAAACGATCTCTATTCTCGCTATTCAGTATTGGCATGAAGGCCTCGCAAGGGTCATCGCCGTATGTCTCCATAGCAAAGGTGGCAAGGGGCATGAGGTTGATGCCGTAACCATCTTCGAGCGTGAGCAGGTTAGCATAACGCAGGGAAAGGCGTATCACATTACAGATACAAGCATCGTTGCCAGCGCAGGCACCCATCCAGAGTATGTCGTGATTACCCCACTGTATATCCCACGAATGGTAGTTGACAAGCTTATCCATAATGATGTGGGCACCAGGACCACGGTCGTATATATCTCCAAGCAAGTGTAGCTGGTCTATGGCAAGGCGCTGTATGACGTTAGCAAGGGCAATGATAAAGTCATCGGCTGAATCAGTGGAGATGATTGTATCAATGATTACGTTTACGTATGCTGTCTTGTTATCATCCTCAGAACGCTCCTGCAATAATTCTTCGAGGATATAACTATATTCTTGCGGCAGGTTCTTGCGCACTTTTGAACGTGTATATTTCGAAGATACCACACGAAAAACCTTCACAAGCTGGTATAGCGTCATGCGATACCACTCGGCAATACGCTCGTCATAGTCAGCTAAGGCAGAGAAGTCTGACTTTACGAGTTCTAACTTCTGTTCGGGATAATAGATGAGAGTACAAAGGTCTTTCTTTGTCTTTGATGGCATGTATTCTCCAAATATCTCATCTACTTTCTGTGATATGCGTCCTGAAGCATTCTTCAGAACATGCAGAAAGGCTTCGTGCTCTCCATGAATATCAGCAAGAAAATGTTCTGTTCCTTTAGGCAGGTTCATTATTGCCGAAAGGTTGATTATCTCGGTTGAAGCTGCGGCAATGTTCGGAAAAGACTTTGCCAATAGTTGCAGATAGTGCAGGTTGTTTTCAATTTCGTATTTCATCAAGGCTATAATTTAACTAAAATATATCGTATCCTACAGGCATGTTATACATTTCATGCAACATGTTTTGTATTTTCTTTGTAAAACGTTTTAGACGCAGGCGTGAGAGTTCAGCGCCCACTACTCCCTCATCAAAATCCTGATTGCGGAATATGTCATATAGCTCTGTCTTGTGTCTTAAGGAGAGTCGTTTAATACCTTCCTTCTGTGCTCTAAGCAAAGCTGATACAGCATTGTATTCCAAAGGATTATCCTCGCTTACTTTAATTTTTCTTACAGGTAGAGGCAACTGCTGTAATCCTCCTTTTCTTTTAGCCTTTTTATCAGCATAGCGTGGTATATCACCCACATTGTGTATAGTTGGAATTTGATAAGAAAGATTGAGTGCTCCAGCATGTAAGAGTTCCATTACATCCTCGTCATAAGCGTACAGGAATATCCTACGGAAAGAGAGTGAATCGTCTAAACGCCTTGAGTGCGCTGTTGTTTCACCAGCATCTTTAGTACTTGCTGCTATCACGCAACGTTCAACGAAGAGTTCCTCATCAGCTGTAAGGAAACGCTTATATGAAGAGTCTATTGCTTTACGATAAGCGGCCAATAAGGCTTCAGACAACACTTCATTGTTTCCTGCGCCTGATGTTATCTCAGGCAGTATTTCTACGCGTTTCTTTAGATTGAGGTTACGTATGTCCTCCCACTCTTTCTCATTGATAGCAAGCAGGGATGTTGAGTGTCGGATAAGCGGTGCCTGATAGAATAGCAAGGGGAGCATACGCTTCTTAAAGAATTCTGTATTGAGAATCTCTGGTGCCATACCTCCGTAGGTAGATACACAGGTTACGTAACCATTCTTACGCGCTGTAAGTTCCATGAGATATAGCAAGGGGTTCCATGCTCCATGCACATGTACAAGGTCTGGTTGTATGACCTGCACGGCTTTCTTCATCTCCTTCCAGGCTTCATAAATCCTGAAGGGATTGGACATTGAGAGTTGTGGCAGATATACCACCTTCAACCCATATACCTGAACCAACTGCTGCTCTATGTCTTTTGCTAAAGGCGTTGATGTGAGCAGATACGATTCCGCCTGTCTTGATACCGAAGTGACAAGGCGCAACATCATGCGAGATTGCGAACCAATCTTCGCAGACATATCTGGTATATAGTGAAGCAACTTCACCTGATTCTTCTGTCTCTCTTAGAACATGTATGCCTTCGGAAGCCTGCGACAGTTATACTGGCAAGCCATAATCTCACCATAAGCTCCTGCTGAACGAATGGCGATGAGGTCACCACGATGGCAAGCATTGAGTTTCTCATCCTTACCAAACACATCGCTCGACTCGCATATAGGACCCACCACATCATACACCTCACGAGTCTCTTCACTCGTAAGGTTTTGTATCTCATGATGAGCACCATACAGGGCAGGACGTATTAGGTCACTCATACCTGCATCTACGATAGCGAACTGCTTGATATGGGCATGTTTAACGTAGAGCACACGAGTGATGAGCGAGCCCATCTGTCCCACTACGGCACGCCCCAGTTCGAAGTGTACTTCCTGACCTGGACGCTGTTTGAGATTTGAGGCATAGGTGTCGAAATAAGACTCGAAATCTGGTATAGGCTTACCATCTGGGTCGTCATAAGCTATACCCAAACCACCACCAACGTTTATAACCCTTATCTTGATGCCCTGAGACTCCAGACGATCCTGCAAAGCATTTATGCGGTCAGCAAGCGCTGCAAAGTCATCCATCTCAAGTATCTGACTACCAATATGGAAATGCAGACCAAGGAACTCTATGTTGCTAAGTTCCTCAGCCTCACGTATAGCAAGTTCCATATCCTCCATTGCAATACCGAACTTATTCTCTGCCAGTCCTGTTGTGATATTTGCATGGGTATGCGCTCCCACATTAGGATTTATGCGGAAACATACTCTTGCCACCTTATTCTTGGCAGCAGCAAGCTCGTTGATGATACGAAGTTCTTCGAGCGACTCTACATTGAAACAGAAAATGCCCGCATTGAGACCAAGGTTTATCTCCCAATCTGCCTTACCTACACCAGCATAAACTATCTTGCCAGCATCGAAACCAGCCTCAAGAGCCTGCTTTATTTCTCCACCACTCACGGCATCTACGCCCAATCCTGCCTGCTGGATTACCTTCAGTACCTCAATATTGGCATTAGCCTTTATAGCGTAGTGAAGGTGATAGCCATCGTGCTTGGACATTTCAGACTTAATAGCTGCTATCGTATCATTGAGCACACCTTTGTCATAATAATAGAAAGGTGTCTCAAGCGTTTTGAAACGTTCAATATTCAATGTTCAAATCTGTTTTTAGTTAAACAACTTGGCTGACAAGTTCTGCAGTGCCTGCTTCTTATCCTCTTCCCTGATGAGGAAAGAGATGTTGTAATTAGAACCACCGTATGAAATCATGCGCACTGGTATGTTTGCCATAGCGTCTGTAACGAGGGTCTCAAAACCTACGTTGCTCCAATCAAGGTCGCCTGCCACACAGATGATACACATACCCTCATCTACAGTTACAGAACCATACTTTTTCAGTTCATCAACAATTCTGCCAAGGTTAGTCTTGTTATCAATAGAGACACTCACACCTACCTCTGAGGTCGTAATCATATCAATAGGAGTATTGTTGGTCTCGAATATCTCAAAAACCTTTCTCAGGAAACCTGTAGCAAGGAGCATGCGGCTTGACTTTATCTTAATAGCCGTAATATTATCCTTAGCAGCTACAGCCTTTATCTTTCCCTTTACGAGGTCGTTGTTGATAACTGTGCCCTCAGCGTCTGGCTCCATAGTGTTCTTGATGCGAACAGGTATGCCTGCAAACTTTGCTGGCTGAACACATGTTGGGTGCAGAATCTTTGCACCAAAGTATGCCAACTCTGCAGCCTCCTCAAAGTTCAGCTGGTGAACTGCGTCTGTCTTCTCTACAAAACGTGGATCGTTGTTGTGCATACCGTCTATGTCCGTCCATATCAGTATCTCGTCAGCCATCATGGCTGCACCTATCAGTGATGCTGTGTAGTCGGAACCACCTCTCTGCAGGTTGTCCACCTCGTCATAGGCATTACGACATACAAAACCCTGTGTGATGTATATCTGATAACCCTGATTAGCCTTCATAACCTTTGACAGATGCTCCTTTATGTAAGGCATGTCTGGCTCCGCATTCTTATCGGTGCGCATGAAAGAAAGAGCATCAAGCAAAACTGTCTTCACACCCTGTTCGTTCAGGTAGTTTGTCACCATGTTGGTTGACATCACCTCACCCTGAGCCACAACTATCTTCTCCTCAAAACTGGTAAAGGTATCCTTGGTGAAAGAACGCAGATAGTCGAATTCTTTCTTCAGGAAATCACGCGTCTTGTTCTTCATGGCATCAGTAGAGTAAAGCTCCTCCACATGTTCCATGTATTTTTTCTCCAACTTGTTGATTACCTCTTGCGCACCTTCAGGGTTCTTCTTGTAGAGGTAGTCCGAAATCTCAACCAGTGAGTTCGTTGTTCCTGACATAGCCGAGAGAACTACGAAAGTAGGCTCACCAGACTTTGTTATTATCTTTGCGACACCTTTCATGCGCTCAGGAGAGCCTACAGACGTGCCACCAAATTTCATTACTTCCATCTTCTTATTCTTTTATTTTTTATTCTTTATACTCTATACTTTAAACCTTATACCTTATACCTTATACTTTATTCTTTATTCTTTATACTTTACAATATACTATCTCTCTAATTCTGAGAGTTCAACAAACTTCTGTTCGTCACACTGGAACACCTTACCAGGGAAACGCTCCAGTATAGGCAGGTTGTGAGTAGTCATCACTACCGATGTGCCCGATGCTACGATATCGTTAAACAGACTGATAATCTGGTCTGCCGTTTCGGGATCGAGGTTTCCTGTTGGCTCATCAGCAAGGATTATCTTTGGCGAATTAAGCAAAGAACGCGCTATGGCTATGCGTTGCTGCTCGCCACCAGACAGTTCGTGTGGCATTTTGTCCTCCACGCCCGTCATCTTCACGGCCTTAAGCACCTCTGTCACTCGGTCTTCTATCTCGCTCTTATCCTTCCATCCCGTTGCCATTAATACAAACTCCAGGTTCTTCTTTACGGAACGGTCAGTAAGCAACTGGAAATCCTGGAAGATGATACCCATCTCCCTGCGCAGACACTGTATCTCTTTGCGTGACACATCCATCATGTCACGTCCCAATACCATTGCCTTGTCTGCTGTGTCTATCTCCATGTCACCATAGAAAGTCTTCAGCAGTGAACTCTTTCCTGAGCCCACTTTTCCTATGATGTATATCAACTCACCTTCTTCAACGGCGAAATTTACGCCCTCCAGCACGTAGTCATTATCCTTATGACTGAAGGTAACGTTTTTATAATCTATCAGCATAGTTATCGTTAACGTTATACTTAATGCTTTTTCCAACCAGGGTTATGGCGCTCGGCAAGTTCTGCTGCCAGGTCCTCTATACGCAAGCCCTTTGACGTCAATAGCACAATGAGGTGATACAGCATGTCCGAACCCTCATACACCAACCTGTCGTTAGTACCGTTGGTCGCCTCTATCACCAGTTCCAGCGCTTCTTCGCCTACCTTCTGTGCCATACGGTTCAATCCGTCCTTAAACAAAGAGGTAGTGTAGCTGCCTTCTGGCATTTCTTTGTAACGTGTCTCAATAAAGTCCTGTAACTCTGTCAGGAACAACAGTGGATTTTTTTCTTCCATTTATATTCTAATTGCTAATTCCTTATTACTAATTGCTAATTGCCAATTATCTATTCTCCTCTCCCCAACAGGTGTCTGTTCCCGTGTGACAGGTAGGACCATGAGGATGTACCTTAACGAGCAGGGTATCATTGTCACAATCCACCTTTATATCAACCAGGTCAAGAAAGTTACCACTTGTCTCACCTTTTGTCCAAAGGCATTTTCTGCCTCTGCTCCAGAATGTCACCATGCCTGTCTCCATAGTCTTTTCATAAGCCTCTTTATTCATGTAGCCCAGCATCAGCACATTCTTAGTCTTGGCATCCTGTATGATAGCGGGAACCAGTCCACCGCCTTTTTCGAAATCTATCTTCATTTTACAATTTCTAATTACTTATCATCTGACGATAACTCCCTCTTCCTTCAACCATTGCTTCAACTCTGGTATAGGAATCTCTCCAAAGTGGAACACCGATGCCGCCAGCGCAGCATCAGCCTTACCCAGTGTGAAGGCATCACGAAAATGCTCTTTCTTGCCTGCACCGCCACTTGCTATTATCGGTATAGGCAGGGCATCAGCCAACATAGCAAGTGCCTCGTTAGCAAAACCCTGCTTCACGCCATCATGATTCATCGAGGTAAAGAGTATCTCACCAGCCCCTCTGTCGGCAACTTCCTTTGCCCAGTCGAGCAAAGTGCGCTCCACTCTTATCCTGCCCCCGTTGATGTAGCAATGCCATCCATCCTCGTCATTACGGGCATCGATGGCGCATACACACACCTGAGAACCAAACCTACTTGCTATCTCGTCTATAAACTCAGGACGGCGCAAGGCTGCACTGTTTACACTCACCTTGTCGGCACCTGCGGCAAGCATTTTGTCAACATCCTCTATGGCATTGATGCCCCCGCCTACTGTGAAGGGAATGTTTATCTCCCTTGCCACGCGAGTCACCATGTCGGTAAATGTTTTTCTGCCCTCATGCGAAGCTGTAATGTCAAGGTAGCACAGCTCGTCAGCACCAGCATCGCTATATGCTTTACCCAACTCTACTGGGTCACCAGCCGAGCGCAGGTTAACGAAGTTGGTACCCTTGACGGTTTCACCATTCTTCACATCCAAACAAGGTATGATTCGCTTTGCTAACATTCAACTCTTAACTTTCAAAGTTCAACTCTCCTACCATTATTCTTCCCTCATAATATGCCTTGCCAAATACCACAGCGGGTATTCCAGCCTTGTCGAGGGCTATAATGTCATCATTGCTCCCCACTCCACCTGAAGCTATCAGGTGAAGGTCGGGAAACTCCGTCATTATCTCTTTGTATAGCTCTATGGCAGGTCCCTCGAGTGTACCGTCCTTGCTTATCTCTGTGCAAAGCACATTTCTCACGCCTTTCGCCACATATTTTCTGAGGAATGGCATCAGGTCTTCCTCCGAGTCTTCTTTCCACCCGTTGATACTTATCTTGCCATTGCGCACGTCAGCACCCAGCACAATCTTCTCTGCACCATATTTCTCTATCCACTCCATGCAGAGCTCAGGATTCGTTACGGCTATGCTACCAAGTGTCACCATCCTGGCACCTGCCTTGAAAGCCTTCTCTATATCCTCAGCCGTCTTTATGCCACCGCCGAAATCCACAGTCAGACTCGTGTTATCAGTAATAGCCTTCAGTACAGCATCGTTCACTATGTGCTTGGATTTGGCACCATCAAGGTCAACCACGTGCAGACGTTTGAAACCAAGTTTTTCAAACTCCTTAGCCTGCGCCACAGGGTCCTCGTTGTATATCTTCTTGCTGTCATACTCTCCCTTGGTAAGTCTTACACACTTACCTCCTATCAGGTCTATGGCAGGAATCAGTTCTATCATCTTTCTATCTTTCAGTTTTCAATCTCCATAAAGTTCTGGAGTATCCTTGCACCTACCATCCCACTCTTCTCTGGGTGGAACTGTGTTGCATAGAAGTTATCCTTATGGATAGCGGCAGAATAGTCCAGCGTAAAGTTTGTCTGTGCTATGGTATATTCCTCATGCAGCGGCACATAGTAGGAATGTACAAAATAGACGAAGTCACCCTCATTCACCCCCTTGAACAGGTCGATGCCAGAGTTGTCAATTTCTAATTTCTCATTTCTAATTTCTAATTTTTCGTTCTCTGGGAACGAAAGACTATTCCACCCCATCTGTGGCACCTTGTCTTCACGTCTTGCTGGCACAAAACGTTTCACATCCATGGGGAATATGCCGAGACAGTCCGTATCACCCTCCTCAGAGTGTCTGCACAATAGCTGCTGACCTATACATATACCAAGCACGGGCTGTCTCAGTCCACATATCACCTTGTCCAGTCCGTGCTCGCGCAGATAGTTCATAGCGTGGCTTGCCTCTCCCTGTCCAGGGAAAATCACACGATCAGCCTTCGCCAACAACTCAGCATCATCCGTCAATATCGGTTCTATGCCCAGTCTCTTCACCGCATTGATAACGCTGAATACATTGCCCGCATTATATTTTACTATTGCAACTTGCATTCCGTCTCTTTTAATTTAAGGTGCAAAGTTACATATTTTTTCCGACAAAAAGGCATAAATTTAAGAGAAAATTTGCAACAGTCCAAACAACATCTATCTTCTTCTGTTATTTCCCGAGTATCTGCTCTGCATGCTCCTTGGTTTTCACCTGTTTGCCAGCATAGATTTGTTCGATGAAGCCCTCTTCGTTGATGATGAAGGTGGTGCGTATGGTACCCATTACCTTCTTACCATACATCGACTTCTCTCCCCAAGCACCCATCGCCTCCAGCAGCTCGTGGTCGATATCTGCAATCAGGGGGAACGGCAACTGGTGTTTCTCCTTAAACTTCATATGCGAATTGGCTGAGTCCTTGCTCACGCCAACCACCTCATAACCCTTACCCTGCAACTCGCCATAGTGGTCGCGCAGACTGCAAGCTTCAGCAGTGCATCCGCTGGTATTGTCCTTTGGATAGAAATACAGTACCAGTTTCCTACCCTTATAGTCACTCAAACGTATCTCGCGCCCCAGTTCGTCTTTGCCCAGTATCTCAGGCGCCTTATCTCCTATATTCATTTTAATTTTAATTTCAATTGTCAATTATCAATTGTCCTCCGAGCTCTGCTCGCCTGTAATCGGACGCACCACAGGTGCTACGCTTGCAGGGCAAGAACACCCACTGGAGCGCAAGAATTATCAACTGTCAATTATCAATAGTTCTCCGCCTTAATCTGGAAGTAGCTCTGTGGATGGTCGCATACTGGGCACACCTCAGGAGCCTTCTTGCCGATAACGATGTGACCACAGTTAGCGCACTGCCATATCACATCACCCTCACGAGAGAACACGATAGCATCCTGTATATTCTTCAGCAGCTTACGGTAGCGCTCCTCATGGTGCTTCTCTATTGCAGCCACCTGCTCAAACTTCTCGGCTATCTCGTCGAAACCCTCTTCGCGAGCCTCCTTAGCCATACGGTCATACATATCCGTCCATTCAAAGTTCTCGCCGTTGGCAGCATCAGCCAGATTAGTAGCCGTATCGCTCACGCTACCACCATTCAGGTACTTATACCACATCTTGGCATGCTCCTTCTCGTTAGCCGCCGTTTCCTCGAATATAGCAGCTATCTGCACATATCCGTCCTTCTTCGCCTTAGACGCAAAGTAACTGTACTTGTTACGTGCCATGCTCTCACCAGCAAATGCCTCCTTGAGGTTCTGCTCGGTCTTAGTTCCTTTCAGTTCTTTCATCGTTTTAATTATTAGTGATTTCACTCGATGCAAAAATAGCAATAATTCTACTATTTCCATCATCTTTGTGCATTATTTTTGCAATTCTTAAGTAATATTCCAAAAATCATCGTCATTTAGTTCTGGTTCCCACAGATACTTCACCATATCCACATGACCGTTAGCCTTAAACCTTATGCCCTCATCCTCCAACATATTCCGTTGCATCGCCCATCCCGGAGCCGTGCGTCCCTCCTTATTCACCACTCGGTGACAAGGCAACTCTGCCGCTTTAGGCGAATATCTCAGAGTCCTCCCCACCATCCTCGAATGACTGGGCCAGCCAGCCCATGCCGCAATATGCCCGTATGTTGTCACCCTGCCACGAGGTATCTGCGCAACGATACTCAGCACATCCTCGCCAAACCTCCTCGCCTGCTCTTGGCTCATCCTATCGGGATAGTCTATCATCTTGTCATATAATATCTTTTTCCCGTCTTGTATGTTGCGATATTATCGCAACTACTATTCATACTGATTCTTCCGCCTATGCTGTTCCATCAAGGCAAGAAGTTCCTTAAACTTCTCCACCCTCTCAGGGTTCATCTTCCCAGCATTCAGCACCTTTCTGTTCGCCTTTAGCCAGTTCATCATATCATGCTCCTCAATCCGATACTTCGACGGATTCCGCTTGTTGGTATAAATAAAATTCAGTACCTCGTAGTATTTTATCTGCCACCTTTCGTCTTGACTCATAAACAGTTTATTCTTTATGATATATGCAACTATGCACCGTATGCTGTATCCTTAGCCTCAAAGATTGCTGAAGGCTCAAAAACCTCGATAGAGTGCCATGCACCCTTTGGTACCTGAATCCCGTATTTTTGTTCGCGAGGACAGAGGCGGTGCCTTGCCACTTCTACAAAAGCGCTTTCATCAAGCGCTTTTTCTCCGTTATGTGCTGGTTTATCAGCATCTCCTTGAATTTCTTCGTAGAACACTTCGTCCATACATCCCTCAATACATATCACAGTTTCCGATGTCTTCAGGTGTCTGTGAATAGGAACACGAGTTCCAGGTTCGAGCACATTCAACATTCGTTGCGAGGTATCTTCAGGAGTAGTGCGCAAATCATAATTCATTCTTAGTCGCTCGTTTTCCCTTGCCTTCTCGTGTAGTTCGGAAAGCAATTCTTGGTTTATCAGTTGAACTTCCATACTCTTAATTTGAAATCTGTCTCTAAACCCTAAACCTTAAACTCTCAACTTTTCAGCGAGGCAAGGTATTCCTCATGCAAATGATAATATTTCATCTTAAACAGGAGGTAGGCTAAAGAGAGAACTACTAAAACGCAAACGAGGTATATCCAGTGAGCCATCACGGTGTTTGGCACCAGATATATGAATACCAGTGATATCGCCAGCTGCAGGCATGTGTACAGCAGACTCACTGTGATATGCGACATCCCCAGTTCGTTAGCCATCAGTTGGTAGGCATGCTTTCTGTGTGCCTGTCCCAGATTCTCGTGTAGCATTATGCGATGCACTATCGTCAGACAGCCATCCACACCATACACCAACAGGAATATCAGGTACGTAATATCCCCCGTTGCCATTATCAAACTACCTATCATGAACAGCAGAATGTATGCCACGCCTACACTTCCCACATCACCAGCAAAGCACTTCGCCTTCCCCTTCTCTCTGAAGTTAAAGAAGCAGAACACTATATCTGCCAACATCATCGTGATGATAAGACTATTATCCACAAAGCCTTGAAGCCCTTGAACACTTGAACAATTAATCAAATACAACGGTATCAGCGATGCCATAGCATATCCACCCGTAATGCCGTTTATGCCATCCATAAAATTTATAATGTTCGATGCCCCCACGCACACTATCAGTGCCAGTATCACAGCCCACCACAGGTCAGCATGAAGCATATCCAACTGATAGAACATCAAAGCCATCGCAACAAACTGGCATACCAGTCTCACCGAGTCAGGCAGCGAATGAATATCATCCACGAAACTCACCCCCGCCACTATGGTTACAGCGAGCAAGAACCACAGATACTGCATTCCGAAGAATGCGCCCCATATCCATGCGCCAATAAGGAAAATAATTCCACCGCCCCTCAACACTATAGTTGAGTGGGAACTTCTCTCGTTTGGTTTGTCGATGATATTAAACTTATCCGCAATGCGGAAATAAATCAACTCTGCTGCAAATAAAATCACAGCAATAATTGCATAAGTCAAACTCATATTTGTAAAGATTAACCACTACTCATATCGGGCAGCAATCACGCTCCAGTCTATAATCTGCCAGAGAGCAGAGAGGTGAGCAGCACGGCGATTCTGATAGTCCAGGTAATATGCATGCTCCCATACATCAAAAGTCAGCAACGGCTTCAAGCCCTTCACCACAGGATTGGATGCCCCTTGCTCCTGCGTGATAACCAGTGAACCATCCTTATCAGCCGACAGCCATACCCAGCCAGAGCCAAACAGTCCCACACCCTTAGCCTCAAACTCAGCCTTGAAAGTCTCCACACTACCCCATTGCTTTTCTATCTGTGCAGCAAGAGCACCAGTAGGACCTTGAACTCCCTCACCAACAGGCTTAAACTGAGTGAAATATAACTCGTGGTTCAGTATCTGTCCAGCATTATTGAATATCGCACCCTCATTATGAAGCATCAGCTCTTTCAGAGCCTCCATTTCTCCATTACTCCCCTCGCCTACAGGAGAGGGGCTCGGGGGTGAGATCAACTTGTTAAGATTATCCACGTAAGCCTGCAGATGCTTCCCATGATGGAACGACAACGTCTGTGCACTGATTACAGGCTCCAGTGCCTCCATCGCATAAGGTAATTCAATTAGTGTAAACATAAATATTATTCGATTTAGTGTTAAACATCCGGAATTATTCTGACTTTCGTATAAAATGAGAAGTTCTTTCCTCTATGATTCGTTTATATACTCTCTTCGTTTTCTCATCAAGAAACGAATTATCAATAAGCTCAATCGCTTTATGTGGAATCACCATATACATATCAAGAACCATATCAGCACGCTTCTTCGGCAATCCTATCCTTTCCGCAAAGCGCTCAAAGTCCAGTCTGCACGGATGCCCCGTCCTCTCATATATATCGCTCTTCTCCATGTCGGGTGCAAGACCTTCGGAAAGTCCCAAATCACTATCACTTTGAATATGAACGCACGTATTTATCAAATCATAGGCAGGAGCCAGGAAATACTCCCCTTCTCTGTTCACCATTGAGAAATTCTTCATGTGTGCATCCTCGTTGCCATACAGATAGTCAAACACCACCATTCTGAAAAACTGTTCCATTTGCGGCATCCATGCAGGGATTATTCTCTTTATTGCATCTGCAATTTGAGCATAGTTCCCATTATACTTAAAATTACTATCACTACCTTCTTCCGACATCTGAAGGACAGAAGCAAAGTCTTCCTGAGAACAATCCTTTATGCCATTTGTCACATCAAACCGTTTCGTTATGTAAACAGGCTGACCCTTTTTGCTAAAACACAGTCCGTTTTCAGCCGTAATTATTCCATACACCTGAGATGCTATCTGCATGGTTAAGTGCTCGTTGGCAGGTATCTGTTTGCGCGTTGACAAACTCATGTTGAATGGCGCAGGCTTCAGTATATGTGTCGCTTGTTCGCCATCTTTACTCAGACGAATAATTCCGCCATCAATTATAGCCGAGAATTTCTCCTGAGCCCCAGAGATTGACATGTTATTCATGTTTTCCATCGCCTGTTGCTGGTCATTCTCGCTTTCAAAGTCTATATCTATAATTGGCGAAACAGCTATGCCGTCAAAAAGATTTTTGACAGCACGCGGAGAGTAGCCCGCATATCCGTGCATCAATGTAGATGGACAAACCTCTATCATTTTCATTCAGCAACCCTCCTCAGCACAAATTTTCCTATTGCATCCTTACCACAAATCATCTCAAGTATTCCGAAGAAGTCTTTTTCATCCACCCTATTTGCTCTGCACAGAGCCCTACGATTAGCCCCCTCAGGCAACATATTCGTGAACACCGGGAAAAGCCTGTCAGAGTGATATACCTTTTGGCTTTTAGGCAGATTGACCGATACTGGAGGCATACTGCTGTCTGCAAGGAAAGCATCAGCATAGGTGAAATTATAACTCCCCCTTGACTGTTCTACGAGCCTCCCTGCATACACATCACCATAATATACATCTACCTGTCTCATACTCCGTTGCCTTACTTAACAGTTTGTTTCACTTGCAACACCATTTCCATTCCCACCACATCAAGCACCTTTCTTAAAGTCTCCATCGAAGGGTTGCTTACCCCCCGCTCTATATCCTTCACTGTAGATATCCCTACTCCAGAATAATCGGCTAAATCCTGCTGAGAAATTCCCAGCAAAGCCCTACGCTCTTTTATCGTATTTCCTATATTCATCAAAGTATGATTTATCGTACTTTTGGTGCAAAGGTAATACTTTTTCCCCGACAATCCAAACAAAAGTACGTTTTTTCGTACTTTTTATACTTCACTTTGCTTTCATCACCTCCCTGCAAAGTCATATAGCACTATGGGTAACAATCCCATCAATGGGGTTTTCTATGTTTTTGTTTATAATCCGTGCAATCCGTGTTCGAGATAGTTCAGGTCAAGGTCGCTTTATATCACCTCCCCTGCATACTTCATCTTCTTCCCCAATAATACTGTGCAGAGTATCATCTGTATGTCCTTGCCGTCATTGTGCGGAACTTATGGCAGTCAAACAACTTACCACCCTTCCCCACTCTCTTCTGCACGAAGAATGCAGATCCTCTCGGCATCTTCACCTTCACCATAATAGCTACAATAACAAGAACTGGCCATAGGAACATCAGTCCCACAAATGCCACAATCCTGTCAAACAAAAATTTCAATATCATAGTTTTCGATTATTTTAGTTCCGACCACAATTGCAACCCTTTTTCTGTCAAGTAATATGCCTGGTCTGGTCGATTGTCTGAATCCGGATAGAGTTTCGACACAATACCTTCTTCCATAGAGGGCTCCAAATAATTAACGCGGAAATTGTCTCTGCCCTTTAAAGACAACAGTTCCATTATTTGTTTTCGAGTAAGACTTTTGTCGCCAAGAGCCAGAATCAAGCGCCGTACAGAATCTTTTACTTGACCTGCTACTTGACCTGCTACTTGACCTGCTACTTGACCTGCATCTTTATAATCAACAGAGTAAATAATCGTCATAAACTGACTGGGGGAAGACTTAAACACCGGCTTCAACCTCTCATTATATCCATCCAGTGTCTTCGTCTCATTACAGATACGCTTCAAACCGCTACCGCGTTTCTCCATATAGTCCAGTTGTGCCATCACATCTGCCAGTATCGGATTTCGTCTATTAGAAGAAATTTCCTCAAGAGGAACATCTTGCACCTGCTGACCACTGTACATACCACCTGGTGATGTCACAGCTATCCTGTCATCATAGATGTCCAGATGTACCTCGCCACCCATCACCGTATAGTCACGATGAATAAAATGGTTCACCATAGCCTCCAACACAGCCCTCTCGGCATACTCGGGCTTGTTCTTCCTGCCATTTGGCAGTTTCTCCCATCCCTTTCTTGTTGTTGCCTTCACAAAAGCCATCGCCTCACGGAGCAGCAACAATATATTACCCTTGAACTCAGCATCATCGATAGCGTCATTCTTCTCTAAGCCATCCCAACGCGTACAATACAATCTAGACTGGCTCAACCAACAGTCGTCAGCAAACAGCGCGCCAGCATTAGTCAAATAACCATTGTCAGTCACAAGACCAAACGACAGCAAATACTTCTTGTCCCACTCCTGTTGCACACGTTCCTTGAAAGTATTTGCCAGAATAGCAAACGAATAATCCTCCACCCTTTTATCCGTACGCAATGAGTCATACGTCCTGTTCGTACCTTTCAATACAAGCCTCACCATCTGCTCACCCGTTGCCGGCAAGCTCTCGTCACCATTGCGCACAAAAGCCACACGCTGACCGTCACCCACATAATAATACGGAGTGTACAAGCCTTCCTTCACCTTCAGCTGAAGCACATGCTTCCCCTCTACCTCCATTGGAATCATCTCCACATCTGGCAAGGGGTCCATATAATCACGAATCTTCAAGCTGATAGTCTCCGTCACGTGCTGAATATCCTCAAGTCCCTTGACAACACCACCATTGTCAATACCGAAGAACAACGAGCCACCCAAAGTATTGGCAAAAGCACTCACGCTCTTCAGCCAGCTCTTAGGCCTCTTCTCCTCCAGCATCTCCTTATAGTCGTATGTCGTACATTCAGCTATCAATTCTTCTATTGTCATATCGTATTCTCTTTCAATAGGGTATCACAATCAGATTCGTAGGGCACTTAGCGACCTGCCGTGAGTTATGGATGCCATTATCCGTTCTCTGTGAAAAGAGTTTCATCGTTCGATGGGACTCTTTTTTTGTTTCCTCCGCTCCCAACATAACTTCTATCATGTCAATTTGTCACCACATAATTAATTGGCAAAGTTTTTGCTTCAGCCATAATGGATTAGTGTGGATTCCCCAATCCTTTTCTTACACTATCCATTTCCCAAAAGGTAATGGCCCCGGCCTTGAAATGGACCAGGTTACGCTTCGAATACCAAAGCAGAAGAAAAACGACAAATCATTTTTTGTATGAAGAAACAAATTCACATTGTTCCAAATTCAGACAGAGGTGGCTGGGATGCCAAGCGCCCGAATGCAGAAAGAGCTTCTAAGCACTTTGAAAATAAACAGGAAGCTATAGACTGGAGTCGAGAACTGGCAAAAAAGGAAGGTCTTGAGATGATACCACATCGTAAAGACGGCCAAATTCAAAATCCCAACAGCTATGGCAATGATTCTTGTCCTCCAAAGGACACCAAGCATTAATCTCTGACGGGTAGCGGGTCTCTCATACAGACCTGCTACTTCTTATTTGCAAGTTTCTCTGTTTTTGCCTTCTCCTCTGCCACCCTCTTAAGGTAACTCTCGCGCAGAGAGCCATTCATTTGTTCTACGTCAATGATGCCATTCTGTGCTCTGTCCTTTATCAGCTGGTATAATTGTTTTTCCGAAACAAAGCTATGTCCTTTGTCCTCTTTTACCAAATCACAGAGATATTCTGCCACATATCCCAAACGCCAAAAGTCAATATTGGTCATGTTTACATGCTTCTTCAAAATATCCTCTTTGACAATCCCATCAGCATTGCCGATTTCGTCTTCCAAGGGAATTCCACGTTTGTTAATACCCGTGTCATCCATCACCACATACACCAGTTTCTGAATATGTTGTCTGCTCATGGCCATAGCAACTATCAGGTCATTCTTCTCCTGGTCATCTTCAAATTTCCATAGTGACAACGTATTCTTATCGGTTTTCAGGTCGCTCAACAGAATATCGCCCGTCGAGAAACAGTTAGGATAGAGGTCCATCTTTCCTCTGTCCCAATGGTTCATATTACTAATCATCCTCAGATATTTCATCTGCCAGTTCCTCCTTCAGTTCATCTATAACCTGATTAGCATATTCCTGTATCCATTTCGATGCAAAACTTGTGGTCTGCAATGCTTCAAGACACATCTTGTTACGCCACTTCTCTGCAACCATAATGGCAGCTTCCTGAACCTCCACGTTCTTATCATTAAAAGAAGCCTTCACCAATGGCAGAATGTACTTTCGGTATTCTACAGCATCCAGCAAACTGATGATACGAAGGATACCCTCAACCACGGCAATATCTGTCATATTGTCGGTATATACACCACTCAGCCAGAACAGACTGATACAAGGGTCTTTCTCAAAGAATTTGCCGAAAAATTCGGTCGCATCATTTTCAAGACCGTCCTCAAAGTTCGTATGATGCAGCAGATACACAAACTTAGCCTGCTTCCTATTGAACTCTCCAAGAAGTTCCAGGTTCTTGTGACGTTGCGTGCTTGTCGATGTAGAGTCGTCTTTCTCTGCTTGCAGCATCTTTTGATCGCTTCTGTGCGAAGTCACCTGACTATCATCCACCAGTTGCAACTCAAAATTGTCTTCAAGCGTTATCTTGGGGATCTCTTCAAAGTCCACATCCGAGATATTAAGGTCTGTGAAGTTTAGGCTCACCTCATCATGCTCCGGCAGGTTCATTCCTTCCAGTATCTTACTAATGTTATAATGTATCTGAATGTCATCAAACACCTTCTTGGCATCCCATGTCATTCTCTGCCACGTTGCCGCAAGTTCAACGGTCTGATTATCCAATATAGTATCCCAAGAAGTCTTTTGCATATAATGGTGCGTTTTTAAAGAATTCATTCATTTCCTCAGCACTAAACTCAACATCTTTACCTGGATATGTATTTATATCCAAAGATAGATTCAGCATCTGCTTGACGGTCAAACTCTTGTTTTTCAAATTCTCTATGACGCTTTGACCTTCTGAAGCTTCTGCCACATAGTTAAACAACACTCCTTTGTCACCAAGCGTCTCACTGACTCTGAATACCTGTTTGAAAAGGAGGTTGGCTGGTTCCGGCGACTTGAAAGGTTCTTTTTTATAGATGGCTGCATTGAACGTCTTCTTGTTAAAGTCCTTCGTCCAATCCGGCGTATAGGTAGGAGCAAAAGCCAAGCGCGTAAGGACTAAAGCAAAACGTTCTGATATCTTGGAAAAGAACTCCTTAGCCCATTCACAGAATGTTGCCTCATAACCTATTGATTGTTCGTTAGAGAATGTGTTTTTAACGATATCTATCTTTTGAGGACCGAAATGTATACGAATCTTTTTCTTTTCAGAAATCATCTCCCACTCAGTAGGAACAGACCCTGACGCTGTCGGAACATTGATTTTCAAACCAGGTACTATCTGAACTGTGGCAACCTTAATTGAGTTTGCCACAAAACCATCATCAGCAGACAATAGTTCTGTCACACGTTTCACATTGTTTTCGTCATATACGATAGGACTGGTGAAAACCGTTGCTCGCATCTCTCCTATTTGGCAATCCATCCTGTTTTAGTGTTAATCTTGACTATTTCTATAGCAAATAGCATAAAATGCCTTGCAAATTTATCTATTATTTCTCACTTTTTTGAGCAAATCCAATACAACGACGCACTATTTTAACATTTATTGTGCATAGGAACAAGAATTTGCAATGATTTAACTAGTTTTTTGCTCTACAATTCTCAAACCTTCTAACCTACCAACCCTGAACCCTGAACTGTTATTAATCTATTTTGTAGCGTTGAATCAGACATTATCATGAACCACTAACCATGAACCATGAACCAAAATTAAACCTTTACCCCTATAATCGCCTCTGCAGCTTTGCTCTTTCAAAGAACCATCAGCATTCTGTTTTTTTCTGCTCAAGAGCAGTGTTTTTCTTTTCAAGAGTATAGACCTGATATTATGTCAGGTGTAGAAGTTTAAGAGATATGGGCTTAAAAACTTGTTTTTATAGAACATATAGCTTGAACTACTACAATAGTCTGCTAAGACTTATACTATTGAAAAGGGTTTTCATGGTTTTTGTTCTTTTATATATTTACGGAATCAAAGAAGATTCTTTCAGTCGCGATGCTTTGTGAAAGCGCAAGCGATTACGTGTCAATCCGTACAATTCGTGTTCACTTACCCTTCTCGAAGCTCTTGATAGTGTCCTTCAGTCCATCTTTAGCGCGTACTGGCATTTGTGTCATACCCAGAGCGGCTTTGATTTTGGCGTTGGAAACCACGTAGTTTTCGGTGAGTTTCTGCATGCGCTGGCTGTTTAGGGGCAGGTGAAGCACATCGCCTATCTTTGCTATGCCGTTCATCAGCCCGCGAGGGATGTTCCAGATTCTCGCCTTCTTGCCCAATGCACTGCATATCACCTCTATCAGTTCGTTGGTCGATAGAGCCTCATCATCCCCCATGTGATAGATTCCACTCGTCACATCCTTGGTCAGAAGCCCCTTTATCACCTCCTGCAGGTTACCGATGCTCGTAAACGAGCGTCGGTTCTCAAAGGCACCTAATGGCCAGGGTATCCCCTTGCTTACAACACCGTAGAGCAAATTCAGGTTACCCTTGTTGCCAGGACCGTGAATCATGCATGGGCGCATGATATACACCTTTTTCTCTCCTTGAACCTTAATTCTTGAACCGCTTGAACCTTTTGAAACATTAGGTTCTTGAACCTCAGCGAAAGCGACTGCATCCTCGTCCGTAAAATTATGGAACGGACGCGCCAGTGCCTCCGGTGCAAACTTCTCTATGATGTAGTTCTCAGCCTCTATCTTCGACTCTCCGTAAGGACCAACAGGCGTTGGAATACATTCCTCCGTCAGGTATTCCCCCTCCACTCTGTCTGCCGCACTCTTCACCGTAGAGAACTGTATGAACTTCTTAGCAGTAGGGTGCGCCAGATACCAGTCGAATATCTTCTTCGTCAGACCCGTATTCACCTTGAAATATACATCTGCAGCCGATTTGTTCTTTGTGTCATGAGCCTTTCCTGCAAGATGTATTATAGCATCAACATCAGGTATATCACCCTCGTCTATATCTTTCCAAGCAAAGGTTTTTATAACACCTTCCTTTTCCGGGCTTACTATATCAAGCCCGTATATTTCGTTTTCGTCAGACAAAGCCTTTACCAAGTTTGTCCCTACAAAACCATGAATTCCCGTAATTAAAATCTTCATAATATCTTATGCTAATTCATTATAGATACTTAAATGCTTTTCTATCACCTTATCAAGAGAGAACTCCCTCTCTGCTTTCTCTCTCGCAGCCTTCCCCATTTTTCTCCGTAGCTCCTTGTCATCTATCAACACCCTCAGTTTCTCTACCAGCGCATCAACGTCCTTAGTAGGAATGAGGAAACCGTTTATGCCATCATCAACCACATCCTTGCAACCTATGGAGTTAGTTGTTATTATAGGTCTGCCAATAGCCGTTGCTTCTATCAATGACTTCGGCAATCCCTCCATGTAGTATGACGGGAAGGCAACTATCTGACTCTTCTGTAACAGTTCCTTTACATCCTTTCTGTAGCCGAGCCACTTTATATATTTGCCGTCACAAGCCTTGTCCAGCTGTTCTCTGGTTATTGCACCAGGATGGTCGTCTATGCCACCCACGAGCCAGAACTCCACCTTATCCTCGTAGTCCTTACGTAATTTCTCGGCAGCTTCTGTCAGCAAAAAGACACCCTTCTCAACAATCATGCGAGCAGTCAGTATAACCCGTAACTTTGAACTCTTGTCACCTTGAACTCCTGAACTCTTGAACTCTTGAACTCTTGCTCCGAGCTTATCAATAGTCTTTATACCCCTCTCTGTCTCACCGTTTTCGGGGAGCAGAAACGCCTGAGCACCCACTGGAGCGCAAGAACCTTCCGAACTTGAAACTAAATTATCGTTAACGTTCCCGTTCCCGTTAATAACCGGCTCCGGAGTATATCGAAACTCATTCAGATCCACACCCGAACCCTTTATAAATCTCGCCTGTTCTCCTTTTATAATCCCCCTTTTCATATACATAGCTTCATCTTCGTGATTTTGGAATATCACCAGCAGTTTCATTCCGCTATGCGAAAAAGCAAGAATCTTCGGCATCACCTTTGCCAAAAGCGATTTGTTTTCTTCTGCAAAGAAACCTCCCAACCCGCTTACAGCATTCACCACAGCTTTAGCACCAGCAAACTTTGCAGCCAACGTACCCCAGAGGATTGTCTTCATCCCCACGTGGTGTATCACGTCAGGCTTCTCCTTTGCGTACAGTTTTCTTAAGAAGTTCAGCGTTTTCAGCTCCTCAAATATGTTCATGCCAGAACGAGACATCGGCAGGTTGATAGTCCTCAGGCCAGCAGCCTCTATATCCTTCAGCTGTCCCGTATCCGCCGTCACTATAGTCACATCCCATCCAGCCTTCTGCGCCGCCAGTGCCACAGGCAGACGGTGCGACAAGAAGAACCAATCCACATTCACTACTATATATAATTTCTCTCTTTTCATTCTCATTTATATCTAAACCTTCACTTTTTTACTCTGATTTACGTATAAATCGCTCTCTTCTTTCTTCAATTATCCTTTCACATTACTTAGCCCTCTTAAGCACATATTTTCCTATCGCATCCTTGCCACAAATCATCTCCAGGATACCAAAGAATTTTTTTTCGTCAACTTTATTCTTTCTGCAAAGAGTTTTGCGATTGGTTCCTTCAGGTAACATATTAGTGAACACAGGAAATATCTTGTCTGAAAGATAAACCTTTTGACTTTTTGGCATATTCACAGATACAGGTGGAGTACTTTTATCCTTCAGGAAGGCATCATCATACGTAAATACATATTCCCCCTTTTTTCTCTCTACCAACTGTCCAGCAAAAACATCTCCATAATACACATCTACCTGTCTCATACTCCGTTGCCTTACTTAACAGTTTGTTTCACTTGCAACACCATTTCCTTACCCACCACATCAAGCACCTTCCTTAAAGTCTCCATAGAAGGGTTGCCTACCCCCCGTTCCAGATCCTTCACTGTAGATATCCCTACTCCAGAATAATCGGCTAAATCCTGCTGAGAAATTCCGAGCAAAGCTCTACGTTCTTTTAAAGTTTTTCCTAAATCCATTTTGGTACGATTTATCATACTTTTGATGCAAAGTTAATAAATAATTTCGAAGCAGAGCAACAAAAGTACAAAAAAACATACTTTCATTCTTGTTTATTCCTCATCCATATACCCTATCACCCTTGCTGGATAGCCTACCTCCTAACAGGAACATCATCTATGTATCACCATGTGCTTCAGGTGACGGACTACTCCTTGTTTTCTGAATACCCTATTATCCTCTGAGGATTGCCTACCACTATGGCATTATCAGGCACATCCTTCACAATCACTGCACCAGCTCCAATGGTGACATTATTACCAATGCTAACTCCACCTATTATGCAGGCATGACAACCTATAGTTACATTATCACCAATAATCGGGCGTTTGCCATCCTTCTTTCCGAGCGTGGTACAATGTATGCATGAGAAATTATCACCTATAGTCTCTGCATTGAGAACCGTTGAGTATGGATGGGCAAAAGAAATGCCCCCCCCAATTTTTGTGGAATCAGGAATAATAAAAGAGCTATCGCCCGGTCTCCACCACCCTATCAAAAGCGACAATGCTGGACCTATACGATAATAGAATGCCTTACGATAATATCTGTTGTTATGCAAGAAATACAATACTGCCAATCCATTCGGCAGTGCTATATTCACTTGTTTTTTCAGTCTTTCAATATCGCTGTCTATCAGTCGTTTCTTGCCTTTTATACTATATATCAGCATGTGTGGTATATATAGCCAAGAAAATAGTATGGCTCCTAACAGACGAAGTATATCTCTTATTTTTCGTTTCTTGTTTGAATCCATCTTCTATGTCCTGCACCTTAATTTATAACATTTTGAATAAATCAACTCTCCAACACAAAATCAGTTCTCCAATACATCAAGCCATTTCTTACAAATTCTGTCCTTGTTTATCAATTTATATAGCTGTGAAGCATTGATACCAATCTCCTTCGCCTTATCAGGATTATCTGCTATTAAATTCATTTTCTCAACCAAGCCATCAACATCACCTATATTAACCAACAATCCATTCTCTCCATCCTTTATGAGGTCTATCGCACCAGACACTTTCGTGCATATACAAGGTAAACCAAGGCACATTGACTCTATCATCGAATTAGACATACCTTCACGTGAGGAAACAAGACACATCATTTCTGCATCCAGAATATCCTCATGAATAGTTTTACTTGCTCCAGGCATTGATACTTCCTCTCCTACTCCTAAAGACTCCGCTAAACGTTTCAGTTCTTCCTCTTGTGATCCGTTGCCGTAAATCGTCAGTGTATAATCAGAGTGATTTTTTGAGAATCTTGCAAAAGCCTTAATCAGTATATCATGATTCTTCTGAGGCATCAATCGGGCAACAGAAACTATTCTCTTTTTCTTGCCCACTTTCAATGCCTTGCCCACCATTTCCTCTTGTAAGTTTACTGGGTTATATATAACTGAGGTTCGTTCAGCCAATGCTCCGTCAAAGAATTTCTTTATTGTCTCTGTCTGCACCAGAATTTTATCCGCTAGTCTGTATACCAGTTTTTCAAACTGGTCTATTATCCAGTATTTATTCACCCCATGCGGGTCATTCCTTTCTGCTACAAAAGTTTTAATGCTCAATCCCATCGTGCTAATTAGCACGCGTAAATTGTAGGGTTCAAGGAAAGACAATAAAATATCAGGTTGTTCTTTCTTTATGAACTTCCTAAACCACAGCATCTTTTTAATGTCACTTTTACTACCCACCTCTTTTTCTATGCATACTTTTCTCACACGCTTATCTATATCATAGAATATTGGGACATCCAACCACATCACGTATATGACAGTATCATATCTGTCAGCCAAAGGAGTAGATAATACAGAGAGAACCCTCTCTGCTCCCCCAGCTGCCAATGTTGCACCAGAAACTATTAGTTTTGACATAGACTATATTCTTTTCTCCTTCGGCAACTTTATCCACGAGCCAAAGGTGTAATCCCACTTCTCGGGAGTGAACGGAACTATTCCTCCATGATGGAAGAATGTCAACTCACCGAAATACACCTTTCCATTAACCTCATAGAAGTCAACACGCACTTGAGGCAGCCCCTTACTCAGTTTTGAAGCAAGCATTTTCATTTCATCAAAGCATACAGGTTTCTCCGGAACACTCTTTCCTGCATCATGATATTGATGAATGTCAAGGTGATTAAAGTCTGCATCAAAATAATCAAACTTCACTTCCTCACCAGCCTTGCCTCTGTCCTGAGAGATGAACATTGCTTTAACCTCACCGTCAAAACTGAAGAACTTATAGTCTCTCAACTCGCCTGTCTTTTGGTCTTCCATATACTGCTCAGCAATAACTCTGCGGTGCACATTCTTATATGGCCATTCGCGCGTTACCGCATAATTGTCGCTTTTTAGGCATTTGTTCAACTTAGCAATTGCCTTAGCCTTATCCAGACTATCCTTATCTTTCACTACAATAACGCCACCCGAGTCATGCGTAGTCTTCAAAACAAACTGATCAGGCAGGCTGTCCCAATCTATATCTTCGGGGCTCTCCCAATGTCCTATCGTTGGGATGATATATTTATCACCTATAATGTTAGCAACATAGTCCTTAACAGCATATTTATCCACCATCGTGGTGTATAACGGATTGTGATCATACAGTTTCTGCCAACACAACTTCTCGTTATATGTTTGCGGATTATTCAGATCCAGTTTCTTTCCAACATACAGACGATACCGCATTTTAACATACCACTCATCATCTTTTATCCAATGAGCAAATAAAGTCAATATCTTGCTGCCGATATATCTCGGTTGCTTTATAGCTTTTATTATTTTTTCTGTATTAGTCATAATTCTTATTTCTCTATTAAGTTAATATACTTATTAACAAATGATTCTCCAGATAAACTATCTATTGCAATCTCCCTGCTCCTCTTCCCCATCTTCAAACGTTCTTCTATACTCTGATTACAGAAACCTTCAATTTTTTCTGCCATATCATCTACTGATTTGGGATCAAAAAGAAAACCATTTTCTTTATCATGCACTATCACAGCATTATCATTAACATCGCTGCATAAGATAGGCTTTCCGCAGCTCATGGCTTCACAAACAACATTGGGAAAACCTTCAAATAAAGAAGGAAGACAAAAAACATCACATGCCTGATATTCTGTAAGTATATCATTAGTAGGTGGTATGAACTTGAATGTATCTCCAAATGACATTTCTTTATACTTTGACATCATCTCCTCAACAAATTCCCGCTTACCGTGAGATTGTCCCCCTACCCATTTTACATATAAGGGGATTCCACTATTTTGCACATTCTTTATAGCTTGCATAAAACGTATAATGTTTTTTTGTGGAGCTAATCTTCCGACTACCAACATCTGTATATCATTAGTATCCTTGGTTACATCCGATGGTATAAAAACTGTTGCATCAACAAAATTCCTTATTGTTACTGTTTTGTTTCGTAATGATGGGAAATTTCTGTTTATCAAATCTGTCTGTTCCTGAGCATTTGAAACAATATAATCCGCCCACCTGTACAAAAAGAATTTTCTTTTTTGATGAGCATTTATCTTTTGAAGTACAGCCCTTTCCGACACTATGATCGTACTTTTTAATCCTAACGCTTTCAATAGACATGTTGCCATATTGGGACCATCGATATAGGATATAATAGCATCTGGTTTGAAATGAGATATAACTCTACTTATTCTCCAGAATTTCTGAAATATATTTGTAGCATGTATTTGTTCATATTTTACTCCATTATCATCCAGAAATTTCTTGTAGAAATCTGTTTTATGATACCACACGAAAAGGACGTCATATCCTTTTCTGTTTAGCAAATCAGCTAATCCTACTAACTGCCGCTGTGCGCCACCAGAACCAAGACCATCTATCAAACACAATACTTTCTTCATACTACTTCTCTCTTTGCATACCATTATACTCCCACCAACAAGTTGTATCTTTTTTTACGACCTTACCAGGAACACCAAGAATAACACTATTGGGCTCTAAAACAGACTTGTTAACTACTGCATTTGCTCCAATATAACAACCGTCAGCAATCTCTATCTCACCGAAAAGAACTGCTCCAGGACCTATATATACGTTGTTACCTATCTTCGGAGCTATCTTACCACCTTTATTTGCACCAATGTTTACATTGTTATGTATACAACAGTTACGACCTATCCTTGTTGAAGAGTTAACAACAATTGAGCCAAAATGTCGTAAAGTAAGACCTTTGTCACAAACACCCGGTGGTATATGTATCCCAGTCATTACAGAAATTCTACTCAATCTCCAATGTACAAATATTTTTAGTGGTTTAAATAAAGGTGATTTCTTACTCTGTAAATACTCCAACAGTCTTAAATGGATAATATATCCTTCTATAGACGCAAACAAAGTATTATAAAAAAATCTCAACTTAGAAATACCATGTAACTCTATTCTATAATACTCTTTTAATTCTGAAAATTTTCTAATCATACTTCTATTAAACGTCAACTAATTCTAGGTTAATTTCTTGCTCATTTTTACGTTATTCTGTATATATGTTCTCTTGAAAAAAATCACTCATTAAAAATTTTAACCTTTCATAATAGTTTTCAAAACTATAATTATTACGAACAACTTTACGAGCCTCTTCTGCGTATTTTAGTATAATATCTCTGTCCTCAGATATCCTGTTCAGTTGTTCTACTAATTGATTCGTGTCTTGTAAATTAAAAACAAAACCACAATTAGATTCTTCCAAATAGCAAGCCAATCCACAATTGTTACTACTCATTACACACAAGCCCTTTGCCATTGCCTCAAGTATGACCATTCCTGCTGTTTCTAATTTACTTGGAAGAACTAAAACATCTGCACTCTCATATATTGCATCCATTTCTCTAAATGGAACGTTGGCATTTACACTAACTATATCTGACAGACCTTTATCTGCTATATATTTTTTTAAGTTATTATAATAAGTTCTTTCAGCATCTTGTGACAACTGTCCAATAATTGTTAACCTAAACCTCTTTTTATGTTTAACTTCAGATAGAGCATCTATTAAAAAATAATGATTCTTATAAGGTCTGTACTTACCTACATCAAGAAGATTAATCACATTATTCTTGAAAAAGTTTTTTGGGGGTGTTTGAGAAATCTCTCCCACTAATGGTATAAAGTAATGAGGATGGAACCATTCTTGAGGGATGATATCCTTTTCTCTATAATCGCCCCTATATAAGACCGGTGTATAACCTACTTCTGGAAAAATGATTTTTGCTATACTCCCCAAATGTTTTGTCCTTTTCACCGAAGTAAATAATTCTGTCTGAGTATAGTTTATAATGTATTTAATTCCAATTAACTTACATGCGAGACAAATTATAGCATTACATATACTTCTACTACGCAGAATTACCAACTGTGGTTTAAATTCATGAATTTGTTTAAATGTATCAAAGAAACTTGGCAAAAAAAATACAGATTTCTTTCCCTCTGCTATAGAGGGATCGTAAATTTTGTCAGCTATCCAGTTATATACAATTGTAAGTAATGATGGAGAAAGCTGATGGTACTCTACATAATCGTGTACCTCACTGATGCCCTGATATTGAGCTAGGAACTTTACTTTCACACCTTTTTCGTACCATCCTTTCATTATTGGCACTTGATTGGTGTGATATCTATGAGATGCATATAGTATTCTTTCAATTTTCATCATATTATATCAACTATTATTTGCTTCTATTCTCAAACTTGCATGCATTAGACTATAAGACAGCCAAAAAAAGGTATTACCGTTAATAATATTAGAAGAATGTGTAAATGAATATAAAATATTAAACAAAGCAGCCAACGCGAAACAAAGTGCAAAAAAAAATCTTTTATTTTTAGATTCAATTATTACATTCTTTATTTCAATTATAACCACAAAAAACAATATGATATATATCACTAAAGACAAGATTCCTCCTCTTCGTAATGCATCCAAAAAACAATTATGTCCCATGGTCTGCATCATTTCTTCTGCATATTGATTACCACTCATATTACCCGTCAAGAAATAATGCATATTAGTGAAATACATTTCTGTCATTTCCCAAGTCTGGGATCTTCCATTTGGATCAGTTGATAAAAGACGTCCATAACTAGATATTTCAAACAAAGAAGAGTCTATAAATAGTAATACAAATAGTAACGCAAAGACAAATAAAAAGGTTTTGTAAACAGAACTGACCCGACAATGTATAACATACATAATATAAAGAGCAACTAATAAAAAACACATTCTTTGCTGAGTACAGAATGCACTTGCTAACCCAAACATTAGAATGATCAGACCGACAATTTTATATATATTCTTCTTTTCCCATATTAAAATAGTCACAATGGGAATAAAACTTGCGATAAAGTTACCATTCGTAACTGCAAATCCATTTAAACCACTGCATATACTCTGAGATAATAAATCGTCTGCATTTTCATAATAAGACAACTGCTGTAAATCATCCTCTGACATAGGGCATATAAACGAACTTATTGCCCACGCTATAGAATTGTTAAAGAATTGATATATGGTAACAAACGAATTAAAAACGAAAAAAAACACGAACCATAATGTTATAATAGTAAGTGATTTCGTGTTGTTAACCAATTTCGGAATAGCATATATAATACAAAATGATATAACATTATATGCTAAAAAATTATTTGTAAAAACAACATCTACCCCATTGAGCGAGTTTATAATAATATAATATGCATTCCATAAGAAATATAACTTTATTACATTTGTGATTTTTGTACTTCTCAATATAAAAAAAGCTATTGGCACAATTATTATACCTGCAAAGTTCCTGAAACTAACAGGTCCCAGAATATGCCATTTCCTTAAAAATAAGAGTGAAAAGATCCACACCCCCCATATTATTATTAATATCAAATTTTTCCCTATTCCAACTCGCCTAGCAAACATAATTATTCTATATTTTTATTGACATCAAATGATTCTTATAATAATATAACCTATGAATAATTTAAATCACATATGGTGTATCTTTATATTGTTTTGTGTGATAATAATATAAATGTCAAACATTACCACTATAATTTAATACTATAGTAATCCATAACTTGTTTTAATTGTACATCATTCATTGATTTATGTACATTAATTTTAGTTAACGAGTTTGTTTGACTATATGGTATTGCTAAGAATTTTCTTGCTAATGGTTTATTCATATAAACATATTTAGAAGCCGTTCCCTGTTTATACGACATTATTTTAAACCATATATCATCAGCGTGAGGACATAATTGCATAAATAGTTCTTCTTTCATCACATCTGGATGCAAGCTATGAGGAGGGTATAACACGCCACCTGTACCTGTCGGCATCGTCAACATTGGATTATCCTTTAACAAATTATATGTTGGACTATTTTCTATGATTGCCTTACCACCTAACAATTCCCAATCCTTATAAGGCAACATTTTTCCATTCACATCCTTACCTATAACACGTCCACGAGTAAAATGAATATATTGTGTTTGCTTGTGATACATTAACATTAAGCGTTCAACTAAATCATGTGGATATATCTTATCATCATCAATAGTAATAATAACACTATCAGGATATAATTTCAGTGTTGGGATTAATTTTTTATATGATTTTATATTCTTACAATAACCTATAATTAAGCCACGAGCCTGCTGTTTTTTTAATATAAGAGGAATGTTATCATCATTAAATTCCTGCTCGTCCAGCCAAAGAATTATTTTATTTGGCTTATATGTCTGTTGGAATATACTTTCTATAACCAGATAGACATCATCTATTCGCGCACCATACGTTGTCAAAGAGACAATTACGTCTTCATTTGACTTTGATGCCTCCAACTTAACAGCACTACTATTGTCCATTGCAATTTGATGCAATGCTTCCATTCGAGAATAGGTCTGCACAGTATTCTCTACAAAATCATTCGAAGGAACACCTAGTTTGCGTAAAACTTCGTTAATAAATTTGCCCATAACTTTTATCTATTTATCATAGTAATTTATATACATTTTTTAATTTGAGATGTTGTCATATTTATTCACGACTATCATCATTCGCTGCTATATGAAAAAACCTAGTAAGATTATGCCCAACTTCGTGATAAAACATATCTCATAAATATTTTCAAATTAACACTACACTAATAGCCTAAAAAGTTTTTATAATTCCTTTCTATAAATAATTATTTCGAATTATTCTTCTTATTTTGGATAGACATCTATATAAAAATAAAGAATATGAACACAGATATGAAAGCTTATCTGAACTCTTAGATAATTGATAAAGCATTCGAACTTTTTGTTGCGCATCCTGGTATTCATCCCGTGAAAGGTGAACCTCACACAAATCTACGAGAAACAATCTATATTGAAAGTACGCTGCTCTACGTATTGCTGAATCTTCTATTTTTGATTTACCCAACATTTCACTTATTAATATAGATGCATTATAATGATTTAGAGCCTTCTTATAATTCATTCCATTTCTACATACAGAATCCGGATTTATACGATAAAAATAAGAATGTTCGCTTAACGTCTGTATCAGAGATATCTTACTAAAATATTGCATCAAAAAAATCGCATCTTCAGACATTTTTAAGCTACAATCAAATCTTAAATTATGTTTCTTTATCGTTGCTAACCTCAAAAAGTATCCCCATGAAACATAATGTTTCATTTTACGAATATAATCACTAATCAATATCCGAGAGTTTTCGAATTGATTAAAAGGTGATTTTTCCCCTTTATCAGTCAATCTTTCAGAACTTACTACAATTGCTCCTAATTCATCATCAAAAAAATATTCACATACAGATTTGATAAAATCACATGTAACCATATCATCCGCATCTACAAATGTAATCCATTTGCCTTTCGACATTTCTATTCCTATATTGCGAGCAGAACTTACACCTCCATTCTCTTTATGAATCACTCTAAATCGATTATCCCTTTGAGCATATTCATCACATATCTTGCCGCTATTGTCTTTGCTGCCATCATCAACAAGGATAGCCTCCCAGTTAGTATAGGTTTGGGAGAGTATGGAGTCAAGGCATGGACGAAGGTATTTCTCCACGTTATATACGGGAACTATGATTGAAATTAATGGGTTATTCATATTCTTAAATTACTGAGTTCCAAATATTTAAAGTATCCTCACGAAGAGTGTTCAAGTCCCTTTTTACTATTTCATAATCTATAGGAGGTAAGCTACTATATTCATCAACAGATTGGACCATTCTTTCACTTATATGCAGACTCGCTAATAAAGAATCAACCCTAACATTATCTCTAAATATAGGACATACAAACTGTTTCTGATAGATAATAGAGAATACTGTCCCATGAAAAGAGGTGGTTATGACCATATCTGCGTGCCTAATATATGAGAGGAAATCGTCTGGTCCAGCATATTCCTTGTTTTCGCTTGTAAAGTACCATTTTGAATAAGATCGGATAATAACAAGTGGCTTATTTTGCTTTGAAGCTATACTACGAGCAAAAGCTATAGTTTTCTCTTCATCCTGTACAGCATAAACTGCTATATAACCTTTTTCCTTCACACCATGACAAACTTCTTCCCACTTTGTAGATGGCAATACCAACGTAGGGTCAAGTGTCTGATATACTTTTTTTGAAGTCAAGCCGGAAATAAACGATAACAAATCGCTTTCCCTTACACTTATTAAATCAAAGTTCTCTAAATTTTTCTTTATGAAAAGAATGTCATCTTCATTAAGATCCGTATAGTTCATACATACCGACCATGCGACCTTACGTGTGTCAGGAGATGTCTTAAAATCACCCCAGTACATCTTATCCCAACCACCTGTAATCTTTTTATTCCATAGTTGATCACTACCTATCAAAATTGTATCATAGTTGCTTAAATAATTTTCATCTCCTTGAATATATTTATTTTTTGACAACTTCATGTACTTATCAAAGAATCCAATATAAACTTTCCTTCGTTTTCTATAGAAAAACTTTTCTATTAGATATATTGGAAACCTATATATATTTCTAAGAAAACTGCAAAGATGAAACATTCGTCCTGCATTTACTCTGTCAATACGGGCATTATGATAATCTATAATCTCAACTTCATGCCCCAGGCTCTTTACTATTTCTTGAGTAGCATAAGCCTGAAGAACTGCACCATAGTTATAAGCATTATGAAATGTCAAAATACCAACTTTCATTTCTTTTTTAGGAATAATTTAATCAACTTAGTTAAAAAACTACATTTTCTATTTCTATTCTCCCCCACCACGGACTTATATGCTTTTTCAAATCCGTACTTTGTATATTCATCATTGAAAAATTCATATAAATCTGGTTGTGATATTGGTTTCTGAATATACGGATTATAAAAAATTACATCATTAATATCGTAGTCTATTTGGAACAAATTTCGTTTTATATTTTCCAGTATTTCTTCACCCTTCTTTGAATGAGTTATAAAAGTTGTGCACCCTTTATTATCATCAAAATCAGGATGTATCTTATCTATGCCCCAACAATCAGCTATAGTAATATCACTTACCCTATGACAATGACGGAAGGGACATTCAAAACATGAAGGGCGATAACTGAAATGTTTCAAATAGGTAAAGAAGAAAGGGTCTTGCAAGCCTAGTGTCAGATATTCTTTGCTATCATCATAGTTGATGAGCATTCTCCACTTATGCCAACCATTTCGTTTATCCTTAAAGAATATACGATTGATAGTATGCCCTGACCAATATATCTTCAAGTAATCCTTCCACATCGCCTGTGATGATATGCCCATGCATATAAAGTCGCAAGTAAACAGATTATCATAGTCTTTGCCGAGGAACGACTTCAAGCCTGCAACTTGACATGGAGTTCCCACGAAAAGAACCGGGCGTTGCTTTAACTCTCGCTTTATTTGTATAAAAGTATCCCCTAAATTACTTTGAGCATATTTGCTTCCACGATAGGCATCTATATCACCCATGTTGTCAAAAGAATCATGGATGATACTAAAATTTTCATTAAAGCGAGCAGCAAATACTACACCTCCATTACTGATCACATATTTTGCCAACAAGGTAAACACACCACCTGAAGTGCTTCTCTGTCTTACTTCATCATCTTTGTTGTAAACTGCATGTACTGTAATGGGAGAGAGAGTATCATTGGAAAATTTGTCCTTATGCAAGAATGGACAAACTTTATCACAGAGTCCACAATTAATACATGCACTGGTGTCAACATGTGGATAAACGTGTCCATGCTCATCCCTCTGCATAGAAATGGCATTATGGGCGCAAGCTTGTTGACAAGCTGTGCAACCAGAGCACTGAGTCTTATCTGTTATGTTAACCATTTTTATGTTCCCTGTTATATCGTTCAAAAAGATACTGATAAGTCGTTTCAGGAACTAACTTCTTTATCTCATCAAACTCACCGTTCTCAAAATGTTTGCGAACTCTTGATGCACTAATTACACCAATGTTAGCTTCATCCTTCTTTCTTGGAATAGAACGAAACTCCATTCCGTACTGAGGCAATATTTCTTTCATTCCCTCGTTGTACTGATTTGTAACAGGATCAAGAGGTTCTTCGCCTGCAAACCTAATTTTAATATCTAATGTTGGTGCTATATACTGAACAAATACATTGATGTCGTTTGAACAATCTATCTTTACATCTTTTAAATCATCCTTATAGAAATAGCCTGGGAATGTCACAGCAGAAATAATGAAATTTCCACTTGGAAGAACTGTGACATTTTTTATATCCTCCGTTCCTTTCTTAACCAATTCAAATCTGTCTTCAAAAGAAAAATAAGAACTATTCTCCTCTACAACAAATATGTATAAATTATCAACTTGGGATGCTGCGTACTCTATTAAGTAACGATGACCTAAGGTAAATGGATTACAGTTCATAACTATACTACCATTTATCCTTTTGCCATCTTCCTTTCGATATTTTCGAATACTATCCAAATATTTAATCAATTCTACATTATCTCCATAGATGCGTTCACCTTTTGTTAACTTGTCGGTTACTACAGGCTTGTCCTTATGTTTTTTACCTTTGCTCGTTAACCACTTGCTGTTATTCAAAGCCTTGTATATCAAGGCTGCAATAACCTTGTTACCTCTATGATTTGTATGAAGTGTATGATCATTAAACCATTCTCCGTAATCATGAGGTCTATTGAAAGCTGACGATGTCTCTATATACTGGATTCCATGATTGCGAAAGAAACTTGGTGATATTTTTGCCATTGCTTTTCCATGTGAACCAATAACCACTATATCACCAGCATCATATTCCTGCTCTTTCATACACTGTAAATCGTCAAAAATTGTACTACCTCTTCCGATTGCACTATTAATGACCTTGTATGAATTAAGAAAATCAACATTTATAAGACTCTGTAGGTATGATGCTATTGTCTGCTGGTCTTCTACTCCTGTTCCTCGCCATGTACAAGCTCCATGTGTATAAATTCTATTATGATACACTTTTGGTTGTCCTACAGTTATTCTTCTACCGTTAATTATATGCTGATTTTCACTTTGGAAATCAAGAAGTATTCTGCGTTTTTCTCCTTGCACCACGACCCCGCCGTCAAAGACTGAATCTATATACTCTTTAGTGACATCTTCACCATATATTTTTTTCAACTTTGGCAGTTCCTCCTTATATTGGTTGAAATCAAATGTCCAAGAAGATATTCTTTCCTTCTCAAACTCTGTCAATCCTTTTATTTTACTAGCGTTTGGTAATTCTACATACAGAATATGAACTCCTTGCTTTGCCAAGAACTTAGCCATGTCAGCAATACATTTTTTTTGTTTCCTGACAAGCATCTTAAATTTATACTTTAAATATATTTTTCTTAAAATCGTCCTCATATACTATAAGTTATTACGAAGTTGCTCTATTAATTCTGGACTTAAATAATGTGATGCAATATCTATATTCTGCTTTAATTGGTCTAAACTTGTACAGCCTACTATAACTGAAGGATGCTCTGGTTGTGAAAAAGCATATCTATACGAAACTTCTGTCAGTTTCTCGTTTCCTATCAATTCTTTAATCTTATCTATTTTTTTTATATACCTCAAGTATGTACTACGGTTTTTTCCACCTTCATTCCAAACTAATCTACTTGGTTCCTTAAAAATTGTGGAAGAATTGTATTTCCCTGACAGAAGTCCACGCGCCAGTGTTCCTCTGGTAAATATAGCTATTTTTTTTTCTTGACAAAACTTGAATATACCATCTTCTGCTTTAGTATTCAACAATGAATAATCACACTCAACTGCTGCGCAAACTCCGTTTGACCTCTCATAGAACTCTTTTAAGATATCCAACCTGTCCGTACTTATGCCATAGTTTTTTATAAATCCTTCTTTCTTTAAAATTTCAAAACCTGACACAAATTCTTTAATATCCTTAGCTTTACCATCGTGACACAATAATAGATCAATGTAGCTCGTTTGCAATCTCCCGCAACAAGCATGTCCACATAATCTGATTAATTCGGGTGTCCTTTTTTCAAGATCAACACTTTTATAATGGTTAAGTCTGTTAAAAATTTTTCTTAAGATTTTATCATAAATAGAGGGATTTGCGTAGAAATGGTCTTCTGTTCTTCTTCCATACCAACCAACTTTACTTATTATGAATACTTTATCTCGATATCCATCTTGTAATGCTTTTCCTAACAAAATTTCACACTCCCCATCGGGAATCCCATACGACTCTGCCACATCAACATAATTGATGCCATTGTCTATCGCATATCGTATAATTTGAATTGCATCTTCCTCTGTTACTTTGTTCCATTGACCTCCAAAATTCCAGCATCCCAAACCTATTGCTGAAAATCTGCCTAACTTACCATTTTCATTATAAAGCATTTTTCTTGAATTTATTATTAATACTTGATATCAACTTATTTCTTACCCCCTTATCTAACCCTAAGAACCATGAAGATAATGCTACGGATAAAACCGAGACTATTACCAGAATAATAAACTCTATTATTTGATTGGGGAAAATACTTTTGAAAACATATAAAGTTACTGGTACAACTATAGCTATAATTGTTACCTTCAAACAATCAGCAAAAAGTAATAATATTTCACTAAGTCTATAATTTACGATCTTAACTAACATTATAGGCTTTATTATAAAAGCAATGACACACTGTGAAATAAAAAGAACTATTGCAGACCAAGTTGGTGAAAAACCTAATTTGAATAGTATGAAGATAACAATAAAGCCTACGAAAATACTTAAAGAGGATACAAATGAATTCTCTTTGATTTGACCTTTAGCATATAGTGCCGTATAGAATGTCGTATCGAAAACCGCAGCCAAGCTAGTAAGAATCGCAAATTGAAGGTATTCTACAGAATATTCAGGCACTTGTCCCAACCATCCCATCAATAAAGGATGCGCCACTAGTATTATAGGCAACCCCAGCATCAACATCAAAAAATAGCCGAACTTAGCCGTCTGGAACACAAGGAATTTACTACGTTCATAGTCACCTTCTGCATAACTCTTCACAATTTGCGGATTTGATGCAGTTTTGAAATTGGTAAAAAAATGACGAGCTGTATGATCAACTTGATTTGCAATCGCACGCGCTGCTACCACTCCTGGATTGAAGAACATGTTAGTTATGACAGTTACTCCCTGTGTACAAAGAGAGACTGATGTTGTCGCAAATACGTTCCATCCAGAATAGGATAAAACCTCCTTGATTATTGATTTGTCGTACGAAAAATTATAATGTGTCTCTTCAAAATGTCGGACACAATACCAACGATAAAAAATCATCATTGAGATTGATACAATGAACAATAAAATCGCATATACTTTTAGGCGATCTAATGATGTCAAAGTTAGCATATATACCACTAATAATTTTGCCATGACATCAATTATACTGGTATAGGCATACAATTTCATTCGCTCATGACTAATAATCGATGCGTTATATGGCGCCTGAGTAATTGTCATCATACACGTTAGCAATGAAAGATGATAACACCAAATTGCAGCATCAATCCTATCTGGCGGAATGTTTATTTTATTATATACAAACCATAAACCGATGGTTTCTCCAAGTATCAATATGATTAATGCAAAAAGGATGTGTACTGTCAACACCGAAGAGAATACTTGATGTAGCCTTTCTCTGTTTCCTGTTCCTAATTCATACGTTAGAAATCGAGAAGAACCTGCACTCAAAGATGAATTCAGATACGAAAGCATCATAACGAAACCACCCACAGCATTATATATACCATAATCCTGCACACCTAAATATTCAAGAATAACACGCGACGTATACAAAGATACTGCCATCGTTATCATCATTCTAAAATATAAAGCAATTGTGTTTTTTGCTATTCTCTTGTTATTTACGCTATTATTTGCCAATTTGGAAAAAGTGTTTTTTTGACGTTATGGGACTCCTGTAACGGTTAATGGTTAATGGTTGTCGTTTAAAGAGTTATTTTCCTTCTATCTCCTCTACGAGACTACGGAGATAGGCATCTGATACATTCTCAATATCATGTTTGTCATAAAGTCATAAGGGGTTACTCTGCAAACAGTTTACGTGCATCATGATTGATCTTCCCTGAATGAAGCTCATTGAAAGCTCTTGTGAGACTTTCCTTGACCATAGTCTTCTGTGCCTTTGGCTGCCGTTCCTGAGAGAGCTGGGGTATAACCGCGAAGCTCATTTTCGTCAATGTTTATGCTTACTGTACACATGACTATAACGTTATTAATTGAAGATTCACCTTATGGCTTTATCGCTTTTATGCACGTCAACTATCCCCCAAGGAGCGTGTAAGGCTTTGAGGTTTAAGGTTTTACGAAATATTGGCGAGAAACTTGGGAAAATTTCTCATAATATTACAGGCAAAGTTACGAAAAATAAATGGAATAAAAAAGAAAAACGATGCTTATTTTCATAAGCACCGTTTGCTGTGGTTGCAGAGGGGGCGTTAAGGCTCAGGCTCCTGCACAATCTTGTCCTTGAGCACGTAGGAGAAGCCCTCGTCGAGTGCGCGGCTGGAGAGCCCAGAGGTCTTGCCACTTGCAGCGTTCTTCTTGTCGCGGGTGAAGTAAGGAGTGAACTTAATCACGGTGTCCTTGATGTTGGAGGTGATGGAGTAGTCCTCCTTAGTCACTGCGCCAGTAGAGCGGAGCTGTGGGTAGAAGTAGCCGAAGCGGTCGAGGGAGCACTTGGTGCCGTTCTGCATCTCGTAGGTGAGCACGTTGGCAAGCTCAATGAGCACTGCGAAAACGTCTGATTCCTTCACCGATACGTTCTGCTCCACTCGCTTGGCGAGAGCTCGGGTGTCGAGAATCTGTGGGTGCCAAGCGTGACCGTACCAAAGTTTGTTACCACTCTTTCTTTTGTCCTGACGGACGTCTACGATAATTGCCATAGTTTTGTTCCTTTCTTTTCTTTAGAGGAGTTAGAGAAGTTAGAGGAGTTAGAGGAGTTAGAGGAGTTAAAGACATATGCTCTGACTATCCACTTCTTTCACTTCTTCTATTCTCCGTTGTTAGTTAATTAATTGAGTTAGTTAATAAATTTTTGTTTTTACCACGGATTTCTCGGATTATTTTTTTTTCTCGCCAAGGAGAAGGACACCCTCTTCGAGGTTTCAAGTCCTTGTCAGTAGTGTCTGCATGTGAGCAAGCTCCCCTGTAGTCACTTCCTTCAAGTCCTTTTGCTGTTCCAGCTTTTGTCCTTCTCTACGCAAAGAGCCAAGACGCTCCTTCGGAGCTTACGCAAAGAGACCATGTGGATTTTAAGGTGAAGTTAGCTGTCAGGTTTTCAGGTCGCTTCGCTTTTAGGTTTTAGGTGGTATAACCACATGACCTCATAACCTCAAACCTTATAACCTGAAACCTCAAACCTCTGCGCCAGCCCCTTAGCGTAGCAGTCGCAGACTGCGCCTTTGCCCTTTGCGTAACTAAGAATAACTGGTGCAACCAGTAGGGGTGTAGGTTAGACATTAGCTGAAAGCTATGCTTTCGGGCGAATGGATGAAGCTACAGCCCTGTACTCTCGAAGAGAGTTATTCTTAGTGTCTTTGCGAGAAACAATCGGAGTAGGCTTTGCGAGGAATAATTATCAGTGTCTATCCGTGTCATCTGTGGTCTTTTTTTGTTAGTTAGTTAATTTGTTAGTTAGTTAATTAATAATGTCTGTTTGAGCGCTCTGGGCTCCCTTCAGTTTTCGTAGCGAAGCGTTTCGTAGCGATTCCTTATCGCGATTCGTAGTCGCCACTGCGACGTTTCGTACGACCTTCAGGAAGTTGATGCAAAGGTACTGCTTTAACTTAACTCATGCAAGAAAAGCGGGGTATTTAACTTTTGACGTAGCCGGAGGGGCGCTGGAGGCTGTGAAACAGGCGGTAGAAGCATTGGTTCTGCATGCAGAGGTAATGGTTCTACGTGCAGAAGTAATGCTTCTGCAGGCAGAGATTACGCGCGAAATTTATGGCGCTTGCAAACACTTGACAATAAGCCATTTGCGAGCGTTTGCAGAAAAGACAACTATGACAACCTGGACAACTTGTATTTTTTTTTCGTCGTTTCATTTGCCCCTGATTTTCGACGGGGTTTTTAACATTTCGAAAAAGGGGAGCTTTAAGTTCTGAAACAAAAACCGAGAATAACCCTTCTCTATACGTATCTGGCTGTTAGCCAGTATGAGGCACGGCATGATGTTTGCTTATATGCGAGCATCCAGCAAAACCGATCATTCCATTCCTCTGTGCCCTTGGCACTCGCACGTATATATGAAGAAAACCCTGCCCAAGGGCAGAAAAAACAGTACGAAGACGAAAACGAACTGGGACAGTTTTAAGGGGGATGGATTGATACAGAATACAGAAATACAGTTTTTTAGGAGGTGGGTGGAATCTGGCGACAAGAAAATTACATTATATATATAATATGTAATATTATATATATAATGTAAAATATTTTAACATATTCTTTTTCTTCTCTCATGGCGATGAGGGGTGATGTGCCCATGAGAAAACTGTATTCTGTATTCTGTATCAATTTTGTTTCCTGCTATTTCTCTACTTTGAAAAAAAAGTATTAAAAATAGGAGGGACGTTTGGGGGAGTTAAAAGAAAATGTTAACTTTGCGTGGATTTATAATTTTGAACGCAATAATTAATAATACCAACTATAGAGAAATGGAGATTAATGATTACGAAAGTTACATTCAGGATATGATAAATAATCGCCTTGAGAGACTATTGGGGAATCCTGATGAGGAGTATGTCAATATATGGCAGAAATATGGAGGCAAGGATGACAACTTCAAGAAAAATGCAGAATATAAGAATTCTCTGCACGTGATGCTGGTGCCTTATTATAAGAGGTATCTGAATGGCGATACTAAATTATGCTGTGAGGGATGCAAACTTGAGCATATAGGCAGAGAGATGAATCACTTCATGGATGAAGACGAGCTGTTTGGCAATTGGGCATCGGAGCAGGACCTGATAGATGCTGCTGAAGGCTGGGGCAACAATCTCAAGTTTTATGAAAAGGAGGACAGGCGCATAAACCGTTTCTTCAATGTGCTTGAGTCTCTGTTAAAGCACGACTGCCAGCAAGACTGGGTGAGCATGTCTGAGGAACTGAAGGAAGGTCTGTTTAAGGCAGAAGTTTGCTACGACTACAAGACGGATGAGGTGATGTGTGTGCTTCATGCTTTTTCTATGATAATGCAGCAGGACTGGGATAAGGAGAAAAAGGCGTCCACCTTTAAACTGCTGAAAGGCGACTGGCTGTTCCTGAAGCATTACTATTCGGTAATGATAAGGCATATCATAGGTGTGAAGTGGACTAAATTCAGCAAAGTGGCTGAAACGGTGCTGAATTCCAGCCAGAAGTTCAGGCCCCACATGCATATCTTTTACAGCGGACTGATGGACTGTGTAGATGAACTGAATCTGGACAAAAGGCACAGAAAGGAGATGGACAAGATAATCCTTCAGATGCATGACGAACTGAAGCGATGTACTCCATCAGATATACTATATGAATTATGCGACGCCCTGTTTCCTGAAAGTTTTCAGCGTCTGCTTCGTGAGCATCGCCCTAAGAGCTACAAGGAGATAGAGGATGAAAACCAGAGGAAGGACGATCTGCTGCGCGAGATGGAGCAACAGAATAAAAAACTGCATAGCCAACTGGGCGAGGCAGAGCGGGTACTGGAACAGATGGTGCAGTCGGCTATCCCTATAGAGGATATTGATAAAGAACTGATGAAGTATCCTGTCGGTACAGCATGGGACCTGCTGACGAATCTAAATGCTAATGTGGTGGTCAGCATGCAACCTGCATGGCGTGAGCACTACCCTGCCCTACTGATAAAATATCGTGAGCGACTATTTGGGCCCATCGAAGAAAAGAAAGAGCTAAAAAATACGATGATGCAGCTTGCACAACAAGAACGTATAGGCCAGGTGGTACTGGAACAGAATAACTATGGTGAGACGCCGAAATATTCTATAGTAGACAATGGATACAGGGTGGCTGAATTACCCTCTAAGTATAAATAAGGAACACAGAAGACGACATGACAGACGAACTGAAAAAACAGATGCTAGGCGATATACTCAACCGGGTAGGCATGGACGGTATAGGACAAGTAGTATTGGAACAAAACAACACGTTTAACGTGGGGAAGGAACAACCCATACAGATGCCTCCCTACCTTGGTCGCGAACGTACGGTAGAGATATATAACTTCTTGATAGAAAACAACTATATCGACGCTCAAACGCAGGCAGACGATTTCCTATACCTGATGGGAGTGACCGCAACGGCCCCGCTGAAGTTGAAGCCTGTGAACTGGCTGACTACCGTGCAGCAGTTACGCACCATGCTGGAACTGGCTTTTGACGAACCCATAAAGCGAGGTTCGCTAAAGAAAGCGGAGATAGAGAGAAGGGCTCCATTCTGCTTTATGAACAAGGGGAAGAAAATGAAAGATTTGGCAAAACCAACTACTGAATACAGTGCAGAGATAGATAAACTGACACACTTTTTCCGACCGAAATAAGACTATGGTGTAACCATCTAATAACTAATACTTTACAATAGTGCTTCCGACTATTTTTGACTTCAAAAATGGTCGGAAGCATTATTTATTTTTCCTCCCTCGAGACTGAAAATTGGAGTAATTTTGTGGTCGGAAGCTAAGGCATGGTGCCAAGGCAACATTGTTTATACGTTAAAAAAATTATGTCAACTAAAATTTTGAGAGTGGTACGTCAGGGCGAGGTCTTTAGCGTACAGAGCCAGAAGGCTGAGACGGGGCAAATTCAGAAGTGTAACATCGTGTTGCGCGAAATGGGTGGCTCCAAGTTTGAAAACGAGTATGCATGCACCATGCTGGGCAATCTGGCGACATGCCGATTCTATGAGGGCGATGTGGTCATTGCTACGCTCAGATTCTCTACACATGAGTATCAGGGGCAGGTGTTTCAGGAAATTCTGCTGACTGATATCGTGAAGGTTAACAAATAAAACAAAAAGTTTAATCGAGCCGAAGGCGTGAGCGGAGAAAACGTATCTGGATGTAATTGAGCTCAAACTAAAATCTTCGCTTTTCTCCTGACACTCACAAATTCAGAATCGATTATGAAGAAAGTAATTATTTCAACTAAGAAACAGGTAACGCTGGAGGGATTGATGAACTTCGGCAAATTGAATAACGGTCTGCACACTATGGACTTCATGTCTATGGAAGATGTTGATATGGAGGCGTTTATTGGCAAGTGTAAGGTGCAGATGATGCGTGACGGCAATGTGTATATCACGGAACTGCCTAAGAGGGTGAAGAACAAACCTATGTTCAGGGACGATAACTGTTCGCTGTCGCTGGGCAGGGACGGCAGATACTACTTCGTGTTCTCACTGCCTGAGCAGCTGGTGAACGAACTGCCTAAGGAACTGGTGCGCCAGGCGAGCGCCATAGCGCAGAAGGTGGTGAAGGAATTGATAATTAGGAATTAGAAATTAGTAATTATATGATTGCAGTGAACACGAAACGCACGGGAAACCCTAAGAGGGATAACCGTGGATATGCAGAGCCTATGACCTCAGAGCAGCTTGACAGACTGCTCTCTGAGGACTGGCTGAGAGAGATGGTGGCTGACATCAGGGCTGGCAAGGAGGAACTGAAGGAGAGGTTGCCTTTCGTCTGTCCTCACTATAGCAGATTCAAGAATAACCACCGTGCGCAGAAGGATATCATTCCTGAGGCGTTTACATTCATGACCTGTGTGGATGTGGATGACAAAGGTCTGGTGGCAAAGGCTATTGAGAATACCAAGGCGCTGATGGAGGACGAGATGTCGGAATGGCACGACATGGTGCTGAGAATGGCTAAATCGGCAAGGGATAAGCTACACATCTGGGTACGGCTGCCTAAAGGCAAGACGATACAGGAGACGCAGGAGGAGTTCTGCAAGGAGATAGGTGTGCCTTACGACGATAGTTGCACAACGCCCGAGCGATTTATCTTCATCACGGGCATAGACCAGGAGATATACCGTTCGCCTGACTGGATGAAGCCCCTCCCCGCTGAGGAGATAGAGGAGCGACGCGAGGCTTACATAAACAGAGGACTGGATGTGGACGGGAGAAACGAAAAACAATTCACAGTTCACAATGCACAATGCACAGTTAAAGACGCTGCGCTGGTTCAAGGGGTTCAAGACGCTGCGCTGGTTCAAGGGGTTCAAGACACTGCGCTGGTTCAAGAAGTTCAAGGGGTAAAACCTCAAGCCCTAGAGTCTTCTCCTCGCACCCGCTACATTATGGAAGCGTGTATGAAGGAGGCTGAGGTGACAGAGGATATGCTGGTGAACGAGGGTGCGCGCCATAATTCGGTAAAGAGCATACTGAGCGTGGGGGCTACGCAACTGCTGACAAGGGAGGAGTTTATGGCGGAGCTGAGCCTGAAGATGCCTGAAAACTGGATGGACAAGAACATTCAGCAGCTGGTGACTGATTTCTACAATAAGTATCACGAGCCTGAGCAGAAGATGAACCAGTTTCAACGGAGGGTGTTTGCAAGAAGTCTGAAGAACGGGAACGGGAACGATAACGGGAACGGGAACGGAAACTTTAACGGGAACGGAAACTTTAACGGGGACGGAAACTGCCCTCCTGCCATGCCCAAGAAGCTGCCCAAGCTGATAAAGCTGCTGACCAAGAACACCCCTGAGCAGTATAAGGCGGCTGTGGCGCATGCGGTGTTTCCGCCGCTGGCTACACACCTGTGCAAAGTGAGTTTTCGATACACCGACAACAAGGAACACGAGGCCACGCTGATGAACTGCGTGATGGCGGGCACAGGCACAGGCAAGGGCTGTATCGACGACCCCATAGAGCACATCATGGCCGACATAAAACGTCGTGACAAAGAAAACGAGAAGCGTGAGAAGGAGTGGAAAAAGGAATGTCAGCGCAAGGGTGACAACAAAGACAAGCGAGACCGACCCGAGGGGCTGGTGATACAGATGATAGACCCCGACATGACAAAGCCGGCACTGGTGACCCGCATGGATGAGTCAGAAGGACACTTCGTCTATGTGAAGCTGAACGAGCTGGACCTCTTTGAACAACTGAAAGGGCAGACGGGCAAGCAGCACTTCCAACTGATGTGCCTCGCCTTCGACCCCGGAGCCGAATACGGTCAGACGCGCATAGGAACGCAGTCAGTGACGGCACGCCCCCGCTGCCGCTTCAACTGGAACGCCTGCACCACCATACAGAAAGGCAGGAAGTTCTTCTCCAGAGTGCTTACCGACGGACCTATCTCGCGCATAAACTTCTGTACCATACCAGAGGAAGAGATAGGTGGCGAGCAACCCATATACGGCGTGTACGACGCAGCATTCGATGAGGAACTGAAGCCATACATAGACCGACTCTGCGCAGCACGCGGACTGACAGACTGTCCGCAAGCCTTCAAACTGGCAAAGCGACTACAACAGGAGGTGGCAGAGTTTGCCCAACTCTCGCAAGACAAAGTGTATTGGAACCTCTCACACCGTGCATGCGTCATAGCATGGCTCAAAGCATGCGTGCTCTATGTAGCAAACGGCATGAAGTGGGAAAGCGCAATAGAAGACTTCGTGCGCTGGTCGCTCAAATACGACCTGTGGTGCAAGATGCAGTTCTTCGGCGAGGCAATAGCCAAGGCAGAGAGCGGCGACGATGCACGCATAGGCACTCGCGGACCGCGTAACCTGCTCGAACTGCTGCCCGATACCTTTACCCTCGACGATGCCAAGCGCATACGCCGACAGCAAGGAATGGACATAGAGAATTATCGCACGGAGAAGATGATTCGTACATGGATAAACCGAAAATATGTGATACAGAATACAGAATACAGTTTTCAGAAAAGCCGAAAATAAAGGTTCAAAGCGCTAGTTCAAGACGCGCTACGCGCTAGTTCAATAGTTCAAAGTTTAATAGTTTTAAAAGTTCAAGGGGTTAAAACGTTATCGTAGCACCACAGGTGCGTATCGTAGCGAAGCGTATCGTAGCGAAGCGTATCGTAGTGGCATAGCTACGTATCGTTAACGCCCCAGTTTAATATTATGACTCAACTTTCGCAAGCTATGCTTGCTTGGTAGATAGAGGTAGTAGGAAGAAGATAAAAGAAGATAGAAGACAATAGAATACCCTAAAACTGACAGGTGGTATTGTCCTTTAACTCCCTTTTACTCCTCCTCACTCCCCTGCACTCCCCTCTCACTCCCTTTAACTCCAAAAGTTGAGCATTTGCGAAACTTGAATATTATGAGAAGAAACAAAGAAGTATATTTCAACGAGACCCTACCCTATCGCAGTCATAATCCGCTGAACATAAGGTATGCGCCGAAAGTGAAGTGGCAGGGACAGACAGGCAGGGACGAGCAGGGCAACTGTCAGTTTAGCGGCTTCAGCATGGGCTACCGTGCAGCAGTGATGATACTCCGCTCCTACCGCAGGCGAGGCATCAAGCGCCTCGGCACGATAATAGAGAGGTGGGCACCACGCACGGCGAGCCAGACCGATGCCTACATACAGAGCGTCATCGACACCATCTCACCACGCTACTCAGAGCCCTACGTCGTGGCACGCAACACGGTGATAGACCTGCGCAACCGCGAGCTCGTCATCCAGCTACTCCTCGCCATGACGAGGAAAGAGATGAATGCCAACGCCGCCCAGATGCACTCCATGCGCACCTATGCCGAAATGGGCTACGACCTGGCAGTAAGCACACCCAAGTTTTGGGGGTAACTGGAACGGGAACTGAAACGGGAACCGCGAAGCGCCTGAGCACCTATGGAGCGCAAGAACTCTGACAACAGGACCAGCAATGCTGGAACGTAAATGGGAGTAAAAAATCAGCACATCGTTTTTGATGTGCTGATTTGGTGTATAATATTTCCTTGCTGCAAAAATATTATCCTATTCTCATGATTCTTTTCTGCCAAAGCTTTGAGCTGCTCTGCTTCCCCATATTCCTTACGTAGTGTAACAGAAAGAATAACTCCTTTTATTTCCCCACGTTTTAAGGCAGATGAACGTTTCGTAAATTTTAGGTCTTCAGGCAGTAGCGTTACAATTTGTAACGGTTTCATTACCCTTTTTTTTTCGGGTCACCAGTAAAACCCTGTGTTGATTTTTATCACGGATAGCTCGGATAAACATGGATTTCTTTGTTTATTTCTCGCCAAGCCGCTCCTTCGGAGCTTACGCAAAGAGACCACACGGTGCGGACTCTTTTTTCTTCAAAAAGCTGTATCTTATGCTTCTGCGTCATAGCGTTCTCTATATATTCTTCGCTATTCTTTTGTTATTTACGCTATTATTTGGCAATTTGGAAAAAGGTTAGAGGGAACCTCTGGTTCAAGGTTCATGGTTAATGGTTCATGGTGACGAATGGTTAATTGTTAATGGTTCATGGTTCAGGATTTTTCCATACCTAACTTGATTCGCACAGTTTTCACGATAGAAGTAAGTATCTTCAAAATCCTGGTGATATCATTCTCCAGTGACTCAAACTGTTTGTCATCCAAGTAACCATTGTCATGCAACAAATTTAACCAATAGTCGGTTTCATCTGCCTCTTTATAGGCTATTGACATCTTGCTTAAGAAGTCGGCTTCAGATTGAGCATGCTTGCTCTCCCTAACATTGGCGCCTATTGAGGTGCCACTCCTATATATCTGCTTAGACTGTATGTATTCTTTATACTCTGCATCTTCTGTTATATATTGGAACAACCGAGTGATTCGACAACCAAAATCATATGAAAGCTCGTGAATAGAGGCGGTAGCCTTTGCTTCCTCTGTCATCAGAGGAGCCAAACGGCGAAGTTTTCGGTTCATGGTTAAGGGTTCATGGTTAAGGGTTCATGGTTAAGGGTTGTTTTGCCTTTGCCGTTGAACTTCTTGTATGAGGTTTTCTTTTCGTAGGGCATGATTTATTGGTTCAAGGCAACCTTGGTTCACGGTTAAGGGTGAATGGTCTTCTATATCTGTTTCAGCAGTTCATCAATTTGCTGCTGTAATTTCTTTTTTTCTTCTGGGAAATCTTTCCTATTCAGTTTTACGCGCACAAGTCTTCCCTTTCATGGTTTCTTTTAATCCCCAAAGGAATACAAGTCTGGGGTAAGCACCTTGCGCACAACATTGGGTGTTTGTATATGATAATGCCTAAGAGTTGCATACTCTCTTAGTTAATCCCATTCTCCCCCTAATTTCATATCCCAGTCACCACTATGAAAATGATCGCTACGAAACTTTCTCAATGCAGATATATATTGTGACATCGTGAGAACCGCATCGCTGTTACTTGGCAACTCATTTTCATCCAGCAGATCTAAAAAAACGACCGTTGTTTCATTCTTGAGAACTTCTTTTGCTTTCTCTAAAAGCCTATTAATCATCTTCACCTTTTTCACATTTAAAGGCTCGTCTTGTTTCTTTTTCGAGAACTCCTTAATTTCATCAAAGGCTGAGTATAACAGAGGTGAAATAGTTTCGTAAAGACCTATTTGTTCCTCTGTTGTGTATTTCTCTTCTTTCTTTGATTTCTTGATGGGCTGCTTCATATCTATTTGCTTAACATTACCGGAGCTGATGTTCTAATTGTATCTTTTTTCTTATCTCCATCCTCATCCCAATACCATTTGCCAAAATCCATATGGGTGTTATCCTTCTTTATGAGTTCCATACATTTGATATACTGTCCCAAAATCAAAGCTACATCGCTATTGAATGGCATATCGCCATCAATATCAAACTGGTCAAAGTCACCAAAAGGTTTGATGTCAGCCACTATTTCATTAGCTGTTGCCAAAACTTTATTGATGAGTTGAAGCTTAAACTTGCTCATTGGGTCATTAGGGTTCTTTTTCACCAAAATGGCCGTTTCCTCATAAAACCCCAGTAACTGGGCATGAGCCTTCTCAAACTTCTCAATATCTTCCTTATTCATTGTCTTCCTCTTATTTAATTTGGACATGATTGTTTAAACTTTATGAATTTTCGTTTAATAACCTCAATAGGAAATCGTTGCTTGCTGCTTTCACACATTCCCATATCACTCAAGTCTGTATCATCCATAATCAGAATACAACGTCGTTGACCGGACCATAGGTCAATGGTATTCTGAAATATTTCCTTTGGTGGTTGATTTCTGGTAAACAAAATGCCAAACCTTCCAAAACTATCAGACATATAACGATTGAGTTGATTGATATGCTCGCGTTCCACTTTCTGAACGTTCTTTAACTCCACCACTATTTGTTTGCAATCAAATTCATTGTGAATCTCAGCCAAGAAGTCTGTACTTATATTATTATAGAATATAATATCTCGAATCTGTGTGCCTGACTCTGTACGACTCTGTTCTGTAGCAAAGTCCATATGTGGATAAAGCATCGAAGTAAGTACTTGCCCCATCAAACGTTCGTACTCTTTGTCGGCATTGGCTGTTTTACCTGTCGGTAGTTTCTTGATATCTGCTATCTTGCGTTTGGCAGACAGCACCGAAATCTTTGAAAACAGAGGGTCGTTCTGACACTTTCCTCTATCTGCTTCCCTCAATGAAACATAACGTTCAATTTGGTCAAAGTTTTCACGATTGTACTTCAGTACCTCAATTCTATTCTTCTCTCCGTCATATTCTTTCTCTATATCTTTAATAAGATAGTGTTCGAAATAATCATCAAAGTTCAGCCAAGGAGAAAAGCGCAGCCAGCGTTTGGGAACAAACAGCACAGACTGTTTGCTTTCTTCATTTACAGGAAGTTTTACACTCTCCTTTATCACTTTCCCTTGTTTATAGTCATATCTATAGACATCAACTGACTGCAGTGGGATATTCAGTTTGAGGCAATGATCAACGGTATAGTCAATCAAGAAAGATTTTATCAGCGAACAGGCGATGTCGCTGACACGGTCTTTTGAAATCTGGTCAACCAACAGCTGAATCTGCTCAAAATGTTTAAAGCCATATTGCTGTACTTTCGGAATGGATTCAAAAAGTTCCAACACCTCTTTAGCTGTATCTGCACTGATGGGGCGCCCCTTACGGGTCTTCGATAATCCTAAACCGACTTCATCGCATTCGCTCAAAAAAACCATATTATCAATAGCTTCTTGGCGCTTTCCCTCTATATACATACTACCCAAATAATTAAATGATGACAGTATACCACCATGCAGCATGTTATCCATCTGCGAAGGTGACTTCCAAAGCAGGAATGGATCCACATACAGGGGAATATCCTCATCCATGAACGGAATGGCAAAATCCACCTCTGCTTGCAGCAATGGAATCCCATAGTAATCATTCAATCTTGGGCGTATAATCATTTTTCCTTTTATATTACGAAGATGTAAGGCTCTGCCGCCTATTTAATCCAGCCGGTGGCGGAGTTTACGGAGCCACGGGCTGACACCTTTTTAATAGCGGAAGGCTCTGGCGACCGTAGGGAGCCTGTGCCTGTAGCCCCTCGACAGGCTCAGGGTTAACTCAATGTTAAATGTTAACTTGTTAAATGTTAGATCAAAATTTTTGATTTCAAATCACGTGACATACAGGGGGACAGGAAACCTTTATGGTTAATGGTTATTTTCCTTCTATTTCCTCTACGAGACTACGGAGATAGGCATTAGATACATTCTCAGAATGGGGGTTCATTGAGAATTGTATCGTATGTTATTCTACCGTTTTATCTCGTTTTCCAATCTTTTCCATCAAACTCGGTCAGCAGCTTATAGAGTTGCTTCTTCTTCCACTCCTTGGAGCGATGCCGACGAAGAACTTTCCTCAGGTGCCAGATGAAGTGGCGATCTGCCAGTACCCTTTTGTCAAACCCCTCGAACATCGATCCTAAATAGACCACCTTCTCCGACTTGATTGTCAGTAAGTTGTCATCGAAGACTCCAGGCGTTCCAAAGAAGTCGTTATATATCTCGTCATACAGGAACACATGCAACTCATCAAGTACCGTGTAAGTCTCCACCCTACCATTGAACATTCCACCGATAATCTCTGTATCTGGTGCAACTTTTGAGAGCTGCTCTATGAGTTCTTTTGCGGTCATATATGGTTATTGGTATTATGTCAATGTGGAGGAAATTTTCGACTGCAAATCATTCGTCAATGTTTTGATGTATTAGCTTCTTAGAATAGGTATGCCTGTACTTCTTGGCTACGTTGTAATAGAAAGAGGTTATCTTTCGCTGCGCCAGATGGAAAATCTTGTAATGATACTCTCTCATGGCTCTGCGTACACCTTTTCTACCATCCTATGTAAATCTGCCCTGAAAGTTTCAAGGTCCATAGCCTCGCCACGAAGCACGTCCTCGTTTACCTCAACACTTACTGTACACATGTTATATTTATTGTCTTATCTTAATTCAGGGTCGCCTAATAGCGAGAAATTAACCAAAAATTATATTCAAAATTAAGAGTGAGAGGTTACTTCTTTCCTTTTAGAAGTTTTTCTCTTTATTAACTATACGACGCACTACCTTATTTCGTCCTATCTATCCTTCCTGATTGAAAAAGGAGGATCATTCAACCATTTAAGCAACAGAGCTATTGATTTTATTTTTCTTTAAAAAAGGTATTTATCTCATCCACAGTCAATGTACCACTGGCAATGATGCGTTGCTGCACCTGAGTGATGTCAGTCTCATTGAGCATACCGCAGTACTTCATATTATCCACCATAAACGACTCTAATTTTGCCTTGATGGGCTGTGCACAATTAGCAAATGAGTCGTGCGAGAGAAACTCATAATCAGCGTTCTTCAGGAGCACTTGACAAGAAAGCATACGAGGACGGCGACGGATGTATTGGTTAATCTCAGAGTTTATCATCACTGAGCACACCAATATACGGTCGTCAGCAACACCTGCTATGATTAGAAACTTATCGTGGTCAATATCTGCCCAAGGACCTATGAACACGGCTCCTGAAGCTATGGATAGGTTACGTAACCCAGACAAAGATGACAAAGTGCTATTACTTGACATTGCGACTTAGCTTAGGGCTGTTTCCAATTTCGTGAACTCGTTCACACATTCCAACTCTTCACCATCCAGACCTGCCTCGCGAGCAATGCTATCCCAATTAATAGCAAAATCACGGGCTGTGCTGCGCCAAGCTACATCATGTGACTTCTCTTTTATCTCATCGTACGAAAGGGCAGCATATTTGGCAATGGCATCGGAGAGTGCCTCCTGCTCATTGGCAGAGAGTTTATTTAGGTCTGCGTCCTGTAGAGGATGTACGTACATCCAGTTCTCCACACGGAAATATTGACTAAGTCCCTCAGTGTCGGGCAGGTAGGAATCTCCGCGTACAATCTTGAGCATATCATACAGGCGAGATGGCACCGGACCTGCATCCATTGCGATGTAGGTGTCACCAGTGATGGGACGCCCCCAATCAGCCAGATGCTGACGATCTGCGAAGTATATTATCTTAAAAATCTTGTGAAAGTCCTTACGCTGTACGCGGTTAGCCACATATAGCAACGCATTCAAGGTTTTCGTCTTGTCAAACAGTACTTCCATATTCCTTATCGTTTTGTTTTCTTCTTTAGATTCTTTACTACTGCCTTCGCTTTTTTAGGTATAGTATAGCTTGTAACATTTCTCTCCTGTCATCAGAATATATTCTGTATATAGCATTTCTAATGACAATATAGCATATTTGAAGTATTTCTCATAAATAAGTTATTAACTTACTGCAATAAGAAATCTCCTCAACAAGCACATAATACTTTGAGGGTTAACGCGTTACGAAATATAGGCGAAAAACTTGGGAATTTTTTCGCTTTGTTGTGGGCAAAGTTACGAAAAAAAAATGAAATAGTGCAGGGTTAAGGGATAAAATTATTTATTCCTCCTGCTGAATATAGATATAGAATATAGATATAGATAGATATAGATATAAATATAGATACTGAATATAGAAGCAAAAAATAGCACAGGGTATATCAAACCTGTGCTATTCTATTTGTATTTGAACGAGTTTTTTACTTATTCAAAGCTAATGCTACGTTTACTGCGCATGCTACGGTGCATCCTACCATTGGATTGTTACCGATACCGAGGAAGCCCATCATCTCAACGTGTGCTGGTACTGATGATGATCCTGCGAACTGTGCGTCAGAGTGCATACGACCAAGGGTGTCGGTCATGCCGTAAGAGGCTGGACCTGCTGCCATATTGTCTGGGTGCAGTGTGCGACCTGTGCCACCGCCTGATGCTACTGAGAAGTATGGCTTGCCTGCAAGGATACGCTCCTTTTTGTAGGTACCCGCTGTTGGGTGCTGGAAGCGTGTTGGGTTGGTTGAGTTACCTGTGATGGAAACGTCAACATTCTCACGCCACATGATTGCCACGCCTTCGCGTACATCGTCTGCGCCATAGCAGTTTACCTTTGCACGTGGGCCGTTTGAGTAAGCCTTGGTCTTAACTACCTTGAGTTCACCTGTGAAGTAGTCGAACTGGGTCTGCACATAGGTGAAGCCATTGATACGAGAGATTATCATAGCTGCGTCCTTGCCGAGTCCGTTAAGGATAACACGGAGTGGCTTCTTGCGCACCTTGTTTGCCATTTCGGCAATCTTGATAGCGCCTTCGGCTGCTGCGAATGACTCGTGGCCTGCGAGGAATGCAAAGCACTCGGTCTCCTCGCGGAGCAGACGTGCTGCAAGGTTTCCGTGACCGATACCTACCTTACGATCGTCGGCTACTGAACCTGGGATGCAGAATGACTGCAGACCGATGCCGATAGCTTCTGCTGCCTCTGCTGCTGTCTTGCAACCTTTCTTGAGAGCGATGGCTGAACCTACTACGTAAGCCCACTTTGCGTTCTCGAAGCATATCATCTGGGTTTCTTCACAGGTCTTGTATGGGTCAAGTCCTGCCTTCTCACATATTTCGTTTGCCTCTTCAATAGAAGAAATACCGTTCTCGTTGAGTGCTGCGAGCACTTGCTTCATACGACGGTCTTGTGATTCAAATTTTACTTCACGAATTGCCATAGTGTATTCCTCCTATTAGTTTTTACGTGGATCAATGAATTTAACTGCGCCCTGCTCTGGGGTGGTGCGTCCGTAGGTGCCTGTAACCTGCTTGAGAGCTTCGTTGGCGTCAACGCCATTCTTTACTGCATCCATGAACTTACCCATGTGAACGAACTCATAACCGCAAACCTCGTTGTCCTCGTCGAGGTACTGCTTGGTGATGTAGCCCTCTGTGAGCTGGAGATAGCGTGTGCCCTTGGCCTTGGTGCCATAGAGGGTGCCACACTGAGAAACGAGTCCCTTACCGAGGTCCTCGAGACCTGCACCGATAGCAAGACCGCCCTCAGAGAATGCAGACTGGGTACGTCCATAGACAATCTGGAGGAAGAGCTCGCGCATTGCGGTGTTGATAGCGTCACAAACGAGGTCGGTATTGAGAGCCTCGAGAATGGTCTTGCCTGGGAGAATCTCTGATGCCATAGCTGCAGAGTGTGTCATGCCTGAGCAACCGATTGTCTCTACGAGTGCCTCCTCGATGATACCGTCCTTAACGTTGAGTGAGAGCTTACAGCAACCCTGCTGTGGAGCACACCATCCAATGCCGTGGGTCATACCGGAGATATCCTTTATCTCCTTTGCCTGAATCCACTTGCCCTCCTCTGGAATAGGAGCTGGACCGTGGTTAGGACCTTTAGCAACGACGCACATGTCGTTGATTTCCTTAGTGTAAATCATATTCTTACGTTTGTTAATAAATAAAGTTTTTGTCTGTTTTTGAAATATTTGCTTGCAAAAGTACTAAAAAAATGTGATATATGAAAAAAAAAATGTACTTTTGTAGCCATGATGACAGTTTCAATACAAGACGAAGAACTCCGCAAGGCGGCTGAGGAGGGTTTTGATGCCTTTCTGAACCTCGTGATAGACAAGACTCGCAACGCTATGGGAGGCGAACTGACTGCCGAGAACATGGCGCAGATGTCGAGCAACCAGATTACTCTCATGGGCTATGCCATGCTGAGGGACGAGCTGATGGATGGTGGTTTCATACAGCTTATTCACAATGGCTATGGTCCTTTCTTCTTCCGCAATCCTTTTGATGCTGCCATGCGCAACTGGGGCGTGGTAGAACTTTGCCGACTCATGCGTAGGGCGAAGAAGCAGTATCTGCGCTACCGAGAGGAGATAGAAAAGGAAATGAACGATGACGAATTCATGGCATTATACGAGAAGATTCCTGCCTTCGAGGACCTTGACGACGAGTTTGTAAGCAATGAGGAGAAATGGTCGGAGCAGGTGGCTGTATATGTTGATGAACACCTGACAGAATTGGTTGAGATTAAAAACTAAGAACCATACTTAGTGCACCAGCAAATCTTCAGTTTGCCAATGGTGTCCTGTTGAGGATAGAGCGACCGAGCGTCACCTCATCGGTGTATTGCAACTCGTCACCGACACTGATTCCACGGGCTATGACGGAGAGTTTGACACCTGGGTACTCTTGCAGGCGACGGGATATATAGAAATTTGTTGTATCTCCCTCCATCGTGCTTGCAAGGGCAAAGATTATTTCCTTTACGTTGCCATGCCTGACACGCTCTACGAGTTCGTTGATTTTTATATCGCTTGGACCTATGCCGTCCATAGGTGATATTACTCCGCCCAAGACATGATAAAGTCCGTTATACTGCTGAGTGTGCTCTATGGCGAGCACGTCCTGAATATTTTCTACCACACAAATGGTAGAATCGTCCCTATGCGAGTCTGAACAAATGGGACACACTTCTTCGTCGGAAATATTATAACAAACCTTGCAATATTTCACGTCTCTACGCAAAACGGTAAGTGCATCGGCAAAGGCATCGACATCCTCCTGCTCCTGACGAAGCATGTGAAGGACTAGACGCAAGGCTGTCTTGCGACCTATTCCTGGGAGACGGGAAAACTGGTTTACTGCGTTATCGAGAAGTGTTGGCAATGAGAGTTTAGGGTTTAGGGTTGAGAGTTGAGAGACTGTTGAGAGTTTAGAGTTGAGAGTTTAGAGTTGAGAGACTGTTGAAAGTTTAGAGTTGAGAGTTTAGAGACTGTTGAGAGTTTAGAGTTGAGAGTTTAGAGTTGAGAGACTGTTGAAAGTTTAGAGTTGAGAGTTGAGGGTTGAGAGTTGAGAGTTGAGGGTTGCCCACCTCTTTGGGGAGATTTAGAGGGGTTGTTGACGATTAAAAGTGCTTTATGGCTCGTTCCATTTCACGCTTGTCCTGCTTCAGCTTGAGACTTTCGCGCTTGTCAAACTCTTTCTTGCCTCGGCAGAGTGCTATATTGAGTTTGGCGCGACCGTTTTCGTCTATAAACAGAAGTGTGGGAACGATGGTGAAGCCTGGCGCTTTGGTATCTTCAGCCAATCGACGTATCTCCTTCTTGTTGAGCAGGAGTTTGCGGTCACGACGTGCCTCGTGATTGTTGTATGAACCATAGAAATAAGGGCTGATATTCATGCCCTTAACCCACATCTCACCATTGTGTATATAGCAGAAGGTGTCCACCAATGACGCCTTGCCTGCACGGATGCTCTTTATCTCTGTACCCGTAAGCACAATGCCAGCCGTGTAGGTATCTATGAAGACGTAGTCGAAGGATGCCTTCTTATTCTTGATTTGTATTTTGTTCTTGTTGTTGTTCGCCATTATTTGCTTTTGCTGACGGTAGGTGCAGCAACTTTATGTTTGTGAGTATGAACAAGCGAAACTGTTGTCTTTCTTCTTGAATGTCCGAACGTGGCGTTACCATGAAGAAGCCCGTTATCTTCTTGATGTCGAGAGAGTCTGCTGCCACGGTTATTATTCCCTTGCCGTCAGACGTGATGTGTGTTACCTTGGAATTGGAAGTAGCATTGGTGTAGAAAACATTCAGGCAGGCTACTATGTCGCGCATGCCCTCTTGCACTACCATCTGCGCATCATATTGCAGGTTGATGCGGTCACCTGTTTTGAAGGTGGAATCTGGAAGCACACTGAAGGACACCTTGTTATATGGCAATTTATCCATGAGCACGACGGAGGACTCCTGGTTCCACACGTTTGCTGTGTCTGCCTCGTTGGTCTCTATGCCCTGCACCTTACCACCTGCGGCTATCACGTTGTCCCTAACCTTCTCGGCAAGGTCGGTATATATCTCGTTGAGGAACTCTGCATGGCTGCAGTAAAAGTTATACGAACGGTCGTACTCCTCCTGCGTAACGCCGTATTTCTTCAGCACGGCTGAGCGTAAAGCCACCACGTCTCTATTGTCAGTCAAGGCATCATTGACTTCTGTCATAGCCTGAGCCACATGAATGTCATAGAGTATGTCAACCATATCGCCCTGCGACAACACGTCTGATGGTATGCCTGGACGACAGGCAGAAAATGCCGACATAATCGCCAGCACCATCCACACATATTTCAACCTACGACTTTTCATTCAGACTATGACCTAACGCCGCCAGCTCGTTTCTGCAAAAGAGGATTATCGCAACCACGCCAACGGATATGCAAGCATCGGCGAAATTGAAAACTGGCGAGAAGAAGATATAGGGTTGTCCTCCCCACAGAGGAACCCAGTCGGGATAGGTTGTTACGATGAGGGGGAAATAGAGCATATCTACTACCCTACCCTCAAGGAACGGAGCATAACCCGTGCCGAAGGGAACGAGGAAAGAACTGTAGTAAGGCGACGAGCCCGAGAATATCAGCCCATAAAGCATGCAGTCTATAAGATTGCCTACTGCTCCAGCCAATACCAGCGCCAGCAATGTCACCCACAAAGTGCGAGCTCCTCTCTTGAGTTCCTTGCCTATATACCACACGAGAGCACAACAGGCAACAAGACGGAACAAGGTCAGTAATGGCTTAGGAATGAATGACATTCCGTAAGCCATACCATTATTCTCTATGAAAGAAATATAGAACCAATCCGTCACCCGTATGCTTTCATGCAAGCACATACCCGTCTTGACCGAGATTTTCATTACCTGGTCTATGACAAGCAGCACTAAGACAAAAAGGGTAAGACCGACGGCCTTGTTTGAAATCTTCATTCTTAGTGGTTCTTCTTCATCTTCGACTCCACAGACAGAGTGGCATGAGGCACTGCGCGGAGACGCTCCTTTGGTATGAGCTCACCAGTCATGCGGTCTATGCCGTAGGTCTTATTCTGTATGCGGATGAGTGCCTGCTCCAAGCCCTTGATGAACTTCTGCTGACGCTCTGCAAGAACGAGTATTTCTGCACGATTCTGGGTTGTAGAACCTTCTTCCAGCACCTTGTAGGTTGGAGAGGTGTCAGCCACATCGTTACCCTCGTCGTTACGAAGCTGTTTCATCATGTCTTCGTAGTCCTTGCGTGCACGCATTAACTTTTCATCTATGATTTGCTTGAATTCCTCAAGCTCTTCATCGCTGTAACGTTTTACTATTTCAGCCATAATAAATTGTATTTTAGTTAGTATTTAGGTTATTTATATCGCGTTTTTACTTTATACCTTATACTTTATACTTTATACTCAGTACTTTATACTTTATACCTTATACCTTATCTATCTTGACCTTGGCACTGAAGTCGCCGAAGTCCTGCTCCGAGCCTTCCTGTGCATCACCAAACTCAAGACTGTTGGCAAGCACCTGAGAGGCAATATGCTCTCCAAAAGCTGCTACTGCTGACTCCAGTTCAGGCTTCTGCTCGAGCACTACGCTTATGCGGTCGGTTATCTCGAAACCAGAATCCTTACGCAGAGCCTGTATGCGCTTGATGATGAGTCGAGCCATGCCCTCGTTCTTGAGTTCTTCGGTTATCTCTATGTCAAGGGCTACCGTTACGGAGCCTTCCTGTGCTATGGTCCAGCCTGGTATGTCTTCAGAGATTATCTCTACGTCAACAGCCTCGACTGTTACTTCCTCGCCTACGGCAGAGAGAGTGATAGAGCCGTTTTTCTCCAATTCGGCTATCTGCTCCTGCGTCATAGAGGTTACGGCATTGTTGACATCCTTCATCAGTTTGCCAAACTTCTTGCCCATAGTGCGGAAGTTACATTTTACCTTCTTGATGAGCTGCATGCCCGACCCTTCCTCGATGAAGGAGAGCTCCTTGACGTTGGTCTCAGCGAGTATCACGCTCGCCATGCGCTCTATGCGATTGCGGAGAGTATTGTCGCCTGCTGGTATAGAGATAGTTTGCAAAGCCTGTATTACTGGTATCTTTACCTTCTTACGGAGTGAGAGCACCATAGACGTTACCTGCATGGCTACTTGCATAGCCTGCTCAAGTTCTGTATCTATGTATGCCTCGTTAGCCTCTGGGAACTTAGCCAGATGCACGCTCTCTGCCTTGTCACGCTTTGTCACCTCATTGAGGTCCTTGAAGAGCTGGTCGGCATAGAACGGAGAAATCGGTGCTATGAGGCGAGACAATGTCTCAATGCAGGTGTAGAGGGTTTGATAAGCCGAGAGCTTGTCCTCTGTCATACCACCTCCCCAGAAGCGTTTCTTATTCAAGCGGATATACCAGTTGGAGAGCTTGTCCACCACAAAGTTCTGTATCAGGCGACCTGCTGGAGTCACGTCATAGTCAGCAAGATACTTATCCACGTCCTTCACCAGGGTATTGAGCTCGGAGAGAAGCCAGCGGTCGAAGTCGGGACGCTTGCTGTAGTCTATGTCTGCCTCCTTATACTCGAAGCCATCAACGTTGGCATAAAGCGTAAAGAAGGAATAAGCCTGATAGAGCTTGATGAAGAAACTTGAGGTAACTTCCTTCACTCCGTCTGGGTCAAACGACAAGTTGTCCCAAGGGCTGGAGTTGGTCACCATATACCAGCGCACGGCATCAGTGCCGTAGGTATCAATGCACTCAAACGGATTTATCACATTACCCAGACGCTTCGACATCTTTATGCCCTTCTTGTCGAGCACCAGACCATTGGAGATTACATTCTTGAATGCCACGCTGTCAAACACCATAGTGCCGATAGCATGCAGCGTGAAGAACCAGCCGCGCGTCTGGTCAACGCCTTCGGCGATGAAGTCAGCTGGGTAAGCCTGCTTCTTGTCTATGAGGTCTGCATTTTCGAATGGGTAGTGAATCTGGGCATAAGGCATGGCACCAGAGTCAAACCACACGTCAATGAGGTCAAGTTCGCGAGTAAGCACGCTGCCATCCTTGCCCACGAGTTTTATTTCATCAACGTAGGGGCGGTGTATGTCGATACGGTTGTAGTTCTCGTCGCTCATGTCACCTGGCACGAAGCCTTTGTCCTTCAGCGGATTACTCTGCATCACGCCAGCAGCTACTGCCTTCTCTATCTCGTTATAGAGTTCCTCAAGGCTACCTACGCATATTTCCTCTCTTGTGTCGCGATTGCGCCATATAGGAAGAGGCGTTCCCCAGTAGCGGGAGCGTGAGAGATTCCAGTCGTTGAGGTTCTCAAGCCACTTGCCGAAGCGTCCCGAACCCGTTGACTCTGGATGCCAGTTGATGGTCTTGTTGAGCTCATACATACGGTCTTTCCTTGCCGTAGAGCGAATGAACCAAGAGTCGAGCGGATAGTAGAGCACAGGCTTGTCCGTGCGCCAGCAGTGTGGGTAGTTGTGCACGTGTTTCTCTATCTTGAAGGCACTGCCCTCTTCCTTCATCTCGAGGCAGATGACCACGTTGAGGTCCATGTCCTTCGTGGCTGCCTTCTCGTCATACTTGCCATCCACGTTATACTTCGGGTCGTAGGCATTCTTCACGTAGTCACCCGAGTGCTTCCAGTAAGACTCGTTTACGCAAAGTGCGAGGAAGGCTGGGTCTATATCGTCCTTAACGAAGTACTTGCCCTGGAAATCTACCATAGGGCGTGTGTCGCCTGCCTTATCTACTATGAACAAGGAAGGTATGCCTGCATCCTTAGCCACCTTGGCATCATCAGCACCAAAGGTTGGCGCTATGTGTACTATGCCCGTACCGTCCTCAGTCGTTACGTAGTCACCAGGAATTACTCTGAAGGCATCAGCCGACTTGTCAACCACCTTGTCGTCCTCCAATGCCGATGGCTTAACCCAAGGCATCAGCTGCTCATAGCGCGTGCCTACAAGGTCTGTTCCCTTACCTCGCCAAAGTATCTCTATCTCCTTTGTCACATTACCCTCTTCGTCTTTCTCTGGCTGGAAGTAGGCACTGAGTCGAGCCTCGGCAAGAATGTATATTGCCTCCTCGCCAGAGTAAGGATTAGAGCCCTTGACGGCAACGTAGTCTATCTTTGGTCCCACGCAGAGAGCTGTGTTTGAAGGCAAAGTCCAAGGGGTTGTGGTCCAGGCGAGAATATATATTGAAAGTTGAGAGTTGAGAGTTGAGAGTTGAGAGTTTAACGAGTTCTTGTCAATCCTGAACTGAGCCGTAACAGTAGTATCCTTCACGTCCCGATAGCAACCAGGCTGGTTGAGCTCGTGAGAGGACAGGCCTGTTCCTGCTGCTGGCGAATAAGGCTGAATGGTGTAGCCCTTGTAGAGCAGGTCCTTGTTGTAGAGCTGCTTAAGGAGATACCACAAGGTCTCTATGTACTTGTTGTCGTATGTGATGTATGGGTGCTCAAGGTCAACCCAATAGCCCATCTTGTCAGTGAGCTGCGTCCACTCGTCGGTGTACATCATCACGTTCTTGCGGCAGGCGTCGTTATAGTCGTCTACGCTTATCTTCTTGCCTATATCCTCTTTGGTTATGCCGAGCGACTTCTCCACAGACAGCTCTACAGGCAGACCATGAGTATCCCATCCTGCCTTGCGCTTAACCTGATAGCCCTTCATGGTCTTGTATCTGAGGAACGTATCCTTGATAGTACGACCCATCATGTGGTGTATGCCAGGATGTCCGTTGGCAGAAGGAGGACCCTCGTAGAAAACGAACTGAGGACAACCTTCCTTCTCGTCTATACTCTTATGGAATACATCGTTCTTCTTCCATTCTTCAAGCACCTTGTTGTTTGTATCTACAAGGTTAAGGCTTTTATGTTCTTTGAATTTCATTTATATATTATACTTTTATGACCCATAGCCCTTTCCCACTTCCCCCCCAGAGGGGAATAGCAAGTGTTTGAGCTCGTCTTTATACTTTATACTTTATACTTTATACTTTATTCCACATTCAGCGTCTTTGCTGGATTGACCATCGACGCGCAAAAACTTGGCAATACAAGTGCTGCTGTGCATATCAGGAGCGTTGCCACGTTTAGCATCAGTATCAATACCCAGTTGAGCTCCACTGGCACTTCGGAGACGTAGTAAGTCTCGGCATCCAGTTTCATGACTCCCGTATATTGTTGCAACAGGCAGATGCCTATGCCCAGAATATCGCCTATCAGCATGCCCTTGAGCACTATGAATACGGCCAACCAACGGAAAGTCTTTCTCACCAGCGAGTTTCTTGCGCCCAGGGTTTTCAGCAGCCCTATTACGGTAGTGCGCTCAAGTATTATGATGAGCAGTCCGCTAACCATCGTGAACCCTGCCACACACACCATCAATATGAGGATAATCCACACATTGAGGTCGAGCAAATCAAGCCACGAGAATATCTCCGGATTGATGTCCCTCACGGTCAGGGAACTCAGGGTTCTTCCCTCGCTGTCCAGCGTTTTGTTCACATTGTCAATTATGCGATCTTCCACCACATCTATGCTGTCAAAATCATTCACCAGCAACTCGCAACCCGTCACCTCCATGTTTCCCTCCTTAGCATCAGGATAACTGAGGCGGCTTATCGTGTAGAGGTCGGTGAAGCAGAAGGTCTCATCATATTTCGTAAGGTTGGTCTGGTATATGCCAGCAACCTCGAACACTCTTGTTCTTACGTCGTTCTCGCCAAGGAAGTAGGCATAGACCTTATTGCCAATCTTTAGCTTAAGCCTTTGAGCAATCTGCTTTGAAATGAGCAGCTGACGAGTATTCTTCTTGCTGCTCAGCCTCGGCATCCTGCCTTCCACCATGCTCTTGGCAAGGAAGGTTGTGTCGTAGTCCTCTCCTACCCCCTTGAACATCACGCCAAAGAAGTCCCTGTCCGTCTTCAGCACTCCCTGTTTCAGCGTATAACGCTCAACATGCCTCACTCCCTCTATCTTGCCCAGTCTCGCCATCAGGGAGTCCGACGCATTTATGGGCTGTGAGGTGTCTGCCGTTTGCAGAGTCATGTAGTTTGAAACTACTATGTGGCTTCCGAAACCAACCACCTTGTCCCTTATCGTGTGTTTGAAGCCCAAGACCACCGACACAGACACTATCATCACGGCTACGCCTATGGCAATACCCAACATGGCTATGCGCACAGCAGGCTTACTGACACTCTTGCCCCCCTTGGCATCACCATTGCCTTTAGCATCGCGCTCAGCATACAGGTGTCGTGCTATGTATAGTGGTAAGTTCACTGTTCTTCCGAGCTATGCAAGTTTGGGGAGTGCTTGTGTAGTATCAGGGGAGTGCTTGTGTAGTATCAGGGGAGTGCCGCTCGCTATTCTTGCTCTGGCAAGCCAACAAGTTGGAGCCACTCGCTGGAGTATCAGGGACATATGTCTTTAACTCCTTCACTCCCCCGTACTCCCCTTTACTCCCCCGTACTCCCTTTTACTCCCCCGTACTCCCTTTTACTCCTCCTCACTCCTTCTTACTCCCTTTCACTCCTCCTTACTCCCTTTTACTCCTTCTCACTCCCCTTTACTCCCCCGTACTCCCCTTTACTCCCTTTTACTCCTCTAATCTTTAATGTCCTCCCCCTTCGGGGGAGTCAGAGGGGGTGCTCAGTTCGTCCTTCCAGGGTAAGCCTCCAGAGCCTTCCTAAGCACCACGAGGGCACGCTCAAGGTCAGGCTTCTTCAGCACGTAAGCTATGCGCACCTGATTGATGCCAGCACCAGGGGTTGTATAGAAACCCGCTCCAGGAGCCATCATCACCGTCTCGCCCTCATACTCGAATTTCTCCAAGCACCAGCGGCAGAACTTCTCCGCATCATCCACTGGCAACTGAGCCATAGTGTAGAACGCTCCCATAGGGATAGGCGAATACACCCCAGGTATGCGATTAAGACCATCAATGAGCACCTTTCTGCGCTCAACGTATTCGTCATACACGTCCCTGTAATACTCCTCAGGAGCGTCAAGCGAAGCCTCAGCCACAATCTGTCCCAGCAGAGGAGGCGAAAGCCTTGCCTGGCAGAATTTCATCACTGCCTGCCTTATCTCCTTGTTCTTCGTTATAAGACAACCAATGCGTATGCCACACTCAGAATAGCGTTTTGACACCGAGTCAATCAACACCGTATTCTGCTCTATGCCGTCAAGGTGACAAACAGAGATATAAGGACTTCCCGTATAGATATACTCACGATACACCTCATCAGAGAAGAGGTACAAGTCATACTTCTTCACCAAATCCCTTATCTGGTTCATCTCCCTGCGAGTGTAGAGATAGCCCGTAGGGTTGTTGGGATTGCATATCATGATGGCACGAGTGCGGCTGTTGATAAGCTCCTCAAACTTCTCCACCTTAGGCAGAGAGAAACCCTCGTCAATAGTCGTGGCGATGGTCCTGATTTTGGCACCAGCACTGATGGCAAAAGCCATATAATTGGCATAAGCAGGTTCAGGCACAATAATCTCGTCGCCAGGATTAAGACACGCCATGAAAGCAAACAATATTGCCTCCGAACCGCCACTCGTGATGATTATGTCGTCAGCAGTGACGTTGATGTTATACTTAGCATAGTAGCCCACCATCTTCTCCCTGAAAGACTGGTAACCCTGCGAAGGAGAATACTCCAGAATCTTTCCCTTGAACTGCTTCAACGCATTCAAGCCCACCTCGGGAGTAGGCAAATCAGGCTGACCGATATTAAGGTGGTACACCTTAGTACCACGCTTCTTAGCCTCAACAGCAAGGGGCGCCAACTTTCTGATAGGAGATTCAGGCATCTCCACACCACGTGTAGATATTAAAGGCATCTTTGTTCTATCTATTTCTTTTATTAGCTTGCAAAGCCTGCAAAGTCTTGATTAACTCTTTTCTTTGTCAGCTTGACTTCTTTTATTAGCGTGCAAAGCCTGCAAAGTCTTGATTAACTCTTTTCTTTGTCAGCTTGACTTCTTTTATTAGCGTGCAAAGTTACAAATAAACGAGCAAAAAAGCAAGTAAAATGACATTTTTTCACTTTTTACTTACTATTTCATACATTATAATTATCCCCAGGTGCCTGGACGGTGTCTGCGACGATACCACGCCTGTTTCCTTCTCTGCTCGTAAAAAAGATAGGAATCGAGGGTGGTGAAGGCTTTTTCTTTATATATTATCTTACATTCCGTTTCGGGGGTTCCTACTACCGAAATGGTATCGTACTGAACGGCAAGGTGTTCGAGGTGATAAGCTCTTAGATATCTGGCTGTTGCCTTGATTATGTTATTCTTCTTTTCTAAGTCTATTGATTCTTCGGGCTCGCCATAGATTGCGGTGCTGCGTGTCTTTACCTCTACTACATGAATGGTGGTCATTTCTGCATCTATGGCAACGATGTCGAGGTCACGATGTTTGTCGCGCCAATCAATATGGCGAATGTAAAGCCCTTTTTCCCTGAGGAATTCGGCAGCCTTACATTCGCCCCATTTACCTAATTCGTTATGAGCAGCCACTGGCTAAGATTGAAGATTTAATTTTTCTTTTTATTTTTACTACCGATAACTCGGATTATTTTTTCTCTCGCCAAGCCGAGATGATTAGCTCTTGCGAGCTTCATCGTCTCTCGATAAGCCCCTTATTTCAAGCAAGCTTGATAAGCGTCTTATCTCGACACTCTGCTGACTGAAGTCAGTAATCATCTCTACGCAAAGAGCAAAGGTCGTGCTTTCAGCACTCACGCAAAGAGATTCCACCTAAATCCTCAATAGTCTTATAACCCCCTTCAGTTCCCCCGTTTCGCGGGGGACAGAAACCCAAGGGAGGACTTTACGAACCTCCCAGAAGGTTAGTGATAGAGAAATATTCCGCAAGGCTTTGCGTAGCAGTCGCAGACTGCGTCTTTGCCCTTTGCGTAACTAAGAATAACTGGTTAACCAGTAGGGATGCAGGTTAGACGGTCGCTGAAAGCTTGCTTTCAAGCAAACGGAGAAGCTGCAGACCATTGCTCTCGAAGAGAGTTATTCTTAGTGTCTTTGCGAGAAAACATTTTCTTCTTTGTCGCCATATCAGTTTGATTGTGGGATAGTTCCCTTGGCTTTTGCAGCCACTGGCTTAGTCGAGCTTATGGATTACAAGTCCTGAGCGCAGTTTGGGTTCAAACCACGTTGCCTTTGGCGGCATGATGTTGCCTGAATCGGCAATATCCATTATCTGCTTCATGGTGACTGGATAGAGTGCCAGTGCCATGCGCATCTCGCCTGAATCTACCCTGCGCTTGAGTTCACCGAGTCCGCGCAATCCGCCTACGAAGTCTATTCGCTGTGAAGAGCGCAGGTCGCCTATCTCAAGTATATCCTGAAGTATCAGGCGTGAAGAGATATCGACATCGAGCACGCCGATAGGGTCGTTGTCGTCATAGGTGCCTGGCTTGGCATCGAGGCTGTACCATTCGCCGTCAAGGTAGAGAGAGAACTGGTGGGCATGCTGAGGACGATACTCTTCCTTGCCCTTCTTCTCTACAACGAAATTCTTGGCAAGTTTGGCAAGGAATTCCTCTGAGGTGTTGCCGTTGAGGTCCTTTACCACACGATTGTAGTCGAGGATGGTGAGCTGGCTTGCCTGGAAGCATACTGCCATAAAATAGTTGTACTCCTCATCGCCACGATGGTTTGGATTATTCTTAGCTCGCTCTGTGCCTACGAGGGCTGCTGCTGCAGAGCGGTGGTGACCGTCTGCTATGTATAGGGCTGGCATCTTGGCAAACTCGTCTGTGATGGTCTTAATGTCTGCATCGTCAGATACTATCCACAGCTGGTGACGGAAGCCGTCAATGGGTGCAACGAAGTCGTATTCTGGTTCTGTCACAGCATACTTCTTTATCAGCTGGTCGAGTGTGGCATTGTCTGGATAAGCGAAGAACACTGGCTCGATGTTGGCATTGTTTACACGAACGTGCTTCATGCGGTCCTCTTCCTTATCGCGACGAGTGAGCTCGTGCTTCTTGATGATACCCTTCTCATAGTCGCCTGAATAAGCGCCTACGACAAGGCCATACTGCGTTTTCTCTTTGCCACCATTAGCAGGCAGGCATGATGTCTGGGCATAGATATAATACTGTTCCTTCTCGTCCTGCACGAGCCATCCCTTATCCTGGAACTTCTGGAACTGACGAGCTGCTTCTTCATAGACCTTGGGGTCGTACTCTGATGTGCCAGGAGCGAAGTTTATCTCTGGCTTGATGATGTGATAGAGGGATTTCTCGTTATCACCAGCCTCTGCGCGTGCTTCTTCTGAGTCGAGCACGTCATAGGGACGAGACTCTACTTCTTCTACATACTGTTTTGGGGGACGTATGCCCTTGAATGGTTTTACTATTGCCATGTTGCTTAGAAAAATTGAAGATTGAAAATTGAAGATTAAAAAATTGAAGATTGAAGATTGAAGATTGAAGATTAAAAAATTGAAGATTGAAGATTGAAGGAGTAAAGGAGTGAACGCTCTTCGAGCTTAGGAGTTAAAGACATTAGCCACTACTATCGGCAACCTATGATTGAGGTCCAAAGTATTGTCTTTAACTTCTTTAACTTCTCTAACTTCTTTAACTTCTCTATCTTAAAGGTTAAAAGTTTTAGCCAAAAAATCCCTATGGTACGAATACCACAGGGATTTTGTTATGGATGTTCTTACTTGTTAACCTGGAACTTTGTTACACCGTTCTTGATGAAATCAACTATCTGATTTGCTGCTGCAAGACCAGCGTTGGTGTTAGCCTCGGCTGTCTGTGCGCCCATCTTCTTAGGTGTAGAGAAGTAGCGTCCCTCAAACTTAGCGAAATCTGCATCGGCATCGGGCTTGATGTCTGTAATATACTTCAGGTCCTCGCGCTCTGCCATAATTTTCAGGAGACCAGCCTCATCGATAACCTCCTTACGAGCTGTGTTGATAAGGATTGCCTTCTTCTTCATTGTGCTGCAGAGGTCATAGTTGATAGACTGCTTGGTCTCTGCTGTTGCAGGGATATGGAGAGAAACGATATCAGCCTGCTTGAAGAGCTCTGCCTGAGAGGCTACTGCCTTTACGCCAGACTGCTCGATAACCTCTGCTGGGCAGAAAGCATCGTAAGCGATGACATTCATGCCGAAGCCCTTTGCTATGCGAGCCACGTTGCGACCTACATTGCCAAATGCGAGAATACCGAGTGTCTTACCCATCAACTCGCTACCTGCCTTACCATTGTAGAAGTTACGAACAGTATAGACAAGAAGTCCGAGAACGAGTTCAGCTACTGCATTAGCATTCTGACCTGGAGTGTTCATTACCACGATGTTACGTGCTGTAGCAGCATCGAGGTCAACATTGTCGTAACCAGCACCAGCGCGAACTACAATCTTGAGGTTCTTTGCTGCATCCATAACCTCTGCATCAATCTTATCAGAGCGGATGATGATAGCATCGACATCAGCTACTGCTGCAAGAAGCTGTGACTTCTCTGTATATTTTTCAAGAAGGGCCAGCTCGAAACCAGCCTTCTCTATGATTTCCTTTATACCAGCTACAGCAGGAGCTGCAAATGGTTTTTCTGTTGCAATTAATACTTTTGCCATTTTTTTAGTTGAATGTTGAAAGTTGAAAGTTGAGTGTCAGTTTTGAGTTGAGACCCCTCCCTGACCTCCCCCAAGGGGAGGAGCTACATTCTTGCTCTGGCAAGCGTAGCGCATCTGCGCGTCCGATTACTCCCCCTTGGGGGGAGTTCTTGCTCTAGCAAGCCAACAAGTTGGAGCGAGAGGGGGTCGAACCCTGAACTCTAAACTGTGAACTGTAAACTGTAAACTGTGAACTGTAAACTGTAAACTGTAAACTGATTAGTGCTTAGCCTCGAACTCCTTCATGCAAGCTACGAGAGCCTCACAGCCTTCGATAGACATAGCATTGTAGCAAGAAGCACGGAAACCACCTACATCACGATGACCCTTGACACCAACCATACCCTTAGAGGTAGCGAAAGCGAGGAACTCATCCTGAAGCTCCTGATACTCTGGCTTCAACACGAAGGTGAGGTTCATCAGTGAGCGGCTTGACTCCTCAGCAGTACCTACGAAGAGCTTGTTGCGGTCTATCTCGCCATAAACAATCTCTGCACGCTGCTTAGCGAGCTTATCCATAGCTACCACGCCACCATGAGCCTTGATGTAACGGAGGTTCATCAGAGCTGAGTAGATAGGCACTACAGGAGGTGTATTGAACATTGAGCCCTTCTTGACGTGTGTACGATAGTCGAGCATGGTAGGAATCTGACGAGATACCTTACCCAGAGCGTCTTCCTTAACGATAGCAAATGTCACACCTGCCATAGCGAGGTTCTTCTGTGCGCCACCATAGATGAGAGCATACTTGCTAACGTCGATAGGACGAGAAAGGAAGTCGGATGACATATCAGCAATCAATGGAATTGGAGAGTCGATGTCATAACGCATCTCGGTACCATAGATTGTGTTGTTGGTTGTTATGTGCAGATAGTCTGCATCTGTTGGGATAGTATAGTTCTGTGGGATGTAAGTGAAGTTCTTGTCAGCAGAAGATGCAATCTCTACTACCTCGCCGAACAGCTTAGCCTCTTTCTCTGCCTTTGTAGCCCAAACACCTGTGTTGAGATATGCAGCTTTCTTCTCGAGGAAGTTGTAAGGAACCATGCAGAACTCAAGTGATGCACCACCACCAAGGAAGATTGTCTTGTATCCCTCTGGAATGTCAAGGAGCTCCTTCATGAGAGCCTCTGCTTCATCAACTACTGGCTGGAAATTCTTTGCACGGTGGCTTATTTCCATAAGAGAAAGTCCTGAATTATCAAAATCAAGACAAGCTGCAGCTGTCTGCTCAATAACCTCACGTGGAAGAATTGAAGGACCTGCATTAAAATTGTACTTCTTCATTACTGTGTTATAATTTAAGTTTGAAAGTTTTTCGTTTTTGTAACAGTGTGTCGTTATATTCGGCAAAGTTACATATTTTTTGCGACATGAACAAAAAATACGGCATTATTTTGACAATTTGCGCATCTTTTTCATACTTTACGCATCGTAATGTTACGAGTTGGCAAGCAGGATTATAACCGTTGTAAGTACTCCGTAAACAAAAATATTGCGTGCTGTCTGTCCGAGTACCTCGTTGAGTGCCCTACCCTCGCCTATCCGTCTCATCTTGTTCCATGTTTCGATATGCAGGAAATATATGATGAAACCAAGTATCATATTGGTGCCAGAAAAGCCAAACTCGAGAAGCACCATAATGACTGCTATGGGGACAAGAGCCATATAGAGATATTCGGTATTTTTCTTTCCTATCATCACAACCAGGGTGTTCTTACCCGCATGGCGGTCGTTTTCTATGTCCCGATAGTTATTTACAAGCAGAAGGCAGTCTATGACCAATCCTGTGGCTACGCCCAAATTCCAAGGGAGAAGCCTGAACGTTTGAGGATTGAAAATTGAAGATTGAAAATTGAGGATTGAACGCTCGCCGAGACCGACATTGAACAGTCGAGCCGATGTTGCTTCTGCGAAGAGGCTCTGACTGTCAGGAGGTGTCAAGAGGGTCAGCGGAGCTAAAATTGAAGATTGAAGATTGAAAGATGGGCTGCTTATTGTAACATAAGTTGTAAAGACTACTGGTATGATGCCAAAGAAGATAAGTACCAACACGTCGCCTAAACCTTTCTGGGCTAATGTGGTGGTATAGAGAAAGCAGAAAAGGACACATGCTATTCCTACAAGAATGAGTTCCCAGCCTCCCCAGAAGACAAGGGGGAAACCTACTATGCAGGCTGCTATGGATGTGAAGATTATGGCATAACGCATTGCCTTCATGGTTACCCATCCCTGCTGGCAGGCTCTGAGGGGTCCTAATCTCCTCTCGTTGTCACGTCCCTTAAGACAATCGTAGTAATCATTAACGAAATTGGCATCTATCTGCATGAGAAAAGCAAAGAGAAAACACAAAGCGAGGGCTACCCACTGCATCTGATGAACGTCCTTCACTATGTTCCATGCGTATGCCCCACCTATCATCACTGGAACGGCTGCCCCCGTGAGAGTCTTTGGACGTGCTGCAAGAACCCAAGCCTTCAGCGAATTTTTACGCATATTGATATCTACTACCATTATCTTGTCGTTTCCTCTAAAAAAAGTTTTTCAAAAACAGAACGCAACTTTACTTTGTCGCTTGCAATATTACGCAATTCTGACAGATAGCGTTCGTTATCCGACTCCCTTATCCACAACTTGATATAGCCATTGACGGAATACTTATGCTCTATGTGTTCTACAAAACGTTTCCAGTGTTCTTCCTTTGACATCTCGGGATAGTGAGACAAGCCAAACTGTATGGTGCGTCTGATTACGGTTTCTGGTCGCAAATCGCGGTCAGCCTCAGCCACAATCTTTCCGTATATATTTCGTGGAACGTGAGAGGAACTGGCGCGATGATCCTCTACTGCTTCTTTCATGATTTCTATCTGCTGTGGAGAGAACCATTTCTCGAGTCTTTTATCAGCCTTGAGTATTTTTCCTGATGTAAGGTGATGGACTGCCCTCGGGCCTTCCAAGCCAAGGTCATGATATGCGGCTATTACATACGCCATGTCCACATCCACGCCCTGTTTTTCAGCAAGGGCGACCGACCTCTTTATGACACTCATGACGTGCTCCATATTGTGAGCAGAATCAAACGCTGCATATCTTGGGAGTACGCAGCGTTCTATAAATGTCATTATTTCGAGGTTTACCATTACAGTTTCAGTTCTTTCAAAACTGCTGATATCTTTTGAAGCGTAGTAAGACGAGTGGGAACAAGAGGCAGACGAAGAATATTCTTGAGCAATCCCATCTCACTCATCAATGCCTTGACGCCAGCAGGGTTGCCGTCAACAAAGAGAAGGCTGTAAAGCTCAGTAAACTTATGGTGTATCTTCTGTGCTGCGCCAAACTCGCCATTAAACTCAAGGCGAATCATGCGCGAGAATTCCTTTGGCAAAGCATTGCCTATAACGGATATTACTCCGACGGCACCTGTAGCTATCATGTGGAAAGTTATGGCATCGTCACCAGAAAGCACCTCAAAGTCTGCAGGTTTGTTCTTTATGATTTCATCTACCTGCTCTATGGAACCTGATGCCTCCTTGATGGCAACGATATTATCACAATCAGCAGCAAGGCGACAAGTCGTTTCGGGCTTGAGGTTTATGCCAGTACGCCCAGGCACATTATACAGCACAACGGGAAGCTTGGTAGCATTTGCTATAGCCTTGAAGTGCTGATACAAGCCCTCCTGAGAAGGCTTGTTGTAATAAGGGCAAACAGAGAGCAGGCCGTCGATGCCACTCATATCGTATGTCTTACACATATTAACAACTGCAGCTGTATTATTACCGCCACATCCCATGAGCAGAGGCACACGTCCTGAAACCTGTTTCACAATAAACTGCTTTACCTTGTAGTGTTCTTCCTCTGACAGACAGGGTGTCTCACCAGTTGTGGCGAGGATACACAAGAAATCTGCATCGTTAGACAACTGATAATCAATTATTGATGCTAAAGACTCGAAGTCAACACTACCGTCTTCATTGAACGGTGTTACCAACGCTATTCCTAAACCACGAAAAATATTTTGCATAACTGTGAACTATACTCCGTAAGAAACGTCCTTTCAGAACTACTAAAACGAAACGCTTCGCTACGAAAACTGTGAACTGTAAACTGTAAACTGTAAACTGTAAACTGATTAGTATTCCTGCCAAGGCTTTATCATTATGCTATCCAAAGGCTGCGTGCAGAAGGCGTTGATGAAAGCACTCGCAAGACGGCTGTTGGTAAGCAGTGGTATATTGAGGTCGATGGCAGCACGACGTATTTTGTAACCGTTATCCAACTCTGATACCGTCAAATCCTTTGGGATGTTGACCACCATGTCAATTTTCTTATCATGAAGCATATCCAAAGCCTGTGGGTGACCATCTTCCGAAGGCCAATAGACTAACGTGCTTGGAATGCCACTCTCGCACAGGAACTTGTATGTTCCGCTTGTAGCAAACAATTCGTAACCATTCTCAACAAGCTGTTTGGCTGCATCGAGCATCTCTACCTTCTGCTTGGCAGAACCCGTAGAGAGAAGTATGTTCTTCTTTGGTATGCGATAGCCTACTGAGAGCATCGCTTTAAGGATAGCACACGAGGTGTCATTGCCTATACAGCCCACCTCACCAGTAGAGGACATATCCACGCCAAGCACAGGGTCTGCTTTCTGCAAGCGATTGAACGAGAACTGGCTTGCCTTGATGCCTACATAGTCGAGGTCAAAGAGATTCTTGTCTGGTTTGTCGAACGGCACATCAAGCATAATCTTCGTAGCAAGTTCTATGAAGTTGTATTTCAACACCTTACTAACGAATGGGAACGAACGAGAAGCACGCAGATTCGTCTCAATAACGAGAATATCATTATCCTTTGCCATATACTGGCAGTTGAAAGGTCCTGATATATGAAGTTCCTTTGCTATCTGTTTCGTTATGCGCTTTATACGACGAACAGTCTCCACATAGAGTTTCTGTGGGGGGAACTGAAGAGTGGCATCACCAGAGTGAACACCAGCAAACTCCACATGCTCTGATATTGCGTATGCTATTATCTCACCATCCTTTGCCACGCCATCAAAGTCTATCTCCTTGGCGTGCTCTATGAACTTTGACACTACAACAGGGTGTTCGGCACTGACATTAGCAGCCAGCTGGAGGAACTTTTCTAACTCGTCCCTGTTTGAACAAACATTCATTGCTGCTCCAGAAAGCACATAAGACGGACGCACAAGAACAGGAAAACCTACTCGCTCAATGAAGGCGTTCATATCCTCCATAGAGGTGAGTGCAGCCCATTCTGGCTGAGCTACCCCTATGCGGTTAAGCATAGAAGAGAACAAGGCACGGTCCTCACAGTTGTCGATATCTTTTGCAGAAGTTCCGAGGATAGGCACATTTTCTGCATCAAGCTTCATTGCAAGGTTGTTTGGTATCTGACCTCCTGTTGAGACAATCACTCCGTAAGGATTCTCCAAGTCGAGAATATCCATAACCCTCTCAAAAGTGAGTTCGTCAAAATACAGACGGTCACACATATCGTAATCTGTAGAAACGGTCTCTGGGTTGTAGTTTATCATCACCGAACGATAACCCTGCTTGCGAATAGTATTCAGAGCCTGGACACCACACCAATCGAACTCTACAGAGGAACCAATGCGATAAGCACCAGAGCCAAGGACGACTATGGACTTCTTGTCATTCTCAAACTTTATATCACTTGCCACTCCTGCATAAGTAACATAAAGGTAGTTTGTCTGCGCTGGGTACTCTGCCGCAAGTGTGTCTATCTGTTTTACTACAGGCACAATACCATAACTCTTTCTCAGAGCTCTTACTGCGAGTATTGCCTTGTGCATATTGCCCATTTCCTTGTCCAGACCTACTGCACGCGCTATCTGGAAATCGGTAAAGCCATAGACCTTGGCTGTTCGCATAAGTTCCTTATCCATCGCATTGATAGACTTACACCTGTCCATCTCGTCGTCGATATCCACAATGTGCTGCAACTTCTCGAGGAACCACATGTCAATCTTGGTCATCTCGTGAATCTGCTCCACATTATATATCTTACGCTTCAATGCCTTTGCTATGACGAAGATACGCTTATCCGTCGGAGCTTTCAGAGCGCCCTCGATATCATCTATCTGCAGTACTTTGTTCTCCACGAAACCATGCATGCCCTGTCCTATCATGCGAAGACCTTTCTGTATGGCTTCCTCGAAGTTACGACCTATTGCCATAACCTCGCCCACAGACTTCATGGAGGAGCCTAATTCCTTGTCAACGCCACGGAACTTTGACAAATCCCAACGTGGTATTTTACATACGACATAGTCAAGAGCAGGCTCAAAGAATGCAGAAGTTGTCTTAGTTACTGAATTCTTCAATTCGAAGAGGCCATAACCCATGCCGAGCTTTGCGGCTACGAAAGCAAGAGGGTATCCAGTAGCCTTTGACGCAAGAGCAGAAGAACGGCTCAAACGCGCATTAACCTCAATTACACGATAATCCTCTGACTGAGGGTCAAAAGCATACTGAACATTACACTCGCCCACAATACCGATATGACGTATAATCTTTATAGCGAGAGCACGCAGTTTGTGATATTCTGAGTTTGTAAGCGTCTGTGAAGGTGCTATGACTATAGACTCACCAGTATGTATGCCAAGAGGGTCAAAATTCTCCATGTTACATACGGTGATACAATTATCATAACGGTCACGCACTACCTCATACTCTATCTCCTTCCAACCCTTCAAGGATTTTTCTACCAGTACCTGTGGAGAGAAGGAGAAAGCCTTCTCGGCAAGTTTGTTGAGTTCTTCCTCATTATCACAGAATCCCGACCCTAAACCACCGAGAGCATATGCAGCACGAATAATCACAGGATACCCTAATTCATTAGCCGCCTTGCGTGCATCTTCTATATTCTCTACAGCATGAGACTTTATCGTCTTAACTCCTATCTCGTCAAGTCGTTCTACGAAGAGCTCACGATCTTCTGTATCCATGATAGCCTGAACTGGTGTGCCCAGTACTTTCACTCCGTATTTTTCCAATACACCAGTTTGGTAGAGTTCCACGCCACAGTTAAGGGCTGTCTGTCCACCAAAGGCGAGCAGTATGCCATCAGGTTGTTCTTTCTGTATTACGCGTTCAACAAAATATGGTTGAACAGGAAGGAAATACACCTTATCAGCAACACCTTCCGAAGTCTGCACTGTTGCGATGTTAGGGTTTATCAAGACCGTCTCTACTCCCTCCTCGCGAAGTGCTTTGAGAGCCTGCGAACCAGAATAGTCAAATTCACCTGCCTCGCCTATCTTGAGTGCTCCTGAACCGAGGAGTAACACTTTTTTTATATTCTCGTCTTTCATTTCCTTAGTGCCTCAACAAATTTATCAAACATAAACTCTGTGTCAACTGGTCCAGAGCAAGCTTCTGGATGGAATTGGCTTGAAAACCAACTCTTGCTCTTGTGGCGTATTCCCTCATTTGAACCATCGTTCATATTAACGAATAGTTCCTCCCAATCGGTTCCAAGGGTTGACGCATCAACAGCATAGCCATGATTCTGGGAAGTAACGAAACACTTGTCCGTTCCCACCATGCGCACTGGCTGATTATGAGAACGATGTCCGTACTTCAATTTATAAATCTTCGCTCCAGCCGCTTTAGCCAGCAACTGATTTCCCATACAGATACCACAAATAGGCTTATCGCTCTTTTGCATCTGCTTCTTTAGTATCTTTACGGCATCCTCACACATATCTGGGTCACCAGGACCATTAGCAAGAAACAAACCGTCGAATTCCATATCCGTGTAGTCGTAATTCCAAGGAACTCGTATCACCTCGCAACCGCGATTTATAAGACACCTTATTATATTAGCTTTCACACCACAATCAACAAGGATTACTTTTTTCGTTGGGGTTTGGGGGTTTGAGCTTTGAGGTTTATAAGTGATAATTTCCTTAGTTGAAACTTTGTCCACAAAGTTTACACCACTGTAGTCGGCTTCAGGGATGTTGTCGGGCTCATCGTCAAAAAGTATCTTACCCATCATCACACCCTGTTCGCGCAATACCTTGGTGAGTTCGCGAGTGTCTATACCTGTGATTCCAGGCACTTTTTCACGCTTCAACCATTCAGCCAGGCTCTCTTTCGCATTCCAGTGACTGTATTTCTCACTATAATCTGCCACTACTATGGCAGATGCATATATTTTGTCGCTCTCCATGAATGTGGGGAGTCCGTTTTCCTCAAAGGTAAATGGAGGCACACCATAGTTTCCCACGAGAGGAAACGTGAGCACCATAATCTGCCCTGCATAAGACGGGTCTGTCAGACTTTCAGGGTATCCCATCATGGCAGTGTTAAACACCACTTCACCTGCCACTGGTGCGTCATAGCCGAATGACTTACCATGAAACTTTGTACCGTCTTGTAATAATAATGTAACGTCTTTCATCTGTTTACTCTACTGTCACTGATTTTGCAAGATTACGTGGCTGGTCAACGTTCAGACCTTTTGCCACTGCCACATGATAAGAGAGGAGCTGCAAAGGAATAACACTGAGCAGAGGAGCCAGACACGCTATTGTCTGCGGAACCTCTATCACTTCCTCCACCATGTTTTTTACGTCTTCATCTCCTTCTGTCACTACAGCCATTATTCTGCCACGACGAGAGATGACCTCCTGCATGTTTGATATAATCTTACGATATAGTTTGTGGTGAGTTGCTATGAACACCACTGGCATCTCCTCGTCCACCAAGGCTATTGGACCATGCTTCATCTCTGCCGCTGGATAGCCCTCAGCATGGATATAGCTTATTTCCTTCAGTTTCAAGGCACCCTCAAGAGCTACTGGGTAATTCCAGCCTCGACCAAGATAAAGGAAATTCTTTGCATAAGTAAACTTATAAGCCATCTGCTTTATCTTGTCATTCTGCTCCAGCACTTTCTTTATCTTGTCTGGTATAGCGAGAAGTTCCTTTATAGTATTCTCATACTCATCCTGCTCCACTGTACCCTTTGCCATTCCAAGGGCAAGGGCAAGCATCACGAGTACAGTAACCTGTCCAGTGAATGCCTTTGTCGAAGCCACACCAATCTCTGGTCCCACGTGAATATATGTTCCTGTATCAGACTCTCTTGCTATGCTTGAACCAACACCATTTACTATACCGAATATCATGGCACCACGTTCTTTTGCAAGCTGAATAGCAGCAAGGGTATCAGCAGTCTCTCCAGACTGACTAATCGCCATCACTACGTCATCATGCCCAATAACAGGGTCGGAATATCTGAACTCCGATGCGTAAGCCACTTCGACAGGTATGCGACAGAAATGTTCTATCAACTGCTTACCTATAAGCCCTGCATGCCAGGACGTACCGCATGAAACAATCACAATACGCTTTGCCTGCAACAATTCACGTCGATGATTCGTTACTGCAGAGAGTATCACTTGCGGATTATGTGAATATGGAGCCTCTACTATACGACCACGCATGCAATCATTGAGCACATTTGGCTGATCGTATATCTCCTTCAGCATGAAGTGAGGATAACCATCATGGTCAAGCATGGAAAGGTCAACGTTTACCTCCTTAATTTCCGTATTAGTCTCTTCACCAGTCAGCTTGTACACTTTCAAATCCTTGCCTGGTTCTATTACAGCCATTTCCTCATCTTTGAGGTAAACTATCTGCTTGGTATATTCTGCTATTGGGCTTGCATCTGAAGCAAGGAAAAACTCGGAATTATCTTCTACCACACCTACGGCAAGAGGAGAGGACTTTCTTGCTGCTACCAACACATTAGGATTGCGAGTATCTATGACGGCTATAGCGTAAGCACCAAAAACCTGATTCAGAGCACCACGCACAGCAGTGGGCAAATCAACATTATTGGTCACCATGACGTATTCTATCAGCTGGACGAGAACCTCGGTGTCCGTTTCGCTCTTAAAGTCATATCCACGTGTCTTCAACTGTTCGCGCAAGGTGGCATAGTTCTCTATGATACCATTATGCACCAGAGTAAGATTTCCTGATTGACTGACATGTGGATGAGCGTTCACCTCGCTTGGCACGCCGTGTGTTGCCCATCGTGTATGGGCTATACCTATACATCCTGTTATATCTTTTCCTTGTGCTGCTGCCTCAAGGTCAGACACTTTTCCTTTAGCTTTATATACGTTAAGTTTCTGGTCTTCGCTGGAAATCAAGGCACAGCCTGCCGAATCATATCCTCGATACTCCAGGCGCTTCAGTCCCTTAATCAATACAGGATAAGCCTGCCTCGTGCCTATATATCCTACTATTCCACACATATCTTTGTACTTTTTTGTTTTATATTACCATTTTGTTATTGCTACTACCATTGTTGCAAGAGAGAATACCACACTCGTCAGAGGAGCCCAGAATGTATAAGAATTTACGTCAGCACTGCGTGCTTGCATCTTGTGAGGCTCTACATAGATAATGTCGTTCTGCTCAAGAAAGTAGTATGGCGAATTAAGTATGTTGGCATCATTAATGTTAAAGCGTGCCTGCATCTTTTCGCCTTTATCATTTTCACGTATCAGCAGAATGTTTGGACGTTTACCGTATATATTCAAGTCACCACACTGTGCAATCGCTTCAATGATGCTCATTCTCTCATTTTGCACCGTTAGAACCCTTGTACCAATGGCTCCAAGCACAGTAACCTTAAAGTTTGATATACGTACTTTCACTACAGGTTTCTCTGATGCTGTAAAGTATGGTTGTATCTGCTCGGCTATGTAGTCCTCCAGCTCAGGGCGTGTCTTTCCTTGCACGTGTATCTTTCCCAGCACTGGGAAGTTTATCATTCCATCCTTATCAACAATGTAAGTGTAGATTGAGCCCGTAGCACCCATGTTGGCAGTGGTATTCACCGAACTTGCATTAAAGTTAAATGGTGCAGCAGCCTCTGGGGTTATTGAAGTTACATTGATTGTCAACTCATCATTAGGCTTAATCTTAATTTTAGGTCTCATCTCGCCCTTAGCAAGGTTAACCGTGTCAATATTTTGGAAGTAAGTAAGATGCTTTGTCAACGTGCATCCAGAAAACAACATTGCTGACACTATAAGTGTAATAAAAATAAAGAGCTTCTTCATTGCTACAATCTTTTTATGATTTTATAATTTGTGCAAAGTTAGTAATTTTTTCGCAATATTCTTATCACAAAGTGTATTTTTTTTCATGTATTAGTAACAAAGTGACATATTGCAAGGTTTATGCGGTCAGAAGTTTACACCAACGAAAGCATACACGGATGCTATCAAATCTCGTGTCATCATAACACCATTGCCATGTTGATAATAAAATGCCACTCCCTGCATTCCTGCGAATATCGGTCCGCTGTTGTAAAGCAAAGCCAGTCGAAACGTGCCACCCAGCGCTATATTCTTGCGCAGCACGGCATCGATGTTGTTAACGAATTTTGAATGGTCGGCGTTAGGCTCAAATTTGTTGTTGGTGTGCTGTATGAGGTAGCCGACGGAACCTGATGCCTCCACTCCAAGCACCCAGTTTTTAGCAAACACCCAGTTATATCCATAGCCACCAGTGAGGGAAATCTCATCATTATACTGTTTACCCTCAACCGATGAATTCTCCAGTTTCATGCCACTTGCCTCGTTTATTTTGTCCTTCAATTGCTTCCAGTTTATATCGCTCTTGTTGTGTGCATACTGTATTCCTGCAATTGGTGAGCCTGCCGAGATAAGTTGTCGGTTGGTCTGACTGAAGGCAGCCTGCTGGGAATAGTGCTTGTAGTTGAACACATAATAGAAACTTACCCTCGTCATACCCATGTGTATTCCGTCAAAGGGCTCACCATGCAGGTATTTCGATAAATCCTTGCCATTCACTACAAGTCTGTTGATGTTATAGTTTCCACCAACTCTGCGATAGAAAAGGTCAAATCCGAATGCTGCTGAATAGATAGAGGCATTGAGGTCCGTGTCATCATTATTCAAGAACACAGACTTAAGGTCTATGTTATAGCCGAAAAAGGCAAATCTCCATCCAAAGAAAGGTCCGACACGGGTACGAGGTTTTGGTGAAACCCGCATGATAAACTTTTCTCCAGCATCCAACTGGCACACCTCAAACCTTGTTGAAACCTGTACCATTCCGCACCAGTTGTAATAATCCTGCACGTCAATATACCTCCTGTCTCTCTCTGGAGAGAAACATTTATCCATGAAATTATATATCCTACGAAAGAAGCCTGGACGCTTGGCAGGTACGCTATCAGCTAAAGCGAGAGTATCCTTCGAGCCAATGGTATCCTTAACAGCAGGAATACCATTGAGAGCAACAGAATCTACAACAAGTGATTTTATATTGGTACTGTCATCTGTTCGGGCAATATTCATCCGAGCAGAAACTACAATAGATAACAGCAGGAATATGTTAGTCAGGATAATTCGCAAAGGAACAATATGTTAGAATTTTCCCAAAATCTTATCCAACACCCAGTTGGTGGGTGTTGCACTCAATGAGGTACACTGCGCATCGTTCTTGCCCTGCAAGGTTTCTATGACTGCCTTTATTATTGGCGCCTGAACGTGCTCGGGGTGCTTAATATCAAACTCTTCCACGCCATCTGACAAATGCAGTCTTATAGGTTCATCATGGAACACGGAGAAACATATAAGTCCTTTATCTCCAATAAGTTCTATACGGTCTTCTCTTGCAGACTCATGGGCTGCAAAGCACCAGGAACCACTACCCACCAAACCGCCTTCAAACATAAAACAGGCACTCACGCTATCCTCCGCCTTATATAATCCTCCTCTGTTGGAACAATAGCCTGTAGCATGGGTTATTACACCAAAAAACTCCTGCAATATGTCAAACTGGTGTGGAGCAAGATCATAAAAATATCCACCTCCTGCTATATCGCTTTGCAAGCGCCAGGGCAACGATTTCTCGTCTTCTGCAAAATCTGCCTTCTGCGGTGGTATGGCAAGACGTATATGCACATTCTGAACCCTTCCTATGCGATTCTGTTCTAACAATTCCTTTATCTTGAGGAAATAAGGCAGATACCTGCGATAATATGCCACGAAACAAGGCACATGTGTCTCCTGCGACACATGGTTTATCCTGGCACAATCTTCATAGGTTGCTGCCAAGGGCTTCTCCACATACACTGGTTTTCCTGCCCTCATAGCCATGATGGCATAGGTAGCGTGGCTTGATGGCGGTGTTGCTACATACACAGCATTCACCTCTGGGTCATCGATAAGAGCCTGTGCATCTGTGTACCAAGTAGGCACGCCATGCCTTTCAGCATAAGAGCGTGCCTTACCTGCGTCGCGACTCATAACAGCCACAACACGTGACCCTTCAACAAGATTGAATGCAGGTCCGCTTTTTTTCTCTGTCACATCACCACATCCGATGAAGCCCCAGTTTATTTGTTTCATTTACTTTTCTTCTCTGATGCAGAGCCTTTCTTATATGCCTTGTTAAGACCTGCTATAACATCGTTAGTAATATCTACAGACTTGTCAGCATAAAGGATGTTGTCACCACTCTTTGAGAGTATCATGGTGTACTTCTTGTCCTTGTTATACTTTTTTATGAAGTTCTGCAAAGAGTCGTGCAGGGCATCATTGAATTTCTCGGTCTCAGCCTGAAACTCCGCACCCAGACGCTGCTGCAGTGCTTCAAGGTCTGCGTTTTGTCTTTGCAGTCCAGCCTGCACGCGCTCTGCCTCCTCACGTGTATATGCATTCTGCTGTACCTTCTGCTGGAAGTTTGAAACAGCCTGTTGCAGGGACTGACCTTTCTGCTGGAGGGTTGACTGTATGTTCTGGCTCTTTCTTTCAAGAATCAGTGAGTACTCCTTGCAAAATTCGTACTGTGTAGCCAATGAATCTACCTCCACATAAGCTATCTTCAGTGCTGAAGCCTGTGGAGCTGCTGCCGCTGTCTGCTGTTCCTCTTTTGGAGATTTGTTACATGAGGCCAGCAGAGCTATGCCTGAGATGGCTATTGCCACTAAACTGAAAAGATTTTTCTTTGTCATCAGTAAAAATAATGATTTTGAATAGTTGTACTTTGAATTTATTTTTGTAACTTTGCAAAGTTAGCAAGAAAAACTTAATATCTCATTATAAAAAACGTGAATTTTGAATAAAAAAGACTTAAAGCCTGAAAGCGTATTCCGCTTTTTCAGCGAAATTAACCTTATTCCCCGTCCTTCCAAGCACGAGGAGAAAATGATTGAGTATCTCCGCAAATTTGGAGAAGAGCGTGGATTAGAAACCATTGTTGACACAACGGGCAATGTGCTCATAAGAAAAGCTGCCACGCCAGGCATGGAGCAAGCCCCCGTCATTACCCTTCAGAGCCACATGGACATGGTATGTGACAAGTTGGTAGGCAAAGAGATAAACTTCCTCACCGACCCTATCAAGACCTATGTAGATGGCGAATGGCTTACGGCTGAGGGCACCACCCTTGGAGCCGATGACGGCATAGGATGCGCCATGGAGCTTGCCATCCTTGATGCCGACGATATTGTGCATGGTCCTATCGAATGTCTGTTCACTGTTGACGAGGAAACAGGTCTCACTGGTGCCAACAATCTTGACGGCAGTCTGCTCAAGGGAGAGATGCTCATAAACCTTGACTCTGAGGACGAGGGATTGTTCTATGTATCATGTGCTGGCGGCAAAACCACCACTGCCACCTATAAATATAATAAGGTGGAAGCACCAAAGGATTTATTCTTTCTCAAGGCTACTCTCGACGGACTTACTGGTGGACATTCTGGTGACGACATCAACAAGAAACGTGCTAATGCCGCTAAAATTCTTGCACGCTTCCTGTATCTTGAGCAAGAGAAACGTCCTTTGTGGCTCGTAAGTTTCAACTCTGGCAAACTGCACAATGCCATACCTCGCGATGGCGAGATAATCTTTGCCGTACCTTTTGCCGACAAGGAAGATGTGCGTGCAGATTGGAACATTTTCTCTTCTGAGGTGGAGGAGGAATTCCTCGTAACCGAGAAAAACATGCACTTCCATATGGAGTCTGCTTCCTGTGCCCCTGTAATACCTCAGGAAACAGGCAAACGCATCATAACAGCACTGCAAGCCCTGCATCATGGTGTGTTCAGCGTGGTGCAAGACCTTTCACTGGGCAATCTTACAGAAACATCGAGCAACCTTGCCTCTGTCAAGACTGAGGACGCTGAATTCACCATCGTTACAAGCCAAAGGAGCAGCGTGATGAGCAACCTCACCAATATGGTCAACACCATCAGTGCTGTTTTCCAGCTCTCTGGTGCAGACAGTATTGTGCACAACGATGGCTACCCAGCATGGAAAATGAATCCTGACAGCAAGATACGTGAAACTGCCAAGGAGTGCTATATCAGGCTCTATGGCAAGGAGCCTACCATCATAGGCATTCACGCTGGTTTAGAGTGCGGACTCTTCTCTGAACGTTATCCACACCTCGACATGCTCTCTATAGGTCCCACCATGCGTGGTGTCCACTCGCCAGACGAACGTCTGCTCATTTCTACCGTAGGCAAGGTCTTTGACCTCGTAGTGGAGATTCTGAAAAGTATAAACTGAAAAGTTATGAAAAAACAATGCTTAGACCTGACGGTGAAAGACGTCAGACACATTAACGAGAAATACGTACAGATAATCCTGACCGATTCGTCTGCCCTGCCACCAATGCAACCAGGACAGTTTGTTGAGGTGAGGGTTGACGACTCTCCCACCACCTTCCTGCGTCGTCCTATCTCCATCAATGATGTTGACGTGGCTCTCAACGAGCTGCACCTGCTCGTGGCTTGTATAGGCGATGGAACACGCAGACTATCAAAACTCAAGCAGAATGACACCCTCAACGTCATGCTACCTTTGGGCAAAGGTTTCACCCTGCCAGCCTCTAAGGAGAAGAAGCACCTGCTCGTAGGTGGTGGCGTAGGCGTAGCCCCACTGCTATACCTTGGCAGGAAGATAAAGGAAATGGGCGCTGAGCCCACCTTTTTGCTCGGAGCAAGGAGCAAGGCAGACTTGCTCATGATAGATGACTTCAAAAAACTCGGACGTGTATGCGTAACCACCGAGGACGGCAGCGAGGGCGAGAAGGGTTTCGTAACCAACCACTCCATACTCCAGAAGGAGCAGTTCGACCTCATCTCCACCTGTGGCCCCAAACCCATGATGGTGGCAGTAAGCAGGTATGCAGCTGGTGTTGGCATAGAATGCGAAGTGAGCCTCGAAAACAAGATGGCATGCGGACTGGGTGCCTGCCTTTGCTGCGTTGAGAAGACCAATGACAAGGGCAATATATGCGTGTGCACAGAGGGTCCTGTAATCAACGCGAAGAGATTAGAATGGTAAAAAACAGAAGAAAGATGGCAAACTTACAAACAAAGATAGGCAAGCTCGAAATGAAAAATCCCGTCATGACAGCATCGGGAACTTTCGGCTATGGTATAGAATTTCAGGACTTCGTGCCACTTGAGGAGATTGGCGGCATTATCGTCAAGGGTACCACACTGCACCATCGTGAGGGCAACGACTATCCTCGTATGCACGAGACGGCAAGCGGCATGCTCAACTGTGTAGGACTGCAAAACAAGGGTGTCGACTACTTCTGCCAGCACATCTATCCTGAGATTAAGGACATAGACACCAACATGATTGTAAACGTCAGTGGCTCCAGCGTGGAGGACTACGGCGAATGTGCTTCGCGCATCAACGACCTCGACAAGATACCAGCTATAGAGCTCAACATATCGTGCCCTAATGTGAAGCATGGCGGAATGGCATTCGGCACCACAGTAGCAGGTGCCACCAGCGTTGTGAAGGAAGTGAGGAAGCGTTACGACAAGACACTCATAGTAAAACTCTCACCCAACGTGACTGACATAGCCGAGATAGCTCGTGCAGTGGAGGCTGAAGGTGCCGACAGCGTTTCGCTCATCAACACACTCATGGGAATGGCTATCGACATAGAAAAACGCCAGAGTCTGCTATCAATAGGCACAGGCGGACTGAGCGGACCATGCGTAAAGCCTGTTGCCGTAAGGATGGTAAACCAAGTGGCAAAGGCTGTGAAAATACCTGTAATAGGCCTTGGAGGTATCTGCACGGCAGAAGATGCAATAGAGTTTTTCATGGCAGGAGCTACGGCCATTGAGATTGGTACAGCCAATTTCCTCGACCCTGCCGTCACCATCAAGGTGCGCGACGGCATAAACAACTGGCTCGAGAAGCACAAATGCTCTAATATCAGCGAAATTATTGGCGTCATATAATTCAGAGTAGCGTAGTTTAATTCTATTTTCTTTATTTTCAAGTACAAAGTTACTGCTTTAACTTAAAACGTGCAAGAATTCGCCCGTTTTTAACATTTGACAGAGCCGTTTGCAGAAGCACTGGTTCTGCCTGCCCTTCCATTGCTTCTATCCCCCGAAAACACTGGCTCTGAGCGTGGAAGCAGTACCTCTACACACGTTAACACTCGCTTAGTCTTAACACACTATAAATCAACGTGTTAAGAATATGAAAAAAAATTACTTTTGCTGATTTTTTGCGGAAAAATCCAATGTTGCTCCGAGCAAAATTAACATTTGGCATGGTATCAAAAGTCTCAAAAGTCTCAAAAGTCTCAATCGAGCGTTTTTTTGCTTCCCTTTATTATTTCTATATTTTCAAAAGAAATAATATAAATATATTTATATATAAATATCTTTATATTCCAAAGAAAAGTTTCTTGTTGCCCCAGTCAACAAAACTAAACAAAGTACAAAAATATGGGTTTTCGTTAAAAGTTTTTGTTAAGACCTATTACCTTTGCACCAACCTCCGAAAAATCAAATGTAACTTTTGAGACTTTTGAGACTTTTGAGACCTTTGAGACCTTTTGGGGGCAAAACAAAATGTCTTTTCCTGATTTAGTTTGACAGTTTATTTTACTTTTCCTGATATAGTTGTCAGTTTATTTCCTGAAAAAGTTGTCATTTTCCTGATATGGTTGACGACATTCCTGAAAAGGTTGGCAAAGATGAAAGCACAATAACCGCAGATGGCACGAAAAAAGTTAATAAAACATTTTCCGCGTTAAGCCTTGTTATTCTCAAACTTTTTATAGATTTTGTTTTGTATTACGGCATATTTTTTGTACCTTTGCAAGTAATATGAACTGGATAGAACGCTATATATTGTTTTTCGCAATGATGCTGTCAGTAGTTGCTTCGTCGGCACAAAACTACACAGTAGAATGTGAGGACACATGCACACATATACACGGCATAGACATATCCCACTATCAGGGCGAGGTGTTCTGGGAGCACGTGGGCGACACGAAGATGGCATACTGCTACATAAAGGCGACAGAAGGGGGCGACCGCATTGATGCCAGATATGAACAGAACCTCAAGATAGGTCACAGCTACGGAGTGAAGGTAGGCTCATACCACTTCTACAGACCCAGGACGGAACAGGAGAAACAGCTTAACAACTTCATTGTGCAGTGCAGACCGAGCGAGCAGGACCTGATACCGATGATAGACGTTGAAACAGCAGGAGGACTGCCTACGGAGGAGTTTTGCGATTCGCTGTTCAAATTCCTCGAAATGGTGGAGCACGTCTATAGGCAGCGCCCTCTCATCTACACTGGAACAAACTTCTACAACAAGCACCTTGCTGGCAAGTTGAACAGATACCTCATAATGATAGCACAGTACACAAAAGAGGAACCCAAGCTGGTGGATGAGAGGGACATAACCCTGTGGCAATACACAGGCAAGGGGCACCTTAACGGAGTGAGAGGCTACGTGGACAAGTCACGTTTCATGGGCAACCACCGACTAAGGGAACTGAAATTCAAGCACAGACGGGGAGAAATGTGATGTTGCGCAAGTTATAAACACAAGCACCCCACAAGCACTAACAAAAAGAGCAGCAAGGGGGGGAAATACCAGTTATAAATTAAAGATTAAAAATTAAAAAATTCGATGTTGATAAAGTGTCCAGAGTGTAATCAGACGGTGAGCGACAAGGCGGAGGTTTGTCCGCATTGCGGAATAAGGTTGATTGACGGAAATAACCTCACCCCAACCCCCTCCCCGCTCCAACCTGTTGGCTTTGCTTGCAAAGAAAGAGAGGGAAATGAAACCTCAAACCTTAAACCTAAAACTTCAAACCACAAAACAATAATAGCAGCTTTTATTATTGCCCTGATAATCATGGCTGTAGGCTATTACTATTACAGTAATGCTCAAGAGCAGAAAGAGCAGGAGGCCTACGAGTATGCCATGCAGTCGGACGACGAGATGGTGATGCAGAACTACCTGAGCAAATACATGGATGCACCACGCGAGCACCGCGACTCTGTAAACACCCGTCTGAATATGCTGCACGAGGAGGCAAACGAGTGGAGTGACGCTTTGAACAGCGGTTCAAGAGGAGCGCTTGTAAAGTACATAGAGGATAACCCCGACTCCCCTCATCTGGCAGAGGCAAAGAACAAGATTGACTCTCTGGACTACGTAAAGGCTGAGCGTGAATACAAGAACGCAGCTGGTGCGCCAAGTGGCATAGAGGCTTTGAAAAGATACATAACAGAGCACCCCGATGGCAGATATACCATCAACGTGCAGGGCATATTGGACGAACTGCAACTCAAGGAGTTGTCGCCTGAGGAGAAGGCTATGGCGAGGGAGGTATGCAAGAAGTTCTTTCAGGCTATCAATGCCAAGAATGAAAACAAACTCTTGCAGACTATAACGGAGACGCTCAGTTCTTTCCTTAACCACACCAATGCCACAAGCAGTGACGTAGTGGAGTTTATGAACAGACTCTACAAGCCAGACATCACCAACATGAACTGGCACATACTGGACAACTTCAAGGCAGAGAAAGTGCCCAACCCCAACGGAGAAGGACACGTGATAAAGGTGCAGTTTGGTGCTGAGCAGCACATAGAGCGCACTGACCCATCGAAGGAAAAGCTGGGCAAGTTTGTCATTACAGCAGAGATAACACCCGAGGGAAAAATCACAAACTTCGGAATGAAGAAGATAAAGGAATAACTCCCACGCCATAGGAATATAATTGAAGTGGAACATTGACATACCGACAGAGCTGCAAAAGAAACAGGCACAAGAACTGAGCGAGAAACTGAATATCTCGCCCATACTGACAGTGCAGCTGGTAAAGCAGGGCATAACGACAGAATCGGCAGCTAAGAGATTCTTTCGTCCACAACTCTCTGACCTCATCAACCCCTTCCTCATGAAGGATATGGACTTGGCCGTGGACAGGCTGAACGATGCCATAGGCAGGAAGGAGAGAATACTGGTGTATGGCGATTATGATGTGGACGGATGCACGGCAGTGGCACTTGTGTATAAGTTCCTGCAACAGTTCTACAGCAACATAGACTACTACATACCCGACCGTTATGACGAAGGCTACGGCGTGAGCAAGAAGAGCATAGACTACGCCAAGGAACAGGGGGTGAGCCTCATCATAATACTTGATTGCGGCATAAAGGCTCATGAGGCTATTTCCTACGCTAAGAGCATAGGCATAGACTTCATAGTGTGCGACCACCACGTGCCCGACGAGACGCTGCCTGAGGCTTGTGCCATCTTGAACCCTAAGAGACATGACGATACTTATCCCTTTAAGCACCTGTGCGGATGCGGCGTGGGATTCAAGTTTATGCAAGCCTTTGCCAAGAACAACGGCATACCCTTCTCCAAACTTATCTCACTACTCGACCTCTGTGCCATGAGCATAGCTGCAGACCTCGTGGAAGTGACTGACGAGAACAGAATTCTTGCCTACCACGGACTGAAGATGCTTAACCAGTCGCCATCTGTAGGCGTAAAGGCGATAATAGATATCTGCGGACTCTCTGACCATGAGATAAGCATGAGCGACATCATGTTCAAGATAGGTCCGAGACTGAACGCTTCTGGCAGAATGGAGAATGGCAAGGTGACCGTTGACCTGCTTGTGCAGAAAGATTATGCTAACTGTCTGCGCATGGCAAAGCACATAGACGAGTACAACGACCAGCGCAGGGAGGTAGATAAGCAGATGACGGAGGAAGCCAACAATATTGTGGAACAGCTGGACAAGCAGGAGCATCCACAATGTATAGTGGTATGCGACGAAAACTGGAACAGAGGCGTCATAGGTATTGTGGCATCAAGACTTACGGAAATGTATTTCCGCCCCACCATAGTGCTGACACGCGACGGCAACTTCGCCACAGGTTCGGCACGCTCAGTATCAGGTTTCGACGTATATGCCGCCATAAAGAGCTGTCGAGACCTCTTGATAAACTTTGGAGGCCATACCTACGCATGCGGAATGACCATAAGGTGGGAGGACGTGGAGAAATTCAAGGAGAGGTTTCAGCAATACGTGGCAGAACACATAGAGGAACAGCAGACTGAGCCCTCCATACACATCGACTCAATAATAGATTTCCGCAGCATCAACAAGCGCCTGTACCACGACCTGAAACGCTTTTCACCCTTCGGGCCTGGCAACATGAAGCCCGTCTTTGCAACACGAGGCGTGTACGACTTCGGCACGTCTAAGGTCGTGGGGCGTAACCAAGAACACATAAAGCTGGAGCTTGTGGACTCCATGTCGCCGACAATAATGAGCGGCATAGCCTTTGGACAAGCCAAGTCCGTAAGGTATATTAAGTCCAGACGCTCCTTTGACATAGCCTATACCGTAGAAGAAAACATTTACAAGCACGGCAACGTGCAACTGCAGATAGAGGATATCCATTTCTCGGCCACAGATGAAGAACAGTAATGACGAGTTGTTTATACAGGCTCTTAGGCAGTACTTCGGGTATGAGAGTTTCCGAAGTGTGCAACTTGACATTATAAGAAGCATATACGATGGGCACGACACTCTGGGACTTATGCCCACAGGAGGAGGCAAGAGCATAACATTCCAGATACCAGCCCTGCTGATGGAGGGCGTGTGCATCGTAATAACCCCGCTTATAGCATTGATGAAAGACCAGGTGATGCACCTCAAGGAGAGGGGCATCAAGGCTGAGTGCATACACTCGGGAATGATGCACGAGGAGATACAACGCATACTGGACAATGCCATCTACGGGGCTATAAAATTTCTCTATGTGTCGCCAGAGAGACTTCAATCGAACCTCTTTTTAGCAAAGCTGCAATACATGAACGTATGCTTCATCACCGTAGATGAGGCTCACTGCATATCGCAATGGGGATATGATTTCAGACCTTCCTATCTCAGAATAGCAGAGATACGCAAAGAACTCTGGGGGGTACCCGTACTTGCCCTTACCGCCACAGCAACGCCAAGAGTGGTGAATGACATAAGAGAGAGGCTGAATTTTGGCGAATACCACGAAGACGGGATAACGAATTTCTTCCAGGCAAGTTTCAAGAGGGACAACCTGTCCTACGTGGTAAGGAAAACGGAGGATAAGATACACGAGTTAATGCACATACTGGAGAGCGTGAATGGTAGCGCCATCATATACACCAGAAGCCGAAAACGCACAAAGGAACTATCGGAATTGCTCAACGAACAAGGCATAAAGAGTACTTTCTACCATGCTGGACTGGATTTTGCAATAAAAGACACAAGACAAGCTGAATGGTCGGAGGGAAAATATCGTGTCATAGTGGCAACAAATGCCTTTGGCATGGGCATAGACAAAGCAGATGTCAGACTGGTGGTGCATTATGACTGCCCTGACTCCATAGAAGCATACTTTCAGGAAGCTGGCAGAGCAGGCAGAGACGGCAAGCGTTCGTATGCCGTACTGCTCTACAACCGAGACGACAGACAACTGCTGATGCGCCATTCCCACAACGCTTTTCCTGAAAAGGACTATATAAGAAGGGTTTATGACCAACTGGCATACTACTTCCAAATACCAGAATACACAGGGGAAGGCACAAGGCACGAGTTTAACGAAGAGATATTCTGCATACGCTTCAAGCATCACCCCTCAATAATGGTGCCAGCACTCCACATACTGCAAAATGCTGGCTACATAGTTTATGACCCCGAGCCCGACAGTCAGCCGAGGGTGATGTTCTCTCTAACAAGAAGAGACCTCGACTATATCAAGTGGTCAAGCGAACAGGAGGAGAATGTCATAACTTCTCTCCTGCGTTATTATGGTTCGCTATTCTCCGAACTTACATTCATCAACCCAACCCTCGTGGCAAGAACAGCCAAGGTGACGGAGAACAAGCTGCACCAGATACTGAAGAACGCAGCACAGAGGCACATCATAAGATACGTACCAAAGAAAACTGTACCAATAATAACCTACACTCAGCAACGCATCGACTCAAGGCAGCTCATCATATCCAAAAGCGTTTATGAGGAATTGAGGGAACACATGGTGGACAGAATAAACGCAGTGCTGAGATATGCCGAGACGGATGACGAATGTCGCTCACAGATGCTGTTGCAGTATTTTGGAGAGAAAAAGAGTGAGCCTTGCCATCATTGTGATGTATGCCTCGGAGACAAAGGCAGCCGAAATGCAAGAAGTGTAACACAACTATTGGCTGATGGCAAGCCCCACCACATAGACGAATTGAAGAGCCTCAACCTTACAGAGGCCGAGATAAATGCCGAACTTGAGGAACTGCGCCAAGAAGAAATATTGGAGATAAAACCACCGTATATACAGTTCATAGTTTATAAGTCATAGTTCACAGTTTATAAGTCATAATTCATAATTCTTCATTCTTCGTTCTTCTTTCTTCATTTTTTTTCGTACCTTTGCAGAATAATTCAAAAACGACGGACCATGCCATTCAATATTCCATTGCCATTCAACTTCCTTGACACTATCGTCAAGGGTATGATTGTGGGCATACTTTGTTCTGCTCCTATGGGGCCTGTAGGTGTGTTGTGCGTACAACGCACACTAAACAAAGGCAGATGGTACGGATTTGTAACAGGACTTGGAGCTACCGCATCCGACCTCATCTATGCCCTTATAACGGGTTTCGGCATGAGTTTCGTGATGGACCTTATAGACAACCCGCAATACAAGTTTTTTTTGCAGATATTTGGCTCTATCTTGCTTTTTTGTTTTGGCTATTACTGCTTTAAGTCCGACCCACGCCAAAAGGTGCATGAGAGCAAGAAGAAACAAAAGGGTACGTTGGTACACAACTTCATGACAGCATTCATCGTAACCTTTTCCAACCCGCTCATCATCTTCCTCTTCATGGCTACGTTTGCCCAGTTTGCCTTCATCGTGCCTGAGCACCCTATGGCTATGTCGTTAGGATACATAAGCATAGTAGGTGGAGCCCTGTTGTGGTGGTATGGTCTTACCTGGCTCATTGACCGTGTAAGGGAATATTTCTCCCTCAACTCAATAGTAATAATAAACCGCATAATAGGCAGTGTAGTGATGGCATTCTCTTTTGCCATCTTCATTGGAACAGCCTTTAATTTGTTCAGCCTCTACTGAACGAATTAAAAGTTATAAGTTACCAGTTACAAGGTCTTTTTTCAATTTTCAATCTTCAATCTTCAATTTTCAATCTTCAATATTCAATTATCCCCAAGTGTTAATATCCCAACAGCTCCGCAAGGAGAACATAGCAGAATACGTGCTCTACATGTGGCAGATAGAGGACATCATACGCGCTTATGATTTTGACCTCTCAGCCATAAAGCGTAACTACATATCACGTTTTGAACTCTCCGACGAACAACGTGAGGAGATGACAGACTGGTATGGTAACCTCATACGCATGATGCGTGAAGAGGGAGTGTCGAAAGAAGGGCACATACAGATAAACAAGATAGTAGTGCAGCAAATGGCTGAGCTGCACGCACAACTCCTGGCTTCAACCAAATTTCCTTTCTATAATGCAGAATACTATAAGGTCTTGCCATTCATAGTAGAACTGCGCAACAAGGGAAGCAAGGAGATAAACGAGATAGAGACTTGCCTTAATGCCCTCTATGGGGTAATGATGTTGCGAATACAACAGAAGGCAATAAGCGCATCTACAGAGAACGCAATAAAAGAAATAACAACCTTTCTCGGAATGCTCTCCGACTATTATAAGAAAGACAAAGAGGAAGGACTAAAGTTTGAAGACGACTAATGAATCCAGAAATTTCACGCAGAAGAACTTTTGCAATAATATCACACCCAGACGCTGGTAAGACAACACTGACGGAGAAATTCCTACTTTTTGGCGGACAGATACAAGTGGCTGGTGCTGTGAAGTCCAATAAGATTAAGAAAACGGCAACGTCCGACTGGATGGACATAGAGAAACAACGTGGCATCTCTGTGTCAACATCCGTCATGGAGTTTGACTATGGCGACTACAAGGTGAACATCCTTGACACGCCTGGTCACCAAGACTTCTGCGAGGACACCTATCGCACCCTTACGGCAGTAGATTCTGCCATCATAGTAGTGGACAGTGCAAAAGGTGTGGAGGCTCAGACTCGCAAACTGATGGAGGTATGCCGCATGAGGAACACCCCCGTCATCATCTTCATCAACAAGATGGACCGCGAAGGTCGTGACCCCTTTGAACTGCTCGACGAACTGGAGGAGGAACTCAAGATAAAAGTACGTCCGCTTTCCTGGCCTATCAACCAGGGCGCACGCTTCAAGGGCGTCTTTAACATTTACGAAAACCAGCTCAACCTCTTCACCCCCGACAAGCAGAGGGTTACAGAGAAAGTGAGCGTGGATATAGACTCTGAGGAACTGGATAAGACTGTGGGAGAAGATGATGCCATGAAACTGCGTGAAGACCTCGAACTGGTAAGCGGAGTCTATCCCGAGTTTGATGTGGAGGCTTATCGTGCAGCAGAGGTGGCACCAGTATTCTTCGGTAGTGCGCTTAACAACTTTGGCGTGCAGGAGTTGCTCGACTGCTTTGTTGAAATAGCCCCATCTCCACGTCCTACTAAGGCAGAGGAGCGCATGGTATCACCCGAGGAGCCTAAGTTTACAGGCTTTATCTTCAAAATCACGGCAAACATCGACCCCAACCACCGTTCTTGTATTGCTTTCTGCAAGGTTTGTTCTGGTAAGTTTGAGCGCAACAAGCCCTATCTGCACGTAGGTCAGAACAAGACGTTGCGCTTCTCCTCGCCCACACAGTTTATGGCACAGCGCAAGAGCACCATCGACGAGGCATGGGCAGGCGACATAGTAGGTCTGCCAGACAATGGCATCTTCAAGATAGGCGACACCCTGACGGAGGGCGAACTGTTGCATTTCCGTGGCTTGCCTTCTTTCTCGCCTGAGATGTTCAAGTACATAGAGAACGACGACCCTATGAAGTCTAAACAATTCCAAAAGGGACTGGAACAGCTCATGAACGAGGGTGTGGCACAGCTGTTTGTCAACCAGTTTAATGGCAGAAAGATTGTGGGCACAGTGGGACAGCTGCAGTTTGAGGTAATACAATATCGCCTTGAAAACGAGTATAACGCCAAGTGCCGCTGGGAGCCAGTCCATCTCTACAAAGCCTGCTGGATAGAGAGCGACAACGAGCAGGAACTGGATAATTTCAAGAAACGCAAGTACCAGTATATGGCTAAGGACAAGGACGATCGCGATGTGTTCCTTGCCGACTCTGGCTACGTGCTCTCTATGGCGCAGCAGGACTTCGAGCATATCAAGTTCCACTTCACCAGCGAGTTTTAATTAAGGATGGTAAATGTATTGCTTTCCATAGGAGCCAATATGGAGTGTGAACGCCAGATGCAGCGTGCAAAGGAGCGACTCACTCTGGCTTTTCCCGACATTACATTTACCCCTACCCTCTCTTCGCCAGCATACGGAATGGAGCCCTCTGCACCACCATATACCAACATGCTGGCAAAATTTCAAACCGATAAAGACGAGCAACAACTTATACTCCAACTCAAGAGCCTGGAGAAGGAGCTTGGCGACACGCCCGAACTGAGGCGAGAAGGCACAGTGATGATGGACCTCGACATTCTGCGTTTCGACGGCAGAAGGCGGCATCATGACGACTGGCATCGCCCCTATGTAAGGAAGCTCCTTGACAAACTGCTGATGCTCTTCCTTGCGTTTACCCTGTCCATGAGTACAGGTCACAGTCGTGAGCAAGCCAGCGTGCTTCTTGGCAAAGCCATAGAATACTATCAGGGAAGAAAATACCACGAGTGCGTCCTCACATTCGAGAAACTGAGGAAGCACTACAGGCTCAACCCACGCTTCACCGCCTATCTCGGTTTCAGCTATTACAAGGAGCAGCAGTATGAGGAAGCAGCAGAATGTCTCAAGGAGGGCATCCCCTCCTTGTCCGTCTATTCCCCCAAGGAGCAAGCCGTCTATCTGTACGCCTGCGCAGAAAGCCTTTTCCAACTGGGAAAATACGATGAAGCACTGAAATATTACGAAGAAGCCCTGCCACTTACAGATGGTTTCGACTCTGCCGACGTGCATTTTCATGCAGGCTTCTGCTACATCAACCAGGTAGCCCTCGATTCTCTCGCTGAAAGACGAAAAGACTCCCTTGCTCTTGTTCACCTTTCCACAGCAAACACCCTTTATAAAGAAACATCCAAAAGAGCCTACCTCGACGAACTCCATACGGCTCGCCTTGCCCAGACCTCGGCAATGCTACGTGCTATGGAAAAGAAATTCGAGCCTAAAGATACCGTTTCTCTGCTTACAGACTCTCTACTTACAGACTCTTTGCAAGTAGATTCTTTGCAAACAGACTCTCTGCTTGCAGACTCTTTGCAAGCAGCAAATAATAATACAAAATGACTGGCATCTACGTCCATTTTCCCTTTTGCGCAAGCAGGTGCATCTATTGCGGGTTCTACTCCACAGTGGGCAAAGAGGCTCTGCAAGACAGCTATATCAATGCCCTCAAACAAGAGCTGGCAAGGCGCAAGGACTACGTAGGTGAAGACCCCGATGGCAGATACACCCTCTATTATGGCGGAGGCACACCGTCGGTTGTTAAGCCCCAGCTGTTGGCAGAACTCACAGAAGCAATCCGGCAGGAGTTCCACATGTCTGCCAGCGCTATAGAAGAATTTACCATAGAGTGTAACCCCGACGATATAGCCTCCGAGGGAGGCGAACACCTGTGTGCGGCTATGAAGAAGATGGGAGTAAACCGTGTGTCTATGGGAGTGCAGACTTTTTCTGACGAAAGGCTCTGTTTTCTTGGCAGAAGGCACCGAGCCGCCCAGATACCCCAAGCCATAGACATCCTGCGCAAGGCAGGCATAGAGAACATCAGCATCGACCTCATGTTTGGTTTCCCTGACGAGACGCTCCACGACTGGCAGTCAGACCTGCACAAGGCGCTCTCCCTCAGTCCTGAGCATATCTCAGCCTATTCCCTTATGTATGAAGAGGGCACCCCACTCTACCGAATGTTGAAAGAAGGCAAGATAAAGGAGAACGACGAGGAAACCTGCAGGCAGATGTACGAAACGCTTATCAACACCCTCACCCAGGCAGGCTATGAGCACTATGAGATAAGCAACTTCGCTCGCCCCCGTCACAGGTCTCGCCACAACTCCTGCTATTGGAACGACACCCACTACCTCGGACTCGGAGCAGCAGCCCATTCCTATAATGGAAAGAGCAGGACATGGAATATAAGTAACGTCAGCCAATACATTGACGGCGAAGATAACAGCCAATACGAGCCTATTGATGCCCGAACTCACTATAACGATACTGTCACTACTGCCCTCAGAACGAGAGATGGCATCAACCTTGATGATGTGCAAGAAAACTTCAAAACCTATCTGCTCAACAACGCACAGTCAGACATCCAGCGAGGCAACCTCATCATAGAGAATAACCACCTCCGCCTCACTCGTCAAGGTCTCTTCATCAGCGACGACGTAATGAGCAACCTCATCTGGGTTGAATAAAGAAAAGTCATCCCCACAATCTTAGTGAGGATGACTTTTTTAGTAACTGAAAATGTTGAATGTTTAATCTACCTAACTACCTTGCATAGATTGTTCTCGTTCGGCATAATGAGTAAACTCTTATGCCCTCACTTACTCACAATCTTTCTTGTTGTTCCATCACTCATCCTGATGATGTTCAGTCCCTTCTGAGGCTGAGAGAGACGCTTGCCGTCTATAGAATAGACCTTGCCAAAGGCTGCTGCAGGAGTGCTTGCTGCAACACTTTCTATTGCTGTAACGCTTGGTGTGACAGTAATAGAATAGACCTTTACCGCATTCTCTGCTGTTGCAGTAACGTCCATGCTTACTGACTGCTGCTGGTTGTCAGCATCAACGGCATAGATATAAACGTAAGTGTTCTCTGTTACGTTATAACTTACTGTTACGTCGCCCTTTTCTGCCAGTGTATAGGTAGTGGCTTCAGCGTTGCCTATCTTCACGGCGAGTCTGTTACCACCTGTGGTCTGTGCGCTAACAGTTATGCTGCCTTTGCCGTTTACCTCAATCACCATACCTGTGTAGTTGCTCGTGAAGTCGCTTGAGCCGAGTTCACTTGCCGCAGCAGTTGCCATTGCATCACTTAATGTCGTCTTGCTGATTACGATACACTGCTCATCTACACTGTAGAAACCGTCTGGGGTCTTCGCATTGCTTGTGTTATCTATGCAGAAATACGTATTGTCTACAACAGTGTTATTTAAGTCAACTGACGAGTTATCAGCATTTACATAATTGCTCTCATTAAATACAATATAGGTTTTCTTCGTTATCGGATCTATCTCTTGTGCATTTTCAATCTCTACAATATTAGAGAATTTATTCCAATAGTTTGCATTCGCATAAGCCTCCTTGCTGCCTTTAGGCACATAGAGGGTTGCTGAATAGCAATTATTAAAGGTATTATAATAAGTATAATACGGCGGTACTGGATTCATGGAGTAAATGTTCGTAAGTCCCGTACAATTATAGAACGCACCATCGTCAATCCATGTTACGCCTGACGGGATGGTTATGCTCGTAAGTCCTGCGCAACCATAGAACGCATGACGACCTATGCTTGTCACGCTCTTTGGAATGGTTATGCTCGTGAGTCCTGTACATCCACGGAATGCATAACTATCGATGCTCGTGACACTCTTTGGAATGGTTATGCTCGTGAGTCCTGTACATTGATAGAATGCATAACTGCCGATGCTCGCGACATTAAGATTTTCCAACCCCTGTATTTCCGTCAGGCTTGAACAACAATAAAACATATATTCTGTACTCATTAATTCAGAATAATCGGCAAACGAAGAGTCAAACACAACCTTGGTAATGGAACTTCTTTTATTACTCAAACTGCCGAAATGGGAATCGAATGTCTTGTAGGCAGAGCCTTTGCGACTTTTCATTTCTGAATCATAGTAAAATGTAAGGATTCCATCATACAGCATGGCATACGCATAAGGCTTGCGAGCCAAATCCTTGTTTGCAATATTCCTCAGATATCCGCCTGCATTGTAATGTGCTTTAGAAACATCGGTATATGATGAAGAATATTCCGTATAATCTTCACCTATTATATTACTACAGCCAGAGAACATACTTGACGATGACGTTACACTATTCGTATTCCATGCATCACTGACATAGATAGCTTCAAGGTTACTGCAGCCAGAGAACATATCACGCATATCTGTCACGTTCTGAGTGCTAAAACCACTCAAGTCAAGAGAAGTAAAACTGCTACAACTGGAGAACATTCCACTCATATCTTTCACATTATGAGTGTCGAAACTGCTCAAGTCAAGAGAAGTAAAACTGCTACAACTGGAGAACATTCCACTCATATCTTTCACATTATGAGTGTCGAAACTGCTCAAGTCAAGAGAAGTAAGACTACTGCAACCTGAGAACATATAATACATACTAGTCACATTCTTAGTATCGAAGTTGCTCAAGTCAAGAGAAGTAAGACTACTGCAACCTGAGAACATATAATTCATACTGGTCACATTCTTAGTATCGAAGTTGCTCAAGTTAAGGGAAGTAAGGCTGCTGCAACTTGAGAACATATCATACATATCCGTCACATTCTCCGTATGTAGGTTCTCTATGCCTTCTATCGTTGTAAGAAATTTATGGAGGGCGAACCAACTTCTCGTACTATTTAAGTAATGATAATCAGAGAAAGAGGAGTCAAACACCACTTTTATAACTGCTTCTCTCTCATTGCCCCATGCTGGCACCTGATAACCATTTAAGATATATATAGTCTCTCCAAGATTTCCATATACAATTCCTGGTCTGTTATTCATGTTGGCATCGTAATAGAATGTCAAGGTGCCATTATTGAATACTGCATAGGGCCTTGTTGAGGTTACTGGCACTCCCCAAAAATATCCTCCTTTACCTACGTATGCCTTAGTCTTGTCTATAGCATCTTTATCATACGTTGCACCATATTGCCCTACAAGGTTGATACATTTATCGAACATGTAATAATCCTTATCTATATAGTCTATGATGAAATATTCTCCTGTAGTTATTTTGCTAAGTTTACTGCAATTACTAAACATTTCTGACATATCAGTGACATGCAAAGTATTAAAACTGCTCAAGTCAAGAGAAGTAAGATTGCTGCAACCAGAGAACATATCACTCATATTTATAACACAGTGTGTAACAAATCCTGTAAGGTCAAGAGAAGTAAAGCTACTACAACCAGAGAACATATTATTCATATCTGTCACATTATGAGTATCAAAACCACTCAAGTCAAGAGAAGTAAGACTGCTACAACCAGAGAACATATATCCCATTCCCATCAATCTCGGAGTGTTGAAATTGCTTAAGTCGAGAGAAGTTAGGCTACTGCAACCATCGAACATTCCACAATAAGTAAATGCCCCATAGATAGCAGAACCCATATAAAGTACATTCTCTGTATTAAAATTGCTAAGATCAAGAGATGTCAGACTACTGCAACGAGAGAACATCCCTCTCATATCCGTCACGTTCTTGGTCTCGAAACTGCTCAAATCAAGAGAAGTTAGGCTACTGCAATTATCAAACATACTTGACATATCAGTTACATTATGCGTATCAAAACCACTCAGGTCAAGAGAAGTAAGGCTACTGCACCCTGCGAACATCTCCGACATGTTTTCTATGTTTTTAGTTGTAAAACTGCTCTTGATGGTCTCTTCTGTGCCAGAAAGATTTTCATAGGTGATTTCCACCTTCATCATTATCTGCTTGTTCCTTCCATTTTCGTCTTCCTCCTTGGATACTATGTTGGAGTTGTCAAACTCGAATACTATTGATTTACTCGCATCTATATTAGAATACATTTTACTCACAGCATCAGTTCCAGCTGTGCCTCCTGGAAATGTAAACCCTTCGCCGTCAATAACATTTCCGTCAACATACATCTTCTTCATATATATAGAACGGTCAGCCTCTGTAGAGGTATTGTTTGAAAATCCCTCTATACGCAGAGATTTTATCTTGTAACCCTCGTTTACGTTGAACGTGAGAGTTCCGTGACCCTCAGAGGTTGTCTTGTTACCCGTGCGAACTTTCAGGTAGCCTTCTCTTGAACCAATCGACAATTCACCATTTACACCACATGTAAAGCTTGTTCCCGTATATGGCAATTTGTCACCTGACAAACCTGTCGCGCCATCAAATGTCTCCATATTCCTTTTGCTTTTCCAGCCAAAGTCTATTGATGTCAGATTTTTACAACCGCCAAATAGACCGCCATCGCTTTTCAATGCTTTGTAGTAAAAAGTTTTTACATTACCAGTATTTAATTTACTTACGTCTATAGATTTCAGACTCGTGCAATAACTGAACATTCCACCCATATCTGTTACATTCTTTGTATTCAGATACTCTAAGCCAGAAACCGACTGTAGATTGGTGCAACCACGGAACCAGCACTTTGTACTGGTAAAGTCTGTAAAATCTGCAAATGACGGATCAAACACCACACGTTTTATCTGGTCTGCTGCTTCAGTCCATCCTCCTGTGAATATATCTGCTAAGGCATCTCCCCAACCCATTCCTCCTTGAGAAGAACTTGGTGTAGTTATGGTAACAAATCCCTCATACACCGTACCAACACGATTCCATCGCTCGGTGTCATAATACAGGGTTAGCACGCCATCCTTCAATACTGCATATTCCATTGGAGAATCCATCGATTCTGCCTTTATACTTGTTACACAGCCAAGTATAAACATAACAATGAATAATAATTTCTGTTTCATAAATGTTTGTTTATGGGTTAATATTATTTTTATTGTTTTTCTGCGGACAAAGTTACGGAATGTATTTGACACACACAATAACGGATTTCCGCCATTTTTTATTTATTAGGTTAGTCCAAAGGTCGGTTGGGAAGAGACAGAAAAAGAAAACGTGGACTAATTAACTTCGTCTACGCTATCTCGGTATCGCCAAACACCATGCTGTCATATACGAGTAAAAGCCCACGTCATACCATGACGTGAGCGTTGAGTCTTTTACTCTTGACAGCTACTGTAATTGGCGATTTCAGATAGCAAGAATATAAGCTAACGCTTCTATTTCTATATGTCTTTAAGATTCAGTCTATCTCATAGGCACTACGGTGTTTTAGTGATTAAACATTGCGTTTACCTGCTTGCAAAATTAAGAAAAAGTTTCGGTTTCGCCAAGCGAATGGAAGAAAAAGTGGTTGAGTGTTGTTTTCTGCTACAAAAAGTTTTTGAAAATGCAATTTTCACCTTCACCTACACTTTTCATCTGTATCTCACTATGTTACAACTCGTTAGCGTAGTGCAGGTGAAAAGTTTCACCTACACCCACCTTCACCAGCAGTTTTCGCTGCTATGCAAGAAGAGGCTGGTGATAAGTTTCTCCATGCTACGGCTTTGCTTCTGTATTGAATTTGCTAGCAAATTTAATGAATTTACTAGTTAATTTGACAAATTTGCTAGTAAATTTGAAACGGAGGCTATGCTACCTACAGGAGAAGCTTAGCTACCAGATGCGGGAGGCATACATTTGACATTAAAGATTAAAGATTAAAGATTGAAAATTGAAGATTGAAGATTAAAGATTAAAGATTAAACATTAAAGATTAAACATTAAAGATTAAACATTAAACATTAAAGATTGAAGGTTAAGGGTTGGAAAAAGGGAATAAGAAAAGGTCGCACTGGTGAAGTGATGAAAACTCCGAGTATTGAAGAATAAGGTGCTCCACGTCTTTGTAATCCACCGGTCTCTCGACTTTTATTGTGGCCCGCCATTGAACAGATGGAAGCGCTCCCCGGTTTTTCCTTTAATTGATGAGTATCCCTATCTAACCAGTACGACCTCGGGGTGCAAAGGTAGTAAAAAAAATTGTAAACGACGATTTTTTTAAGTTACAAGTTACCTGTTATAGGTTATATTTACAGATTACCTTGTTTATTTTACTTTTTTTTTGTACTTTTGCACCTCTTTTTTAATAATAAAGACATGGCATTTATTGAAACGAACAACATCAAGGGTGATATTTTTGGTGGCATTACGGCTGGCATAGTTGCCCTTCCTCTTGCCTTGGCGTTTGGCATACAGGCTTTTGGAGGTATTGATAGTCCTGAGGCGGCTTCTATGGGAGCGCTGGCAGGACTGGTAGGGGCTACTTTGCTGGGCTTTTTTGCTGCCCTGTTTGGTGGTACTCATTCACAAATCAGTGGTCCTACGGGGCCGATGACGGTTATTACGGCATCGCTCATCAGCGCTGCGTGGACTGCTTCTTCTGGCAATTTTGCTGCTGTCATCATAGCGATGGCTATGGCTGGGGTGTTCTGCGGACTGTTCCAGATTCTTTTCGGACTGATACGCATAGGCAAATATGTGCGCTACATCCCCTACCCCGTCTTGTCGGGCTTCATGAGCGGTATTGGCGTGATAATCATCTTGCAGCAGATATACCCCATGATAGGCAAGAAGTCGCCTGTGAGCACTCTCGACATGATTCTCGGTTTTCCTGCTGCTATGGCCGACGGAGTGTCGGTGATGGCTCTGCTCATGGGACTGGGCACGATACTCATCATACTGTGTTTCCCACGTTTGACTAAGAAGGTGCCTTCTACTCTCGTGGCACTGATAGTGATGACAATAGTCTCCATACTTTGCTCTTTTGATGCTGCTCTCACCATAGGTCAGATTCCTGCTGGTCTGCCCATGCCTTTCTTCATGAAGGACGGCATAGACCTCGGGGGCATCAACTGGTTTGAGACTATCGAGGCGGCTCTCATTCCTGGTCTTACGCTGGCAGGTCTGGGCAGCATAGACACATTGCTGACGTCAGTAGTGGCTGACAACATAACGAAGACTAAGCACGACAGCAACCAGGAGCTGATAGGACAAGGCATAGGCAACGCTATTGCTGGTATGTTCTGTGGCATTGCTGGTGCTGGTGCCACAATGCGTACTGTGGTAAACGTGAAGAGCGGTGGCAGAACACAGATAAGCGGTATGGTGCATGCGCTGTTCCTGCTTGCCATACTGCTGGGACTGGGTTCTCTAGTGAAATACGTGCCTCTCGCAGTGCTTGCAGGCATACTGATAACCGTAGGTTGGGGCATAATAGACTTCAGGGGCTTCAAAGACCTCACGCATATTCCTAAGGCTGATGCCTTTGTGCTCATCGTGGTGTTCCTCACAACGGTGTTTGTTGACCTCCTTACTGCTGTTGGCATAGGCATGGTGATAGCGTGCGTGCTGTTTATGAAGCGAGCTGGCGACCTTGTGGAAAACCAGTATCATGGCGGTATGCTGACAGACAGCTATGACAAGGAAACTCCTTGGGAAGACGAGGCGGGCATAACTGAGGAGATGAAGAAGAACATATACATTCAGCGTCTTGACGGACCTATCTTCTTTGGCAGCATAACGGGATTTCAGCGTGTGATGCACGATATTCCTGCTGACATAAAGACCGTCATCATCCGCATGCGCAGGGTGAACTTCATGGACCAATCGGGTGCCTACGCTATGGAGACAGCCGTAAAGGATATGCAGGCACAGGGCATAGAGGTGCTGATGACCATCATACAGCCTCAGCCTAACTACATCATGCACTCTACTTCGCTTATTCCTAACGTGATATCTGAGGACAAGACCTTCAAGACTTTCGAGGATTGCATAGAATACCTTAAAACAGTTCACAGCGCATAGTTCACCCCCCTCGCGCTCCAACTTGTTGGCTTGCCAGAGCAAGTTCCGCTCTGCGCCTGAGCACCTACTGGAGCGCAAGAACTCCTCCCCACAAGGGGGAGAACAAAGTCCTCTCCTTATTCTTCACTCTTCATTCTCAATTTGAACCTCAATTCATTAGCACATAGACTGAAACAATATGACAAGGAGGAGGCGCGCAGCATTGTGCGTCTTCTTCTTGAGTGTCGTTTTAACCTCAGCTTTACCGATATTTGTGCTGGTGAGCTTGAGAGAATGGGGGCAAAAGAGCAAGCCCTGCTCGAAAGCCTCATGCTACGTCTGGAGCAAGGCGAGCCAATACAATATGTAATAGGGGTTGCTAATTTCTGCAACAGGGATTTCGCCGTTGAGCCCTGTGTGCTGATACCTCGTCCAGAAACAGAGGAACTGTGCTATTGGATTGCGCAAGACGCAAAGAACACCGCCCCCACTCCACAAGACAGGACTATCCTTGACATAGGTACTGGTTCTGGGTGCATAGCCATCACTCTGGCTCTTGACATACCCAAAACGAAGGTTACGGCATGGGACATAAGCAAGGAGGCTCTCGCCGTTGCCTGCGCCAATGCCGATGCGCTAAAGGCTACTAATGTGACATTTGCGCAAAAGGACATCCTTAAAGAAGAGGTTGGCGGGGGATGCCTCTATGATATTATCGTCTCTAATCCCCCATACATCTGTAAGAAAGAAGCGGACGAAATGGAACAAAATGTTTTGGAGTATGAGCCCCACACAGCATTGTTCGTACCTGACAATGACCCACTGCTTTTCTATCGGCACATAGCAGAATACGCCGCCAAGACCTTAAAGCCACATGGAAAACTGTATTTTGAAATCAACCCTCTCTATGCAGGGCAAATAAAAAAGAAGCTTGCTGAACAGGGCTTCATAGATATCATCGTGAAAGAAGACCAATTCAACAAGCAACGTATGATTAAAGCTCTTTCTGCTTTATAGTTGCTCAAGGAAAGCGATACGCTTTTCTGTATCAGGGTGGGTAGCAAACATGCTGTTCAGGAAATTCTGAATACCTGAAGCAAACTTATGAGGATGGATAATGAACAGCTGAGCCACGTCTTCTCTTTCCACATTCTGCAAGCCTGGGCGTCCGCTTATCTTGCGAAGAGCAGAGGCGAGCGCCAACGGATTGCCACACAATTCGGCACCTCCAGCATCTGCCATATATTCACGCTTGCGGCTTATGGCAAAACGAGTAAGCAGTGTGAAGAAATAGGCTATGGCACAGCAAACTGCTCCTACCAGCATTATCACTATCATGCTCACTCCACCACCTTTTCCATTGTCTCGACGTGAAGAACCGCTGTCTCCCCACAAAAAGTAGTTGAACAACATGCGCACAACGATGCTCATGATGGTAGAAACGATACCAACAAAAACGATGGAGGTAATCAGGAGGCGCGTGTCTCTGTTGCGAATGTGCGTCAACTCATGACCTAACACTCCTGCAAGCTCTTCATCTGTGAGCATGTCCATCAAGCCCGTTGTTACGGTTACGGTGTATGTATCCTTGTTTATGCCAGACGCAAAAGCGTTAAGCTGTGGGTCGTCAACAACGTTTATCTTAGGCATATCCATACCACACGTCATGCAGAGATTCTCCACTATGTTATACACACGCGGATTCTCCCTGCGCTCAAGGGTACGAGCGCCTGTTGCCGCCTTTACCATAGAGACATTGGCAAAGTAAGCTATGCAAAACCATATTCCCACTCCACCTACCACCCAGGGTACGGCGTTCATGAAGTAGTAGTTCACAGCATCTATATCGAGCTGATGGACCACCTCTCCGTATTCATTGTAGTAACCCGTTCCGAGCCAGCTGATTATGGCAAGGAACACCCACACCATGCCGAGCATGATGCAAGGAAAAGCAAGTAACAACAGGATGCTCATCCTGTTGTTACGGTTTATCTGCGTTTGTAATCCTACGTATTTCAATTGAATATTGAAAAATTGAGAATTGAAAAATATTGAACTATCCCCTATATCAGAAGCTGATTGTAGGAGCCTTCTCTACCATAGCACGCTCCTCAGGTGCTACCTCGAACATAGGCTCTTTGTGGAAACCAAACATACCAGCAAGCAGATTGCCTGGGAATGTCTGCACAGCGTTGTTAAGTTCCTTAGTAGCTGAATTGAAGAAACGACGAACAGAAGCCAACTTGTTCTCTATGTCGGCAAGCTCGGTCTGCAGTTGCATGAAGTTCTGGTTTGCCTTCAGGTCTGGGTAAGCCTCAACGCTAACCTTCAGTCCAGCCAAAGCACTTGACAACTGGTTGTCAGCCTCAATCTTGTCGTTAATGGTTGTAGCCCCCATAGCAGCTGTACGTGCCATAGTAATCTTCTCGAGCAATTCCTTCTCGTGAGCAGCATAGCCCTTGACGGTTGCTACGAGCTGAGGCACGAGGTCGTATCTCTGCTTCAACTGCACGTCGATATTGGCAAAAGCATTCTCACGATTGTTACGAAGTCTTACCAAACCATTGTAAATGCTGATAACCCATATAGCCAGAATGGCTACAACGATTAAAATAATGATTCCTGTACTCATCTTTTTATTTATATGATTATGATTTGTGAATTGTGAACTGTAAATTATGAACTATGAACGCTCGCCGAGACCGACCTTAAACAGTCGAGCCGATGTTGCCCCTGCGGGGAGGCTCAGACTGTTGGGAGGTATCAAGAGGGTCAGCGAAGCTAACTGTGAACTGTTTAATAGTCTTCGTCCGAAATCTCAGCAGCATCGAGCGAGAGGTCGTTAGGGTCCTCGTCTATGGTAGTGCGATAGCTCTCCTCTGTCAATGACTCGTCGTCTATCTCCTCGTCGTCCTCGTCATTGTCGTAGTAATCGTCCTTTACCTCTACGTCTGCATCCTCGTCCTCAGGCTGTTCCTCACCAATTTCGCCACGTGTTATGTGCAGTTTCACTGCCTTTGGCTTAGCCTTTGCAAAGATAGCCTCAACCCATGCGCCCTTCTCTATCTCGAGAAGTTCGTAGCCGTCATTGAGCTTTATCTCGCACAATCCGCCTGGCTTATGCAGTCTTTCCTTTGGCACTGTGGTTGTCGAAACATCAAAGCCCTCAAGTATCACATCCTTGATACTCTGGTTAAGGCTATCCCAACCACCACCGAAGTTACGGTCTATCACCTCGAGCAGTTTTGCAGCCGAGATGTGGTGAATATTCTCGTAGGTCAGGTCTGTCACCCTGTTTATTGGGTGTTTCTTTATAGCCCACTTCTGGTCTTTATCCTTTATGGCAAAGATGCCAACGTGCATACCACGCGCCTCATACTTAGCTATTATCTCGGGCTTATCTAGCTTCACCTCCTCCATATCGAAGGCACTACGTATGATACTCATGTAGCGCTTGCTATTTTCTGCTACGTCATCATCCTTGTCGGCATTAGCCCACATAGCAAAGATATCACTCTCCTGCAAATCCCACACATTACCCTTGGTAAGGTTGCGCAGACATAACTTTTCGCTGTTTTTCTTCATTATACTTTAATTCCTTTTATTTTTTACTTTAATCTTTATACCTTGTTATACTTTATACTTTATTCTCTATTCTTCACTCAACATACTCCACCTTCACCACTACAACTCTTATCTCCTGGTTGTCTGTGTCATTGGCTATCTTGGCTATGTGCCAGTCGCCAGGGAAGAAGATAAAGAACTCGTCTGGCTTTGAGTCATAGAACTTGGTGCGGCTCTTGTCGTAGTCATAGTGTATCACGTCTGGCTTGTACTTGTCGTTGGGCTTTGAGGTTACATGGTCTATCACTCCAAATCTCTCTGTGCCCTTCACGCAATACTGAAAGTCTATCGTGTGATAGTGGCTCTCACTTCTACGCTTTTCCAGCACGTCGTTCTTGCCGTCCTGCACGTTTAATACAAGATTCGTGCCAGGAATAGGAGTCTTGCCCTTAGGTATGCTGAGCAAGTCCGTTTCCTGCAGATACGCAAACATCTTGCTCCAAGCCTCTGGGTTACGCTGATACTGCAAGTAGAAATCCACTGGATTCACAGAGCAGTGTGGGCTCGCCTTGGTAAATCCGTTGCGCCACTCGCCCTTCTTCATCCATTTCTTTGCCTTCTTCACCAGCGCCTTGTCGCTATACTCACGTGTATATACTGGTCGCTGTGCGAAAGAAACTGATGGCAATACCGCAAGCATCATCAAAACGGCTATTACGACCTTCAGCCCTCGCTCGAAAGAAAATTTACACATTATTATATTGTTATTCATAATTCCTTATAACTATGTTGGTGTATTCCCTCACTATCTCTTCTGGGTTGGTAGTAGCAAGTCCTATCAACGTGCCACCCGATGCCTTGCCTGATTTCAATCCGTTTACGCTGTCTTCAAACACCAGCGTCTCCTCTGGCTGGCAACCGAAACGAGCCATTCCTTTAAGGTAGCAGTCAGGGTCTGGTTTCGACTTGTCGAAATCCTCTGCTGTCAGTATGGCATCAAACAATTTCTTGAAATCAGGAAGCTGTCTATACACGCTCTCCATCTTCTTCTTGTTGCTGCTTGTCACTACAGCAGTCTTAATCTGCATACTCTTCAGCACACCCATAAACCTCTCAAACCCAGCGATATATTCGTAAGTTATTGAGGCTTCCCATGAATTAAGCCTTTCTGTTATCGCCTGCCACTCGTCTTGCACGTCAGCGAAAAACGTGCTGAAGATTTCCGTCAGCGACATACCCTTTATTCTCTGCTCCATCCCTGTCTCTTCAGGGTGGTAGTGCTGGCACTCCTTCTTCCAGAAAACGGTGTATTGAGGTTCTGTATCAAACACCACACCGTCAAGGTCAAACAGCGCACATCTGTATTTCTTCAGGTCAATTTCTATCATAGAGGAATTGCAAATGTACTAAGAAAAGTTCATAGTTCATAGTTCCCAGTTCATAGTTTACGTTACTTTTATGATTTATTAAGAAATATAATCACCATTATATCACTACTCTCATCACGTGCGTGTCTTCATTATTCATTTTTTTTTCGTACCTTTGCAACCACTATGGAGATTATACAGAAATACTTCCCCACCCTCAGCCCAGAACAGCAACGTCAGTTTGCTGCTCTCGATGCACTATACCACGATTGGAACAGTAAGATAAACGTTATCTCACGCAAGGACATCGACAACCTCTATGAGCACCACGTTCTCCACTCTCTTGCCATAGCCAAAGCTATCCATTTCAAGCCAGGCACAAGGATTATGGACTTTGGTTGCGGAGGAGGTTTTCCTGGCATACCCCTTGCCATCATGTTTCCAGAATGTCAGTTTAAGCTCATTGATGGCACAGCAAAGAAGATTCGTGTATGCAACGAAGTAGCATCTGCTATCGGACTGAAGAATGTCTTAGCAGAGCAACGCAGAGGAGAAGAAGAAAAAGGACTCTTCGACTTTGTTGTATCTCGAGCCGTAATGCCTTTGCCAGACATGTATAAGATAGTAAAGAAAAACATCGACCGCAAGAACCAGAAGAACTCTATGCCCAATGGCATCTTCTGCCTCAAGGGAGGCGAACTGCAAGGTGAGATTCAACCCTTCCGCAATATAGTGGAGCAGACAGAACTCAGCACCTGGTTCTCAGAAGAATGGTTCAAGCTAAAGCACCTCATATATCTGCCTTGCTAACCCCTGCTACACCTCGATTTAGCGACTTACCGACTTATCAAAACACTCAAACAACAAAACAACAAGAAGAATAATGAAAAAGACACTCTCTATGGTAGTAGTCGCCATAATGACTACACTCAGTGTTCTTGCACAAAACAAGGACATCACCCCATACATGGAACTTTCCGAACTTCCCAACCTCATCAACATCATGCCAGCTCCTCCTGCCTTCGACAGCCCTGAGTTTGCCTATGATGAGGTTCGCTACCTCTGGGGCAAGCAACAGCGTCAGGACTCTGCACGCGTAGCACTCGCTATAGCTGATGCCGAATGGCGTGACCACGTAAAGCTCTACTCTCAGTGGAAAGATGCCTTCGGACTTGATATAAGCCCTGAGAACACACCTGAAATTTGGAAACTCATCGAGACCAGCCTTGCTACCACAGACCCTATGCGCAAGAGTATCAAGGCTTACTACCATCGTCAGCGTCCCTTCGAGCGTTATAATGACTCTATGCCCTCCCATGAGGAGAATGACCTGCGTGGAGAAGGCAGCTATCCTTCTGGCCATAGCCTCAGAGGATGGACCATATCCCTTGTTCTTGCCCAGGTAGCACCAGAAAGAGCAGAAAAAATCTATGCTCGCGGTTGGGACTATTGCAACAGTCGTGTCATATTAGGAGCCCACTGGCAGAGCGACGTCGATGCCAGCAGAACAGCAGCCAGCGTAGGTTTCTGTGCCCTTCAGGGTAGCAAAGACTTCCTCGCCCAGATGAAGAAAGCACAAAAAGAGTATAAGGAAAAGACGAAATAACAATTCCGACATAACTATTTATCGACATAACGACATATCGAGCCTTTAATCTATCGACATATCGGTATGTCGATTTATCGTATTATCGAAACCTCCAAATAAAAAGTCAACAACAATGGAAATTACCAGATTCGGCTATTACTGGTTAGACACATGGGTTTTTGCTAATGTCATCCAACTTGCGACACAAGATTTCTGTCTTCGCCATTTGAATCGGACTAATGACCCTTGTGGAAGACAGTTTGACCAAATGACGCAAGCTGCTCGCTCTGCATCTGCTAACATAGCAGAAGGCAATTCGAGACATTCCACATCAAGGGAAACAGAGATGAAACTTACAGATGTGGCACGTGCCAGTCTTGCCGAGCTTGCTAATGACTACCAAAATTGGATAATGCTTCATGAGAGCACTCCTTGGTCTAAGCTATCGCCCGAATACACAGAAGTAAATAGGATACAACTCGACCATCCTACTTACAAAGACGATATCCTTCATCAAAGTAGCTTTCACATTTTGGCACAGAAGCACAAGTTTGACACTTGGCTTAAATGTGATGATTCTCTACAAGCAGCCAACTGCCTATTGATAATGTGCAATCGCTTAATCATGATGTTGCGTCGCCAAATAGAACACCTGCTTGAATCCTTCAAGGAAGAAGGAGGTTTCACAGAAGGTCTGACAACTGAGCGCCTTGCCTATCGCACTCAGCAGAGTGTGGCTAAGGATGCGCCATTCTGTCCACTCTGTGGCAAGCCCATGATAAAACGAGTTGCAAAGAAAGGTATCAATTCAGGCAAGGAGTTTTGGAGTTGTACCAACTATCCCAACTGTAATGGGACAAGGAAATTGAGTTAACTCTCTCATTGTTTAATTATATACCTCAAAAGCGCAGAAGTTTTTTCTGCGCTTTTGAGGTATATATGATAAACATCATCTATACAACTTACATTGAACTTTCATAGTAACCTATAAGAGTCTTTGTGCTTTCATCTGGATACTTTTCCAACCTTTTTTTTACCCAATTTATGAAATCTGGTTCACTCGTGAACTGAATATTAAACATCTTTGAAGAACTATTATTGTATTGTTCCTCTATAGAAGTTATCACATCATCCTTTTCTCCTTTTTCTAACGACATAAGAGATTCCCTACTCAACATTATGACATTTGTCTCTTCAAGGTATTCTGTATTAGCATAGCCTCCAAAATTACCTATTAGTTGTCTTAATACTCCCATATCCTTATTGGGATTATTGGGAATATAAATCTCCATACCATATATAGGATTTTTATCTTTATAAACAAGAGGAGAAGAACAACGAACTCCAGCATCCTCTTCAGATAATACTGGAGGATTCCAATTATAATATGACATGTCAATACTTACTTGTTTCACAAGAACTGAAGGAGTCTCATAGCCTTCAAAATTTCCGTCAAAAATTTCTTGAAGATCTTGCTCATTTATTTTAAGAGGTTTCCAACCGTCGTGCTCATAACAAAGGAGACGATTCAAATCCTCTTGCTTTATTTCGGTTCCTAGAACAAGAATTTGTGTGTCACGGGTCAATCCTTCTTTACTCTTTTCGGATGCCCCAAACTCTTTGACCTTCTTAACGAGGGCAGCACGGTTCTTGAACTTTCCTATGAATCCGACGCGGCGGTCGGTCAAAGGATTCTTCTGAATGGTGGCATTGTCGCCAAATAAGTCTTGTTGTATCATAACTTCATTGTTTTCAGGATTGAGGTATTTTTACAAAAGCTAAATGAAGCATTTTGTCCGTTGCTTTATATTCTTTATAGTCTATTCCAAATTCTTTAAGAACACAAGTCTTTGCCCTAAAGTATAAACCATACTTTGTGAAGATTTTCTGCATTCGGTCACAAGCAGATTCTTTTGTCAAGTCCTCTCCTTCAACGAAGCAAGCCAGAATGTCTTTTTTAAATTCACATTCACACGCATCATCCAATACCCTCAGATTAATAAGAACGGTATCCTTTGTTGTTGCTACTTTTTGCTGTTGCTTGTAGTAAAGGCTCAAAAGACGATAATCTTCACTTTGCAATTCCCGTTCAGTAAACTCAACATCCTCTCCGCTCACATATAGTTTAAACTTCTTTACCAAATTTGGCCATGTGGTTTTTCTTTCTTGGAAAGTAGTGACTTTTGGTTTGGGAATGGGTTTCTCTGTGCGATATTTTTCAAAACAATCTCCTGCGAGAATCAAATTCAAATCTTCTTGGTATATTTTTCGAACGTCCTTTCCTGACGCAATTAGTTCATCGAACTTTCTCAACTTTGATGGGCCAGGTTCTTCACCGATAAGTAGATAGTTGGTTTTACTACTAACATTCGTGTCTATGTCTGCACCCATTACTTTTAACTTCGAGGCCAATTCTTGCCTTTCAATAGTGAATACCCCTGTCATTACAACCTTTCTATCATAAAAAGGATTGTTGGGATCTGCACATGATAAGTCTTTCTGAAGAATATCACCACAAAGGTTTGTATGGCCTCTTTGTGCATAAGATGTGTATATGCTATTGCTTAAAGATGATTTTTTCTCACAATACTCTAAAGTCTGTTGCAATGTAGATTCATCAAACATCAATTCCCCTGACAAATATTTGGGTAAAGCAAGAAAAAGATTTCCGCACATTTCGGCATCATCACAAGCATGGTGGTGACGTAGCACAGGAACTCCGTATCTTTGACATACAACACTTAGTGAATATAAGCCTCTTGTTTTTTCTTTGAAACCGAGCTTCCCATCTACCGCTTTAGATAGTAGGTAGGTGTCGATTATTCCCTCGTAAGGAATAGATGTTTCAATATTGTAATAGGCACAAGCATCATGAATACATGCCCTTTCAACACAAGCATTATGTGCGACAAGTGGCAGACTTTCTATAAATGTTTCCATTTTCGGAAGAATCTCAGCAAAAGTCTTTTGTCCCTCGAAATCATTTTCTGTAAACCCATGAATCCAAGTCAATGCAGGTCCACGTTTCCCTTCATATTCAAATGGTGGTCGAATAAGCGTATAGTATTTATCTACGATTATCCCATTCTTGTATTTGACCATTCCAACGGAGCATGCAGTTACTCGCTGAGGGAAGAGGTTCTCGAAGTCAAAACTAACAAAAGAAGTTGGAAAGTCAAAACAATCTAAATCGATACTTATAGGCTCTCTTACTCCGGATGGGCTTTTATCATATCCACTATAATCGGAAAACATCTCAAAATCTTCATAAGCAGAAAGATTATACACTTCTTCCCAAGCAGCTCTTTCATCGTCAATTGATGAACTGAAAAGGTTTATTTTCTTCATTATTCATTTTTCTGATTATTATAGATGTTTTTTTTCGCGATTGAATAATTGAGAGTAATAGCCACAACAGGATGAAACAACTCTTTTGAAGAGTTCTCTATTCTATTATGTCAAAATCATATAACTTTAGAGGAACACCACCACCATAATTATAAAATATTCCATAATGGCCAGCAGGCATGACTTCTTCTGCGTATATTTTGTAGCATTCTTCATTTAGATTCGCTATTTCCATTGTCTTGGTTTTGGCCCCAGTTCTTGCACCAAACATAGAAACTGAGCCTGTATTCAATTTCCTTTTCCCATTCTTAGATGTCAACGTAACCATTCTAAACTGCTTAACATTAATCCTACTCTTATATTTCTGTGGTATGAATATGTAAAATGTAGGGGTGTTTGATAATATATGCTCACTAATTTCACCTTCATAAACCATTGACGTTTTAACAGAAAACGGATTTCCTGCGGCTTTAATGTTTTCCATTATAATAGGCGTAATCTGTACTAATGTATCATTTCGTAAATAATAAACGCCCAATTCTTTCATTTGTGACATCGCAATAGAATCGTTTTGTGCATGAATCTCATGCACTAAAGATAATGCCAGAAGAAACAAAATAACTTTTTTCATTGCTCAAATATTATTAGTTAATACTATACGAAAAATGCGCAGACTATCTCTACGCATCACCAAGGTTCACCACAAACCTCAAACGCATCATAGAAACGTCTGTGCACATGGCGCGACGCTCTAATAGCTTTTGATACATGGCTCGTTTTATCTTCGAGGTGGTGATTCGGTGATGTAAGAGCCTATGTCTTGTGTGCCTGTTAAATTAGGAACACGATGCAAATTTAATAAATTTTATTCACTTCTCTTTATAAATGTAGCGAAAAATTATTTTGCCGTTTATTTTTTAGTTTTTCTCAAAAACACCTCACACACCTCACTTAGTGCTTGGAAAGGCGCATGAATACTGGGCTGAGGCAAGTGACCTGTCTTCGAAACAGGTCACTTATAGGTCACTTTTTTCTTATTATTACTCACTTTCGCTGGAGCCTCATCTCATGCAGAATTTCATCCACTACTTTCACATTATTATATTTCCTCCAACTCCCATTCCACATCGACGGTATCGTTCATTGACAAATCGTCGGGGGTGATGTCGAGACTGCTGCTGTTGGATTGTCTTTTTCCTCCCTGATTTAGGTTTCGTCTTGTGCAAAAGTACAAATAATCTGCAATAGAGCAAAACTTTCTTCTTGTTTTTTAAGCTTTCCCCCATGCAAACTTTCACTCGGAAGTTGAGAAAAAAACTCTTGTAGCAGTGCTTTTTCTTGCAGAAACAATACTTTTTTTGTACCTTTGCATTGGTTCTAACTAACAAACTAGGCTAGTTTGTTCAACAAAGTAGGCTAGTTTGTTGAACAAAGTAGGTTAGTTTGATGAACAAAGTAGGCTAGTTTGTTCTACACTTCAGCCTATTTTGTTAGTTAGAAGCTATGGAAGGGGAGTTGGGAGCATAGAATTGAAAGTTGACACCCCCTCTAACTCCCCCCAAGGGGGAGGACTCCCTCTCCCTGGGTTTCTGTCCCCCGATAACGGGGGAACCGAAAGGGGTATAAAGACCATTGAAGGGGTGGGGAGAGGTTAAAAATTGAACAAAACAAATAAACAATAATAAAAAAAATAAGGAGGAAAAACTATGGCTTTAAGTATCAGACTGCAAAAGAACGAAATCAAGAGCAGCGTAAATTATGGCAAGTATTTTGGACACGTGATTAGTACGGGCGAGGTGACTCTTGACGACTTTGCCAACGAGATTCAGAGCAACTGCTCTGCCAAGAAGAGCGATGTGCAACTGGTGCTCACCGAGTTGCAAGCCACCATCAAGCGTCATCTGCAAGACGGACAGATTGTGGTATTGCCAGAGATAGGCAGACTGAAACTCTCTGTAGAGACGGTTGGGGTAGCCGACCCAAAGAAATTCAACAAGAAGAAGCACATCAAGAGAACTGTCTGCAAGTTTATAGCTACTGGCAAAAGGGGCGGCAAGAGAAACGGTCGCCTCAAATACGACCTGTGCGAGGGAGTGGAAATAGGGCGAGTTACCCACTAAGTTCAAATTCTTCACTCTACATTCTTCTTGCGCTCCGTAGGTGCTCAGGCGAGGAAAGCTCGGAACATTATTCGCATATTTATGCTCATCGCTTGCAGGTCTTCATTTTTTTTTGTACCTTTGCATACATTATATAGGTAAACATTATGATAGACATCAAGACAATACAGTGCAACCTTCTCGGCGAGAACTGCTACATAGTGAGCGACGAGACGAAGGAGTGCATGATTGTGGATTGCGGAGCCGTTGGCGAGTTTGAGGAGCAGTTCATAAAGGACTATATAAAGGAGGAAGGCCTTACGCCCAAACTGCATGTGCTTACTCATGGGCACTTCGACCACGTGATGGGCTCGAAATTCATCTACGAAACCTATGGTCTGCAGCCTGTGATAAGCGACAGGGACGCCGAACTTTACAAGGACTACAAGCGTGATGCGAGTTCTATGGGCTATACGGCAGACTACGACCTGCCCCCTATAGGCAGGTGTGTGAACGATGGCGACGAGGTAACGTTTGGCTCTCACACCTTCAAGGTTATCCACACCCCAGGACATTCCAAGGGTTGCGTGGTATATTACTGTGCCGACGAGGATGTAGCCTTCACTGGCGACACTCTGTTCAGGTGCAGCATAGGCAGAACAGACCTGCCAGGAGGCAGCATGTTCCAGATAATACAGTCCCTCCGCATGCTCACCCAGTTGCCCGATGCCACAAAGGTTTATCCTGGTCATGGGGAATCCACTACCATAGGCTACGAGCTTGCCACAAATCCGTATTTGGATAGGTAGAACCCCCTCTATACTCCCCCCAGGGGGGAGAATTAAGAGCAAAGAAGGAATTAACTGTGAACTGAGAACTGTGAACTGCGACAAGGTCATAATGGGTATCGACCCAGGCTCAAACGTGATGGGCTATGGCGTCATCAGATGCGTTGGAAGCAAGGCGGAGATGGTGGCGATGGGTGTGATAGACATGAGGAAGGAAGGCGACCCCTACCTCAAGCTGGGACATATCTATGCCAGAGTGACAGGCATAATAGACGAATACCTGCCTGACGAGATAGCCATCGAGGCACCCTTCTATGGCAAAAACGTGCAGTCGATGCTCAAACTGGGCAGAGCTCAGGGTGTGGCGATAGCTGCTGCCATACAACATTCTGTGCCTGTGCATGAGTATATGCCAATGAAGATAAAGATGGCGATAACTGGCACTGGAGGAGCCTCGAAAGAACAGGTGGCTGGTATGCTTCAGCGCATACTGAAGATAAGCAATGACGAGATGCCTAAGTTCATGGATGCTACAGACGCTCTGGGAGCTGCCTACTGCCACTTCATGCAGATAACGTCGCCTGCAGCATCAATGGGCAAGACATACAAGAGCTGGAAAGATTTTGCCACAAAGAATAAGGACAGACTCTCCCCCAACCCCTCCCTTGCCACTACGTTAGGGAGTGGAGGAATTACAAAAAGCCACAACAAAGAACAGAAATGAATCATAGTAGCAACAATACACAAAATAGCAACACAAATTGTTCCCCTCTCTCGAAGAAAGGGGTTAGGGGTGAGTCTATTATCAAGATAGACAACGGCGTAACCCGCATGCCTGAATGGAGGCTTGCCGAACCTGTAAACTTCGAGTTGAGCAATGGCGAACACATAGCAATAGTTGGACCTAACGCTGGGGGCAAGACTTTGCTGGTGGATATACTGACAGGAGCGCATCCTCTGCTGATGAAGCCTGTGGAGTACGACTTTTCGCCAAAGACCTCAAAGCTGGCTTCGGACAACATAAAGTACATCACCTTCCGAGACACCTACGGGGGCGACAACGACAGAACCTACTACCTGCAACAGCGATGGAACCAGACGGAGATAGACGAGAGCACTCCCACATGTGGCAAACTGCTTGAGGACGCTTTCCTCGCCTCTGGTGAGGACACTGAGGAGAGGCGAACCTTTCAGCAGCACCTCTACGACATATTCAACCTTCACTATCTCTTAGACAAATACATCATCCTGCTTTCCTCTGGCGAGCTGAGGAAGTTCATGCTCTGTCGCTCGCTGATGGGCGACCCGAGGGTGCTGATAATGGACAATCCCTTCATCGGGTTGGACAAGGAGACTCGCCAGCAACTGCGCGAGGTGTTGGAAACAGTAAGCCAGGAGAGAGCCCTGCAGATAATCCTCGTGTTGGCTAAGGACGAGGACATTCCCAAATTCATTACTCATGTGGTAGAAGTGGCAGGCAAGGTGGTACTGCCCAAAAAGACCCAAAAAGCATATTGGGAGGAGAAAGAAGCCCTCTGTGTGGACAAAGCTGCCCCTCTCTCTGAAGAAGTAAGAAAAGAAATCATCAACCTCCCCTACCGCAATGATAACTACAACACCAAGGAGGTGGTGAAGATGAACAACGTCAGAATACAATATGGCGACAGGGTGATTCTGAAAGACCTTAACTGGACTGTCCATAATGGCGAAAAGTGGGCTCTCTCTGGTCAGAACGGAGCAGGAAAATCCACTTTGCTTTCACTCGTATGTGCCGATAACCCACAGAGTTACGCCTGCGATATTACACTTTTTGATAAGAAGAGAGGAAGTGGCGAAAGCATCTGGGACATAAAGAAGCACATAGGCTATGTTTCGCCAGAAATGCACAGAGCCTACAACAGGGATATGCCTGCCATACGCATAGTGGCATCAGGCTTGAAGGACTCAGTAGGACTCTACGTAAAGCCCTCGGAGGGCGACTACGAAGTGTGCCGTATGTGGATGCGTTTCTTCGGCATAGAGGACCTTGCCGAGCGGACTTTCCTCAAGTTGTCGAGTGGCGAACAGAGAATGGTATTGCTGGCTCGCGCCTTTGTGAAAGACCCCGAGCTGCTGATACTCGACGAACCCTTGCACGGACTGGACTCTCAAAGAGGCGAAATGGTGAAGGAGATAATCGACGCTTTCTGCCAGCGCAAGAACAAGACGCTCATAATGGTGACCCACTACAAGGAGAACCTGCCACGATGCATCACTGACAGCATTTACCTCAAGAGACAGGTGTAGGGGAGTCCAAAAGGGTTCAAGAGTTCAAAGGGTTCAAGGGTTCAAAAATCGCAAAAGTTGAACTTTCACCTTATTTATTTGTATATTCGGATTATTTTTCTTAAATTTGCAGACAAATATAAAACTTACGAAAAACAGAGAAACGAAACTGATGGACAACAGATATATGATGAGAGGCGTCAGCGCAGCAAAGGAAGACGTACACAACGCTATCAAGAACATAGACAAAGGTATTTTCCCACAGGCTTTTTGCAAGATTATACCTGACATTCTTGGTGGAGACCCCGAATATTGTAACATAATGCACGCTGACGGAGCTGGCACAAAGTCAAGCCTCGCATATATGTATTGGAAAGAGACTGGCGACCTTTCTGTTTGGAAAGGCATAGCTCAGGATGCCCTCATCATGAATACTGACGACCTGCTCTGCGTGGGTGCTGTGGACAACATTCTTGTTTCTTCTACCATAGGCAGAAACAAGATGCTGGTGCCTGGCGAGGTAATCTCTGCCATCATCAACGGTACCGACGAACTGCTAAGCGAGATGCGCGAGATGGGTGTGGGCATATATGCTACTGGTGGTGAGACAGCCGATGTGGGCGACCTTACTCGCACCATCATCGTAGATTCTACCGTAACCTGCCGTATGAAGCGCAGTGACGTGATAGACAATGCCAATATTCGTCCTGGCGACGTGATTGTTGGTCTTGCAAGTTTCGGACAGGCTACCTACGAGAAGGAATACAATGGCGGCATGGGCAGCAACGGCTTGACCTCTGCCCGTCATGATGTGTTCGCCAAGTACTATGCAGAGAAATATCCTGAGAGCTATGACCATGCTGTGCCGATGGAGCTTGTCTATTCTGGCAACTGCAAGTTTGAGGACAAGATAGAGGACAGTCCGCTGAACGCTGGCAAACTGGTTCTCTCTCCTACCCGCACCTACGCCCCTGTAATAAAGAAGATGCTCGACGAAATGCGCAAGGACATTCATGGTATGGTACACTGCACTGGTGGTGCGCAGACCAAGGTGCTCCACTTCGTAAGCGACAACTGCAAGGTGATAAAGGACAACATGTTCCCTGTGCCTCCTCTCTTCAAACTCATCCACGACCAGAGCGGAACAGACTGGAAGGAGATGTACAAGGTGTTCAACATGGGGCATCGCATGGAGGTATATGTTTCACCTGAGCAGGCTGAGAAGGTTATCGCCATAAGCAAGAGTTTCAACATCGACGCGCAGATTGTTGGTCGCATAGAGGAGGGCAAGAAGTCGCTCACCATCAAGAGTGAGTACGGAACGTTCGACTACTGACCCCTACCCTGTCAGCATGCTGACATCCCTCCCCGAGAGGGAGGGCTGATATTTGTAAACTAATTTAGTATAACAAAACAGAAAGAGAATAATCCCCCACGAAAACATATCTCTTCTCTCCCACTCGGGGAGAGATGCCCAAAGGGCTGAGAGGGGGTCGATATTATGAACAGTATACTACAAAAACTTGACGGCCTAGAGGCACGCTACGAGGAGGTTACCACGCTGATAACCGACCCCTCGGTGATAGCTGACCAACAGAGGTTTGTCAAGCTCACAAGAGAATATAAGGACCTCGGCGACATCATGGCGATACGCAAGAGATATGTGAATTGCCTTACTGCCATAGCCGAAGCGAAAGACTTGCTCGTGAACGAGTCAGACCCTGAGATGAAGGAGATGGCTCGCGAACAGTTGGCAGAGAACGAGGCTCTCCTCCCAGGACTGGAGGAAGAGGTGAAGGTCGCTCTGGTGCCTAAAGACCCAGAGGATGCCAAGAATGTGCAGATGGAGATACGTGCAGGAACAGGTGGCGACGAGGCTTGCCTCTTTGCTGGCGACCTTTTCAACATGTATAAGCGCTTCTGCGAGTCAAAGGGGTGGAACCTCTCAGTTACTGATGCCAACGAGGGTGCAGTAGGCGGTTTCAAGGAAATAGACTTTGCCGTATCTGGCGACAATGTCTATGGCATACTGAAATATGAGTCTGGCGTGCATCGCGTACAGCGAGTGCCTGTTACGGAGTCAAACGGCAGGATGCAGACGAGTGCTGCAACAGTTGCCGTACTGCCAGAGGCTGACCCATTCGAGGTAACCATCAACGAGGGCGAGATAAAGTGGGACACTTTCCGCTCTTCTGGTGCTGGTGGTCAGAACGTGAACAAAGTGGAGTCTGGTGTGAGAGCCCGCTACATGTGGAAGAACCCTAACACCGGCGAGACAGAGGAGATACTCATAGAGTGTACTGAGACGCGTGACCAGCCAAAGAACAAGGAGCGTGCGCTCGCCCGTCTGCGTACATATATCTATGACAGGGAGCACCAGAAGTATGTTGACGACATAGCCAACAGGCGCAAGTCGCTCGTATCAACAGGCGACCGCTCGGCTAAGATTCGCACATACAACTTCCCACAGGGACGAGTTACAGACCACCGCATAGGCTACACCACCCACGACCTGCAGGGTTTCCTTGGTGGCGACATTCAGGCTATGATTGATGCCCTGACGGTGGCAGAAAATGCAGAAAGAATGAAAGAAGCAGAACTGTAAAATCAGTTCACAATTCATAGTTTACAGTCATGAATAGAAAAGAATTAGTAAACCAGATATTCGAGAAGAAGAGTTTCCTCTGTGTAGGATTGGACGTTGACCTCAACAAAGTGCCTAAGCATCTGCTAAACGAGGAAGACCCTATATTTGCCTTCAACAAGCAGATAATCGATGCTACGGCTAAGTATTGCGTGGCTTACAAACCAAACCTCGCCTTCTATGAGGCATACGGAGTGAAGGGGTTAATCTCGTTTGAGAAGACAGTAAAGTATATACAGGAAAACTACCCTGAGCAGTTTATCATAGCTGATGCAAAGCGTGGCGACATAGGCAACACATCCAAGATGTATGCCCAGACTTTCTTTGGAGAATACAAGGTTGACGCTCTGACGGTTGCCCCCTACATGGGCGAAGACTCTGTTGTACCATTCTTGTCTTATGAAGCAGAAAAAAAGCCTTGGGTGATTCTCCTCGCCCTCACGTCAAACAAAGGTTCGTTCGACTTCCAGCAGACCACTGATACGGAGGGACAGCGCTTGTTTGAGAAGGTGATAAAGAAGAGTCAGGAATGGGGCACGCCAGAGAACCTGATGTATGTGGTTGGTGCCACAAGGGGCGAGATGTTTAAGGACATCAGAAAGGTAGCTCCTGAACACTTCCTGCTCGTACCTGGAGTTGGCGCACAGGGTGGCTCTCTGCAGGACGTATGCCAGTATGGCATAATAAAGGATTGCGGACTGCTCGTAAACTCAAGTCGTGGTATCATCTTTGCCGATAGCACAGAGAACTTTGCCAAGGTTGCTGGCGAGAAGGCTAAGGAACTGCAAGAGCAGATGGCTGAGGAACTCGCCAAACTGTAAACCACAAAAAAAGAATAACTAAACCTACCTTATATTATATATATGGAATTCAAAGCACAACAAATAGCTGAACTGATACAGGGAAGAGTGGAAGGCGACCCTAACGCCACCATCTCGACCTTTGCCAAGATTGAAGAAGGTAAGCCTGGAGCTATCTCCTTCCTCTCCAACACCAAATACACCCACTACATCTATGATACAGAGTCGAGTGTGGTGCTGGTGGATGAGGCACTTAAACTGGAAAAGCCCGTTAAGGCTACACTCATAAGAGTAAAGAGTGCCTACGAGGCTGTGGCAAAGCTGTTGCAGATGTATGACTCCATGAAACCCAAGAAAGTGGGGATTGACTCGCTCGCTTTTATCGACCCAACAGCAAAGATTGGCAAAGACTGCTACATTGGTCCGTTTGTGGCAATAGGTCCTAACGTCACCATTGGTGATGGTTGTGTTTTGCATCCTCATGTTACGGTTGGTGAAAGTGCTTCTGTAGGCAATAACACTGAGATTTATTCCAATGCCGTAATATACCACCATTGCAAGGTAGGTAGCAACTGCATACTCCACGCTGGTTGTGTGGTTGGTGCTGATGGTTTCGGATTTGCTCCTGGTGATAATGGTTATGACAAGATACCGCAGATAGGTATCGTAACTATAGAGGACAACGTGGAGATAGGTGCCAATACGTGTATCGACCGTTCTACAATGGGTAGCACTTACGTTCGCAAGGGTGTGAAACTCGACAACCTCGTACAGATAGCCCACAATACAGACATAGGCGAAAACACCGTAATGTCAAGTCAGGTGGGCATAGCTGGCTCAACGAAGGTTGGAAAATGGTGCATGTTTGGCGGACAAGTGGGAATAGCTGGTCATATCACCATCGGCGATCAGGTGCATCTCGGAGCACAGTCTGGTGTTCCCGGAAGTCTGAAGGACGGCGAGAACCTTATTGGTACACCTCCTATCCCACTAACCAACTATTTCCGTTCATCAGCAATATTCAAACGTCTGCCTGATGTATATAGACAGATGAACGAAATGCAGAAAACTATTAACGAACTACAAGCAAAGCTTGCTGAACTTACTAAATAGTAGGGGAAGCAGGCTTATGCCATATTATAGTACAAACTCATAAAACGATGACAAAGCAAAACACTCTAAAAGGTAGTTTCTCCCTCTATGGTAAGGGACTACATACTGGCCTCAATCTAACTGTGACATTCTATCCTGCGCCAGAGAACACAGGATACAAGATACAGCGTATAGACCTTGAAGGAATGCCTGTCATAGACGCAATAGCTGAACACGTTGTGGACACCAAACGAGGTACCGTTCTCGGCAAGGGTGACATACGCGTGAGCACAGTTGAGCATGGACTCTCCGCCCTCTATGCACTGGGTATCGACAACTGTCTGATACAGGTTAACGGTCCTGAATTTCCTATTCTCGATGGTTCAGCAATAAAGTACGTAGAGAAGATACAGGAGGTAGGCATACAGGAGCAGAATGCACCAAAAGACTACTACATAATCCGAAAGAAGATAGAAGTAAAAGATGAGGAGTCTGGTTCTTGCATAACTATACTTCCTGATGAGGATTTCTCCATCACAGCTATGTGCTCATTCGAGTCTAAGTTTATCAATTCTCAGTTTGCTACTATCGACAACATGGAGGACTTCCCTAAGGAGATTGCCTCTGCACGTACCTTCGTCTTCGTGCGCGATATTATGGCACTGCTTCAGGCTGGTCTCATAAAGGGTGGCGACCTTGATAATGCTATCGTTATTTATGAGAACGAGCAACCTCAGGAGAACATCGACAAGTTGTGTGAGAGACTGGGCTACGACCACATTGACGCCACCAAGTTGGGATACATGCAGCATAAGCCACTTACTTGGGAGAATGAGTGTACACGTCATAAACTCCTTGACATCATTGGCGATATGGCGCTCATAGGCAAGCCTCTGAAGGGCAGAATTATTGCTACCCGTCCTGGTCACACTATCAACAACAAGTTTGCACGTGCTATGCGTCAGGAAATACGCAAGCACGAGATTCAGGCACCTATCTACGACCCGAATCAGGAGCCTATTCTTGACATCAACCGCATACGTCAGGTGTTGCCTCATCGCTATCCCATGCAGCTGGTTGACAAGATTATCAGCATCAGTGGCACTACCATCGTGGGCATAAAGAATGTAACGTCCAACGAGCCTTTCTTCACAGGCCATTTCCCAGAAGAGCCTGTTATGCCAGGAGTACTGATGATTGAGGCTATGAGCCAGTGTGGCGCTCTGCTCGTGCTTAACACTCTCGAGGAACCGGAACGCTGGACAAGCTATTTCCTGAAGATTGACGACGTAAAGTATCGCAAGAAAGTAGTACCAGGTGATACTCTCATCTTCAAGGTTGAATTGCTTGGTCCTGTTCGTCATGGCATATCCTCTATGCAAGGTTACATCTTTGTGGGTGACACACTTGTGGCAGAGGCTAAGTTCACAGGACAGATGGTGAAGAACAAGTGAAATATTTAAGTAATAGATTACAGACTAACCACATATAACACATTATGGCAAATCAGATAAGTCCAATGGCATTCGTACATCCAGGAGCTAAACTGGGTGACGGCAATATCATAGGTCCCTTCTGCTACATTGATGCTGATGTAGAGATTGGCGATAACAACATAATGCAAAATAGTGTAACGCTGAACCAAGGTTTACGTATGGGCTCTGGCAACGAGATTATGCCAGGAGCAAGTCTTTCTACAAAGCCTCAGGACCTGAAGTTTCACGGAGAAATAACAACATGTCAAGTTGGCGACAATAACTCCATTCGCGAAAACGTCACCATCTCACGTGGTACATTCTCCAAGGGTACAACTATTGTGGGCAATGGCAATTTGCTGATGGAGAATATGCACATAGCTCATGACTGCGTAATAGGTAATAACTGCATAATAGGCAACTCAACCAAGTTTGCTGGCGAGGTGATTGTTGATGACTGTGCCATCATCTCTGCCGAAGTTCTCGTTCATCAATTTGTACATATTGGAGGTTATGTTATGATACAAGGTGGAAGCCGCACTTCTCAAGATATTCCCCCATACGTCATAGCAGGCAAAGAACCTATACGTTTCGCTGGTCTTAACCTGATAGGCTTGCGTCGTCGTGGTTTCTCAAACGAGACTATTCTCGCAATACGTGAGGCATACAACACCATTTATTCCAAAGGTCTGATAAAGGAAGGCATTGAGGAGGTAAAGAATACTATGGAGTTGACCCCCGAAATAAAGTACGTCATCGACTTCATAGAGAAGGCAGAACGCGGAATCATAAGATAGTCAGTAGTTATTCGAGCGTAATAGGATGCACCACTGGTGCTACGCTTGCAGAGCAAGAAGTTCTCAGGCTAACAGAGCTCGGAACGTAATTCACCTGTTCACAGTTTGAACTCTCTCATCGTCATAACAGGACCTACAGGAGTCGGTAAGACGGAACTCTGCTTAAATCTTGCCCAGCACTATGGTATCGACATAATAAATGCTGACTCGAGACAAATTTATGCTGAGATTCCTATAGGCACAGCAGCTCCGACAGCAGAGCAAATGCAAGAAGTAAAACACTACTTCGTTGGGACAAAACATATAGACGAATACTATTCTGCTTCAATGTTTGAACAAGATGTGCTTAGGCTGATAGCAGAAAAGGATAGAGAACAAGACAAGAATCCCATCGCCATAATGACAGGAGGGTCCATGATGTACATAGATGCTGTTTGCAATGGTATTGACAACATCCCCACCATAAGGGAGGACGTGCGCAACGAGATGAAACAAAGGCTGGAGACAGAAGGACTTGAGGTTCTCGTTGAAGAACTAAAAAGACTCGACCCACAACATTGGGCTATTGTTGACAAGAATAACCCTCGAAGAGTAGTTCATGCTTTGGAGATTTGCCACCAGACAGGCAGGAGCTATACCTCATATCGTATTGGAGAGCGCAAAAAGCGTCCATTTAATATTATCAAGGTAGGACTTACAGTCGACAAGGTGGCAAAAGTGAAACGTGGACAAGTAATAATGGACCACAACGAGCTTTACGAACGCATCAACAAAAGAGTGTTATCTATGGTAGAGCACGGTCTGGAAGAAGAGGTAAGAAAAGTGCTGCCATTCCGCCAGGAAAAGGCTCTCAACACTATCGGCTACAAAGAAATGTTTCAATATCTTGATGGCAATATACCAATTGACGAAACTATAAGACAAATACAAAGCAACAGCAGGGAATATGCCCGCAAACAACTAACATGGTTTAAGAAGGACACTGAAATAACGTGGTTCAGACCAGAACAAAAAACAGAAATCATCAACTTCATTGATAAAAAGCTATTATGAATAACACAAAAGATAGAATGCTAAGCGTGTTTTCTTGGTTCACTGCCAAGTGCAAGAGTTTTTGGACATGGTACAAGGGTTGCTATGTCGGCAGACCTTGGTACATAAAGACAACTACGGTTATTGTTTCGCTATTGGTAGCTTTCTTCCTATATCTTGGAGCAGTAGATGTAAACCTCTTCTGGCTCTTTGGAAAGTCTCCTGGTTGGGTAGAGATAGCAGAACACAAGACAAGCGAGGCATCAGAATTATACTCTGCTGACGGAGTGTTGCTTGGCAAATATTTCAATGAAAACCGCACCCCCGTGGAGTATGATGACGTTAATCCTGTCTTTTGGCGAGCCCTCATCGACACAGAGGATGAACGTTTCTATGACCATTGGGGCATAGATCCCTTGGGACTTGTGGGCGCAGCAAAAGACGCTGCAACAGGCAAAGGAGGACGTGGTGCCTCTACTATCACTCAGCAGTTAGCAAAGAATATGTTCCGCGTGCGTACACAGTACAGCACAGGTCTTATAGGCAAGATTCCTGGTCTGAAGATTCTTGTAATGAAGACAAAGGAATGGATTACAGCCATGAAACTGGAACTTTACTTTGCTGCCACAAAAGGACGCGAGGAAGGCAAGAAAGAGATTCTTGTGCAGTATGCCAATACCGTTGACTTCGGTCACAATGCTTTTGGTATCAAGACAGCAGCAAAGACATATTTCAACACCACCCCGAAAAATCTCACAACAGATCAGGCTGCTATCCTTGTGGGAATGCTTAAAGCTACAACTTTCTACAATCCCATCTCCCATCCTGAAAATTCTATTGGAAGACGTAATGTTGTGCTTGAGAACATGCTGACTCATGGCGACCTCACGAAGGAACAGTTTAAAGAATTGAAGGCTTTGCCTATAGATTGTTCGGAGTTTAATGTGGAGGACAACTATGATGGACAAGCAAAGTATTTCCGCGAAGCTATTGCTAAATACATCAAACAGCTAAGTGAGGAGTATGAGAGTCTTGAGGATATTGACCTCTATAGCGACGGACTCAAAATATATACCACACTCGACACGAAGATGCAGAAATATGCCGAGGAAGCTGCTATAAAGCAGATGAAACAGGTACAACAAAATTTCAACAACCACTGGGGACTGCGTCGTACTCAGGACAACTTCATGCCTGGCGAGAAGCCTTGGCAGGATGAGCACCATCAGGAAATTGCCAATTTCATTGAAGACATTGCCAAGAGGCAACCTGTGTATAAATATCTTGCCACTAAGTACGACAATAATCAGGACTCTATCGATTACTACCTCAACAAACCTCATACGGTAAAACTCTTTGACTACGAGAAAGGTGAGATTGAGAGAGAGATGTCAACTATGGACTCCATACGATATATGGTCAGTTTCATGCATTGCTCCTTTGTGGCTATGGAACCTCAAACTGGTCATGTAAAGGCTTGGGTTGGCGACATAGACTTCAACCATTGGAAGTTTGATAAGGTAACAGCGATGCGTCAGCCTGGCTCTACCTTCAAACTATTCGTCTATACCGAGGCTATGGAACAGGGCTTGACACCATGCGACAAGAGACGTGACGAATATTTCTCTATGAAGGTTTGGGATTCAGCCAAGAAAGAAGAAGTAACATGGGCACCTACAAATGCCAATGGATATTTCACAGGCGACTCCATGCCTCTGCGTGCTGCTTTCGCTCAGAGTATCAACTCTGTTGCTGTGCGTTTAGGACAGGAGATGGGCATAAAGAACATCATCGAAACTGCACACAACATGGGCATACAGAGCAAACTTGATGATGCTCCGTCATTAGCTCTTGGTTCTTCAGATGTAAACCTTCTCGAACTCACCAACGCCTACTGCACAGTAGCTAACAATGGCAAGGCACATCCTGAACCTATCCTCATAACCAAGATTGTTGATCGTCACGGCAACGAAATATATCTTGCACCAACTGAAGAAAAACAAGCTATCACGCTGAAGTCGGCCTTCCTCGTTCAGCAACTTCTGCAAGCTGGTCTGCGCGAACGTGGTGGCACATCAATGAGTCTATGGGGCTACATAGGTAAATTTACCGACACCGATTTTGGCGGTAAGACAGGCACATCAAACAACCACTCCGACGCTTGGTTTATGGGAGTTAGCCCAAACCTCGTTGTAGGTGCCTGGGTGGGAGGTGAATATCGTAGTATACACTTCAGAACTGGTGCTTTGGGACAAGGTTCACGAACCGCTTTACCTATTTGTGGCTATTTCCTGCAATCTGTGTTCTCAGACCCTGCATTCCAGAAGTATCATGGTAAATTTAAGAAACCAGATGATGCTGACATCGAGCGTTATATGTACGAATGTACCTATACGGGTGGGGCACGACGTGACACCGTTGATGTTGATTCACTTTCTAATAGCACCGAAAGACTCCTTGATAGTGAGGGTAATCCTATTGAGGCTGCCCCCAATGCGCCTTCTGAGCAAAAACAGCAAAGTGCTACAGAAGAAGTAGTAACTTTTGAAGACCTTTAATCAGTTTGCTGTGATAACTTACAACATATAACAAAAAAATGCGTTTCATCTCTCTTATCATACTATTTTGTTTTCAGTTCTTAATGCTCCCCACTCTCTCGGCTGCACCAAAGCGTGAGTTTCGCGGAGCATGGATACAGTGTGTAAATGGTCAGTTCGTTGGTCTTGGTACAGCTAAGATGCAACAAACGCTTAGTTACCAGCTCGACGAGTTGCAGAAAGACGGAGTAAATGCCATCATTTTCCAAGTACGTCCAGAGTGTGATGCCCTGTATGAGAGCAAAATTGAGCCTTGGAGTCGTTTCCTCACCAGCAAACAGGGTGTGGCACCGTCTCCGTATTGGGACCCGCTACAGTGGATGATTACAGAGTGCCACAAACGTGGTATGGAACTCCACGCCTGGATAAATCCTTTCCGCGCCAAGACAAAGGTAACTAACGAACTGGCAAGCAACAATATAGTCATCAAGCGTCCAGACCTTGTGTTCCCTTACGATGGGCTTTACATCCTTAACCCTGCGAAACAGGAGAATCGCGACTATATCTGTACTGTTGCAGCAGATATAATAAGGAGGTACGACGTTGATGGTCTGCACATAGACGACTACTTCTACCCCTACCCTGTTGCAGGTTTGCCCATTCCTGACCAACAGGATTTTGCCAACGACCCAAAGGGTTTCAATAATATCGGAGATTGGAGGCGCAATAATGTAAACCTCTTCATTGAGCAACTTCATGACACAATACAGTCCATCAAGCCTTGGGTTAAATTTGGCGTATCGCCTTTCGGCATCTATCGCAACAAGCGCAATGACCCTAACGGCTCAAATACCAACGGACTCCAGAACTATGACGAACTCTATGCAGACGTCTTGTTGTGGGAAAATAACGGTTGGTTTGACTACTGCGTACCACAGCTCTATTGGGAAATAGGTCATAAGGCAGCAGATTACGAAACACTTATACACTGGTGGAATGAAAATGCCAGCGCGCGTCCCTTGTTTATTGGAGAAGACATCGAACGCACAGTAAAACATGCAGACCCCAACAACCCTCAACAGAATCAGATGCAAGCCAAATACCTCTTGCACGACAAATTGAGCAACATTCAGGGCACTGTCCTTTGGTATGCTAAGGCTGCAGTAGATAATGTGGGTAATTATGGCACCATGCTGCGCAATCACTATTGGCGCTACCCTGCCCTTCAGCCACTCATGCCTTTCATTGACGATACAAGACCAGGCAAGCCAAAGAAGATAAAGCCTGTATGGACAAGTGACGGCTACACTCTCTTCTGGAAGGCGCCAAAGAGCAAGTCATGGAAAGATGAACCAGTGAAATACGTTGTCTATCGTTTTGACAACAAAGAGAAAATCAACATAGATGACCCCTCACACATTGTAGCGATAACGTATAATCCCTGGTACAATCTGCCTTATGTTAACGGAAAGCAGAAGTACGTCTATGTCGTTACTGCCCTCACTCGCCTTAGCAACGAAAGTTTACCTGCAAAGAAGAAGGTGAAGCTTTGAGTGGAGTTAGGAATAAGGAGTGAGGGAGAGTAAAAGTGGAGAAAGTGGAGGAATATGGGAGTAGGAAAAGGATTCTTTGAGTTTCAGCAGTTCACTATCGACCAAAGGCATGCTGCCATGAAGGTTGGTACAGATAGTGATTTGCTGGGGGCACTTGCAGAAGGAGGAGAAAACATCCTTGATATCGGCACAGGCACAGGAGTACTTGCTCTCATGATGGCGCAACGCTTTTCCAAGGCTCATATCACAGCTATCGACATTGACGAAGGAGCTATTCTTGATGCAACCAACAATTTTTCTTCTTCTCCTTTCTCTGAGCGGCTGTCCCTTCACCATTGTTCGCTACAAGATTTTATGCTTCACCCTGAAGGGAAGGACACAGAAGGAACCTTTGACAGTATTATTTGCAACCCACCCTATTTTGACAAAAGCCTGGAAGCTCCTGACAAGAGCAGGACGAGGGCTCGCCACACTTCGAGTTTGCCATTTTGTGAACTCATAGAGGGAGCATACCAGCTCCTTGAGCCAGACGGTACTTTCTCCGTCATCATTCCCCCTGAGGTACTGCCTGCCTTTTCTGCCGAATGTCTGCTTGCTGGCTTCTGGCTCAAGCATTGTTATAAAATCAAGACACTGCCCCACAAGGCGCCAAAGCGCTATATACTTATATATAAGAAAGGCAGGACTGAGAGCACCGAAGAAACCGTCTGCCTCAGGAATACGGTTTCTACCTATTCCGATTGGCACAACGAAATCATGAAAGACTTTCTCAAAAAGCCGTGAGGGTGTAGAGACAGCCCAAAAGCCACAAGGAGTAGAGACCCCTCAAAAGCGGCGAGGGTGCAAGACAGCCCAAAAGCCATAAGGGGTAGAGACTCCTTAGAAAGCTGTGAGGGAGTAGAGATACACTACTGAGGCTGGGAAAGCCATCAAGGAAGAATCGAAGCGGTCCAGCATACCACCATGTCCTGGCAGTATATTTCCACTATCCTTTATGCCGAGAGTGCGCTTGAAGAGAGACTCCACAAGGTCGCCAAGCGTGCCAAATACTACCACTACAAGTCCGAGACCTAACCACTCCAGCTGCGAAAGACCAGTTTCGGTAGCTCCGAAATCAGCAAGAATTCTGTTGCTGTCCACCCAAGAGATAGCCAAAGCCACAAGCATTACCACAACAGCTCCCCCTATGCTGCCTTCCCACGATTTTCCTGGGCTGACGCGAGGAAAGAGTTTGTGCTTTCCTATGAGCGAACCAGTGCAGTAAGCCCCCGTATCGTTAAGCCACAGGAAAACGAATATGCTCAGCGGAAGCAGGAAGTTATACACCACTCCGTCGAAAGAGCCACGATAGGCAAGAATATTGATGCAGGCAAAAGGCAGAGCAATATACATCTGCGACATCATGGAGTAAGCCCAGTCGTTGATGGGGTCGATATTCCTTGTGAAGAGCCCAGCACAAAAGAGATAGACTATCGTGAGCAGGTAAGGGATAAAGACAGACGAGGGAGTGATTTCACCACAAAAGCCTGCTACGGCAATGAAGAAAAACACACCAGCAGCTGTGCATATAAAGCGGTTTACCGTTACCCTCTCACGCTGGTTTACCAATCCAGTAAACTCCCATATCGTCATTCCCGTCACGAGAGCAAAGAATAACGTCATCGCCATAGGGCGAAGGAAGCATATTACTACTGCGGCTACAAAGAGTACGCCTGTTATCGTTCTTACTATAAAGTTGTTCATCAATCTTTTTGGTTGGAGGTTTGAGATTTGGGGTTTGAAGTTTGTTCTCCCTCTCCTTGAGAGAGGGTTGGAGTGAGGTCATTATCGTTCTTCGCAAGCTCAGGCGAGCTTTCATCTCGGAGCTCGTTATCGTTTATTATCTCCTCAGCCCTACTGCTCCACTGGCGCTTGCCAAAGATTTTCTCTACGTCGTCGGCAAATATTACCTCTCTCTGTATGAGCAGCATGGCGAGGGCGTTGTGTCCCTCCTTATGCTCTATCAGTATGTCCTTGGCACGCTGATACTGCTCGTTGACCATCTTCAGCACCTCTTCGTCTATCACCTTTGCCGTCTCGGCTGAGTAAGGCTTGGTGAAGGCATATTCGTTGTTGTCATAATAGCATACGTTAGGCAGCTTCTCGCTCATGCCGTAATAAGCTATCATGCTTTGCGACATCTTGGTAGCCCTCTCCAGGTCGTTCATCGCACCAGTAGATATATGCCCAGTGAAGAGTTCCTCGGCAGCCCTGCCTCCCATGAGCGAGCACATCTCGTCGAGAAGCTGCTCCTTGGTAGTCAGCTGGCGCTCCTCTGGCAGATACCATGCAGCACCGAGCGCTCTGCCTCTTGGCACGATGCTCACCTTCACGAGCGGGTTGGCATGCTCGCAGAACCACGAGATAGTAGCATGACCAGCCTCGTGCAAGGCTATGGCACGCTTCTCCTCGTCAGTCATTATCTTTGTCTTTTTCTCCAGTCCGCCTATTATGCGGTCCACAGCATCGAGGAAGTCCTGCTTGCTTACCGTCTTGCTGTTGTGGCGAGCCGCTATCAGCGCAGCCTCGTTGCAAACGTTGGCTATGTCGGCACCCGAGAAGCCAGGCGTCTGTCTTGCCAGCAGGTCTATGTCGAGGGTGTCGTCCACCTTCAGCGGTCTGAGGTGAACATTAAATATCGCCTTGCGCTCTGGCAGGTCAGGCAAATCCACGTGTATCTGCCTGTCGAAACGTCCTGCCCTCAGCAGAGCCTTGTCGAGCATATCCACACGGTTGGTGGCAGCAAGGATTATGACGCCCGAGTTGGTGCCAAAGCCGTCCATCTCCGTCAGGAGAGCGTTGAGCGTGTTCTCTCTCTCGTCGTTGCCCCCCATGCCAGGGTTCTTGCTTCGCGCCCTGCCTATGGCGTCAATCTCGTCTATGAAGATGATAGAAGGCGACTTCTCCTTAGCCTTGGCGAAGGTATCCCTCACACGAGAAGCGCCCACACCCACGAACATCTCCACGAAGTCCGAACCAGACATAGAGAAGAAAGGCACCTCAGCCTCTCCAGCCACAGCCTTGGCAAGCAGTGTCTTACCCGTTCCTGGAGGACCTACGAGCAGAGCTCCCTTTGGTATCTTGCCTCCCAGGTCTGTGTATTTCTTTGGGTTCTTCAGGAAGTCCACTATCTCCTGCACCTCCTGCTTAGCACCCTCCTGACCTGCCACGTCCTTGAACGTGATGCCCAGCGAGTTGCCCTTCTCCAGCATCTGCGCCTTCGAGCGCCCCACGCTGAAGATGCCAAACCCTGAGCCGCCTCCGCTGCCTCCGCCCATGCGGTTCATAATCATAAACCACAGGAACACGAAGAAAGCCACAGGAGCCAGCGATATGAGGAAGTCGAGAATACCGTTGCGGGTGTTCACCTCGTAGGCAAGTTCGCCCTTGAACTTTCCCTCGCTTCGCTCCTTCTCCACGAACTGCTCCACCTGGTCTATGCTGCCATACATTATGTCGAGATAGGGATTAGGTCCCGTCTGCTTGAGCGACATGTGGAACACGTCCCTCACATTCTCGCCCTTTACATACATGCGCAGCTTCGACTCGCTCTTGTTCACCACAATGCGCGAGGCATAGCCCCTGTCCACGTAGGTTTTGAAACTGGAGTAGGAAGCCGTCCTTGCAGGTCCCTGACCAATATTCTTGCCGTCGCTGGTAAAATAAATCACAGCCAGCGTAACAAGTATAATAATGTATATCCAACTGAAGTTGAACTTAGGCATCTTGGGCTGGTTGTTGTTGCCTTTGCCCAGAGACGGTATGTTTGCGTTTGTGCTTGCCATTTAATTCAATTAAAAATTGAAGATTAAAGATTGAAAGACCTCTCCCCACCCCTCTCCCCGCTCCAACTTGTTGGCTTTGCTTGCAAAGAAGGAGAGGGAGTCTCTCCCCCTTGGGGGGTTCTTGAGGTTTTTCTTGAGTTGAGTGTTGAGAGTTTAGAGACTGTCTTGTCCTCCCCCTTGGGGGGTTCTTGAGGTTTTTCTTGAGTTGAGTGTTGAGAGTTTAGAGACTGCCTTGTCCTCCCCCTTGGGGGGAGTTAGAGGGGGTCAAACTACTCCACGTCCTCTATCTGCGTAGTAGGCGCATCCTGCCACAGCTCGTCGAGGTTGTAGAAATCGCGAGCCTCAGGCAGGAATATGTGTACCATTATGTCAGTATAGTCCATAGCCACCCAGATGCAGTTCTGCGAGCCAGCCGTGCGCACCACCTTTTCGTGCAGTTCCTTGCGCATGGTCTCCTCTACCGAATCCATTATAGCCGACACCTGACTTGGCGAATTGCCCTCGCAGATTACGAAAGCCTGAGCCACAGTGCCCTCCATGCCCTCCATATCCACTATGCTTATGGAGCGGCCTTTCTTTTCCTGAATACCCTTTACGGCGGTATCAACCAGTTGTTTTATCTCTTGTGTCATTCAAAAAAATGTTGTTTTTTCGTTTTTGCCGTGCAAAGTTACACATTATTTATTATATATAGGCAAGCCGAGCCGTTTTTTTTGTATTTTTCACAAGCCTCAGAACAGGAAAAGATAGCCACGGGAGCACAGACGGAGGATAAACTGCAAAGAAAAGAAGCAATGCTTCCGGTTAAAATTTACCAGTTAATTTTAAAAATTAACCAGTTAATTCGTAAAATTTACCAGTTAATTTGATATCAAGGTTTAGCAAGGGGGAGGAGAAGCTGAGCCACGGAGGGCGGAAGCTAAGCCTTGCTTAATTGATTTTAACCATTAAATGAGAAAAATTTTTTGCTAATCCAAAAAAAAGTAGTACCTTTGCACGCAAATGTTCAGTTTAGAGACACTTGATATTGATTTGAAAGCTATGAAGGAAGAGTCGCAAGAGGCTTCTTACATGCTTGACGATGAATACTTCAAGAGTCTTGACGACGCCCAGATACAGAAGGGCAACGTGAGCGTCACAATGGCTATACGCAAAGCCAGCGAGGACAATTTCACGCTGACGATGAGAGTGGAGGGCGTGGTGACGGTGCAGTGCGACAGATGTCTTGACGACATGGAACAGCCCATAGAGGCGAGCGACACCTGCTACGTAAGGATTGGACATAACGACCCAGAGGAGGATGATGACACCATCACGGTGGACGAGAACGAAGGAATACTCCGACCCGCATGGCTCATCTATGAGTTGATTGCACTGGCAATACCCATTAAGCACGTTCATGCACCTGGAAAATGCAATGATGCGATGACACAGAAGCTCGAGGAGCTGTCAGCCACCCGAAGTGGTGATGAGGATGCCGAGGAAGCCATCGACCCACGCTGGGCAAAACTCATTAAACTGAAAAAATAAACACTATTAAAAAACAAACATTGAAAAATGGCACATCCTAAAAGAAGACAATCAAAGACACGTACTCTCAAGCGCAGAACACACGACAAGGCTGTAGCTCCTACACTTGCCGTATGCCCTAACTGTGGTGCTTACTATGTTTATCACACAGTATGTCCTAACTGCGGTCAGTATCGTGGCAAGCAGGCTATTGCCCAGGACGAGGCATAATAGTTTGACAACACACATAATAGATAAATAAGGTAATGAGCAATATAAATGCTGTCATCACTGGCATTGGCGGATATGTGCCTGAGTATATCCTCACCAACGAGGAGCTCTCTCGCATGGTTGAGACCAGCGATGAATGGATTTACACACGAGTAGGAATAAAGGAGCGCCGCATCCTCAACGAGGAGGGACTGGGCTCTGCCTACATGGCTCGCAAGGCTTGCAGGCAACTGTTGCAGAAGACTGGCGTTGACCCCCAGACGGTGGACTGCGTCATCTGTGCCACTACTACTCCCGACTACCGTTTCCCATCTAATGCCTCTATCGTGATAGGCAAGCTGGGATTGCAGAATGCCCACGGATTTGACGTTTCATGCGCTTGCTGTGGTTTCCTCTACATGCTCGACCTCGCTTCTGCCATGATACAGAGCGGTCGCTACAAGAGAATCATAACCGTAGCGGCAGAGAAGATGTCGTCGATGGTGGACTATCAGGACAGACAGACCTGCGTGCTCTTTGGCGACGGCGCAGCTGCTGCCATGATAGAGGCTACAGAGGAAGAGGGCGTGGGATTCCAGGACTCCTTCCTCAGGACTGACGGCAAGGGCCTGCCATTCCTCCACATGAAGGCTGGCGGCTCTGTATGCCCAGCGTCCCACTACACCGTTGACCACCGCATGCACTACATCTACCAGGAGGGCCGCACGGTATATAAGTATGCTGTGACCTCTATGGCAAACGACGTGCAGGAGATAATGAAGCGCAACGGTCTGACGGCTGACGACGTGAACTGGATAATCCCCCACGAGGCTAACATGAGAATCATCGAGGCTGTGACAAACCGCCTGGAGGTTCCTATGGACAAGGTAATGGTGAACATAGAGCACTACGGCAACACGAGTGCTGCAAGTATCGCCCTCGCCATGTGGGACTTTGAGAAGAAGCTGAAGAAGGGCGACAACGTAGTGCTGACCGCCTTTGGTGCAGGCTTCGTTCATGGAGCAAGTTTCTATAAGTGGGGCTACGATGGCGATAAGGTAAAGTAAAGAAAAAAAATCCTTTCTACGAATGGATAAACAGCATAAAGCGGGATTTGTCAATATCGTTGGAAATCCCAACGTAGGTAAGAGTACGCTCATGAACCAACTGGTTGGTGAGCGTATTTCTATTGCCACCTTTAAGGCACAGACCACGAGGCACCGCATAATGGGCATCGTGAATACGGAGGACATGCAGATAGTGTTCTCTGACACCCCCGGTGTGCTGAAGCCAAACTACAAGCTGCAGGAGTCGATGCTCGCCTTCTCGGAGTCGGCGCTGACGGATGCCGACATTCTGCTCTACGTGACAGACGTGGTGGAGAACCCCCAGAAGAACATGGATTTCCTGGAGAAGGTGGCGAAGATGACGATACCCGTCATTCTGCTCATAAACAAGATAGACGAGAGCAACCAGCAGAAGCTGGGCGAACTGGTAGAGCAATGGCACCAGCTGCTGCCAAACGCAGAGATTCTGCCCATATCGGCAAAGAACAAGTTTGGCACAGAGATGCTGCTGAAGCGCATAAAGGAACTGCTGCCCGAATCGCCTGCCTACTTCGACAAGGACCAACTGACGGACAAGCCTGCACGCTTCTTCGTGACAGAGATAATCAGGGAGAAGATACTCCTTTATTACGACAAGGAGGTGCCATACAGCGTGGAGGTGAGGTGCGACAGCTTCAAGGAGACGGAGAAGCAAATAAACATAAGCGCCACCATATACGTGGAGCGAGACTCGCAGAAGGGCATCATCATAGGCCATCAGGGCACTGCCATAAAGAAAATGAGCACAGAGGCGAGAAAGACACTCGAGAAATTCTTTGACAAGAAGATTTTTCTCGAAACCTTCGTAAAGGTGGACAAGGACTGGCGCTCAAATGATAAAGAACTTAACTCTTTCGGATACAAATGGGAAAATTAGTAGCCATAGTAGGAAGACCTAACGTAGGCAAGTCAACACTCTTCAACAGGTTGACCAAGACCCGCCACGCCATAGTGAGCGACGTGGCTGGCACTACGCGCGACCGCCAGTACGGCAAGGTGGAATGGAACGGCACCGACTTCTCCATCGTAGATACAGGCGGATGGGTGGTAAACAGCGACGACATATTCGAGAACGCCATAAGAGAGCAGGTGAAGATAGCCACAGAGGAGGCAGACATGGTGCTCTTCCTCGTTGACGTGCAGACGGGCGTGACAGACCTCGACACAGACGTGGCACAGATACTGCGCAGGACGAAGCTGCCAGTAATACTCGTTTGCAACAAGACGGACAACAACGAGCAGCAGTACTATGCAGCAGACTTCTACAGTCTGGGCTTAGGAGACCCCTTCTGCATAAGTGCCGTAACGGGCTCTGGCACAGGCGATTTGCTCGACATGATACTCGAAAAGCTCCCCAAGGAGCAGGCTGAGACCGTGGAAGAAGACCTGCCACGATTTGCCGTAGTGGGAAGACCTAACGCTGGCAAGTCGAGCCTCATCAACGCCTTCATAGGCGAGGACCGCAACATAGTGACAGACATAGCTGGCACCACGCGCGACTCCATCTACACACGCTACAACAAGTTCGGCTTCGACTTCTACCTTGTGGATACAGCGGGCATACGACGCAAGAACAAGGTGAGCGAGGACCTGGAGTTTTACAGCGTGATGCGCTCCATCAGGGCGATAGAGAACTCCGACGTCTGCATCCTCATGATTGATGCCACCCGAGGCATAGAGGCGCAGGACATGAACATCTTCCAGCTGATACAGAGAAACGACAAGTCGCTGGTGGTAGTGGTAAACAAATGGGACCTGGTGGAGGACAAGTCGCAGGCGTCCATCAAGACATTCGAGAACGCCATACGCGAGAGAATGGCTCCATTCACCGACTTCCCCATTATCTATGCTTCTGCCACGACAAAGCAGCGCATCTTCAAGGTGCTCGAAACGGCAAAGCAGGTGTACCTGAACCGCAAGGCGAAGATAGGCACCAGCAAACTCAACGAGGTGATGCTCCCGATAATAGAGGCTACGCCACCACAGAGCGTAAAGGGCAAGTATATCAAGATAAAATACTGTACGCAGATACCAGACACACAGATTCCTACCTTCGTGTTCTACGCAAACCTGCCACAGTATATCAAGGAACAGTACAGACGCTTCCTCGAAAACCAGATACGCGCCCACTGGACCCTCACTGGCACACCTATCAATGTCTTTATAAGGCAAAAGTAAGTGTGGGTAATGAAGAATGTAGATTGAAGAATGAAGAATGTTCTTAAAATACTATTCCCGTTCCCGTTATCGTTAGCGTTCCCGTTAGCGTTATCGTTAGCGTTAGCGTTATCCTCTTGCTCCAAGGACGAGATAAAGCAGGAGGACATAGCCCTGCAAACGGCGAAGGCATATTACGACCAGCTAGTGGCAGGAAATGTTGACGCCTTCGTAGAGGGCACGCTGAAGGGAGACACTCTGCCAGAAGACTACGTGGAGCAACTGAAGCTGAACATACAGATGTATGTAGAAAAACAGCAGAAAGCCCACAACGGCATAAGCGAGGTGAAGGCTGTGAGAGCAACGTGCGACACCGTAAAAACCAGCAACAACACCCAACTCGTAAGGGCACAGAGCATACTACTGCTCTGCTTCAAGGACAGCACTCGCGAAGAAATAGCAGTACCTATGGTAAAGAAAAATGACATCTGGTACATGCAGTAGTTTTTACGCAACGGTTTTCATACGCAAGAGATAGCAAAAAATCCTTAAATATTTTGCACGATTGAAACTTTTTACGTAACTTTGTTAAGCAATACACAAAGTTACGTATTTTTTATAACTATAAAACACATGAACATAACAAGCGACTTCAGAAAATTTGCTACTGGCAAGGTGGGCATGAACGGCATGGTTCTCGACGATGTCATGGCTGCACAAAACCAATATCTCAACCCATATATATTGGAGGAGCGCCAGCTCAACGTAACTCAGATGGACGTGTTCTCACGCTTGATGATGGACCGCATCATCTTCCTCGGCACAGAGATAAACGACTATACAGCCAACACAATACAGGCACAGCTGCTGTACCTTGACTCGGCAGACCCTGGCAAGGATATATCTATCTACATCAATTCTCCTGGCGGTTCTGTAACTGCTGGTCTGGGCATATATGACACCATGCAGTTTATAGCCAGCGACGTGGCAACCATCTGCACAGGCATGGCAGCATCAATGGGCGCCGTGCTGCTCGTGGCAGGTCAGGAGGGCAAGCGTTCTGCCCTGCCCCACTCTCGAGTAATGATTCACCAGCCACTTGGCGGAGTGCAGGGTCAGGCAAGCGACATCGAGATTGAGGCTAAGGAGATACAGAAATTCAAGAAGGAACTCTACACCATAATCAGCAACCACTCTCACACTCCATACGAGAAGGTATGGCAGGACTCTGACCGTAACTACTGGATGACATCGGAAGAGGCAAAGGAGTATGGCATGATTGATCAAGTATTAGTCAAGAAGAATTAATGGTAAAGAGAAAAGAAAATCATTGTAGCTTTTGCGGTCGCTCAGAGAGCGAGGTTTCCGTACTGATAACGGGCGTTAACGGTTTTATATGTGACCAGTGCATAGAGCAGGCATACGAAATAGTGCAGGCTCTGCCAGGTAATCAGACAGAAGAAAAAGCAGCAAACAAGGCAGACCAGAAGCCAGATATAAATAAGGTACCTAAACCGCAGGAGATAAAGGACTACCTCGACCAGTACATCATAGGGCAGGATGACGCCAAGCGCCACCTTGCCGTTGCTGTGTACAACCACTACAAGCGTCTTGCCCAGAAGGACGACAAGGACGACGTGGAGATAGAAAAGAGCAACATCGTGATGGTGGGTTCGACTGGTACAGGAAAGACTCTCCTTGCCCGCACTATAGCCAAACTCCTCAACGTGCCTTTCACCATAGTTGACGCTACGGTATTCACTGAGGCTGGCTACGTGGGAGAAGACGTGGAGAGCATATTGTCACGCCTCCTTCAGGTAGCAGACTATGACCTTGAAGCAGCCGAGCGTGGCATCGTCTTCATAGACGAGATTGACAAGATAGCACGCAAGAGCGACAACCCAAGCATAACTCGCGACGTAAGTGGCGAGGGAGTGCAGCAGGGCATGCTGAAACTGCTCGAGGGAACGGTAGTAAACGTTCCGCCAAAGGGAGGCAGAAAGCACCCAGACCAGGACTATATCCACGTAGATACAAGGAATATCCTGTTTATCTGCGGTGGTGCTTTTGACGGCATAGAGCGCAAGATAGCACAGCGTCTCAACACCCACACCGTGGGCTACAACAGTGTGCAGAACACTCACAGGATAAACCAGAAGGACATGATGCAGTATGTGGCACCACAAGACCTGAAATCCTTCGGACTCATACCAGAGATTATAGGTCGTCTGCCTGTGCTGACACACCTCAATCCTCTTGACCACGATGCTCTGCGACGCATATTGGTAGAGCCAAAGAACAGTATCATAAAGCAATACATAAAGTTGTTCAAGATGGACAACATTGAGTTGACCTTTACTACTGAGGCTCTGGACTACATAGTTGACAAGGCAACAGAATACAAACTCGGAGCACGAGGACTGCGTTCCATTGTCGAGACAATTATGACTGACGCCATGTTTGAGGCTCCTTCGAAGAACATATCAAAGTTCGAGGTGACAAAACAATATGCCGAAGAACAAATAAAAAAGAGTGGTAATCTTAGTTCGTAACCTTTCAATCTACTATTCCTAACCGTGCTGAACCTAAACGAAGAACTGAAGCGACATTTCGGCTTTGACACCTTCAAGGGTAATCAACAAGCCGCCATCACCAACCTCATAGAGGGGCATGACGGCTTTGTGTTGATGCCCACAGGTGGCGGAAAGTCTTTGTGCTACCAACTACCCTCGCTCGTGATGGAGGGCACTGCTATAGTCATCTCGCCACTTATAGCCCTGATGAAGAACCAGGTGGACGTCATCAACGGCATAAGCGAGAAAGACGGAGTGGCACACTGTCTCAACTCTTCCATGAACAGAGCCGCCATAGAACAGGTGAAGGAGGACATAAGGGCTGGAGTTACCAAACTGCTCTACATGGCTCCAGAATCTCTCACAAAAGAAGAATATGTAAACTTCCTCAAGGGGGTGAAGATTTCGTTCTATGCCATAGACGAAGCCCACTGTATATCGGAATGGGGACATGATTTCAGACCCGAATATCGTCGCATACGTCCAATCATAGAGGCTATAGGCGTAGCTCCAATCATAGCACTCACAGCAACGGCTACGGAAAAGGTTCGCTCCGACATAAAGAAAAGCCTCGGCATTACTGGTGCCAAGGATTTTCTCAGTTCCTTCAACCGGCCTAATCTATACTACGAGATACGACAGAAGGACAACACCATAGACAAACAGATTATCAAGTTCATAAAGCAGAACCCAGGCAAGAGCGGCATAGTGTACTGCCTCTCGAGGAAGAAGGTGGAAGAGCTGACGGAGGTCCTGAAGACCAACGACATCAAGGCTGAAGCCTACCACGCTGGTTTGGAGACGGCTGTACGCAACAAGACACAGGATGATTTCCTGATGGAGAACATCGACGTGATAGTTGCCACGATAGCCTTCGGCATGGGTATTGACAAGCCCGACGTAAGATTTGTCATACACTATGACATTCCAAAGTCACTCGAAGGATATTATCAGGAGACTGGACGTGCTGGCAGAGACGGAGGAGAAGGAAAATGTATAGCCTTCTACTCGCACAAAGACCTGCAGAAACTGGAGAAATTTATGGACTCCAAGCAGGTGGTGGAACAGGAGATAGGACGCCATCTGCTACAGGAGACGGCCGCCTATGCCGAGTCCTCTATTTGCAGACGAAAGATGCTCCTGAAATATTTTGGAGAGGATTATCCGAAGGACAACTGCGGAGGATGTGACAACTGCCTGCACCCAAAGACAAAGATAAAGGCAAACAAGGAACTCTGTTGTGTGCTGAAATCCATACTGGCACTCAAGGAGAGTTTCCACGTTCCTTACGTCATAGACTTCCTCAAGGGCAGAAGCACTGATGACATTGAGTCTCATAAGCATAATCTGCTGAAGGAATTTGCCTGCGGCAAGGGAAACAACGACAAGATATGGAACCCCGTGATACGTCAGGCTATAATAGACGGTTACATAAAGAAAGACATAGAAACCTATGGTAACCTGAAGATTACAGCTTCAGGCAAACAGTGGCTGAAGACATACACTGAGGAGCCTGACAAGTCTGCCGACTTCTACGTTACGGAGGACAACAACTACAACGACAACAGCGCTGAGACATCAAGCGGCACGACAAGCGCCCTCGACCCCACCCTCTTTGCTATGTTGAAAGACCTGCGCAAGAGTGAAGCAGCCAAGCATGGTGTGCAACCCTACATCGTGTTTATGGAAACCTCACTCGAACAGATGGCAACCATGTACCCCACCACCTTGCAGGAGTTGCAAGCCATACAGGGAGTGGGACAAGGCAAGGCAAAACGCTATGGAGAACCTTTCTGCCAGCTGATAAAGAAGTATTGCGAGGAGAACGACATTACACGTCCTGAGGACATGAGAGTGCGCAGTGTGGCGAAAAACTCCATGCAAAAACTGAAAATAGTACAGTGCATAGACAGAAAAATGCCATTGGGAGATATTGCCTCCTCAATGGGCATAAAATTCACTGACCTGCTTGACGAACTCGAGGCTATCGTGTATAGTGGTACGAGAGTGAACCTCGATTACTACATTGAGGACACAATGGATGAAGACCAGATAGACGACATCTACCAGTACTTCTCTGAAGCCGAAACAGACGCTCTTAAAGAGGCATACAAGGAATTTGACGGCAGTTACGATGACAATGACATTAGGCTCATCCGACTAAAATATATCTCGGAGAATGCCAATTAAGTAAGTTAAAAAGTACGAAAGAAACCACTTCTTTCAACTTTCAACTTTCAACTTTCAACTAAAATTAGTACCTTTGCATCTAAATTACTAATAAACAGAAGAAAATCAAAATAAAATGGCACAGCAAGAAGATGTTTTCAAAAAGATAGTAAGCCACTGTAAAGAGTATGGCTTTGTTTTTCCATCAAGTGATATATATGACGGACTGGCTGCCGTTTATGACTATGGTCAGAATGGTGTAGAAATGAAGAATAACATCAAGCAGTACTGGTGGCAGTCAATGGTATTGCTCCACGACAACATCGTGGGCATCGACTCTGCTATCTTCATGCACCCTACAATATGGAAGGCTTCAGGACACGTTGATGCTTTCAACGACCCTCTTATTGACAACCGCGACTCTAAGAAGCGCTATCGTGCTGACGTTCTCATAGAAGAGCAGATGGCAAAGTACGAGGATAAGATTGCCAAGGAGATTGCTAAGGCTCAGAAGAAGTTTGGTGATGCCTTCGACGAGAAGCAGTTCCGCGAGACCAACCCACGAGTAATAGAGAACCAGAAGAAGTTTGACGACCTCCACGCACGATACAGCGAGGCTATGAACAAGATGGACCTCGACATGCTCAAGCAAATAATCCTCGACGAGGAAATAGTATGTCCTATCTCTGGCACAAGAAACTGGACTGACGTAAGACAGTTCAACCTCATGTTCTCTACAGAAATGGGAGCAAGCGCAGACAGTTCCATGAAAATATACCTGCGTCCAGAGACGGCACAGGGTATATTCGTAAACTACCTGAACGTGCAGAAGACAGGCAGAATGAAGATTCCATTTGGTATCGCCCAGATTGGCAAGGCTTTCCGTAATGAGATTGTCGCTCGCCAGTTCATCTTCCGCATGAGGGAATTTGAGCAGATGGAGATGCAGTTCTTCATCAAGCCAGGAACAGAACTCGACTGGTTTGCCAAGTGGAAGGAGACACGAATGAAGTGGCACCAGAACCTCGGCTTCGGAGCTGAAAACTATCGTTTTCATGACCACGACAAACTGGCTCACTATGCTAATGCCGCAACAGACATCGAGTTCCGCATGCCATTCGGCTTCAAGGAGGTTGAGGGTATTCACTCTCGTACTAACTTTGACCTTTCTCAGCACGAGAAGTTCTCAGGCAAGTCTATAAAGTACTTCGACCCAGAGATGAACGAATCTTACACACCATACGTCATTGAGACCTCTATTGGTGTTGACCGTATGTTCCTTTCTATCATGTGCCACTCTTACGAAGAGGAGAAACTCGAAAATGGAGAAACACGTACCGTGCTCCATCTTCCAGCAGCCATTGCTCCTGTGAAGCTGGCTGTATTCCCACTTACAAAGAAAGATGGTCTGCCAGAGAAGGCTCAAGAGATAATGAATGACCTGAAGTTCCACTTCAACTGCAAATACGAGGAGAAGGACCAGATAGGCAAGCGCTATCGTCGTCAGGATGCTATTGGTACTCCTTTCTGCGTAACCGTTGACCACCAGACTCTCGAGGACAACACTGTGACACTGCGTTATCGTGATACTATGGAGCAGAAGCGTGTTAACATCAACGAACTGCGTGGTATCATCGAGGAGCAGGTTACAATAACCTCGTTGTTAAAGAAACTTCAGTAAGTTATAGAAAATACAGTAAGAAAAAGCAAGTGAGTAATCTTCATAAAATACTTGTTCTCTGTTGTTGCATATTTGCGTTGGTTTCCTGCTCATCTAACGATGAGGACACAACTGCTGAATACTACAATTGGCGGGCTCGAAATGACGTATACTTCGAAGAAATATATCAAAAGGCAACAGAAGAGATAGACAATGGTAGCGAAGAGTGGTATAAGATAATGTCTTACCAGAAGAATGATGTATCAAACCACTCAAACTACATCATTGTGCATGTCTTGGAACAGGACGAGAGTATAGACGGACACAAAGAGGTCATTGACGACAACAAGAACACAAACGACGGATTGGCTTGTCCACTCTCGGTAGACTCATGCCTTATTACGTATCGTGGCAACATGATGCCATCATCGAAGCATACCACAATTGCCAAGCCCGACAACATCGAGGTTGGGTATATGTTTGACACCAAGTGGTATGGAGAAGAACTCAACAAAGAAGAAGCCGTTTTTACAAATCTGACACCTGTAGGCAGTGTAGAAGGTTTTGAGACAGTCCTGCTATACATGCACCCTGGAGACAGATGGAGAGTTTATATCCCCTACCGCTTAGGATATAAAGCTTCTTCGAGTGGCAGCATACAGCCTTACAGTACGCTTATCTTCGACATCTATTTGAAGAGTTTTAAGACAAAACAGAAATAAAAAAGGATAGCCCTAATAACTCCGCCTTGACATAATACATGAGAGAGGAAGATACAAACATTGAAGACCCAAATATAGAAGACACAGAACTGGAAGATCCATTTTCGGCTGAACAAAGCGAGGAACTGGGAACTACTGATTATCGTCCTGTAAACCGCTTTGATGCCTCAGTGGTACATCATCTTTCAGGCATGTATCAAAACTGGTTTCTCGACTATGCTTCATACGTTATTCTGGAACGAGCCGTTCCACATATTGAAGATGGTTTGAAACCAGTACAACGTCGTATTCTCCATTCCATGAAGCGAATGGATGACGGACGCTTCAACAAAGTAGCAAACATCGTAGGACACACTATGCAGTTTCACCCTCATGGTGATGCTTCCATTGGCGATGCCCTTGTGCAATTAGGACAAAAAGAACTACTTATCGACACGCAGGGCAACTGGGGTAATATCCTTACGGGTTCATCAGCTGCCGCACCTCGATACATAGAGGCACGCCTGAGTAAATTTGCCTTAGAAACGGTCTTCAACCCCAAGACTACAGAGTGGCAGATGTCTTACGATGGCAGAAACAAAGAACCCATCACGCTACCAGTAAAGTTTCCTCTTCTCCTGGCACAAGGAGTGGAGGGTATTGCTGTAGGTCTTAACTCCAAGATTATGCCTCACAACTTCTGCGAGATTTGCGATGCAGCAATAGCATATCTCAGAGGTGAGGAATTTCATCTTTATCCCGACTTCCCCACTGGTGGTTCAGTCGATGTAAGCAAATATAACGACGGCCAGCGAGGAGGCTCCATAAAAGTCAGGGCAAAGATAGAGAAACTCGACCAAAAGACACTCGTCATTCGTGACATACCTTTCTCCAAAACCTCAGAGACGCTTATTGAGACCATTACAAAGGCTGTCGAAAAAGGCAAGATAAAGGTTCGCAAGGTAGAAGACCTTACAGCTGCCGATGTAGAGATACTTGTCCACCTCGCACCTGGCGTATCATCAGACAAGACTCTCGATGCGCTTTATGCCTTCACCGATTGCGAAGTAAGCATTTCGCCTAACTGTTGCGTCATAAAGGACAACAAGCCACAGTTCCTTACCATAAGTGAAGTACTGAAGAGCAGCACAGACCAGACAATGGCTCTGCTCAGGCGCGAGCTTGAAATACGACGTGCCGAACTTCAGGAGCAGTTGTTCTTCTGTTCTCTGGAGAAAATCTTCATCGAGGAGCGCATATATAAGGATAAGAAATACGAGAATGCTCCCACCATAGATGCTGCATGCGAGCATATTGACGACAGACTCACTCCCTATTATCCTCAGCTTATCCGAGAGGTTACCAAGGAGGACATCCTTCGCCTGATGGAGATAAAGATGAAGCGTATCCTCAAGTTCTCCAAAGACCAGGCAGACGAAATCATAGCAAAGATTGAGGCAGAGATAGCCGAGATAGAAAGAGATCTCGGAAGAATGGTTGACATTACCTGTGAATGGTATGAACACCTCAAGCAGAAATACGGAGCAGTTCACCCACGTCTTACGGAGATACGCAATTTTGACACCATCGAAGCAACAAAGGTAGCTGAAGCAAACCAGAAACTCTATATCGACCGTCATGAGGGCTTTATAGGCACAGGACTGAAAAAGGCAGAATTTGTATGCAACTGTTCGGACATTGACGATGTCATAATATTCTATCGAGACGGCAAGTACAAAATCATAAAGGTTGCCGACAAGATTGATGTTGGCAAAAACGTAATACACCTTGGTATCTGGAAGAAAGGCGACAAGCGAACGACATATAACTGCGTATATCGTGATGGCAAGGCAGGACGCTACTTTGTAAAGCGTTTCTGTGTGGATTCCAGCACTCGCGACAGGGAGTATGACCTTACCCAGGGCACACCTGGTTCAAGAATTCTCTACTTCACGGCTAATCCAAATGGCGAGGCGGAAACTATCAAAGTAACTCTTGAACCTGGTCCGAAAATCAAGAGGATTTTCTTTGACTATGATTTCTCCATATTGGATGTAAAGGGCAAGAGTGCAAAAGGCAACTTGCTGTCTAAGAACCCCATACACAAGATTGGACTAAAGTCTCACGGACACTCCACCCTTGGCGGACGAGAAATATGGTGGGATGCTGATGTCAATCGCCTAAACTACGACAGTCATGGCGTTTCACTTGGCAAATTCAACGACTCCGACTATATTCTCGTAGTTCTGCAGAATGGTGATTTCTATATAACGACGGCTGACACTTCCAACCACTTTGAACAGAACATCCTGCGCATAGAAAAGTGGGACGAGCACAAGATTTGGACTGCGGTTGTTCTTGACGCTGACAACAACAATTTTGTCTATATAAAGAGATTTGAGATGGAGGCCATCAAGAATCATCGCAATTTCGTTGGTGAAAACACAGACAGCAAAATGCTGTTGCTCACAGACATACCATATCCACGCGTTAAAGTTACCTTCGGAGGTAATGACTCCTTCCGCGAACCTATGGAGATAGATTGTGAGGAATTTGTAGGCGTAAAGGGTTTCAAGGCTAAGGGCAAGCGAATTACCACCTTCAATGTTGCCAACGTAGAAGAACTGGAACCATTGCGTCAGCCAGAAGAGCCTACACCTCCTTCTGATGACGAGTCATCAGAAGATGAGGAAGAAAATCTTGACCCCGATGCAGGTAAGTCACAGCAGGAAATAATAGATGAACTCACAGGTCAACAAAGACTCTTTTAGTGCCACTCTTACTGAGTTTTTCAGCACCCGCAGAAGATGGCAAAAACGCTTGCTTGGCAAGTGTACTTATGGCAGTGTGAGCATCTTTTATCTCTTTTTTCTCTTCTCATTCGCCAGTTTTGCAAAGGCACAGGAGCGTGCCGTGTCCACACAATTTGCAGTAGGACATCTCAACCAGTTGGACACCTACATCTCCAATGAGAAATACTATGGTACGGAATGGAGATTTGTTTCAGAGGTGGTAAAGGATAGCAAAAAACGCCCCCTCACCTATTCTCTCACCCACGAAGGTGCCTTTGCCAATACACACAACCGAGTTGATAACGCTAACGAACTGAGTGGACATTATAACTTTGCGTATTCCGTGATGCGAAAATGGAGTTGTCCGTCAAACCTTCTCTTTCGAGATTCCAGATTCACTTTTCGTACAGGTTTATTTGCCAGCATAGACCTCGGATTCTGTTATAACAACCGCACCTCTGCCAACAACCCAACACAGGGTTATGCCTCTGTCAATATCGGTCCACAAGTGATGGCAAACTACGATTTCCCCCTTTGGAACAAAGTTTTCCGTCTTACCTACGAGGCTCGAATCCCACTTGTAGGTTTAATGTTCTCACCCAACTACGGACAGTCTTATTACGAGATATTCAACAAAGGCAACTACGACCACAACATAGTCTTTATATCCATCGCAACCTTCCAGCTACGCCATCAGCTGTCGCTCAATATTCCTGTGGCACAACGTACCTCTCTGCGCATAGGCTATCTTGGAGACATACGCCAGGCGACTCCCAACAATCTTAAACAACACCAATGGTATAATGCCGTTATCGTGGGTGTCACAATAAAAAAATGAGAACATTCCGCTCTACATATTGCCTCCTTTGCTCAACATTACTGCTAATGCTGACAGCATCATGCGTAGATGTGAAAGAGTATGACAATTCAGCCTCTGGCAATTTTGAGGCACTGTGGCAAATCATGGATGAACACTATTGTTTCTTCCCTGAAAAGGAGGCTGAATTAGGGGTTAATTGGAATAGCATCCATACCGAATATTCAGAGCAGGTAAACGAAAAAATGACTCGCAGCCAACAGTTTGAGTTTCTTGCCAGCATGCTCTCCACCTTGAAAGACGGTCATGTAAACCTTTCTTCAGCAGCCGACTATGCCCGCAACTGGTCATGGAAGGAGGACTACCCCACAAACTTCTCCGAAGAACTGCAAAAACAATACCTCGGCAAAAGCTCCGACTACAAAATATCCTCTGGCATTTCCTATAAAATACTCGATGACAACACAGGATATATGTATCTCGGCACTTTTGACAATGAGATAGGTGAAGGCAACCTCGACGAGATACTCTCCTATCTTGCCCCGTGTAACGGACTAATCCTTGACATCCGTTCCAATGGTGGTGGCAAACTTTCCGAAGCCCAGAAACTTGCCGCACGCTTTACTGAAAGCAAGATAATGGTGGGCTATATGCGCCACAAGACAGGCAAGGCACACACCGATTTCAGCGACTGGCAGGAGATATGGCTTGAGGCATCCTCACGCATACGCTGGAGCAAAAAGCACGTATGCGTACTAACCAATAGAAGTGTATATAGTGCTGCTAATGAGTTTGTTAAATACATGAAAGCCATTGGTGAGGCACAAGGTAACATACTTATAGTGGGAGATAAAACCGGAGGAGGTTCTGGTATGCCCTACTCTAACGAGCTACCCAACGGCTGGAGCGTCAGAATGTCTGCCTGTCCTATGTATGACAACCATAAACAATGTACGGAATTTGGCATCGAACCAGACGTCTCTGCTTCCATCTCCACGACCTCAGCCCTTCAGGGCATTGACGACATCATTGAGCAAGCAAGAAAAGAAATAAACAAATAAAAAAGTGGCTACCCCTCATTGTTAAAAGGATAGCCACTTCTTTTTTCATCTTGAAAATCTGCGTTACTTAGTGATGCGAAACCAGTCCACATCTACCCAACCACGCACTTTCTTGCCTGCCTTCTCAGCAGCGAGGATGCCAACCTTGGCTCCTACCCATTTGCCTTGGCGCATAGTGAACACGTCGCCACAATCATGGAACTTCTTGCCGTCCTCAGAGTAAGCAAACTGCACATGTGCCTCATGCTTGTTGCCACCCTCGGAGTTCTTTCCGCCAATATACTTCACACTGAGGCGCAGATACATAGAGCGATGGAGTGCTGGCTGATAGTCAACCTTGTCCTCTGCAGTAGGCTTGAAGGTCTTTATCACCTTTACCTCCTCCGGGCTTCCCTTGTCAGCCTTCTTGCAGGTAATCTGCTGCAACTGGAATTCGTTGCCTACCCTGCGCAGAACGAGGGCAGAATAATCCATGCCGAACACGGTGAGTCCACCATACTGGTCCTCATCCTTTGCCGTCACCTCTATCTTCGTTGTTGCAGTAAAGTTATCAGCTGGGGTCTTCTGCAACAACAGGTTGCCTGCCTCCCACATATTCTTATAGTCGGCTGACTGGCGATGGCAGAACACACGATAATAACCGTAAGGAGTAGGCATACCAAAAGTCTGGTCGTAATTTGCATTCCACTGCCACTGTCTGCCGAGAGTCGTGGTGTTGAACTCATCATTCTCCACAGGGTTGCATACTGGGTAAGTCTTGCCAACGTTAGGCTTCTTGTATGTCAATACTGGCTGACCACTGTATTTTTCGAGTTTTCCGTAAGCCTTGACCTTGCCTACCTTCTCACCCATCGTTGGCCATCCGTCAACCCACTTAACAGGTTCAAGCCATACCACGCGTCCGTATGCCTCCTTGTCCTGAAAATGAAGGAACCAGTCTTCACCACTATTCAGGTGTACCCATCCGCCCTGGTGAGGACCATTGATGTTGGTGTCGCCCTGCGCCAGGACTGTCTTGCTTTCATAAGGACCAAATGGCGAACGGCTACGCATGGCGAGCTGATGACCTATAGGCACTCCGCCTGCAGGGTTCATAATCCAGTACCAGCCGTCACGTTTGTAGAACTTAGGACCCTCCGAAGTGCGGTCGTTGGTACCATTACCATCAAACACAATCACTGGGTCGCTTATAGCCTGCATACCATCAGGAGTCATCTCGCGTACTGTGAGAACCGAGTTAAACTGACAACGGCTGTTTGCCCAACCGTTGACGAGGTAGCACCTGCCATCTTCGTCCCACAAGGGGCAGGTGTCTATCATACCCTTGCCAGAGATGATGCACTTAGGCTCCGTCCACGTGCCCTCAGGGTCCTTTGCTGTAGTTACGAACACACCAAGGTCTGGGTCACCCCAATAGATATAGTAAGTCTGGTTATTCTTGTTGTAACGTATGCTTGGTGCCCACACGCCGTTGCCATGCTGTGGCACATTATAGCGGTCGTAGGGTGGCAGAGCCTTGACAGCATGGTTTACTATCTTCCAGTTTACGAGGTCCTTGGAATGGAGGATGGGCAAGCCTGGAATATGGGAGAATGATGATGCCGTAAGATAGAAATCCTCTCCGCTCGCACCCACACACACATCGGGGTCTGAATAGTCGGCATTGATAACGGGGTTGGTAAACGTGCCGTCGCCGTTATCTGGCGACCACACCTGCGACCTGTAATTGTCCTGTGCCGTTGCCATGAGGGTGGTTGCCAACAACACAGCTGCTAAAAAATACTTTCTCATAAGATTTGTTCTTGGTTTATTATTAGTTCATATTTATCTTTTTCCTTGTCGTAAAGCACGCTCATGGTGCCTCGATAGCCCTTTTCCGTAAGTGCGAGTGCCACATGCCCCATCGTTCGCCTCAGGTTTATCTCTATGCAGGGGTTGAGGCAGTAGGTTTGAGATTTGAGACTTGAGGCTTGAGGTTTGAAACATATCATCATGTCAACTCCGAAAGGACCTGCGTATATTCCCTTGAGTTTTCCACTCATAAAGTCTTTCATTATTGTTGATACTCTAACCATCACGTCGTCAGCTACATATTTCCTTATCAGTTGCCTCTTTTCTTCTTCTGACGCCAGCAGATTTCCCTTATAGGCTCCATTGATGGTGTCGAAGACAGACAAGCCCTTATAGTGTATCCTTCCGTCTGCGTCGGCTTCATATTCCAGGGCAAAGTCCATCACCTTGTCGCACTTCATCTCGGCTATGATACTGCCCTGTTTCGCTATGGTGCTATTTATGAACTGCAAACTGTGTTCAGTAAACTGCTTTACTCCCCTGCCACTACTGCTCCATGGAGCTTTCAACACTATCTCTTTGTGCTTCTGTGCAAAGGCGAGGATGTCCTCATAAGTGTTGCAGACACACGATTCACCTGTGGTTCCTTCTATCTGTCTCAATTTGCCGAGCGCCTCTACGGCAAGACTTCTGTTGGAGAGTTTGCGGATTTCTCTTAACTGTTCATCTGACGGCATTTTTTCTCTGGGCACTCCCTTTCTTACCAGTTCTGCCACCACCGCTGCATCCCACCCCCATACGCTCACCTCTCCGTCTTTCGCCCCCCATAATGAGGGCAAACCAGCGAGGTCGGCACGCAGTTTTCGTGCTGCTTTGGGTGGGGTGAAGCCTGCACCAGCATCTGATGCCAATACTATGTCGTGCTCTGGATTGAAGACACTCAATTCACAGTTCATAGTTCACAGTTTAACTCTTAACCTTTAACCCTCAAACCTCGTTCATCGTCAGAAGAGTGAGAGTTGGACGGGAGATTTTTCTTTGTCAGAAACGCTTGAAGGCTCACCTGAACTGTTTCCCTCACTTGGGAGGGAAGGAGTGGAGCCTTCTATCATCTCGAGGAATTCATCCTCCGAAACGAGCTTCACCCCGAGTTTCTCGGCTTTCTGCAGTTTGGAGGGTCCCATATTGTCGCCTGCAAGTATGAAGCTTGTCTTGCTGCTTATAGACGACACGTTCTTGCCTCCATGCTGCTCTATCATGAGCTTATACTCGTCTCGGCTGTGTCTGGCAAATACTCCGCTTATCACTATAGACTTGCCTTCGAGTTCTGTACCTATAGACTGCTGCTGCTCGGCAGAGAGCGACATCTGCAAGCCGTAGGAGATGAGTCTGTCAACAATCTCCTTGTTCTTGGGGTGACGGAAGTATTCTACCACATTGACAGCTATAATCTCTCCTATGCCGTCAACCTCTGTGAGCTGTTCCACAGTGGCGTTTCTCAGGCTATCTATGTCCTTGAAATGCCTTGCCAGCGCCTTCGCCGTTGTCTCACCCACCATCCTTATGCCGAGGGCAAAGACCACCCTTTCAAAAGGCACCTGCTTAGAAGCCTCTATTGCCTCTATCGCCTTACGAGCCGATTTCTCGCGGTTGCCCTCATAGTTTATTTGACTTGCCGTGAGGGTATAGAGGTCGGCTATGTTTTCTATCAGTCCACGCTCGTAGAAGGCATCCACCGTCTCGGGTCCTAAGGAGTCTATGTTCATTGCCTTGCGAGCTATGAAATGCTCTATCCTGCCCTTTATCTGCGGAGGGCACCCCGAGTCGTTGGGACAATAATGAGCAGCCTCCCCCTCTATGCGCTTCAGTTCTGCTCCACACTCAGGACAATGGGTGATAAACTCAATGGGCTTAGCATTGGCATCTCTCTTGCTCTCGTCCACACCCACTATCTTGGGGATTATCTCGCCACCCTTCTCTACATATACATAGTCGCCCTCATGCAGGTCGAAGGAGCGTATGAAGTCTTCGTTGTTGAGCGTGGCACGTCTTACCTTGGTGCCAGCCAGCTGCACAGTCTCCATATTGGCTACTGGGGTTATGGCTCCTGTTCTGCCTACCTGATAGGTTACCTCCAGCAGACGGGTGCAGACACGTTCTGCCTTAAACTTATAGGCTATAGCCCAGCGAGGACTTTTTGCTGTAAAACCGAGCGAGCGTTGCTGACGTATAGAATTAACTTTCAGCACTATACCGTCTGTGGCTACAGGAAGATTATAACGCTCTTTATCCCAATAGGCTATGTAGTCGTATATGCCCTGCAGGGTGCTCACCTTCTTCATTCCCTCCGAGGTTTTGAAGCCCCAGGCGCGTGCCTTTTCCAATCCTTCGTAGTGGCCTTCTACGTCCACCTCGTCGCCCAGCAGATAGTAGAGATAGGCATCCAGTTCGCGTTCTGCCACCACTCTGGAGTCCTGACTCTTCAGCGTGCCCGATGCAGCATTACGCGGATTGGCAAAGGGCTGTTCGCCTATGTCCTCACGTTCCTCGTTGAGTCGGTTGAAGGATTTCCAAGGCATGAGTATCTCGCCTCTTATCTCGAAATTGTCAGGATACCCGAGGTCAGGCTGCAACACCAGTGGAATACTGCGGATAGTCCTCACGTTGGCTGTCACATCGTCGCCCCTCACTCCGTCGCCTCTCGTTACAGCCTGCACCAGTCTTCCCTTCTCGTAGGTGAGGGAAATGGACAGTCCGTCATACTTCATCTCGCAACACACCTCGAAATCCTCGCCCTCAAGTCCGCGCTTCACCTGGTTATACCACTCCTCTATGTCCTGCTCGTTATAGGTATTGGCTAGGGAGAGCATGGGGTAGCGGTGCTCCACCTGTCGGAACTCCTTCGTTATGTCGCTTCCCACTCTCACAGAGGGCGAATTGGGGTCGAATTCCTCTGGGTGCTTGGCCTCGAGGTCCTGCAACTCGTGCATGAGGAAGTCAAACTCCTGATCGGAGATTATGGGATTGTTCAATACATAATAGCGATGATTATGCTCATGAAGCTGCTGGCGCAGGGCGTGTATTCTTTCTATTTCTGTCATAGGTTAGATATGTGGAGAGAGAGAACTGTCTCTGTTATTAGAAAAATTTCGTGGAGGCAAAATTACAAAAAAACTACATATTGAGCAAGCCTGTCGAGTATGAAAATTGTGCCATAGGGAGGTTATTTTTAGATTTTGAAACTTTAGTTACGCCTTTTGGCTTATTTTTACTACTAAAGTCTTTGTGGAGGAATCCATCCTGGCACGCGCACAGAAGAAGGGACTGGCAGAAATACAAACCAAGCAACAATTTCCAAAGCGAAATGTCAACAATGGACTTATATTTTACTACTTCAGGAGTAAAAGAGTTACATAGCTACCACACCTTCTGCGGTTGCTAAGCTTCCAGATGCGGGTGCTAAGCTACCACGCGCGGGCGCTAAGCTACCGCACGTGGGTGCTTAGCAACCAAAAGCAGCCTGATTTTATAGAAAAAAAATAAAAAAATTGAGATTGTGCCCACCAATCCTATTGCATCTTCATCCATAAACGGTGGAGATGCATTTTTTTTTGTATAAAATAAAAAAAGATAGTACCTTTGCAGTTGTAAAAAAAAGGAGCAGCAACAACAATGAGAATTGATATCATAACCGTCCTGCCTGAAATGCTTACAGGCTTTGTAAACGAGTCAATCCTGGCTCGCGCACAGAAGAAGGGACTTGCCGAAATATACGTTCACAACCTTAGGGACTACACCACTGACAAATGGAAGCGAGTAGATGACTATCCCTATGGAGGTGCTGCAGGTATGCTCATACAGTGTCAGCCTCTTGACGCATGCATCAGTGCCCTTAAGGCAGAGCGAGACTACGACGAGATTATTTTTACAGCACCCGATGGCGAAACTTTCAATCAGGGCATTGCCAACGAGTTGTCGCTAAAGAAAAACCTAATTATAATCTGCGGACACTATAAGGGCATAGACTACCGCATCAGGGAACATCTGGTGACGAGGGAGATAAGCATAGGCGACTACGTGCTGACTGGTGGCGAACTGGCTGCTGCCGTAATGGCTGACAGCATCGTGAGGGTAATACCAGGCGTGATAGGCGACGTGGAGAGTGCTCTCTCAGACTCCTTTCAGGACAACCTGCTGGAGCCACCAGTCTATACCCGTCCTGCCGAGTACCACCCAATAAGCAACCCTGACGAGACATGGGCTGTGCCAGACATACTGCTCTCTGGTCATGAAGCCAAAATAAAAGACTGGGAAATGGAACAGTCGCTGAAGCGCACACAAGAGCGCAGACCTGACTTGCTTAGTTAAGACTACACAATGATTCTACTGAATATTTCCATACTAAACTACAAGAATATCAGTGAAGCGAAGTTGGACTTCTCAAAGAAATTCAATTGCTTCATCGGTAACAACGGCGAGGGTAAGACCAACCTTCTCGACGCCATCTACTACCTGTCGTTCTGCCACTCCATGTTCTCAAATATTGACTCGCTCCTCATGAAGCACAACACAGACTTCTTCATGATACAGGGGGAGTACCTGCATGATGACGGGGAGACGGAGGAGGTCATATATGCAGGCATGAAGCGTGGGGTAAAGAAGATGTTCAAACGCAACAACAAAAACTACAAGCGATTGTCGGAACACATTGGCATCGTGCCACTTATAATCGTTTCGCCCGATGACGCTTCGCTCATATCAGGAGGTAGCGAGGAGCGCAGAAGACTGCTCGACATCGTCATATCGCAATACGACAACAACTACATAAACTCGCTCAACCGATACAACAAAGCCTTGCAACAGCGCAATGCGCTCCTGAAGATGGAGGACGCAGAACCTGACCCCACCCTGCTGTCTCTATGGGAGGAGGAAATGGCTCGCGAGGGAGAGTATATCTATGAGCAACGCAACAAGTTTGTGGAAGCTTTCACACCTGTATTCAATCGTGTATATCAGAGCATAAGCGACGGCAAGGAGAAGGTAACGCTCAGCTATACCTCACACTGCCAGCGAGGACCGCTACTGGAGGTAATACAGCGGGACCGCCACAAGGACAGGGCTGTAGGCCACTCCCTGCACGGCATACATCGTGATGACCTCGAAATGCTCATAGACGGCTACCCCATGAAGCGAGAGGGCAGTCAGGGACAAACCAAGACCTACGTCATATCGCTGAAGCTGGCACAGTTTGATTTTCTGTGCAACAAGAGTGCAGAGGGAAACACGCCACTGCTCCTGCTTGACGACATATTTGACAAGCTCGACGCCCATCGTGTGCAGAGAATAGTGCAACTGGTGTCCTCAAACAGCTATGGGCAGATTTTCATAACAGACACAAACAGAGACCATCTCGACCAGATACTCTCCCACTCCAACGCAGAATACAAGATTTTTCATGTGGAGCAGGGAGAATTTACAGTTCATAGTGCATAAATACTAGAGATACTATAGATACTATAGATACTATAGGTACTATACCTTTTAATCCTTAACTTACGACAAAGTGTTCAAACGTCATCCAGAAAACATAAGCGACCTGCTGAATGTGGTACTTCGCAATCAGGGACTGGAAACGCCCCTGATGCAGAGAAGGCTGGTAAACTCATGGAACGAGGTGATAAGCGAGAAGTTTGACAACGAGATAGCCCAGCTTATCATCGAGAGTACGGAGAGCAAGGAGATACGCAACCAGACACTTTGGGTGAAGATTCTGTCACCTGCCATACGTCAGGAACTGCAAATGCGAACTTCCGACCTTGTTGCCACATTGAACAACAAAGTCGGAAGCCAGATAATTACTTCGATAAGGTTCTTTTAGAACTTTTCTTAGGGTTTCCTAGGTATTCCTAGGATTTCCTATGCCCTCCTATTATTTCCCCAATCTCTTTTTACGCAACTCGTCACGCTCTCGCTGCATGCGTTGCTGTTGCTCCTGCATAGCCTGCAAACGAGCAGCAAAGCCAGACATCTTCTTAGGGTTCTTCTTGTTCTCCTCGCGCTTAGCCTCGAGGATGGCAAGGAGTTTTTCGTCATTGGTCGTCTTACGCAATACCCACATTATAAGGGCTGAGAAGAAGAGCGAAACAAAATAATAGAAGTTGAGACCTGATGAATAGTCGTTGAACATAAAGAAGAACATCAACGGCATGAGCATCATCATCCATCGCATCATCTTCATCTGCTCTGCCTGAGCACCCATCATCTGATCTTTCTGTTGCTGCATGGTAAACCATGAGTAGAGCAGGTTGGCTGCACAGAAGAGAATACACGTGAGGGAGATATGGTCGCCTATCAGCCATAGATTCTCTTGCCAGGAGACGATAGGGTCGTAGGTTGAGAGATCGTCTATCCACAGGAATGACTGGCGACGCAACTGTATGGCATTAGGCACAAAGTTGAACATCGCAATCCAGATAGGCATCTGTATCAGCATAGGCAGACAACCACTCAAAGGGCTCACACCGTATTCTGAGTATAACTGCATCTGCACCTGCTGCTTCTGCAGGGCGTCTTCTGGCTTGTCAAGATGCTTGGTAGCTTCCTCCAGTTTTGGACGCAACACCCTCATCTTTGCCGAGGACATATAGCTCTTCTTTACCATAGGATAGGTGATAGCCTTCAGCAAAAGGGTGATGAGTATCAGGATGACGCCCATAGGAATAGCCATAGAGCGCAGGAAGTCAAACACGTAGAGCGTAAACCAGCGGTTAATATAGCGGAACAGAGGCCAGCCGAGATATACCAGTCGCTCCAGCTCGAGCTTCTTGCCAAGGGTGCTCTCCTCCTCTACCGACTGCAGAAGGCGGAAATCGTTTGGCACATAGTAGAATTCCAGTTCTGTTGCCTCTATGCCTCGAGGGTCGAAGTTTGTCTTGAGCTTTGCCTCATACTGCTTGAGGTAGCCAGACCCCTTCTGCTGTGGTATTGACGTGAGTTTCACATCGTTGCCATAGTTTGTCTTGGTAGCCATAACTACGGAGAAGAACTGGTTCTTGAAAGCTACCCAGTCTATGGGTTCTTCTACGCCCTCGTCCCTCTTCTCGCTTGTCTCGTTGAGGTAGTCTGTACCACCCTCGGTAAAGTGATAGGTCAGGGTGCTGTAGCGATTCTCGAAGGTGAAGCCCTTCTCCTGCTGTTTGCACATATCCTGCCAATTTATGTCCATCGTAGTGGTATTGGGGGCAAACATACCTGCCATGCCATTCGCCACGATAGAGCAGTGGAGCTTGTAATCCTTGCTCAGGTTATATTTCACCACGATGCTCTTACCCGCACCAGCTTCTGCGGTGAATGTCACAGAATTCTGCGTAACCTCAGTTGGCTCAAAATACAACTCGTCAGTAGATATGTTCTGCTCCTTTGCCACGAGAGTGAAGTTCAGCTTCTGCGTGTCCTTATCAAAGAGCGTAACATCCTTGTTACCCTCATTGTCCTCAAAACCCTTGATGACAGCTTTCTCCACCACTGCGCCCCTCGACGTCAGAGTAAGCTCCAGCTTGTCATTGCTCAGCGTAACCTTCTGCACTGTACCCTGCATGGCATTGTGGAACAACAGAGTAGAATCCTCCACAACCTTACGAGCTGCCTCAGCCTTACGCTGAATTTCAGCCAGCTTCTGCTGTTCTTCTGCTTTTTTCTTTACTACTGTCTCTATTGAATCCTGAACGCGCATAGCCTCCATCTCCTCTTGCGAAGGCTGGTTGTACCATGTAAAACCAAAGAGCACAACGGCTATCAGCACAAAACCTATGATAGTATTCTTATCCATTCTCTTTTCTTCATTTTGATTAAAAACCCTGCAAAGGTACGAAAAAACCTTGAAAACACCAAAAACTTTATGCCTTATACCTTATTCTTTATACTTTTTTTGTACCTTTGCATGACCAAATAAATTTACACAGCCAGAAAAAAAATAATGCGACAAGTCATACTATATTTCCTCTGCACCATCCTTTGTACACTCTTCTCCACCTCGCTCCCTGCCCAATATTCCGACGTTTCGCCTGCATCAGGGCAAAGCGATGAAGGGGCTCTGCTCATGCTCCCGGCGAAGTATGACAAGAATGTAGTGAAGCGCATGTTCCAGCTGGAAGGCGACACCATCTCCTCACTTGCCGACAGGCTTATGATGGACACCTATCTCAACCACCCGGAAAAGGTAAGGATAAACGAAGGCAGCAAAGAGCAAATGCCAACAAAGAAGCACGAAAGCAAACCTGCCATACTGGAACCGTCGCTATACCCCATCGACGTGGAAAACACGCTAAAGGATGAGGAGGGGCAAAACGATACTATATCCTTCGTCATCACAAAACCACATTTCTGGACTTTTTCGGGCGACTACAACCTGCAATTCATGCAAAACTACATATCGCCAAACTGGTATAAGTCGGGTAACTCCACCTACTCCATGCTTGGAGCCGTAACCCTGCAATACAACTACAATAACAAGCAGAGACTGAAGTGGGACAACAAACTCGAACTCAAGCTCAGCTTCCTGTCCACAGATGCCGACACAGTAAACAATTTCAAGACTACCGAAGACCTCATACGCTACACCACCCAGCTATCCCTCCAGGCGCATAAAAACTGGTACTACGCTGCACAACTCATAGCCAACACACAGTTTACACGTGGTCTGAAAAACAACGATGCCACCATCTACTCCGACTTTATGTCGCCTTTCAACCTCAATGTCTCGCTTGGTATGAACTACAACGTCAAGGCTCACCAAAGCAAACTCACGGGCAACATACTGCTTGCTCCCCTCTCCTACAGAATGACATACGTTGACCGTTCAGACCTCGCCACCCGTTTCGGACTTGACGAAGGCAAACACGTACGCAACGATATAGGCTCGCTCATCAATGCCGAAATCGTATGGAAACCTCTCGACAATTTCAAGTGGCAGACACGTCTCTATGCCTACACCACGTACAGTAATTTCCTCCTTGAGTGGGAGAACACCCTCGTATTCCAATTCAACCGCTATATCTCCACCAACCTCTTTATTTATCCACGTTTCGACGATGCTGTGGACAGAACCACCTCTACCTACTGGCAACTCAAAGAATACCTCTCCGTAGGATTTACTTACTCCATGTAATCTATGTAATCCCACTACACCCCCAAATTCTTCACTCTTCATTCTTCATTCTTAATTTATTTTTGTAACTTTGCACCCAAATTTGTAATTTAGGATTATGCAAGACATTAGAAATATCGCCATCATCGCCCATGTGGACCACGGCAAGACCACACTCGTAGACAAGATGATGCTCGCAGGCAAACTCTTTCGCGAAGGACAAAACAACTCCGACCAAGTACTTGACGCTAACGACCTTGAACGTGAGCGCGGCATAACAATCCTTTCCAAAAACGTTTCCATCAATTGGAAAGGCACAAAAATCAATATCATTGACACTCCGGGACACTCCGACTTTGGCGGAGAGGTGGAACGTGTGCTCAACATGGCAGACGGCTGCATACTCCTTGTTGACGCCTTCGAAGGACCAATGCCACAGACACGCTTCGTCTTGCAGAAAGCTCTGCAGATAGGGCTGAAGCCGATAGTAGTGGTAAACAAGGTTGACAAGCCCAACTGCCGACCTGAGGAGGTTTACGAAATGGTCTTCGACCTCATGTTCGACCTCGGAGCTACCGAGGACCAGCTCGACTTCCCTGTTGTATATGGTTCTGCCAAGAACGGATGGATGGCTGAAGACTGGAAGACACCAACAGACAACATAGAGTATCTCCTCGACAAGATAGTAGAAATAATCCCTGCACCCGAAACACTCGAGGGCACGCCACAGATGCTCATCACATCGCTCGACTACTCTTCCTACACTGGCAGAATAGCCGTAGGACGCATACACCGTGGCACCCTCAAGGAGGGCATGAACATCACCATAGCTCATCGTGATGGTTCGCAGGAGAAGACCAAGATAAAAGAGATACACACCTTCAGCGGCATGGGACACCAGAAGGTAAGCGAGGTGCAGAGTGGCGACATATGTGCCATCATTGGACTCGAGAAATTTGAGATTGGCGACACCATCTGCGACTTCGAAAACCCAGAACCGATGGAGCCTATAGCAATAGATGAGCCTACAATGTCTATGCTCTTCACCATCAACGATTCACCATTCTTTGGCAAAGAGGGAAAATTCGTCACCTCTCGTCATATAAGCGATCGTCTCGAGCGCGAACTGGAGAAGAACCTCGCACTGCGTGTAGAGCCTTTCGAGGACTCTACCGACAAGTGGATTGTATCAGGCAGAGGTGTGCTCCACCTCTCTGTGCTCATCGAGACCATGCGTCGCGAGGGCTACGAACTACAGGTTGGACAGCCACAGGTAATATATAAGGAGATAGACGGACAAAAGTGTGAGCCTATAGAGGAACTCACCATCAACGTACCAGAGGAATTTTCATCAAAGATGATAGACATGGTAACGCGCCGCAAGGGCGAGATGACGTCTATGGAGTCTCAAGGCGACAGGGTGAACATAGAGTTCGACATCCCTTCGCGTGGCATCATCGGTTTGCGTACCAACGTGCTCACAGCTTCACAAGGCGAAGCTATCATGGCACACCGTTTCAAGGAATACCAGCCTTACAAAGGCGAGATAACACGCCGTCTCAACGGCTCTATGATAGCCCTCGAGACTGGCAATGCCTTTGCCTACTCCATTGACAAGCTGCAGGATCGTGGTAAGTTCTTCATCGACCCTGGCGACGACGTCTATGGAGGACAGGTGGTAGGCGAGCACGTGCATGACAACGACCTCGTAGTCAACGTGACCAAGGCAAAGCAACTCACCAACGTGCGTGCCTCAGGCTCTGACGACAAGGCTCGCATCATACCCAAGACAGTTCTTTCCCTTGAGGAGTGCCTCGAATACATCAAGGCTGACGAACTAGTGGAAGTAACCCCTAAGTCCATGCGCATGCGCAAGATAATACTCGACCACCTCGAGCGCAAGCGTGCCAATCGAGAAGATTAATACCTCTTTCCCCCTACTCCGAGAGAGGGGGAAGGTCGCATACACAATGGATTACCTCTTAGAAATACTCGAATTTCTCGGCACCTTCGCCTTCGCCATATCAGGCATACGCCATGCTGCAGCAAAGAAATTTGACTGGTTTGGCGGCTTTATCTGTGGCATAGCTGTGGCTATAGGCGGAGGAACACTTCGCGACCTTCTTCTGGGCGTCACCCCCTTCTGGATGACGCGACCTATCTACATTCTGTGTACCATTCTGGCACAAGCCTTTCTCATCATCTTCCAAAAGTATATCAAGCGTCTCGACAACGCCTGGCTCTTCTTCGACACTCTCGGCCTTGCCCTCTTTACCATAGCTGGCATGCAGAAAACACTCGACATGGGACACCCTTTCTGGCTTGCCATCATCATGGGTACCATGACGGGTGCTGCTGGTGGCGTCATTCGTGATGTTCTGCTCAACAACGTGCCAGTAATCTTCCAAAAAGAAATCTATGCTATTGCCAGTATTCTTGGTGGCTGTCTATACTGGCTACTGCTCTCTCTCCATATTGATGCAGCCTATTCAGCCACAGCAACATTCTTCTTCATAGTAATTATACGTTTTCTCGCAGTTCGCTACCACATTTCCCTCCCCCAACTGCATCTTCACGAGGAAGAATAGCTTCTATCAATCTTTGCGCCACTTGTTTTTCTTAGCTGCTCTGTGGGGTGTTGCCTCAAGTGGCGAAATTGCAGGACGCTCATTGCCGCCACTGCCAGAGGATATGGCAGGGGTGCTGACGGCTGATTTAACCTTGGTGCCTGTGGCAAGGGCATGACGGTATTGTGTGTAGCGCTGCATGATGGTCTCTACATAGTTAGCTGTTTCATAACCACGCATATAGCCATTCTTGACAACTGGGTCAGTATAGTAATGAGGGTCCTGAAGCAGAAGAATATAGCGACGCACGTCTGCCCAACGCTGTGGGACACCCCCATACTTTCTGGCTAATGCCATTGCATCGCGAACGTGGTTTGTGCCACCATTATAGGCAGCAAGAGCAAAACGCAGACGTTCAGAGGGATTGGGAATATCATTAAACTGCACTTGCAACTGGCGCATATAGCGAGCGGCGGCAGCTATATTGGGTTCTGGCTGGAATATCTGTTCTCGAGGCAAGGAGAGAAGGTCTGCCGTAGAGGGCATGATTTGCATGAGTCCGCAGGCTCCTGCCCAGGAGCGTGCCTGAGAGTCGAAACAAGATTCCTGATAGCACTGGGAGGCGAGAAGCACCCAATCTGTCATTGCCACAGGGGCATACTGACGGAAGAGGTGGTCGTAATGTGATATCTGTCCTTTGGCAGCAGAGAGCATGGTGGGGAATACTCGACGTGTTACACTTGCCACGCTGAGCTGGTAAGCCTCCTGCTTCTTGATATCGGCAAGCATTCTGGGGGTATACCACGAGCGGATAGCCTCAGCAAGTTTCTCATTGTCCTTACTGACCACCCAGTCGTTGGCCACCTTGATGAAGCCAGCCTGATGTTGTTTAGAAAGCGGAACAGCTATGATGTCTCCTTCGTCATTGCGAAGGCGCTCAAGCATGTCGAGAGTGTCTTGACAGACATCTATGCGCACACTCTTGCCAAGGTGAGCAGCAAGTTTCTCACAGAGTTGGTAGTTTGCGCCCATATCGCGACCATGATACTCATAATAGGTATCAGGACCAGTAAGTGTGAGCATGATGAGCTCAGTACTGGCATCGCTGTCATCCCCCCACGGAGCTTCGTAAGACTCTTGCTTTACCTTGGTTGTGCAGGAGGATAACACTACCGTTAACGGGAACGATAACACTAACGTTAACGATAACGCTAACGGGAACAAATTATTTCTACTTACTGATTTCACGGAATTCCTTACCCATGTTGAGGTTCAGGTAGGCATCGTATAGGGCTGGCTTCCAGCGTGGAGCATCAGAGGGTGCGAGGTGACGATATCGCTCCATATAGGGCAAGAGACGACGGAAGAACTTTTGGGCTTCACGCAGTCGCTGACGATATGGCTTGCCTTGTTTCTTGAGCGCAGACTGAGCACGCTGGTAGTAGATGGTACCTATGTTATAATAAGCTGTGGGGAGAGAATCAGAAACTGCTATGGCCTTATCTCCCCAAGTGATGGCTTCGTCATAGCGTTGCAGGTCGTAAAGGATGATGTGCTTGCCAAGGAGGAAGTCAGCATTGAGGCTGTCAGTGGCAAGCTCGGCATTACAGAGGTCAAGCGCCTCGGCATAGCGTTCCCTGCCTCGAAGATATTCAAGGAGGTTTGTAAAGAGATAGTGTGATTTCCTGTGTGCTTTGAAGCCTTCGCTGAGATACTTGTAGGAATTGAGGGTGTCACGATGTATGAGGGACATCTCGGAGAGTATCTCATACGCCTTCTCACTCTGGCGAGACAAAACTGCCCTGTCGGCATACTTGAGAGCAAGAGGCAGACTGTCGAGCCTGTAGGCTGCCACAAGCGAGAGAAAAGCTACTCGTCGTGCAGTATGGTCGTAGGCATCTATATTCTGTCCAGAGAAAAGCGGCTGACGAGGACAGTCAAGATATATGTCAAAACTCTGCCATGCTTCTTGCCAAGCCTTATGGTGGAGAAGGTAGATACCACCCATGAAGATATTAGTGCGATAGGGCATGAGATAAGTGGCGTTACGCTTGCGCACGGAGGAATCGAGGCTGTCCAGCTTCTCGTAGGCAAGGAACATACGCTTACCCGTATTAAGCAAACAGAGAGTATCGGTTGGCTGACGGAGGTACATCTTCTCGTTGCCCACCTCGTATGCCTTCTTGAGCACGTCGCAAAGGAGGTGCTGAAGGCGTACTTGCTCCTGCATGTAAACGGTATCGGCAAGATAGCGACGCACAGTCTCCTCGCTCTTATCGAGGTTCTTGCCCGTCTTGATACTCTTACGCACAGAGACAATATCGTTCTTTAACAGCGTCAGCTGCTTCCTGGTGGGAGCAGCCAACGCCATTAAAGTGATTAAAAACAGTATGAATATAAATCCGTTTCTCAAAATTCTTTAAGAAGTTAGAGAAGTTAGAGGAGTTAGAGAAGTTCTTTCTTGCTTTTGCAAGCGTAGCACCTATGGTGCGTCCGATTACAGTCGCTTCGCTTTGTGCTTCGTTTACGCCTGAGCTTTGCGAAGAAAGCCAGCAGAGCTGGAGCGAACGTGGCTTGCAGCCACTTAGACATCACCACTAATTAAACGATTGTCGAAACTAATGTCTTTAACTCCTTAGTGAGCTTTAGCGAACTATAACTCCTTTAACTCCTATCCTCCTGATTATAATCAGAGCTGGTCAATAGTGCTGAGGATATACTTCGTCTTGAAGTTTACCTCGTCAGGGTCTGCAGCCTGTACCTCCTGGAAGATAGCCTTAGCCTTTTCAATGAGGTCTTTGTATGGCTGGTTGTTGTTCTTCAGGTCAACAGCCTTGTTGCGGTAGCAGGTAGCGAGGTTGTACTTTACTGCCATGAAGTCAGGCTGAGCCACGAGCACCTTTGTGTAAGCCTCGATAGCCTTGTCGTATTCGCCTGCCTCCTGAGCATTCTGTGCTACATAAGCGTTTGCCATTGGGTCGTTAGGATTAGCCTTGAGGCGCTTGTCGAGCTCCTTGTTAGCCTCTTCCTTCTTGCCTGCCTCGTTGAGTACAGCGATATATCTGCCAAAGGCAATCTCATTATCTGGGTAAGCCTTATATACCTGCTTTACCTTCTTGATGAGGTAGTCGCTATCTATGTCACCAGCATCCTTGCGACCCTGGTAAGAGTTGAGTTGGAGCTTGATGGCATCTTCCTTAACCTCAGCGTCGCCAGACTCGAGAGCGAGCAGTGCATACTTATCAGCCTTCTTGTAGTCCTTGTTGAAGTAAGCTGCAAGAGCTGCATAGTAGCTTATCTGACCATAGTTGTTCTCCTTGGTAACTGCCTCTGTTTCAGAGAAGAGGTCGTTAGAGTGAGACTCTGCATACATGCCGAACCACTTCTGTGCGTTAGCATAGTCCTTGTTGTTGTAAGCCCACAATCCGCCATTGATGAGGTCGTTACGCATAGCGATAACGCGAGAGGCATTCTTGTTCTTGAACTTAGGCTTTACCTGTCCCTTCTCGTTGGGCTCGTTGTCGGCATCGTTACAGAGCTGAGCATACTTCAGAGCATCGTATGCAGCCTTGTACTGCTTTACGAGACGGTTGTCCTTCTCTTCTGGAGTCTTGGCAGTGAGAGCCTTGCCCTGCTCCTTGGTATTGTCGGCAATAGCCATGCCTACAATGTGGTTGTAAGCCTTGGCACGCTCCTCACCAGTCATGGTAGCTTCCTGCTCCTTCATGATGTTGGTAGCCTCGCTCTTCTTCTCTGCCCTCATTACCTGCTTAACAGCGTCTGGGTTCTGTGCAAATGATGCTGTAGTTGCTACAACTGCAAGCATCGTAAGAATCATCTTTTTCATTTTGCTTTGATAATAGTTATAGTTAATAAGTTATTGCTTTATGATTGAGGAGTTGCCTCTTCGTTACCGTTAGCGTTATCGTTAGCGTTGTCGTTATCGTCAACTTCTTCCTCTTCCTCATGAGGCACCACGCAAACCGAGGCGATAGTCTCGTTGCGCTTCTTGAGTTCGATAAGCTTAACTCCCTGGGTGTTGCGTCCCTTAGTATCACCAGCGTCAGCAATAGCAAAGCGTATTGCTATGCCACTCTTGTTGATTATCATGAGGTCTTCATCGCCCTTGACACACTTGACAGCAATTACCTTACCCGTCTTCTCAGTGATATTGAGCGTTGTCACACCCTTTGAGCCACGCTTGGTGAGACGGTAGCCGCCGTCCTCTACCTTGTAATATGTAGAGCCGTCCTCGCGTGTAACCTCAGTGAGCACACCAATCTTAGAGCGCTTGCCGAAGCCCTTCTCCGAGATTACCATGAGCGACTGCTCTGGGTCGTATGCCACAACCATCTCGATTACTGCATCGTCGTCGCCACTGAGTTCCATACCGCGCACGCCTGTTGCAACACGGCTCATGACGCGTATATCAGTCTCGTTGAAACGAACGGCACGACCATTGCGTGAAGCAAGGATAAGTTCGTTATGTCCGTTGGTAAGCATTACGTTTACTACCTCGTCGCCCTCAGCGATATTGATAGCACGAACACCCTTGCCGCGTGGGCGGGAGTAGTCGAAGAGAGAGGTACGCTTAACAGTACCGTTCTTGGTAGCAAAGACTACATAGTGGCTCTTGAGGAACTCCTCGTCAACGAACTTATGGCTCTGGATGCCGAGGAAGGCGTTTACGCTGTCGCCTGGCTCAAGCTGGAGCATGTTCTGTATGGCTCTGCCCTTGGAATCCTTAGCTCCCTCAGGTATCTCGAAGCAACGCTGCCAATATACCCTACCCTGACGGGTGAAGAAGAGTATCATGTCGTGAGCATCAGCTGCATAAACGTATTCTGTGAAGTCCTGCTCGCGAGTGCGGGCACCGCGTGCTCCCACTCCGCCACGACTCTGCGCACGGAAGTCTGCCTGCAGGGTGCGCTTGATATAGCCCAGATGAGACATGGTGATAACCACAGGGTCGTTGGCATAGAACTGCTCTGGGTTGAACTCTGCGTTAGAGAGCTTTATCTCTGTGCGGCGCTCGTCGCCGTACTTTTCCTTCACCTCTATGAGGTCGTCCTTCATCACCTTCTTGCACAGCTCTGGGTCATCGAGTATCTGCTGTAAGTAGGCAATGAGAGCCTCCAAGTCGGCATACTCCTTGCGCAGTTCCTCTACGCGCAGGCCTGTCAGCTGACCGAGACGCATCTCCACGATAGCCTTTGACTGCAACTCGTCTATCTCGAAACGCTGCTCCAAAGCCCTCTGCGCATCGCTTGGCGCTTTTGAGGCACGGATAATCTTTACTACTTCGTCGATATTGTCAACGGCTATAATCAAGCCCTCGAGTATGTGGGCACGAGCCTCAGCCTTAGCCTTCTCAAACTTGGTACGGCGAATGGTCACGTCGTGACGGTGCTCCACGAAGTACTTCACGCACTCCTTGAGCGAGAGCAGACGTGGGCGACCCTTGACGAGGGCTATGCAGTTAACAGAGAATGAACTCTGCAGTGCTGTCATCTTGAAGAGTTTGTTGAGGATGACGTTGGCATTAGCATCACGCTTTACGTCAACCACAATACGCATACCCTGACGGCCTGTCTCATCGTTTACGTTGGAGATGCCTTCGAGCTTACCCTCCTTAACGAGGTCGGCGATATTCTCTATAAGCTGAGCCTTGTTGACGCCATAAGGTATCTCGGTAACGACGATGCGGTCGTGGGTATCCTCTGACTCTATCTCGGCCTTGGCACGCATGATGATGCGGCCGCGACCTGTCTCATAGGCGTCTTTCACGCCCTGTATTCCATATATATAAGCACCCGTTGGGAAGTCTGGCGCCTTGATATACTCCATCAAGCCGTCAGTATCTATGTCAGGATTGTCAATATAAGCACAGCAACCATCGATAACCTCGCCCAGGTTGTGGGTAGGAATGTTCGTAGCCATACCAACGGCAATACCGTTGCCACCATTAACGAGGAGGTTAGGTATGCGGGTAGGCATTACGGTAGGCTCCTGCAAGGTATCGTCGAAGTTGTTGCTCATATCGACGGTATCCTTATCCAGGTCGTCCATGATGTGCTCACCCATCTTGCTCAGGCGGCACTCCGTATAACGCATGGCTGCAGGGGAGTCGCCATCCACGCTGCCAAAGTTACCCTGACCATCAACGAGAGTGTAGCGCATGTTCCAGTCTTGTGCCAGACGAACCAAAGCGCCATAGACAGACGAATCGCCATGTGGGTGGTACTTACCGAGCACCTCACCTACCACACGTGCACATTTCTTATAGGGTTGGTTACTTGTATTACCTATGCCGAGCATACCATAGAGTATGCGACGGTGAACGGGCTTAAAGCCATCTCGCACATCAGGCAGTGCGCGCGCCACGATGACAGACATGGAGTAGTCAATGTAGCTTGACTTCATCTCATCCTCAATGTTAATCTTGCGGATTCTGTCAAAGTCGTAAGTCTGTGTTTCTTCCATCAATTACTTTATACTTTATACTTTACTCTTTGTACTTTCCAGTTCGTACTTTTCAGTGCAAAACGCCGCTTTTGCCACTTTACAGGCTCTCTGCTGCGTTTTTAACATTTCGTTACAAGGTACAAAGGTACGAAAAAACACCAAAAATACCAAATAAAAAGCCTTAAAAAGCCTAAAAATACGTACTCATCACTATGCTTCCGCTATCAGTCGCCAAGCTACCATCTCCAAAAGCTTTGCTTCCATTATAAATTAACTAGCTAATTCTTAAAATTAACTAGTAAATTTTGAAAATTAACTGGTTAATTCCGAACCCTTGCTTAGCTCCTGCGTCTAAAAGCTAAGCAAGGCCTTATTCTTGATATACAATCATTCGTGGTGGTAGGGTTCACCTTTTATAATAGTGCAGGCGCGATAAATCTGCTCAGCGAAAACGAGTCTGACCATCTGGTGGGAGAAGGTCATGGGAGACAGGCTAATGCGCTCATTAGCACGCTCGTAAACAGCCTTTGAAAAACCATACGGACCACCTATGCAGAAGACCAGACGACGGGTGGCGGTCAGCTGTTTGTGTACCAGCCAGTCGGCAAACTCCACAGAACGATACTCCTTGCCGTGCTCGTCAAGCAGAACGAGATGGTCTGAGGGTTGGAGGAGCTTGAGTATCAATTCCCCTTCGCGTTCTTTCTGTTGCTCGGCAGAGAGAGACTTCGTGTTCTTCAGTTCGGGAATAACGGTAATGGAGAACGGCATATAGTGCCCCACCCTGCCAACATAATCGTCTATGCCCGCCTGGAAATGCTTGTCGTTGGTTTTGCCTACAAGTATCAATTCTGTCTTCATCGTGGGAACAAAATTACGCTTTTTCACTCGTGCGTACAAATAAATATTATGTTTTTTGACAAAAATCACGGAAAAATTTGTAGCACAAGATTTTTTTTCTTACCTTTGCTCAAAGTTAACAAGACTAAAACTAATTCTAAAACTATTCATAATAAAACTTTAAACAATGGAAAACAACGAACAGTTAATTGCTCAATGCGAAGCCGTTGCTAAGCAGTGGTTATCCCCCTCTTTTGACGAAGAGACACGTAAGGAAGTACAGGCTATGCTTGACAATCCAGACAAGACAGCCCTCATCGATGCCTTCTACCAGAATCTGGAGTTTGGCACGGGTGGCTTGCGTGGCATTATGGGTGCCGGAACCAACCGCATGAACAAATACATAGTGGGCATGGCCACTCAGGGCTTTGCCAACTACGTTCTGAAAGCCTTCCCAGGCAAGCAGTGCTCTGTTGTAGTAGGCCACGACTGCCGCAACAACGGACGCATGTTTGCTGAAACCGTAGCTGCTATCTTCACTGCTAACGGCATCAAGGCTTATCTCTTTGAGAGTCTGCGCCCTACCCCTGAAATCTCTTTCGCAATACGCGACCTGGGTGCTCAGGCTGGCGTCAATGTGACCGCTTCTCACAACCCTAAGGAGTATAACGGCTACAAGGCTTACTGGGAGGACGGCGCACAGGTGCTGGCTCCGCACGACAAGGGCATCATTGACGAGGTAAACAAAGTAAAGATTGACGACGTAAAGTGGGACCTCAACCCAGACCTCCTGCAGATTATCGGCGGCGAGATGGACTACGACTACATGTGCGCCGTGAAGGAAGGCATGGTTGACCAGGACGTCATCCTGCGCAACAAGGACCTCAATATCGTTTACTCTGCCATGCACGGCACAGGCCGCCACATCGTGCCTATGTGCCTGCGTTCATGGGGATTCCAGAACATCAACGTAGTGCCTGAGCAGATGGTCATTGACGGCAACTTCCCAACAGTTGTTTCACCTAATCCTGAGAATGCAGAGGCTATGACACTGGGTATGAAACTCGGCACGAAGCTCAATGCCGACCTCGTAGTGGCTACCGACCCTGACGCTGACCGCCTCGCTATCGTATGCCGCAACGACAAGGGCGAGTGGCAGATACTCAACGGAAACCAGACTGCCTGCATGTTCTATTGGTACACCATCAAGAACAAGAAGGCTCTCGGACAGCTCAACCCAACGGACTTCATGGTCAAGACCATCGTGACATCTGAGCTCATAGCAAAGATTGCTCGTGCAAACGGCGTGGAGTGCTTCGATGAATATACAGGCTTCAAGTGGATTGCTTACCGCATCCGCGTAAACGAGGGCAAGCGCAAGTATATCGGTGGCGGCGAGGAGTCATTCGGCTACCTGCCTTACGATAAGGTGCGCGACAAGGACGCTCCTGCTTCTATCTGCCTCATCTGCGAAATCGCTGCATGGGCCAAGGACCAGGGCAAGACCCTCTACGACCTCCTCCTTGATATATATAAGGAGTATGGCTTCCAGAAGGAAGCTGCCATCAGCGTAACAAAGCCTGGCAAGAGCGGTGCCGACGAGATAAAGAAGATGATGGAAGACTTCCGCGCTACTCCTCCAGCAGAAATCGCTGGTTCAAAGGTTGTTTGCGTAAAGGACTACAAGACCCTCAAGCAGACTGCCGACGGCAAGGTTACCGACATCGTAATGCCTACGACAGCCAACGTGCTCCAGTGGTTCACTGAGGACGGCATGAAGATTTCCGTTCGTCCTTCAGGTACAGAGCCTAAGATTAAGTTCTATTGCGAGGTACCTGTTGCAGGTAAGTTTGACGGCGACTATGCAGCAGCTACAGCAAAGGCTGACGCACGCATAGCAGAAATAAAAAAGTCCCTAGGACTGTAGTTTTTTTTCATAGTACAATTTAAAGGTTGTGGGAGCTGTAGCCGTTAGGCAATGGCTCCCATTTTTTTGTAGCACAGCCTGCACTATCCTATATTCTACGTTTCCTTATTAACCAGACAGCCATAGCTCTTCCGCTTACACCGACCTTTTAGAACACGCCGCTACCTCTCTTATATTAAAGCTACCTCTCTTATATTAAAAGCACAAAAAAACCGCTGGGATGACTCTCGTCAAACCAGCGGCATGTGCTTTTTAGTTCTGAGCTATTAAGCAACTGTGTCAGCAGCAACTGTGTCAGCAGCAACTGTGTCAACTGCAGCAGTGTCAACAGTGTCGTTACCAGCAGCCTGCTCTGTCTTGTTACCACAAGAAACCATTGTCATTGCTACCATAGCTACGAACATAAATACCAATTTCTTCATTTTTCTAAGCTTTTTAAATCTGTAAAACAATCTTTGTTAATTAAAACGCTGCAAAGTTACGTACTTTTTTCAATACCCGCAAGGTTTTTTTTGATTATTTTTAGGCCTTTTTTGTAACATTTTTATAAAACGCTGTGAATGTGACACTTACGAATGTTAAAGAAATGTTAAATATTTTTTGTGTGCGCGCACAAGCGCAAAAAGTGCTCTTTTTATCTTCTTTTATTTGTCTTTTCACTCAACTTTTTGTAATTTTGCATTCATGATTGACACTTCGGCTTTTCAGGGTAAGAAAGCATCATACTACACACTCGGTTGTAAACTCAACTTCGCAGAGACCTCCACCTTCGCAAAGATGCTGGAGGATATGGGTGTACGCACGGCAGAGAAAGGAGAACGCGCGGACATCTGCCTTATAAACACATGCTCTGTTACGGAGGTGGCAGACAGCAAATGCCGTCAGCAGATAAGGAAGATGGTGAAGAACAACCCTGGTGCCTTTGTGGTGGTTACTGGTTGCTATGCCCAACTTGAGCCCGAGAAGATAGCAAGCATTGACGGCGTGAGCCTCGTATTAGGAAGCAACGAAAAGGCTAACCTCATACAGTTTCTCTCTGAAAACTTTAACGCTCCACTTCCTACAACCATCCAGAAGGAAGCGAAGAGCAAAGTGGTCAAGCACGTAAAGGATATAAAGACCTTTGCGCCATCCTGCTCACGAGGCAACCGCACCCGCTATTGGCTGAAGGTTCAGGATGGTTGCAACTACTTCTGTACATATTGCACCATCCCATTTGCACGAGGCAACAGTCGCAACCCCAGCATAGCATCACTCGTTGAACAAGCACGTCAAGCCGCTCAAGAGGGTGGCAAAGAGATTGTCCTGACGGGTGTCAACATTGGCGATTTTGGCAGAACGACAGGCGAATCATTTCTTGACCTCGTAAAAGCACTCGACCAAGTGGAGGGAATACAGCGTTATCGCATATCCAGTCTGGAGCCCGACCTTATCTCCGATGAGCTCATTGACTTCTGCGCTCGCAGTCGTGCTTTCATGCCCCATTTCCACATACCCCTCCAGAGCGGCAGCGATACGGTATTGAAACTTATGCACCGTCACTATGACACAGCACTCTTCTCTGACCGCATTATGAAGATAAAGGAAGCCATGCCAGATGCTTTCATAGGTGTTGATGTCATGGTGGGATGCAGAGGCGAGACACCCGAGTGCTTCGATGAAACATTCGCACTGCTCGACCGTCTGCCTGTCAGCCAACTGCACGTTTTCCCCTATAGCGAACGACCAGGCACGGCAGCTTTGAAGATTCCATATATCGTTGACGACAAGGAGAAGAAAAGACGCAGTCAGCTGCTACTCGAACTTTCACGCCGCAAGACGGAGGACTTCTATAATATATATATAGGTAAAGAGGCAGAGGTACTTTTCGAAAAAGCATCACGTGGAAAATTCCTTCATGGCTACACGAAAAACTATCTCAGGGTAGAGACCCACTACCCCACTCCCACCGAACTCGATAATAAAATAGTTAAGGTAAAACTACATGAACATCGCAATAGTAATTCTAAACTGGAACGGTTCTGCCATGATGCAGAAATACTTGCCGTCTGTGATTGACTCCTCTGTTTTGGAAGGCAACACAGAAGGCAACGTAGAGGTTATCGTGGCAGACAATGCCTCCACCGACAATTCCCTGTCCATGCTTAGCGAACTCTTTCCTAATGTTCGCACTATCGTCATGGAGAAGAATTGGGGCTTTGCTGAAGGCTACAATAAGGCGCTTCGCATGCTCGACCTTGAGCAGGAGAAGAACAACGCTCCTTTGCATGATTACTATCTGCTGCTCAATAGTGATGTGCGTTTGAAAAAAGGTTGGCTCACTCCACTTGTTGAATATATGGAAAACCATTCCGACACGGCAGCATGCCAACCCAAACTTCTGAGCGATGTAGAACCCACAAAGTTCGAGTATGCAGGTGCTTGCGGCGGATTTATCGACAGGTATGGCTATCCCTTCTGCCGAGGTCGTATCTTCAACACGTTAGAAGAAGATGAAGGACAATACGACCGCCCCATGAACGTCCTTTGGGCTACAGGTGCCTGTCTTATGATTAGGCGCAAGGATTACTGGGAGGCAAACGGTCTTGATGGCAGGTTCTTTGCCCACAACGAGGAGATAGACCTCTGCTGGCGCCTCAACCTGAAAGGCAGGAAGGTGGCTTGTGTTCCACAGAGCACAGCCTACCATTATGGTGGTGGTACGCTGCCACAGGGCAATCCTCGAAAGACCTACCTTAATTTCCGTAACAACCTTACGATGCTTTACAAGAACCTGCCCGATGACGAACTTCACATTGTCATGAAACGTCGTCGTTGGCTCGACTGGCTTGCTGCTTTCCAGATGTTAATACTCGGCAGGAGTATAGGCAATTTCCGTGCTATCTTCAAGGCACGTCACGATTTCATGAAATGGAGACATCGCTTTGAGCAGGACCGCATAAGCATACAAAAAAACTCCATCACGGATTCTCCTATAGGAAAACTTCCTCTCAGCATACTTTGGCAATACTATGCTAAAAGAAGAAAACGCTATTCCGAGATAGCTACAGACTAACAAAACATTCTTTCTTGGGGGAAGAAGAACAAATATCTACAACCTGCTTACGGCTTTAACGCCCTTAATACCACGAAGACGCTTCACGAGTGATGCAAGGCGAGTGTTGTCATCCACCATAACAGTTAGTGCTCCACGAAACAGTCCGTCGTCGCTGTCTATATTTATTGAACGCAAAGTCACATTATTCTCCTTTGAAATAATCGAGGTAATGCTGTTCACAATAGCGATATCGTCATTACCTATCACCTGAAGAGTAATGTCGTACTTGTCCGCACCCTTCCCACTCCATTGTGCTTTTACTATGCGGTAACCAAAACGCCTGCGTAGCTCTACGGCATTAGGACAATCTGTACGATGTATCTTAATGCCACCGCTTACAGTTACGAAACCAAACACGTCATCGCCATATATTGGGTGACAGCATTTTGCAAGACTGAAGTCTATGCCCTTTACGCCCCTGTCTATTATGAGCACATCTGAAGAGCCCCTTCCGCTTTCTCCATCTATAGGGAGTCTCACACCTGGCGTATGCTCATTCAGCACAAATTCTGCAGCCGAAACGTGACCAGGACGAGTATCGCCCTCTTTCTCCAAGGCTTCTTGCTCTTTTCCTTTCGCAGGCACAACTGGTGCTGGTTCCTCTTTTCTCTCCAGTTCCGACAGAGCCTTGCGTATCTTTGAGCGAGCATGCGACGACTTAGCTATCTTGAGCCATTCACGCTTTGGTGTCTGCGTGCTGCTCGTCATTATCTCTACCGTATCACCCGAACTAAGTTGACGACGTATTGGCACAGCCTTTCCGTTGATACGTGCCCCTACGCAGGTGTTTCCTATACGGGAGTGGATATTATAGGCAAAATCAAGTACCGTAGCCCCTCTTCCGAATTTCTTTATATCACCTTTAGGAGTAAATACGAACACCTCGTCATCATACAGGTCCCTACGGAACTGGTCCATCACCTGCATGTTGTCGCCAGCCTCCAGCGCAGCACGTATCGCCGCAAGCCATTGGTCAATGCCACCACCCGACTGCTTGATTCCCTTATAACGCCAGTGGGCAGCAAGACCATGTTCGGCTATCTCATCCATGCGCTCAGTACGTATCTGCACCTCCACCCATTTCTGTTCTGGTCCCAGCACGGTTATGTGCAATGATTCGTATCCGTTAGATTTTGGCACACTCAACCAGTCACGCAATCTTTTTGGGTTAGGCTGGTACATATCCGTTATGATGCTATATACCTGCCAGCACTCCATTTTCTCTTTCTCTGGTGCGCTCTCCAGTATTATGCGTATGGCAAAGAGGTCATAAACGCCCTCAAACGGACATTTCTGCTTCTTCATCTTCTGCCATATAGAGTGTATCGATTTTGTCCTTCCCTTTATGTGGAATTTCAGTCCTGCCGCCTCCAGTTTCTCTCTTATCGGACCTATAAAATCATGTATATAGCGGTCTCTCGACTCTTTCGTTTCCGATAGTTTGTCCTTGATATGGTAATACGCATCGCGCTCCATATATTTCAAAGACAAATCCTCCAGTTCACTCTTCAACTGGTACAAGCCTAACTTATGCGCAAGAGGTGCATACAGATAACTCGCCTCCTCAGCCACCTTTCTTTGGGCTTCCGTGTTCTTTACGTCGCGTATCTCACGCATCAGGTTCACGCGGTCGGCAATCATGATGAGGATTACTCGCATGTCCTCGGCAAAGGACAATAACAGGTTACGGAAATTCTCCGTCTCTATCGCTGGCGTCTTCTTGTATAACTCCTGCACTCTAAGTAGTCCGTGCAGAATACGATTCACTCCCTCTCCCCACTCTGTTTCTCCAGTTTGAACAAACGTTTCATCACCCCTGTCAGATGACTGAGCAGAATCTTGTATAGCCCATAGCAGGGTGGCGATTATAGCGTCACGCCCCAAACCTATTTCGTCCACGCAGATATATGCCGTCTGCAAAGACATCAACAGAGGATTCAGCCCAAACACATCTCGATGCACCTCTCCACTCTCTATTGCATCTAAAAGAATATGGCGCAACTTCTCCTCGTCATCGGGAAGTAACGCCGTAGTGGTGCGCTGTCTGAGGTCTTCTACTATCTCAAGCGCCCTCTTTTTCTCTATGTCGGTAAAGGCTACTATGACTACTTTAGCTTGATGGTCATTAGCGAATAACTACGAATGTATATCATTTCGCCTCTTCCATATCACCTTCTATGTAGAGGCGTGTCATCTCTGGCGTACCGTTGGTGCGCACAGTTATGGTCTTCTTGAAGTGACCAGGGAACTTACCTCTTCCGTTATAAGTCACGTTGATAGTACCCGTCTCACCTGGTTTGATAGGCGATTTGGTGTATTTCGGTACAGTACATCCACATGATGCCACAGCCGAGTTTATCACCAGTGGCTGGTCACCCGTATTGGTGAATGTAAACACGCAACGCTGCACTGGCTTGCTCTCTGAGAACGTACCATAGTTGTGCGTTGTCTTGTCAAATGTGATGCGTGGTTCAGCATCTGCATGAAGAATAAACAATGAAGAATGAAGGATTACCAATCCTACTATTGCCAACAATCTCTTTTTCATCTTTTATCTTTCTTTAATTCTTTATCTCGTTATTTCGATATTTCAAGGCTTCCGTGCCTCGACAAACTTTTACGTCAGTTCAAAAACCTGTGACGGACTCTTTCTTTTCAGGTCCTCCACCACAAAGTCCTTACCCATTACTATGCCATACGAGCGCAACACCTGTTCTATGGTCTTCAGTGCCAGCACGGGGTGGTTGTTCTCCTCGCTTAGGTGGCAGAGCCATACGTGCTTCAGCTTTGTTGTGGCATAGTTGGCAATAGCCTCGGCACAATCATTGTTCGACAGGTGACCTGCAGGTCCGTCTATGCGTACCTTCAGGTGCTGGGGGTACGAACCGTTCCACAACATCTCCTTGTCGTAGTTTGCCTCTATTACAAGGTAGTTAGCCTCAGCTATGTACTTCTGCATCTCCTCCGTCACATGCCCCACGTCTGTCATCAGACAGAATGTAATGTCATCAGTCTCTATGCGATAGCCCACATTGCCAGCACTGTCATGAGGCACAGCAAAAGGAGTTACGTAAAAGTCGCCTATTTTCACTCTGGCGTCCTTCTCTATAAAGCGGCAGTTGTCTGCAGGCACCTTCTTGGGCACACAGTAGTTGCGCTCTATGCCTCCATGCACGTCGCGAGTGGCATAAACGGGAATATTATATTCATTACTAATCACGCCAACAGCTTTTATGTGGTCGGCGTGATCGTGAGTTATCAATATGCGGTTGACGCTGCTTAGGCTTATGCCGTATTCGTGAAGATATTTCTTCAGGGTTCGTATCCCCACGCCTGAATCTATCAGCATCGCGTCACCACTGGCAGTCTCAAGATAGTAGCAATTTCCGCTACTTCCACTGCCAATAGACAGGAATTTAAGCATTTTAGGTTAATATTTTGGGGGCAAAGGTAATAATAAAAGTTGAAAGTTGAAAGTTGAAAGTTGAAAAGATTTGCCCAATTTATACTTTTTTTGTAATTTTGCTCTCACTAACCAAACTATTATGAGCACACTAACCGTCTTTAAGGCAAGCGCAGGTAGTGGAAAGACCTTTACGCTTGCAGTAGAATACATAAAACTTCTCATTGAGAATCCCGAGGCTTTCAGAGGTATCTTGGCTGTTACCTTCACCAATAAGGCTACCGAGGAGATGAAGATGCGCATCCTTTCTCAACTCTATGCCCTTTCTAACGGTCTGCCCGAGTCTGAGCCATATCTGAAGGCTCTGCAAAAAGCTCTCCCGTCTGCAAAGCGTGAGTTCATTGCTCAGCAGGCTGGCAAGGCTCTCCATCTCCTTCTGCACAACTACCATTTCTTTCGTGTGCAGACTATTGACACCTTCTTCCAATCAGTTTTGCGCAATCTGGCACGCGAACTCCAACTCAATGCCAACCTCCGAGTCGAACTCAACAACAAGCAGGTCGTTGAGCAAGCCATCGACAACCTTATTGACTCCATTGCCGATAATATCCCTTTGCGTTCCGTCGTCATGGGCTACATTCGTGAGCGCATCAGCAACAACGAGTCCTGGAACTTTATCAGGGGCATCAAGGACTTTGGTGGCAATATCTTCAAGGATTTCTACAAAGAGCATCGCAAGCGTCTCAACACGCAGACTGCCGACCCCGATTTCTTCAAGAACTACAAGGAAGAACTATACGCTCTCAAGAATAACCTCGCCGAAAAATACATAAAAAAAGGCAACGAAGCAATAAATGAAATCGACGAAAACGGTTTCTCGCCCTCTAATTTCTCCTATGGCAAGGGGGGTGTCATAAACTATTTCTACAAACTTGCCGATGGACTGTTCTTCGATATTGACATGGAGAAAGTTCGCATGAAGCAGGGCTACGAAGACCCCACCTCCTGGGTAAAAAAGACCGAGAAGGAGCGAGATGTCATACTCAATTTTGTCAACTCCACCCTCTACCCTCTCATGCAGCAGATAGAGGTCAACCGCTGCAACGATACTCGTCAGTATCTCTCTGCCCAGAAAACTCTCGAACATATAAACAATGTGTGGCTCCTGAAGTATGTCGAAGACTTTGCTCGCAAACTCAATGACGCCACCCAGCGTTTCATGCTCAGCGATACTCCTTCTCTCCTTAGCGAGATGATTAAGGATGACGACTCGCCTTTCATCTTTGAGAAGATTGGTGCCCACTTGGAGCACATCATGATTGATGAGTTCCAGGACACCAGTACCGTCCAGTGGCAAAACTTCAAAAAACTCCTTGCCGAGTGTATGAGCAAGGGCTACAGCAACCTTATCGTGGGAGACGTAAAGCAGAGCATCTACCGCTGGCGCTCAGGCGATTGGAGACTGCTCAACGGTATCGACCAGCAGTTTGGTGCTGGTTCCGTCCGTTTCGAACCCCTTGGCATCAATTACCGTTCCGACGCCAATGTCGTACATTTCAACAATGCCTTTTTCAAGAAGGTTGCGGCTCTCGAGGCTAAACTCATTGAGGCAGACTCCACCACCCTGGCAGCCCAACTCAGAACAGCCTATAATGAGGTAGCTCAAGGACTCCCCGAAGGCAAACCATCCAGCGGTTTTGTTCACATAGAACTCATGCCCAAGGAGAGCGAAAACACTATGGAGGAACGCACACTCGGCTTCATCAACGACCTGACAACCAAAGGAGCTCCCCTAAAGGATATAGCTATCCTCGTCAGAAGCAATCGCGATGCCGTTTCCCTCGCCACCTATCTTGAGACTGAGGGCATCAGCGTCGTCTCTGCCGAGGCATTCCGTCTTGATGCCTCCCCAGCTGTTCGCATCATCGTGGGCATTATGAAGATGCTTGCCCACCCTAAGGACAAAATCACCCATCGTGTGCTACAAAATGACCTCCTCAGCATCTCTCCCGCCAATGTTGAGTTGCTCGAGAACATCCTCTCCCATCAAAAGGAACAGCTCCTTATGCTCTCCCCTCACGATATGGCAGAGGAGATAGTGCGCATTTTCTCCCTCGGCAACAGAGAGGGTGCCTATATCACCACCTTCTTCGACAAGCTCCACGCCTTCTGTCTCGACACCTCCACCATACTTGAAGACTTCCTCGAGGCATGGGATAGCGACATCTGCCAGAAGACTATCGAAACACCCGACTGCGATGGCGTAAGGATTATGACTATACACAAGAGTAAGGGCTTGGAGTTCCCTCATGTCATTATCCCTTATTGCAACTGGAAACTGGAGCAAAGACAGGTAATTTGGTGCGAGCCCAAAGAGAAACCCTTCTCCCAGCTCCCCATCGTGCCACTCAACTACACCTCTCCCACAGCGTTCAAGAACACCATCTATTATAATGATGTTCTCGAGGAGCATGTCCAGAATATGGTTGACAACCTCAATCTCCTCTACGTAGCCCTCACGCGTGCTCGCACCTCTCTCTTTGTTATCGGTGTACGAGGCGAGAAGAACAACACCCAGCGCTCCTTCATTATCGAACGAGCCATTCGCCAACTGTCTGAAGAAAAAGGCGAGATTGACGGTCTCGACCTTCCCCTCCATATCTCTATCCCCGAGGATGAGGACGATGACATCAGCCTCAGCTATGGCACGTTTGGTTCTTTCGCTGGCAAATCTGCAGACGAGGAAAAGAATTCCGAGCCACAAGAAAAGAGCAAGAATCCTTTCTCTCCCCGCGTCACTCCCCTCTCGGTGGATGTCACCTCGTTCAAGAGTCAGGCTATCTTCCGTCAGAGCAACAAGAGTCGCACCTTTGCCGATGACGCCCTTGATGAATCCGACCGACAACGCTACATCCGCAAGGGTACCGTCCTCCATCAGGTATTCTCTCAGATAGCCACCATGGATGATGTAATGCCCGTCCTTCAGCGCATGGAGTTTGATGGCACTCTCTATGATGAAGACATGACCAAAGACGACCTCCTCGCTCTGCTAAGGAGCAAATTTAACAATTCACAAGTAAAAGACTGGTTCTCAGACAAATGGCAAATCTATAACGAGTGCGCCATCCTCACCCCCGATGGCGAACAGCGCCCAGACCGAGTCATGACCGATGGCACTCAAACCATAGTTGTCGATTTCAAATTTGGCAACCCCCATCCTCAATATGCCGACCAGGTAAGGGGCTATATGTCCCTCCTCAAACAGATGGGCATGCCACAGGTAAAAGGCTACCTCTGGTTTGTTTCTCGAGACGACATAGTTGAAGTAACTTGTAACTTATAACTGGTAACTGGGACTCCGAGCTTTGCTCGCCTGAGCACCTACGGAGCGCAAGAACTGGTAACTGGTAACTTATAACTGGGACTCCGAGCTTTGCTCGCCTGAGCACCTACGGAGCGCAAGAACTTATAAACAATGAATTTCCTCCATACCATCGCCCAAGACATATTAAACAAGTACGGCACCGACCTCCATAACATTACAGTCGTATTCCCCAACAAGCGTGCCTCGCTCTTCCTCAACCAGACACTCATCCAGTTGAGCGACCGCCCTTTGTGGAGCCCACGCTATATCACCATCAGTGAGCTCTTCTGCTCCATGACCAGCCTCCAGTTGGCAGACCGCATCAAGCTCATCTGCGAGCTCCACAAATCCTATTGCACCATTACGAGCAAGAACGAAACCCTCGAGCAGTTCTACGGTTGGGGAGAACTCATGCTCTCCGATTTCGACGACATTGACAAGCACCTTGCCGATGCCAAAATGATATTCACACTCCTTAGCGACCTCCACGAACTCGACTCCGTCGATTACCTCTCCCCAGAGCAAGTAGAGGTACTCAAGGGTTTCTTCCGTAATTTCACCGAAAGCCACACCACAATCCTCAAGGAGCGTTTCCTCGAACTGTGGAATAAGTTCTACGACATCTATACCCACTTCCGCCAGTCTCTCCTCTCTCAGGGCTTAGCCTACGAGGGCATGCTCTATCGCGAAGTAGTAGAAAATAAAGTTCCCGTTAGTGAGCCCATTAGTGAGCCCATTAAAAAAGAAACCTTCCTCTTCATCGGCTTCAACCTCCTCACCCCTGTTGAGCAACTCCTTATCACTCGCCTCGAGGGCAAGATATACAATGACGACGACAATTCCTGCCCCCCTTCCCAGCTCTCGGTCATCTCCTCCCCCACCGACGACCTTCAGGCACGCTATGTCAGTCAGTGGCTCACCCCTGAGCGCATCAATGCAGGCAGACGCACAGCCATCGTCCTTGCCGACGAAAGTCTTCTCCCCACCGTTCTCCATTGTCTGCCAGCAGGTATCAGCCTCAATATCACCACAGGCTTCCCTCTCTCTCAGGCACCTGTCACCTCTCTCATACAGATAGTAACCATCCTGCTCCAGAGGGATAGCTACACCCTTCACAATGTTAATTCCATACTGCGTCATCCCCTCGCCAAGTACATATCCCCCTGCGTCGAGGAACTGCACAAGAAAATCAATGACGACCTTATATACTATCTCACACCCGAGGAAGTATCCCCTGACGACACCCTGCGCCAGCTCTTCCTTCCCCTTGCCGACAAGGAAGACACCCTTGCCCTTACCGACCGTCTCCTTTGGCTCACCAAGACCATCGCACTGAATATCCAGACTAATCAGAATAATCAGAGCAGTCATGACCAAGACTTCTCCTTCCTTTCCGAGTCTCTCTTCCGCATGTTCACCCTTCTCAACAGGCTCAGGACACTCATCACAGAAGAAGATATCACCCTTCCCGTTACCCTCTACACAAAACTCCTCAACCAGGTAATCCAAACCACCACAATCCCCTTCCACGGTGAACCCATAGAAGGCATACAGGTTATGGGAGTCCTCGAAACACGTAACCTCGACTTCGACCACGTCCTCCTGCTCTCTTGCAATGAGGGCAACCTCCCAGCACGCATCAACGACTCCTCTTTCCTGCCCCATTCCGTCAGACAGGGCTACAACCTCACCACTATCGAAAACAAGGTGAGCATCTACCACTACTATTTCGACCGTCTCCTTCAGCGCACCAAGGATGTCACCATCCTCTACAACAACTCCACCAACGATGGCAAGACGGGCGAGATGTCACGTTTCGTCCTCCAGCTCCTTGCCGAGAGCCCCATCCACATCCAGCGTTATGCCCTCCAGGCAAGCGTTGGCACCACCTCTCAGCCCACAGTCGAGGTAGCCAAGACGCAGGATATGGTCAACAAACTCCTCTCCAAGGAATACCTCTCCCCCTCTGCACTCGGCAAATACCTACGCTGTCCCATGAGTTTCTACTATACCTATATAGAAGACATACGCGACGACGAAGACGGAGACCAGGAAGAGATGGACAACCGTGCTTTCGGCAATATCTTCCATGCAGCCGCCGAGCTCCTCTACAAGGACTTCGAGGGCAAAGCTGTGCCAAGAGACTATATCGAGCGCCTCATCCACGAGAAAGGTCATCCTACCCTCAAGCGCATAGCAGAAAAAGCCTTCCGCCAAGAGCTCTTCAATATCAAGGATGACAAGCGCAAGACACCACGCCTCAACGGCTTGCAGGTCATCAACTACGAAATTGTCATCACCTTCCTTCTCAATCTCCTGCGTTACGACCTCACCCTCACACGCCTCCAGATAGTCAGCCTCGAACACAAATACCTCGGCACCATCACCGTCGATGGCAAGCCCATAACAATCGGAGGCAAAATAGACCGTCTCGACACCATCAATGACGAAGACGGAAAAACCCGTTTGCGTGTCATCGACTATAAGACAGGCCGTCTCAGGAAGCCAATCCTCAACCTCAATAGCGTAGATGAAATCTTCATGCCCGAGAAAATAGCCTCCCACACCGACTATTTCCTCCAAGCACTACTCTATGCCAGCATACTCGAACAAAATCCAGTTCCCGTTAACGTTAACGTTCCCGTTCCCGTTAACATTTCCACAGGCCTCCTCTATGTTCAGCATGCCACAAATGAGGACTACACCCCCCTGCTCCACATAGCAAACCAGCCCATAGTCGATGCAGCCCAGTATCAAGACGAGTTCCTCGATGGGCTCTCCCGTCTTATCAGCGAGATATTAAATCCCTCTGTCCCCTTCCGTTGCACAGAGAATACCACTCTCTGCATCAACTGTCCTTTCTTCACCCTTTGTCATTAAAAAAGAACTCTTATGCAGTATCCACTCTACATACTGCTTTTTGCAATACTCTTCATGCTCCCCTCATGCCAGAGGGTAGTAAGCACCTTCTACGAACCCGACAGCCCCCCTTTCGGCATTTATCAGGATTCCATCGACACCTTGCGCATCAAGCACTATCTTGCTCTCGAAGCCCAAGCCGACAGTACCCCCTTGCAGGCATGCCACGCCACAAGACACTACTACGATTCTCTCCTTCACCTTCCCCTTCAGCCTTTGTGGTACACTCCAGATGACGGAGTTTCCCCCGATGCCTATGAGACGCTCGATTATCTCAGTCGCCAGCTACCAGCCCATGCCCTCGACATCCTCACCTTCCGCCTGCCCCAAATAGCTGCCGACCTTGATGCCCTCTCCATGCTCTGCCTCGACTCACTTGGGCTTGACATCAACCAGGTTTTAGCACGACTCGACTACAACCTCACCCGAGCCTACACCCTCTACACTACAGGCATGCGCTATGGCTTCGTCAGTCCCTCGCGCCTCTACAATCGTCTTTACAATAAGAGTGATAACAATGCCGCCTTCGCCACTCTCTATGCTTACGCCACCCCGCCCGCCAACTATCAAGAAGCACTTCGAAAGATTGGCACCACCACTCGCATGGAGTATCTCACCAATTCTCTGCCAGCATTCTCTGCCCCCTACGCCGACTTGCAACGCCATCTTCAACAATCAACCGACAGTCTCGACCGCATGCGCACCATAGCCAATATGGAGAGGCTTCGCTGGCGCATAAGCCATCCCGATGCCTCCACAGCCCAGCGCAATATTATCGTCAATCTTCCAGCACAACAGTTATGGGCAACAGGTGCCGACACCGTGCTCAGTATGAAAGTAGCAATCGGCGCATGGGACACCAAGACACCCCTGCTCCATAGCCAGATTACCTATCTGCAAGTAAACCCAGAGTGGAGTCTGCCGCCAAAGATAGCAGCCAGCGACTTCACTCGCCATGCAGGCGATTCCTCGTGGTTTGCACGTCATAAATATTTCGTTGTAAGTCGTAAGTCAGGCGACACTCTCAATATAGCCCATCTCTCCCCCGAAGCCTTCTCAAATCACACTCTGCGCTTCGTTCAGCATGGAGGCAAAGGCAATGCACTCGGCAGAATCGTCTTTCGTTTCAGCAGCAATTTCTCCATCTACCTCCACGACACCAATGCCCCCTATGTATTCAGCCGCGAGCGTCGCACCGTTTCCCATGGTTGCATCCGCGTAGAGCGTCCCTACGACCTCGCCCTCTACCTCTTGCCAGACCTCGATTCATGGACACTTGACTGTATGCGTATCTCTATGGATATGCCCCCTCTCACCGAGCGAGGCATCACATGGCTTGAAAAACATAGTGACGCCCCACGTCCTTTCCGCCTATTCACCTATCACAAGGTCTCTCCACCAGTGCCAGTCTTTATCACCTATTACACCGTCTTTCCCAATCCCTCCAACGGCATCGTCGAGACCTATCCCGACCTCTACGGCTATGACGCCCCCCTCCTGCGCCAGCTTCGCACAATAATAGCAAACTAACAACTTAAATAATTACATAACCATAATGAAAAATCTACTTATAACACTCATCGCAGTCATCGCTGTAGCAACGATGGTCGTAACATGTCCTGACAAAGAAAGTCATCTGACAGCCATTAACAATGAAGTCACTACCGTAATAGACAACAAGGTTAACGAGCAGGACTTTGGAGATATTAAAAACGAAGGCGACAAAGCATTGGAACAAGGCATAAAACTTTTCGCCTCAACCTTTGCAGGCGGTTTAGCAAAGACCATGATAGAACAAAAGCTGATAGTACGCAATTATTTCGTTTGCAGCATTGGAACAATCAACACTGATGAAGGTTCAAAAACTCTCTCCATCGGACTTTTAGGTCACGTCTTTCCCCTAATAAATGCTGAAAAAATAAAGGAAAGCCTCAACTAAAACATACACAAAACAATTTCCCCCCTGCCAAATCTTTGGAGAAAATAAATGTCATGGGTGGTTTTTATTACTTCCTGTAAGTCAGAAGTTCCTTGATTTTTTAGACGGATTGAAACTTTTGAAACATTTGTAACTTTTGAAACTTTTGTAACTTTACAAAACAAACTGCAACCACCCCTTGCGGAATGGTTGCAGAAAGCGTATGAGAAGAATATCAGTTATGCCATGTGACCTATACAACTTGATGTTGTCAGTCCAGCCATTATAGAGCACAGAGCAGTGAGTATGGCATTTATAATCACGCTCCAAGTGTGCTTGTTTTGTTCAGTCATAGAGATAATTGGTAATTAGTTTTTTAGGAGTTAAGGGGAGTGAGAGTGGAGTGTCGCTCGCTTTGGCTCGCTGGAGTATCAGGGACATATGTCTTTACTCCCTTTTACTCCTCCGTACTCCCTTTCACTCCCCCTCCCAAGCTCCCCTCTCTAAGCAGAGAGGGGGCGGGGGTGAGTCTTTTAAGGCTCAGGTGTCTCCTCTACCTTGTCCTTAAGGACATACTTGAAACCACTGTCAAGCGCACGGCTTGAGAGGCCCGAAGTCTTGCCAGGAGCAGCGTTCTTCTTGTCGCGAGTGTAGAACGGAGTGAACTTAATCACAGTGTCCTTGATGTTGTCGGTAATTGAAAAATCCTTCTCTGCTACTGCACCAGTAGAGCGGAGCATTGGATAGAAGTAACCGAAGCGGTCAAGCTGACACTTTGAGCCGTTCTGCATTTCGTAAGTGAGCACGTTTGCAAGCTCAATGAGCACTGCGTAAACGTCAGACTCCTTTACAGATACGTTTTCCTGAACACGAGCAGCAAGAGCACGAGTGTCGAGTATCTGTGGGTGCCATGCGTGACCGTACCACAGCTTGTTGCCGCTCTTCCTTTTGTCCTGACGGACATCTACAATAATTGCCATAATTTTTTTCCTTTCTTTTCTTTAGAGGAGTTAGAGAAGTTAGAGGAGTTAGAGGAGTTAAAGACATATGCTCTGACTATCCACTTCTTTCACTTCTTCAATTCTCCGTACTCCCTTAGTTAGTAAATTTTGTTTGTTTGTTGTTTGTTAATAGTTAGAGCGCTCTTGGAAAAGTTCGGAAGTCAACTCTCCTTCAGTTGGTACCATCCCCCTAAACAGGGGGACTGGAGGGGGGCTTTCTCCGTCCTTTTTCTATATGCAAAGTTACAAAAAAATGGTGGTCTGTGCAAGGAAAACGGGGTATTTAACCTTCGCGGAAGGCCAGTATTTTCAGGGCTTGCGAGGGGTAATACAGAAGCAGTGCTTCTGGATGCAGAAGTAATGCTTCTGCACGCAGAGGTAATGCTTTTGGATGCAGAAGTAATGCTTTTGCGTTTTTGGGCGAAAAGGGCGGAATTGGCGACGGGGTTTTTAACACTTCGGACAAAAAGACATTAAGACAATAAGACAATAAGCACGTGGCGAGTAGCAGAGAGGAGGGTGCCGACTATGGGTAATATCATATTATTATATATAATAATATGATATTAAATTATACTACTTACACTTTGCTTATATATGCTATGATATTTTTACAATGTGTCACCTGATACTTGCCGTCTGTATGTTGCAACCACCTTAATGTCTTAATGTCTTATTGTCTTATTGTCTTCGTTTTGAAATATTGACTTGAAAAAAGGTGCTGCAGATTTTTCAGTGTCAAAAGAAAGTGTTACCTTTGCATGGAAAGAAATATTGATAATATGGTGAATGAGATTATAAAATACGAACAGCAGTTTGAGGAGATACGAGGCATCATCAGCATGCATCGCGAACGGGCATTACGTGATGTGAATGAAGAGTCTCTCCAGATGAGCTGGACGGTAGGCAGGATAGTCAGTGACAGACTGAGAAACAACGAATGGGGAAGTAAGGTGGTGGTGCAGCTTTCAGAATATCTTCGCACTAAAGACCCAACGATGAAGGGTTATAGTCGTCGCAATATTTACAATATGGTGAAGTTCTATGAGGAATATTCATCAAAGGCATTTGTTGATAGTCTGCAAAACTTGACATTACCGGATTTTGTGCAGAAACAAACTGCACAAATGGATAAAGATACAATTGTGCAGATGCCGTCTGCACAATTACCCCGAATACTTTGCCTTACTACGTTTTCAAATCATATTGAGATTCTCAATCGATGCAAGACCCCGGAACAACGGATTTTCTATATCTTATATTCATACCGGGAGCGACTGAAGAATAAGGAGTTGCAACGATGCATCGTGAATGACACCTTCGGGTCATTGATGGGAAACAAGAAGAATTTTTCTGTGGGGCTGAAGCAGATATATCCCCAGTCCCAGTCGTTGATAAAGGATAGGGCTTTTGTGGATTTTCTGAGTTTACCTGAGAAGCATAGCGAAAGGCAATTGCACAAGGGACTATTGGAGCACATGAAACAGTTTGTACTGGAATTGGGCAAGGATTTCCTGTATGTTGATAGTGAATATCCTTTACAGGTTGGCGGTTCTACGTTCAAGGTGGATTTGTTGTTCTATCATCGTGGTCTCCAATGTCTGGTCGCTATAGAGCTAAAGGCGAAGAAGTTTAAGCCCGAATACATAGGACAGTTGGAATTCTATTTGGAAGCCCTTGACAGAGATGTAAAGCGGAGTAACGAGAATCCCAGTATTGGCATTTTGCTTTGTCAGTCTGCTGATCAGAGTGTGGTAGAATATGCTATGAACAGGAGTCTCAGTCCAACGATGGTGGCAGAGTACCACCGCCAACTGATACCTAAAGAGGTTGTTCAGAAATCTCTGGAAGAATTCTGTTCTTTTTTAAAAGAGGCTTAAAGATAACCAGGAAAACTAAAACGTATAGAAATCTATGCTGCTACAGAAGAACATAGTCAAGAAGCATTTGAACCTGCTCAATGACGAGCTGGTGATGGAAGCATGGAGAAAGTACGCCTTGTACTTTCTGAACGAGGACATACAGGCTAACATTCACAAGATTAAGGAGGAGCAGTTTCAGGAGGGTTTCCTCAGGGAGTTGTTTGTCAACATACTGGGTTATACTATCAACCCTTCGCCTGACTATAATCTCACTACTGAGCAGAAGAATGAGGTGGGTGCCAAGAAGGCTGACGGTGCTATCCTGATGGATGGCAAGGTAATAGGCGTGATAGAGCTGAAAGACCACAAGACACCCGACCTTGCAAGCATAGAGACTCAGGCCTTCGGCTATAAGAGCAAGCATAGGGATACGCGTCTGGTCATTATCTCCAATTTTGAGAAGTTGCGCCTCTATATCGACAATGCTGTGGAGTATAGGGAATGGGATATATTCCACATGACACTTGATGTTTTTCGTGAGCTATACCTCTGCCTGGCATGGGAACAGGTGGTGCATGGCATTGCCATACAGATGAAGAGTGAATCGGTGTCTAACGAAGACCAGATAACTAAAGCTCTCTATCGTGACTACTCCGAGTTTAAGCGTGCGCTCTTTGCCGACATCCTTGCCCAGAATCCAGCCCCTGAGGGTAATGACGAAAAGAAGTGGCAACTATTGCTTTTCAAGAAGACGCAGAAGTTGCTCGACCGTCTGCTGTTCATCCTCTTTGCTGAGGATGCAGGTCTGCTTCCTCCCAATATGATCATGCAGATAATAGATGAATGGAAGCAACTGAAGGAACTGGATATGTATGTGCCCCTCTATGAGCGCATCAAGAAACATTTTGGTTATCTCAACACGGGTCACACCACCAGTAAATATGAGATATTTGCCTATAACGGCGGACTGTTCAAGCCTGATGAGATGCTCGACAGCCTCACCATAAGCGACGACATACTGGCTGAGCACACTCGCAAGCTCTCTGCCTACGACTTTGAGAGCGATGTGGATGTGAATATTCTTGGTCACATCTTTGAAAACTCCCTTAGCGAAATAGAGGAGGTGACTCAGCAGATAAATAATGGCGAGGCGCCTCAGACCTCTAAGCGCAAGCAGGACGGCGTGTTCTACACCCCTCAGTACATCACCAAATACATAGTGGAGAACACCGTTGGTCGCCTCTGTGCCGAGAAGAAGCAAGAACTGGGCATCAACGAAGAAGAATACAATTCAGACCAACGCAGGCAACTGAAGACTAAGCAACGCCTTTTGCAGCAACTGGAGCAGTATCGTGAGTGGTTGCTCCAGCTCACCATTCTTGACCCAGCCTGTGGTAGTGGCGCATTTCTCAATGCCGCCCTTCAGTTTCTCATGGCTGAGCACAAGCAGCTGGACGAAATGAATGCCAAGATTACAGGCTCGGCACTCGTGTTCCAAGATGTGGAGCACAGCATACTTGAGCATAACCTCTATGGCGTGGATATCAATGAAGAGAGCGTGGGCATAGCCCAGTTGGCTCTGTGGCTTCGCACAGCCAAGAAGCACCGCAAGCTCAACACTCTAAACCAGAACATAAAGTGCGGCAACTCGCTCATCAGCGACCCAGCCATAGCTGGCGACAAGGCATTCGACTGGCAGAAGGAATTCCCGCAAGTCTTCGAAAAGGGTGGCTTCGATGTGGTGATAGGTAATCCGCCGTATGTTAGAGCAGAACTTCTCGCTCAAAATGATTTGGAGTATTATAAGGAAAACTATAAGGTGTTTACTCCTGATGGCGACCTTTTCTCATATTTCTATGAAAGGGGTATGAATTTGCTAAGGGACAAAGGAATGTTTGGCTTTATCTCTAACACATTTGACAAGACTACAGCAGGTAGGACCTTAAGAGAATACCTACAAACAAATACTACCATTGAGAAGTATGTTGACTTTACAGAAGTGCAAATATTTGAGGGCGCTACGACCTATCCTATAATCCTGCTCCTGTCAAAAAGACAAACAGAAAACAGCACTTTTCCCTATATCAAGATACCAAGAGAGATGCAAGGCAGCGTGTCTATAGCATTAGCTCCTGAGAAGCAAGTAGGACAGAGCTGTTTGCAGAGCAGTAGTTGGTCTTTCCAAGATGCAGGAATGGCTGAAATCATAAAAAAGATTGCCTCTTTCAAAACAGTAAAAGAACAGTATGGAAAGTGCTATCGTGGTCTACTTACAGGCTTGAACGATGCTTTCATTATTGGCAAAGATGAGAAAGACTGTTTGATAGCGCAGGATACGAAGTCGAAAGAATTGATAAAATCAATCTACGAGGGCAAGGACTTACAGAAATGGTATAATATACCTCTTGAGAAGTATCTCATCTGCACACACAATGGCTACGATGAAGTACCAGCGATAGACGTAGAGCTTTACCCTGCTATTAAGCAATATTTGGATTCTTTTGAACCCAAGTTAAGCAATAGATATGATAAGGGAAGTACCCCATATAATCTTCGCAACTGTGCATACCAATCATTATTTTATGAAACAAAGATTATATGGGGTAATCTGCAAAATTCCAATAAGTTTGGTTGGGATGATAAAGGTACTATTATTTCTGCTCCAGCCTGCATGTTGCCAGTAAACAACAAGGCACTACTTGCTGTTCTTAATTCAAAAATTGTTTGGACTTTCCTCACTACGATATGCGTTGTTCGCAATGGGGGATACATCGAGGTAAAACCACAATATTTTGAGCAGATACCGATACCACCCTTGGAAGGCGAATTATGTAAAACCCTTGAATCCCTTGCCGACACAATGCTCACCCTGCATCAGCAGTTGCAGGAGAAGCGTAGCCGTTTCTTGAATCGGCTGAGTGAGGACTATGACGGACTGAAGAAAACGACAGCCTTGCAGCAGTTTGACACGATGGACTTCAGGGGACTGAAAGCAGAACTGAAAAAGCAGAAGATAAGCATACCACTCAAAGAACAAGACGAGTGGGAGGACTTCTTCAACCAACGCGTGGCAGAGTGCCAACAACTTACGGCACAGATAAAGGCTACTGACGAAGAAATAGACAATAAGGTATTTGACCTCTATGGACTGACCGATGAGGAACGCCAGATAGTAATGAATGGCTGATAAGTAAAAATGTATAGACAATAACAAAGAATAATTACTAAAAAAATAACAATATGGTACAGACGCAATTACTGAAACTTGATCCACCTTACCAGATTATTTCTGCACGTGGATATGTAGGCATACAGGTTGCCACGCTGATAGAGGTAAGAGAGATGGATATATCACAGAAAGGACGATTTGGTAATATGTCGCCTTGGATGGAATATCACAGCTATCCAGTTGTCAACTATGGTCTGAAAGCTGGTTTGGAAGAGGAACTGAAATACAATAGAACCCCTTGGGATGAAGCAGAAGACTGGAAGATACGTCGTCGTATGCAGCCAGAGGGAGCTATATGGTCAGGCGTTGATATAAAGGATGTACGTATTTTGGGTATAGCAGGAGCAAATAACGATGCCATTGATTTGCTCTATTTTGTGCATCTCGTGCCCACAGCATATGGTATGGACCCATCACTTCGTGTATGGGATGAGAAATCTACCTCTCGTATATACGAATTGTATCAGGGACTGGGTAATGTGGGATTGGAGACTCAACGAATTCCTTCGAAGACCTATAGACTACCAAATGGAGAAACTGTAGATACGAAATATAGATATCCTATCACTCTGTCATATGAGCATAACCAAGCTTTAGATACTGATTTCATAAAAGTAACTGTTAAGGAAAGAACCTATGAATATCCAGGTGAAGAGGATAATAGTGTGTATTTCAGATGTCAGATAGCCCCCAAATCCTCAGAGAGTATAGGTCGATGTGCATCAACAATAGCGGAAGCATTAAACTGTTTGGTATGGTTTTTACCTTCATATACTATTGACATACGACTGGAGAAGATTGAAGGTGAAGACAATCATGCAAAGGATATAAACCGACTGTTGGAACAGGTAAAAGAATGTTACCATAATTTGCGTTACCCTAAGGATGAATAGTTTTATCGTCAAGGCAGTAAAACTTGATGGTATGAGTTGGCCTCTGCGATCAATGTTGCAGAGCCTCGACAGTCGTGAACTGGGCGAGGCAGAATGGTGGCGTCGTATGGCTACCATGCAAAATGCTGCAGCGCAAGCAGGTGATGGTGACCTTCTGGCTACTCTTGACAATAAAAGGAATGAGCGTTATGGACAAAGATTTGAAGAACCTGAGGTGGTGAATAGCAATAATTTGCCCTCATTGTCAGCAGAGGAAACAATAAAGCGTTGGTTTAAGAACTTGACAACAGAACAGCAGACTGATTTCTTGAAGAGGGCTGTTAAAAAATTACTTGTTACTACCAATGATGCAGGTAAGAAGAATCTTTTCTCTAAGAAACAAGATTGGATGGGTGTTTACCTTGTGCTGCGTGACCGATTGTCTTGTAACATCATGCAAAATGATTTTCATAACTATGCGAAAAAAATAACCCCAGATGAGTGTCCGAACAAACTTCATATAAGTTCTTCGACCATGTCTAACTTTTCGAAGACTGTAGAAGTCCAAAAAGCATATTATAAAATGGCTCAACAATCTTTCCCTTTTTACGAACTATGTGAAACTTTTTGGAATATCATCAAGACACTGTATTATGCTGACATTTCTACTAATGGTTAGTAAAAAGTTATAGTAACTTTACTAATCATTGAGAATAATTTACTGAGGCTTACTAATTATTAGTAGGCCTTATTTATTGTTCGTAACTTTGCACTCAGCAATCGGCCGAACGAATGGCGTTGCTGAGTGATTTTTTTATTATTAATCATTGAGTTGGAAAAAGGTGAGCAAGGAGAGGCATCCGGATGAAATGAGCTCAAACTTCAAGCTGCTTTCTCTTATGAAGACTCGCTTAACCCCCAATTTTTACAATGAAGAAAAAAAACAAGGAGAACCTTACGGAGGTTCAGATTTTCAACCACGAGGTGTTTGGCAACCTCAGAATGATGATGGGTGAGAATGGACAGCCCTTCTTTGTAGGTAAGGACGTGGCAAAGGCTTTAGGGTATGACCAGACTGACAAAGCTATCAGACGGCATGTGGATGAGGATGACCGTACGAAACATACGGTCGTCGATTCGAAAGGAAGAAGTCAGCAGACAGTTATCATCAATGAGAGCGGACTCTACTCGCTGGTGCTATCATCTAAGTTGCCTCAGGCAAAGGCATTCAAGAGGTGGGTGACGGCGGAGGTGCTTCCTCAGATTAGGATGACGGGAGGCTACATTCCCACCCACGACGGCGAGGGCAGGAGGCTGACTGACGAGGAGATAGTGGAACGTGCCTACGAGATAGTGGGCAGGACACTACGGATGACTAACGCCCAGAGCGAGGACTGCCTCACGGCTACACAGGTGGCAGCACTCTGGGGCATGGACGTGATATCGTTCAACAACCTGCTCCGCGGCATGGGCATACAGCACAGGGAGCACGGCCGCTGGCAACTGAGCGAGGAGCTCCGAGACAAGGGGCTGACCGAGGTGAGGCACTTCTTCTGCTTCAGCCTGAGGGGCAAGCCCCGCACCGTGCGCTATCAGGTATGGACGCCCGAGGGGGTGGACTTTCTCAACACTATGGTGAGGAAGATGCCTAAGGAGATAACCGCTAATATTCAGCTAAACTTCAATTTCTAATTAGCTATGAGTGTACATGTGATATACTATCAGAACGGCGCGAAGATGATGCGCCCCGTCCTCACTCGTGAGGAGTACATGAATCTGCGCAACAGCGCTAAGCAGCAGGCTTTGCTGAAGGCTGTGCGCGAAGGCAAGACGGATGAGAAGCGCCACCTGGTGCAGATGAACTACTCGTGCATGCCTAACCCTGACGGCACGCTGAAGGGCACCAAGACCATGTCAACCACTGTGGGCATGGACATAGACCACATCAAGCCTGAGGAGATGGAGGCTGTTAAGCAGCGCGTGCTTAATAACAAGGTGCAGCTGGGACTGCTGATGCTCGAGGTGAGCGCAAGGGGCGAGGGCTACCACTTAGTGTTTAAGCGCAAGGCTGAGATGACTCAGGAGGAGAACCTAAGGTGGGCTTCAGACCTGCTGGGCGTGCAGTTTGACGAGGGAGCGAAGGACATAACGCGCGTGTTCTTCACCACTTGTCTCGAAGATTTGATTTTCCTCGATGAGGAAATCTTCGAGAACAAGGAGGTTCAAAAGGTTCAAGGGGTTCAAGACGCGCTTCGCGCTGGTTCAAACGCTCGCTCTGGCGAGCTGGTTCAAGGGGTTCAAGACGCGCTTCGCGCTAGTTCAAACGCTCGCTCGGGCGAACTGGTTCAAACCTTCCCTACGGATTATCACGGCATTCCGTTCAAGGAACTGATAGCGAAGTATTGGGAGGTGAACAACCAAGGGTTTGAGCCCACACAGGGTGATCGCGACACACTGACCTACCAGCTTGCCTGCGACCTGAGACACATCTGCGGACGTTCGTTTGAGTGGCTCGACCAGGTGATTCCCTGTTATGACGGTTTTCCACTGGAGGAGAAGCAGGCGAAGATTAAGAGTGCACTGGCTTCGGAGTTTAACGGCTTCCCTACAAGGTTGAGAAATGTGCTGAACCTGCTGGAACGCAAGAAAGGGAACCCTTCTACTCTTGAACCAGCGAGAGAAACGAGCGACTTGAACCAGCGAAGCGACTTGAACTCTCTTCGACTGGCGTCGAAGCGCCTCCCCTTAGGCTTGAAGGAATCGCTCGTGGGTGTGCCCAAGCCGATGCAGATGCCTGTGCTCTGCGCCGTGATGCCCATAGCTGCTGCCTATGCCGACCAGGTGGAGGTGGAGTATTGCGACGGCACGAGGATGAAGCTCGGACTGATGTCGATAATCAGGGGCGAGCAGGCATCGGGCAAGTCGGTGTGCAAGAACGCCGTGGACGTGTGGAAGCGCCAGCTGGAGGAGGAGGATGCTCTTGCCCGCAAGCGCGAGGAGGAGTGGAAGGAGAAGAAGAAGGCTCGCAAGGCTAACGAGAAGGCTCCTGACGACCCTAAGGTGCTGATAAGAATGGTGCCCGTGACGGTGAGCTGCTCCACCCTGCTCAAGCGCATGAAGAACTCGCGCGGACATACTCTCTACTCCTTTGGCGAGGAGCTGGACACGCTCAGGAAGACCAACGGAGCAGGCTCGTGGTCGTCGAAGTACGACATCTACCGCCTCTCCTTCGACCAGGGCGAATGGGGTCAGGACTACAACAGCGACCAGGCTGAGAGCGGCATGGTGAAGGTGGCATACAACTGGACCATGCTGGGCACGAACGGAGCTCTGCGCAAGTGTTTCAAGCAGGACAATATAGAGAACGGTCTGTCAAGCCGTATGCTCATCAGCGAGATGCCCGACTCAGCCTTTCAGAAGATGCCTAAATACGGCAAGCGCTCCGACCTTGACGAGCAGCGCATACAGGAGGCTGTGAGCCGACTCAGAAGCTGCACGGGGTTCATAGACACCCCTCGCCTGAGGAAGGCGATAGAGAAATGGGTGGAGCAGAAGCGCGTGGAGGCTGCCAAGGATATAGACCGCGTGAAGGACACCTACCGCAAGCGTGCCGCTGTGATAGGCTTCCGTTGCGGGGTGATACACTACCTGCTGGAGCAGGAAGACGCGCTTCGCGCTGGTTCAAACGCTCGCTCGGGCGAGCTGGTTCAAGAGGTTCAAGACGCGCTTCGCGCTAGTTCAAAGAGTTCAAACGCTCGCTCGGGCGAGCTGGTTCAAGGGGTTCAAAAGGTTCAAGAGTTCAAGGAGGGAAAGGGGTCGATAGACTTTGCCCTGATGATGGCTCAGTATGCCCTCGACCAGCAGATAAGCGCCTTTGGCGAAGCCTTGGAGAAGGAGTATGTGGACGCCAGGAGCGAGTGTCAGCGATATGGTGCCAACCACTCCGTGTTCGACCAGCTGCCACCAGCCTTCACCCTCGACGACCTCGCCGCCCTGAAGCGTAACGACCTGTCAAGACAATCGTTGCTGAAAATCATCCTCAGATGGAAAAACGACGGATGGGTAGAGCAGGTGGACAAACAGCACTGGAAAAAAGAAGACAATAAGACATTAAGACATTAAGACAATAAGGAGGTTTTACTATGGCAAGAAAGAATAAAGAAGTATATTTCAACGAGACGTTGGCATATCGTAACTGCAATCCCCTGAACATCAGATATGACAAGAAGACTAACTGGTTTGGCAGTAAGTTGAAAGGTCATGATGGAGGTTTCGTAGTGTTCGCAGCATTCAGCTTCGGCTACAGGGCAGCGGTGATGATACTCAGGTCTTATCGCAAGCGAGGCATCAAGACGATGGGCGCCATCATCGAGACATGGGCACCACGCTCGGAAAATAACACCGTGGAGTACATCAAGGCTGTAAGGCAGTTTATGGGCGTTAGGCAGAGCGAGCCCTTCTCTGTGGACTATGACACTGAGATAGATCTCAAGAACCGCGACCTCGTAGTACAACTCTTGCTCGCTATGACCAGAGTGGAGATGGGCGCCAATGCTGCTCAGGTGCACTCTATGCGAACCTATGCAGAATTAGGCTATGATATGGCAGTAACGACAAATGGTTTTTTTAAAGGAATAACATCAAGCATTAAAGATTAAGGAGTGAAGGAGTGAAAGGGAGTAATCGTTTGCTTCGCTCACTAAGGAGTAAAAGACAATTGCTTTGGCTATTTATTGGTTGCCATGATTGAGGTCTTAGGTATCGTCCCTTTACTTCCCTTCACTCCTCTTTACTCCCTCTAACTCCCCTTTACTCCCTGTAATAATGGTGGTGGTGCGCTTGTCCGTGAGGATAGGCGCACTTTTCGTTACAAAAGTTACAAAAGTTTCAAAAGTTTCAAATGTTTCAAATGTTTCAATCGTCAAAAACAAAAAAAATAGTGAGTTATTAGATAACTATTGCTACAAGAAATAAAAAAAAACATTCCAGCTGGTGGGGCTGAAATGCTTTATGATATAAATGAAAAAACCTCGCTATACTCACGCACTGCAAGGTTTTTGTAAACAATTTTTACCTAAATCTATTATTTGCCTATGTTTAACAAAAGTGTATGTACCTAATAACTTAAACCTATATGACTATACCTTTTGTTTGCTTGCAAAGTTAAAGAAAATTGAGCGAAACGACAAGAGTTTTATCGTTTTTTTTTCTTACTGGCACGAAAAAAACTGTTTATCTGGCTCTTTTCTGTAACTTTCTCTTTCTGTGCCTTACTTTATGACTACCTTCTTGCCACCGAAGATGTAGATGCCTTTGGCACTTGGACGGGAAGTGAGGCGCTGACCATCAATGTGCATTGAGGACAAAAAAGAGAGAGAGCCAAAGTCACAAGTGACCTGACTCTCCCAGCTTCATGAAATAAAGAAGGCGGCTTCCTACTCTCCCGCATTGCTGTGCAGTACCATCGGCGCAAGCGGGCTTAACTTCTCTGTTCGGAATGGGAAGAGGTGGAACCCCGCCGCAATAACCACCTGATGTAAGGCTTGACGTATTGCTTGTAAGACAAACCGTAGGATTCTTCCAGCACGTCCAAAGATACGGAAAATCCTCGTCTTCTACAACTGAAACTATGAACTTCACATATACAGGATAAGTCTCGGGCTATT
>DGTQ01000002.1:0-123572 GCA_002394365.1 Prevotellaceae bacterium UBA4332
CTGTACTGTTGGCACGAGGCATAAAATCAGTGTTAAAGAAATCATCAAACATCGTTGGGAACCAACCATTGCTTTTCATTAATCCGTTCAACATAATCAATACCTCCTAATTTTACATTTAGTTTAACTTAATTGTTTTGTTTGCCTCCGCTTGTTTGCTTCGGCTTTCACTAGCAGATAAGCAAAGTACATGCCTACAAAACGTCCATGCCAGAATGACAATCGAGAAAGTCAATCTGGCGCGGAATTTAAACTCGATTAAACTATACTGCCAATCCTTTAAACTCAGTTAAACATTGTCACGACAATTGAGAGTTTGATGATAATTATAGTACCCGATGAAGGAAATCAATGATCAATTTGGCAATCTCCGTGTGGTGGCTCTCCAAAGCAAAATGGCCGTTGGGCACGAAATGTATCTCTGCATTGGGCACATCGCGCTTGAAGGCTTTGGCTCCAGCAGGTATGAACGACGGATCATTCTCTCCCCAAACTGCCAACAAGGGAGGCTGATAGGTGCGGAGGTACTGCTGGAACTCTGGATAGAGTGCTACATTCGAGCGATAGTCCAGAATCAGGTCGTTCTGCATCTCTGCCCGTCCTGGTTGGCAGACATAATAGTAATCGAGTGAATAGCCGTCAGGACCTACTGAGCCTTCTGGAGTTCCGAAGGTATATTGCCCGATGATGGTTTCAAGGGCGTATGCCGTTGCGAACTGCTGGCGGAGTTCGTCAGTAGGGTTCTTCCAGTATGCCTTGCGAGCCTCCCACTTCTTGCCAAGTCCTTCCTCGTACATATTGCCATTCTGGGAGATGATGGCCGTGATACGTTCTGGATGCCACATGGCCAGGCGATAGCCAATGGGAGCACCATAGTCAAAGACATACATGGCGAACTTGGTCAAGCCTATGGTCTCTGTAAATTTATCGATGACGCGGGCCAGATGGTCAAAGCGATATTCAAGGTTGGAGATGACATCTTCAAGCCACTCTGTTGAAGGTAAGCCTCTATAACGGCTGATGGTCATTATCGTAGTCTTCAACTGAGAAATCTCGTCAGCCGTAAGTTCCTTATTGTTGATGGTGAAATCTTTGTACTTATATCTATAATAGACCTTCTTGCCGTCCTTTATCCTTTCAAGTGGTATGCTCCAGCCTTGTGAGCTTTCCATAAAGGTTATATCATCGAACACGGTACGACGGCTGACACTATCAGTGCCAGTATAGTCAATCAAAGCCTGGGCACAAGCCTCTATAAGGTCATCCATATAATACCTATGACGGAAGTCACTGAAACATTTGTCCAGTGTCTGGTATCGTATAACTGCATTCTTATTCTGAGGCATTTGCTATATTTGAAGTTACTTACTGAGTTAGAGTAATTCAATTGCATTGAGCACAAAGGTACAACTGTTTTCTTTACAAAATAGCATCACTGGATGACTTTTTACCGAAAACCACAAAAGATGATAGTTTAACAAGGTGTTTTTCACTATTGCATTGATGAATATATGTGACAGTGCAAAATTTGCACTTGATGTGCAGAATATGCACTGTAGAGTGCAACCATAAATGCAAAATTTGCACTTAACATGGCATGATTTTGCACGAGTTCGTGCAAAATCTGCACACATAATATAATATAATAGATAATTTATATAATAAATAATGGTCTGACTTATTTCTTTTATGGGTCGGTCGGGCGTGCCCTCCCTTCGTGCCATGCGGAGTGCGAACTTTCGATGTTAATAAAATTAAATTGCGGAAAAAGGAGAAGGATTATTATATCTATTGATGTATCGTCTTTAATAGAGTGGTGCAAATGTGGTGCAAATCAGAAAATCAAAATCCGCAAGCAGATGAAAATCAGCCACTTGCGGATTTGAGAAGTTGTCCTACGCGGATTCGAACCACGACAAACAGAACCAAAACCTGTTGTGCTACCATTACACCATAGGACAATCCTGGTTTGACAATTGAAAATTGAAGAGTCAACCCCTCAATTCAATTTGCGGTTGCAAAGGTACGAAATTTAGTTCATAGTTCACAGTTCACAGTTCACAGTTGGAGTTCTTTTTATGAATTATTAACTGTAATGAGGTAGTAGTTCTTCTTGCCACGTTGGGCGAGAAGGTACTTGCCTCCTATGAGGTCTGCCTCTGTGAGGGGGCGATTCTGGTCGGTGAGTTTCTCCTTGTTGATAGAGACGCCGCCGCCCTGCACCATCTTGCGCATTTCTCCCTTTGAAGGGAACACCTTGCAGTTGTCGCTGGTGAGTATCTCTACTGCAGGCTGACCGAGCAGGTCACGACCTATCTGGAAATGCTCTACGCCCTCGAAGACATCGAGGAAGGTCTGCTCGTCGAGCTTCTCGAGGTTCTCCTTTGTTGACTTGCCAAAGAGAATGCCCGATGCCTCGATGGCTGCGTCGAGGTCTGCCTGAGAGTGAACAAGGAGTGTCACCTCCTCGGCAAGGCGCTTCTGCAGGGTGCGACGACCTGGGTCTTGCTTGCGCTCCTCGACGAGGGCGTCGATGGTCTGCTTGTCGAGGCTGGTGAATATTTTGATGTACTTCTCTGCATCGTCGTCAGAGACGTTGAGCCAGAACTGATAGAACTTGTATGGAGAGGTGCGGTTGCGGTCGAGCCAGATGTTGCCGCTCTCTGTCTTGCCAAACTTCTTGCCGTCTGCCTTTGTAATGAGCGGACAGGTGAGGGCGTAAGCCTCCTGGTCGTTGCCGAGGGTGCGGCGGATGAGCTCTGTGCCTGTGGTCATGTTGCCCCACTGGTCGTTGCCGCCCAGCTGCATCTTGCAGCCCTTGGTCTGATAGAGGTGGAGGAAGTCGTAGCCCTGAAGGAGCTGGTAGGTGAACTCGGTGAATGAGAGACCGTCGCGGGCGGTGCCGTTGAGGCGCTGCTGTACGGAGTCCTTTGCCATCATGTAGTTTACGGTGATGTGCTTGCCCACGGTGCGGGCGAAGTCGAGGAAGGTGAAGTCTTTCATCCAGTCGTAGTTGTTGACCATCTCGGCGGCGTTAGCCTCCTTGGAGTCGAAGTCGAGGAACTTGGCTACCTGCTTCTTGATGCACTCCTGGTTGTGGTAGAGTGTTTCGGAGTCGAGCAGGTTGCGCTCCTGAGACTTGCCTGACGGGTCGCCAATCATGCCTGTGGCTCCACCCACGAGAATGATGGGCTTGTGGCCGCACTGCTGCAAGTGGCGCAGCATCATGATGCCACAAAGATGACCTATGTGGAGAGAGTCGGCAGTAGGGTCGGTGCCGAGGTATGCTGTTACCATCTCTTTCTGTAACAGTTCTTCTGCGCCTGGCATTATCTGGGCGAGCATGCCGCGCCATTTAAGTTCTTCGATGAAGTTTTTCATATCGTTGTTCTTTTTTTATAGGAGCTATAGGGACTATAGAGACTATAGGATTTTTTAGAGTTATTGCAGCGCTTCAGGGCACTGGGTCATATCCCGAACCTCCCCAGGGGTGGCAGCGCAAGATGCGCCTGATGGCAAGCCATAGGCCTTTCAGCGGACCGTGCTTGATGATGGCTTCTCTGGCATACTGTGAGCATGTGGGAGTGAAGCGGCACGATGGGGGGGTGAAGGGACTGATGCACGTCTGGTAGAACGCAATGGGCAGGAGCAGTATTGCTGTCAGGATTTTGCGCATGATTCTGTTATGCGTTGCAAGAGGTTGGTTATCTTCTGCCTTACCACGTCAGAGGGATAGTGCCTGTTGTCGAGCCATATAAAGGCGACGTTTATGGTGTGTTGTTCATCACCAGGGCGCAACAGGTGCTTGTTCTGACGATAGGCTTCTCGTATCTGTCTTTTTACATGGTTGCGGTCCACGGCGTGCTTAAACTGGCGCTTCGGAACAGAGATGAGTATGCTGTTGGCAGGCTCCTGCTCAGTGGCTGTCTTCCCTTTTTCTTCTGTCAGTCGGTACACGGCTCGTATGGGGTAGGCTGTGATGCTCTTGCTCCCTCTTCCTGGCTCAAACAGTTTGTCGATAAGTGTGTTGCTGCAGAGCCGTTCTGCTTTTGTCAGTCGTGCGTTCACTGCTGCTACTCTTCTTCTTGTTCTTGCAGGAAGTGGCGCAATGCACCCGTCATGGATGGGTAGCGCTCTGTAGGTGCCTCGAGATGCAGTTCGAGTCCAGCCTCTCGTGCTGCTTTGGCAGTAGAAGGACCGAAGGTGCCTATCTTGAGGTCGCTTTGTGAGGCGTCAGGGAAGTTCTCAATGAGTGACTTGATGCCTGCAGGAGAGAAGAAAAGTGCCATGTCATAGTCGAAATTCTTCTTCTCCTCCTCGCTGAAGTCGTTGCTGACGGTGCGATACATCACGCACTCCTTGTGGTTGAGTTCCTTGGCGTCGAGCATCTTTGTGATGTTGTCATTGGCTACGCTGCTCAGGGGCACAAGGTACTTCTCGTTCTTGTGTTTTACCATTGCTGGTATGAGGTCGTCTATCTTGCCTGTCTCGCCAAAGAAAACCTTGCGCTTGCGGTATGGGGCATACTTCTGTATGTAGAGGGCAATGGTCTCTGTCACGCAGAAATACTTTGTTGTCTCTGGCATGGTGATGCGCAGTTCCTTAGCCAACTGGAAGAAATGGTCGATGGCGTGGCGAGAGGTAAAGACAATAGCTGTGTAGTTGGATATATTTACCTTCTGCTGACGGAATTCCTGAGACGTCAATCCTTCCACCTTGATGAATGGGCGAAAAACGAGTTCTACGTCGAAGTGGCGGGCTATCTCGTAATATGGTGAGTTTTCGCTTGTAGGTTTCGGCTGTGAAACCAGAATCTTCTTTACCATCGTTTATCCTTAAATATTAATCCTTAGTGTGTTAGTTAAAAATGCTGATACTCCTATTAGCAGAGCAATATATAGTGTTTCGAGGGTGCAAAGGTACAAAAAAAAATGCGAAAAAGTGACCTTTCCGCTGGAAAATATACGATATTCCTTATAAAAAGCCAATATTTCGGTTATTATGAAGCTCACAACGGCTATCTGCATGGCTGTTGTTATACTAAAACCGTACATGCCATGAAGCATAGCCAGCGTGGTTACGACTACTGCCTGCAGAGCCATGAAAAACTGCTGCTCCATGTCGGCAAGCTTGTACCTGTCGTGGGTGAAAAAGATGATTGACGTTGTTCTTAATCCCTGTTTCTTGATTAAGAAGGATGCAAAAAAGGGTATTATGAACAGTCCTATTGCCGCATAGATGCTAATGCCGTCGCCGCCTTTTGCTATGGTTAACGTTCCACACTCCATAAGGTAATGATAGAGAAGATAGGCTCCTGTCACACATCCTATGAGGATAAGGCAGGTAACGGATGGCATCACCCTTGATACTTTCCAGAACAGTGTGGAGTTTTCCTTCGGAGTGCTGAAAATATTGCTCAGCTGATAACTCAAGAGTGGCACGGTCCTTGCACAAAACATATATGTAAGGACAGTGCAGAGCAACAGGCCCAATACTATGTAGCTATCTGAAGACAAGATGGAGAACTGACAAGTTTTTTTAAGTTGGCAATCTAATAAAGTTTTTTAGAATTACAGGAATGCTTCTTTGAATTTATCCACGAGGTCGAGCTTCTCCCATGTGAAGAGCTCAATCTCCATCTCCTTCGTAGGGTGGTATGCTGAAGTGAAGGTCTTTTTCACAGTCTTGGGGTTGCGTCCCATGTGACCGTATGCAGCAGTTTCGAGATACATAGGCTGGCGCAGTTTCAGCGTGCGCTCTATAGCCTTAGGACGGAAGTCGAACAAGGTCTTGAGCTTGGCAGCTATCTCGCCGTCGCTCATTTTCACGTTGCTCTTGCCATAGGTGTTGACGTACACGCTTACAGGTTCAGCCACACCGATGGCATAGCTCAACTGTACAAGAATCTCGTCGCTCACGCCTGCTGCTACAAGGTTCTTTGCCACATAGCGAGCTGCATAAGCCGCACTGCGGTCAACCTTTGAAGAGTCCTTGCCCGAGAAAGCACCACCACCATGCGCACCTCTGCCTCCGTAAGTATCTACTATAATCTTTCTGCCCGTCAAACCTGTGTCGCCATGAGGACCGCCGATAACAAACTTACCAGTAGGGTTGACGTGGAACTTTATGTCGTCATTAAACAGAGCAAGAATCTTCTTGTCCTTCAGTTTAGCCTTGGCACGAGGTATGAGGATGTTCTTTACGTCCTCCTTAATCTTTGCCAACATGGGTTCGTCAGCATCAAACTCGTCGTGCTGTGTAGAGACGACTATGGTGTCTATGCGCTGTGGCACGCCCTCATCGCTATACTCTACTGTAACCTGCGACTTAGAGTCTGGACGCAGGTAGGTCATCTCCTTACCCTCCTTGCGTATCTCGGCAAGAGTCTTCATCAGCAGATGCGACAGGTCGAGAGTTACGGGAATGTAGCGGTCTGTCTCGTTGGTGGCATAGCCAAACATCATGCCCTGGTCTCCTGCGCCCTGGTTGTCTTCCTCCTCACGCGAAACACCCATGTCAATGTCTGTGCTCTGCTCGTGGATGGCAGAGAGAATACCGCATGAATTGCCGTCAAACTGATATTCAGACTTGGTGTAGCCTATCTTGTTGATAGTCTTGCGAGCTATGGTCTGCAGGTCTATGTAGGCCTCAGACTTTACCTCGCCCATGAGCACCACCTGACCTGTGGTAACAAAAGACTCGATGGCGCAGTGTGACTTGTCATCATAGGCAAGAAACTGGTCGAGTAAAGCGTCACTTATCTGGTCGGCAACTTTGTCTGGATGTCCTTCTGAAACTGATTCTGATGTGAAGAGATACATGTTGTTGAGAAGTTAAAGGAGTTAAGAGGAGTTAGAGGAATTAAAGGAGTTGAGAAGTAGGGGGGGAGGTATGAAAAACAAATCCCGCAAAAGCTATGTGCTTCTGCGGGATTTACTATTGGACTTTTACTTACGAAGACCGAGAGCCTTAACGATAGCACGATAGCGATTGATGTCGCGGTCGTAGAGATAATCAAGGAGAGCACGACGCTTACCTACGAGCTGTGTCAGAGAGCGAGCTGTGCGGAAGTCCTTGTGGTTCTTCTTAAGGTGCTCTGTGAGGTGCTTAATGCGGTAAGAGAAAAGTGCAATCTGGCTTTCTGCTGAACCTGTGTCAGTTGCTGACTTGCCATACTGGCCGAAGATCTCAGTCTTCTTTGCGCTGTCAAGATACATAGTTGTTATAATGTTTCGTGGCTGTTGTGAGTAATAATGTCATTACTTATCACATGTCTCAGACGCCCTGTCAGCCCAGCCACTTTCAGCATGAGAGACATCTTCGAATGCGGCATTTCTTGAAATGCGGGTGCAAAGGTACTAAATTTAGTTGAGAGTTGAGGGTTGAGGGTTGAGAGTTATTCTTTCTTTTATGGATTTTTAACACATTCACTCCTCATAGTACACTCTCTTTACTCTGTTGCTGATGCCTGTTAGCACTTCGTAAGGTATTGTGTCAAGTCGGTCAGAGAGTTCGGTGATGGGTAGTTCGTTGCCAAATATCTCAACGCTGTCGCCCTCCTGACAGTCTATGCCCGTTACGTCTATCATGCACACGTCCATGCAAATATTGCCGACATATTCAGCCTTCTTGCCGTTTACAAGACAATATCCACCCCTGTTGCCAAGATGACGGTTGAGACCATCAGCATAACCTATGGGTATTGCCGCAATCAGGCTGTCCTTGTCGAGTACTGTGCGGCGAGAGTAGCCTATGCTGTCACCAGCTTTTACGTGGCGCAGTTGCAGTATGGTGGTCTTCAGCGTTGACACATTATTTATAATGCTGTTATCGCGAGGGTTGATGCCATACAATCCCAGACCAAGACGACACATGTCCATCTGCCTCTCGGGGAAATGCTCTATGCCCGCACTGTTGCAGATGTGGCGCAGTATGTGGTGAGAGAAAGCACCTTGCAGGGCGTCGGCTCCCTTGGTGAAGAGGTCATATTGCTGCTGGGAGAAATCGTCAAACACATCGTCGTCGCTACCCACGAAATGTGAGAATACCGAGCGAGGTGTGAGGGCATTCTGGTGCTTCAGATAGTCTATGAGTTGTGGCATGTCGTCAATGGGGTGGAAACCCAGGCGGTGCATGCCCGTGTCGAGCTTTATGTGTATTGGTAGTCCCGTGATGCCCTCTTTGCGTGCAGCATGACGCAGAGCATCAAGCAGACGGAAAGAATACACCTCTGGTTCAAGGTCATAGTCAAACATGGTCTTGAAAGCCGTCATCTCGGGGTTCATTATCATGATGTTGGCAGTTATGCCAGCCTTGCGCAGAGCCACGCCCTCATCGGCTACGGCTACAGCGAGGTAATCCACACGGTGGTCTTGCAGCGTCTTGGCTATCTCTATGGCGCCAGCTCCATAACCGTCAGCCTTTATCATGCACACCATCTTGGTGCCAGGCTTCATCTTGCTGCGATACCAGTTGAGGTTAGCCACAACGGCAGAGAGGTTGACCTCGAGGGTTGTCTCGTGCACCTTCTCCACCAGTTGCTCCGTGATGGTGTCAAAAGAGAAACGTCGTGCCCCCTTGATGAGTATGAGCTCGTCGTGCAGTTCGGAAAAATCCTTGCTGTCAAGGAAAGCCTCCGTATCTTCATAGAAACTGCTGTTGTCTATCTTGATGAGGTTGGCATTTTCCTTCAGCATGGTGCCTATGCCTATGAACTTGTCTATACCACGGCTTACGGCAAGGTCAGACACGCTCCTGCATAGTTCCTTTGCCGTCATGCCGCTTTGCTCTATGTCGCTGAGTATGAGAGTGCGACGATACCCTCTCTTGTCAGGACGACGGTGCATGAAGTCAAGAGCTATGTCGAGGCTTGCAAGGTCGGAGTTATACGAGTCGTTAATGAGCATACACCCGTTGCGCCCGTTCTTTACCTCCAGACGCATGGCTACAGGCTCGAGGTTGGTCATGCGGTCTGCAAGTTCAGAGGTGGTGAGTCCGAGGTGCAGTGCGGCTACGGCACAGGTGATGGAGTTTTCTATTGAGGCTTCGCTTATGTACGGAATGGTGTATTCTCCATCCGTTCCCTTGAAATTGTATGTTATTCGTGTGCTGTTCTCTCCTTTCTCTATGTTGCTAACGTAGAAAGCCGCGTTGCTGTCGGTTGTTGACCAACCAAGTTTCTCGCCCTTGAACTTGCTGCCTTTCAGCACTCTGAAAACAGTGTCGTTGTCGGCAGGGTAGATAAGCTCTTTGCAGTTTTCGAAGAGGCAGAATTTTTCTCGGCATTTCTCCTCTATGGAGTGGAAATTCTCCTGGTGTGCCTGTCCCAGGCAGGTGAAGATGCCTATGGTAGGTTGTATGATGTTCGCCAGTCGGCTCATCTCGTCGGTTTTACTTATGCCAGCCTCAAACAGTCCTACCTCGCTATCCTCGTTGAGCAGCCATACGGAGAGTGGTACACCAATCTGCGAGTTGTAGCTGCGAGGAGAGCGTGTGACGTTTTTCGATGGCATGATGAGCTGGTAGAGCCACTCTTTCACTACGGTCTTGCCGTTGCTGCCCGTTATGCCTACTACGGGTATCTGGAACTCGTCGCGATGGCGCTCGGCAAGGCGTTGCAGGGCAGCAAGTGTGTCGTTTACAACAAGGAAGTTGGCATCACACTTTATGTCAATATCCTCGCTCACCACGAAGTTTCTTACGCCGCGCTTATACAGGTCTTCTATGTATTTATGTCCGTTGCCGTGCCTTGTACACAGAGCAAAAAAGAGAGTCTCCTCGGGGAAGGAGAGTGAGCGGCTGTCAGTAAGAAGGAAAGAGATGTTTCCCTCGGCAGTACCTATGCGTCGTGCTCCTATGAGCGTAGCAATCTGATCTATGGAGTATTTCATTAGAATTTGTCTTCCTCTTTGTAATTATCGAAATCGATACCTTTGATTTTTTCGTTAAGAGCATAAGCTAAGCCACACAAGAGGGATAGTCCTGCGGTTAGGATAATGCCAATGATACTTGCTTTTGTCTTTTCTTTCATTGTTGTTGGTTGTTTTTTTGTTTTTTTCTAGGGCTTCCTAGGGGCTCCTAGGCTTTCCTATGTTTTCCTAGTTTTTTTTCAGACTTTTAATAGCTTGCGGAGCAGGGGATGCCCAGCAGCTCCACTCGTTGCTTTATGCTGTCCAGCAGGGCGGGCTCAGCTTTGAGCAGTCCCTGCGCTGGCGTTTCACGGTCTATGGTGTATATCATCACCTGCTGAGGCTTAATGTCCTTCACGGCGTTAAGCCACGGGGCAATATAGGCTTCGCTGGTGTTGTCTATCGACTCTCCCTTGTAGGAACCTCGCATGAACATTGTCTGTATTATGACGTGCCCTTTGAAGTCCTTCAGCCTCTCTATCACCTTGTTTACGTCATAGCTGGGTGAGGTAGGTCTGTCCACCTTCAGTATGTATTCCCTGTTTATGGTGTCCAATTTCTGTATGTTGTTATCTACCTTCATGAGGGCATCGTGTATGTCGACTTTCTGTATGAAGGTGGCATTACTCAGCACAGAGACCTTTGCCTCGGGAAAGAATCTGTTGCGCACCTCTATGGTGTCGTCTATTATGCCAGCAAAATCGGGGTGTCCTGTGGGTTCGCCATTACCAGCAAAGGTGATAACGTCGAGGGGTTCGCCATTAGCGTGACGTTGTTGCAGGACGGTGGTGAGAGCCTCTCTTACTTCCTCTCGTGTTGGACGCTTCGCCTTGGGACGGAAGTCGCCGTTAAACCCGCACTCGCAGTAGATGCAGTCGAAGGAGCACACCTTACCGTCGCTTGGCATGAGGTTTACTCCAAGCGACACGCCAAGTCTGCGCGAGTGTACTGGTCCGAATATTGGTGATGGATAGATTATGGTCACTTTATACTTTATGCTTTATACTTTATACCTTATACTTTCAACTTTCAACTTTCAACCTTCAACCTTCAACTCGTCACTCCCTTCAGGATAATCCTGAATGTAGTTCCCTTGCCTATTTCAGAGTTAAGGACGAATATTTTGCCTTTATGGTATTCCTCTACGATGCGTTTGGCAAGCGACAATCCCAATCCCCAACCACGTTTCTTAGTGGTGAAACCAGGGCGAAACACGTTTTGTATGTTCTTGTGTTCTATGCCCTTGCCTGTATCCTTCACGTCTGTCACAACGCTGCTGGGCGTGGAATGTGTCTTGATATGTATGCTTCCCTCGCCACCCATAGCGTCAACAGCATTCTTGCAGAGGTTTTCGAAAACCCACTCCAGGAGCTGGGCGTTAGCATAGACGGTAGTCTTGTCCTTGTCCAGTTCGGTGGTGATAAGCACTTTCTCCGATGTGCGCCTGTTCATGTATTCTACCACCCTTTCGAGCAGTGTGGTGAGGTCGATTTCCTTGCGCTCAGGAGCTGAGCCAATCTTAGAGAAACGGTCGGCAATGAGTTGCAAGCGCTTCACGTCCTTGTCCATCTCGGGTATCAGCTCGTCGTTGGGGTATTGCTCTCGCAGTATTTCTGTCCACGCCATGAGGCTCGAGATAGGCGTGCCCAGCTGGTGCGCCGTCTCCTTTGAGAGCCCCACCCACACCTTGTTTTGCTCTGCCTTCTTCGAGGTGAGCAGGGCGAATATGGCAATGACAACAAAGATGAGCACTATGCCCAGTTGCACGTAAGGGTAGTAGGCGAGACGCGTCAGGAGCATCGAGTCGTCATAACACACCAGAAGGTAGTCTGTCCGCCTGTCGCCTATCTGCACCTTTATGGGCGAGTGCTTCTTTGCGTATATTCTGGCTTTGCTCGTTGCAATAGCAAGACTGTCCTCCGACGTTATATCCACGTTGCGGTATATCTGCGCCGTGCCTTTAGCATCAGTTACCACTACGGGTATGGTGTTGTTCTGCTCCAGGACTTTCAGGACGAGGTTGAGGTCAGTATCCTCTGTGGCAGTGTTGAGAGAGTGCATCGCCTCTGCCCATATCTCCATGCGGTTGCGCTCCTCCTGCTCGAGGTCCTTCACAAGAAAATGACTTGACACAAGAGATGCGGCTGCTATCACTACGGCTGTAGCAACCAGCGCTATTTTTACTTGTCTTATTCTGTCAGTCCAGTACATATACCCCTATCTTCTTGGTCAGGTGCGTAAACGAGGGCAAAAATACAAACTTTTCCCTGATTATGCAAGAGAAAACACAAAAAACAGACGGACTTTAACGCGAGTTATACAAAAACACGCTGAAAAAAGTTCAGCGGATTCCCGTTCGTTCGTCCATTTCACTATTATATAGTGTGAAATGGACGAACGAACAAAAATATTTTCCGCTGCCGATGATTAGAATGTACTCTGCGGTTGCTATGTTCCCGCGTCTGGTTGCTTTGCCGCCGAGCGTGGTTGCTTAGCATCCGCATGTGCTTGCTAAGCAACTGTGAGAGTGTTAAAATCTTAATAATATATAATTCTTAAGTCTCAAACCTTAATTCTTCATTCTTAATTTTTCAATCTTGATTTTTCTTCGTACCTTTGCACGAAATTACACAATATAATTCGAATTATACATTTTGCAAATGAATCTTGATTTACTGACCGCTATTTCTCCCATTGATGGCAGATACCGTGGTAAGACCGAAGCTCTCGCTAACTATTTCTCAGAGTATGCTTTGATAAAGTATCGAGTTCGTGTGGAGATAGAGTACTTCATAACCCTGTGCGAGCTGCCTCTGCCACAGCTGAAGGACTTTGACAAGTCCCTCTTCCCTCAGTTGCGTGGCATATACCAGAACTTCTCGGAGGAAGATGCGCAGAGGGTGAAGGACATAGAGAAGGTCACAAACCACGATGTGAAGGCTGTAGAATACTTCATAAAGGAGCAACTGGACAAGATGGAGAAGGAGCAGCTGGGCGAAGGCTACTTCGAGCGCAGCCGTGAGTTCATACACTTTGGACTTACTTCTCAGGACATCAACAACACCAGTGTGCCACTGTCTGTGAAGGATGCCTTGGCAGAGGTATTCATCCCGCAGGTGGAGGAACTTATTCAGCAACTCAGGGATTATGCCGAGGAATGGAAGGATGTGCCTATGCTCGCCAAGACGCACGGACAGCCAGCATCGCCAACCCGACTGGGCAAGGAGGTAATGGTGTTCGTATATCGTCTGGAGGAGCAACTCGCTTCTCTGAAGGCATGCAAATACACAGCCAAGTTTGGCGGTGCAACGGGCAACTTCAATGCTCACAAGGTGGCTTATCCAGCATACGACTGGAGGGAGTTTGGCAACAAGTTCGTGAGCGAGAAACTCGGACTGGAGCGCGAGCAATATACCACGCAGATAAGCAACTACGACCATCTGGGTTCTATATTTGACGCTGTGCGCAGGATAAACACCATCATCATAGACCTTGACCGTGACTTCTGGATGTATATCTCCATGGAGTACTTCAAGCAGAAGATTAAGGCAGGAGAGGTAGGCTCAAGCGCAATGCCACACAAGGTGAACCCGATAGATTACGAAAACTCTGAGGGAAATCTTGGCATAGCCAACGCCATACTGCAGTTCCTGGCACAGAAATTGCCTGTAAGCCGTCTGCAGAGAGACCTGACGGACTCTACCGTGCTTCGCAATATCGGTGTGCCACTCGGCCACTCCGTAATAGCAATACAGTCAACGCTGAAGGGACTGCGCAAGCTCATACTCAACGAAGAGGCTCTGCAGAAGGACCTCGACAATACATGGGCAGTGGTAGCTGAGGCCATACAGACCATCCTGCGTCGCGAGGCTTATCCTCACCCATACGAGGCACTGAAGGCTCTTACCCGCACCAATAAGCACATGGACGAGGAAACAATACATGAGTTTATCAAGACTCTCAACGTGAGCGATGACGTGAAGGCTGAACTGATGGCAATAACGCCAAGCAACTATACAGGAATTTAATCAATCGGAAGTCCGATAAGTCGGTAAAACGGTAAATCGAAAAAAACAGAATATTAAAATAAGGTCCGTGAGGACCTGTGTATACAACACAAAAGCAATACTATTTATTTTTCAAAAAAACTAAAACAACAAGAGACAACATGTTGGAAACAGACAAGGAAAATGTGCAGGATGCACAGCAGAACAATGAATCAACCCGTGAGGGAGGTTTAGGTCAGGAGAACAGTGGCTTCCAGCAGCCACGTCAGCCACGCCAGCGCGTGCGCATACCAAGCCGTGGAAGCTATGGTGAGCGTCAGCAGTATGGCAGTCGTCCTAATTACAATCGTGGCGGCTATGGCAGTCAAAGACAAGGAGGTTATGCGCCAGAACACAGAAGCGAGGGTAGCTTTATGCCCGAGGGCTTCGGTGGCGTATTCAGTGATTCTAACTCTCAGCGCAACGAAGAAGGCGGTTATCAGCCAAGAGGTGGTTACCAGCGTGGCGGCTACGGTCAGCAGCGCGGTGGCTACAATAACCGTGGTGGTTACAATCGTGGCGGCTATGGTCAGCCACGCCAGGGTGGATACCGTCAGTATAACAACAATAATAACGAACAGGGTGGCGAGGGCTACAACCAGCAGCGTGGCGGCTACGGACAGCAGCGCGGCGGTTACCAGCCAAGAGGTGGTTACCAGCGTGGCGGCTACGGACAGCAGCGCGGCGGTTATCAGTCAAGAGGTAGTTACCAGCGTGGCGGCTATGGTCAGCGTCAACATTCTACAGGCTACGACCCTAATGCAAAGTATTCTATGAAGAAACGCATAGAGTACAACGAGAGCCACATAGACCCAACAGCACCAGTACGTCTTAACAAGTTCCTCGCTAACGCAGGCGTGTGCTCACGCCGTGAGGCAGACGACTTTATAGAGGCAGGCGTAGTAACCGTCAACGGACAGGTAGTGACAGAGCTCGGTACAAAGGTGCTGCGCACAGACGAGGTGAAGTTCCATGACCAGCCTGTAACCCTGGAGAAGAAGGTTTACGTTCTTCTCAACAAGCCAAAGGACTACGTGACAACCTCTGACGACCCACAGCAGCGCAAGACCGTGATGGACCTCGTGCAGGGTGCCTGTCCAGAGCGCATATACCCAGTAGGGCGTCTTGACCGCAACACAACAGGTGTGCTGCTTCTTACCAACGATGGTGACTTGGCTTCAAAGCTCACTCACCCTAAGTTCCTCAAGAAGAAGGTATATCACGTGTTCCTCGACAAGAACGTTACATTGCACGACATGCAGCAGATAGCTGAAGGCATAGAACTCGATGACGGCACCATAAAGGCTGATGCAATAGAGTATGCTCACGCTACTGACAAGAAGCAGGTGGGCATAGAGATACACTCTGGCAAGAACCGCATCGTGCGTCGTATCTTCGAGCATCTGGGCTACAGGGTGATAAAACTTGACCGCGTGCAGTTTGCTGGTCTGACAAAGAAGAACCTCCGTCGTGGCGACTGGCGCTTCCTCACAGAGAAGGAAGTAGATATGCTGCGTATGGGAGCGTTTGAATAATTCACAGTTTACAGTTCATAGTTCGCAGTTATCGTTAGCGTTATCGTCAACGTTATCGCGCGAGCAAAGCGAGTATATTTATGAAAAGAACAAAAGTAGTAGATGCCCTTGCCATGACAGTTTTTGGCGAGGAGATAGACATAAAGGGATGGGTAAGGACACACCGTTCAAGCAAGGCAGTAGATTTTATTGCCCTGAACGATGGTTCGACCATCAAAAACATACAGATAGTCGTTGACCCTGCGAAGTTTGATGCAGAAATGCTGAAGCAGATAACTACTGGGGCTTGCATCCACGTAGTAGGCAGACTCGTAGAGAGCCAGGGGGCAGGACAGGCTTGCGAAGTGCAGGCTGAGAAGATAGAGATATACGGCCTTTGCGGCAATGACTACCCAATGCAGAAGAAGGGGCAGTCATTCGAGTATATGCGTCAGTATGCCCACATGCGCCTGCGCACCAATACATTCGGTGCAGTGATGCGCATACGTCATAACATGGCGATGGCAATACACACTTACTTCCACGAGCACGGCTATTTCTACTTCCACACCCCTCTCATCACAGCTAGCGACTGCGAGGGAGCAGGCAACATGTTTCAGGTGACAACCAAGAACCTCTATGACCTGAAGAAGGATGAGGAAGGCAAGATAAAGTATGATGACGACTTCTTCGGACAGCAGACATCGCTCACGGTGTCAGGACAACTGGAGGGCGAGCTCGGTGCTACAGCCCTGGGTGCTATCTACACCTTCGGTCCTACGTTCCGTGCTGAGAACTCCAACACTCCACGTCACTTGGCTGAGTTCTGGATGATAGAGCCAGAGATAGCCTTCATGGACCAGGAGGAGCTGATGGACCTTGAGGAAGACTTCATCAAGTATTGTGTTCACTGGGCACTGACAAACTGCAAGGACGACCTTGAGTTCCTCAACAAGATGATAGACAAGGGACTCATCGAGCGTCTTGAGGGCGTGCTGAAGGAAGATTTCGTTCGCTTGCCTTACACAGAGGGCATCAAGATATTGCAGGAAGCTAAGGCTAAGGGTAAGAAGTTTGAGTTCCCATGCGAGTGGGGCGATGACCTCGCTTCTGAGCATGAGCGCTACCTCGTAGAGGAACACTTCAAGAAGCCTGTCATCATGACCGATTACCCAACTGCCATCAAGTCATTCTACATGAAGCAGAACGAAGCAACAGCCGACGGCGGTTCAGTAGGTTACAAGGGTTGCGTGGCACCTGGTCCTACCATGCAGGGCACAGACGTGCTCTTCCCACAGATAGGCGAGATAATGGGCGGTTCAGTACGTGAAGAGAGCTATGACAAACTCATGGCTGAGATAGAGCGCCGTCAGATGGACACTACCCACCTGTGGTGGTATCTCGACACACGTAAGTACGGCACATGTCCTCATGCAGGTTTCGGACTCGGTTTCGAGCGTCTGATACTCTTCGTAACAGGTATGCAGAACATTCGTGACGTGATACCATTCCCACGCACACCGAATAATGCCGAGTTCTAAAGCATAAGTATTAAACTTTGTTTAAAAATAGGTAAAAAACGGGAATTCCAAATTAAAAGTTTGGGGTTCCCGTTTTTTTGTGTAACTTTGCAGAATGTGATGCTAAAACTGTAATTATAACTAAACAATAAACATTATGAAAAAAATCTTATCTCTTATTACGATGCTCGTTATTGCTATGACGGCATCTGCCGACTTGGCTAAGAAAGCACAAGGCGGTTGGTTTGAGAGCTGTTGGATGGAGTTCACAGGTCTCAGCGATTCTTATGACAGTTACAAGGGCTATGTACAGAAGCAGGGCGGTTCATGGGTGGAAATTGACGGCAAGCTTCTTCGCTCTTACGGTTCTTATGGTCGTGTTGACGCTCTGGGACTGACTGCTGGTACCTATAAGCTGAAGGTCGTTCCTTTTGTTGGCGGAGCAGAGCAGACAGCTCTTGTGTCTGACGACATCGAGGTTAAGAACTTTGACCGTTCTGGCTTTGCCCATTTCAACTATACCTCTGGCGTGGGTGCATACAATGACAATGGCACCCTGAAGTCTGGCGCACGAGTGATTTATGTGACAGACAAGACCGCAAAGACGGTATCTCTGGGCGTAAAGTCTGACAGCAAGGGCGGCGAGACTACCTTCACGGGTCTGCAGGCTATCGTTACAGCCTATCAGAAGGGCATAGAGACGCGCCCCCTCTGCGTGCGCTTCATTGGCGAGGTTACCGCTGATGGCATGGACGGCTTCGATTCTTCTGGTGAGGGTCTTCAGGTAAAGGGAAAGAAGGCAGACTCAGAGCTTAACATGACCTTCGAGGGCGTAGGCAATGATGCCTTCATACACGGCTTCGGCTTCCTTATCCGTAACTCCAAGTCGGTGGAAATACGCAACCTTGGCGTTGCTACATTGATGGATGATGACATATCCCTCGATACCGACAACTCCAACATCTGGATTCACAACGTGGACGTATTCTACGGTCCTAACAAGGGCGGCGACCAGAAGAAGGGCGACGGTGCCATCGACGTGAAGGGCGACTCCAAGTTCGTCACCATCTCCTACGTTCATTTCTGGGACACAGGCAAGTCAACCATGTGTGGCATGAAGAGCGAGAGCGGTCCTAACTACATCACCTACCACCACAACTGGTTCGACCATTCCGACTCCCGCCATGCACGCATACGCACCATGTCCGTTCACATGTATAACAACTACTACGACGGCATAGCCAAGTACGGTTCAGGTGCTACCACAGGCTCTTCTGTGTTCATGGACCGCAACTACTTCCGCAACTGCTCTAAGCCTATGATGATTTCCCTGCAGGGTGCCGACACCAAGTATGGCACCGACATGAATGACGCTCCTACATTCTCAGGCGAGGATGGTGGCATCATTAAGTCTTACGGCAACGTGATGGTGGGCACCGTGCAGTATAAGCCATACTCAGCCTCCAACAAGGTGGAGTTTGACTGCTACGAGGTATCCGCCCCTAAGACTACAGTCCCCGCTGACGTAAAGACCAAGGTCGGCGGCAATACCTATGACAACTTCGATACGAATGGTAAGATGTACGCATCATACATAGCACACGATGCAGCCAACGTGCCGTCGGTAGTGACCGACCGCACGTGGGGCGCAGGACGCTGTCAGGGTGGCGACTTCCAGTTCACGTTCACCTCAGCCGATGATGCGAGCTATGACGTAAACAGCGCCCTTCGCAGTGCCATAGACAACTATAAGCCAACCTTCGTACAGATAATAGGCAAGGAGGGTGCAGGCACTCCGGTAGAGCCAGTTGACCCTTCCGACACACGTGCCGAGTCAACATTTGCCGTTACCTCTGCCGCCTCGCTCACTCTCGACCAGGGCACGACAAGCAAGATAGTGGTGGCAAACGCAGCAGGCGCAGTGACCTATAGCTCCAACAATGAAGCCATCGCCACCGTCAGCGCCGACGGCACCATCACCGCTGTTGCCGCAGGCAAGACCATGATTCAGGTAGTGGATGCAGGCTCATCATCAGTAAAGGGAGCCACCAAGTCGGTGAGCGTCACCGTAGCAGGTGTGGTGATAGACGAGGGCGACGTTACCATTCAGGCAGGCGAACTGCCCTTTGGTTATAGTGTAGATGATACGAACGAGTTTGCAAGCTACACCTACAGCGCCAATGGTCACAGTTGGGCAGGCGACAACCTGTTTAAGATGGGTAAGGCGCAGCATGAGCTCACCCTACCGGCAGGCGTTGAGGTTACTAAGGTAGTATTCTATGGCGTATGTGATGACAACAGCAACAAGGCTGTGCTCACCGAGCTTGCAGGCAAGACATTCAGCACAAACCTTGCCAACCGCAAGACTGCTACTGAGCCAACAGTGGTGACGGCAGACAACCTGTCAGTCAGGGACAAGCTCACCTTCACCATCACGGAGAAGAATGCAGCCGTCAAGCTCTCTCTCACCGTAGCCAAGGCTACCGCCGTAAAGGGCATAATTGCAGCTGACAACGGCAATGAGCCCAAGGCTGTGAAGTACGTGAAGAACGGCAAGCTCATTATCGAGAATAACGGCAGGCAGTACACCGCCGCTGGTGCTCAGGTTAAGTAGTGAATATTTTAAGAAGTTTAAGAAGTTCTTTCAGTCGCTTCGCTTTGTGAAAGCCAGCAGAGCTAGAGCGAACGTGGCTTTCCTCCACTTAGACAATACCATAAGCTAACAATAGTCGGAGCATATGTCTATAACTTCTTAACTCCTTAACTCTTTCACTCTTTAATCCAAGAATAAAAACAGGCGGAAATTCCAATTTGTTTTGGAGTTTCCGTTTTTTTATGTATCTTTGAATAAGTTACAATGCACTCGGCAAATTTAGAGTCCCTTAAAAAGGGACGGCTTTAATGCAGGGTTAATAAAATTTTCAATAAAAATTTTGTTCTGCACTCGTTTTTTCGTAACTTTGCACTCTTGTAAAGGCTTTAACTATAACAAAAACATAAATATACAATAAACATGAAGAAACTTTTATCTATTATTGCGTGCACGCTCATGACGGCAGCCGTGAGTGCACAGACGGTTGACGGACGTAATTTCGGTATTGACGGCTTTGCAGCCTACGAGGGCACGAGTGGTAAGTGGTATCATGCTGGCGGCACCACAGGTGGTGCAGGCGGCGAGGTGGTAAAGGCAAGCAACGTAGGCGAACTGCAGGCTTACCTCCAGTCCAGCAAGCCTTACATCGTGCTCGTTGACAAGGACATCGACACAGGCATCACGGCGTATGTTGACGACCTCAGCACAGGTCACCTCTGCGACAAGCAGGACGGCTCCGAGGGTGTTGCCACCACATATGGTGAGCGCATCATGATAGCCGACAACAAGACACTAATTGGCATTGCCGATGCCAATGGTAAGGCTCCTCTCTTCTCTCGCCTCACCTTCGTCATGCAGTGCACCTCTAACGTCATCATCCGCAACTGCCGCTTCACCATGGTGGGAGCACCTATTCTGAAGTCAGGCGAAAACAAGATTGTTGCCTGGCGCGAGGGAGCACAGAAGGAGGTTGGCGACCCAGACTGCATAGGCATACAGGCTGACGCTAAGAGTGCCAAGACTGATGCAGGCGGCCACATCTGGATAGACCACTGCGAGTTCTTCAACGGCAATGCTGCCAACAAAGACCGTTATGACGGACTTGTTGACTGCAAGAACAATGTTCAGTGGCTCACCATCTCATATAATCTTTTCCACGACCACGACAAGGCTTGTCTCTGGGGTAAGGGTGACTCAGACGTGTTCGATGGTTGCCGCACCATTTCAGCTCACCATAACTACTTCAAGGATATAGCAGGCTCTCGTCTGCCTCTGCAGCGTGGCGGCAATGTTCACTATATGAACAATTATCAGGTTAACGCACAAGACGGCTGGGACCTTCGCACTAAGTCTGAGGGCTATGCCGATGCCTGCTACTTCAAGGACTGTAAGGCAGCCATTCTTCCTGATGGCGGTGGCTCACTCAATATCAACACGGAGACAGGCTATGGAGTGATATATGACAACTGCTCACGTGTCATCACAGGTCACTCAGGCGTGTCATTCAAGAACGACCCATCCAAGCACGACAAGGAGTTTGCTGCCTCTACCTATGTTAAAGGCACTTGGGTTCCCACCCAGACCTGGAGCGGCTACTACGTAAACAACCACGATAAGGCAGAGGATGTTCCCGCTATCTGCGAGAAGTATTCAGGCGCAGGCAAGATAGAGATATGGAGGGAATACGCTTCTACTGTTCCTGCCTACAGCCAGACAAGCCTCCAGACCGCTATCGACAGTCCTCGCACCATCGCATCATCAGGTAATACCTACTACGCTTACGATGCTCAGGGCAACAAGCTGACTAAGGCTCCAGCCCCAACAGCTGTCAGTGAGGTTCAGGAGGCTAAAAAGTTCAATAGTTCAAGTGTTCAAAAGGCTATTGTTAACGGCAAGCTCATAATCACTAAGGATGGCAAGCAGTTTAATGCTGCTGGTGCACAGGTGCAGTAAGCTATATGCGTATTTGTCTGATATTCGCAATGAGGGCTGAGGCTCAGCCCCTGATAGACAGCTTAGGGTTGAAGGAGCAAGAGGGCTTCTTCAGCCCTTTGCCGTGTAAATACCTCTCCCCAGCCCTCTCCAAAAGAGAGGGGGAGGTACAGTGTTGTGAGCCCCTCCTTGGGAGGGGTTGGGGAGGTGTCGTCCTCAACGGCGTCAGCCACGACCGCGACCTCATAGGTTGCGAGGCGGCAGCCGTCACCACCCAAGCGGCTATAATGAAATTGCAGCCCGACCTCGTGATAAGCGTGGGCACGTGTGGTGGATGGCAGCGCTACGGCGCGAGGGTGGGGCAGACCTACATAGCCGACGGCGTGATGTTCCACGACCGCAGAGTGCCAGGCGATAATGAGTGGGACACTCAGGGTTTGGGCAACTACCCCGTGTGGGAAGGCTCGTGGCGCGTGGCTGAGGCTCTCGGCTTGCCTATGGGCAAGGTCACCACAGGCTCCAGCTTCGACCTCTCGCCAGGGGAAGAAGCCCTGATAGACGCTAATGGGGGCAGGCTCAAGGAGATGGAGGGAGCAGCCGTCGCCTTTGTCTGCTCACTCTATAAGGTGCCAGTAATGCTGGTGAAGGCAGTCACTAATCTGCGTGATGCAGAGGAAGAAGACATAGACAGTTTCCACGAAAACCTAAAAAGGGCTTCCCTGTCGTTGAGGGAAACCCTTGTGAAGATTATAGAGAAACTGTCTTGACTATATTACATCTGGCGTTGCCCAGCTATATTGTACGCTTTATCACCTCTCTTTATAAGAAGCTTTCCGTTTGTGAAGGCTTTTTTTGCGTTAATGGGGCGGCAGCCGTTTGTTCCTGCGTCCGTGCCATCCATGCTTATCACGCCTGTGTCGTCCTTGTACTTACCTGTGTAGGTAGCCTTATACAGCTTTGAGAAGTCGCCTGAGCCGGCAATGTTCTCTATGTCGCATCCGTTGATGAAGTTGATGTCCTTGCAGTATGCGAGCCACATGCCCTTCTGGGCATCAACCTTCACGTTGTCGAAGGTTATGTCGTGGATTAGGCTCTCAGGTCTGCCGTAGATGTATATTGGGTTGCCATACTTGAAGTAGGCGTTGGCTGGAGTGTTGGTGACCGTTATGTTCTGGAATAGGAAATCCTTGAACTCAGGTGTCTTTGCCGTCACTGCACTCGTGGTCTGGTCGGCAGGGTTGGCAGGGTCGCTGTCGTAGAGGCAGGTCAGCACTATGGGCGAGAGCACGCCGTTCATCTGGCTGTTGCGGAATATGAGGTCGTGCACGCTACCGTTGCCAGATGTCCCCTCAAAGTCGTTGCCGCTGCGGTCGTTGCTGGTCTTTACGCGAAAGCCCGTCTCCGTGCCTTGAAAGTCTATGTCCTCATATATAATATGGTGTACCTTCTCCGTATAGCTGCCTACCGACATACCGTGACCAGCCCCGCAGGTGATGTTCCATGCGTGGATGTATCTGGCGTTGCTGTCGCATACCACGTTGTCATCGCCCGTGTCTATCAGGCAGTCATATATGTTGACGTAAGGTCCCCAGATGGGTATGCCGTCTGTGTTGTGTGAGCCGCCTTTGCCCGACTTCGGGGCCTTGATTGTCACGTTGCGAACGGTTATGTCGGATGCGTTGCCGCTCTGTCCTAAGGTGAGGTTGGTGCCAGGCGAGTTAAGCAACTTCAGGTTGCGGAACAGGTGGCGCGAGCCCTTGGTCAGTCGGATGAGCGACGGACGGTCAAACTTGTTGCCGTTGTCTATCTCCTTCCACCACGGAGCGCCCTGTCCGTCGATTGCGGATGTCTCGCCCTCGCCCTCTATTATTATGTCGTTCACCTCCTTGCCTCCGTTGTTTATGAAGTTGAGGTTCTTGTAGGAGCCCCGATGGTCCTGATACTCGTTTTCCGAAGGGTAGGTGCCGAAGGGCAGCAGCTTCAGCGTGGCACCAGCCTTGAGGTGGAGCACCATGTTCGACTTCACCGTTACAGGTCCGCACAGCCATGTGCCCTCAGGCACCACCACCATGCCGCCAGCAGCGGGCACGGCATTGATGGCCGCCTGTATGGCGTCAGTATTGTCCTCAGAGCTGGTGGAGGCTCCGTAGGTTGTTATGTCAATGGTGTTGGCATCCGTTATCTCTGTTATGCTGGGCAGTTGCACAGCCATCCACCCCTCAGGAGTGTTTTGTGCAGCAAGTTCGCCGCTCACGTCGCTGTCTGCATGAGCCATAGCAGGCATCAGCACGCACAGGGCAAATAATGTTTTCTTCATTTTCTTGTAGATATAGTAGTTTGGAAATCTTCGGCAAAGGTACGAAAATAAAATTAAACTACAATGCTTTTGCCTCCTAAAGCACTTTCTCTGCCTGCTATGGCTATGCTTGTATCTCTTGTTGCATGGCTTCTAAATAACAAAGTAGCCTACTTTGTTCAACAAACTAGCCTACTTTGTTTAACAAACTAACCTACTTTGTTCAACAAACTAGCCTAGTTTGTTCTATAAACTAAGCTATTTTGTTAGTTAAAAGCCATGCAACAGCACTTAGGAGCTTACTGAGGACAATCAGAAATATAGCAACGGCACTTAGAAACATAGTAATAGCATTTAGAATTATTGACTTGGCACTCTAAGGCATAACGCAGGTATTTTTCGGTCAAAATATTAAAATTCTTCGTTCTCTATTTTTTACTATTAGCATTTTTTTATGCTCATCGCTTGCAGGTTTTCATTTTTTTTGTATCTTTGCAAAAAGAAACTGAAAAAGAAAGGACGAATATGTCAATAGAAGAAAAAAAAGAGAGAATGGCGAGGAATTATGCCATAAACTCAAAGAAGACACCAAAGACAAGGAGAATGGCGTTTGCTGTAGCTCACGCTGGTGGAGTTACTATTACTGATCCTGCGTTAATAGAAAGACTTAAATATTACGTTCCTGGTTATGACCCGGCTAATCCTTGATACATGTGCAGTTATAGACTTGATAACAAGTCCACGAGTTACAGACTTAGACTTTTGGAACATCATTGACGACCCTGACACGATGTTGTATGCCAGTTTCGAGACAGCACGCGAGTTAGTCGTACTTTTCAACAACAAGAAGCTGCTCTCGAAGCACTGGCAAACGGCAGAGCAGATGCTTACCTCTATTGAGCAGGATTACGGTATAGAGTTCCTGCCTCTGCGTCGCGACACGGCCTATACCTATGCCAGTCTCACGTTCAACGAGGCACAAGACCACCGCGATCCAAGCGACCACGTCATCATTGCTCATGCCATCACAGAGCATCTAACGCTCCTTTCCAGCGACCAGAAGTTCGCTTTCTATCGCAGTCAAGGACTTAACTTGATAGAATACTAATTGCTAATTCTCCCCCTTGGGGTCGTTTTTTTTCTTTTTCTTCATTTTTTTTCGTAACTTTGCAAAAAGGAACAGAAAAAGAAGGAGGTGATATGGATTTAAGACCTTATACAATAGAGGAACTGAACGCAAGGATTGACAAGGCGGAAAGCGACTTCAAAGCTGGATTGGGGATACCAAGTGAAGAGGTTTGGAGTGAACGTGATGAGGAATTTCGCTTTCTGGGACACTCGCAGAGAACCTATTGCTCAGGAAAGCCATACGAAATAAACTAACAAACTAATACTGAGAACAGCTAAGACAACTTATAACGCAAACTTCCCTCACCCCCATGAGCGACTTGGCAAGAAGGAACTACAGGGGGCGTAACTTGGCGTGGATTAACCAGTAAAAGGAGGGTGAGAAAAAAACGAAACAAAGTTTAATAGTTAGCGAAAAGTTTGGATATTCTGATACTTTTCGCTAACTTTGCAGTTAAAAACGGGGCTGCGCGCCCCTGCGAAGTGTCATGGAGTTCAGCGACATCATAGGACAAAGGGAGATGGCAGAGCGCCTGAAGGCACTGGCTGACGAGGGCAGGCTGCCCCACGCCCTGATGCTGTGTGGTCCTGACGGAGCAGGCAAGATGGCGCTGGCGATAGCGCTGGCGACCTACATCTTGAACGGGAACGTTAACGGGAACGGGAACCTGTATAAGGTGAGGGGCATAGAGCACCCCGACCTGCACTTTACCTTCCCCACGATAAAGCTGAAGAAGTGGAACTCGGAGTACAAGCCCGTGAGCGACGACTTCATAGAGCAGTGGAGGGAGCTAACCTCTCCCCAACCCTCCCCTAAAGGGAAGGGAGATGGGAAGGGGGATGTAAATCCCTACTTCTCGCTTGCCGACTGGATGGAGGCTATGAAGGCGGAGAGGCAGCAGGCGGTGATAACCGTTGGCGAGGCTAACGAGCTGATAAAGCGACTGACGATGAAGTCGAACCAGGGGGGATGGAAGGTGAGCATTATATGGTTGCCAGAGAGGATGAACCTCGATTGTGCCAACAAGATGCTGAAGCTAATAGAGGAACCTCCCACGCAGACGCTCTTCATAATGGTGAGCCGAGAGCCAGAGAAACTGCTCGAGACGATACGCTCGAGGGTGCAGCGGTTTGACGTGAAGCCCATAGCGCATGACGATATGGTGAAGGCTCTCATGGAGAGGCGAGGTCTGGAGCAGGCTGATGCCGAGAGGGTAGCCCGACTGGCTGGCGGCAACTGGCTGGCGGCACTGGAAGAACTAAATGCTGGCAACGAGAACAGGCTGTTCTTCGACTATTTCGTTACGCTGATGAGAAAGGTCTATATGCGTGACGTGAAAGACCTGAAACGCTGGGCTGAGAGCGTGGCGGCTATGGGCAGGGAGGAGCAGAAACGCCTGCTGACCTACTTCCTCAGGATGACGAGGGAGGCATTCATGTATAACTTCCGAAAGCCAGAGCTGACGTATATGTCGGCAGAGGAAGAGCAGTTCTGCCAGAGGTTTGCACGCTTCATAAACGAGGGCAACGTGCTGGGATTTCAGGAGCTGTACCAGATGGCGATAAGGGACATAGGACAGAATGCTAATGCCAAGATTGTCTTCTTTGACCTGACGATGAAGGCTGCGGTGCTGATACACAGTTCATAGTTAGTCGTTTAGTCGTTTAGGGAGTTAGTCGTTTAGGGAGTCAGGGATATTACCCGGATGAACAAACGACCAAACAATCAGAGGAATAACCTCCCAAACGCCCAAACGCCCAAACAACCAAACGCCCAAACAACCAAACGCCCAAACAACCAAACGCCCAATAAAATGATAGATTATCAAAATATGAAGTTTACTCTCGGTCCTACTAACGCAAGGGGACTGTGCGCCAGAGGCGTGGGTAGGAGCGACCACCAGCTGAATACCTACGACTGGCTTGCCGACGTGCCCGGCAATGCCGAGAGTACCGACCTTGTGGAGGTGCAGTTTAAGAACACCCGCAAGGCTTACTACCACAACGTGAACGGATTGGACCTGAAGAAGGGCGACTGGGTGGCTGTAGAGGCTAACCCAGGTCACGACATAGGCGTGGTGACCCTTACGGGCAGGCTCGTGTCCTTGCAGATAAAGAAGGCAAACCTGAAGTCTGCCGACGATATAAAAAAGGTGTATCGCTTTGCCAAGGATACGGACATGGACCGCTATCGCGAGGCGAAGAGCAGGGAAGAGGCTACGATGATACAGAGTCGCCAGATAGCCAAGGACTTAGGGCTCGACATGAAGATAGGCGACGTAGAGTATCAGGGCGACGGCAACAAGGCGATATTCTACTACATAGCCGACGAGAGGGTGGACTTCCGCCAGCTCATCAAGGTGCTGGCTGAGACTTTCCATGTGCGCATCGAGATGAAGCAGATTGGTGCAAGGCAGGAGGCTGGCAGAATAGGCGGAACGGGACCTTGCGGCAGAGAGCTTTGCTGTGCTACATGGATGAAGTCGTTCTCCAGCGTGAGCACTGGAGCTGCCCGCATACAGGACATCTCGCCTAATCCGCAGAAGCTGGCGGGCATGTGCGCCAAGCTGAAGTGCTGTCTCAACTATGAGGCTGACTGCTACCTCGAGGCTGGCAAGAAACTGCCACCGCGAGATGCTGTGCTGCAGACGGCAGACAGCGACTACTACCTCTTCAAGCAGGATATTCTGTCTGGACAGGTGACGTATTCTACTGACAAGAAGCAGGCTGCCAACCTCGAGACTATCTCTGCCGAAAGGGCTAAGGAGATAATAGAGATGAACAAGGAGGGCAAGAAACCATTGTCCTTGGCGGCTGATGGCAAGGCGAAGGAGGCAGAGCGTCCTGTGGATATGCTCGACGGTTCAGACCTTACACGTTTCGACAAAGCAAAGAAGAAGAAAAAGAAGAAGAAACATGGCAAAACTCCTATGGGTTGATGACGAAATAGAGCATCTCAAGGCTCACATAATCTTTCTCGAGAAGAAGGGTTACGAGGTTGTTGTGGCAAGCAACGGGCTTGACGCCATAGAGCAGTGCCAGCAGCAGACCTTCGACCTTGTGTTGCTCGACGAGATGATGCCAGGCATAACAGGACTGGAAACCCTGCAGCGCATAAAGGAGGTGCAGCCGCAGACGCCAGTGGTGATGGTGACCAAGAGCGAGGAGGAGGACATAATGAACCAGGCTATAGGCTCAAAGATTGCCGACTACCTCATAAAGCCAGTCAACCCCATGCAGATACTCCTTGCGCTGAAGAAGCACGTGCACCAGAGGGAGATTGTGACCGAGGTGACACAGCAGGGCTATCAGCAGTCGTTCATGGACATATCGATGCAGATACAGGACTGCCGCACCTTCGACGACTGGAAAGAGGTGTATAAGCGTCTGGTGCGCTGGGAGTTGGAGCTCGCCTCCACAGGCTCGTCGATGACCGAGATGCTGAAGATGCAGAAGGAGGAAGCCAACATAGGGTGGGGGAAGTTCATAAAGAACAACTACCTCGACTGGACCACTCCTGGGGCTAAGTCGAAGACTGAGCGCCCGCTGATGTCTAACCGCATAATGCCCGACTGCGTGTTTCCCACCATCAGCAACGGCGAGAAGGTGTTCCTCATAGTGATAGACAATTTCCGCTACGACCAGTGGCGCATGCTTGCCGAGGAGATAGGCGATATGTTCGACATAGATGAAAACCTCTATTGCAGCATACTGCCCACGGCTACGCAATACGCCAGAAACGCTATCTTCTCAGGGCTCATGCCACAGCAGATAGCCGATATGTTCCCCGACCTGTGGGTGGACGAAGACGAGGAGGAGGGCAAGAACCTCAATGAGTCGCCTCTCATCAAGACACAGATAGAGCGCTACAGGCGCAAGGACACCTTCTCTTACCATAAGATAAACGACTCAAACGGTGCAGAGCGGTTGCTCAAGGAGTTCAACTCCCTGCTCAACAATGACCTCAACGTGGTGGTCATAAACTTTGTGGATATGCTGTCCCACGCCAGGACGGAGTCGAAGATGGTCAGGGAACTCGCCAACAACGAGGCAGCTTATCGCAGCATAACCCTCTCGTGGTTTAAGCACGGAGTGCTGAGCGAACTCTTTGAGTTGCTTGCCCAGACCGATTATAAGGTTATCCTTACCACAGACCACGGTTCCATACGTTGCGACAAGCCAGTAAAGATAGTAGGCGACAAGAATACCAACACCAACCTGAGGTATAAGCTGGGCAAGAACCTCAGTTGCCAGTCGAAGGACGTATTCGTAATATCCAATCCGCGAGCCGTGCAGCTGCCTGCCCCAAACATCTCCACTTCCTACGTCTTTGCCACTGGCAACGACTTCTTTGCCTACCCCAATAACTACAATTACTACGTGCAGTACTACAAGGACACCTTCCAGCACGGTGGTATCTCGATGGAGGAAATGATAATCCCGCTGATAGTGATGAAGGGGAGGAAGAGGTAGTTTACAGTTCACAGTTTACAGTTCACAGTTCATAGATCGCTCAAGGCTCTCAGGTCGCATCAATCGAGCGTTCATAGTTCACAGTTCATAGTTCACAGTTCATAGTTCACAGTTCATAGTTCACAGATCGCATAATATTCAATATTCAATCTTCAATTGACTATCAGGTTTACACTCGACAATATACGTGAGGCAGCAAGAAAATTTCTGGCTGCCACCAAGGATATGGGCACGTGTTTCGCCTTCTATGCCCCGATGGGAGCAGGCAAGACGACGTTTATCAAGGCTCTGTGTGAGGAACTCGGAGTAGATGAGGTCATCACCTCGCCAACCTTTGCCATAGTCAACGAATACACAGACGGCAAGGGAATGCCCGTTTACCACTTCGATTTCTATCGCATAAAGAAGATGGAGGAACTCTATGACATGGGTGCAGAAGAATATTTCTATTCAGGAAACCTGTGCCTTATGGAGTGGCCTGAGATAGTGGAAGATGCCCTGCCAGAGGAAACAATAAAAATTACCATCACTCCGCAGAATGATGGTAGTAGGGTTATAGAGCTGTAGCCCAAAGTCGTTATAGAATCGTTGCCTTGATTCTTATAGAGCTGCAGCCTTGACTTTCTTGAACAGTTCAGAGGCAAAGACAAGGTCGTTGAGGTCCTCATTGGTAGAGGACATCACGCCTTCCGAATTACCTTCCCAGCCTTTCTTGCCCTTACTAATAAAGATAATATTCTCGCCAATACCGAGTACGGAGTTCATGTCGTGGGTATTGATGATGGTAGTTATTCCAAACTCGTGGGTAATGCCGTGCAACAGTTGGTCTATGACGAGTGATGTCTTTGGGTCGAGACCAGAGTTTGGCTCATCGCAAAACAGATATTTCGGGTTCATCACTATAGCACGTGCTATTGCCACACGCTTCTGCATACCTCCCGATATCTCGCCAGGATACTTGCTGCCAGCATCAGACAGGTTCACCCTGTCGAGACACTCCTGAGCTCTGCGCTGACGGTCGCGCAGTGTCATGTTTGAGAACATGTCGAGTGGGAACATTACATTCTCTAATACGGAGAGGGAGTCAAACAGGGCGGCAGACTGGAATATCATACCCATCTCGCGTCTCATCATCACCTTCTGGTGCTTAGTCATTTTTACGAAGTCACGTCCGTCATAGAGTATCTCTCCACTTGTAGGAGTAAAGAGACCTACAAGATTCTTCATCAGCACCGTCTTGCCCGAGCCCGACTGTCCTATGATGAGATTTGTCTTGCCGTCTTCGAATGTGGCGTTTATGTCGCTGAGGACTGTCCTGTCCTCAAAAGCCTTATACAGATGTTTTACTTCAATCATTTTTCTTTTTTAGGAGAGTTATATGGGAGTTATCGCTTCGCTCGGGGAGTTAAAAGGAGTTAGAGGGGAGTTAAGGGACGTTACCATTGTCTAACGTTCTATTTTATTCTTTTACTCCGTTGTTGTTTATTATTCCGTTACAGTATGCGTTTATAAACTTACTGGTTATTTCTATTTTTTCTTCTAACGAATTATATTCTTCGGCATTTATGTAACCTAAGTCCCTTGATAGAAGGTTATAGTTTCTACATTCTTCAAGGCTACCTTGTGAAATATTTAGAAAACGAAGTTTGTCTTGCTTGCTTAGTTTTTTATACCCCTCAGCGATGTTGGCAGTTATTGATACGGCTGCCCTCGTGAATTGTGAACGCAATCCAAAGCGCTCGAATTCAGGAAAGTTTGCTGAGATTTTATATACGTACAGACAATAATCGTAGGCTTTCTGCCAAGCTATTATATCCTTGAATGTGTATGCCATAATTGTTATATCACATGTCCTTTAACTCCCCGAGTGAGCAAAGCGAACGATAACTCCTCTTGACTCACTTTAACTCCCCTAACTGAGCAGTTGCGTCAGGAAGACGTCGGCAAAAAGAATAAGTATGGAACTGTTAACCACAGCTGACGTGCTGGCTTTGCCTACCTCCACAGAGCCACCCTCTACCGTGTATCCGCAGAAAGACGAAACAGAAGAAATGATAAAGGCAAATACCAGACTCTTGATAATCGACATCCACACAAACCAGGATTTAAACGAGTGCTGCAAACCCAGTGTGAGGTCTTCTGGGGCCAGAATGTGTCCTACAAATGCTGTGGCGTAAGCTCCCAGTATGCCCGTAACGTCAGCAAAAATCACGAGGCAGGGCATAAGTGTAATAAGTCCCAGTATCTTTGGTGCTATGAGATAGTTAGCCGAATTGACACCCATTATGTCGAGTGCGTCAATCTGTTGCGTAACACGCATGGTGCCCAGCTCGGAGGCTATGTTACTACCCACCTTGCCAGCAAGGATAAGACACATGATAGAAGAAGAGAACTCGAGCAACATGATTTCTCTTGTGGTGTAACCACTTACCCAGCGTGGCATCCAGGGCGACTGAATATTCAGCTTCATCTGTATGCATATTACAGCACCGATGAAGAATGATATGAGCAACACGATGCCGATGGAATCAACACCCAGCTGCTGCATCTCCTTTACATATTGCTTGAAGAAGAGTCTCCAGCGGTCGGGTATGGCAATGCAACGCCACATCAGCATGAGATATTTACCTAATATATTGAGGTAATTAAAGGGAAAAATCATTTTCTTTCCTGTGTACAAATTTGTTAAAAGCCGGTGCAAAGATACAAAAAAAAGTTCACAGTCTATAGTTCACAGTTCAAAGTTTTGGAGTTTTCATCTTTTTTTTGTAATTTTGCATCTAAAATATACTTAAAAAAATAGACAGTTATGGCATCATTTATTGAAGACAAAGTTGTGATGGAAGGTATCACCTTCGATGACGTTCTCTTAATTCCTGCTTATTCTGAGGTTCTCCCACGCGAGGTGGAATTGAGCACCAAGTTCTCACGTAACATAGATTTGAAAATACCATTCGTTACTGCTGCTATGGATACAGTGACGGAAGCTCCTATGGCCATTGCCATAGCTCGAGAGGGTGGTATAGGCGTAATCCATAAGAATATGTCTATCGAGGAGCAGGCTCGCCAGGTAGCCATCGTGAAGCGTGCAGAGAATGGTATGATATACGACCCCGTAACCATTCAGCGTGGTAAGACTGTCAGCGATGCCCTCGACCTCATGGCAGAATATCACATCGGAGGTATCCCTGTTGTTGACAGGGAGAACAAGCTCGTAGGTATCGTTACCAATCGCGACCTGCGTTTCCAGACAGACCCCAAGCGTCTTATCGACGAGGTGATGACATCTGAAAATCTCGTTGTCACCCATCAGCAAGTGGACCTCGACAGTGCAAGCAAGATTCTCCTTGAGCACAAGATAGAGAAGCTCCCTGTAGTTGATGACCAGAACCATCTTCTCGGCCTTATCACATACAAGGATATTACCAAGGCAAAAGACAAGCCAATGGCATGTAAGGATGCCAAGGGCAGACTGAGAGTAGCCGCTGGCGTGGGTGTCACAGCAGACACCTTCGACCGTATGGAGGCTCTTGTCAATGCAGGTGTTGATGCCATCGTCATAGATACAGCTCACGGCCATAGTGCAGGTGTAATAGAGAAGGTTCGCGAGGCAAAGAAGCATTTCCCAGACGTTGACATCGTTGTGGGCAATATTGCTACTGGTGAAGCTGCCAAGATGCTTGTAGAGGCTGGTGCTGATGCCGTAAAGGTAGGTATCGGTCCAGGTTCTATCTGTACCACCCGTGTTGTGGCAGGTGTAGGTGTACCTCAGCTCTCTGCCGTCTATGACGTAGCAAAGGCTCTTGAAGGCACAGACGTACCTCTCATTGCCGATGGCGGTCTGCGTTATTCCGGCGATATCGTCAAGGCTCTTGCTGCTGGCGGCTATTCTGTCATGGTCGGCTCGCTCGTAGCAGGTACAGAGGAAGCTCCAGGCGAGACAATCCTCTTCAACGGACGTAAGTTTAAGTCTTATCGTGGCATGGGCTCTCTGGAGGCTATGGAGAAAGGCTCTGCCGACCGCTATTTCCAGGGTGGTGTGAAGGAAGCCAAGAAACTCGTGCCAGAAGGCATCGCTGGTCGTGTGCCTTACAAGGGAACAGTTCAGGAGGTTATCTATCAGCTCGTTGGTGGTCTGCGTTCAGGCATGGGCTATTGCGGGGCAAAGGACATCAATGCTCTCCACCAGGCTAAGTTCACCCGCATCACTAATGCTGGTATGCTCGAGTCACACCCTCACGAGGTAATCATTACAAGTGAGGCTCCAAACTACTCACGTCCACAGTAAGGAGGGTATAAGTGGAAAGCAGACTCCGAGCCATGCTCGCAAGAGCATACCGTAAGGAGCGCAAGAAAGATGAAAGCTCAAGAAAAAAAGTATAAACTGTAATTACAAAATAATAAGAAGCGAAGTGAAAAAAGTATTTTCAATATTGCTGTGCCTTATGGTGGCAGTAGTCGTAAAGGCTCAGGACGACCCAGTCGTGATGACCATCAACAGCAAGCCCATCAAGTTGTCGGAGTTTGTTTATTCTTACAAGAAGAACAACGGACCTGACGTGATAGAGCAGAAGAGTGTCAAGGAGTATGTTGACCTTTTCGTCAACTATAAACTCAAGGTTGAGGCTGCTCTTGATGCTCATTATGATACGCTGACGTCCTACAATAAGGAGTTTCGTCAGTATCGTGACCAGCAGGTGTTGCCTACGCTCATCAACGAGGGCGACGTCGAGGCTGAGGCACAGAAGATTTACAATGAATACAAAGAGCGTGTGGGCAAAGACGGACTCGTCCTGCCTCAGCACATTCTGCTCATGACAGGTCAGAATGCCTCCGACTCTCTCGTGGCAGTAAAGAAACAGCTTGCTGACTCCCTCTATAACGTCCTGAAGAAGGGTGGCGACTTCGACGCTCTCGTCAAGAAGTACAGTCAGGACCCAGGCAGTGCAAGGCGTGGTGGCGAGATAGGCTGGGTAAGCAAGGGACAGACTCTCAAGGCTTTTGAGGATGCCGTCTTCTCCCTCAAGAAGGATGAGATATCCAAGCCAGTGCTATCGGAAGTAGGCTACCACATCATAAGAGTTAAGGACAAGAAGCAGCTCGACCCCTATGATTCTCTCCGTGCAGATATCATGAAGTTTATAGAGCGTCGCAGTCTGCGCCAGCAGATAGCCCAGAACCGTCTGAAGGATATTGCTAAGCAGAAGAACGAGACTGAGCAGCAGGTCATGGATGCTCGTGCCGATTCTATCTCTGCTATCGACGAGAATATGAAATACCTCATTCAGGAGTATCACGACGGTCTCCTGCTCTATGAGGCAAGCAACCGCACCGTTTGGGAGAAGGCAGCTAATGACGAGGCTGGTCTGAAGAAATTCTTCAAGAAGAACAGGAAGAAGTACGCATGGGATGAGCCTCGCTTCAAGGGCATAGCCTATCACACCAAGGATGCTGCTGATATCAAGGCAGTGCAGAAGGCAGTGAAAGGTAAGAAGTTCGACGAGTGGGCACAGATTCTGCGCACTACCTTCAACAACGATTCCGTCCTCCGCATACGCGTCAACAAGGGTATCTTCAAGAAGGGTGACAATGCCCTTGTCGATAAGATGGAGTTTGGCGTGGCAGATGCCAAGGTGAAAGAAATAAAGAATTTCCCTCATACGGCAGTATTCGGCAAACTGCTCAAGACGCCAGAAGAGATGTCTGATGTAAAGGCACTGGTAGTGGCAGATTACCAGGAGGCTATGGAGAAAGACTGGGTGAAGGACCTTCGTGCCAAGTATCCCGTGACTATCAACTGGGATGTGATAGATAAGATAAAAGAGTGATTGTGAAGAATTTTTTAACCATATTTCTATGCGTCTTAGCCTCCCTTGCCATCTCGGCGCAGGAGGAGCAGACCGACTCCGTTGCTGAGACCAGAGACAGTCTTGGTATTAAGCCAGACGTAAATTTTATCGACGAGGTAGTGTGGGTAGTAGGCGACGAAGCCATCCTGCGCTCCGATATCGAGATGATGCGCATGCAGGCTGTGCAGGAGGGCATGAAGTGGGATGGCGACCCAGACTGTCGCATTCCAGAACAGCTTGCCGTTCAGAAACTTTTCCTCAATCAGGCTGCCCTCGACAGTATCGAAGTTACAGAGAGCGAGGTGATGCAGGGTGTGGACCAGCAGATAAATGCCTGGATTCAGATGGTAGGTTCGAAGGAGAAGCTGGAGGAATATCGCAAGCAGACGATAACCCAGATGCGTAGCGACCTGCATGACGAATTTAAGAACCGCGAGCTCATTCAGCGCATGCGTCGCAAGTTGGTGGAGGACGTCAAGGTTACTCCTGCCGATGTCAAGGAGTATTTCCGCGAACAGCCTCAGGACAGCATACCTATGGTGCCCACCACGGTGGAAGTGCAAATCATCACTATGCAGCCACGCGTGCCCGTTGAAGAGATAAACAGGGTGAAAGACCGTTTGCGTGACTTCACAGAGCGAGTGCAGTCTGGCAGAACGAGTTTCGCCACTCTCGCCCGCATGTATTCAGAAGATACGGGCAGTGCCGTTCAAGGTGGTGAGCTGGGCTATACAGGTCGTGGCATGCTCGACCCCAGTTTTGCTGCAGTAGCCTTCAACCTCAGTGACCCCAAGAAAATATCCAAGATAGTAGAATCCGAGTATGGTTTCCACATCATACAGCTTATCGACAAACGTGGCGACAAGATAAACTGTCGTCATATCCTCATGAAGCCCCGTGTTCCTCAGGCAAGCATCGATTCCACCATGGTTCACATGAAGGTGCTCACCGAGGACCTCAACAACAAACGCTTCGCCTTTGAGGACATCGTGAGCCTCCTGTCTGACGACAAGGACACGAAGAACAATCGCGGACTCATGTCAAACAATGCTGAGAGTGGCAGAACCTCTCGCTTCGAGATGAAAGACCTGCCCACTGAGGTGGCACGTCAGGTGTCTCAACTCTCAGTCGATTCAGTTTCTCAACCCTTCACTATGGTCAATTCGCGTGGCAAGACAGTCTGCGCCATCGTGAAGCTCAAGACCAGAACCCCTGCCCATCGCGCCACCATCCAGGAGGACTTCCAGGTGCTCAGCAACGTGGTGCTAAACAAGCGCAAGGAGGAGAAAGTGCGTCAGTGGGTGCAGGATAAGATAAAATCTACCTACGTGCGCATGGACGACCGCTATAAGAATTGCGATTTCGAGTACGAAGGGTGGGTGAAGTAGAATTTACAGTTCATAGTTCACAGTTCACAGTTTTCGTAGCGTAGCGTTTCGTAGGAGCATAGCTCCGTTTCGTTTTCGTACGAAGTTAAATTCATAGTTATTAAGAATAACGCAAGAAATAACAATCCCGTATGGCACAGAATCACGACAATGACGGTTCTGTGTCTTTTTGCCTTTGCCTTCGTCTTTCATGGCATGGCAAAAAGGGGGCGTGCCGTCAATAAAAAGGTAGATGAGCGTGTCTATCTCCAGCATGCCGACGAACTTTCCTACGACATCTTTGGTGCCCACCCCGATGCCCAATTCCTACACGGCAATGTGTCTTTCCTTCATAAGGGTATGCACCTTACCTGCGACAGTGCCTATTTCTATGAGAGCACCAACTCCTTCCAGGCGTTTGGCAATGTCAGGCTGCGTCAGGGCGACACTCTCACTCTCTCAGGCAGCAGGGCTTTCTACGATGGCAACGATGAGCTCGGCCATGTCTATGACAACGTCATTCTTACCCACAGAAAGTCGCGTCTCTATTGCGACACCCTCGACTACGACAAGATGTACGGCATAGCCGATGCCTATGGTTCAGCAGGCATCAAGCTCGTAGAAGGCAAGGACGTTCTCACAGCCGACTGGGGGCGCTATTTCACTGACTCGCGCCATTCCGAGTTCTACTATAACGTGGTGCTAACCAATGAAGACGGACTGCGCATAGAGACCGATACTCTATATTACGAAAACAACACCTCCCTTGCCCACGTCATAGGTCCCTCCAGGATAAAATCGGGCAAGAGCAATGTGCAAACCGAGAATTCCTATTACAACACCCGCACAGAGACATCCCGTCTCTATGGACGCTCCACCTTGTGGAATGATAGTCGCTCCATCACTGCCGACACCCTGCTCCACAACGACCGCACAGGCGTCAACGAGGCATTCGGTGATGTCGTATATAATGACACTCTCAATCGCAACATGCTCCTCAGTCGCTATGCCATCTACAATGACAAGACGGGCATGGGCTATGCCACCGACAGCCTCGTAGCCATAGACTATTCCCAGCCCGATACTCTCTGGATGCACTGCGATACCATCCGTGTGCGTACATTATATATAAACACCGACTCCGTACAGCGCGAGGCACACTGTTACCACCATGTGCGAGCATATCGTCGCGACCTCCAGGCAGTATGCGACTCCCTCGTCCTGCTCTCGCGCGACTCCTGCGCCACCATGTATAAAGACCCCATCATCTGGAACAACGGCAGCCAGCTGCTGGGTGAGCGCATAAACATCTACTCTAACGACTCCACCATACGCTATGCCGAGGTGCTCGGTCAGGCACTCTCCGCAGAGCAGGTGTCAGCCGATTCCACCCGCTTCAATCAGGTCTCCTCGCGAGATATGTATGCCTTCTTTGAGGGCGGAAAGTTGCGCCAGAACTGGGCTATCTCCAATGTCTGCCTCGTCTATTACCCCATAGAGGAAAGCGACACCACCATCATAGGGCTAAACTATACCGAGACCGACACCCTCAAGATGTATCTCTCCCCCTCGCGCCGACTGGAAAAGATATGGATGAGTGCCAGCAAGGGCACCCTCTATCCCCTAACCCAGACGCCTCCCGAGAAGCACCGCCTGCCTTCCTTCGCGTGGTTCGACTATGTCCGTCCCCTCAACAAGGACGACATCTTCCTCTGGCGTCCCAAAGCACAGGGCAAGGAACTCAAAGAGGTAAAAAGACGACAGGCGCCGAAGAGAATGAAATAGTTCATAATTCACAGTTCATAATTCTTCATTCATAATTGGACAAAATATTCCTCCTTCCCGACTCCGTAGCCAACCAGATAGCCGCAGGCGAGGTGATACAGCGCCCAGCCTCCGTCATCAAGGAACTCATGGAAAACGCTATCGATGCGGGAGCCACACACATACAAGTGCTGGTGACAGACGCTGGCAAAACGTCGATACAGGTTATCGACGACGGCTGTGGCATGTCCGATACCGATGCCCGTCTCTCCTTCGAGCGTCATGCCACCTCCAAGATACGTCAGGCAGTTGACCTCTTCTCCCTCCATACCATGGGCTTTCGTGGCGAAGCCCTTGCCAGCATAGCCGCCGTAGCCCAGATTACACTCAAGACACGTCGCCGTGAGGACGAAGTAGGCACCCTCGTACGCATCGACGGTTCGCAGTTCGTAGAGCAAGACGTCGTCAGCTGTCCCGCAGGTTCCAATTTCCTCATTGAGAACCTCTTCTTCAATATCCCCGCTCGCAGGAAGTTCCTCAAGTCCAATGCCACCGAGATGAACAACATCACCCAGTCCTTCGAGCGCATCGTCCTTATATATCCCTCCATCGCCTTTACCCTCCACAGCAACGGTCAGGAGATACTCAGTCTGCGTCCGGCCACCTTCCGCCAGCGCATCATCGACGTCTTCGGTAAACGGCTCAACCAGCAGCTCCTTAGCATAGAGGCAGACACCAGCGTGTGCAAGATATCAGGCTTCGTGGGCAAACCCGAGTCAGCCCGCCGCAAGGGTCTCCATCAGTATTTCTTCGTCAACGGGCGCTATATGAAGCATCCCTATTTCCATAAGGCAGTCCTCACAGCCTTCGACCGTCTTCTGCCCGATGGCGACCAGGTGTCCTATTTCATCAACTTCACCGTCAACCCCGAGGACATCGATGTCAATATCCATCCCGTCAAGACCGAGATAAAATTTGAGAACGAGCAGGTGATATGGCAAATCCTCATGGCAGCAGTGCGCGATGCCGTAGGAAAAATCACCCAGGCAACCACCCTTGACTTCGACAGCGAGGGCAAGCCCGACATACCCGTCTTCAACCCCCAGGGAGGCAAAGACATCAGCGTGCCACACATAGATTTCAATCCCGCCTACAACCCCTTCAAGGCATCACCTTCCAGCTCTCGCCCCGCCGCCAAAGGGTGGGAAACTCTCTATGGTGGTAGTTCTTCGAGCAAAGCTCTCAGGAGAGAAGAGCTCGGAGCAGAGTTTAGAGTTGAAGGTTTAGAGTTAGGTGGTAGTAGTTCAGAGTTTAATGTTGAGAGTTTAGAGCTCTCCCCCTTGGGGGGAGTAGGAGGGGGTATTCTCCAATTCTCCGCCCGCTATATCGTGGTTTCCCAGCCCTCAGGTTTGCTCTTCATCGACCAGCACCGTGCCTCAATGCGTCTGCTCTATGACGAGTACATGAACAATTTCGCCACCCATCAGTCACACACTCAGAAGGTCCTCTTCCCCGAGATAGTGCAGTTTCCCCCATCCTATGCCACCTCTCTCGACGATATCCTTGCAGAACTCCGTCTCCTTGGGTTCGACATCACCCCCCTCGGCGGAGGCAGCTACAGCATATCAGGCATACCCTCGGGACTTGGCGGGCTCGATGCCGTCAGTCTCGTCAGCGACCTCGTCAGCGAAGCTTTCGAGCAAGGCTTGGGAGCCACCCAGCAAGTCCACTCCGTCATTGCCCTTGCCCTTGCCAAGCGAGCAGCCATCCCCTATGGCGAGATACTCGACGCCACTACCATGCACCACCTCCTCGACCAGCTCTCCCATAACCCCTCCCCAAGCTATTCCCCCGATGGCAAGAAGATACTCTACCACCTCCCCGAGGCAGCCATAGAAAAGTTTTTCTGTTAATAAACGCTAAAAACAAGCAAATTCTTCATTCTTCATTCTTCATTCTTCATTTATTTTATTACCTTTGCACTCGCTTTTGAAAAGCTATGAGTTTTCAAAAGGGCGTTTAGCTCAGCTGGTTTAGAGCATCTGCCTTACAAGCAGAGGGTCGGCGGTTCGAATCCGTCAACGCCCACCACCCCCCAAGAGGGGCGTTTAGCTCAGCTGGTTTAGAGCATCTGCCTTACAAGCAGAGGGTCGGCGGTTCGAATCCGTCAACGCCCACCTCTCTCTCTCTAACTCTTTTAACCCCGCAGCAGTTTTTCCCATGCTGTGGGGTTATATTTTTCCTCTCGGTTTTGTCAAAGATAGAGTAGTTATTCCCCTCGGTTTTGTCAGAAATGGGTAGTTATTCCTCTCCATCCCCATCTTCCACGCAGTTATCAAACGAAGCATCTGCTTGCTAAGCTCCCACGTCTGCTTGCTAAGCTCCCACGTCTGGTTGCTAAGCTTCCACATCTGGTTGCTAAGCTCCCACGTCTGGTTGCTAAGCCCCCGCATTTCCTTACTAAGCAAGCATTTGTTTCGGATGCCCAGGAACAGACAAAACTATAGTTTCTATGTTTTATTTAACAGCTTTGTGTAAAAAATATTAAACATTTTTCAATTTTTCTTTGCACAATTAAAAAAAATATTTAACTTTGCACTTGACTCTCGATGATTGTTCTTGTCAGCTTTGCCAGAAACAGGTTGTATAGACAATTATATTAAGCCTACGCCGAGCGGAAGCATGTAACATGCTGATGCGGGTTTTGGGTGGGAGAAGAGAGTCGCAACATACTATAAAGGCGTTTACTTTACGCATATCTTCTACTCTTCAAACGTCGAACACTTGAAGAAACTCTGTGGAAGTACTGCAACGGTAGATGTCCTCGGGATGTGTTTATACGCATCCCCTTTGCGGTTGGCGTGCATTTTTTTGCAGTGCTATAGTTTAGGGGGTATTATATACATATCGGCGTGGGCTTCGGAGTTGCTTATCTATCAGAGTTAGGCAAGTTCGACGGCCTGAAGGGTGAGATAGGTGACGAGCACGGATCTCACGCTTTTTTTATTATCTACTTAGTGTCTCGTTAAAATCGTGTCATAGTAGCGAATGAGCCTAAAAGCCTCTTGATACAGAGAGATAACCTGGACTTGTCACTTCCCTTCTTTATTCGAAACTTCGCCCATGGGAATGTTGTCAGATACAACGGGGCGGTATCGAAGCAAATTATCTGATCAGATATTTTTGTAAAGGTGTGCGCAGCAAAAACGTTTCTGGTTCTGTTTAGAAAAGTAAACGAAATGAGTACATCAAATGATGTAAAACGCCGCAGAGGTTGCGAAAATCCTCAATGCACCAACTTTAACGTTGATGTCCTCCCCAAAGTTAAAACACCAAAAGGTGTTAAAAACTCAAAAACAGGGGTGTCCACCATTAGTGTGCTTACTCAAACAAATGTAAATGATAAAAAGGAATGGCAAGCTACGAGTGGAGATTCCCATCCTGTCAAATGGTATGCATTAAGATTAGCATATGCTAACGAATCCAACATTAAGAAGGTTTATGATAAAATTCTCTCGGATAATACGGTCAAAGTCAATGGATTTTTTCCAACATTTGTTAAATTCAAGAAAGAAGATGGTGTGATTAAACGAGAAGAGACTTGCCGTTTGAAGAATATTTTCTTCTTGCAAGGTACGTTTGATCAGATTAAATATTTTGTTTATGATAATTATCATTTCAAACATTTACGTTTCTATTCTCGCCATTATCATGATGATAGGAAGGATGAGCCAATCATAATACCTGATAGAGATATTAAAAGTCTTCAAATTATTTGTAACTCAAATAATGAAGATATTATGGTTCTTGATGATCAAGTAAGAAAATTTGAGAAAGGTCAAAAAGTAATAATTAAAGAAGGCGTATTTACTGGCGTTTCTGGGATTGTTGCAAGGTTTGCAGGTCACCAAAGGGTAGGAATAGTAATAGGATCTTCATTTACAGTTACAACAGCGTACATTCCGACTGCATTTCTGGAATTAATTTAAGTATAGTCTCAAGAATATAGCAATAAAAATCCTAAACGAGAAATTTGCTTTGTTGTATGGAACGAACAGTTACATTAACCCCATATAGTCTGAAAGGAAAAAGTGAAGAAATAAGCTTTACTATCTCTGTTCAACCCAAGACCAAGAAAAATTACTGGTTTAGTATATTCAAGAGTAAAAGTCAAGAACATTGTATTACGTTTAAAATAGTTAACGTAACAATTCCCAAAGGAGTAGATTGTGTTTTAGAAAATCTTTTCAACATCAAAAGTACAACTCCAAATTTGGTTAAGTACAATGATGGTGATTCTCCTTTTAATGTTGATGTAACTATAGACTTTAAATATGAAGCCATAACATCAGTCAAAGGTTTAGACGAGTTCCAACTTTGCTTTATGTTGGTAGGTGAAGACACAAATGGGACAAATGTTGTTTCAGAAGAGGTAAAAATAACTATTAATGTAGTCAAATTTAAACCCAGTGTAGAAGCCTCGATACAGCTCGATGCTGAGATTTTTTCTTACCAGCCTTCTGGACACAAAAAAATAGGATATTTAACAGTAATCTATGATTCAATAGAGGATATCGTTGTTGAGCAGCCCATGGTAGATTTCGAATTCTTACTGAAGTTGAAAAATGAAGAAGATGAAGAAGATGAAGAAGTTCAAGGATTGTACTGGTCCGAAAATAATGAATATTATGAGGAGAAATATATTGCAACAAGTGTACAACCTAAAACGAAGGATATTAATGGTTACTCCCAACCGGTTTATATTATTCCTTTGTTCATAGATTTTTCTAAGTTCAAACTCAGAAACCCCCTCTCTCAATTCACTGTATTCATGCAATACGGCAGGTTTTGCAGTAGTGAAAATAAAGATAAAAAGTACAATATGTCAGTTGAGCCTGAGAAGTTTTCAATTAAAAAAATAATAATTCCATCAACCCTATCGTTATGGGTTAAAGAACTATCTGATGCTCCAACTGAGATTACGGGGTCAAACTGCTACCATCTAAAAAAAAGAAGCTTTGAACCTGGCAGTACGCTTGTTACACCTATTGAGATCAGCATTAAAAATAAAGCGAGTGAACTGATAACACAAGATGCAGGTGTGCATATATCAAGTATTCATGTTACTGAAAGTGGAACAGACGAATTGTATCTAAGGGATAAGTCAGGGAAACAGATTACAAGTGTTATTGTATGTAAAAATGATTTTTCTAAGAAAATCAGGAGTAGTGGATCAATATTCCTTCCTGATGGTTCCGATGATGTTTTATCTATTATTCTTGAATTTCGTCCCCAAAATATTGATTATATTGGTACTAACAATTATGATTTCGAAGTAGTATCTACTATAGATATTAAATATTGGGAAAATTCAGAAGCATTAAATATGAGCCATCTTGCTGAGAATGAGAAGACGAAAACAGTGATGCTTATTTGGCATTTAAATATGCTTCCACATTCGGAATGGCTATGTGTAGATTATGGTTCATCAGCAATAGTATGCAAATTCGATAAAGACCTCATAGATCTAAAGTCAAAGAAAGAAGAAATCATACGTAAAGACGCAGAACTGGTAAAATACAGAAAAGATGACATTGAGAGTGGAACAAAATTCTTAAATTCCGATGTGCTCCTATATGAATCTTCTAATAATAAGGATGTTAACGAATCATCGCTATGCTCAGAACAATCTTCAAATGTGGTCTTACCATACAGCAGTCAGGCTGTGTTCCTTGCTCCCACGAGTTCTCTTCTTAGAGATCGCTTCTTAACACAAATACCATGCTTGAAGGTTCTGGTCGGTAATGACTTCTTGCCAAAGGACATTCATTATGAGATGTTTAGCTATTACCACAAAGATGAAAGTGGTAACCTGGTTAAAGAGATGGCTCGAGATATACAAGATAAAGCAAACAGTTTGCTCAGCATAAACTCTATATTTAAGGAGTCTTACCATATCTTATTTAAGTATTTTGTTGCAGGTACAATTGGTACTGTTGAGAATATTAACAAACTCGCATTAACATATCCAAACACCTATACTCCGTACCACCGTTCTATATTAAAGAGTATAGTATATAATGTATTCCCTCATTTACGAAAACTTACTTTCGTTAGTGAGAGTGATTCTGTAGCAGCATACTACATGAATCATTGGAAAGAATATCATTCCGATATAAAGAAATTAAAGGATCCTGAAGGAGAAAGGGTTTTAGTATATGATATGGGAGCTGGTACTCTTGACATAACATACTTTAAGCAGAAGTGGAATTCTACAAGATGTTATCATAAACTCGAAATACAAGGAAAATTAGGAACAGGCAAAGCTGGAAACTATATTGACTTTGTAATCGCAACTATTGTTTGCCGCTTGGCTGGAATTGATCCTATCATAGCAAGATATGATGTTAAGGGTGATGGCGATGTGTATTCACAGCGTGTAATTCTTAAACAAGTTATTAAAAATCAGATAAAGCCAAAACTCAGTAATCCTGCCAATCATGAAATCCGATTCACCTTACAAAATTCAGGTGGCACAATTTACACAGTTAATACAAAAGACATTGTTGAAGACCAAGCCTTTAATGAGTGTCTTGACGAGTGTACATACGGCGTTATAGATAAATTCAAAAAATATTTAGGGAAAAAACGTCCTGCAATAGATACGGTCATTATGTCAGGCAGAAGTTGTAAACTTGTGCCATTGCAGAAGAGACTAAAAAATGCAATATCTCAGAATAGCAGGACTGAGAATATTGAATTTATTACTTTAGACTCTCCTATAAACACAAAGTTTGACAGCAGAGAAGACAGACAAAAAACCGTCGTAGTTGAAGGTGCTGAAATTATTGCTGCGGAGTTCGATAGTGAACAAAGTAGAGTAAAGATGGTTAGTAAGCGTATATATGCTTCATATGGTTTGTCTTTTATCAACAAAGAAGGTGACATTGATTATATTGAACTTCTTAACCATCAAGATACAGACACAGATTGTTTGCCTGGTACTGTTTTCCAGACAGAACTGAAAGAAATACAGGTCAGCCGCAATTGCGAAGTACATTTAGTCCAGTCGTATCTCAATGAAGAAGATACAATTCAATATTTACGTGAGGGTAATATGGAATTTGTTTCGATGATGGAAAGTTTTAAAACAGAGGAGTTTTCAAAATCGGAGCTAAGTGTCAGTCTTATAATTGATAAACTTGATAATATAACATTGATAATTAATAATTGCCAATCAGCAGGATTACCTCCAAAGGGTATGGATCTTCAAAATCCGATTACAAAAAAGAGTCTGTGGCCATTGGTTTTCAATACGTAATGATATAAGTATGGGTCTATTCAGTAGCAAAAAAGAGGAATCCGATTCTTTGATACAGAATCTTCGTGCCGAGAATTCGAAATTAAAAGAAGATCTTATGCTGATGGCATCAATTCGTAATGCCAATGACGAATTAAAAAAGAAACTGCAAGAAACCAATGAATTGAAGCGTGATAAAGATCACTTAATAAAACTCATATCGCGCACGTTAATTGAAAAAGGTATGGATGAGAAAATAGTTAAAGTATTTGATTATGATCCAATAATGCTTTTCAATAAGTTAATTGAAAGGTTTGAGTTGATAGATAAGCTATCCTGTATAGAGATTGATTCTATTTCAAAGGGTCAAGAATCGAATGTTTTATCACATGAACAAGTTGTTGAAGAGAATAACAATACGCTGTCAGAAGAAGCTGAAGGTTTGCAACGAAAGTTAGAAAGGTTGACGGAAGAATACGCAAACAAAGAACATTCTTTAACTGAACAGATAAGTTGTTTAGAATACGACAAAGCTCAGCTAAATGAGAGAATTAAACAGCTTCAACTTGACTTGGAAAACAGTCAGGCAGAAGCAAAAGAACAGGTGGAACTTCTATCGGCTTCAAAAAATCAAGAAATAAAAGATGCTGTTACAGAGAATTCAGTGAAATACCAAAATCAGTTGAATGAAATGCAACGGCAATTAACAGGTGAATATGAAGCAAAAATAGCAGACATCAAAAATAATGTTGGACCAAGTATCGAAGAGCAGATTTCTTTGATTAAAGTGCAGGTAGTTGAACAGATGCAAAAAGTGTTAGACACTCTTTTTCAGGTGGACTACATAGTTTCTTGTAATGGAGATAACACCGAAACAGAGATTATGCAGGACAATATCAGAAACGGAGCACGAAAAACCCTCGAAGGTTTGGCTAACATTGATATCACAAAATCAACAAGCCTTACTCAAGCACATACAAAAATTCAAGAGTTTCTGCTTAACGAAATGGAACCTATCTCGTGCTGGATGAGAAAGCTCGCTATTTATTCTGCCTATGCAAACATTCCGTTTATGATTGATGAAGGGAGGACTGATGGTATTCGCTTTAACAGAGAGGCTACAATGTGGTCATATGCTTTGTTAGATGACATGTTAGCTGGAGTTGGTATAAAACAAATAGTTCCTGCACCCTTTATAGAACTTATTAGCGATGGAGCTTACGAAGATGCTTCTGATAGCGCAACAAAGAATATAGGAACATTTTGTCCTGATTATATTCAACGATTAGATAGAATTGATAGAATTGATAAGGCAGGAATCATCATTGATATTGCAGACGTTGGATTAATGATAGACGGTCAATTATATAGGCAAGCAAAAGTTATAATTTAGAAAATAAAAATAAACAAAAACATGAAAGCAAAGACTATTATTCTACTTGGATTTTTCAGTTTTGCACTCGCATCTTCTTTTATAAGTTGTGGTAATAGTGGGGCAAATACTGGAGGTGGTGGCGGTCAGCCACAAGACCCCGATACCGAGGAATGTTCTGACATCAAAAAAATGATTGTTTACATTGATGCTTCTGCAAGTATTAAAGGATATTTCGGTGATGGCTCAGATGGAAAATTCGGAAATGCCATTACAAATTTGGCCCAGTATAAAGGGTTAAATTCGCCTGTGTATTTTTGGGGTGATAAAACAAAAGTTAATACTTCTGTCAATGCAAAAGGAGGTGTAAATGTTTCTTTACGAGCAAGAAGTGGTTATGGACAAGATTCTTACTTTAACAAAATGTTTGAATCAATGGCTCAACTAATTACAAATGATTCTGTTGATGCAGCATGTTTAGTGACAGACGGAATCTACGGTGTCGGTAATAATCTCACAAGAATAGATTCGCAGCATGCCGTTAAAACGTTGCCTGACTTTAAAGGAGAAATCAAAAACGTATTTTCAGGTAAAAAATTAGCAGTAGGCATCTTTAAGCTTTCTGGTAAATTTTCTGCGAATTCTAAGGGATATGCTTACATCACCTATCAAAACGTGAATATCTCTCCTATATCAATAGACAATAGACCTTTTTATGTCATTGTTATAGGTAAGCCTGGAAAAGTTAATAGTTTTGCTCAAAACAATGAGTTAGGTGCAGAGTTATCACTTGTTATGGGTGGTCATAATATTAAAATGCATAACTCATGTAAACTTTCTGATCCAAAGCATTTTGATACTGATGGTTTATGGAAAGGAAACAAAAATGATTCAAAAACAGATTTGTGTGTTTCGTTCCCACAATGTATAGGAAATGATGAATATATAAAAAATAATATTACAGTGACTTTAAATGGCACAAAAATAAATAACTATACTATTTCAAATTCTCGTTTGGCAATTACTGAAGAGATTGAGAAAAATGCAATAGTAAAACCAGGAAAAGAAAATGAATTTAAGGTTATTATTGCAAATACAATTCCAAAGGAATGGACTAACCTATATAATGAAGATGATAAGAACATCAAGTCAAATGCTTCTATCCAAGAACGGACTTTTGGTTTACAATATCTATTAGAGGGATTACTTGAAGGTACAGGTTCAGATAATCTTGTTGATATAAGTTTTAAGTTTAAGAAATAAAATCATAATTAACAAATAATAAAATTTAAATCTATGGACAAACTTTTTTTCTGGGTTAATCTCGAAGACAATTTCGATTTTCACAAACAGTTCTTCGTAGAAGAGAATGCTTTCCTTACTGGGCTGATAGTTTCTCTTGTAATTGGTGTTGTAGTTGCGGCAGCGTACTATTTCGGATGCTGTAATAGTAAGACCTCATTATCAACAGCAAATATTCCTTCGTGGATTATTGCTCTTTGCTTGGCTGGTGGTCTGGCTTATCTCGTTGCAGATTTCGCTATCATTGGAAAGGCGAACACTGTTGATGAAAATTCAATGTTCCGCAGAAATTCTTTTTATGTTTCAATGGAAAAGTATTATAACTCTAACTATGCAAGCCAAACAGAAGATGCAACGCAACTTCAAGAAATTCTTGATGAAAAGACTCAAATTTCGGATGCCCTTGATAATGGAAAGGATGTACGTCTGCCATTTGATTTGGGTTGCGTAATTTATGCAATACTTTTCTTCTATATAACTTCAATATGCGTTAAGGGTATGACACGTGCTGGCGCTGCAATCCCTCATAAATGGCCTAATTAATAAATAAAAAATAACATGAAAAGATTATTCATTTTTGGAATTGGAGGAACAGGATGTAGAGTCCTTCGCTCGCTCAATTTTATGCTTGCAGCTGGTATTGATGGTTTCGATTCGGAAACTCAGGTTTTCCCAATCATTATAGACTATGATAAGGAAAATGCTGACAAAGAAAGAACATTAGATTGTATTAAGAATTATTCAAAGATTCACGATACAGCATTTCAAGCTCATCAGGATCAGAAGGATCAGTTCTTTATGGCAAGAATGCGTCAAATGAAAGATGCACTTGCAGAAGAAGGAAAAAATGGCACAAGTACTTATGAACTAAACTATGCCCCCAAAAAGGATGAAAAGCAATACAAGGAAAGTATCGGATATGAGCAGTTAACAGGCGATCTTTACAAAACACAGTTCTTGCTGGAGTCCCTCTACGACACCAGCATCGATCCAGATAAGGCAGAACTTGAAATTGATATGACTGTCGGCTTTAAAGGTAATCCAAATATCGGAAGTGTTGTATTTCACGAATTGAAAAAAACTCCAGAGTACAAGGATTTTGTTCAGCTTTTCAATCCTGAAACTGATAGCATAATGATTATCGGCTCGTTATTTGGTGGAACAGGCTCCAGTGGAATACCAGAATTGATAACTGCTATAAGAAACAGCAATGAGATGAAACTTCATCAAGCTCGTCTTGGTGCAATTATGGTTCTTCCTTATTTCTCACTTCCTCCAAAGTCAAAAAGTCCAATAAATTCTGGTTTGTTCAATTCTAAGACAAAAGCTGCATTGTCTTACTACGAGGATTCTGGCTTAAATGGAAACGTCAATGCAATCTACTATGTAGGTGATAGCAACGATACAAAGCTCGATCACAACATTGGTGGCAAGGAACAGCTTAATAGAGCAAACTTTGTTGAGTTTGTCGCTGCTATGTCTGTAGTTCATTTTGTCACCAGTGATCCCAACAATGAAAAAAAAGGCAAAGCTAAGACAGAATATTTCAAATATGCTGTTGAAGGAGAACTGTATGGAGCTAATGGTAAAAGTTGTATAGACCTTTCTGATTTACTTAAAGATAATACTGTTTCTGTAATAAGACCACTTTGCTCCCTTACACTTGCAATGAAATATTTCCATGATTGTATCGAAGGAGACAAGAAGAGTCTCTCAAAAGTGCAGTATTTCAGCCAGCTGGGACTTGAAAAAATAACATGGAAAACCAATTCTTCAATAAGTAATCCGGATAAACTTCAGGACATCTGTTATTATTTGCATGAATTCTATGAATTTTATAAGGATTGGCTTGACGAACTTAATAATGAAAATAATGGCCATCAATTGAAATTGTTTAATTTAGCGACTCCAACAGGCGAGAAAGAGAATTATGGATTCCATAGAATCTTTGCTCATAAAGACCAGACTCGAGAAGAGAATGGTTTTTGGGGCGGAAAGAAATCTAAGCCTACATTCTGGAAAACAGATATAGATGTCGCAATGAACAATGCTCTAACAGATAATGGACATTTTGAGATAGGAAAAACGCTCAAAACTCCAGAGAAGGAATTTGTCCTTCTTGACATCTTGCGTACAGCATCTAATAATATAATGAAAGATAATACAAAAATTAATATCTAATAAGTATGAGTACAATTTGTATAGACAACACTTCTATTGGAGGCAAGGGCTTTGTCAATTCGCAGGTTGATAGATCGCAGATTGAGGATGCCCAGAAAGCAAATGGTGTGTCATTAAATAAAATGGGAACTTCTATCCCAACACCTTATGCACGTCTTTTCTTATTTATAAGTGCATTCAGTGAAATAAACAGCAAGCAAAAAGAAGATGCCTATAATGCCCACGAAGGTATTACTGCATATCATGCTCTAATAAGTGAGTGGCTTGACATGATGGAGTTTATCTTCGTTTATGGACACGATAGACATAATCTCCATATTATACCATGGGATGCTAGTGATGTGGACCTCCTAAAACACAGCAGCAACCCTAAACATGTCAAACTTGCAGAAGCATTACAAGATGGAATTGACAACACCCCTAAATTAAATGGTTACAACAAGATTTACATATTCCGTTATGATAATGTAATCCTCGGTGGTACTTCTCCTTTGTCATTAGTATATTCTAGTCCAAATTGGCGACGCCAAAATAAAAATGAATTCTATCGTGGTTGTGGAGAAGGTCATCTTTTTGATGATCAGATTGTGCCATTACATAAGCGTGATATTGATTTCCGTCGTTTTGTTCACAAATACATAGAGAAATATGCACAAACTCTTTCTAAGGAAATCACAACCTATGTTTTCGATAATCGCAGGCAATATGATCTTGTAATAAAGGCAGAATATGATAATGCCATAGGACAACCAGGTGGATATGCAAATGATTTTGATGTAAACTATGAATCGGTCAAAGACGTTGACGGCGCTTCTGTATCTATCGGTAATATGCAGATTTTCTGCAAAAAAGATATTATTGTAGATGTTGATAGTCAGTATGAAATTATCGCAACATCTGATCGTTATGCTACAGAAGATGTTAAAGGCGTAAAAACAGCAGTTAAGACTCCTCTTGTTCTGAGCAAACATGGAATGGATGGCGCGATATACTGGAAAGGACAGAAATGGGCTTCTTACGACATTGATCCGTCATTGCCTTCTACTTTATCAACACGCCAACTTCCAGGCTTCTTTGGAACAACTTATCCTTTCGTTACAATTGACGATTTTCTGGAAGACAAAATTGTTGAGGTTGCATATGAATTGCATATAAACAAATTTTTTACTGGTAATCGTGGCCTGACACGTTTCTTATTGCCATTAAAGAAAGAGTTTTTCAAGTTCTTTGAACCTAAAGATCTTTTTGTTGTTGATGAGGTTACTGGTGCTGTAACTCTGACAGATATGTTCTCTATTGAGGAGATTGATGCTGATAGTGATGATAGAAAAGTTATTGCTCGCCTGAACATTCCAACTAAATATGGTAGAAATATGGAGTTCATTCGTGAATATACAAATGACTCTATTGTTGACTGTTTTGACTTCAGGTCAGCATTTGATCTTGCATTTTTCCCATTCTATAAAATGACAGGTGGAGGCAAGAATGTGTATAACATCATGCTTGGCTATAAGGGTGACGAAAAAACTGCAGAGTTCTTCAGTCTTAATGAATTGACAAAACCTCTTAAAAAACAAGAGAACTTGCGCTCACGTGGTGCTGTTAAGACTGTTCATATTCACCTTGAAGACTCTTTTGATGTCGTTGAGTTGAATGTATCTTCAAGTAATGCAAAGGGACTTATCGTTCCAATTATGTGCGAGAAAGATGTGATGGCAAATCAACGTCAGTATGTATTTTGTGTCGATTTTGGTACAACTAATACGCATATCGCATACGGCTATAGCCAAGGTGGAAATGGAAGAATTAACAGAGATAGAGTTAAGTCGCTGGATGTTACAGAAGACGATTTACAGACAGTCTATCTCAACAATCACGAAAAAGGGTCTCCGAACGCAGGTTTTGGTCAGTTCTCAGAATTCTTGACTCCAGCTTTGCGTGAGTTCGTACCTTGTGTCATAGGAGACGGTTTATTTAAGCTTCCAATGCGTACTACAGTATGTGAGATTCCAAATCTGGAGACAGCTGAGCCACAGTTATTCGGTAACATCAATGTAGGTTTTAACTATCTAAATGAGATCGGGGGTAACAAGGACTGCATCTATCGTACTGATATTAAATGGAGCGCAAGCGACTCTGATACAAAGGCAAAAGATCGTGTTAAGATGTTCTTCGTAGAACTTATGTGGATTATGAAGAATAAAGCTGTTATGAACGGTGGTCGTCCAGACTTTAAGTTCGTGTTCACATACCCACAGTCAATGCGCAAAAGTCTTATTAGTAAATTACGTGGACTTTGGGATGAAGCTAGAAAAGAAGTCGGTGCAACAATGAGCAATATTAAGAATGTTAATGAGAGCCTGAATATCCAGGCTCTTGAAGGTGTTGCTCCATACTTTTCATTTTTACCCGATCTTCAGTTCGGAGAAACCTATGCAAACGTTGATATAGGTGGTGGTACTTCAGATATTATATATATCAACCCAATTGATGGTGGTGAGAAAATATCTTATTCTGCAATTTTTGCTGCTAACGATATTTGGGGAGATGGAACCAATCCTGCTGTTTCAAAACAGAATGGATTCCTCAAAGGCTATTTGAATTCTGCAAGATATGCAAATCTTAGTGATGAGGATGAAATCAAGGAACACCTTAGAACTTTCATGGACGATACGGCTTCAGATTCTTCTGATGTGATTAGCTATCTCTTTGGTAAAGAAAAGTATGGTTTCTCAGATTATCTTGATGGCTCTGAACTTAAAGTTTTGATGTTGGTTCATTTGTCAAGTATCATTTACTACATGGCTCTTGCATTCCTTCGTGATGGTGTTGAAGTTCCTCATCATATCACTTTCACTGGAATGGGCAGCAAGTATATCCCTCTTATTGGAGATGCAAGTTGCTTGAATGAAATCATTACTAAGATTTTTGAGTATCGTTTAAGTAGTGAAAAAATCGACGTTAAGAAGATAGATGTAAGATTCGCAGATGAATTCGCAGAAGATCCTAAGCGTGTTACCGCAGCAGGTGGTGTTGTGATGTCAAATGGTTCAACTATTGATCCAGAACGCAATCTTGTTTATGGATGGAAAAATGAGGCTTACTCTACCAAACATATAAAGATTGAAGACATTGCTTCGCAAAAGAAAGAACTCTTCAATGAATTCGAGAGATTCCTTGATATGTTTGAGAATGAAGATTTCATAGCTCTTGTACTTAACAACACTGAAATAAATACACGTGGAATTAAGGCGAAAATTATGCAATTTGCAGAGAATAGTTTCAAGCAAATGCAGATTCTGCAAAGGAATCTTGCTGCAAAGGGTACGGCTGTTAACGTTGAAGAACCTATGTTCTTTTGGCCACTGAAGGATTCAATTTTCCAGCTCGGTCGTCAAATGGCATCTTCCAATCAATAAATGAGAATCATGAAAAAAATAAGATTGTTTTTTTCCGTAATTATAACTGCTGGCACAGGGTGTTCTGTGTCAGCAGCAAACGACACTGAAATATCAAGTGATCTGTTGATGTATGATTATGTTATCGTTGCTTTGGCAATTCTACTTGTTGTTGCTTTTTTGTTAATTTTCGTTATGAACAGAGAAGTAAGGGCTAAATTTAAGAAGATTGCAAGTGATGCAGGTAGAGACACGAGAAAGATTGATGAAGAATTGGTAGTGGTGAATAGCAAAATTGACACCCAAAGAGCAATCATAGAAAATCTTGCAGCAGAAATTCGACACCTTAAGTCAAATTCTGCATCAACTACCATAAGAGAACCAAAGATTGTTACAACAACCATTCCAAAAAAAGAGGAAAAGGTAGTCACCCTTGCAGAACCTGCGAAAAAATCTTCCAAAGTGAAAAAATACGCTATGTTCAGTCAGGATGCGACAGGTAATTTGTCAATCTTAGGCAGATCCCTTTCAGATAGTCCTGAAGGGGCATGGTTTGAGGTAGAGTTTGCTGAGGGAGCTACTTCTGCTATATATACTATTAATAATGCTTGTAAAGGAGAAATGTTAGCAGATTTGAGTATGCTCAAGAGATTTGTTCAAGATTTAAGCGTAACGGGTATGCCCAAAGACATAATTGTTCAAAAGCCAGGCACCTTGATAAAAGAAGGTAATTCTTGGAAGATAAATACTAAGTTACAAATACAGTTAAAATAAGAATATAATATGAATACGAATCAAGCATTACAGGAAGCTCTATACGAGTTATGTCAGGCAACAATGAAAGTCATGCGTATAGCATATAACGGTACCATCCCTGCTGAACTCGTGTCTGACAGTGTGAGAACTACTTTACAACATCTGGTAAATATTACAGATAATGTCGGTACTCCTAATCGGTCTGTTTCTAATGAAAGTACTGGCGTAGATGTACAAGATACAGTTTCAACTCAGACCGTAGTTGCTGAAACTGTAGTAAATACCAAACCGGTTCAAGAGGTGGTATATGGTTTTAATCCTATAAATCGTGGAGGTGTCTATATGTGGACAAGATTGTCACCTGACGCTGATGAGCAACGCTATAAGATTACAAAATATACAGATGGTACGGCAGATTTTGAGTTAATTAAGCTTTCTGGAGAAGCTCTACATTCTGTGTGGATGTCTAAAAGTGATTCCATACCTTCTAGTGTCGTCTCGGTAAAAGGTAATGGCGCACCAACTGATGGTTCATCATTAGTTACGATAGAATCAGGTAAAGGAAAGGTTCAAGGTCGTACAGTGATTGTAGAATCTCCATGTATAATCGAAATCAAAAATTAAGAGATTATGGATGCTAAGAGAATTCTTATTGGTATCGCTATTGTAATCGGTGTAATATTTGTATGGAATGCAATCAGTGGTCCATCTGATTTCAAAATCAACGATTATAAAGGTAAAATCGTTGACGTGAAGGGAAATACACTTATAATGCATTCTGGGCTTAAAGTCAAGATGCTTGGCGTAAAAGACGAGGGTACATCTATTGAGGTATTTATCAAGAACAATTATCTCAATAAAAGAGTGTTTTTGGTTGCAGATTCAAAGGGCAAGACAACGTATACAAAAAATGATGCTACAGTCTATGCTTATGTCAAGTTGGACGATAAAAAGAAGGAATGTCTTAACCGTCTTGTATTAATGGAATGTGGAAAAGACGTTTATACAGAAGCGCACTTGCAAGACAGTCTTGATTCCTTTAGAGCTTTGATTAGTACTGAAGGACCAGGAGCAGATTTACAAGATATTGCTTTATATATGAAACAAAGGTCGTTCCTTATTGTCAACCAAGCGGAAAACAGTATTGGTACAGGATTCTTTATTAATGCTGATGGATTGGCAATTACCAATACACATGTTCTTGCTGATGAGGGGGGGAGTATTGCAGTATTGTATGATGCCAATAGTCCGGATGATAGTAATATTTATCGTGAGAAAAAGCGAAACATAAAGAATATCAAGTTCACTTCTCCACTTGAACAGGGAGGAATGGATGTAACAATCTTCAGTGTTGAACTTGAAAACAACGAGACGGTTCCTTATTTCAATTTGATGAAAACTCACACTCAAGTTGGCAAAGAATGCTCTACGTTTGGCAATCCTAATGGCTTCACAGCATCATTCTCAAAAGGTCACATCAGTGCTTATAGAGATACAGACCCTGTTACAGGTAGAGATGTACCGATGGTTCAATATGAAATGTCAACCAACGGAGGAAATAGCGGTGGTCCAGTATGTAATAATCAAGGTTGGATTATCGCAGTTCACGAGTTAGGCGTGAAAGACGATGGCAATGGACACGCAACAACGGGTCTAAACTTTGGTATTGACATTCTTGCCGTAAGACAAGTCTTGGATAGATTGCAACTAAATTATGGAGGTAAATAATATTATATCTTATCATCTATATTCATCATACTGCAGAACATTGCAGTATGATGAATACCTCCATCGTTATACATTTTGTATAGAAAAGATATCCGATGATTTCTTAAATGATCTTAAACGAAAATTATACATTCATCTAAACAAGAATCTTTCGGTTGAACAAATTCGACAGAAAGTAAATAATTTGTCACATGAAGTTTGCCATCCTGTTTTCAGGAAGGAATCTATTCAGCCTGGTATTCTCTTTCAAGATATAATCCCTGGGGAAACTATTACTTTTGCAACTACAACGAATCATCGAAATGTTGAACTAATTAAATTAAATGAGGATAGTTGGTTAGTATTGAAATCGGAAGATCAAGAATACAAAAGTGGTTCTTTTCTTGATATGGATAAAAGCGAATGCATCTATGACTGGCATGATTCTTGTGAAAAGAAATTTGTATATTCAAGCATTTATCATGACACATTAGACAAAATCTTTCTACCAGATTTATACAATAAAACTGTTAAGTCTTCTATCGCCCCTCTTTATGAAAGGCTTAACGAGTCACACAATGTTGGTCGAATATGTTCGGAATGGAAAGATATATTGTATTATGCTGGTGGTCTTGGTTGTGGTTCTTTTGTAGTACGTCGGTTACTGGATTCTATAACAGAGATAAATAATGACTCCAGAGGTTAGAAATTTATTAGAAAAAAGGCGAGAGAGAGACTTTAAACTTGGGTATCTACGACATAACGTAATAGATACCAAGGGAGGGGTGTCCATTATACAACGCAAGACGCTCTATGGATTAATGGCCGAAGATGGTAGGTATCTATATCCTCCAGTATATGATGATATTCAATTTCTTGGAGGAAGTGGTTTGGCGTGTGTATCATTATTAGACAAGAAGTCACTTTTCTCAATAAGAGATAAACGAATCGTCTTTGATCTTGAGTGTGATGAAGTTATTTCATATGAGTCTTTTGATTCAGTTGAGTTTATAATTTCCGGAAAACATGGATTGTGGAGCAATTCTGATGAAAGAGTAATAATTCCAGCTTGTTATGATGAAGTAACCTGTCATTCTGATTGCCAATATCTTTGGGCATTTAGTGAATCTCATTATTGTTTCATTGAAAAGGCTACAGGGCGTGTGATAAATATCTCTAATGCGTTAAATGTTTATGACACAGATGATGGAATGTTTATGCAATTTGGAGAAACACAAAATGTCGTATATTTAAATCATGACGGATTTCGAGATTCTGTCTATCTAAGACGCCTAGTAAGAAAAAATAAAGGAAGACTGACTTTGAGGAATTCAAAAAAAGAAATAAAACATATTATTGACATTTATGGTCGAATTTTAAACTAATAAAAAAATGATAACAGCATTTATTACAATCCTTATAGGATGGTTCGTTTACGAGAAGGTGCCAATCTTGGTTTCGGCAACTGGTGTCCTAGCGACAATAATTAAGCTTGTTGGAGTTGTTATATGTATTGCAGGTTTTGTTGATCTGGCTCACGCTCTTTTTTAATTTGCAAATATAATGGGAGAACGACTTAAATTCTCATTTGGTCATGTAGTTGCCTTCATTTCATTAATGTTCATAGGTTATGTAACATTTATGGGGGCAGTTTATTTTTCCAAGGCAGATTTTGGGTGGGCACTTGTTGCTGTACTCATCGAAATGGTGGGATTATTTTCACTATTGATGCTGCTTCAGAAGATGAAGACCGTTAAACACAATTTCAAACGTAATATCTGGATTGAACGTGCGTTCGTCATATTTCTCATTTTGGCATGTGGATATGCGTTCACCTACTTTATGAAATTTTGGAATGTGTATGTAAATAAAGATTTAGTATCAACTTCTTTTACTGAGGCAACTGCAGCTGCTGACAGTATGTTTGTTGCTTACGATGATTACTGCGCTCAACGAATCTCCAATCATGAACAACGATTACAAAACGAAATTAAATTAACTACCACCCAACTTTTGTATCAGGTTGACGATTCAATACTTTGTTTGAAGTTACAATCACCTAAATACAAAGAACTGGAATCTGAAGCAAGAGCATGGATTGCCAGAACGGCGAGAGGTGTGAGTGTTTGGAATGTTTTCATGATGGGGAATGAACGCAAAATGTCACAAGTTGTTGAAGAATGGCATGGTATGCTTGTTTCTATGTCAGAGGGACAATTAGGTACGGAAAATGATGTAGAGGCATTTGACATTGATAATAAAAAGATAGATGAAGTTCATGATAAAATAGCATCTCTTGAAAGTTTGTTCTCAACAGATGGCTTTACTTTATGGTCTTTGATTGGACTTCCTGCTTTCTTTTTACTTTTCCTTCCATATATTATTCAAGACAGGTATTTCAGAAGTACATATATCTTATTCTGCACCCATAGTGCAAGGGATAAACAAGGAAACTTACATACATATTGGGGCAGAGATAAGTCTTGGGTTGAAAGACATGTCAACAATGTACTAATTGATATAGATGCAAATACCAATAAAACATCTAAAATAGTAGAAACACTCGACAAAGACACATCAGAGGTGAGATCTCAATCTATCGTTACTCACATGGGAACAATAGAGGAAGGTGGAAAAGAGAAAATTGTTATCAAGGGTATTGACGATAAGGAAAATAAAACAGAAAACATTGTTGTTAAGGGTGATGTCGGTTCTAAACGTAGAAGACGTAGGGGACAGACTTTTAATTACGATGTTGATGAAGAGATCCATTCTATTGTTACTCAAATGAACGAAAAATAAAATAGATACAATGACTGAAAAACAAAAAATTCTTAAAGACCCTGCGGATAATTCTCCTTCGGAACTTCTTGATGCTGTCGAAAGAGGTATTATTACCGTCGAGGAACTTTTTGCTTTGCCTGAAGATGTTTATTCGAAAAAGGACAGAGCTGACCTTCGAGCAAAAATCGAAGAAAAGGTATTTGCTGCAGAAGTTGAGCACTGGGATAGAATACAGTCTCGCTTAACAGAGAAAAGTCTTCGTGATTTCATTGCAAAATTTCCAGATGGTCAAAAAATACGTGAAGCTCGTTTAAAACTGGAGGATATCTGCTGGAAACAACTAACTCAAAGTCATCCTTCAATGGACGATATTGAGGATTTCCTTCATGAATTTCCAACTGGTGCACACCAGAAACAAGCAGAAGCAATGCTTGATGGTGTAAAATGGGAGTATTCTCCAGCAGAAAAGATTCTTCGAAAAAAACAAGAGATAGATGACGATCCCTTTATAATGGATAAAAAGGGTGAACTCCTTGATTTTATAGTAAAGCAAATGAAATCCAAGAAAATAAAAAGTCAGCATATTCTGGACATGCTTTATTATGATCATAATGCATTTGATTCATTTGTCGTTTATGGTCTTAAAGAACAAGGACTAATCACACTTTCGGATTTAGAAAACAAAGCTGGTATTGATCCTGCTTTCTTAAAGTTTATGACAAATAATCCGCCAACGAGTGCTGATTCGATGGTAAAACTTCCAGACCCAAAGGGAGATTTAATAAGTATTGAGGATGGATTTACTGAGTTCTATTTCTGGGGTATTCCTTCTTCAGGAAAAACTTGTGCATTGGCAGGAGTATTAAGTGCTGCTAATAGTGGTCGTGTTTGTCAGGACTTTTCTCCTATGACCAATAGTCAGGGTTATGACTATATGTCGACCTTGTCAGAGTATTTTAAGAAAGGTCAGGTTAGAAGACTTCCTGGTGGTACAGCTGTTACAGATACTTATGAAATGAAATTTGATCTAGAAGGTCGTTACGAAAAAAAATCCTCAGATGGCTCTGTTAAATTTGACCACAAATATTACAGGTGTGCAGCAATAGACCTAGCAGGTGAGTTGTTCTGCTGCATTCATCAAGATCTTGCAGGCATTGAGTTGCTAGAAAACCAGCAGAAGGCTTTAGCTAATCTGAAGAACATTCTTGTCGAGAATCGTTCTAAAAACCGAAAGATTCATTTCTTTGTTATTGAATATGGCGCCGAGAATAGAACATACAAAGGACATACACAAGATGTTTACTTAAGAAGTTGTATGCGCTATATTGAGGAAAATGGAATCTTTGACAAAACCACCGACAGAATTTATATCATGGTAACAAAGAGCGATAAGTTCGATGTTACCGATAGTAATTCTGAAAGTGACATATTGAGACAGTACATATCAGAGAATTATCTTGGATTTTATAAGAATCTGAAGAATCTTTGTTCTAAATATGATATTAATGACGGAGAACCAGGATTGATAGCATATAATATTGGAGATGTATGTTTCCAAGATTATAGTAGATTTCATCCAGGTAAATCAGAATCAATTGTTTACTCTTGTTTCCTCGATACTGTTTATGGCCACGATAAGGGTTGGCTAGGTAAACTAAAAAAAGGTTTAGGACTTTAAATATTAATGTTATGAAGAATAATGATAAAAATTACATGCCAAAACCACAAAAGGGCATGATGTCTTTGACAATAACAAGCACATCACAAGGTGTGCGTTATATACACTCATTAAATAATGAAATAGGTAATATCCGAAAAGTTGCAGAAAGTTCTGATGAAAGAAACTTCTATAAACATTTGTCATTTAAGGAAGGAAAAGATCAGATAGTATACTGTATTTCTCATGCAAATGAAGGTTGTTATTTAAGGATTCTTAAATACATCCCTGGAAGAAGTGGTGATAATCAAGAAGCTTGGATTTTTATCCCTGCAAATCTGGAGGTTCCTTCAGACATGCTCAACCAGACAATAGCCGTTGTAAAAGAAGCAATACTTGATACAAAATTGAATGAGCACACATCGGCTTTAGAGAACATTTTTAGTCGTGAATATTCAATACGTAAAGTACATCCCATCGTTAATCGATCTGCAGAAGGTAAGATGGCATATAGAATAATTCCTCAGGATGGACTGCAGTCTTTACTAGGTGATAGACTTTTTGAATCTTATTACTATGACTTTGAAAAAGTACTATTCTTAGATAATGAAGTTGTAAGTGTGCTTAATACCTATGAAGACATCTCACAATGTGGTTTTACAAAATGGGTGGCTATTACTCGCGGTTCGTCAGATTCAAAGATAACTATAAAGGTTGATGGAGTCGATTTGGGCGATGGCATGATGATTGATAGTCAGAAGGCTTATACAATAGATTATAAAAAGGCTGATTATCTGGAAAATATTACTAAGAGAAACAAGAAGTTTGTTATTGATACTCAGTTGCCAGATTGCAAACTTGACTTCCAGTATGAACTTAAAGCAACAGATTTCTGTGTGTATGATGAGGAAACAGGTGAGAATCTATCAAAGAAGGCGGATATAAAGATTGGGAGTTATCCTCTTGGAGAATCCGCACTTTTTTCAGAATCAGAACTAAGAGAAGGTAAATTAAAGTTTGTAATCAAGTGCGATGGATATGAAGATGAAAGCAGTACATTAAAAACAGACGTACCAGTAGCTCAACCTATAGTCGTAAAACTTAAGCACAAAACTAGTATCTATAAGTTTACTATTAATTCGAAATACTTAAAAGGTTCAAAATCGGATGCCGAGTTTGAGTTAGAATTAAAAGAAAAGCCTTCGTGCTCCCCTTTGAAGAATTATGAAATGTCAGAACGCGCAAATAATCGCTTCCATCTTAGACCCCTTTCTGTAATTTTGTTTAATTGGAAATTCCTGTTAAAAATGTTTGCTGGTGCACTCATATTTACTGCCCTTGGTCTTAGTTTTGGCTACTATTTGTGGGGAATATCCCAATCTCCTTCTGTAGACTCGAGTAAAGAATCTGCTAAGATAGTAACCGACTCACAGAATCAGCAGTCAAATACAGATTCTGTTGAGACATCGGGACAGGCAGAGGAATCACAAGGCATAGGCGGCCATAATTCTCAGGACAAAAAAGATAATCATTAAATTTTAACTAAATCTATGAAGATACTGGGTAAAATTTTAGCATTACTGTTAGTCGGCTTAGGTCTATTATCAGCAATAGCTGTGTTCTATGAAACTCAGGTGTCTATTCCAGAAACTCCTCCGGAGTCTAATCCTCATGTCGATTATCTTAAAAGGCATTCTATGTCTATTTTAGGACTCAATATTGATGGAAAAATATCCGAAACTGACCCAACAAGGTTTTTGAAAGATGATTCTCTTGAAAATGAATATCATAAACAATTGCTTTCGTTAAGACGATTCTATGATGAAAAGCAAATATCCGATTCGGATTATAATCATCAAATAGACACATTTGTTTTATGCTATTCAGAGGCTTTTATTTATTATGCTCAGAAATTGTTTAAGGAACGAACTTGGCCAAGTGATACAAGGTCTTTTCTTTCAAGACGAGTCTCAGAACTGGATGCTTTATCGAACTTAGATAACAACAAAGTGCTGGCGAACCGCTCTTCATTGAAGTCGCGTGTAGATGCAATAACTACTTCTTGTGTTGATTATGTAAAAGCAGAGAACTTGTTATCTCATTCAAGTTATACAAGCGTTTATTCTGCCCAAAATAATATTCAGGAAGCAGACGCATTAATTGAAAAAGGCTCGTTAAATCTAAACACTGCGTTAATTGAGGAATTGAGAAGTTATCCCCAAAAAATTGGTGACGGTCACCTTCGGTTAATTAAAGATTTAGCAGATGGCATCTCTAATTGGCGTAACAATTCTTTGACGACAACTGTTTCTAGATACGAACGATTGATAAGCGAGGCTGATGAGTATTCTTCTAATGGAAGTATCTACAAAGGGGAGCATCCATTTAGTGTCAGTCAAATTATAAGTAATGCTACGAGTGAAAAGAATCAGGCAATAGAAGAACTATCTACTCTTTATGTCGATGGATATTCTTCTGATGTTACACGTAGTCTTGGTAGCAATTCTGGTTATGTAACATTGTCAATAAGTACAAACTATCCTGGAGGATACACACTGCAAGATACAAGTTCTCAGTGGTTTTCTATAAGTTCAAAGAATTCAAGTTCTGTGATGGTGTCATATAATGGGAATTCAAGCTACGAAGACAGAAGTGACTATTTTACAGTTAAAGCTGGTAAAAAATCAATTAAAGTAACTTTAAATCAAAGTGGGGCAACTAACTATGGATCTTTAGACAGAGGGTATGTAAACGCAAATTCGTACTCTGATTGGAGTTCCCAGCAAAGTAGTGGAAGGTACGTTACTGTCTCTGTTGAAAGTGACGGAGTTTGTGACTTAGACCTAATAATTACAGATAGGAATGGCAACCAATTAGGCAAGGATGAAGATGCGACAAAAAATGCCAGTGTTCGATTCTATGCGTCTTATACAGGTCTATACTACATACGTGTAAAGAATTGTACTGGTCGTGGATGCAATTATTCATTGCGAGTACAATAGAGTTATGTTATGACATCTTATTCGTTTTTTTGATATTCAGCATTAGTGTTCCGATTTTTGGTGTGAAACGAATGCTAAATGTTAATACTAATCCTATTTTAATATAATCAACAAACAGACATATAGACAGATAAGTCAATTAGTAAAATGCTTTATGGTTAGATGTGTTTTATTAATTGCAATTATCTGTTCCTTTTTTTCGTGTAATAATTCTTCTGCTAAAAGGAATAAAATAGATGTAAGCAAGGAAGAAAGAACCCACTCAAACATCTTGAAAGGAGTTGGATACCCTGTGATACGTGGAGCGATTTCTTCACAGATAATTGACAGAAAATGTTACTCGATCTCATACAATAAAGATACCCGTCAACCCAATTGGGTAATGTGGCAATTAACGGGAGAGCACGTGATGAAGCGTAAGGATGGCGTGTGGAATGAGTATCGCGAAGATTTGGAACTGCCTTCTTCTATTCGCTCTACACTTGAAGATTATGCGTCCTCCGGTTATGACAGAGGACATATGTGTCCTGGTGGTGACTGCAATTGGAACGATGAAGGCAGAGATGAAACTTTTCTTCTTTCCAATATGTGTCCTCAGAATCCAAATTTGAATCGTGGTGACTGGAAAGAAATAGAAATGGCTTGTAGGAAGTGGGCAAAGAAATATAATAAGATCTATATTGTATGTGGTCCGATATTCTTTAAGAGCCAAGAGCACGTTAAGATTGGTGCGAATCAAATTCCAGTTCCAGAAGCATTCTTTAAAGTGATTTTGTGCACAGCCCCCACTAATCTCCAAGGGATTGGATTTATATGTAGGAATACGGATGGTAACAGGAAGAAGGATTTCTATGTAAACTCTATTAGACAAGTAGAAAGAGTTACTGGATATAAGTTTTTTCCTAATTTAGATGATTCTATAAAGAACGTGATTTTTGATATGGATGATATAAATGTTTGGTAACAAAATTAAGTTAAGATGAGATATTGCAGTCATTGTGGTAAACCTATAGAAAACGAGTCCTTGTTCTGTGGGAATTGTGGAAAACCTATTGTTAATGAAACTTCGTCGGCAAATATACATGCACATTCCAAGAATTCATGCTCAAGTGATAACTCATGGGTGGATCATCTGAATAATTATGTGGGTAATGACGGACCTGCAGTATTAAATTGGAAAGTTTTATTCACAGATGTCTCAAAGAAGCATACGACAGAAGAAGCTGAGGAGATATTTATAGTAGGCACTCGAAAAACAACGCCTTCTGTGGACGAAGTCTCGAAAGACTGGCCACATCCATGGCTTTATAGTCGCGTGTTTTTGATGTTTGCAATAGCTTTCGCACTGCTTTGGGTGTGCTGTAGTATGTTTCAGAATCCCAATGCCTTGCCTGGATTAATTGTGGTGGGTTCATTTACTGTTCCTTTGACGACGCTCATCCTGTTTATGGAACTGAATGCATGGAGAAATGTAAGTTTGTATGAGGTAATAAAGACGTTCCTTGTTGGTGGTTGTGCTTCTTTAGTGGCAACACTGTTCTTGTTTTCGTTCTTTGGTGCTCACGAGTTGGATTTCTTTGGCGCTTTTATGACAGGTTTTATAGAAGAAACGGGTAAGGCTGTCATCGTTTATTATTCCCTCCGCAGATTAGGTAAACTTTCAATTTTGAGCGGGCTGTTAGTTGGCGCAGCAGTTGGAGCTGGATTTGCGGCATTTGAATCTGCTGGCTATGCGATGAGATTCCTTTTTCAAGGAGGATGGGATGTTATGATGAATGTGATTTTACTGCGTGGTTTTCTCACTCCCGGAGGTCACGTTGTTTGGGCAGCCTTCTCTGGCGCAGGTCTAGTGATTGCAGCCAAAGCTAACAGTGAGATTTCCACAAAACTATTTTTTGATTCAAAATTCCTGCGATTGTTTATTATCCCAGTTGTTTTACACGGAATATGGGACAGTCCTCTTGCAGTGGTAGGCTCCGATATATATCTTGTGCCCATAGCTCTCACTGTGATAGCATGGATTGTGGTGCTAATCTTTATTAATATGGGATTGGCAGAAGTGTCAAAAACACAGTCGAAGTATTAATGTGAAAAAAGAAAAGTATGAAAGAATGTCCTGTATGTAAAAGACAATTTGATGACTCTCTGAATTTTTGCACTTACGATGGTCATCAACTTATAGCTGTTAATCATGTAACACCACCATCCTCACCTTTAAGTCAAGGAGAAACGGATGTTAATTCTTCCAAGGGGAACGAGACAAAGCAGAATGGTGGGTGTTTGAAAAAGATTTTGATAACGGTGATAGGTGTTGTAATAGTATTAGTAGGATTATACAATTATCTAATTAACTCTGCTACATACCTACGGACTGAGCCTGCTGCTGTACAGGTGGTGAAAGGAGGAGGCTCTGGTAAGGTGGATATAGACTATGATGGCTATATTTGGACAGTAAATCACAAACCAGATTGGATTGATATTGAAGAGAACGACAATGATTTTAAAATGAGTGTTAGTTCGAACCAAACGGGGCAAGTGAGGGAAGGAACTGTCACTATCCAAAGTGGCAAACTTTTGGCTCAAGTGATTGTCAGGCAGAATGCATATGCAACGGCAATTAAAGCCTCTACAACCTCTGTGAAATTTGGCAAGGCTGGTGGGACAAAGGATATAACAATAGAAACTGATGGCTGTAATTGGGAAGCGGAATATACCAATTGGATGACAGTTACAAAGGAAAGCGAGACAGAACTCCATATTAAATGTCCAAGTAACAGTGACGATTTCCGTACTGGAACGATAACTGTTAAGGAGGATAATGCAAGAGTTATTATCAGTGTAAGACAGGCGGGTACTTGTAATAATTGTCATGGTGGCGGTGAATTTACATGTAATGCATGCATGGGTACGGGTAGTACGGGATATGGTATGTTTTATACTAATTGCATGTGGTGCGGTGGAAGAGGTAAGACTACATGCAGTGTGTGTGGAGGTAGTGGAGAAAGGGAATAAATATAAAGGGTTAAGAATATATGAAAAAGTTGTCAATTATATTATTAAGCATAATAGTTTTTGCTTGTAATTTGGAAAACGAGAGTAGAGAAAATGATAATGGTAACAAAACAGAAATTATCGGTGCGAGAGGAACTCGTACGTCAGTATTGCATGTATATAATATGGCAGGTGTACCAGAGGGTAGGATGGCGACTCTGATATCAAACCTAAAGAGCATATATCCGTATGTCTCTTACGATGGCAAAATGACTGTGCCTGACAATGCTTATATTAAGAATAGCACCAAGGGCAAGAATCGCTATTGGGCAAGAACTATACTTGAGGACATGTGGAATAAACATGGTGATTACAAAAAAGGACTACGTGACAAGGATGGCTACCTGGTTATTACAAATACAGAGATATGTGACAGAAAAACGTCTGGCGATCATGCTGTATATGGATGGAGTTTCAGGGCAGCGAGGCTTTCCGTGGTTTCTTATAGACATTTCGTAAGTACACATAGAAATACGGACAAGGATTTGCTAAAGATTGTGATGCATGAACTCGGGCATAGTTATGGCGGACTTTTGCCTGGGGCACCAGAGTTGCGTGGTCATTGTCCCAATTTGAAATGTTTGATGAGGGATGCTAATGATGGCTATCCTTACACTATAATAAATAAGTTTTGTGCTTCTTGTGACAGGGTGATGAAAGAAAAAGAATTTGATACGAATCGGATGCTGGATTTATTTAAAGCAAAAAAATAAAAGCTTATGCTGATAGAATTTCAGTCGAAATCACATCAATATAGATATAATCAAAGCCAGAATTAATGTTTATGAGAAAAATTCTATTGTTTGTGTTTGTTTTTGTGACTGCAAATTGTGTAGCACAAGAAAATGTAGAGGAAGTTGATACTGTGAGTGCGGAGGATGTCGTGCAGAAGGACTCTGCGATTCCTCAGTATGAGTTGAATGAATTTGACTGGGTGGATATATGTGAAAATCCGAAATATGCCATTGTGACAAGGGATGACCTAAAAGGCATATACGACATGGAACTGCATAAAAATGTGACAAGAATAGAGTTTCAGGAGTTGGCATTTTCAAAACAGATGATGATGGAGGATAGTACCTATGTTAGCAGTTTCTACTTCAAGCGTGGAATAAAAGCAGGGCTGTTGAGCGTGTTTGAGGAAACGAACAGCACGATGTCCGTATATAGTGATGATCCTGATGAGCTATATGGTTTGGAGAAATGTACTACGATAGATAAAAAGATGTCGAAAAAAGCTAGGAAGATGTTGAAAGTTTTCATAGAAGAGCAACAGTTGGATAATGCACAGGTTGTTATACAGGATGCAAATACTGGGCATTTGAAAACATGGGTAGCTTTGGATGCAAACATAGAAAAGGAATATGCAGGAAAACTATTGGTTCATTCTTGTGCTGGGTCACTTATTAAACCTTTCTGTGTGGCAGTTTCTTTTGAGAGGTCTAATCTGTCCTATGATAGTATATATCATGACATGACATACAAAGAGGGAATAAAGAGATTGAATACAGAGGTGATGTTTCATGCTTTTGAGCAAGGATTTGGCGAAGAATATGCTAAAAAAAGATGGAAGCAGTTTTCAAATACAAAAGTACCATATACGTGTCCTGTACCCATCGCTGCATTTTATACCTGTTTGGTTAATGACGGTATGGTTATGTTTCCAACGATGCAGGCGGATAGTGTTGAGACAGAAAATGATATATTTTGTCCAGCAACAATTCATGAATTAAGTGAAGTGCTGCGAGTTGACAAAGCAGAATCTCCACAACTGGCTTGGCTGACGGATGCTACAAGTTGGTATGGTTATGCTACAACGGAGGACATACATGCAGAAGGTACCGATACTGTTATAGGCAAGCAGATACAGTTTGCAGGTGTATTTCCAGCTGAATCTCCACGATACACTATCTGCGTTGTTGCTAATAGGTTATCAACGGATGCTGATATTGCCTTGTTGAAGGATATTGTAAATCCTTTATCAGAGTGGTTGCTGAAAAAATAATTAAATGTAGTGGCGAAATAATCTTTTTTTATTACCTTTGTTGCGAATAAGTGTGACAACATATAATGAAATAAGTTATGGCGCACAAAAAGTCTGTTACTCCATATTTTATCAACGAGGGAAAAATAGCTTTCTGGCATGATGGCGATAATGATTCTTGTTTTGGCAGTTATCCGGAACCTCTTTGCCTGTTAAAGAACATAGACGTTGAAATATTGATGGAAGCTTTAGGAGTAACCAGAATAGAGAATATAGGACGTGCTATACGTGGTTTGCGCCGTTTGCATGGTCTAGATGATATAAAATGCCAGAAAACCTTTTGTGATGAGCATGATATTTACTATGAGTATATAGAAGAGTAAATTTAACAATAATAATATCGAGATGTTTAGGAAGCTGTATATAAGATGGCTATCATTGCGAGGTAAGGCTGTAGATATATGGTCAAAGAACGCATATCCAGCTGATGTCCTGTCAAATGTGCATGATAATGCATTTGGACAACCAAAGGTGGAGCATAGAATATTTGAATGTTCGATACATGATGATGTGGAAATATTGGGGCACACTTTTCATGGGCTTACCGATATAATGCAGCACGTGGAGATGTCGCTGTGTAGGGAATATTCACATGATGGAGTGAGGAGGATGGCGGCAGGTAAGCGGTGCGAGGTGCACGTGGGAGAATTGTGTAATCCCTATCCTTGTTTTGACTCGTCTGATTATGGTAGCGAAAATAGGAACTATTCAAATTTTATTTTTCGCAATCATCCGATATTGTTGAATGATATGAGGAGGCTGTCGGAGTTGCCTGGTCAAGTCAACAATTGCAGGGTGACGGAGGACGTGCCTCAAGATATGCGTCCGATTGTTTATTATAGTGGAGAAGGAAGTGTAATGCTAGTTACATTGTAAAATACAGGGGGATAGATACATGACATTATCAGAGACAGGAGAGTATTTTCAAAAAAGCGCAGGTATGGGTTTTGATTACATGATTGCGTGGTTGACGGAGGTGCACTTGCAGGAGGGCTATGTACTGAAGAGAGAAAAAGTAGGTGATTGGATGTATGGATATACGGATCTATACACAAAACCACAAGATAATCAGGAAAGAAGGGATGATGTTCCTTGGTATTGTAAAGTGGAACTCCCTAAAGGCTATCGTTTTTGTCGTAGCTTTAGTCACAAGCACTTTTTCGAACATTTGGAAATTCCATTTACGGAGAAAGGCATATTTCAAGCAACTTTATTATGGAATGCGTGGACGATGCTTCCCTTGTTTAGTCACTCATGCTATGATGAGCGCTACTATCTGTTTGAAGACAATCTATTAGGCAAGTTACGCAAGGCAGATAATGATATGTTCTTTCAGATGAACAATGGGTGGAGAAGGACGCGTGGTGAGAGGGATATATATATGCATATAGGTAGTCAATTAAAAACATTTGATGGGTATGATGGTGATTTCCTAAATCCGAGTGTGAAAATAGAAGGAGACAAAGCCAAGGTGCGTACCGCTTATTGGAATAATCATAAGGGACTGGTGTTGAGCGAACAAAAAGTGATGATGGTTGGTGATACGGTGGCTTTCGGGAGGGAGACAAGTCACGTTATTCTTGAATATGACTGCGGTGTAGTATATTAATAACAAAGAGATAAAGGAATATAAAAAGTATGAAACAGAAATTATTTTTCTTGGATTTGGTTATTTTATCCGTGTTGATGTTATGTCTGTTTGGAGGTCGGAATAGCTGGGCTCAACCTAACCTTATCATTTCGATGGTAATGATAATTTTGCGCTTGACGATTACGTTTTCTTTATACCACAGAGAAAAGCGTGCATGGTTGCCTCTGGCTATTTTCATTCCGTTTGTCGCTCTGGCAATTATTGCGAAATGCTCTATTGGCATTGGTGAAATCGTGTATAAAATATCTGACATTACTAAGTATGACTATAATATGACAATCAGGAGAGTTATTGGAGTTTCCCTGTTGTTATGGATATTCATCATGCCGTACGTTACGTATTTTATCCTACTATTACGTAAACAACTGGTGCGCACAGAACTAACGTTGAAAGAACTTGTCGGTGGCATATTTTGGCATAGTAGATTTGAAAAGACGTGTTCTGCCTTATTAATGGTTATGCTGGTGACTTTTATGACTGGATTGGCTATGGATGCACGCCTTTGTCTAATGACATGTCTCACTGCAGCACCTCTGAGCTATTGGTTGCTGTGTCATTATTATAGATTTAATGCTGAGAAATTGTATGTTCTTGTAGTAGGAATGGTTATTTTTTGGCATGCCCAGATGGTGGTTGAGGTATGGAGGGTACTGATGTTGACGATGTGTTTCGTAATGGCACTTTATGTTGGCTGGAAGTTCTATGAGAATACAAAAAAGAGTTTTGCTACAGTAGTCGCTGTTTTGTATCTTGGCATCTTGTTACCTTCTTTTGCCATAGGATATAATCAATACACCTGTCTGGAATACGCTCGTAGTGGTTTCTATTATTTATATCCTTATAAAGGTATTATATACATTACAGATAGCACAAGAAAGTTGTACGGCTTACGTGACCGATATGGTCTGCTGGTAGAGCCTGAATATGAGCACATACGTATCAGTGGACATTTCCAGGATGGAGGTACTTATATATATGAATTCCGAAAGGATGGTTACAGTCGCTACTATGATGTGGTTAACAATACATTCATGCATGAACCTGATATAAATCCAGAATTGCAACGTAAAACGAGACTTCTTATAGAAAACCATTTTGACATGTATGGTAGCGATTTAGACGATAGGGGACAAATTACCGTTACAGATATTGGTAATCACAAAATTGTTGCAAATGTCATGGTTTCCATGTATGGCAACCCCATTCTCTGCTACGATTCTAAGAACTTTATTCCTGCTGATAGTGTGCAGTTAGCTTCTGGCACATTCTTAAAAAACGATTCCGCGAATGTTATTGGAAGTAAGAAACATTCCTTGAGTTATGTCCTGAACGTTCCTAACGATGATGCGGCACGGTATAGAGTCTATGTGTGTTTAATTACAGATAAAACGCCAAGCAACACTGCTGTGCGCAATCTTGCGGAATCCATCGCTTCTTTGCCAGAACTGAAATAAGCGTAATTTTGATCTCTCATAATTGAAAAGCGGAGAAAAGAGTGTGATAGCGATGCCTCAGGTGATGGAGAAAATAATATGAACGTTCTAATTTAAGGTTGCGCCCGACACAAAAATAGGGATGTCTGCATGTCTCATGACTATGTGTTAGATACATTTGGGAAGTTCCGAAACAGGAAGACTCGCTTTACAGAATTAGAAAAGAATGCTGTAGCGTCGCTTAATTCGTTTGTGGAGGGAGCTATGGACGAACTGGAATTTGCGCAGGCTTTTGAGGATATTCGAATGAAGTTTGTAGAGCTGATGGACGGGTGTGTCGACGAAGATACGCCATTGTGGCTGATCTCTTTCTTGGGAGGACATTTCATGAAGTGGTGCACATTCCAAGAAATGAAGTGGTACTTTGAGGCGCATCCTGACGAACTGGTCGGAGAGACGAAATCAAAGTATGAGAATATTTTGCAAATGGGATATCACGAGCGATTTGTTGCTGCGTGTAAGACTGTCTTGTTGGAATTAAAGAAGGTTGAAGAAGAACATAAGAAGGAAAAGAGCCTGAGGTACAAATTGTGGCGATGTATAAAGAGATTAATATCATAGTAATAAAGATATGAAAGAATTACTGGAAAGAATGATTGCGGGTCTGCGCAAGCAGGTGGAGGAGAAAGTGCCTGATAAGGGCACGTTTCCTGTGGTGTATGAGAGGGAAGATGTGTCGCATATGGAAATAGGGCTATCGCACCTTATTCTGAAAGTGACTGCTCTTAAATATTCTGAGGATGAACGTTTTCTAGAAATAGCAGCTGTTAATTATCCTAATCCTTATGGTGCGGAAATTGCCGTAGGCTTTGGCTATACTCAGGATATATTGTCAAGACTCGATGAAGATGGGTTGGCAAATGAACTGGCGAAAAAGGTTCCGAAGCTTGCTGAGGAAATTCGCAGTGAGTCTTAGTCTTTTTCCTTTTTTCTCTATTCGTCAAAAACACCTCACATAGGTCACTTATGCGCTGGGAAAGCGCATAAATACTATGGTTGAGGCGAGTGACCTGTCTTCGAGACACCTCACTTGGAGGTCACTTGAGACCCCCTCCCTGTCAGTTTCAAACTGACATCCCTCCGCCGAGAGGGAGGGAATGAATTACATTCAAATTATGGAAATCTGTCTCCTGCCCTCGGGAAGGAGTGCCCCTTAGGGCGAGGAAGGGGTTATGACCTCTAAGTGACCTCTCTTAAAGACACCTCACTTGCGGGAAACCGCATAAACACTGGGATGAGAGGGGGTTAAGTGACCTGTGTGAGGTTTAAGCACGAAAAAAAAAATCGTGCAATTAGAAATTAGAAATTAGTCTGGTTTAGCTTTTTTTGCAGAACTAATGGTTCTGCAGGTAGAACCACTGCCTCTGCATGTAGAACCATTGCCTCTGCATGTAGAACCAGTGCTTCTACAGAAATAAATCCAGAGTTGATTCCGAAATGTTAAAATAGGACTTCTTTTCTACACTTTTCTCAACTATTCTTTTTCAACTATTTTGGCACTTAAAAACCACACTTTTCCTATAAATACAATTCCTGAACTTTTATTTTTGCATTAGCCATGCAAAAACAAAAATATGTTTACAGCTTTTTTTCGTTTTTCAAAAAAATAGTGGTAAATTTGCACATAGAAGAAAAATATAAAAGAGAAGAGATAATGAAATCATCAGCACCATTGACCAAAGCACAGTGTGGACTGTATGTGGAGTGTATGGCACACCAGGGGGAGTTGTGTCATAACATAGCCTTCTTGTATGAACTGGACCCCAGTCTTGACGAGGCGAGACTGAAGTCTGCCATCGAGGCTGTGGTAGCTGCTCATCCCACGCTCTTTACACGCATAGGGCTGGACGGGCAGGGCGAGCCAGTGCAGTCTGTTGACGACAGCGAGACGTTCACCCTGGAGGTGGAGCATACTGCCGACATAGAGAGGGAGAAGAGAGGAATGGTGGTGCCATATGATATATTCAACGACAGACTCTTCCGCATCCGCCTGCTGAGGGACAGCCAGCATTACTATCTCTTTATTGATACGCATCACATCATAAGCGACGGCTCTACGCTCCGCCTGCTGCTCAGCGACATAGCGACTGCCTACGGTGGCGGCATGCTGGAGCCAGAGGCGGTGACCATGATGGATGTGGCTAAAGACGAAGCGGAGAGGCGACAGACTCCTGCCTTTGAGGAGGCAAGACAGTGGTATGCACGGAACTTCGACTGCGGAGATACGTTCAGTCAACTCATACCTGATAAAGAGGAAGCAGAGTCAAAGGTTGGCATACTGTCAAAGGAGATGGGAGTCAGTCTGGAGGCGGTTTACGCCTACTGCAAGGAGCACGGCATATTCAAGAGCACATTCTTCACCGCCGTATATGCCTATCTGATGGCGAAATACACGGGCGAGGGAGAGGCACTGTTCGGCACAGTCTATAGCGGCCGCACCGACAGGCGGCTGGCACGCTCTGCCTGCATGCTGGTGAATACGGTGCCTGTATATGCAAAATTCGACGATGACACTACGGTGCTCGACCTGCTCAAGGCAGTACAGGAGCAGATGAGGGGGTGCAGGGAGCATAGCATCTATTCCTATACTGACGTTATAGGCGACCTGAAACTGCAGATGGGTTCATTCTTTGCCTGGCACGGAACGATATTTGACGACATTGAGATAGGCGGGAAGCCAACGACGGCGACAGACCTGTTTCATGCTACCTCGGAAGTGCCGTTATACGTGAAGGCAATGATACGCGACGGCAAATACTGCCTGACGGTTGAGTACAGGACTAACCTTTATTCAGAGCAGCTGGCAGGTCATTTTCTGGAAAGCTACGAGGCGGTGGTGGAGGGCTTCCTAAGGGAGAAGGACCTGCGCAACGTAAGCATAGCTACAAAAGCACAGCTGGAGGAACTCGACGGCTTCAACAATACGGATGTGCCCTACGACGAGACGCAGACCGTATGCTCGCTGTTCAGGAAACAGGTGGAGATGCACCCTGATAACGTGGCTGTGGTGTATAGGGACAAGAGATATACCTACAGGGAGGTGGATGATATTTCAGAACGCATCGCTGCCTATATTCAGGGCAAGGGCCTGGGGAAGGAGGATGTCGTTTCCGTGCTCATACCGCGCAGTGAGTGGATGGCGATAGCATCGCTGGGCGTGCTGAAGGCGGGGGCTGCATACCAGCCTCTCGACCCTTCATACCCAGAGGAGCGCCTGAACTTCATGATGCAGGATGCCAATGTAAAGATGCTGATTACAGATGATGAGTTACGACCGTTAGCGGGAGAATATCAGGGAGAGGTGCTCCTCACACGGGATATCAACACACTGCCTGTTGCCGATGCTCCCGTGCAGGCTGCCATTACTCCTTCATCGCTCTTCATCATGCTCTACACCTCGGGCACCACAGGTCAGCCCAAGGGCTGTCAGCTGACGCATGGTAACGTGGTGGCTTTCTGCTACATGCATTGTCGCACCATGCACATAGACAAGGACAGCAGGGTGACAGCCTATGCCAGCTATGGCTTCGATGCCTCGCTGATGGATATGTGGGCACCACTGTCAGCAGGAGCTACTGTCTATATCATACCAGAGGAGATAAGACTCGACCTCCTTGCACTGAACGGCTATTTTGAGGAGAATGGCATGACCCATGCCTTCATGACCACGCAGGTGGCAAGACAGTTTGTCAACGAGATAGAGAACCATTCCCTGAGGGTCCTGGCAACGGGTGGCGAGAGTCTGTCTGACGTCCGCCCGCCCAGATATACCTTGCTTAATTTCTATGGTCCTACGGAGAGCACGGTGTATGTGACAGCCTATGAGGTGAAGGATGAACGCAAGATAATACCTATAGGCAAGGCTGTTGATAATGCAAGACTCTACATCGTTGACAGGAATATGCACCGCCAGCCAGTAGGAGCTACAGGCGAACTGCTCGTCAGCGGTCCGCAGGTGGCAAGGGGCTATCTTAACCGTCCTGAGAAGACTGCCGAGGCTTTTGTGCAGACGGAGTGGGGAAGGTGCTACCGCACGGGCGACGTGGTGCGCTACCTGCCTGACGGCAACCTGCAGTTCGTGGGCAGGAAGGACGGACAAGTGAAGATACGCGGCTTCCGCATCGAGCTTAAGGAGGTGGAGAGCGTTATACGTGATTTTCATGGTATTAAGGACGTTACCGTGCAGGCGTTTGACGATGCAGGCGGGGGTAAGTTTATAGCTGCCTACGTGGTGGGCGACCAAGATATTGACATCGAGGCACTCAACAGGTTCATACTTGAGGAGAAACCGCCATACATGGTGCCTGCCGTGACGATGCAGATAGACAAGATTCCACTGAACCAGAACCAGAAGGTGGACAAGAGAAAACTGCCTGAGCCTGTGAGAGGTACTTCGGGCGGAGGCAGGAGTGGCGGTGCTGACGCTGAGCAGCCGCTCAACATCCTCGAGGAGGAACTGAAGAAGATGGTGGGCGAGATAGTGCACGCAGACGACTTCAGCATCACCGACCTGCTGGGCTATGTGGGGTTGACATCCATCTCGGCAATAAAACTGGCAACGCAGGTATATAAGAGATACGGAGTAACCCTCGACGTGAGGTCGCTCGCCAAGACCGCCACGATACAGAGCATAGAGAACGAGGTGCTGAAGAAGTTAATGAAAGACCCCCTCAATCCCCCTGTGCAGGGGGAGGCTCCTGTCTCGGCGGGTTCCTCTGCACGTGGAGATGGAGCATCCTCAACGAGTTCTTCTAAACAAAAGGATGGCGTATCGTTGGCAAGTTCTCCTGCACAGGGGGATTTAGAGGGTCCTTTCCCCCTCTCCTATGCCCAGACGGGAGTATATGTGGAGTGTGTGAAAAAGCCCAATTCAACGGTGTACAATATTCCAATGTGCATCCGAATGCCACAGGGCATCGACGTACAACACCTCAGCAAGAGCATTGAGACCATCATAAAGTCTCACCCGCAGTTCTTTGTACACTTCGTCAGCGAAGGCAGCAACATCGTACAAATCGTCGATACCAATCAGCCCGTCAATGTCAAGCAGTGCACGTTGAGTGCTACAGAATTAGAGCAATTCAAAAAAGAGTTTGTCAAGCCTTTCAACTTAAAGAAAGGTCCGCTCTATCGTATGAATATTGTCAGTTGTGGACAGAATGTGTTTCTCTTTGCCGACGTACATCACCTCATTGCCGATGGCGGCTCGCTCGACCTGTTCCTCACTCAATTGTGCGACTTGATGAACGGTGAGGAGATAGAGGCAGAGATTATCCGTTATGCGGATTTCGTGGCAGACGAGAAGGCTGCAGAGGGTAGTGCGAGTTATCTCGAGGCAAAGGCGTTCTTCCAAGAGCGTCTGGGTAGCGTAGAAGGCAGCATTGAGGTGCCGTCAGACCTCACCAACCCCGTGGATAATGGTTTGCCAAGCGATATATTCTGTCCGCTGGACTTCAGCACCATAGAGACTTTCTGCAAGCAGCACAACATCTCGCCTGCCCACCTCACGTTATCTGCAGTATTCTATACGCTTGCGCGCTTTACCAACAACGAACAGGTTTGCATCTCCACCATCAGCAATGGCCGCAGCGACTTGCGTATCCGTAATACGGTGGGTATGTTTGTCAACACCTTGGCAATGAGCGCCAAGATTGGCGAGCAGACGGTGATGGACTTCCTGACAGAGACTGGTACGAACTTTGACAAAACGCTGACGTACGAGAAATATCCTTACGCGCAGGTTGCCGCTGACTATAGCTTGTCAACAGAAATATTGTTTGCCTACGAAATAGGAGTTCTTGATAAATACCACATCAACGGACAAAAACTCAACATTGAGTTCATGGATCTGAATGCAGTGAAATTCCATATCGTTTTTTACATTGCAGAGCGAGACGGTGTTCCAGGTGTAGTCATCGAATACGAAAACGGCCGCTACAGCCAGGAAATGATGAAGAACTTAGGACAGTCGATAAGCAATGTTGCCGATGCCTTTATCCGTCAGCCTGAGGCAATGCTGAAAGATGTTTCGCTGCTCGACAAGAATCAGGAAGCACTGCTCGACTCATTCAACGATAACGATTTTGACTATGACACCACAGAGACGGTGGTGTCGCTGTTCCGCAGGCAGGTGGAACAGCACCCCGACAACCTTGCCGTAGTATATAAGGACAGGAAATATACATACCGAGAGGTGGACGAGTTGTCGGACAGTCTGGCTGCCTATATAGCCTCAAAGGGTATAGGCAGGGAGCAGGTAGTGTCAATACTTATTCCCCGTTGCGAGTGGATGGTGATAGCATCGCTGGGCGTGCTGAAGGCGGGGGCTGCATACCAGCCTCTCGACCCTTCATACCCAGAGGAGCGTCTGAACTTCATGATGCAGGATGCAGGGGCAAAGATGTTGATTGCTGATGAGGAACTACGCCCGTTGGTGAAGGAATACCAGGGGGATGTGCTACTCACTCGGGATATCGACACACTGGGGAAACCCTCAAACCTCAGATATCAACCCTCACACCTCAACCTTCCACTCCCCTCTGACCTCTTCATATTGCTCTATACATCGGGTTCTACAGGCTTGCCGAAGGGATGCCAGCTGGAGCACGGAAACTTGGTGAACTTCTGTCACTGGTACCAGAGTGAGACGGAGATGAACTCCACCAGCAGGGTGGCTGCGTATGCCAGCTATGGATTTGATGCCTGCATGATGGACATATATCCAGCCATCACTTGTGGGGCATGTGTCTATATCATAGAACAGGATATGCGACTGAACCTGCCAGCACTGAACGAATACTACAACACTAACGGCATCACCCACTCCTTTATCACTACGCAGGTGGGTTATCAGTTTGCTACCAGCGTGGATAACCATTCGTTACGCTATTTTGCTGTGGGAGGAGAGAAACTTTCGGCACTTCAGCCTCCAGAGAACTACACCATGCTCAACGGATATGGTCCTACTGAGTGCACGATATTCACCACCACCTACCGACTGAAGGAGTATGAACAGGATATTCCGATAGGCAAGCCAACCAGCAATACCAAACTGTACATCGTTGATAAACAACTGAACAGACTGCCACCTGGTGCAGCAGGCGAACTGCTGATAGCAGGTCCGCAGGTGGGTAGGGGATACCTCAACATGCCAGAAAAGACGGCATCAACATTCGTGGAGATAAAAGGGTGGGGCAGATGCTACCGAACGGGTGACGTAGTGCGCTACCTGCCTGACGGCAACCTGCAGTTCGTGGGCAGGAAGGACGGACAGGTTAAGATACGCGGCTTCCGCATCGAGCTGAAGGAGGTGGAGAGCATAATACGTGAATATCCAGGCATCAGGGATGTGACGGTTTGCCCGTTTGACTATCCTAATGGCGGTAAGTATATCGCCGCCTACGTTGTCAGCGATACAAAGGTGGACGTCAAGGCACTTAACGATTTCATTGGTCAGCATAAGCCGTCATACATGATTCCTGCTGCCATCATGCAGATAGACCAGATACCCCTGAACCAAAACCAGAAGGTGAACCGCAAACTATTGCCGAAGCCAGTCATTCAGACTGCAGAACGTGAGTATGTGGCTCCTGCGAATGGTGTGGAGCAGATGCTCTGCAACATATTTGCCGAGGTTTTGGCACTGGACAAGGTGGGAGCAACAGACGACTTCTTTGAAATGGGAGGCACGTCGCTCATGGTAACACGTGTGATAATAGAGGCTGACAAGAAAGGCTACCACATAGCCTATGGAGACATCTTCAGCAATCCTACGGCAAGGGAACTGGCGAAGACTATTAACGCTAACGATAACCAAAAGCAGAACGCTAATCAAGAAGATGGTGCGAAGGGCGAGATAGAGGGTTACGACTATGAGGATATTAACAACCTCCTGAAAGCTAATACCCTTGAAGCTTTCCTCAATGGCGAAAGCAGGCGGGTAGGCAGGGCACTGGTGACAGGAGCCACTGGCTATCTGGGCATACACGTATTAAGGACACTCATAGAGCGAGAGGATGTGCCTGAAATATGGTGTATGGTGAGAGCGGAGAGCAAGGATAAGGCTGAGCGTCGTCTCAAAGGACTATTGTTCTACTACTTTGGCAAGAACTTCAAAGAGCTCTTCGGCTCGCGTCTCCATGTTGTAGTGGGTGACGTAACAGACCCAATATCTCTCCCCCTGCAGGGGGGAGCAGGAAGGGGGCTCGATACCGTCTTCAACTGTGCTGCTGTGGTGAAACACTACTCGAGTGGTACAGAGATAGAGGACGTGAATATAGGTGGGGCAGAGAACTGCATAAACTTCTGCAAGCAGACGGGAGCAAGGCTCATACATGTTTCCACCTACAGTACGGCGGGATTGTCGGTTGACGGAGTGCCAGGCGACGACTGTCTGCTAACGGAATGCAAACTGTACTACGGGCAGTTTATAGAGAATCGCTATGTGCATTCTAAGTTCATAAGCGAGAGGAAAGTGCTTGAGGCTATTGCCAGCGGCACCCTCGACGGCAAGATTATGCGTGTGGGCAACCTCGCTCCGCGCTCGGCTGACGGAGAATTCCAGATAAACTTCCAGACCAACTCTGCTATGGGCAGGGTGCGTCTTTATAAGATGCTGGGGTGCTACCCATACGAACAGACGGAAACCCCTGTGGAGTTCTCGCCTATCGACGAGGTGGCTGATGCCATAGTGAGACTTGCAGAGACACCACGGGAATGCTGCCTCTTCCACCCTTTCAACAACCACTCTGTATTCCTTGGCGATGTGCTTGCTGAGCTGAAAACCCTTGGCGATGCACCTCGACAGGTGGAGAATACCGACTTTGCTCTCGCCATAGAGCAGGCGAAGGAAGACCCTTCTAAGGACGGGGTGTTGCAGAGCATGGTAGCTTATCAGGACATGGCACATGGAAGACAGACAAGGCAAATAGACACATCGAATGCCTACACTAGCCAGATACTATACCGACTCGGTTTCAGATGGTCGTCTACTTCGTGGGACTACGTAAGACAGTTCCTTAAGGCTATTGACGGACTGGGATATTTTGATTAGATTAAAGATTAAACATTAAAGATTAAGGCTCATTGGATTAAGGAATAGGGATAAAGGAATAAGTTTTTCTTTCGTATTCTCCCGTTGTTTTATCTGAAATCGCGTCTTTCATTCGTTGTTTTATCATAAAAAAAACAGGGCACGTCAAAGTTGGCGTGCCCTGTTCTCTTTTCAGAGTTTATGGTTAAAACTTCTTATAGTTTTTATAGTCGAAACTTGGCTTAGTCGCGAGGACGGATATTCATGTGCTGGAGCTGCTCGGAAACCTCGGCATTGATACGCTGACCAAACTCCTGCATCGTCATGACAGCTTGTTCGCCGCCACCCTGCTGGCGCATAGCTACGGTGCCGTCTGCCTGTTCCTTTTCGCCCACGATTACCATGTATGGTATGCGCTTTATCTCATTGTCACGCACCTTGCGACCTATCTTCTCGTTGCGGCTGTCAACAGTAGCACGTACTCCGACAGTGGCGAGATAGTCCTGAACCTGCTCGGCATAATCGTTGTACTTCTCAGAGATAGGCAGGATGGCTACCTGCTCAGGGGTGAGCCAGAGTGGGAAGTGACCTGCTGTGTGCTCGATGAGTACGGCGGTGAAGCGTTCCATAGAGCCGAATGGGGCGCGATGAATCATGACAGGACGCTTCTTGGTGTTGTCCTCTGCTGTGTATTCGAGTTCGAAACGGTTTGGCAACTGGTAGTCAACCTGAATGGTGCCAAGCTGCCAGCGACGACCGATAGCATCCTTGACCATGCAGTCGAGTTTTGGACCATAGAAGGCTGCTTCGCCTGTCTCAGTGCGAGCGTTGAGTCCACGCTCTGCACAGGCATCAATGATTGCCTGCTCTGCTGACTGCCACTGCTCGTCTGTGCCAATGTACTTCTCCTTGTCGTTAGGGTCACGAAGTGAAATCTGGAATTCTACCTGGTCATCCTTGAAACCGAAGATGGCAAATACTGCCTGTATGATGTCGAGAACGCGGAGAAACTCTGACTTTACCTGGTCCTGACGACAGAAGATATGGGCGTCGTCCTGAGTGAAGGAGCGCACACGTGTGAGACCATGAAGCTCACCAGACTGCTCATAGCGATATACAGTGCCAAACTCTGCACAGCGGAATGGCAACTCGCGATAAGAGCGTGGCTTAGAGGCAAATATCTCGCAGTGGTGAGGACAGTTCATTGGCTTGAGCATATACTCCTCATCCTCCTCTGGGGTGTGGATAGGCTGGAAGGAATCCTTGCCGTAGTGTGCCCAGTGACCAGAGGTAACGTAGAGGTTCTTAGAACCAATATGTGGGGTGATAACCTCCTGATAGCCGAAACGCTTCTGGATGGTGCGCAGCATCTCCTGAAGGCGCAGACGGAGGTCGGTGCCCTTTGGCAACCATATAGGCAAGCCCTTGCCTACACGCTCAGAGAACATGAAGAGCTCCATCTCCTTGCCTATCTTGCGGTGGTCACGCTTCTTGGCCTCCTCAAGCATTACGAGATATTCGTCGAGCATCTTCTTCTTAGGGAAGGAGATGCCATAGAGACGCTGCAACTGTGCCTTGCTGGCATCGCCACGCCAGAAAGCACCTGCTATAGAGGTGAGCTTGATAGCCTTGATAATACCAGTGGAAACGAGGTGCGGACCACGACAGAGGTCAGTGAAATTGCCCTGAGTATAGGTAGAGATAGTGCCATCTTCAAGGTCCTGGTCTATGTGCTCTACCTTGTAGTCCTGTCCCTGAGCCTTAAACTGTGCTATAGCATCAGCCTTGGCAACCTCCTTGCGTACTACTGCCTCGTCCTTGCGAGCAAGTTCGAGCATCTTGTCCTCAATCTTCTTGAAGTCACCCTCCTTAATCATTTCGCCGTTAGGGAGCTGAACGTCATAGAAGAAGCCATTCTCTGTGGCTGGTCCGAAGCCGAACTGTATGCCAGGATAGAGCTCCTGCAGAGCCTCTGCAAGAAGGTGGGCAGAGGTGTGCCAGAAGGCATGCTTGCCCTCTTCATCCTCAAAGCGATAAAGGTTGATGGTAGCGTCCTCAGTGATAGGACGGTTAATCTCGGTTGTTTCACCATTTACGCCACATGCCACGATGTTGCGTGCCAGTGCTGGTGAAATGCTTTCTGCTATTTGAAGTCCAGTGATGCCGTTCTCGTATTGGCGTACTGAACCATCAGGGAAGGTTATGTTGATCATTGAAAATTAAATATTGAAAATTGAATTTTTTTTTATATCGTTATTTCGTAATTTCGTTAAATCGTTAAGTCGCAATATCGTTATATTGATGAACCGAAGTCAAGACTCGTTTTTTTTTCAACTCCCTTTCTTTGTGAGAGGGGTGGGGTGAGGCTTTTTCTTCTTTTCCCACTCCGCCTTGCGCTTGAGGTACTCCTCGTAGTGTTTCTCAAGATAGTTGTCAGCCATAACTGTGAACTATTTTGATTTATACCTCGTGTATATGACGCTGGCTTTTATGGCGCCATTGCTGGCAGTACCCTTCTTGAGGCGTGTGCTCTCGAGTGCCATAGAGTGGCTTACCTTGGTAACGGTTGTCGTAGTACTGTTGGTGGCTGTTGACGTAGTTACCTCGGCAGGTATGATGACCATCTTGTTATAGTTGCTGCTGGCTATGCCCTCCTGCTTGTGACGATACATAGTATTGACGAGTGAGGAAATATTGCCAAAGGTGTAGCCATTGGTGGCTGAGGAATATGCAGCAATATAAGAAGTGCGAGAATCGGCAATCTTCTTTTTCTCAAAGAAACTCTGCACAGAATCTACAGGCAGGAGCAAGAGGTTCTTTGGCGCATTGAGATTATACTTGTTGGATGTCTCGTTGTTAAGACGTGGTATAAAGATGCGCACAGTGCTGAGAGAATCATTCTCGTGGTCCTTCATGACGGCATCCACGTCGAGTGTTATCTGTGTGTAGATAGCATCAGGACTCTTGGCATAAGTATAGTTGCTGCCGTCGGCATTGCTCTTGTCTATGAGATAATCTACTCCGTCATCGTCTATGGTAGAGTGCTGTATGCTCTCCTCTGTACCGCTGAATACAGCCTGCACCTTGTGTATCTCATCAGCTGTTTCGGAAGAAGGATATACCATCCTGTAATATACGGTGAGCGTTGTAGCCGTTATTTGTGACATAGCCCCCTCTCCACCGATGTGCTTGAGGTAGAAGCCAGGACAGAGTCGCTTTAGGAACTGCGTGTGGCTGTTGTAGCCCTTGTGGTATGCAGCATCCTTGTCTATGTACTGCTTCATGAGGTAGGAGCCGTAGTTGGAGTATTCCACTCCATCTCTGCCTATGTATTTGGAGTTGAGGGGTATTGAGACGAAGTGGTTGTGGGTTCTGGTGGTGCCAAGCCCTTCTGCTACCATGTTCTTGATGGAGTAGGTGCGATTGACGTTGATAGAACCATTATCTGTGCGCACCATGCCTTCAGCTTCAGGGTCGAAGAAGATGGAATAGTCCTTTGATTCCAGATATGGCTGAGAGAGTTCTTTCACGTTGACAGACATCTGGGCAAGAGAGTCGCCCTTGAAGTCAGAGATGTAGAAGGTGAGATAGCACGAGTCAGCCTTGAGATACTTCATCTTGTTGGCACGCTGCTCCTCGGTAAGTTCCTTGCCGTTAGGCAACACCTCGCCTTTGTCGTCAAGCAGATACAGGGAGTCTATGCCAGGAAAGATGCGAACCATGTTGTATGACTCGAGAAACTGGTTGGTCATAGGAATCACCTGCGTCATGAGGTCGGCATTGATGTAGGAATAAGTTTCGGCATCATACATCCTGCCAAGGTAGGTGAAGCTTGAACGAGCATTGATAGCTCCAAAGTCAGTTCCCTTTACGGATGTTGACTCTATATTGAATTCGTCAGTACTAATGATGACGTTGTCGGAGATATCCGTCAGACTGCCACCGATTCCGTCGGTGCCTTCGCTACAAGAAGCGAAAAACGTGATTGTTGCTATTATGAAGAAAAAGATTTTTTTCATTTTTAACCTTAACGTTAATCCTACCCCTGATTTTTTTACAAACTATACTTCCTCAAAAAACTGGGTGTAGGCACTTACGGTGTCGTCATCCGAAGGACAAGCGAGCACTTTCTTGCCTGCTTCCTGTGCGTAGGCTATAGCCTGCTCATAGCTGTCAGGCAAAGCTGCGATGACGCCGTCGGAGTGGTCTATGGCTATCTTTGCCAGTTCCATGCCGTCCATGCCGTCCTTGTATGACTGAAGATATTCAGGGTTGATGCTGTTGAAGTAGAGAGAGTCCTTGAGTGTCTTGCTCATGGTCTGCTCAGGTCCCTGGTTGTAGATAGCGGTAAGAATCTTGGAATTGCAGATGGCAGGCTCGTTGTTGTAAGCACCCTTGGCATAGAGGGGCAGGAAGGCAGACATCCATCCGTTGCACACCACGTAGTCAGGAATCCAGTGCAGCTTCTTTACAGTCTCGATAACGCCGCGAGCAAAGAATACAGCCCTCTCGCCGTTATCGTCATAAGGCTTACCGTCTGCATCGGTAGTTTGGCTCTTGCGAGAAAAGAATTCGTCGTTGTCTATGAAATACACCTGTAACTTTGTCTGCGGAATGCTTGCCACCTTGATTATCAGTGGGTGGTCGTAATCATTGATGTTGATATTAAGACCAGAGAGGCGTATCACCTCGTGAAGCTGTCCACGACGCTCGTTGATGTTGCCCCACAGTGGCATGAAAATGCGCACTTCACATCCAGATTCCTGTAGCTTGTGAGGTATCTGCATACCCAGCCTTGCAAGGTCTGTTTCATCTACATAGGGAATGGTGTCTTGATTGACAAAGAGTATTTTTTTCATCTTGAGTACAATTTATCTTTGCAAAGTTACAAAAAAATCCGTAAACTACGGGTGTTCAGCCCAATAGTTTACGGATTGTTAACTTTTTTCTTTTTTTTTGGATTAAGGTTCCTACTCAAAAGTGACGAGAGGAGTATTCTCCTTTACGGCATCACCCTCAGATACGAGGATAGCCTTCACTTTGCCATTACGCTCGGCAGTGAGGTTGTTGTTCATTTTCATTGCCTCGAGCACCACGAGGGTGTCGCCCTCTTTTACCTCATCGCCTACCTGGGCAGGAATATCCACTATAGTGCCTGGCAGGGGTGAGCGCAGTGCGTCCTGCAGGTCGTCCTTCTCTCCAGTCTGTGGTTTTGGTGCTGGTGCATGCACCACCACCTTTTTCTCCACTACTGGTTCTGGTATGAGCGCCACGTCGTAAGCCTCGCCATTGACGGTGACGGGTGTTACCCCCTCAGCGTTGCGCTCGCCTACTGTGACGGCAAATTCTTTTCCATTGATGGAATACTTATATTCTTTCATTGTAAATGTGTCATTTTAGCCTGCTTTGATGCCCATTCGGTGTCATGACGGGTGATAGTGAGTCTGCCCGACTCGCCATCGTGCATGTTGTAACCCTGCTCATCATGCAGTGCCATTGCTATGGCAGCAAAAACTTCGTTTGACATTGTTTTTTTTTGTACTTTAGTAGTTGAGGAGTAAGAGTAGTCAGGTAGTAGAAGTAGTTATCGCTCACTTTACTCATTTAACTCCTTCTCTCCTTAATTACATAGGAATACATCCATGCTTCTTGGCAGGCAGAGACTGGCGCTTGGTAGCGAGCTGAGCCAGAGCACGACAGATGCGGAAACGTGTGTTGCGTGGTTCGATGACGTCGTCGATGTATCCATACTTTGCAGCCTGATAAGGGTTGGCAAAGAGTTCAGAGTATTCAGCCTCCTTCTCGGCGAGGAATGCCTTCACGTCTCCACCTTCTTCCTTAACCTGCTTGGCACCCTTTGCCTGGAGTACGGCTACTGCACCAGCAGCACCCATAACGGCTATCTCGGCAGAAGGCCATGCGTAGTTGATGTCGGCACGCAACTGCTTGCAACCCATCACGATGTGCGAACCACCGTATGACTTACGCAGTGTGACGGTAACCTTTGGCACTGTAGCCTCGCCATAAGCGTAGAGCAACTTTGCACCATGCAGGATTACAGCGTTGTACTCCTGACCTGTGCCTGGCAGGAAGCCAGGTACGTCCACAAGGCTCACGATAGGAATATTGAAGGCGTCGCAGAAGCGCACGAAGCGTGCTCCCTTGCGAGAAGCGTTTACGTCGAGCACACCAGCATATGCTGATGGCTGGTTGGCAACGATACCTACCGACTGACCGTTGAAACGTGCAAAACCTATGATGATATTCTTGGCAAACTTAGGCTGTACCTCGAAGAACTCGCCATCATCCACGATAGCCGAGATTACCTTATACATGTCGTAAGCCTGGTTAGGGTCCTCTGGGATAATCTCGTTGAGCGAGTCGTCAAGACGGTCCACAGGGTCAGTACACTCCTTGCGTGGTGTCTCCTCCATGTTGTTAGAAGGTATATATGATATGAGTGTCTTTATCATCTGTATGCCTTCCTCCTCGGTCTTGGCGGTGAAGTGGGTTACACCCGATTTTGAGCCATGCACGCTGGCACCACCGAGGTGCTCGGCATCAACGTCCTCGCCTGTCACGGTCTTGACCACAGCAGGACCAGTGAGGAACATGTATGACGTGCCCTCCATCATGAGGGTGAAGTCTGTGAGGGCTGGCGAATAAACGGCACCGCCAGCACAAGGGCCGTATATCATGGAAATCTGTGGCACCACACCAGAGGCGAGTATGTTCCTCTCGAATATCTCGCCATAGCCAGCGAGGGCGTCGATACCCTCCTGAATACGTGCGCCACCAGAGTCATTGATACCTATGCAGGGTGCTCCCATGGTCATAGCCATATCCATCACCTTGCATATCTTCTCCGACATGGTCTTGGAGAGCGAACCACCGTTGACGGTGAAGTCTTGTGCAAAGACATATACCAGACGGCCGTCTATGGTGCCCGAACCTACCACAACGCCATCGCCGAGGTACTGTTTCTTCTCCATGCCGAAGTTTGTGCAACGATGAAGTTTGAACATGTCGTATTCCTCAAACGAACCCTCGTCGAGCAACATGTTTATACGTTCACGAGCAGTATATTTGCCACGTGCGTGCTGCTTCTCTATGGCTTTCTCGCCACCTCCGAGACGCGCCTGTTCGCGCTTCTCTATGAGTTTCTTGATTTTTTCTGATTGTATTGACATTTTCTTGTTCAGAAGTTATAAGTTACCAGTTACCAATTACCAGTTATAAGTTATTTGAGCAGAAGTCGGTTCCCGTTATCTCCCCTTGAGGGATAAGAGAGGGGCGGGTCACTTGTTTGGCTCGCAAAGTTCGGTCAGCACACCAGCAGTGAACTTAGGGTGCAGGAAGCCTATCATCATGTTCTCAGCGCCCAGACGTGGAGCCTTGTCTATGAGGCGTATGCCCTTGCCCTCTGCTTCTACGAGAGCCTCTGCCACGCCGTCTTCTACTGCGAAGGCAACGTGATGAACACCCTTGCCGCCCTTCTCCAGCCATTTTGCTACGGCTGACTCAGGAGATGTGGGTTCGAGCAACTCAATCTTTACCTCGCCTACCTTCAGGAAGGCGGTCTTTACCTTCTGGTCTGCTACCTCTTCTACTGCGTAGCATTTCAGTCCGAGTACATTTTCAAAAAATGGCAGAGCTGCCTCGATGCTCTCTACACCTATTCCAAGGTGGTCGATACGTGAAATCTTCATTTTCTTTTTCTTTCTTATATTGTTTAAGTTGTTTTTTTTATAGTGTCTATAGTTCCTATAGTGTCTATAGTGGTTTTCGATTAGTTAGTCAAAAATCCGAGCAAAGTACCAGCTGCCACGGCACTGCCTATCACGCCAGCCACGTTGGGGCCCATGGCGTGCATCAAGAGGAAGTTGTGGCGGTCATACTCCAGTCCGAGGTTGTTGGAGATACGTGCAGCCATTGGCACAGCACTTACTCCAGCATTACCTATCAGTGGGTTTATCTTGTTATCCTTCGAGAGGAAGAGGTTCATTATCTTCACGAAGAGCACTCCGCTTGCCGATGCTATGACAAAGGCAAAGGCACCTATGGCGAAAATCTTGATGGTGTCCAGCGTGAGGAACTCGCTTGCCTGGGTAGAGCAACCCACTGTGAGTCCCAGCAGCATCACCACTATGTCGTTGAGCGATGTAGAGGCAGTCTTGGCAAGACGGTCGGTCTTTCCGCTCTCCTTCAGCAGGTTGCCAAAGAACAGCATGCCCAGCAGAGGCAGTCCTGAAGGCACTATGAAGGTGGTCATGAGCAGACCTATGATGGGGAAGAGTATCTTCTCCGTCTTTGACACCTTTCTGCCTGGCTTCATCCTTATCACGCGCTCCTTCTTCGTGGTGAGCAGGCGCATGATGAATGGCTGTATTACAGGTACCAGCGCCATGTATGAGTAGGCACATACGGCAACAGCACCCATGAGGTTAGGCGACAGTTTGCTCGACAGGAAGATAGCCGTAGGGCCGTCGGCACCACCTATGATGGCGATGCTTGCTGCCTGTGCAGGGTCGAAGCCCAGGGCGAGGGCGAGCATGTAGGCACCGAAGATGCCAAACTGTGCAGCTGCTCCTATGAGGATAAGCTTGGGGTTGGCTATGAGTGCCGAGAAATCCGTCATGGCACCTATGCCGAGGAATACCAGTGGTGGGTACCACCCCTGTCTCACTCCCTGATAGAATATGTTCAACACCGAGTTCTCCTCATACAGACCTATCTCCAGTCCAGCATCCATCTTGAAGGGTATGTTGCCCACTATTATGCCCAGTCCGATGGGCACCAGCAGGAGGGGCTCAAAATCCTTCTTGATGGCAAGCCATATAAAGAGGGCTCCCACACATATCATGAGCACGTTGCCCAGACCAGTGTTGGCAAATCCCGTATAGGTTACGAACTCATTGAAGTTACTTGTAATAAATTCACCGATGCCCATTCCTAATCGTTAATTGCTAATTACTAATTGCTAATTCCTGATTACGCTATGGTAACCAGCACAGCACCCTCCATCACGGAGTCGCCCACTGCCACCATCACGCTCGTCACTGTGCCAGCCGTCTCTGCCTCAATGCTGTTCTGCATCTTCATGGCCTCTAGCACTACCACGCTGTCGCCCACGGCAACAGCATCGCCCACCTTCACGTTTACACTCGTTATGGTGCCAGGCAGTGGCGATACCACCTTGGTGCCCTCGCCAGCCTTTACTGGAGCAGGCTTCTCCTGCGGTTTCTCCATGCTGCCCTGCACAGGTGCAGCCACAGGCTTCTTCGCCACGTGCTTAGGTGTCTGCTTGCCTACGGAGATAGGAGTCTTCAGTTCCACATCAAACTTGATACCGTTTACGGTAACCTTTGCCAGCGTTCCCTCTACTTCTTCTATGTCCACTTCGTAGTCAACGCCCTGTACCTTATATTCGTATTTAGCCATAATCTTTCTTTTTACTTCGTACGAAACGCCTTCGGTTACGAAATGGTCTTGCGACCTACGAAAACGAAACGCTTCGCTACAACCCTTTTTTTACCTTATACCTTATACTTTATACCTTATACCTTATACTACCTCAATGCCTAACGTGGTAACTGATTAAACGAATTGTGCGCACCCCATGAGGAATGTGACGGCTTTATCGTGAGTATGCCCGACTCCACGTCATGCACATCGTCGAGATACTGTTTCAGAGCCATCGAGATAACGGCTATGTAAACCTCCTTGTCTCTGCCCTTCAGTTCCAGTCCCTCCTGCAGTATGTTGCTCGTTATGTGGCGCACCTTGTTTATCTTCTTCGCAGTCGTCACCACAGGCTTTACTGGTGGCGTAACGGCTATCCTTGCCTTGCGGTCGGCTACCCAGCCGAATACCAGGAAGAAAACATACAACAGGGCAAGACAGAGGAACACTATGCCCATGCACAAGGCCGTGAGTCCGAATCCGTGAGGGTCCACCTCCTTCAGCCTTTCTGATGCCGCGCTGCTCTCCTGACCAAGGAGCGTCATGCTCGTCAGGAGCACTACAGCCGCCAGCATTATGTATCGTTTCATATTATTCATCATATTTTTTTGTGTGTATGTATATATACCTTATTCTTTATGAGCAGAACAGCAGTACTATCATCTGTGCAGTGAAAATCCTCAGGAACATGCTCAGCGGATAAACCGTAGAATAGCCTATTGATGGTGCGTCCTTGGTGCAGCTGGCGTTGGCAAAAGCCAGGGCAGGGGGGTCGGTAGTAGCACCAGCCAGCATACCCATGATGGTGAAGTAGTTGAACCTGTAAACCTTCCTCGCTATCACCCCTATGACAAGAATAGGTATAATGGTAATGAGGAAACCCGTTGCCACATAGAGCAGTCCGTCGCCATTCACCACTGTGTCCACGAAGTTTGCACCAGCCTTTATGCCCACGCTGGCAAGAAACAGCACCAGTCCTATCTCTCTCAGCATGAGGTTTGCCGAGGTGGTGGTATAAGTCACGAGGTGTATCTTGTATCCATATCTGCCTATCAGTATCGCCACTATCAGCGGACCGCCAGCCAAGCCCAGTTTCAGGGGCACAGGTATGCCAGTGAAGGCAAACGGTATGCTGCCCAGTATGAGGCCCAGTATTATGCCTACGAAGATGGTGGCGAGGTTTGGCGTGTCCAGTCTCTTTACGGCATTGCCCAGTACGGAGGAAACGCGGTTTACCGACACCTCGTCGCCTACCACCATCACCCTGTCGCCCACCTGCAGCGGCAGGTCCTGACGGGCAAATATCTCCATGCCCTGACGCGTCACTCTGGTGAGGTTTACGCCATATATGCTGGCAAAATGCAGTTTTGCAGGTGTCTTGCCGTTTATCTCGGGCTTCGTTATCACTATCCTTCGGCTCACCATCTGCTTCGTCTTCTCCTGCTCGGCAAACTCAGGCACCACCGTCTCCTTGCCTATGAAGGCCTGTACGGCATCCTTGTCGGCCTCCGAACATACCACGAACACCTTGTCGTCTATCTCCAGCGTGGTCGAACTCTTCGGAAATATCAGTTCGCCGTTGCGCAGGATACGGGAGCATACAAAGTCCCTGCGCATGAAGTCGTGCAGTTCCAGTATCGTGTGGCCCACTATAAACTGGTTTTGCACTATCAGGTGCATCAGGTGCGGCATCTGCGTCAGGTCGTTGTCGTGGCTCTCCAGTTCTTTCTCCTCGTCGGCTACCTTTACTCCGCATATATACCTCACCGCTATCGTGGCACCTATTATGCCCACCACGCCGAGGGGGTAGGCGCACGCATACCCGTTGGCTATCGCTGGCGTCGCAGCACCCATGATAGAGTGCAGTGCCTCCTGGGCAGCACCCAGACCTGGCGTGTTCGTCACGGCACCATACAGCGTGCCTATCATCATGGGCAGGTTCTCGGGGTTGGTGGTGTCAAAGAAAGCATAGTAGCACGCAAACATCACCACTATGTTCAGCAGTATCAGCGATGTCGCCAGCATGTTGAGCGTCAGCCCCCCCTCCTTAAACGAAGAGAAGAAACCAGGACCCACCTGCAAGCCTATCATGAATACAAACAGTATCAGACCGAAATCCTGCATGAAAGAAAGAGTAGAAACGGGTGCCGTAAAGCCCAGATGACCAGCCAAGATACCAGCAAACAATACGAAGGTCACGCCGAGCGACACACCCCCGACTTTCAGTTTTCCAAGGTACACTCCCACTGCTATAACGACGGCATACAGCATGGCAATATGCGCCATGTTCTCATTATCACAAAAAAGATTTACTAACCAATCCATTAAATAGTTCTATTTTTCGAGGTACAAAATTACAAAAAAAAATCCACATGAAGAAATCCTTAAGCAGATATTTCCTCCTTTGTCATAGATTTTTTTGTCTTTGCCGTTTGTCGTTTTTCTGAGCAAATCTGCTTGGGGGTGGGCGACAGCTTTTTGTGGTAAATGTGGTAAATGTGGTAAAAGTGGCTTTTGTGGTTTTGTGGTAACAGATGAAATCCTGAGTTTTTACTTGGGGCTTACTCTGTCATGCACTTTTGAACGAGAAATGAGAGAAAAAAATAAAGGAAAGAGAAACCATTAAAGGAAAAGATAGAAATAATATACATTATATATACGCACACGAGAGACAAAACATGCAAGCCACATTTACCACATTTACCACATTTACCACATTTGCCACATTTGCCACATTTCTGCTGCGCGCACACGCTTTTTTCATGAAATGTTAAAAACTAACACCATAATCGGAAAAGTTGCACGCTTGGGGCAGAAAAAATCCTCTTGACTTCAAAAGTCTTTTCTTGATTTGCAAGTGGTTGATAATCAGTGCTATTTATAGGCTGCCAATAGCACATGGAAACAGAGCTGCCAGTTCTGCCTCCAGAACCATTAGTTCTGCGTGTAGAACCACTGCCTCTGCCTGTAGAACCACTGGTTCTGCAAGCGGATTTTCCCAAGTTGGGAGCGAAGTGTTAAAAACTAACACGCCTATTGCGAGGGAGTACGAAATGCAGTAATTTTGCAGCCTGAAGCTACGCACTCTGAAATAATGTAAAATAATTTGCCTGAACGGAAAGTTTTTAGTAATTTTGCGAACTGAAAAAACAACACAACAACTATAAAACATGGATAGTAACAAAAAACAGAATGAAAACCTCTTCGCCGAGTTCAAGACGCCTACCACGCAGGAATGGCTCGACAAGATAGAGGTGGACCTCAAGGGGGCTGATTTCCAGAAGCGACTGGTATGGCGCACCCCAGAGGGCTTTAATGTTCAGCCCTTCTACCGACGCGAGGACGTGGAGAAACTCGACACGCCTAATGCTCTGCCTGGCGAGTTCCCATTCGTGCGTGGCAACAAGAAGAATGACAACACGTGGTACATACGTCAGGAGATAGATGCCGAGGATGCCAAGGCTGCCAATGCAAAGGCACTGGACATACTGAACAAGGGCATCGACTCGCTGAGCTTCAGCATACCTCGCGACAAGGTGAGCAGGGAGTTCGTGGAGCAACTGCTCGAGGGCATCTACTGCGACATAGTGGAGGTGAATTTCTCTACCTGCAAGCGTCGCAGCGTGGAACTGGCACAGATTCTTGCCGACTATTTTGAGGCTAAGGGCTACGACAAGGAGAAGATTGTGGGCTCTATAGACTGGGACCCTATGGAGAAGATGCTCAAGGGCAAGGCTCATGCCGAGGAGGTGCTGAAACTGGCTCCTGCCATAATCGACACACTGAAGGACTATCCTAACTTCCGCTGCGTGAGCGTGAACTCGCTGCTGCTCAACAATTCGGGTGCCTACATCACTCAGGAGCTGGGCTATGCCCTGGCTTGGGGTAACGAATACATGCAGCAGCTGACCGAGGCTGGTGTGGAGCCTACGCTGGCTGCAAGGAAGATAAAGTTCAACATGGGTATCTCGGAGAACTACTTCATGGAGATAGCCAAGTTCCGCGCGGCTCGCCTCTTGTGGGCACAGATAGTAAAGCAGTATGAGCCTAAGTGCGACTGCGCCTGCAAGATGTGCGTAAACGCTGTTACGACGGAGTATAACATGACCATCTTTGATGCTCACGTAAACCTGCTGCGCTCACAGACGGAGACAATGTCGGCTGCACTGGCTGGCGTACATTCCATAGTGGTTACTCCGTTTGATGCTGCCTACGAGACGCCTGACGACTTCTCGGAGCGCATAGCCCGCAACCAGCAGCTGCTGCTCAAGGAGGAGTGCCACTTCAACAAGGTTGTTGACCCAGGGGCTGGCTCTTACTACGTAGAGGAGCTCACCACATCCATTGCCAAGGAGGCATGGAAACTCTTCCTCGCAACAGAGGAGAAGGGCGGCTTCTTGGCTGCTATAAAAGATGGTTCTGTGCAGGAGGACATCAATGCTACTAACGAGAAGCGCCATACGCTGGCTGCTCAGCGCAGGGAGTTCATACTGGGCACCAACCAGTTCCCTAACTTCAACGAGAAATCGGACGGCAAGCAGCCTCTCAACACTACGCGTCTGGCATCGGAATTCGAGGCTCTGCGCCTTGCTACGGAGAAGGCGGAGAAGCAGCCTGTGGCATTCATGCTTACCATAGGCAACCTCGTATGGAGACAGGCTCGTGCGCAGTTCTCTACCAATTTCCTTGCCTGCGCTGGCTACAAGGTGATTGACAACCTGGGCTTCCAGACGGTAGAGGAAGGCGTGGATGCGGCTCTCGAGGCTGGTGCCGACATAGTGGTCATCTGCTCTTCTGACGACGAGTATGCCGAGTATGCTCCTGCTGCCTTCAAATACCTCGACGGCAGGGCTATGTTTGTGGTGGCTGGTGCGCCTGCCTGTGCCGAAGACCTGAAGAAGGAGGGCATAGAGCACTTCATACACGTGAAGGTGAACCAGCTCGAAACACTCAGATTGTTTAACGAAAAACTTGGTATAAAATAAGATAACTCTATGGCAAGAAAAGATTTCAACAACATAAACATCTTCTCTGGCATAGAGAAGAAAGACGGAGCCGCCTGGCAGAAAGAGAATAATATACAGTATGTATGGAAGACGCCTGAACACATACAGGTGAAGTCTGCCTACACCAAGGAGGACCTGGAGGGCATGGAGCACCTCGACTTCGTGGCTGGCATACCTCCATACCTGCGTGGTCCTTACTCCATGATGTACCCCTTCCGTCCCTGGACAATACGTCAGTATGCGGGCTTCTCTACGGCTGAGGAGTCAAACGCCTTCTATCGCCGCAACCTCGCTTCTGGTCAGAAGGGACTCTCTGTAGCCTTCGACCTCCCTACCCATCGTGGCTATGACCCCGACAACCTGCGCGTAGTGGGTGATGTGGGCAAGGCTGGTGTGTCTATCTGCTCGGTGGAGAACATGAAGGTACTCTTCGACGGCATACCTCTCAACAAGATGTCGGTATCCATGACCATGAACGGTGCCGTACTGCCTATCATGGCGTTCTACATCGTGGCTGGTCTGGAGCAGGGAGCAAAGCTCGAGGAGATGGCTGGCACAATACAGAACGACATACTCAAGGAGTTCATGGTGCGTAATACCTATATATACCCACCTGCTTTCTCCATGAAGATTATTGCCGACATCTTCGAATACACATCACAGAAGATGCCTAAGTTCAACTCCATATCCATCTCTGGCTACCACATGCAGGAGGCTGGTGCTACGGCAGACATCGAACTTGCCTACACCCTTGCCGACGGACTGGAGTATCTGCGTGCTGGTGTGAATGCTGGCATAGACATTGATGCCTTTGCTCCTCGTCTCAGCTTCTTCTGGGCTATAGGCACCAACCACTTCATGGAGATTGCCAAGATGCGTGCTGGCAGACTGCTGTGGGCAAAGATAGTGAAGAGCTTCGGAGCGAAGAATCCTAAGTCTATGGCTCTGCGTACCCACTCCCAGACATCGGGCTGGTCGCTGACGGAGCAGGACCCATTCAACAACGTGGGCAGAACGGCCATCGAGGCTATGGCTGCCGTGCTCGGTCACACCCAGTCGCTGCACACCAACTCCCTCGACGAGGCTATCGCCCTGCCTACCGACTTCTCGGCTCGCATAGCGCGAAACACTCAGATATACATACAGAACGAGACCAAGGTGTGCAAGGAGATTGACCCTTGGGCTGGCTCTTACTACGTGGAGTACCTCACCAACGAACTCGTGCACAAGGCATGGGCTCTCATACAGGAGATTGAGGAACTCGGCGGCATGGCAAAGGCTATAGAGACGGGTGTGCCAAAGATGCGCATCGAGGAGGCTGCTGCTCGTACTCAGGCTCGCATCGACTCTGGTCAGCAGACCATCGTGGGCACCAACAAGTATCGTCTCGACCACGAAGACCCAATCGACATCCTCGAGGTGGACAACACCACCGTGCGCAAGCAGCAGGAGGAGGCTCTCAGGGAACTGAAGGCTAATCGCGACGAGCAGAAGGTAAGGGAAACTCTCGACGCTCTCACCAAGGTGGTGGAGACTGGCGAAGGCAACCTGCTGGAGGCTGCCGTAGAGTGTGCCAAGGTGCGTTGCACTCTGGGCGAGATAAGTGATGCCTGCGAGAAGGTAGTGGGCAGATATAAGGCTGTAATCAGAACAATATCAGGCGTGTATAAATCAGAAACCAACAACGACAAGGAATTTGAGAAGGCTTGCCAGCTTACTCAGGAGTTTGCAGACAAATATGGTCGTCGTCCTCGTATCTTCGTAGCAAAGATGGGACAGGACGGACACGACCGTGGTGCCAAGGTGGTGGCAACGGGTTATGCCGATTGCGGCTACGACGTGGATATGGGACCGCTCTTCCAGACTCCAGAGGAGGCGGCTCGCGAGGCTGTGGAGAACGATGTGAACATCATAGGTGTTTCTTCTCTCGCGGCTGGTCATAAGACGCTCATACCTCAGCTCTTTGAGGAACTCAAGAAGCTGGGACGTGAGGACATCATGGTTATTGCTGGTGGCGTAATTCCTGCTCAGGACTACGACTTCCTCTATAAGGCTGGCGTGGCTGCCATCTTCGGTCCTGGCACTCCAGTGGCTAAGTCGGCAATAGAAATGATGAATATCCTGCTTGAAAAGTAAGAGATTCAGGTTTTGCAAGTATTCAACTATGCCTTCACACAATGCAGAAGGGCATGAGAACCGTCATAGAGGGTGGTAGCGAAAAGATAGTCGCTGCCGCCTTCTTTTATTTTCAGTCGCTTGCGCAGGGTGGCAACGTCGGAGGGAAAATTCCTCACCGTAATGTTTGCCTTGCTCATGTCCAGGAGCAGAGCCTTCAGCCCAGACTTGCTGAAGTCGCTCATGCCCACAATGCGAAACTGTCTTGCTGGCACGCGGTCTATCTTCTCCTCGCCCACAAAGAGGTTGCTCATGGGGTGCAGCTTCTTCAGTCCGTAGTGCAGCCCAAACTCATTCTGCACCCCTGCCTTCATAATCGAGGCGTTGGGCTCAAAGAGGTATTTTTCCGTCTTATTCTCTGTCCTATTAAATATTTCCGCATACTGCATGAAATAAGATTGAGTTTGCATCATTGAGCATACGAAATCCTCATCCTCAGTGTCCAGATTCACACAGTGTATCTCCGTTTTTTTGCTGTCATCACCGCTCTCAACGCCTTTTCTCATCACGAGCAGCAATTCCTTACACTCTCCTTTTACACTTACTACGTGAACCTCTTGCACTCCATTCACCTTTCGCAAGGCTGCTGTAATATCCAGCATCGGTGAGAGTTTAACTATCACGTAGTCAGCCTTCCTCATCAGCGTTTCCTGTAAGATGGTGATGTCAGGGGTGCAGTCTTCTATCGTTACTACCTTCCTGCCTTGGGTGTCTCTTCTCGCAGGGTCGAGGAAGGCTATTATGGGGGGAGTGAGAGGGAGTGAAGGGGGAGTGGGGGAGAGGAAGTCCTCACACCTCTTATTATATATATGCGCGTGAGGCAAACCGAGGAGGGGGAAGTTGTGGCGAGCTATATCGCATAGTTCCTCGTTTTGCTCTACGTAGATGGCTTCGTCCACCTCCTTTGCCATATAGGAGAAGTCCACACCAAACCCGCCATTGAGGTCTGTCAGCGTGCCCTTCCCATTGTGGGAACTGTTTTTTTGATGCTCGTCTGTCAGTCGTCTTACTATCGACGCCTTGTATTTTGCTGTCTCCTCGCTCGAGCATTGCTCCATCGACAGGCGTGGCGGAAACCATATCCCGTCCTCCAGTCTCTCTGCCCACTCAGGCAGTTTCTTCTTAGCCAGCTGGTAACCCTCTATCTGCCTCAGTACCCACGTATGATTAACGCCCTCAGGCATCTTCTTTAATGCCAGAGAGCGCACGTCATCATCCTTATGCTCTAATATGTATTTTTCAGTAACCAACTGTGAACTATGCACTGTGAACTGTGAACTGCATCAATACCACTTCACGTTATTGCTGTAGCTCGAACGCTTGTCATACTTCAGTGCGTCCGTCAGCGTGGCGGCATTACACCTGAAGGAGAAGTTATACGATGTGTAAGGTGCCAGCACCACGTAGCACGACATGGAGAAACAGTGCAGGTCTCTCGCCAGCGAAGCCGTGGTCATGCTGAGCTTGCGCTGTTCGAAGTCGTAGCCACTGTTGAAGGAGATGTTCCAACCGTCTGCCAAGCGTATGTTGCCATAGAGGTTGAGGTTGTGGGTAAACTTATAAGGGTATCTCATCTTCTCCTTGTCGAAGGTGCCCGATGTGTTCTCTCTCAGCGTCACGCCATAGCTCACTGTAAGGCTCCAGGGCATGGAGAATTTCAGGTAGCCGTCGTCGTCGGTCTCTGCCAGTCCTGCATTTTTCTTCTCTGCAGCATTGGCAGCCGCCGTCATGTCGGGGTCCACGTTGGTCTCCACTCCTGTATCCACTTGTTTCGCTGGCTTGTCGTCCTTTTTGTTGTCTTTGCCCTTGCCGAATAGCTTGCGCAGTTTCTCGGGGTTGAGGGTGTAGTGCAGGGTTTGCGAGAATCCCTGGAATCTGCCGAATCTGCCCTTGCTATACTCCGTCCTCGTGCCGATATAGGGTTTGCCGTTGCTGTCCAGCTCGTATGCGTAGGTGGCAAAGACGGCATTCATGGAGAAGGTGTAGCTCTTCCACCATTTCAGTCTCAGGTCCACCACCAGGTCGCTCCAAGGTCTCTCCTTTGCTGCCATGTTGTAGGACATGGTGGCAGCCAGTCGGTCTATGATGCTCACCTTGCGTATGCCTGTCGAGTCTTTCTCGGAGCGCATCTTCATCTCTATGTTGTTGTCCAGCGTCATAGACACCCTGCCAGTCTTGCCTGTGCCAGGCGTGCCAAACAGCGAGTTGGCATAGTAGGAGTATTTCACAGGGTCGCCAAAGGGCGTGCCTGACTCGTCCACCTTCTGGTAGCTGTCGTAATATCCGTAGTGAGAGGTGCTGAAGTCTGGGGCATAGGTAAACGATACGGAAGGGCTGAAGACATGGCGTATGGCCATAATCTTGTCGCCAAAGATTTTTCTGTTGGGCACGAAGAAGCCATACAGCTTTGTGTTCATCGACATGGCGACATTCCAGTTATAGACGTTGTAGAAACCGTTTACCGTGTCGGCTTTCTCCGCCTGTTTCGCCTTGTCCCACGAGCGTTCTATCCTTTGCGAATACATGCGGTCGGTAAAATTGATGGAGGGTGTCACGTTGATGTATTTTGCCAGCGTGAACGATGCCTTGATGGGTATCGTGTGTTGCCAGCCGTTGCGCCAGTCCTTTACGAAGTTAGACTTCAGCAGCTTGTTCTCCTTGGTGTTTATCGTGTTGGATATATGGCCTGTGTAGCTCATGTATATCTTCTCGTACCACCTCTGCTTGCCCACAGCGTGCTTGCGCTTGAAGGGGTAGAACTGCGAGAGGTAGATGTTGAGGTCGGGCAGGGTGACGTCTATTACCGAGTCGCGCATGTTCTGCGTTATGTTGGTTGTAGCATTGAGTGTCAGTCCTATGCTGCTGAAGCCTGTGCTCCACGATACGGACGATGTTCTCGTAGATTGCGTCAGCGTCGTGGGGTTATACATGGAGGTGAGATTGTTTGGCTCGTAGTTGACGGTAGAGAAATTCACGCTCGCCTTGATGCTCGAATAGGGGTTGGCCTTGGAGTCCTGCGAGTGGCTCCACTGTATCTTGAAACTCGTCTCCCTCGTCTGGTCTATGCCCTTGTCGCCAGTCCTTGAGTCCTGATATGAGGCAAAGAACTGTCCCTGGTACTTGTATCTTACCTTGTAGTTTGACGCCAGGCTCAGTCCCCACGACCCCTTGGTGTATATCTCGCCCAGAAGTTTCAGGTCTATCTTGTCGCTCAGGGCAAAGTAGTAACCACCGTCTCTCAGGTAGAAGCCCCTGTTCAGTTCGTCGCCGTATGTAGGCATTATCACACCGCTCGAGTAGCTCTTGGTAAAGGGGAAGAAGCCGTATGGTATGGCAAGTGGCAGTGGCACATCCTGCACCACGAGGTAGGCAGGACCAAAGACCACGTTCTTGCCTGGTTGCACCTTCGCCCTCGATAGCGCAATGTAGAAGTCGGGGTTGGGAGCATCGCAGGTGGTGTATCTGCCATGCCTCAGGTAAAAGACGCCGTCGCTGTCCCTCTTGGAGCGTTCAGATACGAGATAGCCCTCGTCCTGGTGGGTGAAGGCATTCTGTATCAGTCCGCGTTTCGTCTTGAAGTTAAACGCCATCGTGTCTGTCTCGTACTTGTCGTTGCCCATCATGAATACAGGCAGTCCGTAGCGCTTTTTATTTGCGGTGTCCATAGCGCCTGTCGCCCTCACCACGCTGCTGTCGAGCGACATGTTTATCTTTGCCGCCGTGAGGTCCATGTTGTCATACTTCACGTTGGACGTACCATAGAGGAAAGCCCTCTTGCTGTCGGCATAATACACGAAAGAGTCCTTCGCCACGTAGTTTACTGGCGCTTCTATCGTGTTCTTCTTTGATTTGTTTAGCGAGTCAGCCCTTATAGAGTCGTCCACAGCCTTGTTATACTTCTGTATGGCAAGGTGGAGGGAGTCGAGAGTCAGACTGTCGGGTTCGAGGTTTGAGGTTCGAGGTTTGAGGTTCGAGGTTTGAGGTTTGAGGTTTGAACTGTCTACTGTGAACTGTGAACTGTGAACTGTGAACTGCACACCCCCCCTTGCCATAACAATCGTTATGACTACAAACAACAGCGCTATGGACAGTAGCTTTTTTATATTGAATATTGAATATTGAAAACCGTAAACTGTAAACTATAAACTATAAACTGTAAACTGTAAACCGTAAACTACTTAAACCTCTCCCCCCATACTTTTATCATCTGCTGGTATTGCCTCTCCTCTATGGGGTGATGTTGCGCATGCCATATACGGTGGTCCTTCAGTTGGTCTGGCATATACTGTTGCGGAGTGAAGTGGTTGGGGAAGTCGTGCGGATACTTGTAGCCGTCGCTGTACCCTAACTCCTCCATCAGTTTGGTAGGAGCATTCCTCAGGTGCAGAGGTACAGGCAGGTTGCCCGTCTCCTTCACCAGGGCGAGGGCATCATTGATGCCCATGTAAGCCGAGTTAGACTTAGGCGATGTGGCAAGATATACACATGCCTCAGCCAGAGCAATCCTTGCCTCTGGCCATCCTATCTTCATCACGGTGTCAAAGGCGGCATTAGCCAGCAGCAGGGCATTGGGGTTGGCAAGCCCTATGTCCTCCGACGCACTTATCACCATGCGGCGCGCTATAAATTCAGGCGACTCGCCACCCTCTATCATGCGTGCCATCCAGTACAGCGCAGCATCAGGGTCGCTGCCCCTTATGGATTTTATGAAAGCCGATATTATGTCGTAGTGCATCTCCCCCTGCTTGTCGTAAGCCATAGGGTTCTGCTGCAGGCGACTCACCACCAAATCGTTGGTAATCACTATCTTCTCTGCCGACTCCGATTCCACCACCAGCTGGAGTATGTTCAGCAGTTTTCTTGCGTCGCCCCCGCTATACCTCATCATCGCCTCCGTCTCCTTCAGCTCTATGTCGAGCTTCTTCAGCTCCTCGTCAGTCGTCAGCGCCCTCTGCAGCAGTTCCATCAGGTCCTCTTTCTCCAGAGACTTCAGCACGTACAGCTGACACCTCGACAAGAGAGGCCTGATAACCTCAAACGAAGGGTTCTCCGTCGTAGCGCCTATCAGCGTCACGATGCCCTTCTCCACAGCACCAAGCAGGGAGTCCTGTTGCGACTTTGAAAAACGGTGTATCTCGTCGATAAAGAGTATGGGCGATGCCTGCGAGAAAAATCGGTTGTTCTTAGCCCTCTCTATCACATCTCTCACCTCCTTCACGCCACTTGTCACGGCAGACAGGGTGTAGAAGGGAGTGTCCAGCTTGTTGGCAATAATCTGTGCCAGCGTAGTCTTGCCCACACCAGGAGGGCCCCATAAGATAAACGAATTGATGTGCCCCGAGTCAATCATTCGGCGCAATACAGCCCCCTCTCCCACGAGGTGCTTCTGTCCTATATATTCATCCAGCGTCTTAGGGCGCAGTCGTTCAGCCAGTGGAGCCATACAAAGTCAAAGTAAAAATACTAAGATGCAAAGTTACTAATTTTCCCCCGTTCTGCCAATCTTTTTAGCAAAAGTTACGTAATAGTAGCAAAAGAAAACTTTGTTTCGCACCTGGCTTAAGCCAATTCTTCCTCCATCTTTGTCATAGATACTTCTACTCCTGGTACCATGATTTAATTTGAGTTCTAATATTTTGTCTTGTAAATTTTACTATCAGAGGCTGTATATTCCAAAATGGAATAAGCTGATGCCTCACCCAACTCTCCGCTATTGCTGGCTATCTCGTTCATGCTCCTGCAAAGGTACGAAAAAAGTTTTGTAGTAACAAGACTTAACGCGGAAAATGTTTTATTAACTTTTTTCGTGTGCCTCCTGCGGTTATTGTGCTTTCATCTTTGCCATACGCTTTTGTTTTAGTTTAGTTTTTTTGCCCCCCTTTTGTATCAAATGTCTCAAATGTGACAAATGTGACAAATGTATCATTTGTGACTTTTAGTGTCGGTGTGTCTTTTCCTGATTTAGGTTGACAGTTTATTTTACTTTTCCTGATATAGTTGTCAGTTTATTTCCTGAAAAAGTTGTCATTTTCCTGACACTTTATTTTTGTACTTTGTTTAGACTTGTTGATTTGAGGGCAAGGAAACTTTTCTTTGGAATATAAAGATATTTATATAATAAATATATTTATATTATTTCTTTTAAAAGATAAAATAAATAAGCGAGAGCGCAAAACGAAAAAGATACATTTGTCACATTTGTCACATTTGAGACATTTGACACATTTGAAAAAAAGCCAAATGTTAATTTTGCTCGAAGCAACATTGGATTTTTCCGCAAAAAATCAGCAAAAGTAAAATTTTATTCATATTCTTAACACGTTGATTTATAGTGTGTTAAGACTAAGCGAGTATTAACGTGTGCAGAGGTACTGCTTCCACGCTCAGAGCCAGTGTTTTCGGGGGATAGAAGCAATGGAAGGGCAGGCAGAACCAGTGCTTCTGCAAACGGCTCCTCCAAGTGTTAAAAACGGGCGAATTATTGCGTGTTTTAAGTTAAAGCAGTAACTTTGCACTTGGAAATGAAGAATGAAGCCCCACGTACTATTTCCCAAACTCTTTTTGGAAGACGACGCCTATGCCCTGAGTGTTGAGAGAGTTGCGAGTGAAATATCTGTCGTTTGTCTGGTTATATACCTTCAGGGAGATTGTGCCACTCTTGGTGAGCAGATACTGGAGAGAGAAATCGCCTATGAAACTCTGCGAGTTGTTCTTGATATTGTCGCGATAGCCGAATTGTCCGTTGAAGAGCAGACGGTTGTTGAAGAGTCGACCACTGAGCAGACCTTCGTACTCGGCATTGCTGAAGCCCTCGTTGCCTGGGGCTATGTTGGCTCCGAAGGTGAAAGTGTTGCCCGAGCCAAGGAGGTTGCCCATGACGCTGCTCATGACATTGTTGAACTGCTGGGAGATTGTGCCACTGAGGAAACTCTGTACGGCGAGGGTGCCTTGGCTGATGTCTCGCTGGGTGTCGGTGCCAGAGCTGCGGGTGTTGATGTCGCTGGGGGCATAGAACCTGCCGATGGCGAGCAGATAGAGGACCTGCTGGTTCATCTCTTCCTCGGAATTGATGACAGAGTTTACCATCTGGCGGGCGTCGGAGGAGAGAGAGGGGAGATTGAGGTCGAAGGCGATGGAGGGCTTGCCTGGTGTGCCTGTGATGTTCATAAGACAGTTGACTGGCACGTTGTTGGCTGTGAGGGTGTTGCCTATATTGAGGTCGGCAAGGGGCACACTGTTGATGGAGTACTGCGCCTGCATATTGAGGAGGGCATTGTAGGGGTCACCGCTGAAGGTGATGGTGCCTCCCTTGTTGAAGGTGAAGTCGCGACGCAGGAGATTCTGTATGGTCATCTTATAGAGACCGTGGTCGGTAATGTAGTTGCCGAAGATGTCGAGCCCGCCTTTGTTGAAATAGTTGACACGCAGGTCGCCCGAGCCAAAGAGGTCGATATAGTCGCCAGTGGTCTCGTCCATAAGGAGGTGGAGACGGGCATCGGGGGTGGCATGAATGAAGAAGTTGAGGTGGAGATTGGTAGTTTGAGAGGGAGTGAGAGGAAGTGAGAGGGGAGTGAGAGGGAGCCCTCCCCCTTGGGGGGAGTCAGAGGGGGTTGCACTGCGCCATGTTATGATGTCGCCAGAGCGAATGGCATCGGGCGAGGACGCATTATATATAAGGTAAGAGCCAGGGAGGGTTGTGGCGTCAGCATTGACGACGAGGTCGTTATCCTTGCCATGAATGCCTATGTCGCCATTGATGATGGCACTGCCACAGAAGGTGTCTTCGCCCTGAAGCTGTGGAAAATCATAGGCGAGCAGACGGGAGGTGGTGGCATAGAGGTCGTAGGACAGGTGGGTGAGGTGCTCATGGTGGATGCCACCCGTGAGGTAGGCTGTGCCTCCAGACTTATCCTTGAGCACGGCATCGCGGAACTGTATGTCGTCAGGAATGAAGGTGACGGTATCTCCAGGCAGGGTGTAGCGACAGTTGGTGGGGGTGAGGGTGAAGGCACCACTGGCAAAGATTTTTCCCTCGAGATTGATATTGCTGAAGGGTCCAAAGAGGCGCACTTGTCCTGTGCCACGCAGCTGACTGTCCTTCATGAATGAGGAGCAGAAGGTCTGTACAAAGTCGAGAGGGGTGTTGCGTGGCTGGATGTCGAGTTCTATCTCGCCTGGGGAAGGGGAGATATAGCCACTGAGGAGGAGCTCCCCTGTGTCCTCCTCGCAGACGCCGTCAAGATTGATGTGTCTGGTGGCGTTATCGTAGTCGGCATTGAGATGCAGGGTGCCGAGATTGCCTTGCTCAAAGAGGAAGTTGGCTACGTCGAGATTGCCGCTGGCATTGATGTCTCCGAGTATGCCCTTGGCAGAGAGTGTGCCTGACGCCATGCCGCCAAACTCTACTGAATGGAAATTGATAAGGTTGAGGATATAGCTGACGTCCACGTTGGAGAGCTGGCAGACGAGGGAGTCGGCTGGATTGGCGGAGGCTGTGCCATTGATGTTGATATACTGCGTGTGGCTGCCTGCGTGGAAATTCTCAATGCGAACGATGCCGTCCTGATATTGTATCTTGTTGGAGCGCATGGTCCAGAGGCTGTCGCCAATCTGGAATTCAGACTGGGGAATGGCGAGATTGAAGGCTGTGCCGCGAGGTGTGCTGAAGAATTGTGCCTTGCCGATGAGGCTGCCCTTGAAAGCGTTGGCACGCTGGTTATCCCACGAGAAGACGGAGTGAAGATGGTCTGCCTTGCCCTCGCAATGGAGGGAGAGGGCTACAGGACCATTCTGCTCCATGAAGTCGGTGGTGAGATGAGAGTGGAGGGTGGAGTCGGAGGTATAGAGATGGAGCATGGTGCCATTGAACTTCTGTCCGCTGGCACGAAGGGTGGGCACTGCGAGGGTGAGGTCGGCAGTAGCTGCATGGGTGTTGATGTTGCCATACAGGATGGCTTCCTCGTCAATCTCTATGCTGGGAGGAAGGAACGACTTGAGTACTGCAGGGTCTTTGAGTCTGAGGTTGAGGGTGAAATCATTGGCGCTGCTTACGGGCTGGCTGGCGAGTCTGCCCAAATTGCGTGGCAGGATGCGTTGGGCTGCTGGCATGTGGACAGCCACTATGTGCATGATATTGGCAGGGAGAGTGGAGAGATTGATATTGTTGCCTACCATGTTGACATCAGCTATGTCGGAGGTAAGCTGGACCACGGTGGGGCTGACGGTAATATGGGCATTGAGGGGCTGGTTGCCAAGTGCAGAGGTGAGGTGGAGACGAGAGGGAGAGAAGTTTTGTACGTCAATGTCGGCATCGATGATGTTCTTCTTGCCAAGGTCGGCAGTGCCGTTGGCATGAAGAAAGACGTTGGGGTCGTTGATGTCTATGGTGCCAGTGACAGTGTTTCCTGTCAGCTTGCCGTTTATGCGAGCGTTGTGGTATGTATAGTTGTTGTAGGTAAATTCCTTGACGGTGCCACTGAGGGATGTGCCCTGCCTGGGGTTCAGGATATTGCGTGAGTTAAGACTTATGTCGCCAGTGATTATGCCGAGGCTCTTGTCGCCTGTTATCTGGGCGAGGTTGATGCCTTGCGGAATGACGTGGGCAGTGAGGGCACCACGTGTGTATTCGGCAGTAAGGTCGGCCTTGCCAGCCCTGGTAGTGGTGATACGTGCCTTGCCCCTGGCGTGGTGAGGAGCCAGAAGACTCGCGTTGCCCTCAACACTTACATTGCCGAGGGAAAGAACCTGCTGGGGGAGGTTTATGCCATAGGAAGAGAGGTGGCGCAAAGCCTGTTCGGAAACAGCAAGACGGCTTATTTTGACGTCTCCTGTAGGAGAAGCGAGCAGATTGCGCAGTGTGGCTTGCAGATTGGCATCAAGCCCAGAGGCGGAGGCTCCACGAAGCGAAGACTTGAGACGCAGGTGAGCCTGAGTGAGGCTGTTTGTGCCTTGAGAGGTGAGTTGAAACTTGCAGCTGGTATCGTCCCCGTGAGCCTGCGGAATGAGGAATGTAAGGTCGGAGAGGGTGACATTGCCAGCGAGGTTGAGACTGTGTTTGAAGGAGGACAGTGCGTCACCTTTGTGAGCATAGCTGATGGTGGCATGGGGCGAGGAAATTGCGGACAGTGGCAGCTGGAGAGACAGGTCGGTGAGGGTGGCAGAATGAGGGGTGGCAAGGAGAGAGAAGGTAAGATGCTTGAGATGGAGACCTGACTTCTCCTTGAGGTGGAGACGCTTCACATCGACATTGAGAGTGTCGTCGGTAAGGTGGTTGAGCTTGATGTGTGACGAGAGTTCGGTGATGCTCAGGTGATATGGAGAGAACTCCTTTGCTGACAGAGGCACATCGGCACGGTCATAGCTGAGGGCACTGTTGCGAATGACGAGCGAAGCTATGCGCAGGTCGAGAGGGGTAGAGGAGAGGGTGTCCTTGCTCTTGAGCGAGTCGATAAGAAACTGACAGTTGAGAGGCGAGGAGGCATCCCGTTGGGTAAGGTGAGCCTTCATGCCGAAGAGCTGGGCAGAGGTAATGCGTACCTGTCCGTCTAACAGAGGGAGAAGTTCGATACTCGCTGAGAGACGATTGGCTCGCAGGAGGTCCTTGCCTTGCTGGTCGGGCACATAGAGGTTGTCAACAATGATGCGCGAGGGCAGACGTAATTCTACGTTGCCCACGCTGACATGCGTGCCGAGTTTCTCGCTCAACAGTCTGCTTGCCTGATTGCCTAAATAGGCTTGCACCACTGGAATACGGGGCAGAACGAAAGCGAGAAGCCATAGGAAAACAATGGCTCCTAAGAGGACGCGTACTATGTGGCGGATGAAGCTCATAATATAAAAAGGAGACCTCTGACCTCTCCCCATCTATCTCCAAGGGAGAGAGAGTCCTCCCCCTTGGGGGGAGCTCTTGCTCTGGCAAGCCAACAAGTTGGAGCGAGAGGGGGTGGAGTCCTTACGTGTTGAAGATTCTGGAGCCTACACGAACGTGGTTGGAGCCACACTCCTGGGCAATGAGATAGTCGCCACTCATGCCATAGGAACGAATACGGAATGCATCGTCGGAGGCAAAATAGCGTTGCTTGATAGTGAGGAAGAGCTCCTGGGCTTTCAGAAATTCAGAGCGTATCTGTGCCTCGTTGTCGGTATTGCTCGCCATCATCATTATGCCGCAGATGCGCACATGAGAGAGAGCCCTCCATTCTCCAGACTCAAGCATGGCGAGACACTCTGAGGGCAGCATGCCGCTCTTTGTCTCCTCTTGCGCAAGGTGGAGTTCAAGGAGGATGTCGATGGTGCGCTCGTGCTTAGCCGCCTGTTTCTCTATCTCCATCATGAGTTTGAGTGAGTCCACTGCTTCTATCATGGAGATGTAGGGGGCTATATACTTTACCTTGTTGGTCTGCATGTGGCCTATGAAGTGCCACTCTATGTCCTTGGGCAGGGCTTCGTGCTTCAGGCGCAGTTCCTGTTCGCGGCTTTCGCCAAAGACACGCTGACCTGCCTCGTAGGCTTCCTGCACAGCCTCGATGGTGTGATACTTGCTCACAGCCACCAGCTCAATGTTACTGTGCAGGCTATTCCTTACTTCCTGTAGGTTTGATTTGATGCTCATAGACGTCCATTATTGAGGTTTCGGCAACAGAGGCAATCTTCCAGTCCTGCATACCTGTGTTGAGGACTTCCTCTATGTTTTTGACTGCATTCTGCAGAGTGTTGCTCTGCACGAGATAGTTGACACCAGAGTATTTCTCCTTGCCAGACTTCTCGTCAATGATGATAAACTGTACCTTGGTCTTGTACCACTTGTCATCAGACGGATTGTCGGAGAAGAAAATCTCGCTGTAGGGCGCTTTCTTTATGTCGGTAACGTCAAATTCGCCTGTGGAGTAATGGCTTGCTTCCTCGGTGATGGCTTCCTCTGCCTCGGTGAAGGAGAGGGCATCAACTACGTACATCTCTGGCACTTTCTTCTGTGTGCCGTCTTCCATCATCTTGTCGTATTTTACTTTTGTTTCAAACCACTCTGCTGTTCTTGATCTCATTGTGTTTACTTAGTTTTTATAGGGTTTATTATTATTGTTATTGTTGTTTTATGTTTGCTATAAAGGTGTTTAGCTTCTCGATGTTCTTTATGCCTGGTTCGTCCTCAAAACCTGAATTGAGGTCTATGCCGACAAACTGTGGGTGGTGGAACTGGCGTATGCGCTCCACGTCGTCAGGGGTTATGCCACCAGAGAGCAGGAAGGGAATATTGCCGTCGTAGCCTTCAAGGACGCTCCAGTCGAACTGCTTGCCTGAACCTCCGTAGCCCTTGCACTGTGTGTCGAAGAGAAACATATCGACGTGACCTTCATAGGCTCTCCATCGCTCGATGTCTTCTGCCGTACCTATGCTTAGTGCCTTGATGATTTTGATGCTGGGCAGGATGTCGGGCACGAGTGTGCGACGAAGGTTGTCAATATAGACAGGGCTCTCGCTGCCATGCAGCTGCAGGTAGTCCAGATGGTAGTTGTAGGCATGGGTGATGACCGTTTGTGGCATTTCGTCAACAAATACTCCCACCTTCTGTATGGCAGAGGAGGCAGTGGTGATTTTGTCGTCGGACATATTGGGTATGATGCCAGCGTGGGTGCTTATGCTTTGCACATAGCGTGGGCTCTTGGGATAGAAGATGAATCCCAGCAGGTCAACACCCAGATTGCAGACGTCGCGAATGTTGGAGGGCTCGCGCATGCCACATACTTTTATCAGCATATGTTTTTGGTTATGATGCAGATATTATGCTTATGTTTTTTTGCTTAATTCTATATCAGAAACTTAGTCCGAAGCCCAGACGCACAGCGTTCTTGGGGGCAGCGGTATGGTCATTGTAGTTGAGACGGCGCACGTAGTCGATGCGGAAAAACTTGAAGATATTGTGTAGTCCTACGCGCAGTTCGGCATACGGCTCGCTGCTGTTCATGATGGTTGTGCCCTCTGGCAGCTGCATGAGATAGCTGTCGTTCTGGTTCTGGGGCAGGGTAGGGTTGTTCTTGTCGGAGAGACTACCCCAAAGCAGGTTGACGCCGATGTGCTCGCGCCATTTGAGTTTCTTGAGAAACGGGATACGATTGAGAATCTTGCCCTGAAGGTCCCACTCGGTCATGAAACTGACGTAGCGGTCGTTCATGAATTCCATATCGGTAACGAGGCTGAAGGTCTCGGGCTGACGTATGAGAGAGAGGTTGGCAGCTGGAGCCATGAGCAATGGGAATGGTACCTTGCTCCACTGTATTCCACCCTTCAGGCGGAGGTCTATCATACCACAGTTCTTAACCCACAGACGCTTATAGATGCTTGCCTCGGTAACGTGGTAGCGATATTCGCCGCCCATAAAGCCCTGCAAGCCGATGGTGTGCTTGAGTTTGAAAATGGGTGCCTCGTGGTTGAGAGGGAAACGTTGGTTCTTGGTATTCATATACTGCTGACCAGGCGAGAAGGTAATCTGGAAATACACCTCTGACGTGCGATACGAACCATGATTCCAGAAATCCTTGTTGGCATCTCTCGGTGGTTGGTTAGGGTCTGCAGCAGGAGAGCCCATGTGGGTATAGAAAAGGTCGCCGATGGCAGTGCTCCTGTCGAACTTGAAACCTCCCTTGACGTTGAGACCCCACGAGTTTTCGTGCTCGTAGCTTATCTCCTGAGTGTTGTGCAGAGCCATGCGTTTGACGTTGCTCCAACGTACAGAGGCAAAGAGGTTATCCTTGTCGAGCTGGCTGAACTTGTCGGAGGCTGAGCTGATATCGTAGGTAGAGGTGAAGGAGAGATTCTTGCGAGGGTACTCCTGTGGCAGGTATGCCTTCTTGTTGAATGACCATGTGATGGTTCCGCTATAATAGTTCTTCTTCGAGCGGAAACCTCGTGCATAGTAACCCTTGAAGAAGAGGTGAGGATGCAGATTGGCTGTAGTCTGGAAGGCAGGCTTAAAGCGGAAGCCGTCGATATTGTTGCTGGAGACGAAGGAGTTGACTGGACCAAGGTCTATCTTGCTTGGGTGGTCGCTCTTTACAAGCTCCACATAATTCTCCAGAACAGCCTTCATAAGGATGATTGCCCAGCCGAAGTGCTTGGTGTTCTTTATGCCCTTGACGAAGTTGTTAATCTCTGCCTCGCCATGTGTGAGTTCTATGTCGCGATTGTCTGCCCAGTATTCTTTCGAGCGCATCTGGGCATAGGGGTCGATGGTCTCCTTTGCCTTTCCGCGGAAAATCTTTTTGTCTATAGGCTCGAAAGAGTAGTCGGTGCGGCGAGACGTGCGAGTGATGAGGAAGTGGTCGAACTTACCCGTGAGTGACATTTCCACGAGCATGTCATTGGTGGAGAGCACCCACTGCTTGTCTGGCATCTGGGTGTATTCCTGGTCTATCGCCATACTCCTGACGAAATTGATGTCGGAGCGATTGGGGATGCGCAGGCTCACCTTCTTGACGTGCAACACGCTGTCCTTGGTGATGTATAGGTTGCCATTGAAGCCGAAATCCTGCTGGTTGTTGGGCGTAAAGGTGACGCAGATACAGGAATCTTCGCCTATCTTCAATGTGTCAGTAAGGTAGTAGCGATAGAAATTTGTTGCACCATCAGCTATTGGCGAGGTGAAATGCTGGCGCAATAATCTTACCTGATTATCGTATATATCCACTTCGCTGAAAATATCCTTGGCAAGAGCAGTGAAGAGGTCGCCCGTCTCTATCAGGTCGTTGATGCCACTCTCTTTCTCTGCTTCCACTACGGTCTTTTCGTCCTTGGGGTCCTGGCGATAATAGTAGCGTGACACCTTCTCGGTAGTTATTACGGGCAGGACGTATTTTTCCGTTATGGGGTTTTTCTCTATCTGGTTCTTCAGGTAGGCTTTCTTGGCATATATGCCAGAATCGAGAGCATGCTCGCTCAGTTCGTTGAGTGCTATGGTGAGTTTCTCGTAGTTACGATACTGGTAAAAGGGGTTTACCTCCAGCTTGTTCTGCTTCTTGGCAGCTATGACGCGCTTCATAAAGGCAACGGCTGGATTGTCCTTGCGACTGTACTTACGCTTCTTGGATTTTACGATAACCTCGTTGAGGGCTCTCACGTCAGTACGCATGCGAATGACGAGTTCGTCCTTGTTGTTCTCGCTTATAGTTATGGTCTGCGCCTTGTAGCCAACGGCAGAAAAGTGCAGTTTCCACCCATTATGGCGAGGAATGGAGAATATGCCGTCCTGGTCGGTGAGGACGGTTATGCGATGACCTTTGTATGAAACGCTCACACGTGGTATGGTCTCGCCTGTAGCTTCGTCAAAAATTATTCCTCGTATTTGTTGTGCCAGCAGGGGAGAACACAACACCATTTGCATGGCGAGGAGTAATGACAATATGTAAAATCTCTTCATAAACATAATTTTTTTCTCAAATCTTAAAAAAAATCATTTTAGTCTAATGTTTCATCTGCCTCGTAGCCACCCATTTCGCGTATGGCGTTTTTCAGCATGGTATATTGCTGGTACAGGTTGTTTACTGGTTGCTCGTTTTGGGTGTAGTCGTGCATCGGTGTCTTGAGGTAGAAGGAGAGGAAACGCTGTATTCCATATCTTCCTGCACGCATGGCAAGGTCGCTGAGCAGGCAGAGGTCAAGACACAGGGGAGCGGCAAGGATAGAGTCGCGACAGAGGAAGTTTATCTTTATCTGCATGGGGTAATTCATCCATCCAAAGATGTCTATGTTGTCCCACCCCTCTTTGTTGTCGCCACGAGGCGGGTAGTAGTTTATGCGCACCTTGTGGTAGTAGTCTCCGTAGAGGTCAGGCTGGTCTTCTTCTCTCAGTATGGTGTTGAGAGTAGAGAGCTTGCTCACCTCCTTGGTGCGAAAATTCTCTGGCTCGTCGAGCACAAGACCATCACGATTGCCAAGAATATTGGTGGAAAACCAACCAGAGAGTCCTAAGCAACGTGTGCTGATGATGGGGGAGAAGCCAGATTTTACGAGTGTCTGTCCCGTCTTGAAGTCTTTTCCTGTAATTGGCATGCGGGTTTTCTCGGCAAGTTGCCACATGGCAGGAATGTCCAGTGTGGTGTTAGGTGCTCCCATGATGAAGGGTGCTCCCTCCATGAGTGAGGCATAGGCATAGCACATGGAGGGTGCTATGTTCGTGCGGTCGTCAGCCTTCATGGCTTGCTCCAGGTGCTCGATGGTGTCATGCACTTGCATATTGACAGAAACATAAATCTCTGTTGAAGCAGCCCACAACACCACTATGCGCGAACAGTTGTTCTTAGCTTTGAAGGTGCTGATGTCCTTGCGTATCTGCTGAACCATGTCCCAACGGTTGGCGCACTGCTTTACGTTGTCGCCGTCAAGACGCTTGGCATAGTTGCGGTCGAAGGCTGCTGGCATGGGTACGATGGCTTCCAGCTCTTCCTTTACGGGCATGATGTCTTTCTCCTGCAATACCTCGCAGTACATTGCAGACTGGAAGGCATTCTGCGGGTAAACGTCCCATGTGCCGAAAACTATATCGTCAAGCGATGCGAGAGGAACAATATCCCGATAGTGCAGGTGTTTGGCATCTTTGCCAGAACCCACACGTATCTTGTCGTATTGTGTCATGGAACCGATAGGCTTGGCAAGTCCTTTTCTTGCCATCAACACGCCAGTCATGAAAGTAGTTGCCACGGCTCCGTTGCCTACTATCATGATGCCCAGTTTTCCTTCAGCTGCTTGTATGTTGTTATCTTTCATTTATTTTTTGAGTGTTTTTATGTCTTTGGCTAATAATGTTTGACACCCTAACGACTGCGCTGGCAGTATGTCCTTCTCTATGGAGTCCCCCACCACCATTATCTCCTCAGGTTGCAGGGGGGGGGCGGCATGCTTGTTGAGGGCGTCAATCGCGAGTTGCCATATACGTTTGTCTGGCTTTCGTATTCCCACTTCGGCAGACTCCACTACTTCTGCAAAGAAAGTGTCGAGTTTCAGTTCACGCAGCACGGTGCGTATGTTGCCATAGAAATTGCTCACCAACACCATGGGGCAGTGGTAGCTTTTCTCTACCTGTTGCAACACCTGTCTTGACTCCCCAGTCACTTGCAGAGTTTCGTCATATATGTCCCCTGCTATCTTCTCTCCTTCAGAGGCATCAATGTTCAGGTGCTCCAGCTGCAGGGCTATCTTCTTCTGCAGTGTTGAGAGGAAGGTGTCCTCAGGCTTTATGATGTCCCCCTGTCCCAATCTGCGTTCTGTGGCAACGTATGCTTCGTAGTACTTCTCCCACGTTACGTCGATGTTGTTCTTGCAGTAAGCTCGCCATATTACCTTGCTCCAGTGCTCGCCGCGTGTGTCGAGCGTGCCGCCGTAGTCAAACAGGAAGCCCCTTATAGTGGGCATACCTTCCTCCTTGCCCAGGTTGTCTGCCATGTCTCGGCAGATGTTCTCATGACGGTGTTTCAGGTAGAAGGCAATCGCCATGAGAATAGTTAGTTCAAAGACTGGACTTATCCAGGGTTGGGAGATTAAACAGCCTGTGTAGAGCACTATGGCACGCCAGTTGTAGGAAATGATGTTGGTATATTTCATCAGTGGCTTGCTCCTTCGGCAGAACTCCTCGCGAAAATCTTTCGGACTATTGTCCATAGAGCCGTAGCGCTGGATGAGCAGTTGCTTCAGGTGCTGAAAGCATGGCGTGGAGGTTTCCTGGCGGTGGCAGTATTTGGCGTAGTTGTAGAAGAAGAGCACGCCAATCCAGTTGTGCTCCCTCATGTGCTTCTGCAATATGCTGTTCTGCGACTCGTATGAATCGAGCTCCGCACCCTTTTCGCCCTTCAGGAAGAACAGGTGGATGTTTCTGTAGTAGTCGGCAAGACGACACTGGTAGTTGTGGGCGCCAAAGCCAGCCAGCAGACAGAGCAACAGAAACCATATCCCCCATGTGGTGTTGGTGAAGGGTATGTTTACGTCCCATAAGCGCCATGTCAGCGCAAGGTATATGCAGATGAACCAGAATTCAGTGGCAAAGCCGTCGAGGATTCGTCCCGTGAGACTTGTCTTGCCCGTCATTCGTGCCAGCTGTCCATCGGCAGAGTCGCAGAAATTCGCCATCATGAGCAGGAGCACGCCACAGATGTTGTGTGGCAGGTCTGCGTAGTGGAACATCCATGCGGCTGACAGTCCGAGGAAATACGACAGGATGGTTACGGCGTTAGGAGTCCAGCCTGCCTTTTTGAAGAACAGGGCAAAGAACAGTCCTATAGGACGTGTGAAGTAGATGTCGATATTCTCTTCTGTGTCTGCTGATTTATATGTCGAACGTAGTAATTCTAACAATTTGCCAAATAAATGTTCATTCTTTTAGCGATAGCCTCCGCTGCTTCCTCGCGGCATGGTGAGAAAGAGGGAAAATCGTTGAGGTCTATTATGCTTACTGTGCCGTCGGCACCTGTTATGGCATCACCGCCATAAATGCTCAGTCCAGCCTTTCTTGCCATCTCTGTGGCGCAGTGTCTTAGAGTCTCCTGCCCAGAGGGGTAAAAGAAGTCAGTCTTTTCCACACCATAGAACTTAACGTGTTCACCCTCGTGGTGTGGCTGAACGACATAGGAGTTTATCCCCCTTGCCTGCAGGTTGTTCTTTGCCCTTTGAACGTCAGCCTCTGTAGGACAAAACACCACGTCGTCCTCCTGTTCGCTACATTGGTCGGCACGCTTTATCCATAGCGGCGGTCGCGCCTCCGTCGTTGTGACGTAACTGCGCTGGTTGCAGTATCTCACGGCGTTTGCAGGGTTTAGGCAAGCCCTGTCTTGCAATAGTCCCAGCACCTCTTTGCTGCGAGCCATTGAGAGGTAGGCTTCAGCCTGTGGCAGGTATCCTTCAGCCTTTACATCTTCCTCCCTTATCGTACTTACGGTATAGCCTTTTGCCTTCAGCTGTTGCATTGAGGCATCGAGTATGGCACGGTCTTTCTCCACGCTGCTGGGCGAGTAGCGTTCAGCCCTGTATATGCCCACTATGCGCTTTTGCACGGATGCGATGTCCGTTGCGTGGTCTATGTCCGTCACCTTGCCGATGGGGTAGGCTGTCAGTTTGATGCCTTCTGCCACCAGGGCACGCTGGAAGTTCCTCATTCTGCTCTGTCCTTCCTTTACACATCTCTCGAGTGTGGCAATAGCCTTGTGGTTCAGTCCGTATATGCCGGCAGAGACATATTCGCACCCTTCGGGCTTGGTGTCATGAAACCCGCTTATAGCGTCACCCTCCTTGTCTGTGGAGACATACAGCGGTTTCTCGTCATCGCAGAAAGTCGTTACTGCCATCATGCCGTCAGCCTCTGTCTTGCTGAATGCCTTGATGTAGTCACGAAACAGATTCTCGTCAAAGAAAGTGTCCACCGTGGTGAGCACAAACTTCTCCTTTCCCAGCATGGGGGCAATCTCGTAGAGGGAGTGCATGGAACTCTGGGTGTTCTTCACTACATACTTCAGCGGCAAACCCTCCTCCTTGCGCCTTGCAAGGTGTTTTGCCACCTCGGGGTACATGCCGTTGCATATCACCACGATTTCCGTAGCACCGTTTTCCGTAAAGATGCGTATGAGTCGGTCAATGAGTCGTTCGCCATTCACCATTATCAGGGGCTTGGGCACAGCTATGCCCTCCTGCCTCAGTCGTGAACCTTCCCCTGCTGCTATTATGGCGTATCTCATTTCTTCCTCTCGCGTGTGCGTATATGTGTGTATGTGAAAAAGTGGTGCAAAGGTACTAAGAAAAGTTGGAAGTTGAAAGTTGAAAGTATAAAGAGATGTTTTTTTTGAAAAAAATTTGGAAGTTTCATATAAAATGCTTACCTTTGTGCCCAGTTTGCAAAAATACATGCAAAATATGCTGAATAAATCATACTCTTCATATTATTACTTCTGGTTTTACTTTGCAGGACACTGTGAAGCGGGAAGTTGCGTGTAGAGTTCAACTTAAAGATTAAATGCAAAAACAAAGATAAAAGATTTGCAACATCCCGCTTAGTACACACTTAGCGGGATTTTTTTATAAATATACACTCATAAAAAAGATGAAAAGAATAGCAATACAGGGCGAAGTAGGAAGTTTTCACGATATTACGGCTCACCATTATTTTGATGGAGACCAGATGCAGATAATCTGTTGCAGCACTTTTGAAGAGGTGTTCGAGCACATGCAGCAGGACCCTACCGTGATAGGCATCATGGCTATTGAAAACACTATAGCTGGCTCTCTTCTGCATAATTACGAATTGCTCAGGCAGTCGGGCATGACCGTTGTGGGTGAATATAAGACGCATATCTCGCATTGTATTTGTGCCTTGCCTGGACAGTCTCTTGCCGAAATCAGCGAGGTACATTCCCACCCAGTGGCTCTTGCCCAGTGCCAGAAGTATCTCTCCAGGCATCCCCACATGAAGATGGTGGAGGGCGACGATACGGCAGGAGCAGCCAAGTGGATAGCCGAAAACAACCTTCAGGGTGTTGCTGCCCTGTGTCATGCCGATGCGGCAAGGCTCTATGGCTTGGAAGTGCTGGAAAACCACATAGAGGATAACCCTCACAATTTCACGAGGTTCCTTGTCATGACAGACGTAAGGAAGGCAGACTACCTCCGAGCTCTCAACGAGACCAATAAGTCCAGCATCGTGTTCTCTCTTCCTCATGAAGAGGGCTCCCTTTCCCAGGTGTTGAGCATACTGTCTTTCTACAAGATAAACCTCACCAAGATACAGTCTCTGCCGATAATAGGCAGGGAGTGGGAATACATGTTCTATGTCGATGTCACCTATGACGATCTTACGCGTTACCGCCAGAGCATAGATGCCATCACCCCCCTCACCCGCGACCTCACCATCCTTGGTGAATACAAGGCTGCATAAAAGTTACAAGTTACCAGTTACCAAAAAGAAAATACATCATATAGACAAACAATGATTAAACCTGCAGACAGACTGTCTTTAGTACAAGAGTACTATTTCAGTAGGAAGTTAAAGGAAGTGGCACAACTCAATGCCGAAGGCAAGAATATCATAAGCCTTGCCATAGGTTCGCCAGACATGCCACCATCTACCAAGACGATAGAAACCCTTTGCAAGGTGGCTTACGACCCTGACGCCCACGGCTATCAGCCCACTGTGGGCACACCAGAGTTGCGTGAGGCAATGGCATACTTCTACAAGCGTTGGTATAACGTGGAACTCGACCCCAAGACCGAGATACAACCCATGATAGGTTCCAAGGAGGCAATACTCCACGTCACGCTCGCACTCTGCAATCCTGGCGACGAGGTTCTGGTGCCCAATCCTGGTTACCCTACCTACACCTCCCTGAGCAAGATTCTCGGACAGAAGATAGTAAACTATGACCTGCTTGAGAATGACGGCTGGCAACCAGACTTTGAGGCTCTCGAGAAGATGGACCTGAGCAGGGTGAAGCTGATGTGGACCAACTATCCCAACATGCCTACTGGCGGCAATGCCCGTCGCTCTACCTACGAGAGGCTCGTGAAATTTGCCAAGGAGCATAACATCGTGGTAGTCAATGATAATCCTTACTCCTTTATCATCAACGACAATCCGCAGTCCATACTCCAGATACCAGGTGCGAAGGACTGCTGCATAGAGTTCAACTCCATGTCGAAATCCCACAACATGCCAGGCTGGCGTGTGGGCATGGTGGCAACCAACAGCGAGTTTATCTCGTGGATACTCAAGATAAAGTCGAATATCGACTCGGGCACCTTCCGAGGCATACAGCTTGCAGCTGCTGAGGCTTACCACAACGACGATGCCTGGCACCACCAGTTCAACTACGAAAACTACAAGCGTCGTCGCATCATAGCCGAGGAGATAATGGATGTTCTCCAGTGTAAGTACGACAAAGACTCCGTAGGCATGTTCCTCTGGGGCAAGATACCCGAGAAATACGCTACCTGCGAGGAGCTGACGGAGAAAATCCTCCACGAGGCAAGAGTGTTCATCACCCCAGGCTTCATCTTCGGCAGCAATGGCGAACGCTATATCCGTATCTCCCTTTGCGCTAAGGACGAGAAGATGAAGGAGGCACTCGAGAGAATAAAGGCGGTGGTGTGAGTTACCAGTTATAAGTTAAAAGTTAAAAAGTTTTCGTAGCGAAGCGTTTTCATGGCAACGTGGTTGCGTTTCGCACGAAGTTAAACAAGAGTTAATAATGGAAATGGAATTAGAATTAGAGGCACTCAATTTGCCAAGTGACAACAAGCGACCATTCGTTATCGCTGGTCCATGCTCAGCAGAGTCTGAGGAACAAGTTATGACTACAGCCAAGCAACTTGCTATCAAGGGTTGCCACATGTTTCGTGCTGGTGTGTGGAAACCTCGCACAAAGCCAGGTGGCTTCGAGGGACATGGCGAACCTGCACTCAAGTGGATGGCTGAGGTAAAGCAGGAGACAGGCATGCTCATAGGTACTGAGGTGGCAACCCCAGAGCACGTAGAGCTCGCCATGAAGTACGGCATCGACATCCTGTGGATAGGTGCCCGCACCTCTGCCAACCCCTTCGCCATGCAGCAGTTGGCTGACTCCATGAAGGGACTCGAGATACCAGTATTCGTCAAGAACCCCGTCAACCCCGACCTCGAGTTGTGGATAGGAGCTCTTGAGCGTATCAACCAGGCTGGCATAAAGAAACTTGCAGCCATACATCGTGGCTTCTCCTCCTTCGACAAGTCCATGTACCGCAATGCTCCTATGTGGCAGATACCTATCGAGTTGCGTCGTCGTATTCCTTCTCTGCCAATAGTCTGCGACCCTTCTCACATGGGTGGCAAGCGCGAGCTCATAGCACCCCTCTCTCAGCAGGCTCTCGACCTTGGTTTCGACGGCTTGATGATAGAGTCTCATTGCGACCCTGACAAGGCGTGGAGCGATGCCAAGCAGCAGGTTACACCAGAGGTGTGCGACTACATCGTGGGTATGCTCATAGCACGCGATGGTTCGTCGTCAACAGAGGGCATCTCGCTCCTGCGTCATCAGATAGACAAGATAGACAACGACATAATGGACCTCCTTGCCAAGCGCATGCGTGTGTGTCGCGAAATAGGTGAATACAAGAAGGAGCACAACATACAGGTGCTTCAGACTGGGCGCTACAACGAGATTCTCGACAAGCGTGGCGTGCAGGGCTCGCTGACGGGCATGAGCCCAGAGTTCGTCAAGCAGGTGTTCGAGCACATCCATGAGGAATCAGTGCGACAGCAGTTGGAAATAGTAAATAAATAGACCACAATGAAGATATTGATTTTAGGAGCAGGCAAGATGGGGTCGTTCTTCATCGACCTGCTGAGCTTCGACCACGAGGTGGCAGCCTACGAGAAAGACCCTAAGCGTCTTCGTTTTACCTATAACTGCCAGCGCTTCACGGAGTTGCAGGAGATACAGGAGTTCAAGCCCGAGCTCGTCATCAATGCAGCCACGGTGAAGTACACCATACCAGCCTTCAACGAGGTTATGCCCTTCCTGCCTGCCAATGCTATTCTCAGCGATATAGCATCGGTGAAGACAGGGCTGAAGGAGTTCTACGAGCAGACGGGCATGCGCTACGTCAGCACCCACCCCATGTTTGGCCCTACGTTTGCCAACCTCAACCAGCTCTCTGAGGAGAACGCCATCATCATCAGCGAGGGCGACTACATGGGACGCTGTTTCTTCAAGGACCTCTACAGCCGCCTTGACCTCAACATCTACGAGTACACCTTCGAGGAGCACGACAAGACGGTGGCTTACTCCCTCTCCATCCCCTTTGTCAGCACCTTCGTGTTCTCTGCCGTCATGAAGCATCAGGATGCGCCAGGCACCACCTTCAAGCGCCATCTGCGCATAGCCAAGGGCGTCCTGAACGAAGACGACTACCTCCTGCAGGAAGTGCTCTTCAACCCCTACACCCATGACCAGGTTGACCAGATACGTCGAGAACTCAAGGAACTCCTTGAGATAATAGACAACAGGGATGCCAAAGGCATGAAAGCCTATCTCACCAAGATAAGAGAGAATGTAAAGCGGGATGTGGAGGCGCTGAAATCTTGATTTAGGTTAAAAAAATATAAAAGAAAGAGCAACTCTAAACTCTCAACTCTAAACTCTCAACTAAATTTACTACCTTTGCACCCGATTTGTGCATACACCCGTGTGCATGTATCGCTCTACAGTACAGAGAAGTACCACTCAATAACAGTTAATGAAACAAGACAACAGAAAACAAAATCCTAAAAATCAGTATCGTATCAACGAACAGATACGTGTTCGCGAAGTTCGTGTAGTGAGCGAAGACGGCTCCAGCGTAATGCCTACCAAGCAAGCACTCGACATGGCTCGCCAGCGTGGCGAAGACCTCGTAGAGATAAGCCCCAATGCTCAGCCTCCTGTTTGTCGAATCATTGACTATTCAAAATTCCTTTACCAGCAGAAGAAGAAGGCTAAGGAAATGAAGCAGAAGCAGGTAAAGGTAGAGGTGAAGGAGATACGTTTCGGGCCTCAGACCGACGAGCACGACTACAACTTCAAGCTCAAGCATGCCAAGGAGTTCCTCGAGGAGGGCAACAAGGTGCGTGCATACGTATTCTTCCGTGGTCGCTCTATCCTCTTCAAGGAGCAGGGCGAGGTCTTGCTGCTCCGTTTTGCCAACGACCTTGAGGATTACGGCAAGGTAGAACAGATGCCACGCCTCGAGGGCAAGAAGATGTTCCTCTTCCTCGCACCAAAGAAGGCTGGACAGGCTAAGAAGTCGCAACAGCGCCAGGACCGCGAACGCCGTGAGGCTGAAGCAGCAGAGGCAGACCGCCTCATAGCAGAGCAGGCAGCAGGCGACGGACTTGCAGCCAGTGCCAAGGGACTTGATGCCCTGGCAAAGCTCAAGGAAGAACTGCCAGGCGAGGAATAGTTAGAGGAGCCCCCCTCCCTCTTGGGGAGGGATGCCCGTTGAGGGCAGGGAAGGGGTTTTAGAAAAGAAAACAAATGCGAAGGCGCCTGGTATATGCGCTCAGCACAATAATTCAATAATCAATTAAACAACAAAAAAATGCCAAAAGTAAAGACAAATTCCGGTGCGAAGAAACGTTTCGCTTTCACCGGCACAGGTAAGGTGAAGAGACATCACGCTTTCCACAGTCACATTCTGACAAAGAAGACAAAGAAGCAGAAGAGAAATCTTCTCGGTTCAACAATCGTTGACTCATCTAACATGAAGCAGGTTCGCGACCTCCTTTGTCTGCGTTAATTCACCCTATTGTCGAACTTTTTAAAGAAACAAAACTATGCCAAGATCAGTTAATCATGTTGCCTCAAAGGCAAAGAGAACTCGTATTCTTAAGCTGACAAAGGGTTATTTTGGTGCCCGTAAGAATGTTTGGACAGTAGCAAAGAATACGTGGGAGAAAGGTCTCACCTATGCTTATCGTGACCGTAAGAACAAGAAGCGCAATTTCCGTGCACTGTGGATTCAGCGTATCAACGCTGCTGCTCGCATGGAGGGCCTCTCTTACTCACAGCTCATGGGACTTCTCCACAAGGCAGGTATCGAGATAAACCGTAAGGTGCTCGCTGACCTCGCAGTCAACAACCCTGATGCATTCAAGGCTATCGTTGACAAGGTTAAATAGTTTGGAACCAAGTTCTGAGACTTAAATACCTTCGAGGGGTGTGTCGTTATCGACGCGCCCCTCTTTATTTGTGCCCAGAGGGGAGGGGAAGGGGATGCTTACTTGGTGGCAGGGGAGTGTTGCTCGCTTTTTCTTGCTCTGGCAAGCCAACAA
>DGTQ01000002.1:123632-163708 GCA_002394365.1 Prevotellaceae bacterium UBA4332
ACAAGTTGGAGCGGCTCGCTGGAGTATCAGGGACACATGTCTTAACTCCCTTTCACTCCTTCACTCCTCCGTACTCCCTTAGTTAATAAATTTTGTTTGTTTGTTGTTTGATAGTAGTTAGAGCGCTCTGGGACTTCCTTTCGTGGCCTTTGAAATTCCGTCCTTTTGTTGATACAAAGGTAGTAATTTTTTAGGTTTTGTGCAATGAAAACGGGGTATTTAACACATGCGTGAGCCCAGTGTTTTCGGGGCTTGCGAGGGGTGATGCAGAAGCATTGCTTCTGGATGCAGAAGTAATGCTTCTGCACGCAGAGGTAATGCTTTTACACCTAAAAGTAATGCTTTTGCGTTTTTGGGCGAAAAGGGCGGAATTGGCGGCGAGGTTTTTAACACTTCGGACAAAAAGACATTAAGACAATAAGACAATAAGCACGTGGCGAGTAGCAGAGAGGAGGGTGCCGACTATGGGTAATATCATATTATTATATATATTATATATATAATAATATGATATTAAATTATACTACTTACACTTTGCTTATATATGCTATGATATTTTTACAATGTGTCACCTGATACTTGCCGTCTGTATGTTGCAACCACCTTAATGTCTTAATGTCTTATTGTCTTATTGTCTTCGTTTATTTACCTTTGCACACACAACTGAAACTTTTGAAACAAAAACAAAAAGTGTATGAAAAAGAAGAAAGCACGATAACCGCAGGTGGCACGAAAAAAGTTAATAAAACATTTTGCGCGTTAAGCCTTGTCCTCGGTGTCGGAGAATTTTGCGTGTTCCATGCAATAAACGGGAAGGGTGAGCGTTTTATTAGTGAATAGAGCAAAGATATTAGACTTTTCAACAACAACAACTTAAAAACATAATAACCCACTTAACAACAACAACCCCCGCCTATGAAGCAAAGTTACTTAATCCCCTCTTTTAGTTTTAATCCTTCAGAGCAGGTAATTGCTACCATCAAGCAGTTTGCTTACACTTTCCGTCCTATCGAGGTGGATGGCAAGTATGAGGCGTTCTGCCTGAATTAACGTGGCTACGAGTTTGCCTGAGCTTGCGAATAGGAATGCTGACACTGGCGAACTCCGAGCCTGAGAACAGAAACTAAATAGAGAAAAAAAGCTAAAAGCAGAAAAATGATAGTTTCCCCTTCGCTGCTATCTGCAGACTTCCTTCATCTTGACCGCGAAATCGAGATGATAAACAGGAGTGATGCCCAGTGGCTTCACTTCGACGTCATGGATGGACATTTTGTGCCCAATATATCGTATGGATTCCCCATCATGCAGGCAGTTATGACCAAACTGACAAAGAAGCTGGACGTCCACTTCATGATAACCAACCCCTCCGACTACATCAAGCAGACGGCTGCCGTTGGTGCCATGATGATGAATGTGCACTACGAGGTGTTCAACAATATCTATTCCCTGAAGCAGTGCATACAGGACATTCATGCCGAGGGAATGAAGGCTGGCATCACGCTGAATCCTGATACCCCCGTCTCTGTGCTCTCGTTTATCATAAACGAGATAGACATGGTGCTCATCATGGGTGTGTTCCCAGGGTTTGGCGGACAGAAGTTCTTCCCTGCCACGATAGACAGGGTGAGAGAGACCAAGGAGCTGATAAAGACTCATGGGGCGCAGGTGCTGATAGAGGTTGACGGAGGGGTGAACGGCTCAAATGCCCAGGCTCTGGCTGATGCTGGGGCAGACATACTGGTGTCGGGAAACTACATCTTCAAGTCGTTTAATCCAGAGGTGACAATCTCGGAACTGAGCAAATTATGAAGAACGGACTGGTACTCGAGGGCGGAGGCCTGCGTGGCATGTTCACGAGCGGGGTGATTGATGCCCTGCTGGAGGAGGAAGTGAGTTTCGACGGCATGATAGGCGTGTCGGCAGGTGCCCTGTTTGGCTGCAACTATAAGAGCAGGCAGAAGGGCAGGGCGTTGCGCTATAACATAGAGCTGAAGAAAGACCCTCGCTACATGGGGCTGCGCTCGCTCCTGAAGACTGGCGACATAGTAGGTGCCGAGTTCTCGTACCACGTGGTGCCGTTTGAGATAGACGTGTTTGACGGTGCTGCCTTCGAGGCTAACCCCATGGACTTCTGGCTCGTGGCAACGGACATCATGACGGGCAAGCCTGTGTATCACCAAATGAAGGAGTTTAACCATGAGGAACTGGAGTGGATGCGTGCCAGTGCCTCCATGCCTGCCGTCTCCCGTCCTGTGGAGATAGAGGGGCAGCTGCTGCTCGATGGCGGCATGACAGACGCGATACCCCTGAGGGCTTTTCAGGACAGGGGCTACGAGCGCAATGTGGTGGTGCTTACCCAGCCTGCTGGCTACTACAAGAAGAAGACGAAGCTCGCCTGGATAATCAGGAAACTTACGAAGAAATATCCCCTCGTGGGAGAGATTATGGCTCATCGCCACGAAATGTATAACAGGGAACTGGAGTACATAACCCAGCAGGCAAAGGCTGGCAATACCCTGCTCATATACCCTGAAGAACCGCTGAAGATAGGACGCACGGAGCTGAGCGAGAAAAAAATGCGCCGCATCCACAGGCAGGGGTATGACGTAGCCAAGGCCATGATGCAGGAAATAAAGGACTTCCTAAATAGATAAATAAAGCGTGCATTTTTGCTAAGTTTAGTTAAAAAAAACAAACACGTTATAGAAAAATAGAACAGGGAAAGAGAATAATATTTTAATTATTTACCTTTGCGACCGAAAAATTGACTAACTAACAATAATAATAGAAAAAAGAAGGTCGCGCATTATGAAGAAATTTATTCTCTCCATTTCAATCTTGTCGTCATCGCTCTGTGCCAACGCTGGCGGACTGATGACCAACACCAACTATCACATAGCATTTGACCGTATGTTTGCGCGTGGTGCTACCACAGAGATTGATGCTGCCTACAGTAATCCCGCAGGTCTCGTATGGGGACACGAGGGTTTAGAGGTGTCTCTTAATTTCCAAAAGCCTTGGCAGCGTCGTAATATCGATGCCAGCATGGATAACTTCCTCGGTCAGCCCTACGACAAAGAATATATAGGTAAGGCTTCGGCACCAATAGTGCCTGCGCTCTTTGCCTCTTATCACAAGGATAAGTGGGCTGTCTCTGCCATGATAGGAATCGTGGGTAGCGGTGGTTTCGTTGAGTATGAAGATGGTGTACCAATGTTTAATGTGCCGATAACTGCTATGCTTGCATCAAAGCAGATAATGCCAGGTAGCTACACGCTGGACTCTCAGATGAAGGGTAAGCAATACATCTATGGTGGACAAGTAAGCTTTGCCTATAAATTTCTCGATTGCCTCTCTGCGTCAGTAGGTGCACGACTCAGTTATTATGATGGCTACTACAAAGGCCATGTAGTGGCAACACCAGGCGCACAACTGTCGCAGCTTGTAGGTACAGACCCCCTTGTAAATCTGCAACTCGATTGCATACAGCGTGCGTGGGGCTTTGCTCCTATCGTGGGTATCGACTTCCACAAGGATAAGTGGACTGTTGCCCTGCGCTATGAGTTCCGCACAAAGCTGAATACCAAGAACGATACACGCCAGCTCCTTGTAGGCTCGCGCAATGACCAGGGTGTTTACATACCTGTTAACGTCAAGGCTATGGCAGAGCAGTATGGCAATGCTGCCACGATAGAGATGCTCTCTCAGACGGCTCTTGGCGACATGGCTGGCAAGGTGGCAGGCTATCTGCCTGATGCCGAGACACGCTACGACATGCCTTCGCTCTTTGTTGCAGCAGTAGGCTATGAGTTCACCCCACGTCTGCGTGCAGCTGTGGAGTACCACTTCTATGATGACAAGAACGCCAAGATGGGAGGCGACCGTCAGAAGACGCTCTCTCATGGCACCCACGAGATACTGGCTGGTGTGGAGTATGACATCAACAAGAAGTTTACCGTAAGCCTCGGTGGACAGCGTACTGACTACGGTCTTACAGACGAGTACCAGCAGAACACCTCCTTCGCCTGCGACAGCTACAGCGTAGGTTGTGGCGGAGCATGGAACATCAACGACAAGATACGTCTCAACGCCAGCTATTTCTGTTCGCTTTACAGCAACTACAACAAGAACCTCACTGGTGCCTACGGCACTCCTTACAATGGCAAGGAGGTTTATAGCCGCACCAACCACGTTATCGGTGTGGGTATAGACTACAAGTTCTGATTGCAGGCTTATTTCATACACAAATCCCTCCATTTCATACAAGATGGAGGGATTCTGTTTTTATAAAAATGGCGTAAAAAAAACAGGGTGCATGGCACCCTGATTATCGTTTGTTGTAGTAATGTTATTTACTTGCAACCGCCGCAGTTGCCACATCCCTCGCCGTCGCCAGAGTTGCAGCCTCCACCGCAACCTCCGCAACCACCACTGCAACCACCGCCAGAGAGACGGTTAATCATCTGGGTAATCTCCTCGTTGCTTGCCTCGCGACACTCGGTAACACTACCCACGAAGTTGAGGTCGCAACCAGCAAGAGGGTGGTTGAGGTCCACCTTCACGTTGGCATCATCCACCTCGAGCACCTTGCCCATGAAGCGCATGCCATCCTCGTTTTGCAGGGGGATGATGGCACCAGCGTATATCATGTTGGCGTCAAACACGCCGTTGACGTTAAAGATGTCTCTCGAAAGAGAGATGACGCGCTCGTTGACGTACTCGCCATAGGCATCAGCGCAGGGAATATTAAAATCGAAGGTGTCGCCCTTAGCCAGTTTCTCTATCTCTTTCTCAAAACCAGGGATGGTAGTGCCAAAGCCTGAGATGAACACGAAAGGCTCCTGGGCAGTAGCCTCTTCTTCAAAATTTCTCTCACCATTCTTGGTGGTGTAGAGCTTGTATGCAATTGAGTAATACTTATTCATAATGGGTGCAAAGTTAATCATTATTTTTCAATTCTTCTTATAAAGAAAGGAAAAATCTGCTTTCTTTGATAGTTGTCAAGAAAACCCCCTTTTGAGACAAAACTCTCAACTTTCCCTCTTCAACTCTCAACTAAAATTTGTACCTTTGCATTGGTTAAAAAAAGATTATCGACATTTTTTAAGGTGGGTGGGTCCGCTCCTGTATTTTTGAAGGCGTTAGCCAGATGGATACTGAGCGGACTTTTTTTGTGCAGGTTTTTATGCTGGGGTTGAATTGATATTAGTCAACAAATTCGAAAAACGAGAAAATTCTTCTTTCTTCATTCTTCATTCTTGATTTTTCTTCGTACCTTTGCAACCGCTTACGAAATGGTGGGTTCATCTAGTGGCCTAGGATACCGGCCTCTCACGCCGGGTACACGGGTTCGACTCCCGTACCCACTACAACTTTTAAGGCAAAGCGATGTTCAATTACGAAGGTTGAGCGTCGCTTTCTTCGTAAAAACAACATAGTGTATGTCATAATGCGTATGATTAGACTTGGGAGAATATTTCTTATACTGTTCTTGTTAGGCCTCACGATGCCAATGGTAAGCGTAAGAGGCCAGATGAAATGGAACTCAGTCTATCAAGCCTACATTGATAAATACAAGGACCTTGCCATAGAGCAGATGTTGAGGCACAACATACCAGCCTCGATAACGCTGGCACAGGGACTGCTGGAGAGTGGCGCAGGGCGCAGTTCGCTTGCCACGGAGGGAAACAATCATTTCGGCATAAAATGTCATTTGGAGTGGACGGGTGCCACCATGCACCGTGATGACGATGCTTCAAACGAGTGCTTTCGTGTGTACAGGCACGCAAGGGAGAGTTACGAGGATCACAGCAAGTTCTTGCAGAAACCAAGGTATAAGTCGCTCTTCAGCTATAAGAGAACTGACTATAAATCGTGGGCATACGGACTGAAGTCCTGCGGCTATGCCACCAACCCTGTGTATGCTCAGCAGCTGATAGGCATAATAGAGCTGTATAACCTCCACCAGTATGACAGAGCTACGTCCTACGACCGCTACATAGCCGAGCACACGGGCTCTAATGTGAGCAGAGGCACCTTCGGCCACCAGATTTTCATGTGCAATGACAACTATTACGTCAAGGTGAAGAAGGGTGACACGTTCAAGTCGCTCGGCAGGGAACTGGACGTGAGCTACAGGAAACTGGCAAGGTATAATGAGCGTGACAAGAGGGACGTGCTGCACGAGGGGGAGAGAATATACCTGAAGAAGAAAAAGAAGAAAGCAGAAAAACAGTATAAGTACAAACCACACGTGGTGCAGGCAGGGGAGAGCATGTATGACATAGCCCAGTTCTACGGAATAAGACTCAAGAGCCTCTACAAGCGCAACCACCTCTCGCCCGACTTCATGCCGCAGGTTGGCGACGTGCTGAGAGTGAGGTAGAAGCCTCCACCAACTATGAACTGTGAACTATGAACTGTTATACCATCGGTCTTGACCTCGGAGGCACCAACAGCGAGTTTGGTATCGTTGACGAGAAAGGCAACATATTAGAGCGTACAAAGATAAAGACGCAGGAGTACACCTCGGCAGAAGATTTCGTCGAGGCGGCTGTAGGAGCCTTGCGGGAGATAATAGAGAGGGCAGGGGGCATAGAGAGAATAAAGTCTATGGGCATAGGAGCCCCCAACGGCAATATCATAACAGGCTGCATAGAGGACGCGCCAAACATAGCATGGGCACACGGAATAAGGGTGCCATTGGTAAAGATGTTCTCGGAGGCTCTCGGCATACCTGTAAATCTCACCAACGACGCCAATGCTGCGGCAATAGGCGAGAAGACCTATGGAGTGGCAAAGAACATGAACGACTTCATAGTCATCACCCTCGGCACTGGTGTGGGTTCTGGCATAGTGTGCAATGGCAAGCTCGTGTATGGTGCCGACGGCAATGCTGGCGAACTGGGGCATATCATCATCAGACGGAATGGCCGCCTGTGTGGTTGCGGCAGGAAGGGTTGTCTTGAGACCTACTGCTCGGCAACGGGTGTGGTGAGGACGGCTAAGGAACTGCTTGCCACATCGACTGAGCCGACAGCCTTGAGACAATTGCCAGAGGAGATGCTGTCTTCCTACGAAATAGCCAAGTCGGCAGAGAATGGCGATGAAATGGCAAGGCGAATATACGATGAGACAGGCAGAATGCTTGGCGAGGCGTGTGCAGAGATGATGGTGTTCTCGTCGCCAGAGGCTTTTATATTCTTCGGAGGCATGGCAAAGGCAGGCGAACTGCTGTTTAAACACGTCAGGGAGTCGTTTGAGGAAAATGTAATGCCTTGTTTCAAGGGTAAGGCTAAGTTCCTGGTGTCAGGTCTGAAAGACGCTGACGCGGCAATACTCGGAGCTGCGAGCCTGTAGAGGTAATTAGTAATGAGTAATTAGCAATTAGTGATTAGCAGTTATGGATTATTCGGAAGACATAAAGAAGGCAGTGGAAGTGATGAAGAAGGGTGGGGTGATACTCTATCCTACCGACACCGTCTGGGGCATAGGTTGTGATGCTACCAATGCTGAAGCCGTTGCCAAAATATACAAGATAAAGCGCAGGGAGGAATCGAAGGCAATGATTTGTCTTGTGGATTCAGACAACCGTGTGCAGAGATACGTAAGGGATGTGCCAGAGGTGGCGTGGGACGTAATGACGCTTGCCACAAAGCCCACCACGGTAATACTTGATGGTGCTGACGGTCTGGCTCCCAACCTGATAGCCGAAGACGGCAGTATCGCCATACGCATAACTCGCGAGGAATTCTCGAAGGAGTTGTGCTACAGAATGCAGCGGCCAATAGTATCGACCAGCGCCAACATAAGTGGCGAGCCTGCTGCCCAGAACTATCGCGACATTTCGGAGGAGATTCTTAATGCCGTTGACTACGTTTGCAAGTCGCGTCGTAATGAACACAAGCCCCACCAGCCGTCGTCTATCATAAGGCTGAGGAAAGACGGAGAGGTGACTATTATAAGATAAAAGTTTAGAGTTTAGAGTTGAAGATTGAAAAGTACATAAGATTTGCAATCAGGAAACTGAACTCGGGATGGTTTGACGACGTGCTGACATGGCGCAAGAACCACCTGTCAGACAAGCAGTTTACGCTTGTGCTGGCTTTCCTCGTGGGTATCTTTGCTGCTCTTGCTGCTTTCCTGTTGCATAGTCTTATACACCTGATACAGCACCTGCTGACCAAGGAGATGGAGCAGACGGGCTTCAACTGGCTCTTCCTTGTCCTCCCAGTGGTGGGTATCTTCCTCACCATGCTCTTCGTGCGCTATGTGGTGAGAGACAATATTTCTCATGGCATCACTCGCATACTCTATGCCATAAGCTCCAAGCAGAGTCGTCTTGCACCTCATAACTGCTGGTCGTCTGTAGTGGCATCAGCCATCACCATCGGCTTTGGCGGTTCGGTGGGAGCCGAGGCACCTATCGTGCTCACGGGTTCGGCAATAGCCAGCAACCTGGGACAGAAATTCCGCATGAACAACAAGACGCTCATGCTCCTTGTGGGGTGTGGCGCGGCAGCTGCCATAGCAGGCATCTTCAAGGCGCCGATAGCAGGACTGGTGTTCACCATCGAGGTGCTTATGATAGACCTGACGATGGCGAGCATATCTCCAATACTCATATCGTGTGTTACGGCAACCTGTTTCACCTACGTGCTGGTGGGGGACAGTCAGCTGTTCACGTTTCATACGGTCAATCCGTGGGTGGTGGAGCGAGTGCCTACCGACGTGTTCCTCGGCATCTTCTGCGGACTCGTCTCCCTCTACTTCATTCGCATGATGAATGTATGCGAGGGTTTCTTTGCCAAGATTAACAATCGCTATGCCAAGCTCATAGCAGGCGGACTGTTGCTGAGCACGCTGATAGCCTTTTTCCCTTCGCTCTATGGTGAGGGCTACACGTCCATCAATATATTGCTCGACGGTTCGCCTGATGCTGACCTCAACCAGCTGATGGAGAAATCCATGTTCTACGGCAAGGGAGAGATGGTGTTGCTTCTCTACGTGGGGTGCGTGATACTCACCAAGTGTTTTGCTACGGCAAGTACCAACGGTGGTGGCGGCTGTGGCGGTACTTTTGCCCCCTCTCTTTTCATTGGTGCTTTTGCTGGTTTCTTCTTCTCGCGTTTGTGGAATATGTATAGCGGAAGCATCTACTTCCCTGAGGAGAATGCAGCCCTTCTGGGTATGGCTGGTGTGATGTCGGGCGTGATGCACGCACCACTGACGGGCGTGTTCCTTATAGCCGAACTCACGGCAGGCTATGATTTCTTCCTTCCGCTCATGATAGTCAGCGTGTGTGCATACCTTACCATCCTCATTTTTGAGCCCCACAGTATCTATGGCATGCGACTGGCAAGGCAGGGCAAGCTCATCACTCACCATACGGACAGGAGTGTGCTGACGCTCATGACTCTCGACTCCGTCATAGACAAGGATTTTACTCCCGTTGATAAGGATATGGAACTGGTGCAGGTGGTGCATGCCATAAGCAAGAGCCACAGCGAGGTGTTGCCTGTGCTCGACCGTGCTGGCAATCTTCTCGGAGAGATAAACCTTGCAAAACTCCGTCATATAATGTTCCGCACAGAGTTGTATCACCGTTTCAAGGTAAACCAGCTGATGGAGGAGGTGAAACAGACGGTGCGCCTTGGCGACCCTATGGAGGACGTGATGTCTGCCTTTGAGCAAAACAACGTACAACATCTGCCTGTGCTCGATAATGAAGGCCACCTCTTTGGCTATATCTCCAAGTCGCATCTATACAGCCAGTACAGGCAGATGGTGGCAGACCTCAGTAACGAATAGAGTTATGGAGTGTAAGGTGTAAGGTATAAGGTATAAAGTGTAAGGTATAAGGTATAAGGTATAAGGTATAAAGTATAAGGTATAGAGTATAAAGTATAAGGTATTGGAAAAGAAAGACCTCAGAATAGTTTTCATGGGTACTCCAGAGTTTGCCGTAGGCACTCTCAAAGCCCTTGTGGAGAATGATTATAATGTGGTGGCTGTTGTAACCCAGCCCGATAAACCCGTTGGTCGTCATGGCTCGGTACTGCGTGCCCCAGAGGTGAAGGTATATGCTCAGGAGCATAACATACCCGTCTTGCAGCCAGAGAAGATGAAAGATGAAGCATTCATCACCGCCCTGCGTTCTTACGAAGCCGACTTGCAGGTGGTGGTTGCCTTCCGCATGTTGCCAGAGGTGGTGTGGGCTATGCCGCGTTTTGGCACGTTCAACGTTCATGCCGCTCTCCTGCCTCAGTACAGAGGGGCAGCTCCCATCAACTGGGCTATCATCAATGGTGAGACGCAGACGGGAGTAACCACCTTCTTCCTCGACCACGACATAGACACAGGACGTATCATTCTTCAGAAACCATTTGCCATACCCTCTGATGCCGACGTGGAATATGTCTATGACGGACTGATGACGCTGGGAGCAGAGGCTGCACTCGAGACGGTTGACAGGATAATCTCTGGCAATGGAAAGGTGGACAGTCTCCCACAGGAGGAGATGCAGCCTTCTGGAGAACTGAAGTCTGCCCCCAAGATTTTCAAGGAAACGTGCGAGATAGACTGGACAAGGACGGTTAAGCAGGTGCACGACTTCATTCGTGGACTGTCTCCTGTGCCAGGAGCGCATGGAAAGGTAACTCTGCCTGACGGTCAGGTGACGGAATTGAAAATGTATAAGTCGGCAGTTCTTCGTCAAGGCTTAGGCGAGCAAAGCTCAACCCCTGTTCCCGTTGGCATTCCCGCTAACGTCCCAGTTCCCGTTGGCACATTGGTAAGGGACAAGAAGCACATGTACGTGAAGTGTGCCGACGGTTTGCTCGAGATACTCTCCCTCCAGCCTTTGGGCAAGAAACGCATGGATGCCGTTGCTTACCTCAATGGTCTCAGCTAGTAGTGTGACTGATGACCTCAGGTAGTAACGTGGAGGAAAGACGTCAGGTAGTAGCGTGGAAGAATGGTATAAAGGAGAGTTGTGAGGCTCCTTAACGTGGGTTTCTTGACAAGCGTCAAGTGAAAAACGAGGCTTCTGTTAACAAAATATAAAATAGGGTAATCTTTCAACTTTCAACTTTCAACTTTCAACTTTTATTATTACCTTTGCACACGCATTTGGAGAAATGCCGATTTTAATGCGGAAATAGCTCAGTTGGTAGAGCACAACCTTGCCAAGGTTGGGGTCGCGGGTCCGAGTCCCGTTTTCCGCTCTCACTTATTGAAACAGTTATAAGAAGTGTTGCGCAGTAGCCCAGGTGGCGGAATTGGTAGACGCGCACGTTTCAGGTGCGTGTGCCGCAAGGCGTGCAGGTTCGAGTCCTGTTCTGGGCACAGAGATATATAATGATTACCCCTCGTTATAATTGAGACACTTCTTATAAAGAGTAAAAGAATAAAGTAGGAGAGGTGGCGGAATTGGTAGACGCGCTACTTTGAGGGGGTAGTGTCAATTGCGACGTGGGAGTTCGAGTCTCCTCCTCTTCACTTTCTTTTGCGGAAATAGCTCAGTTGGTAGAGCACAACCTTGCCAAGGTTGGGGTCGCGGGTCCGAGTCCCGTTTTCCGCTCTCCTTTTTTCTAATTTTTTTTTCGACTTTCATTTCTCATTTATGATATGAATTATTATCTTCGCTATTTTGACGACGAAACATTGGTTTCATCTCCCGATGAGGCTATTGAATTTCTTGCATCCATACCAGAGATAAATCTGACCCCCGAAATGGAGGCTGACGTTCGAGAGTATCTTGAGAGTGATGTTATTTATCCCAAGAGATACAAGGTTCGTCCACGCATATATTTCATTGTAATAAAGACCGAGGCTGCCTCCATGCAGGACTTCAAGGAGAAGAAGGCTCTTCGTCATGACACCAATTCTTCAGCTAAGATGTCTGAACAGAGTCGTCTCAACGAGGAGAATCATGGCTGGTACGAGGGCAGGCTGGACTTCAAGCGCGTGGTGATAAACCACAACGGCAAGTGTGAGTATCGCGATACTACCTTTGTGGCTCAGTGCCTGGCTAATTCGGCTATGGATTGCTACAACCGTATCGTCAACCACCTCAAGAGTCGTGTCGATTCTCGTTCGCAGTTCCCTTCTGCCAAGGGCAAGAATTTCAATTATCGCTTCCTTGGCGAACAGCCACAGGTTTAGTTGCCAGTTACGAGTTGCCAGTTATCAGGTAGGCAGGTAACTTGTTGTTAATCCATGGAAAAAAGATGAATAAGGTAATGCTAATAGGAAACGTGGGGCTCGACCCTGAGGTAAGGTATTACGAGGCTGATTCCTGTGTGGCGAAGGTGCGCCTTGCCACAACGGAGAAGGGCTACGTATTGCCCAATGGTACTCGTGTGCCAGACCGTACCGATTGGCACAACCTCGTTTTCTATCGCAAGTTGGCAAAGGTGGTGGAACAGTACGTTCACAAGGGCGACAAACTTTATGTTGACGGCAGGTTGCAGTACACTCAGTATGACGACAAACGTGGCATACAGCGCACGGCAACCGAGATAATCGTTGACAGCATGGAAATGTTAACTCCCAAGCAACAGCAATGATATCGTCGTTAGTAGCACAGATAATACTTCAGCCCATGACGCTGCCTGTGATGGTGTGCCTGTTGCTTGCTCTGCTGCTGCTCGTCGTGTCGGGCTTTGCCAGCAGTTCGGAGATAGCCTTTTTCAGCCTTTCCCCCCAAGACCTTTCCGAGCTCGACGAGACACGTGAGCGAGACCGTCACATTCTGGAGTTGCGCAAGGATTCGGAGCGCACACTCGCCACAATCCTTATAACAAACAATTTTGTCAACGTCACCATCATCATGCTGCTCAACTATGCCATTGCACAGTTGATACAGTTTGGCGATATGTACTGGTTGCAGTTTCTCTGCACCACCGTTCTCCTTACCTTCCTCCTTCTCCTTTTCGGAGAGATAATCCCCAAGGTGTATTCACGCATCTCCCCCCTGAAGTTCTGTCGCAGGGTGGTGAAGGGCATACTCTTTGCCCGCCAGCTCTTCTGGCCTTTGGAGACGTTGCTTCTCAGTTCCAGCTTCATAGCCGAGAAATTCGTTCAGCGCAAGAACCACGTCCTCAGCATGGACGAACTGGAGCAGGCGCTCGAACTGACCTCCGACGAGGAGATAAAAGACGAGAAGGAAATCCTCGAAGGCATCATCCGCTTCAGCGACGAGACGGCTCGCGAGATTATGACCAGCCGTCAGGATATTGTGGGCATCAATATCAGCACCTCCTTCAAGGATGTCCTCAGGTGTATCGTTGACAACAACTACAGTCGCATCCCCGTTTACCAGGATAATGTGGACAACGTGCGAGGCGTGCTCTATATCAAGGACCTCCTGCCCCATCTTGGCAAACCCATGAATTTCCGCTGGCAGTCGCTTATTCGTCCAGCCCACTTTGTGCCTGAGACAAAGAAGATTGACGACCTGCTCCGAGAGTTCCAGACCAACAAGGTGCACATCGCCATCGTGGTTGACGAGTTTGGTGGCACCAGTGGCATCGTGACCCTCGAAGACATTCTCGAGGAGATAGTAGGCGAGATAAGCGACGAGTATGACGACGACGAGTCTGGTCAGCCCCAGAAGCAGCCCGATGGTTCCTACGTCTTTGAGGGCAAGACAAAGATTGTTGACCTCTGCCGTATGCTCGACCTCGACGACGATTATTTCGACCAGTTCGAGGATGCCGACACCCTTGCCGGGCTCCTTCTTGAGCTCAAGGGAGACTTCCCCAAGATACACGAAAAATTCACTTATCGCGACCTGAAATTCGAGATTTTGAAGAAGGAACAACGTCGAATTTCTCGTGTGAAAGTCGTTTCTTCGTTGAAATGACAAATATCAATAAATCACCACTTTACGCTTATTTTGTCTTAAAACTGTTTGCGCACACAGTTTTTTAGCTGTAACTTTGCACTCGCATTGGGCATGGAGTATGCTTAAGTTCGCTCCACCTTCCCTTTGCCAAGAAACGTCTGAGACCAGCCCTTGTGTGTAAGGCTACTCGGCATATTATTAACTGGAAGTCGGAAGATACAGGTGTGACACATCAGAGCCTTAGAGAAAAGCCAGGCTTTTCATCCCATCCTCTGAACACCACTCTCCCAGAGCTGTCCCAGAACTGCTGCCATTCAGCATAACGCTCCGCAATAAGCGATGCACTCTGCTCCATTTCCCCCACCGATAAGAAAATAGAGAGAGCAGTTTTGGCAAGACGTCAGGCGACAGAGAACCTCACAGGCTTCTGAAACTCTAACATTATGCGTTTTACAAAGATTGCTAAGGTAGTATTATTAACTCTCGTAATTACCAGCTTCGGTTTAGAAGCAACAGCCCGTGCAAACGGAGAAAAATTTAATTGGAACCCACTGATGGATGCCATCATCCAGGTGGAAAGTGAGGGAAACAGTCGAGCCGTCAACGGTAAAAATTGTGGTGCCATGCAGATTCGCCCTATATTGGTGGAGGATTGCAATGCCATACTCAAGCGCAGAGGCAGCAGCAAGCGCTATACGCTTAACGACCGTTTCAACGAGAAAAAGAGCAGGGAAATGTTTGTGCTCATCATGAGCCACTACAACCCCTCAAACAACATCGAGCGTGCCATCCGTCTGTGGAACGGTGGAGTAAGATACACAGTCAAGGGCACCCAGGGCTATTACAACAAGGTAATGCGCCTGTATAACAACTAAGAAAATATCCAAAAAGACACAATATTGCACCATGCACTGCCACTTTTGTCAAGTGGCAGTGTTTTTTTTGTAGCACAACGTTTGTAGATTGCCAAACTTTTTGTTACTTTTGCATAAGCAAATCATTTTTATTCATACATTACGAAAACCATTTAATCCCCAAAAGAAGCTATGAACACTACAATAGTACGCAGTCTCTCCCTTGCAATGCTCCTTCCATCCCTCTGCGGCGTCCTTTCCTCCTGCCAGCAGATAGACATGGGCAGTTACTCCGATAACCAGAATATAACCAACGACGACAAGAACAGGGTAAAGATAACCTCCAGAAGCGGGGTAGGAGAGGAGATACCTTCGCCCCTCAAAATCTATGCCGTCAATGAAGACGGACTTGTAGAAGACAAGGCAAGCGTAGCTCAGGGAGCCACCTCCGCAACCCTTTCCCTCCTCTCGGGCAGTTTCACCTTCTATGCCCTCGCAGGTGCCGATGCAGGCGATAGCGATGTGCCAGCCAACAACGTGGTAAGCCCAGACGAAGGCTATTTCACCACGCCCATAATGCGAGGCGAAAAAGCATCAGCCGTTGACGATGACATGGAGCTGTCTATGAGCCTTTCCCCTGCCGTCGCCTCTGTTGACGTTACGCTCAGCAATATCCCTGTGGGAGCAAAGGCAGTAAGCGTCAAGATAGCCTCGCTCAGGGAGTCGATGAGCATAGAGGGAGAATATGCAGGCACCACCACAGCCACGCTCGACCTTGAGAAGCAGGCTGACGGCACAACGTGGAAGTCGGCTACGGCATACGTCTTCCCCAGCGTCAGTGCCCCCACCACGCTCACCATCACCCAGACTATGGCAGACGACAGTAAGCAGTCCTATTCAGCCACCTATAATGCCAAACTCCTTGCTGGCACCCCTTACCATTTCAAGGGTACAGGCAACAGCATCTCCAACCACAATCTTACCATCAGCATCACCACCGAGGGCTGGGACAATGCCATAGAGGAAGAACTCACCCTGACCCCCATCGGGGCAGGCGATGGCTCGGGGACAATCGCCAGCGATGGAGAGACATATCTGGTTTCGGCTATGCCTACAGAGTCAGGAATTCTTCTTGATGGAAAATATGTGTTGGCTTACCTCGATGGGGATAAGGGCTTGCTCTATGCCAAGCAGGATTGTGACATGGATAAGGTGTCAGAATATAAGGAAGGCGACATAACAGGGTGGAGCGTGCCTACACTCGAGCAGTATAATAATATAAAGGTGCAGGCTGGACTCTCAAAAATTTACGAAGCAGTAAATACCGTAAACAATGCTACAAAGGCGTCAAACAGATATCCAAACAATGATTTTTTCTACTGCGATAACTTGACTAATGCCTTTTCATGGAACAGTGGCAAGGTTGCCGTCGGCACATCTGGTAAAGTTTACCACCTCCGCCTCGTAAAACCCGTAACATTCAAGCTGAAATAAGAAATACACACACAGAGAGAAAGATGCTCTTACCACATTATTATACAGGAAAGACTGAGGCTGGTTGCGACGAGGCGGGCAGGGGTTGCCTTGCTGGTCCAGTGTATGCCGCTGCCGTCATTCTGCCCCCCGACTACCACAACGAGGTGCTCAACGACTCCAAACAGCTGACGGAGAAAAAGCGCTACCAACTGCGAGAGGAGATAGAGCGCGATGCCATAGCGTGGGCGGTGGGAGTGTGTACAGCTCAGGAGATAGACAGGATAAACATCCTCCATGCCTCCTACCTCGCCATGCACAGAGCCATAGACCAGCTGAAGGTGGCGCCCGAGGCACTGATAATAGACGGCAACCGCTTCGACCCCTATTATCCCTCGGTTGACCATAGCACCATAGACTGCTACGAGAACCTGCCCCTGCTCTACGACTGCCAGCCCCTGCCTCACACCACAATCGTCAAGGGCGACGGCAAATATCTCGCCATAGCAGCGGCAAGCATCCTCGCCAAGACCTATCGTGACGACTTCATGAACGCCCTCGCTGCCCAGTACCCCCAGTACGACTGGCTCTCCAACAAGGGCTACCCTACGGCGAAGCACCGTGAGGCAATAAAACAGTATGGCATCACCCCCTACCATCGTAAAACCTTCAGGTTTTAATTCACTGACTAATACTCTTCCTCTATCTGGTTAAGCATTTTGAAGGTAGCCTTGATTGCCGCCTCCGTCTGGTCGGCATCCAGGGCTCGCGTGCGCAGCAGTCGTCCGTCCTTCATGCGCCATGTTATCTGCGTCTGCACCAGTGCGTCGGTCCTGCCGCCAGGGGGGATGGTTACTGCGTAGTTCTCCAGCATGGGGAAAGTGCGTCCCAGTGTCTCCTTATATATATGTCGCAGAGCCTTCATGAAAGCGTCATACTGTCCGTCGCCCGTAGCATCAGCCTCATATCGCTTGCCGTCTATCGAAATCTTTATCGCCGCGTGAGGCTTCAGTCCGTAAGATAGGCTCACCATGTAAGCCTTCAGTCTCACCCTGTCTTCTGGGGCAGAATGTTTCAGCACGTCCGCCACTATGTAGGGCAGGTCCTCCTGCGTCACTATCGCCTTTCTGTCGCCCAGCTCCGTTATGCGTTTCGTCACCTTCTTCGTCTGCTCAGGCGTGAGGTCCAGTCCCAGTTCCTGCAGGTTCATCTCTATGTTCGCCTTGCCCGAATTCTTGCCCAGCGCATACTCGCGCTTTCTGCCGAATCGCTCAGGCACCAGGTCGTTGCAATACAGGTGGTGCTTGTTGTCGCCGTCGGCATGCACGCCAGCCACCTGCGTAAACACGTTGTCGCCCACGATGGGCTGGTTAGGTGCCACCGCTATGCCCGAGTAGCCCTCCACTACGTGGCTCACCTCGTTGAGCATGTCCTCCACAATGCCCGTATCCACGTGCAGCTGGTCTTTCAGCACAGCCTGCATGCTCGCCAGCGGAGCGTTGCCGCAGCGCTCGCCCAGTCCGTTCACCGTCACGTGCAGTCCCTTCGCCCCATACGTCACTGCGCTCAGGCTGTTGCCCACCGCCAGGTCGTAGTCGTTGTGCGCGTGGAAGTCGAAGTGCAGGGCGGGGAAGCGTCTCGTCATCTCCTTGAAGAACGTCGCCGTCTCCTTCGGTGTCAGCACTCCCAGCGTGTCGGGCAGCATGAATCGCCTTACCCCCTGGTCCTTCAGTTCCTCCACCATGTGATAGACGTACTCCGCATTATCCCTCATGCCGTTGCTCCAGTCCTCCAGGTATAGGTTCACCGTCAGTCCCTTCTCCTGCGCCAGCTTTATGTTAGCCTTTATGTCGGCAATGTGCTCGTCGGGCGTTTTCTTCAGCTGGTGCGTGCAGTGGTTCTCCGAGCCCTTGCTGAGCATGTTTATCACCCTGCCTCCGCAGTCGCTTATCCAGTCTATGGAAGCCCCGTTGTCCACGAATCCCAGCACCTCCACGCTGTCCAGCCTGCCGAGCTGGTTGGCATATCGACAAATCATCGTTACGGCCTCCTTCTCTCCCTCGCTCACTCGCGCCGAAGCCACCTCTATGCGGTCCACCTTCACGTCTCTGAGCAGCATCCTCGCAATGCTCAGTTTCTCGTGAGGCAGGAAGCTCACCCCGTTGGTCTGCTCCCCGTCGCGGAGAGTGGAGTCCATTATCTCTATTCTTGTCTTTTCAGGCATATTTGTCATTCAGTAACGGTAAGTGCTGCAAAGTTACAAATAATATTTCAATTCTCCAAATTTGTCTCCCCTTTGTCCGAAAAATAATTTTAGTTTCACCACGGAAGGCTCGGATTTTTCTTTTTTCTCTCGCCAAGACACTGAGAATAACTCTCTTGCCCATCGCCCGCCTCAAGCCCTTCTCCAGTATCAAGATATAAATAAACTTCATCCAGAGAGTGAGAACTCCGGATGAAGAATACATTAAGCAGCCAGCATTTCCTTGCCCAGCTTATGTATATGCTCAATTATTTCCTGTTCACGTTCCTTTGACGGTTTCTTGAAACCATTTATGTAGTTTCTCAATAGAGTAGGATTCAGTCCCATGGAACGTGCAAACTCAGCAATGTTTATTTCCTTATGCGTAAGGAAAAACCTCTGCATGGCACTTGGCCCAGCATCCTCATATTCAAAACTCTCGAAACTTACGTCCTCGTCAAGCATACGCCAATGAATACCTCCCAGCCCTAAAGTATAGTTCTTGCGTTCTTCCTCTGAAGCCGTTCTCAAACGTGGATACCACAGCAAAGACTGTGAGTACTCTTTCCCCTCTTCGTCTCTGCCCCAGATTCTCTCGGTGTCAAACCAAATCTCTTTAATTTTCATAATCTCTCCTCCTATTCTTTATCAAAAAAATCATGCCATCTTTTTACGATGATGTCCGCATTTTCAGCTATAACCTGCTTAATCTTCTTCAAGTCATTAGCCTTTATGCCTTGACATTCATTCTCTATGAACTCCGAACCATTCAAATCTAAAAATTTCAGGCATATCTCTTTGGGGCTAATGATGTGTATGCTGCAAATTTAGGAATTATTTTCGATACCTGCAAGAAAAATCTGTTTTTTTTCTGACTTCTACCGATGGCATCGTGAAACGCGACCCCATCCAAGCAGTGTCGCGAATTGCGACGGTGCTCTTATCTTCCGCATCTACATGCCTTCCTTCATAGACTTCTACAATAACCACAGGCCACACTCCAGCATAGGCATGAAGCCTCCTGCCATAGTGCACAACGAAACAGGGATACAGCCACGCATGTGGTAGTCAACTTTTTCAGTACAAAGTCAACAAAAACAGTATGAGTAGTCAACAATATCCGTCGAAAGTCAACGTTATTAGGAAAAGAGTCAACCAACTCAGTGAAAGTAGTCAATATTTCCCAGTAGTGGTAGTCAACCTTTTCAGTACGGATAGCCAAATGTTAAAAATCCAAGCCTGAAAAGAGTCAACCTTTTTTAGGAAAAGACAGTATTACAGATTACAGTTTTCTCATGAGCACATCACACACTAATGCTAAGAGGAGGGGAAAAATAGTTAATATATTTTACATTATATATATAATATATATATTATATATATAATGTAACTTTCTTGTTGGCAGATTTTACCTACCTCCTAAGAAACTGTAATACTGTAATCTGTAATCAGGTTAATATTGAGAAGTGTTAAAAACCCCGTCGCCAATTCCGCCCTTTTCGCCCAAAAACGCAAAAGCATTACTTTTAGGTGTAAAAGCATTACTTCTGCATCCAAAAAGCATTACTTCTGCATCCAGAAGCACTGCTTCTGCATCACCCCCTCGCAAGCCCCGAAAATACTGGGCTTCAGCGGATGTTAAATACCCCGTTTTCCTTGCACAGACCACCATTTTTTTGTAACTTTGCATATAGAAAAAAGGACGGAGAAAGACCCCCTCCAGTCCCCCTGTTTAGGGGGATGGTACCAACTGAAGGAGAGTTGACTTCCGAACTTTTCCCAGAGCGCTCAAAAACTAACTAACTAATCAAAATGCAAATCTGATTGAACAGGATGTTCTATTCTACTCAAAATATGAATAACATAAAACTACCGAAGTCACTTCCTCCATACGGATATAAAGCTCTCAGTTCCTTTTTGTGTTGATATATATACGTAGTGGACATTCTTACATTACGAATGTATCCGTGTCTATCTTTATGTACTGACAATGAATTGTGTATCAGATTTTTGATGTCATTTGTGTCAACGTGTCTATGAGAAAGAAACAAAATATTCTGAGAATCATAGACCCCCGAGAACAAGAATTTAACAGCCTGTTTGATATCTTCAAAAGTGACTACAGGAATTATACCTAAAAAAACAATAATATCATTTCCCAAAGAAATGGGCGAGATTTCCATTGGCTTTGAAAAACGATATCCTGTCATGTCAAACCTAAATCCTTTTCTATGTAGCTTAGTATCATTCATATGACAGGACACTATCGCAATAAATAAGTTTGAGAAATCTGTGACATAATGATATAATTTGTTTGCAAATATATGAAAATCCACTTCTTTTGCGTCACCCACATAATCATAATCCATTAGATACATTTCGATACTGGGATTCTCATCAAACAAGATACTTATTTGATGAGGTACGCTAATAGCAGATATATCGGCTTTAAATAGTTTCTTGCACATATAACAATGTATTTTAATCACTATAAGAATAATGTTTGTCCTTTATTCATTAAAAGTTAAGCAAGTTGTTCTAATCCCCCCATACAGGTATCAACATCTTATAATACGCCTTCTCATCCTTGAACTTTATTTCCTTACAACCACTGTCTAAAACACTGCGCACGGTAAGAAAATTGTAAGCATCGCCCCTGATAAGGACAAGCCAATAATATGCAGGAATTATACTCTGATACATAATTCGGTATGATTTTGTATGTGTTTGAAATGTTTTTTCGTATAGTGCTCCACGTTTTAGATTATTTGCTCCTATGGCATAAGGAACTGCATCGTAAGGCATATTTGTTAAATACCAACTATTAAAAGGATCATAATCATACAAATACGTCTCAGGCATATTCCATATATTACCCTCCAAACGTATTTCTGAGGGATTTCTTATGGCAAAGAAATGGCCGTTCTTTTTAGACTGGACTATGGTGAGACTGTCTATATGTATGGTGTCTATGAAGTACGCATTCTGCGAGCCATCATCATTATAAAACATCGTTCCATGATTGTCCTCTCCCTTACAATAAAGGGCGCACATAACTGTCAAGAAAATAAATAGTGCTTTCATTTCTCAATATCCTCCATCTTATATTTAAACTTTATGTTCATATTACTCGTATTTATTATGGAAATATCCTTTAACTATAGTTTTTATTCCGCATTTATTAGTCTTGCCAATAACGCAACAGCCTCATCTTGATTCAAATCCATCAACAAATACCAAGGAAGTTCATGCGGAATCTTCTCTGGTTTCTGCATAAGTTTTTTATATATATCATCCACCTTTTGAGTATTGATAAATATATTCTTATCACTTGTAGTGTTATTGTTACTATATTCTATAAAGTCTCCTTGTTTTCTATGTTTTTCGGTTTCCTTTTTATGTTTCTTATCCTCTATTATGTAATTACAGATATCATGGTAAAAAGAAGACCTTATTTTTTCAGAATCAACGTTGTTGTCTATAATAATCTTACACATATTACCTATGATGGCTTTGGGGTCAGTGCTATGATGTCTGAAAAATATAATGCTGTCATTATATATAACAAACAGTTGGTCGTGAAAATGTGCCCCCATCCCTCTACAAATATATACCCCATAGTTGTCAAGGTTAGTATTGCTTAGTCGATAAACATTAACGGGTACGGAATCCCTGTAATAAGAATCTCCTATGATTTTTTCTTGCTCTGCCGTAAAATGGTGTATTTCATTATTCACAACCTGAGCAAAACTGCCAATAGTTATTGTTGCAATTAGCAAAATTGTTATTATTGTTCTCATGATTCTCTTTCTTTCAGTTCACATGGTTAGCAGAATGACCATATTAAATGTGATGGCAATCAGTCTCATTCGCTTACAAAGTTACGGATATTTTTTGATTGGGCAAATGAATGGGGAGAATTATTGCGGGGTTGGCATATTTTTTGTATATTGGTCTCTTGGGAGACAAGGTTTTTGCATTCTTGCGCTCCAGTAGGTGCTCAGGCGAGCAAAGCTCGGAACGGCAAAACAAAAACAAACGAGTTTGTTTTGTGCTTTGCACTCGTTTTTGTACCTTTGCAGACGAAACTGCGTACGAAGACGAAACGCTACGCTACGAAACGCACCTGTAGGTGCTACGAAAACAAAAACAAAAACATAATATACATATATAGATAAATAATGAACAGAACAGAGATTCCCGTCCTGCTGCTTACGGGTTACTTAGGCAGCGGAAAGACTACACTGCTGAACCGAATACTGAAGAACGAGAAGGGCATAAGGTTTGCCGTTATCGTGAACGATATTGGCGAGGTGAACATAGATGCAGACCTGATACAGAAGGGGGGCATAGTGGACCAGAAGGACGACTCGCTCGTGGCTCTGCAGAACGGCTGTATATGCTGCTCGCTGAAGATGGACCTGGTGCAGCAGATTAGCGACATCACCAAGATGCAGAAGTTTGACTATATCGTTATCGAGGCAAGCGGAATATGCGAGCCTGCGCCTATAGCCCAGACTATCTGCTCTATACCGAGCATGGGGGCTCAATACAACAGTGGCGCGATACCAAAGCTGGATTGTATCTGCACTGTTGTTGATGCGCTGAGAATGAAGGACGAGTTCGGTTGTGGCAAGACGCTCCTTGGGGCTAAGCGCGACGAGGAGGATATAGAGAACCTCGTTATTCAGCAGATAGAGTTCTGCAACATTGTGCTTCTGAACAAGGCTTCGGAGGTGAAGCCAGAGGAACTGGAGCGCGTGAAGCAGATAGTGCGTGCACTGCAGCCGAAGGCTAAGATTATAGAGTGTGATTATGGCGATGTGGACTTCGACGAGATACTCGGCACTGGCATGTTCAACTTTGACGATGTTGCCACTTCTGCCGCATGGATTTCGGAGATAGAAGCCTCCTCCAACCCCTCCGAAGGGAGGGGAGAAGGTGAGCATGAGCATCACCACGACCACGATGACGATGACGACGACGATGACGACGAGCATGAGCACCACCATCACGAGCATGAAGATGAGGAGCACCACCATCATCATCACCACCACGACCATGATGATGACGACCACGACGAGGAATGTGAGTCTCACCACGGAGGGGCGTGTACGTGTGGGCACCACCACCATCATGGACACAGCCACACTGAGGAGTACGGCATAGGTACGTTTGTCTATTACGCAAGGAAGCCTTTCGACATCACCCTGTTTGATGACTTCGTGGCTCGTCGCTGGCCTAAGAGCGTGATACGTGCCAAGGGACTGTGCTGGTTTGAGGACCAGCCTCGCCTCTGCTATATCTTTGAGCAGGCAGGCAGACAGGTGCAGCTCACTAATGCAGGGCAGTGGTATGCCACCATGCCAGCAGACGAATTGGAGCAGTTCCGCAAGGACAACCCTGGCGTAAACCGTGACTGGGACTCAAAGTACGGAGACCGTCAGCAGAAGATTGTTTTCATAGGACAGAAGATGGACGAAGAGGCTATCAAGGCAGAGCTTGACAAGTGTCTTACGGATTGGACGGAGTTTTAACCGTAACGCCCTCTTACTCTAAAATAACAACAACCGCACAAGGTAGCTTAGCTTCCACGTGCGGTTGCTTTGTCTCCGTGTGCGGGTGCTTAGTCGCCTCATGTGGTGGCTAAGCAAGCACAGGCAAGTCGTAATCCCTTACGCGCCAAAATAATGGGCGAGTAGGGGGATTGTTATCATAGAGAGTATGGTGGTGGTAAAGGTCAGCTCGGTCATGAGCGTGGTGTCTCGACCGTTGATGAGACACAGTATGGTGCCGTATGTAGCCACAGGCATGGCTATGATTACCGTGTTTATCTCTACCACGTAGGGGCTGAAGCCTGCGAGCGTGAACAGCGCATACATAGCCAGCGGGATGAGCACAAGGCGAAAGATGGAGGTGACATATACCGTTACGTTGCCCAGCATTGCCTTGCCTGAAAGCTGTGCCATGGTGGAGCCTATGATGAGCAGGGCGCCAGGCACTGTTATGTTGCCTATCATGGTGAGTGGCTTGCTTATAGCCTGTGGCACATCCGTTATGCCGAGAGCCACTATGAGCATTGAAAGATAGGCTGAAAGCATGGGCGTGCTGTAGAGCACCTTCTTCTTAAACTTTGCCTTCAGCTTTTCGCTCCACCAAACCTTGTTTCCGTTAAGGTTAGCTTCGCTGACCCTCTTAATACTCCCTAAGCCTTTAGAGTTCCCCGCAGGGGCAACGTCACTCAAGGCTTTAAGGTCGTCTTTGCGAGCGCTCTTGCGCTCCAGTGGGTGCTCAGGCGAGCAAGCTCGGAGCCCGTTAAGGTTAGCGTTCCCGTTAGCTTTATCACTCACCAGCATATTTCCCACTGTGAACACGAAGAAGGTGTTGGCAACGTTAAGGATAGCGGCATAGAAAACGGCTTCGTTGCCAAAGATGCTGGCTACTATGGGGTAGCCTATGAAGCCTACGTTGCCAAACATCATGGCAAAGCCTATGACGCCCTCGTCGCCCTTGTTGCTGGTTATCCAGCGAGGCGCATAAATGCTTACTACGGTAAGGATAATATAGGTCAGGAAACTTATGCCGAGCAAGGGCAGAATCAGGTTGCGGTCTGGGAAACTGTCTCCCATCGTAGAGGAGAGGATGAGGGCAGGACAGGTGATATTGACAATGAGGGCAGAGAGCTTTCTGTCGAACTCCTCATTCATGTAGCCTATCTTGCCAGCTATAAATCCTACTATGACGATTAGCACGAGGGCTATCATTACCGTTAGGTTCTCCATTTCTTTGTATATATGTATATGGTGTTATTGTTTGTTGTTTTGTTCACCCTCTGGGTGGATAAATCTCCTGTGTCTTGGTTGGTAAAAGAAAAAAAGCAACCGTCATGGTAACCTTATTTCTCTTGTTCAACCCTCTGGATTCGTAATCGGACGCAGGTTTACCTGCTACGCTTGCACAAAGCCTTGGCGACTGCAAGAGCCCTTGGGTGAGAATCCCTGATAGAGAAAAGAAAAAAAGCAACCGTCATGGTTGCTTTCTTTTCCTTAGTACACCCTCAGGGATTCGAACCCTGGACCCACTGATTAAGAGTCAGTTGCTCTACCAACTGAGCTAAGGGTGCATCCGTTTTGCGAATTGCGAGTGCAAAGGTACTAATAAAAGTTGAAAGATGAAAGTTGAAAGATGAAAGATTTCCTCTTTTTAGTGTTTGTTAACACAAACCTATGCCTTCGCTTGACTTTCGTCAGTTTATGAGGTTGATGTCGTAAGGAGTTTGCTGGTAAATGTAGTAGTTTACCCAGTTGTGGTAGAAGAGGTTTGCATGGGCTCTCCACGTTACTCTTGGTCCTTTTTTGGGGTCATTGTCGATGTAGTAGTTGACGGGCATTGCTACGTCATCGCGCTTGCCCATGTCGCGCTTGTACTCTGTGTCAAGTGTGTCGGGATTGTATTCAAGGTGGCCAGTGCAGAATATCTCTCTGCCGTTACGGGCTATGGCAATACCTACACCAGATTGAGGCGACTCAGCCAGGACGGTGAGTTCCTTGTTTGCACGTATGTCCTCAGACTTTACCTCGGTGTGGCGTGATTGCGGCATGTTGAACATGTCATCGAAACCGCGGAAGAGGGGCTTGTTTGCCTCGTCAGGGTTTATGGTTTGAGGGAATATGCCAAACATCTTCATGGGCAGGGGGTGCTTTTGTATGCCATAGAAATGGTACAGGGCGGCTTGGGCAGCCCAGCAGATGTAGAGGGTGGAGGTGACGTGGGTGCGAGCCCAGTCGAAGATGGTGGTTATTTCGTCCCAGTAGGTTACATTCTCAAAGGGCATATCCTCCACAGGGGCACCCGTGACTATCATGCCGTCGAACTTGCGCTCTCGCAACTCGTCGAAGGCGATGTAGAACTGCTGCATGTGTTCTATGGGCGTGTTCTTGGAGGTGTGCGACTTGAGCTTCATGAATGTGATGTCAAGTTGCAGCGGAGTATTGGAGAGCAGACGTATGAGGTCTGTCTCCGTCGTTATCTTAAGTGGCATGAGGTTGAGCACGACAATCTTCAGCGGACGTATGTCCTGTGAGTGACCGCGTGTCTCGTCGATGACGAAGATGTTTTCGTCTTCAAGCAGCTTGATAGCTGGCAGGTTATCAGGTAATCTTAATGGCATATCTTATGGTTGAGAGTTGAGAGATTAGAGTTGAGAGCGGCTCTTTACTCAATATTAAAGTATTCTTCTTCCAGTTTGTCCAGTTCGGCTTGCAGGTTGGTGTAATCGGTTACCATCTGCATGTTGGCGGCATTCTCTGGCAGCATGAGCAGTTCGTCGAGCTCTTTCTTTTTCTCCTCGAGTTGCTCTATCTTCTGCTCCAGTTCCTTTCGTCGCTTCTCTATCTTGTTTTTACGTTTTTGTTCAGCCTTGCGGTCGGCGTAAGAGGAGACCACCTCCTGGTCAGCTTTGCGAGACTCACCCCCAGCCCCTCTCTTGGATAGAGGGGAGGTATTACCTTTAGACTTGGTAGTTGCACTTTGTTCCCCTCTATCAAAGAGAGGGGGTAGGGGTGAGTCGATTGCCTCGCTGATGGTCTGTGCATTCTTGCTGCGCAGGTAGTCGTAGATGCCTCCGAGGTGTTCGCGCACTATGCCGCCCCCAAACTCATAAACCTTGTCCACCAGTCCGTCGAGGAACTCTCGGTCGTGGCTCACCACTATCACCGTTCCGTCAAACGCCTTGATGGCGTCCTTCAGCACGTCCTTGCTCACCATGTCGAGGTGGTTGGTGGGCTCGTCGAGGATGAGCATGTTGACAGGTTCGAGCAAGAGGCGTATCATGGCGAGGCGCGAGCGTTCGCCACCAGAGAGAAACTTCACGTATTTGTCGCTCTCCTCGCCTCCAAACATGAATGCCCCCAGTATGTCCTTTATGCGCAGGCGTATCTCGCCGCGAGCCACGTTGTCTATGGTCTCAAAGACGGTCAGGTTCTCGTCCAGCAGCTGCGCCTGGTTCTGTGCAAAATAGCCTATCTGTATGTTGTGGCCTATCTTCAGCGAGCCGTCGTAGGGTATCTCGTTCATGATACACTTCACGAGCGTGGATTTTCCCTCGCCATTCTTGCCCACGAAGGCTACCTTCTCGCCTCGCTTTATCGTGAGGTTTACGTTGTGGAACACGTTGTGCTCGCCGTAGGTCTTGCTTACCTCGTCGCATATCACGGGGTAGTCGCCCGAGCGCAGGCAGGGGGGAAATTTCAGTCTCAGTGCCGAGGTGTCCACTTCGTCCACCTCTATGGGCACTATCTTCTCCAGTTGTCTTATGCGCTGCTGCACCTGCACGGCTTTCGTTGCTTGGTAGCGGAACCTCTCTATGAACGCCTTCGTGTCGGCTATCTCCTTCTGCTGGTTTTCGTATGCCCTCAGCTGCTGCTCCCTGCGCTCTTTGCGCAAGACCACGTATTCGTCGTACTTCACACGATAGTCTATCACGTGGGAGCACGAAATCTCCAGCGTCCTGTTCGTCACATTATTTATAAAGGCACGGTCGTGGCTCACGAGCACTACAGCCTGCGAACTGCTGGCAAGAAACTGCTCCAACCACTGTATAGACTCTATGTCGAGGTGGTTGGTGGGCTCGTCGAGCAGTATCACGTCGTGGTGGCGCAAGAGCAGTTTGGCAAGCTCGATACGCATGCGCCATCCCCCTGAGAACTCCGACGTGGGGCGGTCGAAATCCGTGCGAAGGAAGCCCAGTCCCGTCAGGGTGCGCTCCATCTCTGCCTCTCGGCTGTCGGCTCCCATCATCATGTAGCGCTCGTGGGCGTTGGTAAATCGCTCCACCAGCTCCATGTACGAGTCCGACTCGTAGTCTGTCCTTTCCTCCATCTCCCTCTGCAGTCGGTCCACCTTTGCCTTCATCTTGTCCACGTCGGCAAATGCTTTTCGTGTTTCCTCCCTCACGGTGGTGTCGTCTTGCAGGTTCATCACCTGCGGCAGGTAGCCTATGGTGCAATCGTTGGGCACCGACACGGTGCCTGCAGTAGGTGTCTTTATGCCTGCAAGGATTTTCAGCATGGTAGATTTGCCTGCACCGTTCTTGCCCACCAGGGCTATGCGGTCACGCTCGTTTATCACGAACGAAACGTCCGTGAACAGGGGCTTTACGCCAAACTCTACCTTTAGTCCTTCTACTGAAATCATATTATCCTTTATCCTTTAACTTCTCCCCATCCCTCTCACAGGGAGATGGAGTCCTCCCCCTTGGGGGGAGTTCTTGCTCTGGCAAGCCAACAAGTTGGAGCGAGAGGGGGTATCCTTTAACCTCTACGAGTTCCAAATCTTCCATCCAGCCTCTGCCTGCAACAGTAGCATCTCGAGTCCGTTCTTCACTATTGCCCCCTGCTCCTTGCCCTTCTTCAGGAAGAGCGTCTCGTCGGGGTTGTATATGAGGTCGTACAGCAGGTGGTGCTGCGTCAGTGCCTCGTAGGGTATGTCGGGACACTCGTCAAAGTGGGGCGCCATGCCCTTTGGCGTGCAGTTCACTATCACCGTGTAATCCTCCAGCAGTTCTGGCGTCACCTGCTCGTAGGTTATCGTGTTGTTCTTGTGGTAGCGGCTCACGAGCAGAGTGTCCAGCCCCAGCTGGCGCAGCCCGTAGTTTACAGCCTTGCTCGCCCCGCCAGTGCCCAGTATGAGCGCCTTCTTGTGAAACAGGGGTTGCAACAGTGGCTGTATGCTGTTCGTGAAGCCTATTACGTCCGTGTTATACCCCTCGAGGTGCTTCTCGTTGCTCCCAGGCTTGTGGGTTATCTTCACCAGGTTCACAGCACCTATGGCGCGAGCCTCGGGAGCCACTATGTCGAGGTACGACATTATCTTCTCCTTGTAGGGTATGGTCACGTTGAAACCGCACAGCTCGGGCGTGTATTCTATCACTCCCTGCACGTCGGTTATGGTAGCCAACTCATACTTCTCGTACACGGCATCAATGCCCTCGTTCCTGAACTTCTCGTTGAAGTATCCAGGCGAGAACGAATGTCCCAAAGGATAACCTATTATGCCAAATCTTTTCATTTGTGGTTTGATATTTGAGTTTTGAAACCCCTCCCTGATACTCCCCTCCAGTCCCCTCGTCTCCCGAGGGGCAGAAACCCCAAAGGAGAGGAGCCTTATTCTCCCCCTTGGGTTTCTTTCCCCCGATAACGGGGGAATTGAAGGGGGTTATAAGACTATTGATAGTTAGAGGGGGGTTGAGCTTTCTTCGCAACGTACATTGTGCAGATGCCAAACGTCAGTCGCCTGAACGCAGCCTCCCTGAAGCCCGCCTTGGCAAGTATGCCGAGCATCACCTCGCCCTGCGGAAAAGCCTCGATGCTCTTGCAGAGGTAGGAGTAGGCGTGCGAGTCATTGCTTATCAGTTTGCCATACAGTGGCAGTACGCACCGCCTGTAGATGGTGAACAGCTGCTTCATGGGGAAGCTCACGGGGGTGCTCAGCTCCAGTATGCACAGTGTGCCTCCCTTCCTCATCACTCGGTGCATCTCCCTCAGTCCCTGCTCCAGGTCTTGAAAGTTGCGCACTCCGAAGGTGGAAGTCACAGCGTCAAACTGTTCGTCTCCATAGGGTAGGGCAGTGGAGTCGGCATACTCGAAGGCTATGGTGTCCTCCAGTCCGAGTCTTGCCACCTTCTCTCTGCCTATCTGCATCATGCCCTCCGATATGTCCGTTGCCCTTACGTGCTCAGCCTTCAGCCTCTGCGCCAGCAGTATGGCAAAGTCGCCAGTGCCCGTCGCTATGTCCAGTATCTTTCTGGGCTCAGCCTTCGCCAGCGCCTTTATCGCCTTGTTTCGCCAGTAGCGGTCTATGTTCCACGACAGGCGGTGGTTCAGCGTGTCATAAGTGGGGGCGATGTTGTCAAACATAGCCTCCACCTGCTCGCGCTTTCCGCTTCCCTCGCCGTATGGCTTTACACTTTCAACCTTCAATGCTTAATTGTTTTTCAGCCACTCGCTCACGTTCTTCTCTATGCGTGCGTTTATGTCGCTCTGGTCGGTAGTGCGGTCAAACTTCTCGCCCGTTATGTGCTCGTAGAGCTCTATGTAGCGCTCAGCCACCGACTCAGCATATTCGTCGGTTATCTCGGGCATCTTCTGTCCAGGCTCGTTCATGAAGTCGTGCTCTATCAGCCACTGGCGCACAAACTCCTTCGAGAGCTGCTTCTGTGGCTCGCCCTTGGCAAACTTCTCCTCGTAGCCGTCGGCATAGAAATAGCGTGAAGAGTCGGGCGTGTGTATCTCGTCTATCAGGTAAACCTTGCCGTCGCGCTTGCCAAACTCATATTTTGTGTCAACAAGGATGAGGCCCTGCTTCTGGGCTATCTCCTGACCGCGTGCAAAGAGCTTGCGTGTGTAGTCCTCCATCACCTCGTAGTCCTCCTTCGACACTATGCCCTGCCTTATTATCTCTTCCTTCGATATGTTCAGGTCGTGGCCCTCGTCGGCCTTCGTAGTAGGAGTGATGATAGGCTCTGGGAAGCGCTCGTTCTCGCGCATGCCCTCGGGCAGCTTCACGCCGCATATCTCCCTTACGCCCTTCTGGTAGTCGCGCCATGCACTGCCCGTCAGTATGCCGCGTATAATCATCTCCACCCTGAAGCCCTCACACTTCAGTCCCACCGTCACCTGTGGGTCAGGCGTAGCAAGTTTCCAGTTGGGGCAGATGTCCTTTGTAGCATCAAGAAACTTGGCAGCAATCTGGTTCAACACCTGTCCCTTGAAGGGAATACCCTTAGGCAGGATAACGTCAAAAGCGCTGATGCGGTCTGTAGCCACCATCACCATCACGTCGTCGTTGATGGTGTAAACGTCGCGTACCTTGCCGTGATAAACGGCAGTCTGTCCCTCAAAGTGGAACTCTGTCTTTGTTAAAGCCTTGTTCATTTTTCTTTTTTCTTTATACTTTATACTTTATTCTTTATTCTTTATACTTTATACTTTATACTTTATACTTTATACTTTCAACCCACCCCTTACCCTCAATGGTCTTTACACCCCCTTCAATTCTTGCTCTGGCAAGCGTAGCGCATTCGCGCGTCCGATTACCCCCGTTTCGCGGGGGACAGAAACCCAAAGGGAGGGGGGCTCCCCTTGGGGGAGATTTAGAGGGGTCAGTCCTTCGAGGACTGAGAATCATACGCATTCACTATGCGCGTCACCAGCTTGTGTCTCACTATGTCCCTCTCGCCCAACGTCACAATGCCGATGCCCTCAATGCCCCCGAGCGTCTCTATCGCGTCACGCAGTCCGCACCTCTGTCCCTTGGGCAGGTCCACCTGCGTCATGTCGCCCGTTATTATCATCTTCGTGTTCCACCCCATGCGGGTGAGGAACATGCGCATCTGCGCAGGAGAAGTATTCTGCGCCTCGTCCAGTATCACCACAGCGTCGCTCAGCGTCCTGCCCCTCATGAAGGCGAGCGGAGCTATCTGTATCACGTGCTTCTCCATCATGTCCTGCAGCTTCGACTGCGGAATCATGTCCTCCAGCGCGTCATACAGCGGCTGCAGGTAGGGGTCTATCTTGTCCTTCATGTCGCCAGGCAGAAAGCCCAGTTTCTCGCCAGCCTCCACGGCAGGGCGCGACAGTATTATCCTCCGTGCCGTCTTTTCCTTCAGCGATTTCACAGCCAGCGCTATCGAGAGATACGTCTTGCCCGTGCCCGCAGGCCCTACGGCAAACACCATGTCGTTCTCCGTGAAGGCATCCACCAGCGCCTGCTGGTTGGCCGAGCGAGCCTTTATCGGCTTGCCCGATATGGAATACACCACCACGTCCTTCGCCGCCTCCGAGTCGGGTTTCTCTCCCTTTATTATGCTGAGTATGTCCTCCTCCTTTATCACGTTATATTTCAGGATATGCTGGCGCATACTCTCTATGTCCTCCTCAAAGCGGCACATCAGTTCCTCGTCTCCCAGCACACGTATCACGTTCCCCCTCGCCATGATGCGCAGCTTGGGGTACAGCGAGCGCACCATCTGCAGGTGGGCGTTGTTCACACCATAGAAGGTTACGGGCTCTATGTCTTCCAATACGATATGCTTCTCTATCATATACTTTCGCGTTTTAAAGTGCAAAGTTACAAAAAAACGAGAGCAGAACAAAATAAATCCATTTATTTTTTTTGCCGAGTGCAGGAACTTGACTCTATACAAGAGGAAGTGGGCAGGGAGGAGGGGAGAAAAACCATGAAAAAATTTGCGAGTGTTGCAAGATTGTATTATCTTTGCATGCAGTAAGAAAAAGAGAGGACAGAAGAATGCACACAGAATGGAAGCACATTTCCCGAATGGCTTGCAAGGGCAGGGTGGGGCGAATAGTCTTCGCTTGCGCAGTGCTGTCGTGGTATGCCCTGATGTCTCTGGCGCAGAGAGCTAATGTGGATGTGTATGAGGTTGAAATACTGTGTGACAGTCCTGTCCACGCATTGGCGAAATTCAGGCAGACGATTACGATAAAAGACGAGAGAGGAGCGAGGTTGGCAGATTTTGTCTGTTCTGTGGGTAATGGCGACAGGCTGACTTTTGTAAGGGGGACTGTAACAGACGAGGCTGGCAAGACTATCTATAAGTTTAAGGGTAACGAACTGAAGCGGACGGAGTATTCTGAGTATCTTTCCATAGACGAGAGTATATACTACATGGAATATACGCCGAATGTCTATCCTGTCAGGATAACCTACGAGTGGACAATAGACTATAATGACAGGATTGTGGAGTTTCCGCATTTTTCGCCTCAGATGGATTATGATGTGAGTGTGGGGAAAGCACGCTATACCCTGACGGCTCCTGAAGAAATGGGGATGCGATACTATCTGCAAAACATACCTCATGATGCTGTGGCGGTAAATTCTCATGAGGGTAAAGAGACCTTCATACTGGAAACAGACAGCCTGCCACCCCTGAGAAAGGAGCCTTATGCCAAGCCGTTTGACGAGATATGCTCAAGGGCTGTGTTTGCTCCGTCGGAGTTCGTATATTGTGGAACGAGGGGCAGGTTAGACAGCTGGAGGGACTACGGATTGTGGGAGTATGGCTTGATAGACGGTACGGAGATATTGCCAGAGGAGGCTCGACGGTATGTGCACAAGATGACGGACGGGCTGACTGGGGCTCGGGAAAAGGTAGAGGTTCTGTATCGTGAACTGGCAAAGAACACACGCTATGTAGCCATACTGCTCGGCATAGGGGGACAGAAGCCAGCTCACGCTTCAAGCGTATGGAAGGGCGGATATGGCGACTGCAAGGGGCTGACAAACTATATGCGAGCCATGCTGAAGGAAACAGGTATAGAGTCGTATTACGTAACAGTAAATACGGAGAAGCCTCGCCTCATTCCCGATTTTGCAAGCGTGGGGCAATTGAATCACGCTGTGCTCGAGATACCCCTCGAGAATGACACCTTGTGGGTGGAATGTACCAACCCGCAGTATCCGCTGGGATATATACACGAAGGCATAGCGGGGCACGATGCAGTGGAAATATCGCAGCGAGGCGGCAGGGTGGTAAGGATTCCTGCATACGCTGATGCGGAAAACCTGAGACACAGCACGATAAGCATGCAGATAGACGACAGGGGGAATGCGAATATAAGTATGGTTCAGAAATATCATAACCAGCGATACGAACAGTATTCATACCTCTTGCGTCTTGACAAGAACGAATTGCGCAAGGAACTGCACAAGATAGTGAATGTGCCCCAGATGGAAGTAGCCGAAATAGACTTCGGGCAGGAGGGCGCATCAATACGTATGGAGACTGCCATGAGGAGCACTCAGTATGCTGCGCCTACGGGCAGTCGGCTTTTCATTCCCGTATATCCGCTTTACACCAACGGGGGCGTTCCTGAGTATCAGCACGAGAGGCAGGGGGATATATGGTTTCCCACAGGCTATTGCGACGAAGAAGAAATCACAATACAGATACCAGAGGGGTATGTAGTAGAATCTTTGCCTGCATCCGTAAGAGAGGAATTGCCGTTTGCAACGTTCAGTTCTGATATATCCGAAGGAGAACGCAATATCAGCATAAAGAACAGATTGAAGGTAAATGCCGGAAGCTACGAGAAAGAATACTATACAGACCTTGTAGAGTTTGCGAAAAGAACATTAAGCATATATAAAAAGAAAATCGTAATAAAAAAGAAACCTATATGAAACATCTGACATCTCTATTATTATTGCTGTGCGTACTAAGTGCTGACGCACAGAACCTGAAGTTTGGCAAACCAACAGCCGAAGAGCTGAACATGACGGTGTATGATGCGGATACTACCGCATCTGCCGTTGTGTTGTGTGATATAACCAAAGTGGACTACAACATAGACTTTTTCAATTTTACGATTACGTATGAAGTGAAAAAGAGAATAAAGATACTAAAGGATGACGGCAAGAAATATGCCAACATCAGCATATCATATATAAATAATGAGAAGGAGGAATTGGCCAAAGTAGAAATTCAGGATTTTAAGGCAACGGTATATAATGCGGCGAACGGCAAGGTGGCGAAGACAAAGATAGGAGAGGAAAGACTGTTCAAAAAGCGCGTGGACGAGGAATACATGATTGCACAGGCAGCTATTCCACAGGTAAAGACGGGCTCTGTGATAGAATATGAGTATACGCTCCAAAGCAATATGTTCTATCACATAGCAGACTGGACAGCCCAAAGCGAGATACCCGTAGCCTATGCCAGTTACAGGGTTGAGATTCCTGCGCTCTTTATCTTTAATGTAGAGACGACAGGAAAGCAGCAACTGGCAAGCTCTCTCACGCAGGGCAGGCTGAACTTCAAGACACATACTGACGATATGGCACCTATAAACCACTGCAACACCAATATATACCAGTTTACGGGCACATATCTGCCAGCATTAAAGAAAGACGACTACGTGTGGAACGTATATGATTACGCTACCAAGGTGACGGCAGAACTGAAGCTGATAAACGACCCGAGAGGAGGCTCGCATGACATACGCAAGACATGGGAGCAGATAGACGATGCTCTGCTCGAACACATGGATTTTGGCGACAGGCTGTTCAAGAAGAGCAAGTTTTACGACGAACTCATGGCAAGCGGCATAGCAGGTATGAGCAGCGTGAAGGAGAAGGTAGAGGCTACGTACGATTTCCTCAGGCAGCGTATTTCATGGAACGGCGAATACAGCCTGAAAATACAGTCTGCATCAGATGTGGTAAAGAGGGGGAGCGGAACCAATGCCGACCTGAACATGATGCTCATAAACATGCTGGGCGACGTAGGCGTGCAGGCAGTGCCAGTAGTCATGAGTACCCGCACTCACGGCAAATTGCCTAAGTCCTACCCCAGCCTGAACAAGCTGAATACCTTTATCGTAGGCATATACGACGGAGGTCTGTTGTATTATATGGACGCAGCAGCGGCGGATGGCTATCTGAACGTCTTGCCACCAGATTTCTATGTGGAGCAGGCACGCATAATACAGAAGGGACAAAAGGGAAGATGGATAAACCTTCAGAACGTGGGTGAAAGCATAACACAGGTCAACGTAAATGCCGCGATGCAGCCCGATGGCGAGGTGAAAGGCGAAAGAAACATCCTCTATATGGGAAACGCATCCCTGAAAGAACGCAAAGCATTTCGCGAAGCATCAGACAGTGCGACGTTTATCGCCTCCAAGTCGAGCCGAGAAGGTTACGATATAGTAAGTTGCAAAATGGCAGGACATCGTGCCTTTGCCCCCGAGGTAAGAGAAGAGATACAGTTTGTAAGCCATGCAGAGGCAACTGCTGACCATATCTATTATAGCCCCTTTGCAGAAGTACCCGTAAAGGCAAATCCCTTTGCACCAGATGAGAACAGACTGCTCCCCGTAGAGTTCTCATGCAGACAGAACTACAGCATGAATATCCACCTGAAACTGCCAGACGGGTGGCAACTGGAGGAAAAGCCTGAAAATTCGACCATCACGACTTATGACAGAAGTATCACAGGACAAGTAGCCTATGAGCAGGCAGACGATAAGACTTTGAACATACAATATCAGTTCCGTCTTGCCAGGGTGAACTATGACAGCAAGCAGTACCCTACGCTACGGCAGCTCTTTGACCTGCTTGCCAATCGCAGCAAAGACGTAATAGTCCTAAAGAAGTTATAAAGGGTGGAGGGGGAAAGAAACTGTGTTCCGAGCTCTGTCAATGGTCTTTACACCCCTCTCGGTTCAATAGACTCATTACCCCCTCCATATCTCCCCCGTTTATCGGGGGAGAGCAACCCCGTTATCGGGGAGCAGAAACGCCTAAGCACCTACGGAGCGCAAGTTCCGCTCTGCGCCTGAGCACCTACGGAGCGCAAGAACCATTAGTTCTACATGCAGAAGTACCGCTTCTGCACTTGGACACAGCGAATGGATATTTATTCATTTTGCAAGAAAAGGAACTATATTCCAAAACGGGGCGGATAGCTGCTGTTGCTAAGCAAGGGGATGCGGTTACTTAGCAAGGGCACGCTGTTGCTAAGCAAGGGCACGCGGTTACTTAGCAAGGGCGTGTGGTTACTTAGCAAGGGCGTGTGGTTACTTAGCAAGTTGGAGATAAAAAAGGACCTGCCCAAACTGGCAGGTCCCTTTATTTAATATATCAGAGAGTCAATTTACCCTTCAACTGCTGCCTGCGCGGCGGCTAATTTTGAGGTCAATATGCTGATTATGAGATATTTACGTTTGGACTGGTCAACATTTGGGCTGCATTTTTCGTGCATTCTGCACGTTCTGCACGTTGATGTCTCGCAATATTTCGCAAGAATATTCATTTTTCTGCAAGATATTCGTTCTTTTTGCAGGAATATTCATTTACGTAATAAAATCAGTCTTCATCCAACCTTTAATATTAGGGTTATTACTCAATTTGGTCAACAATCTGGTCAACATTTTGCCAGACCATTTTCACTGTAGTTGCATCACATACTCTGGAAGGGGAATAACCCCTAAAGCACATTCTGCAAACTTTGTTTGCAAAGTTAATGATTTCTTCTGACTTTACGTTCATTCTGCACGTTTTTCTTGCAGAATGTGCTTGCTTTTTAACATATATAGACGAACTGGCATCTCATCTTGCCATTATTGGTTTCAATTAAAAGAAAAACGGACGGATTCTTGTGGTGTAAGTTTCCTGGATCTAAATTTCTCTTTTTTCTGAGGAAGTACCAATCACCATTGTTCCCTCCCCTCTCGCTCACCTTTTCCTTTGACTGATAAACCAGTCTTCGACGAAAAGAAAAAGATCAAACCGTCTGCCGTTTCTGCTTTCGCAAGTCGATGAAATTAAGTTGCGATGATGGAATGCTTCTTATTTTCCCCTATTCACGATCTCCTCGTGGAAGAAATAGTTCACCACCACCGGCGGCTGGCCATGACGGGAGCGCACGGAGTCGTCGTTGCGAACGTAAGGCAGTCCCTCAGCCTCGCAGAAGGCGCGCATCTGCATGTCGAGCTGCATCCAGTAGGAGCGGTCTTTCTTCGTGTAGATGTCATGGTAGAGCTGGTCCAGTTCGGGGTGATGCTCGTGAATCCACACGAAAATCTTGCCTTTGTAGTCGCCACGCAGATTCAGGTTCTCCAGCCAAACGAGGTTACAGCAGTCCTTGGCCTTGCGGATGATGGCTTCGACATCGGTGATGCCGGGGAATATCGGAGAGATGAAACAAGTGGTCTCTACGCCAGCCTCGTAGAACTGGCGCATGGCATCCAGGCGGCGCTCGATGCTGACGGCCACGTCCATCTCGCGGCGGAACGACTCGTCAAGCGTGTTGATGCTCCACGACACACGGGCATGGGGAAAGGTCTTGATGAGGTCAAGGTCACGCAACACAAGGTCAGACTTCGTGGCGATGCTCACGCTGATGCCACTGCCCTGAAGCTGTTCCAACAAGGCACGGGTGCGCTTATACTTAGCCTCGTGCGGCTGGTAGCAGTCGGTCACGGAGCCGAAAAAAGCTTCCTTGCCTGCATACCGTTTGACATTCTTGATCTCTGGCCAGTACTTCACGTCGATGAACTCGCCCCACGGCTCAGGGTGGTTCGTAAACCGCTTCATAAACGAGGCATAACAGTACTTACAGCCGTGCAGACAGCCTACGTATGGATTCACCGAGAAGTCGGCCACCGGCAGGTTCGACTTCGTCATCACCGACTTCACTTCAATTTCTTGTATCTTCACCATATTGTTTCTTATTTTGACAATGCAAAGGTACGACAAATTCCCAATACCATTGCAAGACAAACAGCGACTGAAATGTCACTTTTCGGGACTATTGATGGTTCCCTGCAATATGACTCGTCATGAACCCGATGTTAGCACGTCGGGCTTGCACCATCTGCTGGCTACGAGGTATGCGATACAGACGGCCATCCTTGCGGAACAATGCCCCCGTCTGCTTGAAATGAAATGGGACGTTTGATCCGACGCACTGGCGGCGGATGTCAAGTACCCAGTCATAATCGCACACGCGAGCATCACGGCCAGACTCTCCACCAACAGTCACTTGTTCTACCCACAGGCCAAGACAGCTACGGAAGTCAATACGCTCCAACAGCGGTTCACAGATGATGGCCTTATGATGGATAGGCAGTTCACGAAAGATGGGCAGTCGCTCGTCTGTACGACACTGATTCTCCATTGTGCAGCAGATGGTGACATTTTCATAGCCATTGCCCCAATCCTCTGGCAAACAACAGGCTATCCGCTCTGGCCGCTTGGTGACGATGTAGAAGTGCAGATCGCTCCTACGCTGAATCATCAGCCAAGCATCTTCGCGCCAAGCATCGCCTTCCTCGATGAAGAAGTCCGATGTGAAACACGTCCACATCAGCGTGCCTGGTGACACCTTCCACTGTCCTTGACGGTCACGGCGGACGGGCAGGTTGAACGCGGCAGTCTTATGTACCACGTTCGAGTCCTTCTCAAACTCCGCATCGCGCCGATAGACATAGCAGTGCTGACAACCTTCACTCTTCTTATGGCATCCATGCCACAGATTCCACATCTGGCTCATCGCTGGCACACCTTGTCAATGCACCACGCGAAGCCTTTGGCGGTGCGGCGGGCACCATCCACGAAATGATTGCCCGTGTTCCATTCCAGCGTCGTGTGGTCGGAACCGAGCGTCTGCTTCAGGTGTTCATGTTCCCAACGGATGTTATTGCCCACCTGTGCTATGGCCTTGTCTCGACAGTGCTCCTCGCGGTCACCAAGGCTGAGATAGACATAGGGTGACTTGACGAGATGCTGGCTGGCATAGTCCAGCCATCCTGCAATCCACACCGAGGGTGACATCGCTGCAATGGCAGCAAAACAATCGGACTCCGAGCCTGACCAAAGGGAAAAGAGACCGCCAAGGCTGTAGCCGCCTAAGACAATGGGAATCTCGCCGTATTCCTGATGCAAATAGGGAATCAATTCTTCTGTGATATAACGGAGCGACTCTCCCGCATGTTCGCCCACGGCCTGACGCTTCGAAACGGCAGGGTCGTGCCACGGTGTGAGTTCCACCTCCCAGTCGCCGATGGCAAAGGCTGCCATCACGAACGATGTTCCCGAAGCCTCGCTAATCATGGCCACCTCGCTGTCAATGCTG